>NZ_VJZT01000009.1 GCF_007097245.1 Flavobacterium restrictum | reverse complement strand
AAACAAGAAAAATATTGTTAAATATATAAATAAAAAACAAAAAAAGTCGGAAGATTATTCTTCCGACCATTACTACCCATAAGACTGCCATTTTTAATAGGATATTTTTTTGTTTAAAAGACAATTTGTGTTATTGCTGCTTTTTAATTTCCTGAATATAGGCTATTAATTTTTTACCATATAACGATTTTGCAACCGTTGGTGACATCGATTTTTGAATGGTATCTAAATATTTGATGTTGATGTCATAAATCTCGGATAGGGCGATATAAGGTGCTATTTCGTGCTCATGATTATTAATGGCGAAATTGGTAGCAAACAAATATTTTCGTTTAATATTCGATTCTTGTTTAGCCGAAACGCTATCTACTTTTGCCGTATTATTAGCTTTCATGGCATTGAATTTTTGTTCAATAAGCGTGAGGCTTTCGTCTTTGAAACGCGTATTTATTTTACGATATTCCTCGTATAAATCATGGTTTTTGGACCCCGTTATTTTAGCTTCTGATAGGTATCCTTCTAAACTGGTTTCAATATTTATTTTACCAGGTTCGGCAAAAAACAATAAATTATTATCTAATGAATTTGTAACGCCTCTGTCTAAAAATAGATAAAGCATTTCCGGTGATTTTAAGTCGATGTCACTCTCAAACGTGGAACTTCCATCCATTTGAATTGTATCTAATGCTACTAATGTGGTGTCCACAACTCTTTGAATGTATAAAGTACCTTTTTTTAATCCTTTGATGTTACCCGTGATGTGTAAGTTCGTTTTGGATTCATTTTTGTTACAAGATGCCATAAGGGTTAGGGTAACAAATGCAATTATTGTTTTTTTCATTGTTGTTTTAATTTTGTCGCAAAATAAAGAAAATTGTTGGAAACTAATCGTTGTTCGTTTTTATTTTATAAAAAAAATCCCAATTTATTTCTAAATCGGGATTCTAAATTTTATAAGTTAAATTATTTTTTTAACCATGCATCTTTCAATACAGATTTTGAAGGATCGCTAATCTTCAAGCCGTCCTTTTCTTCGTATGAAAATGTTACTTTTCCTTTAATAATTTGTTCTTTACCATCTCTTTTAATTTTCACAGTAATTGGATCATTTTCCTTCCATTTTTCACTCATACTAATTAGATCGTAAATCGTATCTAGGGAGTATGCTTTGTCATTTATAGCCAAAATAACGTCTCCTCCAACAATATTTAAAGTTGTAAAAAAATCATTTAACTCTACATTTGGAGTTACATAAATTTCTTTGTTTTCATGATTTACAGCAATGTAGGGCACTTGGCCTTTTAAGAAAACATTCAATGGTGCTTTCTCTGAAATTTTAGTTAAACCAACTTTAGCCAAATAGAAATCGTAAGGAATTGGGGTTGTCCCAGAAACGTAAGTAGACAAAAAAGTTCCTACTTCTGGATAGGTCAGTTCAGTGATTTTGGCAAACAAATCGGCATCATTAAATGGTTTTGTCACTCCATATTCTTTCGATAATTTTTGCATCAAATCCAGAATTCCTCTTTCGCCATTACTTTTTTCACGAATTATAATATCCATACACATTCCTATTAAGGCACCTTTTTCATACACATTTAGATATTGCTCTTTGTATGGTGTTTTTAATACATTGGCACTCATTAGAGTAAATGGCATCGTGTCATTCATGCTATTGGCATGATTGATTTTATCAGAAATTCGGCTAAAGAATTCTTCTTCGTTAATCAAACCTTGGTTGATTTGAAATAAATTGGCAAAATATTCCGTAACTCCTTCGTACATCCATAAATGTTGAGACATTTGTGGGTTGATGTAATCAAAATACTGGATTTCTTTCGAATGAATGGTCAACGGGGTTACAATGTGAAAAAATTCATGTGAAACGACATCTTTCATTGTTTTTATAAGTGCCTCTTTGGACATCATTTCTGGCAAAACCACAGTTGTTGCCGTTGGGTGTTCTAATGCTCCAAATCCTTTGGCATCATCCTCTGCCATGCTCGAAAGGTATACTAAAACACTATATTTTTGGGTCGAATTGATGTTGCCTAAAAAATTCTTTTGGGCAGTCATCATCGTTTTCATTTCAGGGGTAATGCTTTGGGCAGTAAATTTTCCAGTAGGCGAGTAAACTGCAATTTGAATTTCCATTCCGTTTACGGTAAACGAGGTGTAATCTGGTTTTGCATACATAATGGGATTTTCTACTAATTCCGCATAACGTGGAGTTTCAAAAATATCATTTGTTGTGGCAACATCCAGATCTGTCATTGAAGTTGCTCCCCACAATGTGCTCGGGTGCGCAATGCTAACTTGATAGGGAATGTCTTTTAAATCTTGAAAATATCCTATAAAACTATGGGTATTGATGAGGAAATTTTTGCCTGCATTTATGTTTGTTCCCGCTGGCGAAAAGACATCATCTTGACCAAAACCTCTTCCTTTTTCGGTGTCGAAAGTGTCATTTACATAATAGGTAATTGTCGCCACTTTTTTGGCGTTAGCGATAGTCCAAGTATTGTCGTTCTTCTTGGTAACCAACAATACATTTCCTTTGCTGTCAAAGGCTTTTAAACCAGTGATGTATTTGCCGTAATTGTCTTCCGAGTAGGTTCCTGGAACTGTTTTTGGGATATTGTAAGTTACTTCATCGGTGGTTATTTTTGGGGCTTTTACGGTGACCAAAACACGGTCTTCTTTAACGTCGATAAGATTTATAGCCACTTTTACCTCTTGTTTTGAAGTGCTGGCGATGGAACTTCCTGTTTTACAACTCCATAAAAGTGTGGTCAATGCTAATGTGATAACTATTTTTTTCATTCGTTTTACTGTTTCTTTTGTTAGTCTGTTTTATTTGTATTTGTTACATAAAAAAACCCTCTAATTAGGAGGGTTTTGCATGCTAATCTAATTTGTTTTTTATATAATATTTACCATCTAAATCTTCGTCAAAATCATCTATTTTGACGGGTTTGGGTTTTGGTTTACTTGCGATTGCTTTCTTTTTCCACATTTCGAATTTTTCGGCTGGCATTTTCTTTTTCATAATTTCGAGGACTTCTTTTTCGGCAAGTCCGTATTCTTTTTTTATGATTTCAAAAGGATTTCTCTCTTCTAATGCCAACGTAACAAGTTTTTCTGTTTGTTCCCAGTTCAATTCTTTGCGGTTACTCTTTTTCATCACGTGAAAATTAATTCAAAAAGGTTTTAATTAGTATTAAATAGGATTTAAAATCTGATACCAATATTAATAAAAAAAAGAATTACTTTGGTAGGAAAAAGTATTTTTTTTTAAAGCTTTTCATTTTTTTCTAATGAAAGCTTTTTTTGAAACGGTATTTGTAATAATTTTTTGAGTTGGTTATTTTCTTTGGGATCTAAATGCGTGTCAACACCGTAGATAATTTCTTGTTTAGGAAGCGTTTTAAATGTACCAAAAAGCCTGTCCCAAATCGAGAAAATGTTACCATAATTACTATCGGTATAAGGCAATACATAATGGTGGTGAACTTTATGCATGTCAGGCGAAACGATAAAATAGCTCAAAAAAGTGTCTATTTTTTTTGGCAAAGCAATATTAGCATGGTTAAATTGTGTCGCTATTATAGAAAGCGTTTGGTACAAAAAAACCATCCACATGGGGCTTCCTACTAGTAAAACGCCAAGAGTTGTAAATACAAATCGGATGATGCTTTCACCCGGATGATGCCTATTGGCGGAGGTGGTATCAATCCAAGTATCGGTGTGGTGTATGAGATGGAATCGCCATAAAAATTTAGTTTTGTGTTCTATTAAATGCACCAAATACGCACCAATTAAATCCAACAACAGCAGCCCGATGAGTGTATAAAGCCAAACTGGAAGTGCTGGCAAAAGAGGTAAAATCCCAAAATGTGTTCGGGTGGTCCAATTGGCAGTTTGTATCAAAATAAAAGCTAATAAAAAATTGATCACAATAGTAGTTAGGGTAAGAAATAAATTGATTCCGGCATGATGCCATTTTTTATATTGAAATTTAAAAAGCGGAAAAGTATTTTCGATTAGCCAAAATAGGGTAATGCCTCCCATCAAAATCAAACTTCGATGTGCCGAGGGTATGGTAGAAAAATAAGCTATAATGGTATTCATATTGTTTTTTATTTGATTACTCTAAAAGTTAAATTTATTCGTGGTTCAATAGGTTTTGCTGTTTTTGGGATTTGATGTTTCCAAAAATGCTGTGTAGTCCCTTTCATAATTAACAAACTCCCGTGTTCCAGTACGAGACTTTTTTTTAAACCCAATTCGGTGTTGTGTTTTAATTGAAACGTTCGTGCGGCTCCAAAACTCAATGAGGCAATAACAGGATTAACTCCTAATTCCTTTTCGTTATCAGCATGCCAGCCATTACTGTCTTTGCCATCCCTGTAATAATTGAGTAAAACGGTAGTGAAATTAGTTTGAGCAGCAGCTTCAACACGTAATTTTATTTTTTGCAAAAGCGAAGACCAAGGATGAGGCTGCATTTTGATATTGGAATACGAATACGTTTTCCCTTCATTTCCATACAAAGCAGTCAATCGCGGTTGCGCGTGCTTCTTTCCATAAACCGTAATTTCGTCTTGTTGCCAAGGAATATCTTTTTGCAAATTAACCATTATTTCATCCGCTTCGAGAGCATCAAAAAAATGTGGGTAATAGAGAATCGTTGCTTCTTTGGCGTCAAGCAATACAGGTTCGGATTGGAATAGTGTCATCATATTGTAAAAATAAAGAGAAAAAGGAACTAATTCGCATTCATTTTTCTCTTTAAAATTAATATAAATAAAGTGTAAGTCGTTTCTAATTTAAAATAGTGTTAAGCTACGGAGTGATTTTGCAATAAATTTTTATAAATAAACCCAGCGGCTATTGCTCCTAATATGGGTGCTGCCCAAAACAACCAAACTTGTGACAAAGGCTCTCCACCAACAAATAATGCTTGCGACAAAGAGCGAGCAGGATTTACAGAAGTATTGGTAATGGGTATGCTGATTAAATGTATGAGTGTTAAAGCCAAACCAATGGCTACGCCTGCAAATTTACCATTGGCAAATTTATCGGTAGCGCCAAGAATGACTAACAAAAAGAATAAAGTCAAAACAAATTCGGCAATAAAAGCGGCTTGCATAGAATATCCATCAGGCGAAAAAGCCCCAAAACCATTGGATGCAAAAGCTCCTGCTTTGGTATTATCGATCACAAATCCAGCTTTTCCGGAAGCAATTGTAAATAAAGTCCCCGCGGCAGCAATTGCACCAACGCATTGCGCAAGAATGTAAGGAAGAAGTTCTTTGCCAGAAAATCGTCCTCCTGCCCAAAGTCCAAATGAAACCGCAGGATTAAAATGTCCTCCAGAAATATGCCCTACAGCATACGCCATTGTTAAAACAGTTAACCCAAAAGCAAGAGAAACTCCCGCAAATCCAATTCCTAAATTAGGAATTCCAGCCGCAAAAAGCGCACTACCACAACCACCAAAAACAAGCCAATAGGTTCCAAAAAATTCTGCAAATAGTTTTTTCATAATAAAAATTTTAAATTAAAGGTTAAGGACAAAAGTTAATAATTTGAAAAAGTATATTGGTACGCCCAAAAAATCAAAATCAATTGCAACGGCACGCGTGCTATTAAAATCCATATCGGCAAGTTTAAACTTGCTTTTGAATGAAATAGCATATTCAAATGAACCGGAAATACAGCAATTAGTAGGGCAATAATTCCCCAAGCAGCTCGATTTGTAACTTGTGGATAAAGGAGTAAAAGGCTTAAAATTATTTCAACAAAACCACTTGCGGAATTGATGAATTTAGGATTTGGGAAATAACTTGGAATGATTTTTAAATATACTTTTGGAGCTCTAAAATGATTGACTCCTGCAGTAAAATACACAAAAGCCATTATATAAAGATGCCAAGGTAAATTCATAATACGTTATTTTATTACGAATATAAATAAAAATTAACAAAATAAAAAGTATTGTTTAATTATTTTAACGAAATATTGATTATTTGTTTTTATTAAAGTTGCTATTCATAATAAAAACCGCAAAAAGAATCAGCCCAATTCCGATCCATTGTATCAAAAGTACTTTCTCGTCTAATATAAAATACGCCATTACTACCGAAACAGGAAGTTCCAACGCCGCCACGATGCTTCCTAAACCAATTCCAGTAAACGGAAAACCTGCATTCATAAGGATAGGCGGAATAATTGTTCCAAAAAGCGATAAGAAAATCCCCCACTTGATAAAAATTTCAAAGTGAAAAGGCGTATTTTGAGTCGCAGCTGCAAAAGCAAATGCAATACAAGTACCTCCCATAAGCATGTACAAACTCCTTTGCGCCGAAGAAATAGTAGTAGCGACGCGATTCGCAGTAAACATAGTGACCGAAAATGAAGCCGCTGTCAGTAGTCCTAAAACGAGTCCACGCCAATCGAGTTGCGTTTCTGATTGTAAAACATTTGTAGCCAACAGTGTGCCTATCAAGACAAGGACAACCGAAATGATTTTTCGTTTCGAGGGAATCTTCTTTTCTAGCATCGCTTCGAGTAATACACTCATCCAAACGGTTTGCATTAATAACACTACAGCAATAGAAACCGAGATGTATTTTAGAGCCAAATAATAAAAAACACTCGTTAAGCCCAGTGCCGTTCCAGAAAGACCCAGTTGTAGTATTTGGTTTAGAGAAGCCTTTACAACTTCAGAACCATTTTTTGCTTTTTGAAAGGCATTAATAATTAGCACGCCAAGAATTCCTAGAACAAATTGAGAAATCGTAACTTCCGAAGTGGTATAGCCGTCAGCATATGCCATTTTTACAACCGTAGCTAGCATACCGTAACTGGCAGCGCCAATTCCCACTAGCAACACTCCTTTTAGTACCTTATTTTGTGTCATATTTTGATTTAAAAAAGCAAACAAAGATAGTGGTTACCTATCAGGAATTCGTAAAAAGAATGTTTTTTACTTTTCATCAAATGCTAAAAAAGAAATCCAATCCGCAGAAGTATTTATGTTTTGCGTGATTAAAGAATCTGCTACTGCAATTGTCGTTATTTGAGAAGGATCTAGTTTTTTTATTTCTAAATCCAATCGAGTGTTCAATGGATTTTGCAAAACCAAATTGTTCCAAAAAAAGGAAGAAAGTTGGATGGGATGCCCGTTTTTGCCCTCAAAATTAGGCTGAACAATATCGTTTTTGGTATTGATGATGCGTTGCAAATCAACAGGATTAAGGATGGGAATATCGATAGGATTAAGGAGAATTGTGGACTGTAATGGAATTTCCTTCAATACCGTTTGACATGTCGAAAAGGAACCCGTTTCTGGATTTTTATTCAAAACAACACGAACTCGAATCCCACGATAAGTCACAAAATCATGTTGAGCAGCAGTCAACCACGGAATGGCTTCAAAATAGCGTTCGTGATGAAATCCCAAACCAATATACACATCTGAAAGTGTTGACTTTGCTATTCGGTTTATTTGTTCTAAAATCCAAAACGAGTTATTATAAGGCAATAATCCTTTGGCAACGCCCATCCTCGCTGATTTTCCTCCCGCAAGCAATACAAATACCACCTTATTTTTCATAATGTACCTTTAACAACTCTGCGGCGATACTGATGGCAATTTCTTTTGGCGAATTACCCCCTAAATCCAAACCCACGGGACAATGAACAGCCGAAATTCCAGCTTTGAAATCCAGCTCATGAAGCAACATCGCATTGAATTTATTCTTTTTGGTTTTGCTACCAATAAGTCCAATGTACTTGGTTTGGGAGTGCAAAGCCAATGCTGTAATTTCAAAATCGAGTTGGTGATCGTGTGTCACAATTAGGAGGTAGCAATTGGTTCCCCAATGGATTAACTGTTTGTATTGATCAAAATCGTTAGCGAGATAGGTTATCGATGGGTCTAAAAGGAGGGTTTCTTGCCAGTTGGGTCTAGTATCTAAAAGTGTTATTTGAAAAGGCGTATCCAAAAGCACTTTGCACAAAGCCTCGCCGATGTGCCCTGCTCCAAAAATGTATAGTTCAGGAGATTGATTCATGGGTTCAATAATTAGGGTTACTTTTCCGCCGCAGCATTGCTCGAATTCAGGGCCAAGTGTGTAGGTGATTTGTTTTATTTTATTGTCCTGAAGCGCTTGAAGTGCATCAGCAATTACTTTGAATTCTAGCTTGCCACCACCAATGGTTCCAAAACGTTCTTTTTGTATGGTCACCACCATTCGGGAGGCTACTTTGCAAGGAGCTGAACCTAAAACTTGGCTCACTGTAACGAGTGCTACTGGTGTATTTTCGGTTTTAAATTGGTGTAATAATTCAATCCAATTGTTCATTTAAACGGGTGTTGATTATAGAAAATAGTCAGGTTGTGGTTTTCGAGTTTGCGTTAGGGATAGTAGTGAAAATCCTTTTTTTTTGCAAGTAAAAGATTACTTCTAGTGATTATTTTTTTAATTGGTGTTCAGTGAACTTCGTTTGTAACGAATAGCCCGCTCGCTTTTTTTGTGGGAACGTCCAAAAGGTTCTTTTTTTGGTTTGCAAACACCGTTTTTAAACCAAATTATAATCGCTTAATGGCAAGTTATAATAGCGTTTGCCGGTTAGTTTAAAAATGGCGTTGACAATAGCTGGGGCGATAACAGGAACACCAGGTTCGCCTACACCGGTAGGATTCTCGGTGCTTTCTACAATATCAACATGTACTTTTGGGATCTCATTCATGCGAATTAATGGATAATCGCTAAAGCTGTTTTGCTCTATAATGCCGTTTTTGGCGGTGATTTTTCCATAAAAAGCCAATGACATTCCAAAAATGGCTGCTCCCTCTAACTGTGCTTTTACGGTATCGCTGTTAATGACTGTGCCGCAGTCAATTACAGTGTAAATATTGTGTACTTTGATTTTGTCATTGAGCATAGAAACCTCTACCACCGAGGCTACATAGGTATAAAAACTGTATTGTACCGCAATGCCATAGGCGTGACCGTTGGGCAATGGTTGGTGCCAATTGGCATTTTTTGCAGCACGTTTTAAAACGTTTTTGAGTCGTTTGGTGTCGTATTTTATAGGGTCTTTGGTGTCTTCTAGTCGGTCAGAGCCAATTAAATCTAGTCGGAATTCCAGTGGATCTTTATTGGCTGCAAAAGCCAATTCATCGGCAAAAACATTGACTGCAAAACCATGTGGGATGTTAATTACGGAACGCATCCAGCCAATCCTGACATGAGCGGGTGCTTGGCCTACTTCGACTTTTAAGTTTTTGATTTCATAGGGAATATCCGAGGCTGTTGCAATTTCCCAATTTTGCGCAAACTCAATTCCGGGCGTAAATGTGGACATGATGGAAGGAAGTGCGAAGCGATGCAACCAACCCGTAACCCTGCCTTGATTGTCGAGCGAAGCTTTCATGTATTGCGAACTAACCGTGTGATAATAGCCATGCTTGATGTCGTCTTCACGAGTCCAAACGACTTGAACAGGTGCATGAATCGCTTTGGAAAGGATAACTGCTTCTACAATATAATCGGGTTTTGATTTCCTACCAAAACCTCCACCTAAAAAAGTAACATTTAAGGTCACTTTGTCCGAGGTGGTTGCTAAATAGGCGGTTACTTCCTCGCGAGCAGTTTGAGGATCTTGTGTGGGAGCCCAAACTTGGCAGGTGTCGCCTTGCACCCACGCCACAGCATTAGGTACTTCCATGGGAGCGTGGGCTAAATGAGGGAGTTGAAATGTACTTTCTATGATTTTGTTCGCCGATGCAAAAGCTTGGTCTACATTCCCAATCTCTTTTTCGACTTTTGCTGGCTGATGCACATTTTTAGTTATTTCTACCATATAAGCTTCGGAATCATAGGTTTCATTTTTACCATAATTCCAAGTTATAGCGAGCGCTTTTTTTCCTTCAAAAGCGGCCCAGGTAGAAGTCGCAATTACAGCTATACCACCAAGGGGACCAAAAGGTTTCTCGATTCTAGGAATTTCAATGACATCCAATACACCACGGATTTTCATTGCAGCCGATTTATCAAACGATTGTACGGTTCCAAAAGTTACGGGACAACGGGCTATGGCGGCAAACTTCATATTAGGAAGGCGTTTGTCTATTCCAAAAATGGCACTACCATTGGCATAATTTGCAACATCAATACTTTTCAAGCTTTTGCCAATGTATTTGAAATCTTTTGGATTTTTATAGGTAATATTTGTAGGGATTTCGAGTGTTTTTGCGGTTTCGGCTAATGCGCCAAATCCTATTTTTTTACCGCCCGTATGAATGACAAAATGGTTTTGGGCATGGCATTCGGATTCCGGAACTTGCCACGTTTTTGCAGCAGCGGTAATTAGCATTGCCTTGGTCATAGCACCCATTTTACGCATGGTTTCATATAGATAAAGAATGCTACGGGAACCATCGGTATTTTGATCACCGTACTTGGCGTCGCCTACTGCTTGCTTAACGGAGACTTGATTCCAATCGGCTTCCATTTCGTCAGCAATTACCGAAGTCAGCGAAGTGCGTACGCCATTGCCCATTTCGGATCGGGAGGCGATTAAAATAAGACTGCCATCCGTATTTAACTGCACAAACAAATTGGGATTGAATTCAACAGCGTTTGTCGTATTCATTTCATTCGAAAACAAGGAATAATTGCAAGCTAAAATTAATCCACCCGAAGCTAAACTGATGTTTTTTACAAAACTTCTTCGGCTAATGTTGTTATTAGTGCTCATTATTTGGTTTGGTTTTTTAGTTCAACAGTATGCTGTATGGCTGATTTAATGCGTTGGTACGTACCACAACGGCAAATATTACCTGACATGGCTTCGTCAATATCTGTATCGCTGGGGTTATTGATGGTGTTTAATAATGAAGTAGCCGTTATTAATTGACCGGGTTGGCAATAGCCACATTGCGGAACATTGAAAGCAGCCCAAGCTTCTTGAAGTAATTGTAAATTTGGGGTTGTTCCCTCAATCGTTGTGATTTTTTTGCCTACGACATCCTTAACAGGAGTTAGACACGAATAGGTAGCTGTAGCATTAACTAATACTTTACAAGCGCCACAGGCACCAATACCACAACCAAATTTAGTTCCCGTGAGTCCAATAACATCACGAATTGCCCATAGTAAAGGCATTTCTGGTGCGATATCTAATTTGTATTTTTTGTCATTTATCAAAAGTGTAATCATCTTGCTTTGCATTACTAATTAGGAGGTACAAGTTACTGCTTTTTTAGTTCCATTTAGCAGAACGTTTAAAACAATTGAAAGAGTGGTTTGAGTTTTTACAAAAACTACTGTGTCCTTTTTTTTAATGCAAAAAGCGTCGTGAAAAATTTCAGGACGCTTTTTTTTGGAAGTTGAAAGTTTTGCTAATGCGGTTTATGAAATAGTATTGGTATTATTTACAAAACGTCTTCTTGTTTTTTATGGCACTAGTACTTCCTAGTTGTATGGCTTTAGAAAAATCGAGACAGGCATTTTTTTTGTCTTGGAGGTGGTAATAGGATAATCCACGCATATTTAGGGCAATATAATCTCGTGGGTTCATTGCAAAAGCTTTGGTGCAATCCTCAATGACACTTTTATAATCCAGCATTTTGTAATTGATGGCAGCTCTTGTTGTGTAAGCGTTAGCAATAGTAGGATCAATAGTAATGGTTTTATTGACATCCATCAATGCGCCTTTGCTGTCGTTTAATTTTATTTTTTCGAGCGCCCTATTTAAGTACGCTACTGCAAATGTAGGGTCAAATTGAATGGCTCGGGAATAATCGGCAATGGCTTCTTTAGATTTGCCAGATTCGGCTTTTATCATCGCTTGATCGAAGTAATCATTTGCTTTTTGATTTTGACACCAACTTGAAATGGGGATACTAAATAAGATAAAAAACAATGCTTTTTTCATGAGTAGTTGTTTGGGTAGTTAGTAAGGAGTTTGTATAGCAACCAAACGAAGGTAAGCGTTATTTATTTCATGGAAAAAAAGAAGGGATTGTAACAAGACATTGGTTTTTAAATGCCACCGCAGTTTGTTTATAATTTTCGCTATCGTTTAGTCAGCAAATTTTAAAAATAAAAAACTACTGTTTTATAGCATAAATTCAAAATTCATACTTAATTTAAGTCTCCGTTTCACGCATTTACGAATCACTTTAAATAAAAAATGCTTCAAAATAAAGTCCTGTTTTTTGGGCTTATTTTTGAAGCATTTTCAATAAATGTGACCACGGTGGGATTTGAACCCACACGCCCTTGCGAGCACCAGCCCCTCAAGCTGGCAAGTCTACCGTTTCTCCACGTGGCCTAAAATAAGTAGAGACGTTGCATTGCAACGCCTCTACTATTTTGTGACCCGACTGGGGCTCGAACCCAGGACCCCATCATTAAAAGTGATGTGCTCTACCAACTGAGCTATCGAGTCATTTCGTTTCTTGAATGCGGGTGCAAATATAAGGACTTTTTTTTGAAATTTCAAAGCATTTTTATTATAAATTTGTCTTTTTTAATCAATCGCTCTCAATGCCTTAATACGTAAGGTTTTATTACAATGAAAAAAATTATATTATTAGGTTATATGGGTTGTGGCAAATCTACAATCGCCACTAATTTGTCAAAAAAGGTTCAAATCCCATTTGTTGATTTGGACAAATACATCGAAGAAAAAACAAATTTAGACATTAAAACTATTTTTGAAAAACACGGTGAAATTTATTTTAGAAAGCTTGAACACGAATTATTTCTAGAATTATTACAATCTCCAGAAGCATTTATTATTGGTTTAGGAGGTGGAACTCCTTGTTATGCTAATAATCATGAGCTCTTATTAGGCGAAAATAGAGTCTCTATTTATCTAAAAGCGTCTATTGAAACTTTGTTTGAGAGATTGGCTCATCATAAATCAAAACGCCCTCTTATTGCGGCTAAAAGTGATGGTGAGTTGAAAGAATTTATTGCAAAGCATCTTTTTGATAGAAGTTACTACTACAACCAAGCGCAATACAAAGTGGTCGTTGATGGTAAATCCATTCAGGAAACAGTTGCTGATATTGTGGCTGTTCTAGCTTAAATAAGCATAGTTGTTGCCATTTTCGTCAAAAACTACTTGGACATGCTCTAATAAGGATGTTGATAGCGAAATTCCTTTAAAATCTGCTTTTACAGGGTATTTTTTATGATTTCTATCAACTAGAACTACGGTTTTGAATTTTTTTAAGGGTACGTCTAGGAAATGGCGCACGGCATAAATCATAATAGTGCCCGAATTTAATACATCGTCTACTAGAATCAATCCTTTATTCGTGTATTCTTCCTTTGGTAAAGAGGTGTGAATCGCTAATTCTGGTTGGTCTTTGTTGACAAATACTTCGCAAAGAGCTACTTTGATAGGGGAGATGGTTTGTAGTGCTTGTGCAATTTTTTTAGCAAATATAAATCCGTTGTCAGTGATTCCAGCAAGCACAATTTCTTCTTCTTCTACAAATGTTTCATAGATTTGGTAGGCAATCCGTTTTATTTTGTGCTCGATTTCTAAATGGGTTAGAATGATATTTTTGCTCATTGTGTTTTTTATTTTTTTCAAAGATAAAAAAAATAATTAGGAGACACAGCACTAATTGCTAATTCAAAAGAGCAAAGTTGGGAGTAGATTTTCATAAAAAAGTACTGTGATTTACAGTACTTGGTTTTGTCACGAAATTGAATCTTGATTTAAAAAGTTGCCAACGTGCTTGTGGCGATATTTTTGCTCAACAACGATTCATTTATAACTCCATTAAATTGCGCATAGCTTATGGAAAGTGCTTTTTCTGAAGGCATTTTTGGTTGGTAATCATTGGATATTCGTTTGATGCTGACTATTTTTTTATTTTCGTCCATAAAATAAGATGTAGGAAATCCTAACGTATGTTTTAAAGTAGCGATAATATGAGAGTCATTATCATAGGATTCATTTGCATAGCAAATTTTTATGGCATCGTTAAATTGTGGCGCTATTTTTTTTAGAGCAGACTTCTCGTCCCAAAAAAGTACTATAACTTGTAAGTCGGATCTATGTTCGTTTGCGAGTTGGTTCAATGCGGGGATATCTCCTTTATTGATTACGCACCAAGATGCATAAGTAACTATGAATACTGGTTTTTTAAACTGGTTTAGCTGTACTTTTTTGGATTGGTATCCTTTTAGCGTAAAATCGTCAAATTGCGTTCCTACCAATTTATAACGAACCAATGAATCGAATAAACGTTGTCCTTCGGCAAAATCTTTGTTTTCATAAGCGGCATTACTCGCTTTATTGTATGCTTTTAAATTGTTGTGAAGTGCATCCGAAAAGGCGATAGGAGCTTCTTGGCTTTGGCCAGAAGTTATAAAAAGTAGTACTGCGAGTAAAAGTAATTTTCGTGTCATAATACTTTATTTTTATAAATTATCTAGTAAATTTAGGTTACAAAAAGGTTATTTTATAAAATTAACGATTAACGGTTTGTTTTTCTGTTTAATGACGTGATAATATAAAAAAACCATTCGGTTGGCGAATGGTTTGTGTTAAAAAGGGGGAGTAAGATGTTAGATTTTTTTCATTTGTTCTTTCATCATCTTTATTTGATCGGCTAGCATATTTTGTTTGTCTAGTTTTTTGGCCTCGTTTAATAAATTAGTCGCTTCTAATTTTCTGCGGCGTGACATGGCTACACCGGCTAAATTTAATTTGGCAACCGCTAAATCCATATCCATAGACAATCCCAATTCGATTGCTTTTTTGAAATATTTTTCGGCTTGATTAATATTGGTTTGCGAAAGCATAATGCCATGCAAGTAATTAAAGTAGCCTTGTTGCTTTGTAACTAGTGCAGTTTCGGGTTTTTTGATGTATGCAAGCCATTTCTTGGCTCCTTCAAAATCTTGTTTTCTCAATTTCAAGAATGCTAATAGGATGAATTCGTTTTTAAAGTACAAGAAAATAGGAATAGCACTCAATAAAATAAGGAAGATTCCGTTTCCAATATTACTCTCTGTAAATTGCCAAATGCCAGTAACTATAATAAGTCCAGCGATAATTAGTTTGATATTTCTGTGAAACATAATAGGTGTAATTTTTAGATTGCAAAGATAGTAAAAGGATTTGAAAATATTTTTATAAAACTACTTGCCAGAAAAAAAAGTCTTTGTATATTTGCACTCGGTTTTAGAATAACGGTTATTCCAAAATAAGAAGACATATAAATAAGATTTTAAAGATACAAAGCAATGAGCAAAAGAACGTTTCAACCATCGAAAAGAAAAAGAAGAAATAAGCACGGATTTATGGACAGAATGGCTTCTGCAAATGGAAGAAAAGTTCTTGCGCGTAGAAGAGCTAAAGGAAGACATAAATTGACTGTATCTTGCGAACCAAGACACAAAAAATAATGTTTGTATAAAACAAAATATTAGCCGTTACTATTTTTTAGTAACGGCTTTTTTTAAACTAATTTTTTAAAATCGTAACTTTGTAAAAAAAGATATTTATGGAAGTTTTAAAGCCACAAAACCGAAGTGCTGACGAAATTATTCGTTATTTATTGGATATCAAAAAGCAAACTATTGAAGAAAGCGATGCTTTTGCAAAATCAAAAGAATTTCAAGTCGTTAGGAAAAAACTTAAAGAGTTAAATAAAAAAAATGCTGTATAAGTTTTATTTTGATGGAGGTCAAAATAATAGTTATTTCTTTGAAACAAAGGGAGAAGCAATTTACGAAATTATTTTCAAGCCTACTCCGTATTTATTTGAATTGAAGAATGTCGAAATACTTGAAAATACTTTTGAATTTTCGATTTTATTAAAATACAATCCAACTTCAAAATTACCTTCAAACGATAAAAAAATTGGGGCTACTATGTAGCTATTTTTATGGATTTTTATTTCAAAAAAAGCAGTGCAATATCTGTTTATATATGTGAATCCGCTGACGGAAAAGAATTAGCTAGAAAAAGGAAATTTGATCAATGGTTTCAAGAGTACAATGATGATACTTTTGTTAAAGTAGATAAGAATTTAATCGATAAAGACAATAATAAATTCCCTGTTTCATTAATAATTTCAAAGTTAAATCCTTATGAGGCACAAATATTTAAAGCATTTGTGCGTCTATCATTAAATAATCAAAAATAAACAACAATATCATATACAATGCCAAAAGACAACTCCATAAAATCGG
The DNA here is from genome assembly GCF_007097245.1 of Flavobacterium restrictum. Lineage (GTDB taxonomy): Bacteria > Bacteroidota > Bacteroidia > Flavobacteriales > Flavobacteriaceae > Flavobacterium > Flavobacterium restrictum. The sequence continues at coordinate 133,168 of NZ_VJZT01000009.1, read as the reverse complement.
TTTTAATAATAGGTTCAGGGCCAATCGTAATTGGTCAAGCGTGCGAATTTGATTATGCAGGTTCACAATCCGCTCGTTCTATTCGAGAAGAAGGAATTGAAGTGATCTTAATCAATTCCAATCCAGCAACCATCATGACGGATCCCTCCATGGCCGATCATGTTTATTTGAAACCATTAACGACCAAATCTATCATTGAAATACTCAAAGCGCATCCGCAAATTGATGCTGTCTTACCAACAATGGGTGGACAAACTGCTTTGAATCTTTGTTTGGAAGCCGATGAAAAAGGAATTTGGAACGATTTTGGTGTTAAACTAATAGGTGTTGATGTCAATGCCATTAATATTACCGAAGATAGAGAGCAGTTCAAACAATTGCTTAAAAAAATAAACGTACCTAGTGCGCCTGCAGAAATATGTACGTCCTACTTGCGTGGTAAAGAAATTGCACAGGAATTTGGTTTTCCACTCGTGATTCGTCCTTCGTTCACACTTGGAGGAACGGGTGCTGCGATTGTGTATAAAAAAGAAGATTTTGACGAACTTTTGACTCGTGGGTTAGAGGCGTCTCCTATTCATGAAGTATTGATCGATAAGGCTTTGATGGGTTGGAAAGAATATGAACTGGAGTTGTTGCGTGATAAAAACGATAACGTAGTCATCATTTGTTCTATCGAAAATATGGATCCCATGGGAATTCATACTGGCGATTCCATCACGGTTGCACCAGCGATGACGTTATCTGACACGACTTTCCAAAAAATGCGAGATTATGCCATCTTGATGATGCGCTCTATCGGGAATTTTGCTGGAGGTTGTAACGTTCAGTTTGCCGTTTCGCCTGACGAAAAAGAGGATATTGTGGCTATTGAAATCAATCCTCGTGTGTCTCGTTCTTCTGCATTGGCATCAAAAGCAACAGGTTATCCTATTGCAAAAATTGCCTCGAAACTCGCTTTGGGTTACAATTTAGATGAATTACAAAACCAAATTACTAAATCAACATCCGCTTTATTCGAACCCACTTTGGATTATGTGATTGTAAAAATACCACGTTGGAATTTCGATAAATTTGAAGGTGCCGATAGAACTTTAGGACTTCAAATGAAATCCGTTGGGGAAGTTATGGGAATTGGACGTTCGTTTCAAGAAGCCTTGCACAAAGCCACGCAATCATTGGAAATCAAAAGAAATGGTTTGGGAGCTGACGGAAAAGGATATAAAAATTACGAACAAATTATCGAGAAACTAACATTCGCAAGTTGGGATCGTGTTTTTGTAATTTATGATGCTATTGCCATGGGAATTCCGTTGTCAAGAATTCATGAAATTACCAAAATCGATATGTGGTTCTTGAAACAATATGAGGAGCTTTATACTTTAGAAAAAGAAATTTCTAATTATAAAGTAGAAACTTTGCCAAGAGAATTGTTACTTGAAGCCAAGCAAAAAGGGTTTGCCGACAGACAAATTGCACACATGGTTGGGTGTCTCGAAAGTCAAATTCACGATTTGCGTATGGTTAAAAATATCAACCGTGTGTTCAAATTGGTGGATACGTGTGCTGCCGAATTCAAAGCCAAAACACCTTATTACTACTCCACTTTTGAAGCTGAAATAGAAAAAGCTGACGGGACACGTTATGTAGATAACGAGAGTATTGTAACCGATAAAAAGAAAATTATAGTTCTTGGCTCTGGACCAAATAGAATTGGACAAGGGATAGAATTTGATTATTCCTGCGTGCATGGAGTGCTTGCCGCCAAAGAGTGTGGCTATGAAACCATCATGATTAACTGTAATCCAGAAACGGTTTCTACTGATTTTGATACCGCAGATAAATTGTATTTTGAACCCGTTTTTTGGGAACACATTTACGACATCATTCAACACGAAAAACCAGAAGGCGTAATTGTACAATTGGGCGGGCAAACCGCACTTAAATTGGCCGAGAAATTATCGAAATATGGGGTGAAAATTCTAGGAACCAGTTTTGATGCCCTAGATTTAGCCGAGGATAGAGGTCGTTTTTCTGATTTGTTAACCGAGTTGAAAATCCCTTTCCCACAATTTGGAATTGCCGAAACAGCCGATGAAGCTTCTGCTCTTGCGGATACTTTGGACTTTCCGTTATTGATTCGTCCTTCCTATGTTTTGGGAGGTCAGGGTATGAAAATCGTGATTAACAAGCAAGAATTAGAGGAACACGTTATCAATTTATTGAAAACAATTCCAGGAAACAAACTCCTTTTGGATCATTATCTAGATGGTGCTATTGAAGCTGAAGCCGATGCTATTTGCGATGCTGACGGGAATGTATATATTATAGGAATCATGGAGCATATTGAACCTTGTGGTGTGCACTCCGGCGATTCAAATGCTACTTTGCCACCGTTTAATCTTGGCGAATTTGTGATGCAACAAATTAAAGATCATACCCATAAAATTGCAGTCGCTTTGAAAACCGTGGGATTAATCAACATTCAGTTTGCGATAAAAGACGATATTGTGTATATCATCGAAGCTAATCCACGTGCTTCTCGTACGGTGCCTTTTATTGCCAAAGCTTATGGCGAGCCTTATGTGAATTATGCCACCAAAGTAATGTTGGGCGAAAACAAAGTAACCGATTTTACTTTTAACCCACAATTAAAAGGATATGCCATCAAGCAACCCGTTTTCTCTTTCAGCAAATTCCATAATGTAAACAAAGCTTTAGGACCAGAAATGAAATCAACCGGAGAGAGTATCTTGTTTATTGACGACTTGAAAGACGATCAGTTTTATGAATTGTATTCTCGTAGAAAAATGTATTTGAGTAAGTAAAACTCGAAATTATACTATTGAAAAACCCAACCTTTATCATTTTAAAGGTTGGGTTTTTTGTTTGGAGTCCTTTGATTTGGCGAGTTGTAATTTCATCCTTATATTTGAGAAAAATAAAATGGCTTTAGGTTATTTTTTCTAATGTTAGAAAAGTGGTACTGCCCAAAATCCAATCCAATAAAAGCTAAAAATGGCATTATTCAAACGCATCAATACTAAAGCAAAAGCACTTATGAACTCCGGTTTCGGGGGTAATCCGTCTAATTATGGGGGACGTTTTTTTAATAAAAATGGTAGTGCTAATATTAAGAAAAAGGGAATTGGTTTCTTGGACGGCATTAGTTGGTATCATACCCTTCTAGACCTGCCAACCTGGAAGTTCTTGAGTATTCTTTTCTTGTTTTATATCGGAATCAATTTTGTATTTGCTTTTTTGTACTATGGCATAGGAATTGAAAATCTCAACGGAATTAGTGCTTCGGATAGCCCATGGGTACAGTTTGGTGAAGCTTATTTTTTTAGTGCGCAAACCTTTACTACTGTTGGTTATGGGCATATTAGTCCTGTTGGTTTTTTGACCAGCGCACTTTCCTCTGCCGAAGCCTTGATTGGATTGTTGAGTTTTGCCATTGCAACGGGATTGTTTTTTGGTAGGTTTAGTAAGCCTACCGTTTATTTGAAATTTTCGCACAATGCCGTTATTGCTCCGTATCAAGACGGAAAAGCATTGATGTTCCGGTTAGCACCGTTTAAAAACACCAATTATATCGATGCCGAAGTCACTATAACCGTAGGTATGAATGTGGAGGAAAATGGTGTTTTAATCAATAAATTCTATATTCTTGATTTAGAAATGAGTAAGATCAATTCGCTTGTTTTGAGTTGGACTTTAGTTCATCCAATTACCGAAACGAGTCCTTTTTATTTGTTTACATCCGAAGATTTTGAAACCATTCAAGGCGAAATTCTCGTCATTCTAAAAACTTTTGACGATATGTTTAGTACTACTGTTGCTACGAGAACTTCCTACCGATTTTCGGAAATTATTTATGGTGCAAAGTTTAAATTGATGTTCGAAAGAAGTTATAAAAACACGCAAACTATTTTGAATTTGGATCTTTTGAATAGTTTTGAAAATGTGACATTATAAAAATTAGTTTGTTGTAGTTTTTAATGAAAAAAACATTTACATTTGTTTAATAAATTTTGATAATTGATGAACAATATAAAAAATGTATTTAGTATAAAAGATCTTGAAAATCTTTCCGGTATAAAAGCACATACCATCCGCATTTGGGAGAAAAGATACAACGTTTTGCAACCCATGCGAACCGATACCAACATCAGGTTATACGATTTAATAAGTCTTCAAAAACTGCTAAACATTACGCTGTTGCATGATTATGGATACAAAATTTCAAAAATAGCAACCTATTCCGAAGAGAAAATTCCCTCCTTGGTTAAGGAAATTATAACCAATAAAAACGCTAAAAATCATGCCATTAGTGCTTTCAAAATGGCTATGATGAACTTTGATCAGGAATTGTTTTTCAATACTTACAATTGGCTAATAGCCGAAAAATCTTTCAAGGAAGTCTTTCATCAAGTTTTTATTCCGTTAATGAATGAGTTGGGATTGTTGTGGCAAACGGATACAATAACCCCTGCTCATGAGCACTTTATGTCCTATTTGATTAAACAGAAATTAGTATTAAATACCGAGCAACTTCAAATTTTGCCACCAACAAATACCGATAAAGTATTTGTTTTGTCTCTTCCCATGAACGAAATACACGAATTGGGATTGATGTATTTGCATTTTGAAGTGATCTCCAAAGGATATAAATCAATATATTTGGGGGAGAGTATGCCTATTGATAATTTGAAAGTTTTAAAAAAGCATTTTGAGTCCATTGTATATGTGTCGTATTTGACGGTAATGCCGGAGCGAGAGGAGTTGGATCAGTATGTTCGTAAAATGACTGAAGAACTGGTTGATGATGCTACTCAATTATGGTTTTTAGGCAGACAATCAGAATTTATTAAGCGGGAAGGGCTTTCCAAACAAATCACAATTTTTAATTCAATATCCGAAATAGTGGATCAAATGTAATTATTTGTTTGCTAATTTTGTTATTTTGATAAACAAATGAAAAATAAAAAAACAATTTCTATACTAGGTTCTGGATTTTCCTCTTTGGCAGCTGCCTGCTATTTAGCACAAAGTGGTCATGAAGTAACCGTTTATGAAAAAAACAGTACCGTTGGTGGTCGTGCAAGACAGCTCAAAGCAGCTGGATTTACTTTTGACATGGGGCCAAGCTGGTATTGGATGCCAGATGTTTTTGATCGTTTTTTTGCCGATTTTGGCAAGAAAACAATCGATTATTACGAGCTCATAAAACTATCTCCAGCCTACAGAGTCTATTACGGCATAAATGATTTTATAACCATCGCCGATAATCTTCAAGAAATTGTTACCACTTTTGAAAGCATCGAAAAGGGGAGTGGTACCGTATTACAGGAGTTTATGGCTGCCGCCAAAAGCAATTACGATATCGCCATAAAAGATTTGGTGTACCGTCCTGGCGTATCGCCTCTGGAATTGGTAACACTAGAAACCGCTCAAAAAGTGGGGCAGTTTTTTAGTACCATTAGCAAAGATGTTCGCAAGAAATTCAAAAACCAACGTTTAATTCAAATCCTTGAATTTCCCGTTTTGTTCCTTGGTGCTAAACCATCAGACACGCCTTCGTTTTATAGTTTTATGAATTATGCAGATTTTGGATTGGGAACTTGGCATCCCAAAACAGGAATGTTTGACGTGGTAAATGCCATCGAAAGCCTTGCTAAATCTCTTGGTGTAACTTTTGTGACTGATGCTGCAGTAACCAAAATTAAAGTCGAAAATAAAGCTGCCACTTCGCTAGTCGTTAATGGGGAAACTATTTTTTCAGATATCATTTTGAGCGGAGCAGATTACCACCATACCGAAACATTACTGGATCAAGAACACCGCGCTTATTCGGAATCCTATTGGGAAAGCCGCGTTTTTGCCCCGTCATCATTGCTTTTTTATGTTGGTTTTAATAAAAAAATCAGTAACATTTCGCACCACGCTTTGTTTTTTGATGTCGATTTTTACCAGCACGCCAAGGATATTTATGACGAACCACAGTGGCCAGCTGAACCTTTATTTTATGCTAATTTCCCCTCTTTAACAGATCCTACAGCGGCACCTGACGGAATGGAATCTGGTTTTTTTCTTGTACCACTCGCTCCAGGAATTGTTGATACGCAAGCCTTACGTGACGAATATTTTGATAAAATAATAGACCGTTTTGAAACGCTTACCCAACAAAAGGTAAAAGAAAACATAATATACCAAAAATCTTTTTGCAAAAACGACTTTGTCTCTGATTACAATTCCTACAAAGGGAATGCTTACGGAATGGCAAATACGCTCCTGCAAACTGCTTTTTTACGCCCAAAATTAAAAAGCAAAAAAGTAAAAAACCTTTATTTTACAGGACAATTAACCGTTCCTGGCCCAGGAGTACCACCCGCTTTGATTTCGGGGAAACTCGTATCAGAACTTATAAACAAACAATTTTCAGCACAAAATTTATGAAGCAATTATTTGACGATGTATCCTTTAAATGTAGTAAACTCGTAACCAAAAATTACAGTACTTCGTTTTCTATGGCGGTATATATGCTATCGCCAAGCATTCGTGATGCCATTTATAGCATCTATGGTTTCGTGCGTTTTGCTGACGAAATCGTCGATTCTTTTCATGGTTTCGACAAGGAAGGTTTAATCAACGAGTTCGAAACCGAGTATTACAAAGCCTTCAATCGCAATATAAGTCTCAATCCTATTTTGAATTCTTTTCAGCGAACTGTAAAGCAAAATAATATTTCTGACGACCTCATTCAAGCGTTTCTCAAAAGCATGAAGCTGGATTTAGTCAAGTCCGATTATCAAAGCAAATCCGAATACGAAGAATACATTTATGGCTCCGCCGATGTAGTTGGGCTCATGTGTCTCAAGGTTTTTGTACAAGGCAACAACGCCCAATACGACCTCCTAAAAGACGAAGCCATGCGATTGGGTTCCGCCTTCCAGAAAGTAAATTTCCTGCGAGATCTCAAGGACGATAACCTGCTGTTGAACCGTAATTATTTCCCAGGTGTAGATCTAAACTCATTTGATGAACAAGCCAAAAAAGCCATCATCACCGAAATAGAAGAAGATTTTAGAGTCGCCTATCAAGGTATTGTCAAGCTCCCCATGGAAGCCAAATTTGGTGTCTACACCGCATTTGTATACTACAAAAAGCTACTCAAAAAACTCGAAAACACCCCTTGCCACGAAATAGGTAACACCCGCATCCGAGTTTCTAATTACACCAAAGCGGGCTTACTAGCGCAATCCTTCGTGTCTTACAAACTAAAATTAGTATAGATTTCAACATTTAAAACCCACTGAAAATGATTTTCTTTTTGATTTTTCTAGCCGTATTTCTTTTCATGGAATGTGTCACTTGGCTCACCCATAAATACATTATGCACGGGCTCATGTGGTACTTTCACGCCGACCACCACCAGCCCAAATACGCCAATATTTTTGAGCGCAACGACATCTTTTTTGTGATTTTTGCAGTACCAAGCATCGTGCTTTTTTACTTCGGTGTAGACGGTGGTTTGAACTACAAATTCTTCATTGGTCTTGGCATAACCGCTTATGGATTTTGCTATTTTATGATTCATGACGTCCTCATTCACCAGCGATTCAAATGGTTCAAAAACACCAATAACAAATATCTAATAGGACTCCGCAAAGCCCATAAAGTACACCATAAACACCTTGGTAAGGAAGATGGTGAATGTTTTGGGATGCTATTTGTACCTTTCAAATACTATAAAATATAAGAGTACTTTGGGCGTGACCCTACGTAAAAACTACGGGTCGGGCTATCCGTTCCCGCTTTTTTTATTTTTTCAATTGCCCCGCCTTTAAAGGCGGGACAATTGAAAAAATAAAAAAGAGCTCCACTACTATCCCTCACGCAAACCAACGAAAAAATAAAAACACCACATGAAAGTATATAAAAAAGAAACTATACAACTTGTAAACGCCTCTCTTGACGAATGTTGGGATTTTTTTTCCAGTCCCAAAAATCTTCAAAAAATCACTCCCGAAACCATGGGTTTTCAAATCACCGATTATGATGGCAAGAGCATGTACGCTGGACAAATCATTCAATACAAAGTGTCGCCACTTTTGGGACTCAAATTGTCGTGGATGACAATAATAACCGATGTCAAAGAAAATAGTTATTTCATAGATGAACAACGTTTTGGTCCATACGCACTATGGCATCACAAACACTTTTTTGAAGCCACCCCCAATGGCACCAAGATGACTGATGTTGTTCATTACGCCTTACCACTTGGATTTTTAGGACGTATATTGAATACGCTTGTTGTCAAAAACAAACTCAACGAAATTTTTGATTACCGCACAAAAACGGTCGACAAACTCTTTAATTCCAAGTAAAATGCAACAAGAAGTAACGCTTTTTTGGTTTCGGCGTGATTTACGTCTAGAGGACAATGTGGGATTGTATCATGCCTTACAGTCTAAATTCCCAGTAATACCCGTGTTTATTTTTGATGATGCCATTCTGGATAGTTTGCCTAAAAACGACGCAAGAGTGGGTTTCATACACGATTCGTTAGCCAAAATCAACGCTCAATTACAAGAAAATGGCAGTTCCCTTTTAATCAAAAAAGGAAAAACACAGGCTGTTTGGCACGCCTTAATCCAAGAATTTCACATCAAGGAAGTATATTGCAATAAAGACTACGAGCCGTATGCTATAGCCAGAGATTTGGCCATTGGTACTACATTAGAAGCTAACAATACCCCTTTTTTTTCGCACAAAGACCAAGTCATTTTTGAAGAAAAAGAAATCACCAAAGCCGATGGTTTGCCCTATACCGTGTACACACCCTACAAAAATAAGTGGTTAGAAAAATACAAAATCAATGGTGGTGTTACGGAATTTGATGCCACATCTTGGTATGGTAATTTTTATAAAAGCAATTTTGATTTTCTCACTTTAGAACAAATTGGTTTTGAAGAGAGTTCTATCAAAGTCAAACCACATAATTTATCCAAAATCGCTAATTATCACGAAACTCGTGATTTTCCAGCTATTGATAGTACGTCCTATCTCTCCCCACACTTACGTTTTGGGACTGTTAGTATTCGGAAATTAGTGAATTGGGCAGTTCGTAAAAACGATGTTTTTTTGAGTGAGTTGATATGGAGGGAATTTTTTATGCAAATCCTCTTTAATTTTCCCAAAGTAATGACGCAAAATTTCAAATCGGCTTACGATGGTATTCAGTGGTTGAACAACGAGGCCGATTTCAAGCGGTGGTGTACGGGCACTACAGGCTATCCCATGGTGGATGCGGGTATGCGTCAACTAAACCAAACGGGTTATATGCACAACCGAGTGCGTATGGTGGTAGCAAGTTTTTTGTGCAAACATTTACTGATAGAATGGCAGTGGGGCGAGGCTTATTTTGCCGAAAAATTATTAGATTACGAGCTATCTGCTAATGTGGGCAATTGGCAATGGGCGGCGGGAACGGGTTGCGATGCAGCACCCTATTTTAGGGTTTTTAATCCTGAAATTCAGCTCAAAAAGTTTGACGAAAAAGGAATATACATCCACAAATGGATTCCTGAATTTAATTTAGGCTATGGCAAACCCATGGTAGACCACGCTATGGCGAGAGACCGTGCGATTGCCACATACAAAGCAGGGATTTTGAAAAACGAATTTTGATAGTAAGTAACAATCATCGTATGATCACGTGTTTTAAAAATTAGACAAAATGGAGTAATAGATTGACTTTGAACTAGTATTGACAATAGTACTTCTTTTGACTTTACGACATTAAAACTTTCGACTTACTTACTTCGCAGGGCATTCGCTTTTAAATAAATTAGCCACAGATTTAACGGATAAAACGGATTTTACACCGATTTAATTCATTTTTTGACATCATTTTTGAACCATTTAACAAAAAAATCCGTAACATCCTTGTGCTAGTTTTGCGCAGTCTTAAATGTTTGGGGTTAATTGTATAAACAACAACCTTATATGACCTCAAATGCCTTATATGGTCAAAAAAATAAATATGTATTCCACTATTTTAGGGGGAAGAACCATAAAGGCTCTTTGCGATAATTAGTAGAAAATCAATTTCCGATAGCTCCCGCATCTGCCAAATCTGCGGGATGCATTCTAAATTACTTCCCGCTGATTTAGCTGATTTTTTAATATTTCATTACAAATTAATCAACAATCATAATTTAATGTCGTGTTTTAAAAATTAGACAAAATGGAATAATAGATTGATTTTGAACTAGTATTGACAATAGTACTTCTTTTGACTTTACGACATCAAAACTTTCAACATACTTAAATGGTACAAACAACAATCTTATATGTCCTTAAATGCCTTATATGTTCAAAAAAATAAATTATGAATTCCACTGTTTTAGGGAAGAACCATAAATTTCAAAAAAAAAATAGTTATAATTTGTGAAATTGCTTCGTCTATTCGATATCGCTCGGGTTGTGGCTAACTTTTCTTCTTTTTTATAAGCGAATACCCAGCGAAAAAGACTTTTAAACTCGTATTAAGTCTTGTTTTTTCCTAAAATTGGTGTTGTTTTTTTAGACCAAATTGATTATTGAATCAGTTTACGCAACATTCCATCGAATATAAAACCGTGAAAAGGCAACACGGCATACCAGTATAATTTTCCCCAAATTCCTTTCGGTTTAAAAGTCGCCGCTTGGTACAAGGTATTGTGAATTATTTTGAATTCCAACCAAGCTTCGCCAGGTAATTTCATTTCGGCATACAATATTAATTTGCCTTCTTCCTTATTAGCATACAAAACCCTCCAAAAATCTAACGCATCGCCAGAATGAATCTCATGCTTGTTCGTTCTACCTCTTCTGGAGCCTACACCGCCATATAATTTATCGATAAAACCACGTAAATTCCAGAGCCAATCCCCATAATACCACCCTGTTTCGCCACCAATGGACCAGATTCTGTCTATGGTAAATGCTCTGTCTATAATTTCCATTTTTCGGCGATCGATGTAGCAATCTTTTTTGGGAACTTTCAAATAATCGGCTACGTTTCCTTTGAATTGCCCGCTTACCATAGAATCTTTCCAGCTCGAAACAATGTCATCATTATCAATTTTTACTAAAGCTCTGGACAAGGCTTGCTCGTAGGACATGGGTTGTACGCCAAGTAATTGATTGATTCGGGTATCGCTACAAACCACTTCAACTTTCATGCTACTCACCAAGGCTGCAGCCAGTTTATAGGATGTTGAGGTTACAAAATACAACCAATACGAAGAGAGTTTAGGCGTCATTACGGGAACGGTATAAATCCACCTTTTTACATGGGTGGCTTTGGCAAAACCCAAAAGCATTTCTTTGTAAGTCAATATATCCGAACCGCCGATGTCAAAACTTTGATTGTAGGTGGTTGTATTCCATAACGATTTGGTCAAAAACTCCAATACATCTGGAATCCCTATGGGTTGACATTTGGTATTGAGCCATTTTGGGGTAACCATAACAGGAAGTTTGTGCACTAAATCCCGAATGATTTCAAAGGATGCACTTCCTGATCCTACAATAATCCCGGCTCGTAAGGTGGTTGTGGCAAAAAGACCCGTGTTCAAAATATCCTCAACCGCTTTTCTGGAGGACAAATGTTTAGAAAGGGATTTGTCGTTTACAATCCCGCTTAAGTAAATCACTTGTTGGACATTCGTGCTGTTGAGGCAAGAAACAAAATTGCGCGCCGAAATACTCTCTAACGCATCGTAATTAGTGGCGTTTCCTGACATGGAGTGCATTAAATAATAGGCGGCATCAATGTTTTTTGGTATAGAAAATAGCGAGTCTTCGTTCAAGAAATCGACTGCTATGACGGATACTTTATGTTCAAATTCTTTGGGACAATAAAACCGGCCTTTATCACGAGCACAACAAATAACCTCGTGACCTTGCGCTACCAAAAGAGGCAAAAGTCTTTTTCCTATATAACCTGTGGCACCTGTTAAGAGAATTTTCATGGCTTTTTGTGTTTTTATGAGTCTTAAAAATAGTGTAAAACTAGATACTTTCGTGCATTTTGCTTTTAGCTTCTAAAAAAAATTAACCACAAATTGCACCAATTTTTACCAATTAATTTGTAGTTGAAATTGAACTTTTCAACCTTGTAGACTTTCCGTTTGTAGATTTGTTTTATTTTAAAAAAAAAGGCACAAAGAATACGAATTTTTATCTACATCAAATTCTTCTTTGTGCCTTTTGGCAATTTTTAATCCGCTGTTTTGTTGCGGTTAACTCAATTTATTCACCACCAAACTGATGAATTCTTTTCGGGTTTTGTCTTTTTCAAACGCTCCTGTAAACGAGGAGGTGGTGGTTACCGAGTTTTGTTTTTGAATCCCACGCATTTGCATGCACATGTGTTGCGCCTCGATTACGACTGCAACGCCAAGTGGGTTTAGAGCTTCTTGAATGCAATCCTTAATTTGATCTGTTAAGCGTTCTTGTACTTGCATGCGTCGGGCAAAGGCATCGACAACTCTTGGTATTTTGCTCAAGCCTACAATTTTTCCGTTGGGGATATAGGCCACATGGGCTTTGCCAAAAAAGGGTAACATGTGGTGCTCGCACATGGAGTAGACCTCGATATCCTTTACAACAATCATTTGTTGATGATCCTCTGTAAATAATGCTGATTTTAATAATTCTAGCGGGTCTAATCCGTAGCCGTGGGTTAGGTATTGCATTGCTTTTGCTACTCTTTCGGGTGTTTTTTCGAGTCCTTCTCTATTGACATCCTCGCCTAAAGTTTCTATTATGACTTTGTAGTTCTGGGCAAGTGCGGCAGTTATTTCGGTGTCGTATTGTTCGATTTTTTCGTAACTTTTACTTTCTTTGATCATGCTTTTTTTTGTTTCGGTTTTATTTTTTATGCTATTGTTTTTGTGTTTGTTGCGCGTGAGGGATGGCAGTGGAGCTCTCCCGATTTTTCATCGGGAAGCGGGAACGTACAGCCCGACCCGTAGTTTTTACGGAGGGTCACGCCCAAATTAAAGTACTGTTATTGATGACTATTTTTGGTTAAATTTTGAAACTTACAATTCCGTAATCCATTTCAAAGGTTTGTCCCGAGATGGATTTGGCTTTATCCGAAATCAAAAAGTCAGCCATTGCGGCTACTTCGTCAGGTTTCAAATAGCCTTTCATGGGGTGGCGTTCGACCATATTTTCCTTCATGCGGTCGTTGCGTAATATGCCTGCCGAAAGGGATGTTTCGGTAATTGTTGGGGCAATGGCATTGATGCGCACGGCGGATGCTAACTCGGCTCCGAGTGATTTGACCAAGCCTTCTACGCCTGCTTTTGCGGTGGCAATGCTGGCATGAAAGGGCATTCCTAGTTTTGCCGCAACGGTGCTGAACAGGATTATGGATGGGTTATTTCCTTTTTTTAATGCGGGCAAATATTTCTGGATTGCTTTTACGGCACCGATGACATTGATTTCAAAATCGGTTCTAAAATCAGCGATACTCAAACTCCCAATGGGTTTTAGATTTATCGAACCGGGACAATAAATGAGGACATCGATGGCTTCGATTTCGGGCAAAGCATCCTCCAAAACATTGATTGGAAAATGTATTAAATTGGGATGCGAAATAGCTGGAGCTGTCCTGCTCAAATTGTAAACGGTATTGTTTTCTAATTGCTGCAACAAAATGGCGCTTCCTATTCCTTTGCTACCGCCTATGATTACTATGTTTTTCATTTTTTTATTAAAATTATCGTTTTGAAATCTTATTATTGTTGATTTGTCTTTGCATGGAACATTTAAACCGTCCTTCTCGAAAATCTCTTAATTTTTCGTGTTTTGTTTTCCTGCCTTGTACCCGTTCACGCCACATTTTAAAACTTGAAAGTTTCATTTCGGTGCGCATAAGGTCAATTACTTCTTGCTCTTTCAAACCAAATTGCTGTAGAATAGCATCAAAAGTGGTTCGGTCTTCCCAAGCCATTTCTATAATGCGGTCTTTGTCTACATCAGAAAGTTCTCTTTTTATATTCATGCTTTCTTGTATTTATTGAATTTAAAATTGGTATTTTCATTGCTATTCAAAATTGAAATTGCCATTGAAATTGATTTTTGCCATTGCCATTGAAATTGATTTTTGCTATTGCCATTGAAATTGCCATTGAAATTGATTTTTGCCATTGTTTTACTCACTATCTCCAATATCGGCCATTGTATGGAGTTTCAAAATCCGAAAACTTTCCTCTTTTACCAAGGGATCTTTCTTCATTTTCCACAAAAAATCACTGGCAAATTTCCGAGTCCGTTCCATGTTTACAATGGGTTTGGGATAATTGACACCTACTTCAAAATCATTGAACTTTTGATCTAGAAAAGTCATTTTAGAGGGGTTATGGATAAATTGTGTGGGTAAATCACGCAATTCAGGCACCCATTTTTTTATGAATTCGCCTTCAGGATCGTGTTCAATACTGTTTTTTATGGGATTGTAAATACGCAACATATTGATTCCCGTTTCGCCCGCTTGCATTTGCAGTTGTGGAAAATGAATTCCGGGTTCAAAATCCAGAAACATTTGCGATAAATGTTGGGTTGCTTCTTGCCAAGGTTGCCACAAATTGTGTGTAAAAAACGATACCAACATGGCGCGCATTCTAAAGTTGAGGTAGCCTGTTTCGTTCAAACAGCGCATGCACGCATCTACAAGTGGATAGCCCGTTTGCCCAGTTTGCCATGCTGTAATATAGTTTTCGTTGATTTTCTTTTTGAGCGAATGAAATCCTTTATTCACGCTTTCGAACTCCATGATTTCCTCCATTTCAAATTTTTGTATAAAATGGGCTTGCCAAGTCAATCGGGACACGAATGAATCGATTTGTTTTTTATCGGTGCAAATGAGTCTGAAATTGGCTGCTTTTTGCAACACTTGTCTCGACGAAAGGTTTCCCCAAGCGATATATGGCGACAACCTGCTGCAACTTTTGCGGGCTAATAAAGGCTTGGAAATGTTGTAACTGTACCCGTGATAGCGTTCCTTGAAAAAACTTTCTAGATATTTTCCCGCCATAGTACTGCCTCCTTTTTGAAAAATCAAATCAGGAATAGTGGCTAAAGCAACGACATCAAGCTCTTTTTCAAGTTCATGAATCGCTTCTAGTGATAGAAAAGTTTCTGGTTTTGGATTGAAATCAAATTGGGGTGCATTCATGTAATTCTCCCATTTGGTAACCCAATTGCTGCGGTTTCGCAGGGCTCTAAAAATGCCATTATTGGTATTTTCTATCCAAGAAATCAAATTGTTTTTACAAAAACGTTTGAACGATTTGTCCCGTTCGTAGGTGATTTTTAATCCGGTTTCTTGATGCGAAAACACCGTTTCTATTTTATACCGTTCCTGAATGGTGTTCAAAACCGAAATCACTTCGCCAGAAACACTCACGATTTTAGTGTTAAAAGGAGCTAATTGTAAGTTCAAATCCACTATGGATTGCTTGATAAAATTCCAATGCCTTGGGCTGTAATGCGGATCATGCTCTAATGAATTTTCAAAAACATACAGCAAAACAGTGGGTTTATTTGACTTTATGGCATTAAAAATCGCCTCGTTATCCTGCAAACGAAGGTCTCTTTTGAACCAAACTACATTGATATGTTCTCGATTAGGATTCATTGCCTGTTTAAAATAAGTGTTGTTGCAACCATAAATTTTGAAATTTCGATTGGCTATCGTAATTTTTTGCTTGTAGTGGAATATTAAATTTTCGGTCTCGGGGATCATTTCCCACACCCGAAACATACATCCAATTCCCGTAATTACTGTGTACATCATAATCGACTAACATCGATTCGAAATACGCTGCACCAACACGCCAATCCAGCAAAAGATTTTTGGCAAAATAAGAAGCCACATTTTGACGACCTCTATTGCTCATCCAGCCTGTTTGTTGCAATTCAATCATATTAGCATTCACAAAGGGTTCAACGGTTGTGCCATTAATCCAACTTTCTATCTTGGATTTAGAGGTTTTCCATTCATAATCTTTGTCTAAAATACCTCCGATTTTAAAAATTGAATTGCCGTTTTTCATCGAAATATATTTAAAATAATCCCTCCAAATCAGCTCGAAAATCAACCAATAAGTAGATTCATTTTGAACAACATCCGATTCGTATTTTTTAATTTCCCAATAAATTTGTCTCGCCGAGATACTCCCATTAGCCAACCAAGGCGAAAATTTAGAACTAAAATCGGCACCAATTAAACCATTCCGAGTCAGCTTGTAAACGCTCAATTTTTCTGAATCCCACAGGTAAAACTGCATTCGGTTTAGCGCTTGGTTTTCGCCTCCACAAAAAGGGAAAGCCGTTCTTGAATCATCACTAAAATCTGTAAATCCCAAATCAATGAGTGTTGGAATTGTAGTGGTATTGGGTATTAAGTTATCCAAATCCATCGCAGTTGTTTGCGCAATTGGTCGAATGGCTACTGCTTTTTCGCAAGCCGTTCTAAACTGGGTAAACACATTTGGAATCGCAGCTATTGCCATGGGGATATCATCAGGATGGAAAAGAAATTGATCATAAAAAGTAGTAATGCGAACCGAATTAGAGACTTTTTGCAGGCAATTATCTTCGACTTTTACCTCTTCAGGAGTCCATTCTTTTTGGAAATAAAGTTGGTCTATTTCATATTGATTAACCAAGTCTGGAATACAATTTTCGGGCTTCTCCATGGTAACTACCAGCGCAATATGGATTTTTTCTAAATTAGTTTTTAACTCCTTAATTGTTTCGATTAAGAATTGCGCACGAAATTTTTCGGTCTTTTTAAAGCCAAAAGTATCGTACTCAAAATGCCTTGGATCAAAGCAATAAACGGCTAAAACAAAGCTGTTTTCTTTTACGGCTTGCGCCAAAATTGCGTTGTCATGAACCCTCAAATCGTTTCTAAACCAGACTAACCCTTTTTGTTTCTTTTGCATTTTTCGCTACAATATTTGACTTCTTCCCAGACTTTTTCCCATTTTTTGCGCCAGCTAAAAGGGCGATGGCATACCAAACAGACCTTCGTTGGTAGGTTTTCTTTTTTCAATTTTATTGGTATTTTTGGTATTGATTGACCACAATTGTAGCCTTCAAATCAAACATTAAATTGTACAAACCAAAGAAAGTTCGGTTCATGTAAATAAAATGTTTGGAACCTCGATTGCCATTCATTTTTCTTAAATTCGTGTCTTTAGAAAATCGCTCACCCAATTGTGCAATACTTTCAAAAAACGACGCATCCGAAAAATCAAAAGTTGCTTCCTGAAATGGCTTGGTAAACAAGGACAACAAATCGTAAAACATCGTGGTGAAATAAGCAATCTCTTCCGGGGAATCATCCGTGCGCAAAATCTCTAGTTCAAAAAGCTTGGCGTTAAATAATGCGGTATTATCGATTACTTTTTTGTCAATTAATTCAAAATAGGGACTGTAAAAGTCATTTGGTATTTGCTTCATGCAACCAAAGTCCAAGGCAACCAATTGGTTTTTTTCGTTCACCAAAAAATTCCCAGGATGAGGATCGGCATGTACTTTCTTTAAAATATGAATTTGGTACATATAAAAGTCCCAAAGTGCTTGTCCAATGCTATTGGCTACTTCTTGATTGTTGTTTTTGGCGGTAAATTCCGAAAGATGAATCCCCGTCATCCAGTCCATCGTAATGATTTTCTCGGAAGAGAATTCCGGATAATATTCTGGGAAAACCAAATTTGCTATGGCACTACAAGCGGCAACAACTTCCTGACTTTGTTTGAGTTCCAATAAATAATTGGTTTCCTCAATCAATTTATCCTCGACTTCCTTGAAATATTTATCGGAATCTTTTCCTTGCAGATTAAACATTCTAATAGCAATGGGTTTCACCAAAGCCAAGTCCGACGAAATGCTATTAGCAACGCCTGGATATTGAATTTTTACAGCAAGTTTTTTACCATTTTTTACGGCTAAATGCACTTGCCCAATGCTTGCGGCATTTACAGAATTGGCATTAAATTCGTCAAAAATTTCGTAAGGTGTTTTACCAAAATTTGTTTTGAATGTTTTTAAAACCAAAGGTCCCGAAAGCGGTGGCACTGAAAATTGCGACAACGAAAACTTCTCTACGTAGGCTTGTGGCAAGAAACTTTTGTCCATGCTCAACATTTGAGCCACTTTGAGTGCGCTACCTTTTAGGCTCTTGAGTCCGTCATAAATATCCTCGGCATTATCTTCATTGAGTTTGTCGCGAGTCAAATCCTGATTGACCAATTTTTCGCCATAATACTTCAAATAATTTACGCCTACTTTGGCACCTGTTTGCATGAGTTTTGTGGCTCTTTCAATTTTTGAAGTCGGAATATAATCGATTGTTTTCATTTATTTTTTTTGTATTTTTTCTTTGAAAATGAATTTTCCAAAGTCAATCAAGCTATCAATAGGAACGATATTCATCAATTCAAACGACGCTTTTACGGATTTTTCGATATAAATATCTGTTTTTTCAAAAGCGGCAGAGGAATCGTCCATCCAAAATTTAATGGTAAGCAAGAACTGAAACCAAAACGATTCGGTTGTGGCTTTTTCTTGAAATTCTTGCAATCGTTCTTGCTGTGTTCGATAGTCATCGGTAATGATTTCAGAGATGTAGGATTTGAACTTTTTTCGCATATCGCCCAAAATCATGATATTCTTCAGTTGGTTTTGATGTTGTTTCAAGGTCATTACCACATAACTTCTGTTGGCGGTAATCAATTCGAAAAACGTAAAATAAAAACTCAACAACTTACTTTTCATATCGTAGGTTTGATAGTCGGGATTTTTGTCAAGCATTTCGATTGTTTTATCCATAAAAATAATAAAAATCTCTTTTTCGATGCTTTCTAAAGTGCCAAAAAAGCTGTAAAATTCGGCTTCAGTAAAATCATTTATCTTTGTAAAATGAAATACTGATTTTGGTTTTTCATTGTGTTCCAATGTGTAATTCATATACATGGATACTATTCTGTCTTTTGATAGTGCCTGTTTTTTGGTTGCCATTTTAAATACATTTAAATTAGAGTATAAAGGTACGTAATGTTTAACTAATTATTAATATAGTTAAACAAAATATTTTTTATATTTGAATAATAATAATTGATACTTAAAAAAAATCGCATGAAAAAGAATGTATTAATAACGGGTGGTTCGGGATTTATTGGAAAGTATTTGACAGCTATGTTGCTGGAAAAGGGGTATTCGGTTTCGATTCTTTCTCGAGAAAAGAAAGAAAACACGACAACGGTCTCCTATTATACATGGGATGTTACCAATCAAAAAATAGAAGAAGCTGCGGTGCTTCAAGCGGATTATATTATTCATTTGGCTGGAGAAAATATCGCAGATCAGCGGTGGACTCTTAAACGCAAAGCAACTATTCGGGCTAGTCGTGAGGAATCGATTGCTTTGTTGTATTCGGTTTTAAAAAAGAACGGTAAAAAACTCGATGGATTTGTTTCGGCTTCGGGAATTGGGATTTATGGTGCTTATAACGGCGAGGGAATATGCACCGAGGAAACTGCTGCTGCGTCTGATTTTTTGGGAGTTACTTGCCAGCAATGGGAGGCAGCAGTTGCTCCAATTGCTAATTTAGGCATTCGTACTGTAAAAATTAGAACAGGATTGGTTTTGGGTAAAAACGAAGGTTTTCTAAAAAAAATGCTACCCGTTTTTAAATATGGATTGGGTGCCGCATTGGGTTCTGGTCAGCAGTACATGCCGTGGATTCACATACACGATTTGTGCGCCATGTATATTGCTGCAATAGAAAATCCAGCCATGCAAGGGGCGTATAACGCTGTAGTAGCGGATAATACTACCAATACTATTTTTTCCAAAAAGCTAGCGCATGTGTTGGGATTTGCGCTTTGGTTGCCCAATGTTCCCGCCTTTATTTTGCACTTGATGTTGGGCGAAATGGCCGTAATTGTCCTGACAGGGCGAAGAGTTTCGTCTGATAAAATTAGAAATCTAGGGTTTCATTTTGAATTCAAAGATCTTGAGGAAGCTTTGGAAGATTGTTTATCTAAATAGCTTTAATTTAGAACAAAATGTAGCTGTGTGGCTACCGTTTTGGAGATTTTGGCAATAATGACATTTGGTATAACGATGCCGTAATCATCCGTGTTCAGGTCGAATTGCGAATCCAATACAATCCCCATTTTAGTTTTTTGTAGTACGGCTATAATGCTGATGTTTTTTGTTCTGCCGTGAATTTTTAGTTTTCCTTTAATTTGGTAGCTGGTAGGTGTTTCGGGCACATTTTTTAAATCAAATTTTTCAATGATTCCCGTAAAATGTGCTTGCGGATACCGGTCACTCTCGATGTAATACCTGTTGAAATGATCTTGCATCAATTCTTTTTTGAAGACAAACGCACGCATATTCGCCTTACAGATAAGTTCACTGTTTTCAAGAGTTATGGTGCATGTTACGGCAGTGTTTATGGCTTTGACTTCTTCAAATACAGGTACGGATGCTTCAAAAGTAATACTGCCATTGGTGGTGGTAATTTTTTTTTGAGCAACAGTTTGTAGTGCTAAAAATAGGAGCGGGAATAGGAGTAGTTTTTTCATAGCTGGTATGAATTGAGTACTTAAAGTTAGCTTTTTTTTAAGAATTATTCTTGTTTTTTTTTAGGAAAATACAGGGTATTCGCTTTTAAAAATTTTTCACCACAAATTCCACAAATTTTCACAAATTCAAAGTCTGTTTTTGGTATGTTTGAGTTAATTATGATGTTATTGACGGGTTCATTTTTGCGTAAATTTGTGTAATTTGTAGTTAAAGAAAATTATGCTTTTTAAAAGCGAATGCCGTCAGGAAAATAAATCGAGCTCTATAGTTCGTAGGATTTGTTTGTGAGGAAGTATTTTTGGTGATTGCTGTGCGTGAGGGATGTAGTGGAGCTCTTTTTTTTGCCTACCCAGTTAGGGTTTTGAACCCTGACTGGGTAGGCAAAAAAAAAGCGGGAACGAAAGCCCGACCCGAAGTTTTTACGGAGGGTCACGCCCAAATAATACAAATGTTAGCTATACAATAATGCTTATTTTAACTCAATCAAAACATTATACTTGCTGAAGCTTGCCAGTGTTTCCTTGGCACTGTGGTTGAATTCTTCTTCGTGAATTTCTCGTTCTTTTTTGAGGTCAATTTGCTTCAAGCAGTTGCTAAAACGTTTGACTTCCTCGAGTGTGGTTATGATTAAACCGGGAACGGCTACGTTTTTGCCCAATTCGTCCTTGGCAACCATTGTAAAATAGGAGGAGTTGCAATGTTTGACAACTCCAGTTTGAATATTCTCGGCTTCTACACGAATACCAACAATCATGGAACTTTTGCCCACATAATTTACAGATGCTTTCATGGTTACGAGTTCGCCTACCTCAATGGGTTTAAGGAAATTGACGGTATCAACGGAGGCTGTTACGCAATAATTCCCAGAGAATTTGGAGGCACAAGCAAAGGCAATTTGATCCAGTAAGGAAAGGATGTAGCCACCATGAATTTTGCCACTAAAATTGGTGTGGGAAGGAAGCATTAATTCTGAAATAGTGATGTAAGAGGACTTGACAGTTTTGAAACCGGTATTCATAATGGTTTAATTTTGGTTAAAAGGAGATTTTTCTTTTTGTACGGCGGTTATAAAATAGCGTGTTTCGCCCCACCAGGAAAAAGTTCGGTATTTTTCTACATAGGATAATTTAACATATTGTCCTTGAAGATTTTGTAAATCAGTTATCACTTGTTTGTCGGCATCCAAAACCGAGAATGTAAATATTTGAGCTCCAGAAATGCCTTGGCTCAACTCGCCTTCCCATGTTTTCATAATGACTCCTTTGTGGCTTATTTTTATGAGTTCGCCCGACCGCATGCCTTCGCTAAAGGGAACGTAATAAATAAAGGCAAAATAAACAACCACTACAAGTGTGGCAAGGGCGGCAATAATGGTTAGTACTCGTTTCATTTTTAGTTAATTTAAAAGTTGATTTTCGTCGGTTTCGGCTCTTTTTAAGATGTTATCGGGTAGGGCTTTTTTGGCTTTGGCACCCATTTTTTTCAATTTTTCGACGCTTACAATAAGGTTTCCTTTTCCGTCTACGAGTTTGTTCATTGCGCCTTGGTATTCGGTTTTGCTTTCGTCTATTTTTTTGCCAATTTTGATTAAATCAGCCACAAAACCTTCGAATTTGTCGTATAAAGCACCCGCTTGACGTGCAATTTCAAATGCATTTTCTTGTTGCTTTTGGTTCGCCCACATGCTATCAATGGTGCGCAAAGTGGCTAATAATGTCGATGGTGTTACGATGACAATGTTTTTTTCGAATGCTTTGTTGTAGAGTAGCGTGTCCTCATTGAGTGCGATGGCAAATGCGGGTTCTATGGGAATAAAAAGCAGTACAAAATCAGGGCTTTCTATTTGGTATAAATCCTGATAATTCTTTTCGCCCAGTTGTTCTACGTGGCGTTTTATGGAATTGACATGCTCCTTTAAATAGCTTATTTTGAGCATTTCGTCTTCTTCATTGGTGTACTTTTCGTAAGCAGTTAAGGAAACTTTTGAATCGACAATCATTTTTTTGCCATCGGGCAAATTAATCACCACGTCTGGAAAAACGCGGTTTCCGGACTCGGTAATGTGGCTTTGTTGCACTTCGTATTCGCGTCCTTTTTCTAAACCTGATTTCTCAAGAACGCGTTCTAGCACTAATTCACCCCAATTGCCTTGCATTTTGCTATCTCCTTTTAGGGCTTTGGTCAAGTTGACGGTTTCCTTACTCATTTGAAGATTCATTTCGCGCAAACCCAGAATTTGTTGGCGCAAAGCCGCATGATAATCAATGCTTTCTTTGTGGGTATCTTCGACTTTCTTTTCGAATAATTGAATTTTATCTTGCAGCGGTGTCAAGATATTTTTCATATTCAGGTTGTTTTGTTCGGTAAATTTATTGGATTTTTCGTCTAATATTTTGTTAGCCAAATTTTCGAATTCCTTGGTAAATTTTTCCTGTAGTTTTTCGACTTCTTCTTTTTGCTCTTTGTTGCGTTCCCAAAGATTGTCAAAATCGACTTCTTTTTTCGAAAGTTGGATGGCAAAACTATCTTTTTCGTTTCTAATGGTCTCTTTCTCTTGATTTACAGTTTGCAATTGCTTTTCGAAAGTCGCTTTGTCTAGTAATGCCTGCTCTCTTTGTTGCAATAATTGGGCATTTAAACCTACTAATTTTTCCTCTAAACTACTTTTTTCTGATTGAAAGCGAGCCGAAAACAACAATTTGCCAATGAAAATGCCAATAGCAAATGCAATGATAAACACCAATAAAAAGAGTAG
Source organism: Flavobacterium restrictum (assembly GCF_007097245.1). Classification (GTDB taxonomy): domain Bacteria; phylum Bacteroidota; class Bacteroidia; order Flavobacteriales; family Flavobacteriaceae; genus Flavobacterium; species Flavobacterium restrictum. The sequence continues at coordinate 109,746 of NZ_VJZT01000009.1, read as the reverse complement.
CATATTCGTCATAAAAGGAGGTATTTGAAAAAAACAAAAGTACGCATAAATACGTAGTCCTTCCTTTTTAAGAGCATATTAATTTATTTTTTAAATTATTTGGATTCGGTGACGCAACCTTTTGGGTTTAGCGAACTCTTTGAAATATAAACGAACCAAACCGTATTATTATGAAAAAAATTAGTGCTTTTTTTATGCTTTCGTTGAGTATCATTTCGTGCTCTTTGAACACCGATTCTCCATCTGTTTCTTGCGGTAATACCAAGAACGTAGCTTTCAAAACGTACAGCTATTGCAATACTTTGATTGCCGAAACCACTACCTCTAAAGCGATTGTGGTGGATACGCAACAAAAGTTTGATGCTTATTTTCAGCCGTGTGTTCCGCCAGTTGATGATGCAACCAAAAAGAAAATCGATTTTGGAACCACGATGTTGATTGGCGTTTTTTCGGGGGTTAAGCCTACTGGCGGGTACGGAATCAAAATCCAATCGGTGGTGGAGAGCGATTGCGAAGTGGTAGTTGGCTTTTACGAAAGTGTACCGCAACCAGACGAAAACGTTACTCAAGCAACCACTTATCCCAAAGAGTTAATTACAATCCCAAAAACGACCAAACCAATATACTTTCAACGGGTAACTCAAAATACAGATTATGTGGTTTTGGGGAGTTTTGCAGGCGAATGTATAGGCTCTGAATGCCAGCAATTTTACGGTATTGACAGTCAAAAAGTGCTTCGTTATTCAAATGTTGGCTATGGCAATTACGAGATGCGTTTGTATGATGCTCAAGCTTTGGTTTACAATGAGGATTTTGCGGATTTTTCCAGAAATATTCCTAGAGAAATTATAAATTTGAAAGGGCAAACCAAAACCTATGGCGCACCAGACTCTCACGATCAAGGTGGAATTTATGTAGCATTATATCAGGGCACTATGGTTGCCAAAGTGTATCTTGACAATGATAATACCGCCGATCAAAATGCCGCTATGTTGGTTTTTAAAAAAATACATTCAGGATAAAATAGTGCTTCTAAAATCAAAAAATTAACCTTTTAAATCAAAAAACAGCATGAAAAAAATAGCTATAATTATGGTATTATTTTTAGGAATTTCCTCCTGCACCTTGGATAAAGTATCCGGTTTTGAAAGTGCTAGTACTATAAATGGTACTTAGATTTGGGAAAAATCAGTGGGTAGCATTACCGGTAATAGTGTTGAAACCCCAACGAGTACGGGTATTGAGCGGAAATTAGTTTTTACAAACGATGGTAAAGTAATGGTCTATGCCACAGGACAAGAAACTAGAAGTGTGGCGTATGAGATAAAACAAGGGAAAACTATTTTTGATGATTTAGATCACAATTTACTCGTTTTTGACGGAATGACTTACGTAATTTCCCATATTGACGCCAGTAGTTTAATTCTGGATGATAATTTTCCCGACGGCTACCACTTTCATTATAAAAGATAAAGTGGCTTTATTTATATGGCATTAACCTTCAAATTATTTTTCTTGAACGAAAATCTTACCCAACTCATACAAAAATGTGTGCAAAATGATCGAGCGAGCCAACAGCAATTGTACCAGTTGTTCGCTCCCGTTTTGTATGGAATTTGTTTGAAATACATGAAAAATGAGGCCGACGCCAAAGATGTATTTCAGGAAGGATTTGTATTGGTTTTCCAAAAAATGCATCAGTTCAAGCACCAAGGGAGTTTTGAAGGGTGGCTGAAACGCATTTTTATCAACTTGCTCATTAAGACTTTGAAGGGTGCCCCAAAAAATATTTTGTTACTCGAAGGATACGACCTTGCCGATGCTAGTTTTGAGGACGAAGCATTAGAATCAGTTCCCATACCACAAGAAAAATTACTAGAATACATTCAGGATTTGCCTGATCAATACCGATTAGTATTCAATTTATATGTTTTTGAAAAACGAAAACACAAAGAAATTGCCCAATTGTTACACATATCCGAGGGCACTTCTAAATCGAATTTGAATCGAGCCAAAATCAATTTGAGAAATAGAATTTTGGCCGCCTTAAAGTCTAAAACAGCATGAAAAAAGAAACGATAGAAACACTATTTTCTTCTATGGAAGATTTTTCAAGTGTGCCACCACCTGAATTGTGGGAGGCTATTGAGGAACAGTTAACGCCACCCAAAAAGAAAAAACGAGTAGTAGCGTGGTGGTTTCTAGCCGCTAGTTTGCTGGTAGGGTTGGGTGTGCCAACGTATTTGGGGTATCATTACATTACTACTGAAGGCGCTGCAAGAGGACTTGTTGTACCCGAAAAACAAAATGTAGTACAAGTGCAAAAAGCTACAATTTCTGGCAAAGCCAAAGTGTACCAACCGAAAGTTATAGTAATAGCATCAAAAAAATTTCAATCCAATAATACCAATGCAGCCATAGCCGAACGAGAAAAGGAGCAACCATCAAAAACGAGCCACAAACGGAATGCAACCAGAGTGGTTTGGACGGCTGCTAAATACAATCTCGTTCCTAAATCTACCCATTTGATAGAACAAAAAGACAATCATAGTGTTTCCCAAAACGCGTTGGCTACCCTTCCGGGAAAAAGCCAAAAACCCAATTATGATGGTATTCACGACCAAACAAAACAGTCTGAAACGAATAGTAGCAATAACCAAAGCAATCAAAATGGGACTTTGGTTTTGAATGCTACGGCTAAACCTACAGTTGTTCTTTCAGATAAAACAACTCCCAAAGCCGAAAAAACCCCAACAACCCCAACACAAAACAAAGATGAAACCAATGCCAAAGTTACCCAAGAATTAGCTGTTTTGGATCAGATTTTAGACCAATCGAAACCTACAGAAAAAAGGGAAGATGTAGCCACTAAAACAGCAATTTCAAAATGGTCTTTGGGTGTTTTTGCAGGATTAAATAGCTCTCAAAATTACAAAAACAACACTGCACTAGGCACTACAATTGATGCCAAGCAAGGCGCTAATTTTGGCGTTACGGCGAGTCGTACCATCAGCAAAAAATGGGGTTTGAGTTCCGGATTCAAACTCAATGAACTCGGGCAGCAGTTGAACAATGTTTCCTATTACAGCACGAAAGCTACTTTGGGCATTGATGTTACCAATTTTATTGTTAACACGGACAAAGCTAATTTGGTTGTTCTGGCCAATAATCCTAATTATTTGTTTATTGCCAACGCTAATGCTGCCGTAAGCAACACCATTGGGGTTTCGACAGGGGAAGTCTCACAACGCCTGAAATATTTCGAAATGCCTATGTCCGTTTCGTACGCCCTTTTTGATCACAATAAAACCAGTATCAAGATGAATACAGGGGGATTTGTGGGGAAACTGGTTTCGAATCATGTTTTTTTAAATGGTGCAGCAATAGGGGGAAACAGCAATGTAAATGATTTTGTATACGGTGCTTTATGGAGTAGCACGGTGCAATACCACCTTTTTAATCAAACCCAGCTCTATGTGGAGCCAGGAATCAACTACTATATGAACCCCTTGCAAGGAACTCCTTTTAATCAATTTCAATGGGTTTTTAATTTTGGAATGAACTGGAGTTTTTAGAGGTTTTTTCTATGGATTTATATTGCCTGTTGATTTTGTCACAGGCTTTTTTTTGTTCAAAAACGAAATTTAATTGTTTTTTTTTAAAAAAAAGTCCCACCGAAGCAGGACTAAAGGTTTGCACCTACGGCATATAGCCTTATTGTGATAAGATTAAAGATTAGAAATTTTAATCATTGCAAATATAAGTAAAAAAAACTTTAGTTTGTATGTGGAATACCGTAAGGTGGGTAATTATTTTCTCCGTAGCTTTAAAAATTCTTACAAAACAGGAATTGATATGGCAAAAATATTAGGTTTAGATTTAGGAACAAACTCGATTGGGTGGGCGATAGTGGATGATAAGTTTAATAAAATTTTGGGCATTGGAAGTCGAATTTTTCCGATGGGTGTTGAGAATTTGGGTGATGGAGATAATGAAATGTCTAAAAATGCAAGTCGAACAGGAGCAAGAGGTGTACGACGTCAATTTTTTAGAAGGAGATTGAGGAAGAAAGTGTTACTAAAATCACTTTCAGAAAATAATATGTGTTCAATGAGTTTGAAAGATTTTGAAGATTGGAAACAGACTAAACAATTCCCATCTGAAAAATTAGCGACATGGTTTGCAATGAATCCTTATGAATTGCGACAAAAAGCATTGAATGAAAAATTATCTTTAGAAGAAATAGGTAGAATTTTTTATCACTTAATTCAAAGAAGAGGTTTTTTAAGTAATAGTAGAAAAGGTGGAAGCGATGATGGAGCTATTTTTAAAGGAAACGCTAAAGAAGGTAAAATTGGTATTGATGATACTCTAGAAAGTATTGAAGGGAAAACTTTAGGTTCTTATCTGTATGAGATATATCCAAAAGAAAACCAGCCTTTTCAGGATGGATTAGAAAGAATTCGAAATCGATACACCACTCGTAAAATGTATATTGATGAATTTGAGTTGATTTGGGAAAAACAAGCGCAATTTCATTCGGGTTTAAATGATGATTTAAAAACCATTTTTGGGGGAAGAAAACAAGATAATTACGAAGCAGATGGTATCTTATTTCATCAACGTCCATTACGTTCTCAAAAACATTTGGTTGGTAATTGTTCTTTTGAACCTACAAAGACGAAATGCCCCATAAGTGCTATTCCTGTTGAAATGTTTAGAATTTGGCAATGGGTAAATACTGTAGAATACAATGGAAAGAAAATCAATCAAATAGAAAAAGAAAAATTGATTGAGCAATTGCTTTCGTTTGATAAAATTGAATTTAAAAAACTACGAAAAGCCATTGGTAAAGAAAGTGCGGAATTCAAATTTAATTATAAAGACGACGATAAGATAGTTGGTACACATACTATTTCCAATTTATCAAATAAAAAATTCTTTGCAAAAAAATGGTTTGATTTTTCAGAAAAGGAACAGGAAGATATTTGGCACGTTTTGTATTTTTTTGACAGCAAATCAAATCTTAAAGACTATGCTATTAAGAATTGGAATTTTAGCGAAGAACAAGCAATTGCAATTTCAAAGTTTAATGTAAAAGACGGTTATGCCAGTTTGAGCCGAAAAGCTATTGGCAATATCTTACCTTTTCTACAGCAAGGATATACTTATGATGTTGCAGTAGTCATGGGTGGAATAAAAAATACTTTTGGCGACAAATGGCAAAACAATACAGCAGAAAACAATCAAAAACAATTAGATTTAATTGATAATGTTTATGACATTGTTAGGGCTAAAATTTCGGGTGGATTTATAGATACAATTAAAGATTTGCTTCGAAAAGACTTTCAATTTGATGACAAACAATTAAAGAAACTCTATCATCATTCGGTTACAATTGATGTTACAGCATTACTGGAAAAACTACCAGTTGGCAAGAATGCCGACAAGGAAATTCAGGCTATTAGAAATCCGATTGTAATTACTGCTTTGTTTGAATTGCGAAAATTAGTTAATGAATTAATAGAAGAACACGGTCAACTTGACGAGATAAAAGTAGAAATGGCTCGTGATTTGAAAATTTCGAAATCACAACGAAATAAAATTCGCAGAGACCAAAAACGATTGGAACGTGAAAATGATAGAGTAAAAAGCGAAGTTGAAAAATACACGAGAGTTTCGCACGATAACATTTTAAAATTCAAACTTTGGGAGGAGTGTAAGCAGACTTGCCCTTACACAGGTGTTACAATACCAGTTAGCAAACTTTTTACAGGCGAAGTCCAAATTGAACACATTCATCCTTGGAGTCGTTCGCTAAACGATAGTTTTAATAATAAAACATTGTGTTATGCGGATGAGAACAGGCGAAAAGGAGACAAAACACCTTTTGAATTTTATGGAAATGATGAATTGGATTGGATTGCTAGGAAAGAACGAGCATTAAAATTATTTTCGGACACCAAGGAATATCCAAATGCTTACCAAAAATTCAAACGATTTGTACAGCAAAAATTTGATGATGATTTTTCTTCAAGACAGTTAAATGACACTCGATTTATAAGTAAAGAAGCGTCTTCTTATTTAACGCAAGTTTGTAAAAAAGTAAATGTTTCTCCAGGACAAATGACGGCCAACTTGCGCCAAAAATGGGGTTTGAATACGGTTTTGAATGATGAAAATGCTAAAACTAGAGAAGATCATCGTCATCACGCTATTGATGCTTTGGTTATGGCTTGTGGAAAAACAAGTTATTTACAAGAGTTGTCCAAATGGAATCGCTATAATAGAAACTACGATTTAAAAGATTTTCCAATGCCTTGGGAAACCTTCCGATTTGATGCTGAAAAAGCGGTAGATAAAATATTGATTTCGCATAAACGCATTTCTAATGATATAACTATTCGATATACTAAAGTAGAGAAAAACGGAAAAACGCATATAAATAAAGGTGTTGCTGCGCGAGGGCAATTGCATAAGGAAACCGTTTTTGGTAAACGAAATTTCAATGGAGAAGAAGCATTTCATGTTAGAAAATCAATTGATAGTTTAACTACTGAAAAACAACTAGAAAAAGTAGTTGACGAAGCTATTCGAAAATTAATTTTTAAAAGAATTCAAGAATTAGGCGGATTTGTAAAAGGAACAATTCCTGCTAATACTTTTTTTATTGTTGATGAGAACGGAGTTAAACAACCACAGATTTTCTTGCCAAATAAAAATGGTGCGCCAGTACCAATTTTGAAAGTTAGAATGAAAGAAAGTATAGGGAGGGCAGAAAAACTAAAAGATAATGTTAATCAATGGGTAAATCCTAGAAACAATCATCACGTACTTATTTATAAAGATGAAAAAGGAAATTTAAAAGAAGATGTAGTTACTTTTTGGACAGTTGTAGAGCGTAAAAGACAAGGTTTATTAGTTTATCAATTACCGATTGGAGGTAAAGAATTAGTAACTACATTGCATACAAATGATATGTTTTTAATTGGATTAAGTGAGGAGGAAATTAATTGGGAAAACATAGACTATAATATTTTGAATGAGCATTTATACAGAGTTCAGAAAACCTCCAAGAAGGAGAAATCATTTGAATTTAATTTCAGAGCCAGTATCGCATCATCATTAGATAATAAAAATCAAGAAGTCTCTATTCAAAGTTTTAAAAAATGGATTGAAGTTAATCCAATCAAAGTAAAAATTTCAGTATCAGGAAAAATTTCTAAAATGTAATTCTATTTTTAAAAAAGTTGGTGTAAATTTACACCAACTAAAATTATTGTTATGACACGACAAAGTATCACTTTAGCCAAGCAAAATGATGAATGGCTGAAAGCACAAGTTGCAGAAGAAGAATTTACCAGCAAGAGTGAGGCTGTAAATTATTTAATCAAACAAGCTCGTGAACGTGAAGAATATCATAACTATGTTCAAATGAAAATTGATAGGGGTTTGAAAAGTGGTTTTAGCACTAAAACCAAGGAAAAACTTTTGGCGGAAATTAAAAGTAGGCTAAATGTATAAGTATCATTTATCTTTTGAAGCAGAAGAAGATATTGTAAGGATTTTTGAGTACGGTTTAGGAAGATTTGGTTTGCAACAAGCAAATAAATATTACGATATGTTGTTTGAATGTTTTAATAAAATTGCATCAAATCCGTTTATGTTTCCAATGGTTACAAAGTATAAGGATATAGATCGTTGCTGTGTTTGTGGAGTTGATACTATTTATTACAATATTAAAGGTAATAAAATTGAAATCATCACAATCATCGGAAGACAAGATTTTTAAATGTTCTTTGACATATAGTTTTTCAATCTCTTAAACAGCCAAACCACAACTGAAAGGCATGGCATCCGCCCAGTAGGGATGCAGTAGCTTTCAGTTGTGGTTTGATTAAAGATTAGAAAACACGATATTTGATACGATACTGTTAATCTAAAGTAATAAGTTGTGGTTTGATTAAAGATTAGAAAACACGATATTTATTCGGTCATCTAAATTTGACATTAATTCGTTGTGGTTTGATTAAAGATTAGAAAACACGATATTCTTTTAGTTTTGGAAGACCAAGGATATTCCGTTGTGGTTTGATTAAAGATTAGAAAACACGATATTTCTTGAGATTTACAGATGCTGTGTTCCGTTGTTGTGGTTTGATTAAAGATTAGAAAACACGATATTGCAAATTTTATCGTATTTAAACGGGTTTCGGTTGTGGTTTGATTAAAGATTAGAAAACACGATATTGAAATATTATAGCTTGAGTAGCTTTCGCGGGTTGTGGTTTGATTAAAGATTAGAAAACACGATATTTATCTTTGCATATCTTTGCATATCTTTGCAGTTGTGGTTTGATTAAAGATTAGAAAACACGATATTTATATTAAAACCATTAGCTAATACATTACCGTTGTGGTTTGATTAAAGATTAGAAAACACGATATTCAACGGTGTAATCTTTCCAATCAGTTGAGTGTTGTGGTTTGATTAAAGATTAGAAAACACGATATTTGTTTCACAAGTACACCGTAGACCTGTACAGTTGTGGTTTGATTAAAGATTAGAAAACACGATATTGGATTAGACCACGAAATAGGCGCCGCTGTAGTTGTGGTTTGATTAAAGATTAGAAAACACGATATTTTTTATTTTTTTTACAGGATCACCCAGCGGGTTGTGGTTTGATTAAAGATTAGAAAACACGATATTTTCCTGTATAATGTCATACATCCATTGGTCGTTGTGGTTTGATTAAAGATTAGAAAACACGATATTGAGAACGGATTTTTTTTATAGCAAGACGCAGTTGTGGTTTGATTAAAGATTAGAAAACACGATATTGATTTTTTAGTCAAAGTATGCTCGATTCCGGTTGTGGTTTGATTAAAGATTAGAAAACACGATATTCGTCTTTATTGGACATCTCTATAACTTTTGCGTTGTGGTTTGATTAAAGATTAGAAAACACGATATTTTTATCTACCAAAAACAACCTTTGCAAAACGTTGTGGTTTGATTAAAGATTAGAAAACACGATATTTGTTGGCAATGATATAATTAGAAGCGCTAGGTTGTGGTTTGATTAAAGATTAGAAAACACGATATTAGTATAGTCCGATTGCCTTATTGTGTTGTAGTTGTGGTTTGATTAAAGATTAGAAAACACGATATTGGATGCCGAAATTGTTACAAGAGAATTTTTGTTGTGGTTTGATTAAAGATTAGAAAACACGATATTAACGATGTGGTTGCTCAACCAGAACAATCAGTTGTGGTTTGATTAAAGATTAGAAAACACGATATTTCACGCTTACCGCTCATAGAAAATGTACTAGTTGTGGTTTGATTAAAGATTAGAAAACACGATATTCCTTTTTCTTTCCAAAAAGTAACCGATGTAGTTGTGGTTTGATTAAAGATTAGAAAACACGATATTTTTTGGCAATTTAAAACTGCTCCGCACTTGTTGTGGTTTGATTAAAGATTAGAAAACACGATATTTAGACATCTTTTTTGTGTTGTAACCTCTGTGTTGTGGTTTGATTAAAGATTAGAAAACACGATATTTATTGAAATAGAAGACAATCTAATCAAGCAGTTGTGGTTTGATTAAAGATTAGAAAACACGATATTTGTCAACAACTCAACCACTACTACTGGAGTGTTGTGGTTTGATTAAAGATTAGAAAACACGATATTTTTGGGAAAGCGACTTTCACTTCTTCCTGTGTTGTGGTTTGATTAAAGATTAGAAAACACGATATTCGTTTGGCTATTTGCTTTCGTTCGTATTTTGTTGTGGTTTGATTAAAGATTAGAAAACACGATATTCCGTTTGCGCCACAATGTTTGGATTGGCCGGTTGTGGTTTGATTAAAGATTAGAAAACACGATATTGCTAAAAATTTAGTTTGTTTTCGATTTCAGTTGTGGTTTGATTAAAGATTAGAAAACACGATATTAATTTACAAACAAACAATTGGCTTTATATAGTTGTGGTTTGATTAAAGATTAGAAAACACGATATTGGTTGGGGCAAAAAATCAGATGATGGCTGGGTTGTGGTTTGATTAAAGATTAGAAAACACGATATTCTTGGGGTAGGTAATATTGGAATTGAGTGTGTTGTGGTTTGATTAAAGATTAGAAAACACGATATTATTCATGGCGAAACACCCGAATCACAAGACGTTGTGGTTTGATTAAAGATTAGAAAACACGATATTATTCGTGAAGATTTAATTGATGGCATAAACGTTGTGGTTTGATTAAAGATTAGAAAACACGATATTTTATAAAAAATAACAGTTCGCTAAACCCTAGTTGTGGTTTGATTAAAGATTAGAAAACACGATATTAAACCAAAGAGGAATATGATTATCTGAAAGGTTGTGGTTTGATTAAAGATTAGAAAACACGATATTTTATGTGCCTAATTTTTACAACGTTGATAAGTTGTGGTTTGATTAAAGATTAGAAAACACGATATTCGCTTTTGTCCTACACGTTCCCAACGGACGGTTGTGGTTTGATTAAAGATTAGAAAACACGATATTTTTGTTTGTAAATTTTTTGGTCAACACGAAGTTGTGGTTTGATTAAAGATTAGAAAACACGATATTTTTTAATGCCAAAAGTAGTTCTGGACATAAGTTGTGGTTTGATTAAAGATTAGAAAACACGATATTAATACAGATTTTGAACAATTAGGCGGTTTTGTTGTGGTTTGATTAAAGATTAGAAAACACGATATTAAACCCAAGAGGAGTACGATTATCTGAAAGGTTGTGGTTTGATTAAAGATTAGAAAACACGATATTAACAATTGAAGAAGAAGAAATTGAAATTCCGTTGTGGTTTGATTAAAGATTAGAAAACACGATATTCTCGGTTCTTGTCTTTAAAAGTAACTTTGGGTTGTGGTTTGATTAAAGATTAGAAAACACGATATTAGGTAACAAAAATGGACGAAAGTCCAGTTGTTGTGGTTTGATTAAAGATTAGAAAACACGATATTGTATCATTTGCTTACTATTCCGTACTGGTTGTTGTGGTTTGATTAAAGATTAGAAAACACGATATTGGCTATCGGATAATTCGTTCCAGGACTTCGGTTGTGGTTTGATTAAAGATTAGAAAACACGATATTTTGCTCAATAACCGTTTCAAGACTCCCTCTGTTGTGGTTTGATTAAAGATTAGAAAACACGATATTTCATATCAAACCTATAAAATCCTTTGATACGTTGTGGTTTGATTAAAGATTAGAAAACACGATATTGAAACCAAAGAGGAATATGATTATCTGAAAGTTGTGGTTTGATTAAAGATTAGAAAACACGATATTCCGACAAAAATGAATTCATTGGCAGTTTAGTTGTGGTTTGATTAAAGATTAGAAAACACGATATTCATCGATTTCATTACATCAATCAACAACCGGTTGTGGTTTGATTAAAGATTAGAAAACACGATATTCATTATCTAATTCCTAATATAATGATAAGCGTTGTGGTTTGATTAAAGATTAGAAAACACGATATTTGGCAATTGCAAAATGCACGATGGCTTTCTGTTGTGGTTTGATTAAAGATTAGAAAACACGATATTGCAATAAACCGCCTCAATGAGCATCTGGACGTTGTGGTTTGATTAAAGATTAGAAAACACGATATTAATTAATACTAATATCAGGAACAAAGATCCGTTGTGGTTTGATTAAAGATTAGAAAACACGATATTAATTAAGCATTCTCTGGGTGCGTTTGGCTTGTTGTGGTTTGATTAAAGATTAGAAAACACGATATTGTTTTGTGTTTGTAAGTTTAGTCATAATCCGTTGTGGTTTGATTAAAGATTAGAAAACACGATATTCCAAAGTACTGATTCCACTTGCCGCAATCAGTTGTGGTTTGATTAAAGATTAGAAAACACGATATTACGTGAACATAAATCCAAAACAGTCCGCCGTTGTGGTTTGATTAAAGATTAGAAAACACGATATTTGGCAATTGCAAAATGCACGATGGCTTTCTGTTGTGGTTTGATTAAAGATTAGAAAACACGATATTCATCCCGAAGCTTCTTTACCCACGCATCTCGTTGTGGTTTGATTAAAGATTAGAAAACACGATATTAATTGGCTTGTTACCTTCTAATTATCAAGAGAATAAAGAAGAATATCGTAAAATAAAATGCCTCTTTTTTGGATTGATAAGCCAATATTGAGGCATTTTTTTGTTTGTAATAGGAAGGGACAGGTTGAGACCTGTCTGTAAGGTGTGGGATTGCAAATGAAATTGGATTATATTTATGAAAATTTTAAAAATAATCGATGAAAAATAGAAAGAGAAATCGAATGAAAGGATTCGATTATTCCAGCAATAATATTTATTTTGTTACGATATGTGTTCAAAATCGAGAATGTTGTTTTGGATACGTAGGGACAGGTTGCGACCTGTCCGTACACCATCCAAATGAAAATCATCCAAATGAAAATCATTCAAATGAAAATCATCCAAATGAAAATCATCCAAATGAAAATCATCCAAACGATGATAAGAAAAATGATTTTTCAGGTATAAAAATGAATTTGAATGAATATGGTAAAATAGTCGATGAACAAATAATTTGGTTAGAAGAACAATATCAATATGCAGTTATACATAATTATGCGGTCATGCCTAATCATGTTCATATTATTCTAGAAATAGATAGTTTGAAGGTTAAAGACAGTACAACAAAAATAAAATCATTATCCAGTTTAATAGGAGCTTTCAAAACCACTTCTTCGAAAATAATCCATAAAAAAGGATTAGAAAATTTTGCATGGCAACGTTCATTTCATGATCATATAATTAGAAATGAAAAGGCATACGATACAATTTTTAATTATATTGATTTGAATCCAGAAAAATGGTTTCAAGATTGTTTTTTTTGAAAGAAATTAAAACAATTCCAATTGCGTGGGAGCATCTACTGCATCTTGTTTGGCTTTGCCTAAATAATTAATAATCATCCCAAACTGTTTGTCGGTAATTCGTAAAACGCTCACTTTACCCAATGGGGGGACAAGTTTATTAATTCGTTTTTCGTGAACATCAGCACTTTCTCCGCTGGCGCAATGCCGAATGTAAACTGAAAATTGCATCATACTAAACCCATCTTTCAATAAATTCCCTCGGAACAGAGAGGCATTCCTGCGGTCTTTTTTGGTAGCTGTGGGTAGGTCAAAAAACACAAACAGCCACATTATTCGGTATCCGTTAAGTTCCATAATTGCGGGTATTTAATTTTTTTCCTGTTTCCTGTAAAACAGTGTTGAAGCGAGCTAGCTGTTTTTTGTAAAGCAACCATCAATGGACTTTTTTCATCTTTAAAATATACAGTTCGGGTGAGTATTTGCAGTATTTCCGATTTCAAAAGTGTATTTAATTCTTGTTCATCATAGCGTTGCATGAGCTCAAAAACTTTTTCGTCAACTAGGGGTCGGAACGGTTCCATAATATCATCGGCAAGGGCAAAAGCATTGTATTTACTCTTATGATGAATACCAAGAGTATTCAATAAACCGCTGCCAGATAGTGCTCTGGCGGTAGCTGCTCTTAAAATTGCATAACCATAATTCAAAAAATTATTGGGGTAATCCCCATAGCGTTCTCGTTTTATTCCGTCTTTTTCCTGATTGGGTAAGGGGAAATTTTTCCAGTATTGTTGTGCTGCAACTCCCTCCATATTGCTGGTGTCTCCACTTAAAACTTTACTGGCTAGAAAGGGGAACGAATTTTTATTTTTAGTTATTTTTTCTAATAATTCGCCTTGATTTTTTATTTTTTCAATAATTGTTTGTTGCCAAAGTTGCTTTTTTAAAGGAATAGAAGCTTCAATTTGATTTTTGAATATTTCTTGTTGAATATGATGGCTGTTGAGGTTGAGAAACATTCCGTTGGGTAAATGATTGTTGCTGCAAATGATTATTGCGGTATTGTTTTCTGTCATTAAGTTCATTGCGGGAATGCTTAAATATATTTCTGGATTATCCAAGACAAGAAAACCAATGTCTTCAATAGGAATAGTACTTTCTCGAACATCGGATTTAATTACTAATTGTAAATTTTTGGCGGTAATCGAAGATTTATTTTCAATTAATATTGTTTTCTTTATCATAATTAAAAAGTATTTAAGTTGTTGTTAGTCAGGGTTTAAAATTATATGTTTAATGTCATTTGTTTTTACGTAAAACCTCATTCAAGTGTTTTTTTTTGAAATATAATTTTGAAGCAATTCACAATAAGGATTATTCCGTTGTGAAAACATTCAAAGCGGCCTCACAAGGGTCGCTTTTTTATTTTAAAAACAAACCTATCTTTGTTGTTTTAAAACACCGTCATGTCCCACCGCCATTTTATCCTCCACAAACCCTACGGCTATTTGAGTCAGTTTATTTATGAATTGAAACGCAAGAAGAAACTCTTGGGCGAATTGCACGATTTTCCAGCAGGAACAATGGCTATTGGTCGGCTAGACGAAGATTCGGAAGGGTTGCTTTTATTGACCACCGACGGGAAAATGAGTGAAATTGTCCGAAGCAAAAAAGTCGATAAAGAATACTATGTGCAAGTGGATGGCATCATCACGCAAGAAGCGATTGATGAAATGAAAAAGGGAGTAGAAATAGGTTTCAACGGCACGAAATACATCACCAAACCCTGTCACTCTTTTATAATTAACGAAATTCCAGATTTTGGACCAAGAGGAAAAAAAATTCGGGACGAACGCCACGGGCCAACAACTTGGGCTTCCATTACGGTCAACGAAGGTAAGTTTCGTCAAGTCAGGAAAATGACGGCAGCAGTTGGTTTTCCTACCTTGCGGTTGGTACGCATTCGGATAGGAAGCTTATATTTGAATGATTTACAAGCTGGAGAAGTGAGAGAAGTTATGAATTTTGAATTATGAGTTATGAAGTTTTAATGCTTACGACTTACTAATTAATACTTTAAAGAAATATGTTAAATATAGTTTTAGTCGAACCCGAAATACCCAATAATACCGGCAATATTGGTCGCTTGTGTGTGGGTACCCAAAGTCGTTTGCACCTCATTCATCCGTTTGGGTTTGTCATCAATGATAAAAATCTGAAACGTTCTGGACTCGATTATTGGGTGCATCTTGACGTAACCGAATATCAAAATATCCAAGAATGGATTACGCAAATTCCAGACAAATCCCGAGTTTTCTTGATGAGTTCTCACGCGACAACATCCATTTATGAAGCCGAATTTCAAGATGGCGATTGGTTGGTTTTTGGTAAAGAAAGTGTGGGTTTGAGTCAAGAAATACTGGGTTTATTTGATCCCAAAAATCATTTAACCATCCCAATGTCACCCCTAATCCGGAGTTTTAATATTGCAAATTCAGTTGCTTTTGTAGTGGGCGAAGCCAAAAGGCAGATTTCAGTTATAAAGTTGCGTATTTAAGATTTGTATCTAATTCCCCCTTCGGTGGTTAGGGGGCTTTTAAGTTATTACAAACTTCCCTTTTTCGTTATCAAAAACAATATGTTCGTCTTTGAATAAGGTATTGAAGCTGCCTTTGGTAATCAAATTACAGGGTTGGTCTTGCACTACCATTTCGGGCGTCATGATAATCATTTCATCTGTAATTTGTATCGCCATATCAATATCGTGAGTCGAGAATAAGATGCATTTTCCCGTTTCATGCGTGAGTTTTTTTAAGAGTTTTAACAACGAAACTTTGTGCAGTAAATCCAAATGCGTAGTGGGTTCATCCAGAATTATCAAAGGCGTGTCTTGTGCCAAAGCTCTTGCAATCAATACTTTTTGGAGTTGTCCGTCGCTGATTTCATAATGCTTTTTATGGGATAAATGGCTAATTTGTGTTAGCTCCATTGCAAGCTGAATTTGCTTTTCGTCCTCGTGCGATAATGTCCCAATCCAGTTGGTGTAGGGCTGCCTGCCAAGTGCCACTAGTTCAAAAACGGTCAAATTACTTGGCGGTAATTGCTCTGTTAAAACGACACTTAAATTTTGAGCTAAATCGAGTGCATCATACGAATGGATGTTTTTGTCATGCAATAAAACGGTTCCTTCTAAAGGTTTTTGGATGCCAATTATCGTTTTTAATAAAGTCGATTTTCCTATACCATTAGCACCAATCAAGGCAATGAGTTTCCCTTTTGCCAAAGCAATAGAAAGATTGGAAGCCACCACCGTTTGTGCTTTTTTATGGCCGTAGCCAATGCTTATATTCGAAGCCTGTAAGAGGATTGGAGTTTTCATTAGCGACTATTTTTTTGTTTCCGAACGAGTAACCAAATCACAATTGGTGCCCCAAAAATAGAGGTTACTGCATTGATAGGCAACGTTAAATCACTTCCAGGTAACTGCGAAATGCTGTCGCAAATCAACATGGTTATCGCTCCAAAAAGCAGCGTACTCCAAAACAATATTTGGTGGTTACTGGTTTGAAATACCAATTTGGCAATATGCGGAACGGCCAATCCCACAAAGGCAATAGGACCAGCAAATGCAGTAATGCTCCCTGCCAAAAGGCTTGTGGCCAAGAGGATTATAAAACGTGTTTTCTTATAATTCAATCCCATACTTTTGGCGTAATTTTCGCCTAGTAGCAACGCATTGAGTGGTTTAATGCACAAAACGCTCAATAGTAATCCTGTAAATACACAAATGGCTAACAATCCAATCGAAGTCCAAGACAGATTGCCTAAAGAACCCATAGACCAAAATGTAAATTTTTGTAACTGTTCTGCGGTGCTAAAATAAGTGAGCGTACTCACAATAGCACCAGTAAAGCTGCCAAACATTAGCCCCACAATTAAAATCGCCATGGTATCTTTTAAACGTAACGAAATGGATAATACCGCTAGTAAAACCAAAAAACTACCCAAACTGGAGGCCATAATAATGGCGTAAGACGATAATAAAAGCGCAGCCAAATACGGAGGCAAAAATCCAGCACCTAGAATAACTATTGCCACTCCCAAACTAGCACCAGAACTCAAACCCAGTACATAAGGTCCTGCCAATGGATTCCTAAATAAGGTTTGCATCAACAAGCCACTAATTGATAATCCAGCTCCAACAATTACGGCTGTAATGGCTTTGGGCACTCTAAATTCTAAAATGATGTATTGCCAAGTTTCTTTGCTGGGCTGGTTGGTAAACAAACAGTTGAATACCTCTTTTACTGGAATAGCAACCGATCCTAAACTAATATTTACTATAAATAAGAGCACTACGCCTAGAAATAGGAGTGAAAATAATAGTGTATTTCGGTTTTTTAAGTGCAAGTTACTGTAGTTTTTGAAAAAAAACGGGTTTGTAATTTGGGAGTAATTCGGGATGAAAAATAGCAATCATGTCTTGCAGTACCCAATCTGGTCTGGATCCTGCCAATTCAAAATACATAATGCCGCCTTTTGCTCCTTTGTTCAAAGCATACGAAAATACTTTTTTATTTTTAAAAGCATCAAATTCCGAGTAATGCGGATTGCTATCAAGCAGTTGTTTTAATGTCGAAAAGTCACCAGGAGCAAACCAAAAATCGGCATTTTTTGCTTGTACTAATACGTTTTCAAAGGGTACAGTGAGACTTCCTGTGCCTTTGGTATTTTGCCATAAATAGTTTGTTTTAGCTTCTTTCAAAAACAGTGCTGCCCAACTTTCGCCTTGAGGCACATACCACTGCTCTTGATACGTGGCACCACAAAGAACGGTTGGTTTTGTGGTTGCTTTTTGGGCTAATTGTAGTGTTTTGGTATACGATTGTTCTATTTGATTAAAAACGGTATTGGCTTTAGCATCTAAACCATATAAGGCACCAAAAAACTTAATCCATTCGGCTTTTCCTAATGGTGATTGTTCGTTCCAGTCGCCATTGAGCAGGACTTTCAATCCGTTTTTTTGTAATAAATCCAATGTTGGATTAGTGGCATTGAGTCCAAAACTCACGATAACATCCGGTTGCATATCGAGTAAAACTTCGGTGTTTAAGGTTTCGTTACTGCCTACTTCTCTTATTTTTCCTTGGTCAATTCGGCTTCTTGTTTTTGATGAAGAGATGTAATCCGTGTTTGGAAATCCAATAATTGTGTTTTCAACGCCTAGTAATTCTAACGGCGGAACGTGGGTTGTGGAGGTAATTACAATGCTTTTTATGGGAATAGTAATTTGTGGAAATGAAGCATATTCTTCAGGAATAACACTTCCTTTTTCTTTCAAAACATAGGTAAAAGTAGTCGTTGCATTTGGCCAAGGTTGCGTCACTTTTAGAACGGAATACTGGTTGTGTTTGTAGATTTCAAAACCTTTGGCGTAATGAATTGTATTGGTGGTTGTCGTGGTTTGGGGCTGGCTTTTTTCCTCTTTTTTGCATTGGAGACAAAAACAAAAGATAAAAATTAAAAGCGCATATTTTTTTAATGTCCTCATCGAAATAGTTTTGACAAAAGTATCATTTTGTTTTTACATAAATCATCTTGTTTATTTTTTTGGTCAAAAGGAGCAACAAAAGGAGTTTGCCATTTGAACTTAAGTAGTGTAACCCAAGAGGAACAATTTCTCAAAAAGCTGCTTTTATTTACCGTAAAAAGCACCTATATTTGCTGCTGTATTGAGGTTGCTGTTTTTTATAAAACGGCATTAAAAGGGAATCGAGTGAAAGACTTCAGTTTTCATATTTAAAGTTTCATGTTGTATCCAATCTGATAGCTAAAAAATTTGTAATCTAAAATCCTAAATCCCGAGCTGTTCCCGCAACTGTAAGCTATAAAAACGTGTTGTTAGCTACAAACCACTGTTTTAAATCGTAGATTTTAGAATTCAGATTTTAGATTTCTCTAAAATTAAAAATCCTAAATCTAAATTGGAATGGGAAGGTAAACAACATGATGCAAGCCAGGAGACCTGCCTTATTTACAATAGTATCAAACTTTCGGGAAAAAAGGTTTGGGTATGGGTAATTTCATGCTTTTCTCCCATTTTTAGTCACATAACAGGATAAACTGTTATTAAAAATGTTTTAAATGAACAACAAAATCGTTCGTATTAGTGCGTTGTGCGTACTAATGACTGCTGGTGCCTGGTCACAGCAAAAAAAAGACACCATTGTCTCCAAGAATCAATTGGACGAAGTGGTTGTTTTAGATTCTAAATTTGCTTTGGCAAAAGAAAAATCAGGTAAAGTAATTACAACAATTACACCCCAAGACTTAAAAAACAATGCTGGTCAAAGCATTGCGAATCTCTTGAATACGGTTGCTGGTATTGAAGTGAATGGGAACAAAAGTACCGCTGGAAAAAATTTAGGGTACTACATTCGTGGGGGCAAAAATGCACAAGTCCTTATTTTGATTGACGGAATTCCAGTTACGGATGCATCTGGAATTGGAATGGAATATGATTTGAGATTGTTGCCTGTTGAGCAAGTCGAGCGCATTGAAATCATGAAAGGTGCCTCGAGTACTTTGTACGGATCAGGTGCTGCTACTGGTGTTATCAACATTACATTGAAAAAATCTAGTAAAAAAGCAATTGCAGGAAATGCTTACATGACTATGGGAACCAATACTACTGCGGTGGCCAAATCGACACAGCTAAACGATTACAATCAAGGGATAATGGTTAATGGTAGCGGTGCCAAAGTCAAGTATTTAGCCTCTTTGAACAGTACCGAAACGAACGGAATGTCACAAATTGCAGAACCTACAAAAAATAGTAATTACGAAAGCGATCGTTTTTCGAGAATAAATACTTTGGCTAGGCTGGGTTACAAAGCAACGGATAAACTAACACTTGATTTTTTTGGTAATTTTGACCGATTCAATTTAGATTACGATGGCGCTTATGATAATACGGGGAGCAACGATGTGAAAGTAAACAATTCGATTTCGAAACAATTTCGTTTGGGATTCACGCCTAAATACAAATATGCAAAAGGCGAATTTAACTTAAATTCCAGCTTCAATAAATTGATTCGTTCCTACCACGATTGGGATAGTTACAGTAATACGGTTGGATTTTCGCAATATGAATCGCGTAGTGTTAACGTAGATGGATTTAATAAATATGTTTTCAACGATACTTTTTTTATTGTTACTGGTGTACAATACCAGTTTCAGGATATGAATAGTAGGACTCCTTATAGCAGTATTGCCAAAGAAAGTACCAAATTTAACATGGTTGATCCCTACTTTACGGGCGTTTATAATTCGGATTTTGGATTAAATTTGAATGTAGGAGTGCGATGGAATAACCACAGCGAATACGGAAACCAATTGGTTTATAATGTGAATCCGTCGTTTGATTTTAAAACAATTCCGTTAAAAGTCATTTCCTCTTACAGTACAGCTTTTGTAACACCAAGTTTGTACCAATTGTACTCTGAATACGGAAATACCGCTTTGACACCAGAAAAAAACAGCACTATTGAAGCGGGATTTGAAACGCAATTACTTGCCAAAAAAATCACCTTGAATGCTGTAGCTTTTTATAGAGAGCAAACAAACTTTATTGGGTTTTACTACAATCCAGTAACTTTTGCGGGCAATTATATAAATATTGATGGTTTAAATAAAGCTAAAGGTATCGAAACCGAAGTGACTTTTGCCTTGAGCAAAAACCTCAAATGGAAATCTAATTATACTTTTACGCAAGTAGACGAAGCTTTTGATCGTTTGATTCCTAAACATAAAGTCAATTCAAGTTTGGATTTTCAGGCGACCAATCGATTGTTTTTTAATGCAACCTATCAATATGTAGCTAGTAGAAATGATGCTTTTTTTGACGGAAATACCTATGCTACTCAAAAAGTTGTTTTAGGATCTTACCAATTAGTTAATGCTTCGGTGAAGTATGATTTGGTAAAAAATAGAATGTCGGTTTTTGCAGCGGTAACGAATATTTTGAATGCCAAGTTTGTAGAAAATGTAGGTTACAATACCCAAGGTAGAAATTTCAAATTGGGATTAAACTTTTATTTATAACCAGAATTTTTAGTTAATTTTTTAGTTCTTAATTCCCGTTTCATGTATTTGAAACGGGTTTTTTGTGGCATAAAAAAAGGCTTTCAGTATCGAAAGCCTTTCTTGTATTTTATGTTTTTCTATTCTAATGCTTTCAATAAACCTTCTGGTGCTTTTTCGAGATACATTTGGTTTTGTAAGCCTTTCATGGCTTTGGCGTCTTTAAAATAGTCAAATGTTTTGCCTTGCGGTTGTTTGATTATTTTGTTTGTGCCTGTAATTTTGCTAATGGCGGTGCTCAATAAAGGTTCGCTAGTATCGCCCAAAACACCAAAAGTACTAATGGTCTCCGCTTGTTGGTAAGTTGGAACCAATCCTGTTTGATAATCACCAAAACCAGCAGCATTCACTATTTTTAGTACCAAAGGTTGCATGGCGTATTTGTGATTTGGATTTCTGTTTTCTTTACCAAAAGTAGGAGAGTCGTATAGCGTTATGGAACCTACATTTTTTCCAATAGTCTTATCACCAATTTGAACTACATCTATAAAAGGTTTCAACCCATTAATAACCAACTCACTAGCCGATGCGGTACTTCCCGTTGTTAAAATGTATATTTTGGTCAATTTCAACATGTTGATAGGCGTAGTTTCTATTTTGTCAGTAAAGAAATTCTTCAAAGCATCCGGATTATTGGTGCTGTAATAGGATTCTACTTTCTCGTTCCATTGTTGTTTGGCAAAAATTTGTCCTGTAAATTGTCCCGTAATCATACTGGCCAATCGCGTTGCAGTTTGTACAGATCCACCACCATTGTAACGTAAATCCAGTACTAAATCTGTAATTTTTCCGTCTTCTTTTAAGGTTCCAAAGGCCTCATTCAACTGGGTATCATAATTTGCAAAAAAACCATTGTACATCATATAGCCTATTTTATGCGTTCCAGCTGTAATGACTTTATTGATAAAAATGGGATTCTCGTTCAAGACCGTTTTTGTTAACGCTACCGATTTTCCGTTATCGACAATGGTCGTTCCATTGTAATAGGCTAGGTTTAGGGTATAGCTATCGGCTTCCAAGAGTAATTTTTGATAATTGGCTACGGTCAATTGCGTCCCATTTACGGCAGTGAACATATCGCCCCGTTTGATGGCTTTGGTAGACGCATCAGAATTAGGCAAAATATAACGTACATATCCAAAAATTTCGGTGGTGCTGTTGGGTTTGTAACTCAAACCAAAATCAACGCCATTATTTTTAGTTGTACCTTGAAAGGATTGTTCTAGGGTCAAATAATCATCTACAATCCAGCTGAAACGGTCAATAGTCTTGGCCACTCGCAAGGCATCAAACAACTCTTCGGGCGTGCTGTATCCTGACAAAAAAGTATTTAGTGCTTCTTGATTTGCAAATTTATCGTCGGCTAGATTGGGAACGCTACTTTGCCATAAATAATACTGATTCATTCCTTTCCAAATAAAGTTTTGGATTTCTAGGTTTTTTGGTGCCGCAACGTCATCGTTATCTTGGCAACTTTGGAAAATAAAAAGGCTTACAAATAAGAACAGCGTAAATTTGATTGTTGTTTTCATGTTTTGAATTTGATTTATAGAATCAACGTAAAAATAGGTACTTTAGTTTTATTTTTAGAACTATTTGTAACAAAAATAAAAGTGTCTCGTCTAGATAAAATAACCCCAGTTAAAAAGTTCCTTTTATGAATCAAAATGAGTTTGTACAGTTAATTGCTCCCTTCAAAGACAAAGTCTTTCGATTGGCCAAGCGATTGCTCATAAGCTCCGAAGAAGCCGAAGATGCGACTCAAGAAATTTTGGTTAAATTATGGACAAAAAACGAAGGATTAGACCGTTATAATAGTGTAGAAGCACTGGCAATGACCATGACCAAAAATTATTGTTTGGATCAATTAAAATCAAAAAGAGCCAGCAATTTAAAAATTGTACACGACAATTATACCGATAGAGAACCCAGTTTACAGCAAAAAATGGAGGATATTGACAGTTTAAATTGGGTCGAAAAAATCATCAATCAATTGCCAGAACAACAACGGTTAATAATTCAACTGCGCGATATAGAACAATGCGAATTTGAAGAAATTGCCAAAATTATGAACATGAACGAAACTGCGATTCGCGTAGCCCTTTCAAGAGCCAGAAAAACGATTCGCGAATTTATGACCCAAACACACCGCTATGGAACACACTAAAATAGAACGATTACTAGAAAAATACTTTCAAGGAGAAACCAGTATTGCTCAAGAAAAAGAGTTGACGAATTACTTTTCTGGGTCAGATGTTGCGCAGCATCTCGAACAATACAAGCCATTATTTGGTTATTTCTCTTTAGCAAAAGAGCAAACGATATCCCGAGAAATACAACTAAAAACTAAAAAAAGCAGTTTTGCTTGGTTGTCTATTGCGGCTTCGGTTGTTGTTTTACTCGGCGTTGGGATGTATGTTTACACCAGCAGCAATCCAGTTGATGCTCATGAAAAATTAGGAACTTATACCAATCCTGATGAAGCTTTCAAAGCTACCCAAAAAGCATTAGCATTATTGTCTAATCACGTAAACACCGGCATAGGAAGTGTGCAGTACATTCAAGAATACGATAATTCCAAAGATGAAATCTTTACTAAATAAGAGGAAGTCAAAAAACAAAAGTCAAAAATTAAATCAAAAAATTAAAAACAAATAACAAAATGAAAACACTATTTTCAAAAAACAGTACTATCGCAACTACTTCATGGATCTCAAAAGGATTTTTTACACTACTTTTAATACTCCTTACGAGTCCCTTTTTTGCGCAAGCGACTTTCGATAAATTTGATGGTCAGGACGATGTCACTTCGATTGTTGTCAACAAGAAAATGTTTGAATTGATGAGTAAAGTCAAAGTGGATGCCTCTGACAAGGAAACGCAACAATACCTGAATCTTATCAAGAAGTTAGACAACCTCAAAGTGTTTACCACCAAAAGTGCTAGGGTAGAAGGGGAAATGAAAATTGCTGCCGACAAATACATGAAAACCGCAGGATTAGAGGAACTCATGCGCGTGAATAACAACGGCAGAAACATCAAAATACTTGTAAAATCAGGGGTTAAAGATTCACAAATAAAAGAATTGTTGATGTTTATTGACGGTGCCAAAGGCGAAGATACCGTTTTGATGTCTTTGACAGGGGATTTCGATTTGAACGAACTTTCGGTCCTTACCGATAAAATGAAAATTCCCGGTGGTGACGATTTGAGAAAAGCAACCAAAGGAAAAAAGTAATATGAAAGCCATTTTTAGCCTTGCCCTATTTTTAAGTTTGTTCTTGGCCAGTTGCCATTCAGAGCCTAGTTTGCAACAGTATTTTGTAACCAACACCGAGAACAAAAACTTTGTAGCACTAGACCTTTCGCCCAGTATTTTGAATATAGAACCGTCTAAATTAACGGTGACCCAAAATAAGGCATTACACTCGTTCGAGAAAATGAATGTTCTGGCCTTTAAGGTAAATCCTAAAAATCAGCAAGAGTTTGTCACCGAACGCGCCAAAGTAGCAGCGATTTTAAAGGATACCATGTACCAGCAGCTCATTAAATTTGGCTCGGGCAAGGAAGGTGCCGCCATTAGTTACGTAGGTTCCGATGATCATATTAATGAGTTTGTGTTGTTTGCCAACAAAAAAGAAGCTGGTTTTGCCGTAATAAGAGTGTTAGGTAAGGATATGAATCCAGAGAATATTATGACCTTACTCTCTATAATTAAAGATTCCAAAATTGATTTGGCTCAACTACAACCGTTACAAGAATTGATTAAAAAATAAAACAATTATCCAGAAATTAAAAACCCCTTTCGAATTTTAGGATTGAAAGGGGGTTTTTGTGTTCTACGGGTCATTATCTTTTCCAAAATTGGTTTAATTCCTGATAGGTCCCATTAAATACATTGATGTCAATATCGAAGTCGGTACCAGGAATATTGTACCAGCAATTTCCTGTTTTGGTACAATTTATTTCGGAGCTGAATTGCCATAAGCTAACTTTTCTCCAAACTTTATTATTTAAGTTGGGTAAAGTTATTACAAACCTTGCGTACCAAAGTGGGCATTTAGCAAAAACACTATTTTGATTGTATTCCAAGTTGATTTCTTTAAAAACCTTGTTGTTTACATACACAATTGGGTATTTTTTTGTTTTTTCATATATCCGGTTAATGAATTTTTCGGCATTTGCAAGGGGCATATATGGTTTTTTTGGGTTCTTTACATCCAATTCATAATCTTCAATATCTATAGCCATTGGTTGATTCAGATTGTTTTTTATGATGTTTAAATAAAAATCAGCTTGCTTTATAGGGTCTACTAAATTGCCTAAATGATAGGAAGCAAAAAGCAAATGATTCGTTTTTGTAATTTTGCATCGACTCACATATTTACTATCAGCGACCAATCCCTCCGAAGCTTTGTGTATTATTCCCATCACTCTTTTGTCGGTTATCAGTTTCTCGAAAACTATTTTATTTCCGTGATATGGGTCAATAATAATTGGAAAATCTTTGTTATCCCATGGTCTTGTGTTGAAATTATTGTTTTGCGCATAAAACGGAATCACAAACAATAATAGAGCGGTTAAGATGTTGTTTTTCATGGTTTTAAATTTAATTTTTTTTTATTGTCTTGTTGATGTCTCTATTAGAGTTTTGAATTCTGATTTGGTGTGGTGGTTTATTTAGATTTTATATTACCAGTTCCTATTGAAAATCGGTATCCAAATTGGAATTGAAAGAATGAATCTTTGTCATCGCTTTTATTATAAAAAGTTTTGAATCTTGTGAAAACAGATTGATTTTTTGATTCTCCAGGATAATAAAAAAGTTCTGCTTCGTTACTAAAAACCCAAAATTTACTTGGATTAATGATTATTTCAGAACGGTTTGTGGGATTGTAACGTGTAAATTCTGTTGAAAGATTAAAACCAAAATTACTAAATTTTTTGAATTCAAAATTTACACCTAAACCTAAACCTACCATTTTTAGTGTCTCGTTATTTTCTTTACTGTTGCTTATAGATGTTGCATTGTATCTAACGGGAAAATAGATATTAGTTTTGAAAGGATATTCTTTACTGTATTTAAAACTAAAAGCATTTAGCAGGAATCCCATTTCTAGCTGTGATTTTTGTAATATCTCCAATGAATGCTTAACCTTGAAAATAGTATCTGTTCCTGTAATTGAAGATGGTATCAAAGTAAGTCCACGATTGGCATCGTCAATTTTTGTATAATGTACAAAAGGTTCTATTTTTTTTAACATATATATATTATAATGAGTTAGACTAAAAGGGTTTATGAAAAAATTTGCCTTTCCCTCTAGTTGTACAATTCCGTTTGCACTACCGTTAAAAAGACCAATAAAATCAGTATATGTTCTTAATTCTACCGTGTTTTGGAGACTAGTATCTTGGCTTAATTGATAAATACGTCTGTTATTTGATTCTTGCCCTTCTTTATCCGGAATTGGGAATATAAAGTTTTGGTCGTCAGGGGTATAATTATTGCCAGTATTTGGATAATATTGAATAATGTCTTTTAATGTTACTTTATAACTTAAATTACATTTACTGTGATTATAAGCATTTTCTGTATCTATAGAAGTAATAAATGAACATTCAAGATAAGTGTCATTTCCTGTCCTTGTGCTTTTTAGTAACGATGTAGGTATTCTGTTTTCAAAATAATATTTTAGTTTATTTACTTCATCAATTAAAACAACCCTTATATCTACCATAGCACCGTCACTGATTTCGATACTAACTTCCTCAAAAGTTAAATCCTTATACCAATTGTTACTTTTACCATTTACCTTATTTCCGTTTTTCACAATTTTACATTTTAAGCAATTTTCTTTTTCTTCAATATTTTTAACTGAATCACAATTTTCATTTTTACAAATTAAATAAACTGGAATTTTTTGTTTATGCCCTGGTATTTCAAATTTTCCGAGATTGGACTGGCTTTTTTCTGAAAATATATTTTCAAAGACTTTTTTCATTTTCTCGTCTTTTATGTCATCCAATTTCATCAATTCATTTTTCCCATATAATAAAAAGGTAGTCGGTTTTTCTGGTACAGTTTCCTGCGGTTTGTCTAAAAAATCGTAATTTCCATCAATTGGATATTCTTTATTTAAACTTTCAAATTCATCTTTTGAAAGTTTGTTTTGATAAAATGTGCTTATATTTTTCCAATTTGTATAAACTAAACCAGATTCAGTTAGTAATTCTTTTACTCTATCTGATTGCATTTGAACATCACTACTATATTTTGCTGCAAGTTCATTAAGCTTAACTTTTTCAGGATCTAATATTTCTTTGATAGAATCTAAACTTTTCTTCATCTTAATGAAATCGTTTTGTGCTAAATCTTTCCAATTCTGTGCATTTGCACCGCATATCATAAACATAAACAAAAGTGTCAATTTTACTTTCATAATTCCTAGATTTTATATTTTACCTACTCTAGTTCCTCTTTTCGGTTACCGAGGTTTTGTTTTAAACGGCTCTATTTTTAAAATTTGGTTAAACCAAAGGCAATACAATCAAAAACAGTATTGCTATTCCTACAATGTTACAAAGAGGGTAGTTCCTCAATTACACCGTAGCATACCCAACAACTGCTACAGGAACTCCTGCTGCATAGTCAACGCTAGCAACATATTTTACCACTTTTTGAACCAAAAAGGAGATAATAACTCCTCCCGAAATGACGGATGATAGGTAATCTATTATGGTGTCAATGATTGTGGAGAGGCTGGCATTGTGAGGCAGTTCATGGGCAAGGAATTTTTTTAGATTCATCCATAAGGTGTTACCGGCGAGGTGAAACGAAAAATGTTGTTTTTTGGCATCGTTTACAGCCACCACATCCCGATAATACAAACTCGATATTTTGGTGTTGGCAAGCGTGTACATGGATGCCAATGCAAGTTTTACTTCTTCCTCACTAGGAACTTCTTCTTCGGTAATGCCGTTGATTAAATCGGTTTTCAAAACAGCATAATCAATGCTATTTAAATTCAAATCTTGTAAATACATAGTAGCTTTTTTTATAAGTAGTAATGGTATTAAGTAAGTCGAAAGTTTTAATGTCGTAAAGTCAAAAGAAGCAATATTGTCAATAATAGTTCAAAATCAATCTATTATTCCATTTTGTCTAATTTTTAAAGCACGTCATCATACGATGATTGTTATTTAGTTGGTTTCAAGCATTTTCTCCATGAGGGCATCCAGCTTAATCATGTTCTCCTCTTTATTCAGGATTTGTTCTTGGGTGGCGTCGATTAAATATTGGGTAGTTTCGGTATTGTGTGGTGTGTCAATAGCAATATTTAACCGTAGGTAGTTGCCCTCTTCTATTATTTTTATCAGGTCATAATCTTGGGGTAGTGCTAGATTAGTGCTGGTATTCGTATTGTTTTTTTTAGACACAGACGAGTCTTTGGGGGCAGTAGTACTCCCGTCGTTCTCTGGATTGACTGTGCCGTTGCCTATGGATAGCACATACACATCCTTGTAATCCAGCTCTTTTTGAGGTATTGTAGGAGGCAAATACAAATTAGAATCTTTAGAAAATGCCAATACCGATTCGTTTTTTTTCAAATCAGCACTAACCCTGTCATTTTGGTTTGAGCTGCTACTTTCAGGATTTATTTTGGGTGATGTAGCAAGAAGGGATTCTCTAAAAGTAGGGGTTGCATACCCATGATTCAGGAGGTGTTTGAGGCAATCCTTTAACCGATATTCGCCAACCACCTCTTTAAAAACTTTCTCAAAGCCCTCTGTTTCAAACTGCAAAGTCATGTAGTTTTTTAGTTGCTCTAGCGTGCGATGTACGAGTCCTCTTTTTGAAAACATTTTTTGACTTTGCGACAAATAAATGGTCATAATTTCGTCAAGCGAGTAGAGGGGTTCATCCGGTTGATGGGGATTATTAATGGCCAATGCCGAGGTGATAATTCCACCGCTGGAGGTACCAACAATTAAATCGAACATCTCAATTATTTTTTTGCCCCCGCTTCTTCGTTCTATTTCTTTCAAAATGGTTACTGGAACTTCTCCACGAAAGCCTTCTTTATCGATGGTTAGGATTCTAAATTTTTGCATGATTGTGTTGTTTTACTTTTTAAACAAAAAATCGGATATTAAAATAGGTGCCTACTGTTCGCTTCCTGTTTTTTCGCCCGTGCTGGATAGAAAAATTTGGCGTACATTATTGGGTTGGATATTGTAGTTGGGTCTTCTGGAGGTGTACAATCTTGTTTTGTCTTTTCGGGCAATGCACACTTTATCGGATTGATTGCCACCCAATACATGGTAGCAGCTGTCGTCCTCGCCCACATACAAGGCAACATGACCAGCGGTTTTACCGTCACTGGTTTTCCGAACAAAAACGAGTACATCGCCGAGCATAGGCACATCGATGTGTTTGCCAAAATTGCCCCAATTCAAAGCCCAAAGTGGGTCTTTGACTACTTGTTTCGAGCCTCGTTTGGCAACAACTGCCGTAAACAAGCCACACCACGGAATTTCATCGGCTTTGTAAACATTGGCTACATCGCCACCTACTTCATTTGCCCAGTTTATAATTACAGGGTTGTTAGGTGTTCCGGATAATTCTTTGGTGTCATAAAGAGCTAGTGCTTTCTTAATCATAATAGGACCTTGCTCTTTAAGTAACCACTGGTACTGTTTTTCTAGTGTCATAATAATTTGATTTTAAGAGTTTTACTTTGTCAAAGTTCCAAAATATAATCCACAAAAAAAATCCCTACAAATGGGGATTTTTCATTTAAATTCAAAATAAATTATTGAGACTAAAAGTAGTATAAATAGTGCTTTTAAAAATCATATTTCCGCTCTACCGCAAACCGAATTAAGTCCGTTTTACCATAAATACTCATTTTTTTGAGGATGTTTTTGCGATGGCTATCTACGGTGCTTTTGCTAATATAAAGCAGATCTGAAATTTCTTGGGATGTTTTTCCTTCTCCTATGAATCGCAGGATTTCTTTTTCTCGGTTACTCAAAATAATGTTTTTTTTACTGTCTTGGTGTTTTGCTGGTATAGCATTATCAAAAAAAGTTTTGTCATTTACCACTTCCCGTATGGCTTGAATTACTTTACTTAATGGGGAATTCTTTAGGATGTAGCCTGATGCTCCTGCTGCTTTCATTTGGTCTAAAGCTTCGGATTGGTCAAACATGCTAAAGGCAATAATTTTAATGTCAGGATAGGCTTTTTTGATGGCTTTGGTAGCACAAATTCCGTCACATTTGGGCATCCTAATATCGGTGATTACCACTTGCGGTCTCATGTTATGGACTAGTTTTATTAACTCTTCTCCATCATTAGCTTCGCCTATAACGGTGATTCCAGCTTCGTTTTTTAATGACAGTTTGATTCCGTCTATGAGTGCTTGATGGTCTTCGGCAATGACTACTGTTATCATAAGGGTAGGTCTATAATGATGGAAGTTCCTTTGGTGGGAATGGAGTCTATAGTAAAGGTACCGCCCATTTGTTCTACTTTTTTCTCCATGTTTTTGAGTCCTATTCCGGATTTGAGCACAATGGTTTTGGGATCAAATCCTTTGCCGTTGTCTTCTATAATAATATTGATTTCGGTGTTGTCACCTTGTGTCAAATATATGTTTACCTCGGTAGCTTGGGAGTGTTTGATGATGTTAGTACACAACTCCTGGATCATTCTAAACAGGGTTACTTCTATAGTGTTATCAAGTCTTTCGTTGAGCCCAAACGGGATTACATTTATCTTGAGTTTCTCGAGCACACTCATTTTCTCGGCCATATTGTATACGGCAACAAGCAATCCTTCGTTGCCTATTACCCCTAGGTTTTTTAGGTGGGCTATGTTGCGAACTTTTTGGTAGGCTTCCTCAAGGAGCGCATCGGTTTTATCATAAAGTTTGTTTTCTTGTAGGTCTAAATCTTCTTTTTGACGCTTTAAGTTTTGAAAGTTTAATTTTAAAGTAGCCAGCATACTGCCTAGATTGTCATGCAACTCATTCGCAATATTTTGACGTTCTTTTTCTTGGCTTTCGAGCATTAAATCAATATTGTTAAGTTCTTGATTCTTGAGTACTTTCTCGAGTTCTTGAATTTTTATGAGGCGGTCTTGCTCGGCAATTCGTTTCTTTTTGGTAATGTTTTTGTATCCTAAAATACTAATGGTTACTAGTACAATGAGTACCAGTATGATGGAGTAGAGTAGGAGTCTATTGTTCTTGATGTTGGTTTTTAGCTGTAAGTTTTCGAGTTCTTTTTCTTGGGTTTTGTATTTGGTATGGAGTTCATTTATAGCTAAATTTTGTTTTTCTCCTTCCAAACTGTCTCGGTATAAATTGGATTTTTCGAGATAGAGGATCGCTTTTTTATAGTCATTACTTTCTTTGTAATACAGGTTCTTGTAATAATTGATGTAAAATTTCATTTCTAACCGATCTTGTTTTAAAGGAATTGAATCGGCTTGATTTAATAAATGAATAGCAGTTTTTATGTCCTTTTTTTTGGAATAGGACGAGGCTTGATTAATAAGGTTGACACAAATGGCATAGTTGTCTTTTATTTTTATAGAATAAGCATAGTCTTTTTTGAGGTAATACAATGCCGAGTCTGGCATGAGCATTCGTTCGTTGTAGAGAACGGCCAGATTGTTATTTATGGAGGATTTTTGATCGTCGTTATCCAGAGGCTCGCTTAATTTCATGGCTTGTTTAAAAAGCAAAATGCTTTCTTTGGCATGAGTTTCATTGATTTTGAGCGATGCAATACTAATTAATCCTTTAATTTTGTTGTGTATGTTCGTACTAGAATTGTAATACGTGAGTGCTGCTGCGATGTAGTTTTCGTACTCGAGGGTGTTCTTTTTTAATGAAATTAGCAAATAACTCATTTTTAAATTAATGTCCATTGCTTTTTCGATACTATCTATTTGAAGGTATATTTTTTTGGATGTAATGAATTCTTTATAAGCGATGTCTTTTTTTTCGAGATACAATAAAGCATTTGCTTTTAAGTACAAATAGTAAGCTTTATCTGCTTTGTTGAGTTTTGGGTAGGAAATGGTGCTTAATCCTTGTATCATTTTATCGGAACCTCTCATGTCATATTTTTTTTCGAGAGTGCTCAACCGAGTGTCATATTGGCAATACGCAACACTCACTTGGAGTAACCAAATGAGTATTCCGAATTGCATTTTTTTTATTTTTCTCTGCATTTTAGGGTCTTCTGATGATTCCAGTGCCTTCTCCTATTATCGGGTCACTTTCTACTTTACCTACTGTACCACTTGCTATTTTGCTTGCTACTGTTGTAGTACTTAATTGGTCGTAATATTTTTTGACAAGGTCTAAATCAAATTCTTTGCTGTCAACAATTGCCAAGAATCCTTCGGTTAGCTTTATGTCAAAGCTACTGGATTCGTACGGAATAAGATTTTTGATATTGAATTTTATTTTGAATTTTTCAGGCTTATTGAGTTTACCTGTTTTTTTTGGTGTCAGGAAAATGACAATTCCGTTTTTTCCGTTGTGCGAAATGTCAAAAAACGAATAGGCATCGTAATTATTGACATCCTCTTTTTCTTTTTTTCCAGTGTAAATGACGTTTCCATGATCGTCAAAATGTCCGTCTCCATCGTAGCATTCTAAATTTGTTCCCATAATTTTAAGGTTTTTTGGATTAATACTATACAAATATCGAACATTAAATTGTAATAAAAAATCACTACAAATGGGTATTTTTCAAAAACTATTTTTTGCCTTATTGCTTGATAATGAGTTTTTTGTATTTTTTCGATTCGTTAGGTCACTCAAATGCAACCGCAAGGCATCTACCCAAATGTTAATTTCCCAGAAAGAGAATCCTAACGAAAGTTGTATAGAGCAGAAGCAAAATTCTCTTATATAAATTTTAGTAATTGCTGGTTTAAACTACCAAAAAACGAGTAGAAAAACATAAAGTAAACTGCTAATAAGAATGGTTTTTTTTATGCATTAAGGAGTTCCAAATCAAATTTATCGGTTATAATTTGTGCTTTATTTTCTTCGATGTATTTCAAATAGGCACTTGCTACTGGTGAAAATTGTTTGTTTTTTTGCCATATCAAATTCCATGTTGATTGGATTGGAAATCCTTTGATGGGAATTATTTGCAAATTACCGTTTTTAAGTTCATTTTTGATTCCAATCAATGGCATTATCGAACATCCAAGACCCGCAATAACGGCTTGTTTTACTGCTTCGTTACCAGTGAGCTCTAGTTTGTTGCGCACTTTTAGCTGGTTTACATTTATAAAACGTTCCATAACGTGACGTGTTCCAGAACCTTTTTCTCTGTAAATAATAGGTAAAGTTTCAAGAATTGATTGATCGTAGTTTTTTTCGGGATACTGAATATCGAAGTTAGTGACCAAGAAAAGTTTGTTTGCCATTAATGCGGTTGATGACACTTTTATAGTATCTGGTAGAACAGAAACCAAGGAAAAATCAACTTCGTTTTTTGTTAAACTCTCGATAACTTTTGATTTATTGGTAACATCAAGTGCTAATTCGACTTCGGGGTTTTTCTTTAAAAAATCCGATAAAAAGTAAGGCATAATGTATTTTCCTGTTGAAACAATTGATATTTTTAATTTCCCGCTTAATTTTCCTTTATAGGATTGCATTTTGTAATTGATAGTAGTTACCTCATTAATTATTTTTTCGGCAGCTAGTGCGATTTCTTTACCAAAATCAGTTACATATAATTTTCTACCAATGATTTCTGTAAGTGGTATATCAAATTGATCTTGAAAATTTTTTAATTGTATGGAGACAGCTGGCTGCGTTAAGTGTAAGAGCTCGGCTGCTTTTGTTATACTCTGATTTTGAGTTACTTTTAAAAAAACATGCAATTGGTGTAATGTATAGTTCATAAAAATATTTTATGTTATTCATTACAAATATAAATAAAATTTAATGACATCTTCCTAGCATCTTTGCAGAAACAAAAAGCTAAACAATTTTAAAAGTAATCTGCTATGGAAAAACCTTTTACATTTCAATTAATTTCAGGGCAATTTTTGCCTACGGACGGAACCCAAATTTTATTGTCGCTTATAAACAGTAAAATAAAATACCATTCTCTAGAAAATTTCAGCAGTGAAATTCGATTTGACAATGTTAATAGCAATAGCAAAATGCGAATTGAAGCCTTACAAGAGGCTAGTAATGTTGTTACAGTACTTGCCGCCGAAGCTCAAAAATCAGGAATGAGGATGCAAATAAGTAGCATTGTTACTATAACATTGGTTTCTTGAAAAAACACGATAAAGCAACTATTTAAAAAATCCATTAAAAATCGAATTTTCAGGACGGACTCCATGCCCCTCAAAGAATAATTATCAAACATTAATTTAAAATAAAATGAATTTAGACTTATTAATAGAAAATATTACCAATCCAGCCTTACTTTTTTTCTTACTAGGTATTATAGCTGTTTATTTAAAAAGTGATTTAGAAATCCCGAGTAATACCTCAAAGTTTATCTCGTTATACTTACTATTTGCAATTGGTTTTAAGGGAGGACAGGAATTGGCACACAGCCATTTTACTATGGATATCGTTTGGTGTGTTGTTTTTGGAATACTCATTTCTATTGCAATACCTATCTACACCTTTTTTATTCTAAAATACAATTTCAGTATTGAAAATGCAGGAGCTATCGCCGCCGCATATGGCTCTGTAAGTGCTGTAACATTTGTAACAGCGGTATCTTTTTTAGAAATGCAAAGTATTACTTTTAGCGGCCACATGGTTGCTGTTATGGCACTTATGGAGGCTCCAGCTATCATTGTTGGTGTAATAATGATTCAATTATTTGATAAAAATAAAACGACAACTTCTAAATTAGGACCTATAATTAAACATTCTTTTACTAATGGAAGTGTGTTACTAATTATAGGTAGTTTACTAATTGGTTTTTTGGCTAGTGACAAGGGAGCTTTGGGTATTAAACCTTTTACGACAGATATTTTCAAAGGATTCTTGGCCATTTTTTTATTGGATATGGGAATCGTTAGTGGCAAAAAATTAGGCGATTTTTTCAAAAGTGGTTGGTTTAGTATTGCTTTTGCGATTCTAATTCCACTTCTAAACGGTTGTTTTATTGCTTACGCAAGTCAACTAGTTACCCAAGATGTTGGAAATCGGTTTGTATTTGCAATACTCGCAGCTAGCGCATCCTATATTGCCGTTCCTGCAGCTATGAAAATTGCGGTACCAAAAGCCAATCCCGGTATTTTTCTTCCCATGGCATTGGCAATTACCTTTCCTTTTAACATTACTTTTGGGATGCCTATTTATTATTCAATTATTGTAGGAAGTTAATTGTTTGGGTTTTCTCGATTCGTTAGGTCACTCAAATGCAACCGCAAGGCATCTACCGAAATGTTGATTTCCCAGAAGGAGAGTCCTAACGAAAGCAATAGCGAGAATAAACTAAATCCAAAAAGATAAATCCCAAGCAACTGCTGGTCTAAAAACAATAAAAGCATCGTAAAAACCGAGAGAAATAAACTCAAAACGCCTGCCATTTGCATGTATCTAATGAGGGTTAAGCGCAAGTTGAGGTTCTTGATTTCTAATAGAATCATGCTGTTTTCCTTCTCTTTATATGCTTTTTTTAAGCCTCGAATGATGGTGGCAATAGTCAAAAACCGATTGGTATATGCTAATAAAATAAGCGATGTCGCCGAGAAAAGTAACGCAGGTGTTTCTATGTGTAGTGTCATGGATATTCTTTTTAAAAATTTATTTGACTTTATTTTGAGTTCAAAAAAAACATAAACACTAAATTTAATTTATCGATTTCCATGAATAATTAAGTAATAAAACTAAAATTCATATTATACAAGTACATACGATATGAATTTTTAACTGTCTACTAAACTCTCTAAATATGCCAAAAATCGAGAAATTATTCCCCTCTTTTCATATTTTGAATCATTTTTAGATACATTTTCAAAGGCTCTAAATGTGGATATAAAAAACGTTATAAAACACAATAATACAAATACATTCAATATGATAATGTCTAGATTTTCCATATTATTTTTTTAGTTTTAGATTAAAGAAAATTAATAATCCTACAATCGTGGGTGGCCACAATCCTATAAAAATTGCACGTTCATGGTTGTTTAGTATTACATAATAATATTCAGAAGTGAATATTAAAACAAGTACTATAACTAAAATAAATAACTCTGATTTTTTGAACTTGTCAAACATAAATTGTTTTTTTATAATTAATAATAACAAATATAGTTATATTTTTAGTTTGTTCAACAAATTTATAAATGTATTAAACAAAAAAAACCTACTGCCATAAGTAGTAGGTTTCGTTTTAGTAAAATATTTAATTACTTAATCAACTCAAAACTTCTTTTTACGAAAGCTGTAAGCTCTTCGCCTTTCAAGAGGTTTTGCGATAATTTGGCTAGATCCAGTGCTTGTTTAACCAAGTTTTCTTGAGCCGATTTGTCTTGGGTGTTCAAAATGTTTGTAGCCAAATCCGAATTGGTATTGACAACCAAATTGTACATTTCGGGCATATTTCCCATTCCAAACATCCCACCACCGCCAGATTGACTCATTTCTTTCATTCGACGCATAAATTCGGGTTGCGTGATGATGAATGGAGTGGCTTGGCTGTCCATGGCTTCCAATTGAACTGAATAGGCTTTTGGAATGTAGGCTTCTAACGATGTTTTTAACGTTTCTTTTTCGGTATCCGATAATTTAGAAATCGTAGTTTCATCTTTTTTGATTAAATTATCAATGTGATCGGAATCCACACGAACAAAAGTCATTCCAGCATTATCACCTTCAATTTTTTGAATCAAATGTGAGATAATTGGCGAGTCTAGAAGCAATACTTCGTAGCCTTTGTTTTTGGCAATTTCAATATACGAGTGTTGCGCTTCTTTATTTCCTGCGTACAAAACAACCAACTTTCCATCTTTGTCGGTTTGGTTTTCTTTTAGGTTTTCTTTTAATTCTTCGAGTGTAAAATATTTGTCGTCTACCGTTGGGTACAAAACAAAGGCGCCTGCTTTTTCGTAGAACTTCTCTTCAGAAAGCATTCCGTATTCCAAAACCACTTTGATGTCGTTCCATTTTGCTTCAAAATCTTCGCGGTTTTCGGTAAACAACGCTTTCAATTTATCGGCAACTTTACGAGTGATGTAGTTGGAAATTTTCTTAACCGCACCATCGGCTTGCAATCCAGAACGCGAAACATTCAACGGAATATCTGGCGAATCGACCACACCACGGAGCATCATCAAGAATTCAGGAACAATTCCTTCTACGTTATCCGTAACATAAACTTGGTTTTGGTACAATTGGATTTTGTCCTTTTGAATTTGCATATCCGAACCTAATTTTGGGAAATACAAAATACCTGTCAAATTAAATGGATAATCCACATTCAAATGGATGTGAAACAACGGCTCCTCGAACTGCATTGGATAGACCTCACGGTAAAACTCTTTGTAATCCGCATCTGTTAATTCTGTTGGTTGTTTGGTCCAAGCCGGATTTGGGTTGTTGATGATGTTATCGACTTCTACTTCGGTAAAAGTTTTGTCTTTATCTTCTTCTGCAACAAACTCCCCTTTCTTTTGTTCGATTTTTTCGGTTTTGGTTCCAAATTTAATCGGAATAGGCATAAATTTATTATACTTATTCAGCAAACCACTAATTTTAGAATCTTCTAAAAAGTCCAAAGAATCCTCGGCAACGTGCAAAATAATCTCCGTTCCACGAGTGGTTTTGTCCGCTGGTTCTAATGTAAATTCGGGGCTACCATCGCACGTCCAGTGGGCTGCTGGCTCGTCTTTGTAGGATTTGGTAATAATTTCTACTTTTTCGGCCACCATAAAAGCCGAATAAAAGCCAAGACCAAAATGACCAATAATTCCAGAATCCTTGGCCGAATCTTTGTATTTGTCCAAGAATTCTTCGGCTCCCGAAAAAGCCACTTGGTTGATGTATTTTTCCACTTCGTCCGAAGTCATTCCTAAACCTTGATCGATAATGTGGATTTTTTTAGCTTCCTTATCTACTTTAATTTCAATAATAGGGTTGCCATATTCTACTTTTGCTTCGCCAATGCTGGTTAGGTGTTTTAATTTTAAAGTGGCATCGGTACCGTTCGAAATCAATTCTCGCAAGAAAATTTCGTGATCGCTGTACAAGAATTTTTTGATGAGAGGGAAGATGTTCTCTACCGAAACGTTAATTTTTCCAGTTGTCATATTATTGTTTTTTTGTTTAATTTTATTTCAAAAAAAGGTTTCAAATAGAATACCATTTGCAAGAGAAGTGACAAATTGTCTTATCTGTGAATTTTGTAATTAAAAAAAAATGTTTTGAAACAATTTATTTAGTATGATTTGTACATTTGTAATCTTATTAATCTTAAATTATTAAACGATGAAGAAAATTATTTTATTATGCATTTTATCTGTTGTGATGTTTGCATGCAAATCAACATCAGTTACAACCACCAAATTGGACAGACCCACTCAAGTTGGAATCAAAGGAAATTGGCAAATCACAAGTGTTGATTATCCAGGTTCCAATTACATCAAAGTAAATTCATTTGACATAGCCGACTCTAAATGTTTTATAGGAAGCCAATGGAAATTTATTTCGAATAATAACAAAGGCGATATGACCTTAAATAGTCCAAGTTGTACTGCTTTTACATCAGCAATTACTTGGTTTGTCAATAAAGAAGGACAGTTTGTACTTAAAATTCTAGACGAAGGTTTGAAATCCAAAAAAGTAAGAACTGGATTTGTTTTAGGCATTGCAAACCAATCCGAAAACTCTTTTCAGTTGATTGACAAAATAGACGTAGGCGGAAAAAGTACCGATGTTGTTTACCAATTTCAAAAATTAAATTAATACCAAAATAAAACAATTATGAAAAAAATATCCTTATTGAGTTTAAGCGCATTGTTTGTGCTAACAAGCCTATTTACAAGTTGCGATTCTGTTAAAAATGCCAATAATACCCAAAAAGGAACGGGAATTGGTGCCATGGCAGGAGCCTTAATTGGCGGTATTATTGGGAACAATACAGGTTTAGGAACTGCCGGAGGAGCACTTATTGGTGCCGCTGTAGGAGGTGGAACAGGGGCTTTGATTGGTAATAAAATGGACAAGCAAGCCCGTGAAATTGATCAAGCCTTACCCGGTGCCGAGGTGGAGCGTGTAGGTGAAGGAATTCATTTAACGCTTAAAGAAGATGCCATTCGGTTTGACTTGAATAAAGCGACATTAACGGCTCAAGCACAAGCCAATTTGAATAAATTAGTACCCGTATTCAATAGTTATGCGGATACTAATATTGAAATTTTTGGCTACACGGATAGTTCAGGAAAAGCAGAATACAATTTGGCGCTTTCGCAAAAAAGAGCCGAAGCCGTTCAAGCTTATTTAATAGGTAGAGGTTTAGCTGCTTCCCGTTTTAAATCATCAGGGCACGGAATCGAAAATCCTATTGCAACCAATGATACCAAAGAAGGTATGGCGCAAAACCGTCGTGTAGAATTTGCTATCACTGCCAATTCTAAAATGGTTCAAGATGCCAAAAACGGTAACTAAAAACGTTTTTTTATAATTATAAAAGCGGTTTCGTGATGAAGCCGCTTTTTTTTGTGATTTTTTTCTTCAAAAGAATGTAAATTTGACTTTTAATCTACAAACATGCTCGAACTTCAGGACGTTTCTTTTTCTTACCTCGAAAAAGTAGTGGTCAAAAACATTAGTTTTGCGATTCCAAAAGGACAAAATACCGCCATCATTGGCGAAAGTGGCTGCGGAAAAAGTACGCTATTAAAACTCATTTATGGGCTCTACGATTTAGATTCGGGAACTATTTTTTATGATAAAAAACCCATACTTGGTCCTAAATACAATTTGGTTCCCGGAGCGGATTATATCAAGTATCTGGCACAAGATTTTGATTTGATGCCCTACATCACAGTTGCCGAAAACGTGGGGAAATATTTGTCAAATATTTACAAAGACAAAAAAGAAGCCCGAGTTCAAGAACTGTTGCAAATGGTCGAAATGACGGAATATGCTCATGTAAAACCCAAGTATTTAAGCGGCGGACAGCAGCAACGTGTGGCATTGGCTCGTGTTTTGGCATTAGAACCCGAGGTGCTTTTGCTGGACGAACCCTTTAGTCAAATTGACAGTTTTAGAAAAAATTCGTTGCGCCGTAATTTATTTCAGTATTTAAAAAAGAAACAAATTACCTGCATTATTGCCACACATGACAGCACGGATGCTCTATCTTTTTCGGATAAAACTATCGTACTGCGGAACGGGGAAATAGTGAGTAAAGGAGTTTCGAAAACGCTTTTTGAGAATCCACCCTCTCGTTATGTGGCTTCGTTATTTGGCGAAGTAAATGCCATTCCTAATCATTTGCTGCAACTAACAGGCAATCGCAATGCAAGGGTATTGGTCTATTCGCACCAGTTGAAAGTGGTTGCTACATCGCCTTTTCAAGTAGTGGTTGCCGATTCTTATTTTAGAGGAAATCAGCATTTAATAACTGCTTTTTATGGTGAGGAACTCTTTTTTTTCGAGAATAAAACGGCTATTGATTCAGGTAATACTGTTTTTTTAGGATTGGATGTTAGTCGATAATTTTGTTTTTGACAATCCGTTACTGGTTTCAATTTTAAAAAAGGGATAAGGATTGAATAGATTTAAACGGATACAACAGATTTATATAAAAATCATCAAAAATCAGTCTAATCTGCGGTTGCATTTTAAAAGCTTATGCCGTGTTAAATTTCAGGGCGTTCGCTTTTAAAACAATTGTTAATAAAAAAAGAAAATATACCACTGATTGCTTCGCCTGTTCAATCTCGTTCGAGTCACAGATTTTAAAACCAAAATAATGCTGTTTGATTGCACAAATTCAAAAATCAGTGTCAATTTAATTCCTTTTAAGTTATTGAAATCTGTGAATCTGTGGCAGTATTTTTAAACGCTTATCCCGTGTTAAATTTTTGCATAAAAGAAATAGTATCAAAATAATTGCTACATTAGTTATCTCATTTTTAAAAGAAATTTAAATTTGCACCTCAATTTTTAATAAAAACTAAATAAATATGTACCATTCAAAAATAGCAGGATTGGGATATTATGTTCCTTCGAATGTGGTGACCAACGATGATTTGTCAAAAATTATTGATACCAATGACGCCTGGATACAAGAACGTACTGGAATTCAAGAGCGTCGTCACATTATAAAAGGCGAAGATACTACGACTACAATGGGCGTAAAAGCGGCAAAAATTGCCATCGAGCGTTCTGGTGTTGCCAAGGAGGATATCGATTTTGTGGTTTTTGCCACCTTAAGTCCTGATTATTATTTTCCTGGCCCTGGTGTTTTGGTACAACGGGATTTGGGTTTGCGAACCGTTGGCGCTTTAGATGTTAGGAACCAATGTTCTGGTTTTGTCTATGCGTTATCAGTTGCAGATCAATATATTAAAACAGGAATGTACAAAAATATATTGGTTATAGGCTCCGAGGTTCATTCCTCGGGATTGGATATGACTTCTCGTGGGCGAGGTGTTTCGGTGATTTTCGGCGATGGCGCAGGAGCAGCTATTTTGAGTCGAGAAGAAGATTTGACCAAAGGAATTCTATCCACCCATTTGCATTCCGAAGGGCAACATGCCGAGGAACTCGTTCTTAAAGCGCCAGGAATGGGAGGGCGTTGGGTTACGGATATTTTGGCAGATAATAATCCCGACGATGAAAGTTACTACCCTTATATGAATGGACAATTTGTATTCAAAAATGCGGTGGTCCGTTTTAGCGAAGTTATTAATGAAGGTTTGGAAGCCAATAATTTACAAGTATCGGATATTGATATGCTGATTCCACATCAAGCGAATTTGAGAATTTCGCAATTCATACAAAAGAAGTTTGGCTTGACGGATGATCAGGTCTACAACAACATCCAGAAATACGGTAATACCACCGCAGCTTCTATTCCAATTGCATTGACCGAAGCTTGGGAATTAGGGAAAATAAAGTCAGGCGACACGGTTGTTTTAGCTGCTTTTGGTAGCGGATTTACGTGGGCCAGTGCTATTATAAAATGGTAAAATAGGATTTTATCGCAATCAAAAAACCCCGAAGTTGGCGAACTCCGGGGTTTTTCTTTCTACAAATTAACCAATACTATTTTAAAAACAGCATAGGTATTAACCAAATATATTAAAAACCACCTGACCCTTGGGTTTCGTTTTTATCTCGTTCTTTGCGTTGTAACGCTTTGTTTTTTCCAGCACCAAAACGATAATTGAACCCAATATAAGCCGATTGACTTTCCCAATTGAATTGTCCATTTTGTTGCTTGGGTTTGCTACCATTAAAAGCAAAATGCATCGAGTTGAAAACATCACTAAATCGAGCTGTTATTGTGCCGCTTCCTTTTAAAACCGTGTAGCTTGATCCTAAATCAATTTTCCACATCGGTTTACGCAAAAATTGCAATCCTAAATCTTGCCCACGGTACATTCCTGTTAACTGCAAACGCAAATTTTTGGAAGGTTTAAAAGTGTTACTCATTCGGGCATTGAACGTGGTTACATCTACGGCCACATATTCATTGGCCACAACTCCTTTTGTTTTTTTGTTATACGCATCAAAACTAATGTTGGAGCTATACCATTTGGTAAATTCTAAATTCCCCGAAACTTCCACGCCATAAGCATTATTATCATCAAGATTGGCGTACGACAAAATCAATTTTTCAGGATTTGTTGGATTTTCAAATAAGGTTCTAGTAATTTCATCATTAATTCGTCTATAAAAAACACCCGTTGTAATAGAACCAATTTTTGTTTTACGCGTATAATTTAGTTCAAAAGAATTGGTAAATTGCGGAAAAAGTTCTGGATTGCCCTCCGAGTCGATTTGTGGCGTACTCCATTCCCTAATCGGATTTACTTGGTCAATGCTGGGGCGGTCTACACGTCTAGAAACACTAAAAT
Source organism: Flavobacterium restrictum (assembly GCF_007097245.1). Lineage (GTDB taxonomy): Bacteria > Bacteroidota > Bacteroidia > Flavobacteriales > Flavobacteriaceae > Flavobacterium > Flavobacterium restrictum. Next base: position 66,570 of record NZ_VJZT01000009.1, on the reverse strand, counting down.
TAAACGAATTTTTTTCGCTTGGCGAATAATTCAAAAACCCCGAAGGATAAAGCGTGAACAAATCATCTTGAAAAGTGGCTGCATTTTCATTTACTTTTTTGAAATCGGCAGTTGCTTTGTATTTCTCAAATCGTGTTCCTGCTTGTGCGCTCCATTTCCCCCATTGTTTAGAGAAAGTGGCGTAAGCCGAATAAATATTTCGGTCGTATGCAAAATCCGAATTATAGGCGCCATCTTTCAAGAAATTATTTTTGGTATTCTCAATTCGGCTTTCTAACCCCAATTCTAATTTTGCCGTTTCGGATAATGGGTTGGTATAATCCAAATTGATTAACGTATTGTTGCCTTTATTGGTAATGTAATTTGTAGCACTTGGCGCTGTAAAAGCGGCGTCTTCTTTGTTGTTGTCGTTGCTGTAATTGACTTCAAATTCTAATGTATGTCCGGCTTTTTTAAAATCTTTTTTGTAATCTAAATTATAAGTTTGGGTATAATTTTTATTAGTGTTGTTAAATAGTTGTAAAACATCAGGTTGTGTGGGGTCTAAATAATCAACATCGGTGCTGGAATTGCCTTTGCCTTTAAAGGCGTTTTGTGAGGTGTATATCGAGATTGTATTTTTTTCGTTCCAATAAAAATCCAAACCTATTTTGGCCAAATGCGACGTATTATTGTTGTTGAATTTAAAATCTTGGTAATTTTCCTCCCCAGGTTCAGTAGATTTTACAAAACCATGATTGGCGTTTTTACCAGTATTTAAGCCATAATTGCCATACATATTAAATTTTCCAGACTTGTAATTCACATCTAGCGAAGAATTCAATTTGGGCGTTTTACCAAAGGTGACTCCGTTGTTAATACTCCCGTTAAAGCCAATTTTGCTGTTTTTATTCAAAACAATATTGATTATTCCGCTCATTCCTTCTGGATTGTATTTTGCTGATGGATTGGTTATTAATTCAATTTGTTTGATAGACGAGGACGGAATTTGTTGCAACAGTTGCGAAGCCTCTATAGTTGTAGGTTTTCCATCTATTAAAATGCGGACATTCGAATTGCCACGAAGACTAATGGCATTCGTTTGAGGATCAACACTTACAGAGGGAATATTATTCATAATTTCTGATGCAGTGGCTCCGGCACTAATTAAATCTTTTCCAACATTAATGATTTTTCGATCAATTTTTTGTTCAATAGTCGATCGCTCACTTACGATTTCGACACCTTTGAGTTGGGTTGCTTCTTCTTCTAAAGCGATTTTAAAAGTAAATACTTTTTTGGAAGAAGTAAAATCAATAGTGCTGCTGTATTTCTTGAATCCAATGTATTGCACTTCTAATGTGTAGCTTTTTAGGGGGATGTTCTTAATGCTAAAATCGCCTTTTTCATCGGTAACTCCACCATTAATTATTTTTCCGGCTTCTTTTATTTCTACAGAGGCATAGGTAATGGGTTCATTTGTGGTTTTATCCAATACCTTACCCGAAATGCTCCCGCTGTTTTGAGCCTGTACAAGTGTACCCGTGACAAAGACCCAAAAGAATAGTAATTTTAATTTCATAATTGTTTGTTTTTTGATTGCTGTACTTGATGATTGTTTGTGTTAAGACTCTTTAATCCATTTTTTGTTACAGTGTATTAAATAAATTTGCGGCTTATGAGGTGTTGCATCTGGATTTAAAGTTAAAAAATGAAAAGTAAAGGTATTCTTTTCAGGTTCTTTTTTTTATAAAAAACTGATTATTAATAATTTAGTAAAACAACCAAATAAAGCAATTCATTTTGTTTTTCGAAGAAGATTTTTTTTAACACTATTCCTTATTTATAAAATAGTACAAAGTATTAACTAGTTATTTCAAGAGATTGTATTAAAAAACGGCAATCAAAAAAAGTTTTTGAATGCCGTTTTTTTATGTTTGTTAAGTAGGTTTCAAATTCGCTTTTGCGATATAGATTTAGTACCCATTTTGCACCTAATTTTTGTACTAGCGTTTCAACGAAAAATGAGATTTATATACTTTGTCTACCGTGTCTTCGGTGTAGGAAACAGTAAACCAATAATCATCAGCGGGCAGCGGATACCCATTAAATGTCCCGTCCCAGCCATTTTCAAATGGGTTCAGTTCTTTTAAAAATTTACCGTAACGGTCAAAAATAAACAGTTTTGGATTGGCTTGACTCGGGAATCCCGTTATCTTCCAGGTGTCGTTGAAACCATCATTATTTGGCGTAAAGTATTTAGGACTATTGATTAATCGGATGGTAATAGGAATTGTTGCTCCACAACCATTGGTGTCGCTAATGCTGATGTCATGGCTGCCGGGAGTTACATTTGTAAAAATAGCGCTCGTTTGAGGCGTGCTTCTATCAAGTGAATATAAAAAATTGCTTCCATCACCTATACTTGGAACGGCATTTATAGTCACGGTCTGACTCTCTGTAAACCAACCAGAAGTAGTCACGGTTACTGCACTAGGTGGTGCAGACTCGATAATAGTAAAGGCAACTGGCGCGGCTGTACAACCAAAAACCGCCAAATTAGTTACCGTTAACGTATAATTTCCGGGGACATTGGTCGAGAAATCTTCGGCTGTTCCTACAAGTGTTCCGTCTTCTTTTTTCCATTCAAAGGCATATTGCGGGGCAGTATATCCGCTAGAAACATAGGAATTGGTTCGTATTCCAGTTTCAAAATCGTGACAAATAGGAGTAGGATTTGGTACTGGTTTGGGCGCTTCGGTTATGATTATTTGCATCGGCTCTTCGTCGAAACACAGTTTTGTGGTGCTCGTTCCTGAATCGGCATAGGCATAAATTGTTGTAGAAGCCGTGATGACATCTCCGGGGAATTTTTCGGTATTGCCAGTAACTCCAACTCCTCCTGATTGCGTAAAATAACGGTTTGCAGGAGCGATAAACGCTGGCAAAATATAGGAGGTACATCTAGTAATAGGTGCGATTGGCGCAACAACAGGCGTATTGTAAATAGTTACCGTAAAGGCATCTTCATCTGAACAAGAAACGCGACTGTTGTCCTCTGCATACACATATAAAGTGGTGTTTGTCGTTATTGGGGCATAAGGCGGCGTTAATTTGACTCCTGTTCCATGAGAGCCATTTGGTTTGGTGTAATAATCGCCTTGTCCTACAATTGCGGGTAACGTATAAGTATCGCAAGCATAAACGTCATCAATCCTATTCACGTAAGTTACTAATAGCGAAATAGCGTATTCCGAAACACACGTATTAGGTGCTGTTGCTGCTGCGTAAACATAAATGGTTTTGGGTGCAGTTATCACGTAACCTGGCGGCAATATAGGATTTGTTGGGGATGGTTCACCCGCAAATTCATAGTATTCGCCATTAGTTAAATCATCAAGTACATACGGTTGCCCACATTTGATAACTTCAACGGGTCTTGCATCTACTTTTGGGGATTTATAGATAGTAATTAGGAAACTTCCCTCTACTGAACAGGTGCCAACGGCTGCTTTATCATAAAAATAGATCGTTTGTGTGGACGTAATTGGGTAACCAGCAGGACGAATAAAACCAGTTCCTCCTGGCTCGGTATAATAATTTCCGGTGTGGGCTACCGCAGGTAAATAATACACATCACAAATGGGTGGGGTGTCCGTAAATAGTGGCAATGGCGGAATTTCTACTGTAATTGTAAAGGGTTTGTCAATTACACAGGTTTGCCCTTTTACATAGTACCAGAGCGTAGTGGTACTGTTAATCAATGTTTTTCCTGGGACTCCTATTCCGGCGCCGCCAGATTCAGTACGGTATTGTCCAACTTGTAAATAAGGCAGTTCATAGGACGAACAGGAAGTTAGGTCTGCTGGTGGGGTAATACTTGCAGCACCGATAAAAATAGTAAATTTTTTTTCAGAAGAGCAATTCAATGGGGATGTTCCTGATTCTTTATAAAGATAGACATCAGTTGTTGTTGTAAAAACAGTTCCTATAGGTATAATTGGCAAGCCTTTGTTACGCCCTGTGTAATAGGTTCCACCATTGGGATTTGCAAATAGTCTATAGGAAGTACAATCAAATCTATTGGAAATATAGGGTAAAGGTTCAAAGGGGATAATGGTTATGGTAAAAGGTTTCTCTTCTTGGCAAGAAGGAACCGAAATAAGATCTGAAATCCAAACATAAATAGTAGTATCCCCAGCGGTGTTGATGAGGGTTCCGCTTGGTATTTCGGTATTTCCTGCGGTTGCATCTCCGCCAGACAGGGTATAATATTTGGCATAAGGTAAGGCAGGCAAAGCATATTCAGTACAATAAGTTTTGCTGGCCGGAGTTATTTCGTCTAAATTAATGATGGTAACTTTAAAGTAATCTTCATTGGTACAATTCCCGTTTTGATTGAAAACATATACGTCACTAGTTGTTGTAACCAAATCTCCTGCAAAAAGTTGGACACCAGTTTTGCCAGTACCTGTCCAATATTGCGCCCCAGTTTTGGTCAATACAGGTAGTTTATAGGAGGTACAAACGTACACATCGGCTAATGCATCTACTTCTGGAAACGGTGTAACATTTACTTTAAAACTGGAGGTTACATAACAGCTTGTATTGGATTTATTTTCAATTCGGACATAAATAGTTCTGGAGTTTGTCAGCAATTCATCGGCTGCTGTTAGTACAAATACATTGGTATTGTTTTGTGCTCCAGAAATGGTAGAATGAAATGTAACTATATTGTATACGGGATCTTGTGAACCAAGTAGGAGTGCTTTTTGATCTGTAAAATCAAAAAGGGCTTTTTGAGGAATTTCGGTAGGGTTTCTAGCGCACAATGTTATATCAACAGGGGTATTGGCAACCACTGGAGCAGCGACTATTTGCAACTGAAAAGATTGGATTTCGAAACAGCTTGTTATTGGATTTTGTACCCGTACAAAAACAGGTTTGCCGTTTAGGGAACTTAAAATTGTAAGCGGACTAGCTACTGGATTTGTTCCAGTCACAGCCTCATTATTGGCCAAGTAATAACTAATGAGTGTTCCAGCTGGCAAATCGTCCAGAATTCCAGTGGCATTCGTGGCTTGATTGACACCCGCCATGATGATGGTGGTATTCTTGGTCAAATCAAAATCATAGGTGGAGGCTCCGCTATCGCAAGTATAAATATCGGGCACTTTGATGACACCAATTGGGGGGTAAAACGCAACCGTAATCTCATCGGTCACTGCGGTACAGCCTGGTTCTAGGTAGGTAACGCTGTATTTATGCGTACCAGAATCAATCAATGGCAATAAGGTATTCAAATCTAAATTGGCTCCCGTTTCGGCAGGCGATAGTGCGATTCCTTCTTTTTTCCAAACAAAAGTAGTACCTGATTTTAGCCCAGTTGCGGATAAAACGGGTAATGAGCTCCCAGAGCAAATGGCGTTTTTATTGGCAACAGTATAATCTAATCCTAAAACATCTTGACCTATATTAAAGCTATCTCCTTTTAAAAAAATAGCCGAATCGTAGCCCGTATTATTCCCACCATCAGTAATTACAATCTTGATTCGGTAGATATGATTAATGTTCAAACCCGTTGCCGAAGCTAGCATGGCGACTGTTTGCCCGTTAAAATTGATAGCTGGTCCAAAACCACTTCCGTTAAAAGCACCAAAATACGTTGGATTTGCCGAAGCACAATTCGAATTATAGTTCGCATTGCGAATGGTCTCTACCGAAACCGGAATGTTAGTATTAGGAATTACGGCTAAATTGGTATTTGCCCCAGCATTGGTAACATCTTTTAACAAAAAAGCAAACGCATCCGAAAATGCACATTGGGAAGTACCATATTCCTCGGAAGCGAATAAAAAAGAAAAATCAAAATTGGGTGTTTTGGGCTGGAAATCAAACTCAATATAACTGGCATTTATGGAATTGATGCTAATGCCGGACTGCGAAAGTAGGTTGGCTTCTAAATCAGCATCGCCTTTCCAAGCTGCAGTCCCATCACTTAAAATCGTGCTATTGGGACTCGGAATTTTAGTAACATCTCCTGTGGTCAAAACAACACCATTCGAAAACGGAAAATTGGCATTGCTGTTTTCAAAATAACCTATTCCGTTGGTAGAACCGTAAGTCGTTCCTGTCTTGGAATTTACATTCGTTCCCGAAACACAAGGCGAGTTAATCAACACTTGATTGACCAACTGATCAACCGTATATTTAGTAGTATTTACGGTTACGGATTGCGAGTAATTTTTTATCGCAAAAAGCAATAAAAATAATAATATAATTTTTTTCATAGCCAAGGCAACATTTGTGTTCAAAAATACAATTAAAATAACAATTCGTAGGGCTTAAATGCTTTAAAAACCGATGAAATGCAAGGCTTAAAAAGTAAAAATCTACACTTCAAGTTGATAGACACCTGCTAACATGGATTTAAAACCAAAAAAAAATGATTTTATTGCTTATCCATCCCTGCTATTTAGGAATAAAAATTCTAATTAAATGTTATCTTTGCCAACATAATAAAAAAAATATGAATCTTCAAGAAATCCTCACTACTAATATACAAAATGCCGTTCAAGAATTGTTCGCAGTACCACTTGACAAAGTCGAATTTCAAACTACACGCAAGGAATTTGAAGGCGATACCACCGTTGTTATTTTCCCTTTATTAAAAATAATTAAAAGTAATCCCGTTGAATTAGGAAACAAAATAGGAAACTATTTGGTCGAAAATGTTGCCGAAGTAGCGCGTTTTAATGTGGTTTCTGGCTTTTTGAATATTGTGATTTCCGATGCGTACTATTGTAATTTTTTTAATGCAATAAAAGAAAACAGCAAATTTGGATTCGTAACTCCTTCTGGAAACGAAAAAGCGGTTATGGTCGAATATTCATCGCCTAATACCAATAAACCCTTGCATTTAGGTCACGTTAGGAACAATCTTTTGGGGTATTCAGTTGCCGAAATTATCAAAGCTTCGGGCAAAAAAGTGTATAAAACTCAAATTATTAACGATCGAGGCATTCATATTTGCAAATCCATGTTAGCTTGGCAGAAATTTGGAAACGGAGAAACTCCAGCATCAACGGGTCTAAAAGGAGATAAATTAGTTGGAAATTATTACGTGGCTTTTGATAAAGCCTACAAAGCTGAAATCAATGCCTTAATGAGCGAAGGCAAAACGGAAGACGAAGCCAAAAAACAAGCACCAATTATTCTCGAAGCGCAAGAAATGCTCTTGAAATGGGAAGCTGGCGACGAGCAGGTAAAAGCACTTTGGAGTACGATGAACCAATGGGTTTATGATGGTTTTGCTATTACTTACAAAAATTTAGGCGTTAATTTTGATAGTTTTTATTACGAAAGCAACACCTATTTATTAGGAAAAGATGTGGTTCAAATTGGGTTAGACAAAGGGATTTTCGAAAAAGATCCTGATGGTTCGGTTTGGATTGATTTGACTAATGAAGGTTTGGATCGTAAAATTGTATTGCGATCGGATGGGACAGCGGTGTACATGACCCAAGATATCGGTACGGCAATTCAGCGTGTGAAGGACATGCAAGACGTAGGCGGAATGGTATATACGGTTGGTAATGAGCAAGATTACCACTTCAAGGTATTGTTCTTGATATTGAAAAAACTGGGTTTTGATTGGGCTTCAAATTTGTTTCATCTATCCTACGGAATGGTTGATTTGCCTTCGGGAAAAATGAAAAGCCGAGAAGGAACTGTAGTCGATGCCGATGATTTAATGCAAGAAATGACCAATACAGCCCAAAAAATTGCCGAAGATTTAGGGAAATTAGAAAATTATTCTAGTGAAGAAAAATCTAATTTGTACACTACAATTGGTCTTGGCGCATTGAAATATTACATTTTGAAAGTGGATCCCAAAAAACGAATTCTATTTAATCCAGAGGAATCTGTTGATTTTGCTGGAAATACGGGGCCTTTCATTCAATATACCTATGCTAGAATTCAATCTATTATTCGTAAAGCGACTTTCGATTTTTCGAATACAGTGGTTTTAGAAAAGTTACACGAAAAAGAAAAAGAATTATTAAAACAACTTGAATTATTCCCTGAAGTGATTCAAAATGCGGCTCATAATCACAGCCCGGCACTGATTGCAAATTTCACGTATGAATTAGTTCGAGAATACAACTCTTTTTACCAAGCGGTTTCGATTCTGGGAGAGGAAAATGAGGACAAAAAAACATTCCGAGTGCAACTGTCCAAAAAAGTGGCAGATACCATTGCCAGTTCCTTTGGCTTGCTAGGAATTAATGTTCCCGAACGAATGTAATTTTAATAAAGCAACTCCTTCGAGGTAGCACTTTTTAAACAAAAAATGCCTTAAAGCGAAACTCTAAAACTAATATTTGGAGTCCGTTTTAAGGCATACGTTTTTACATCTTCAATCGTGTTTGTGGCGGTATTGATGCGGTAATATTCATTGATTTCATTCTTTTTGTTGAGGATGTTTACGACCGATAAACCCACATTATACCTGATTTTATTTTGAGATTCCCATTTGTAAGTTGTTGAAAAATTGACTTGAAAAAACGAATTTAATCGCTGGTTGTTGGGCGAGTTGAAATCTATTTTTGGATTCACAACATCGGTAGTATTGATCACGATAGTGCTGGGTGTTGTTTCTGGCTTTCCAGAATACCATTTGGAACCCAACGCAATTTTGAAATTGTTTTTTTCATAACTTCCTGACCAAGATACCACATGATTTATTTCGAAATTGTTTGCAAATGTCGGTGGTTTTAAACTGCCAAAATTATAATTATTAGTGTTGTACGTGTAGCTCAACCAAGTTATAAAGTGATTTGTTTTCTTCTGCACCAATACTTCGCTGCCCAAAACTGCATAGGAACCATTGATTTTTACAAACTCTAATTGGTTCTGAAAACCTTGACTGGCGCTGGTAATTCCGCTCACTTTTTTATAAAAATGCTCTACCGAAAGCAACCAATCCTTTTTGGCATACGCAAAACTTATTGAGGCTTGTTGGCTTTTTTGAATCGGAATCGTGCTGTTGTTCGACAAAATCCAACGTCTTTTTTCTACACCAAAATAATCCGTTTGTAAATCGATTATTTGATGGCAATTTTGACTTTTAAATTCGCCTAAAAAAGCGGTAGAAAAGTATTTGCTAATCCCATAATTTAGCTGTAATCGAGGCTCGATAATTGCTTTTTGAAACTGCTCGATATAATTGATTCGAACCCCGGCTGCGGCGTAGACACGAGCCAAGGTATCGTTGTATTTTCCTTCCAGAATGGCTGCGTGGGTTCGTAAAACAGTTTTGATTTTTCTGTAAAAGGCTGGACTGTTTATTTTATCCAAATTGGTTGCCCCAATTTCATTGAATTGATAGCCCGTATTAAGGGTCAATTTCGAAGATTGAAAATGGTTGTTCTCGAGTTTAATCCCATTGTCAATCATGCTGTTTTCCTGTTTTAGGAATTGATTATTCTCATTTTTTCTGGTTTCGGCATCTAGTTCATAATGGGAACTATAGACATTGATTTGGGTTTTATTTTTTGTGTTCCAATGGTGTTTCCAATACAAATTTCCGCCATAATTTTTTTGATATAAAACATTGCTTTCCGATTGTGTTTCGCTATTCAGCGTATTGGATTGAAAAACCTTGAGTTGGTCGCTAATGGTGATTAGGTCAAGGATTACGTGGTCTTTTTGCCCTATTTTCTGGGAGTATTTTGCCGTAATATCATGAAAATTAAACTTTTGACTGTCGTCATAATCAGCGGTTTGATTCGTTGAGGAATTGGTTACACTCGTGTTTTGAAAGGCTTTTTTATAATATTCCTCATAAGTTGGAGATTGCAAAAAATCAGTGATGGATCTTCGTCCTGCAAGTTCGAGAAACCCTTTTTGGGTAACCTTAAATTTAGCATAAATGTCGGCATTGATCATGTTTATTCCTGCGCTAAAACTATTTTTGTCACTAGTGTTGGAGTTGGAGGAAATGTCCACCACACTAGAAACGCTTTCGCCAAAGAATGCCGAAGTTCCATTTTTAGTAATGGCAATTGTGTGCGCTAAATTGGGATTGAACACGGATATTAAACCAAAAAAATGTCCTGTTTGGTACATTTTTATTCCGTTCCATAAAAATAAATTTTGATCGTGCGTGCCACCTCTCACATTAATGCTGGCCACACTTTCATCTGCGCTATTGATTCCGGGAATTTGTTGCATGGTTTGCAGTACATCTGGTTCGATTAAACCGGGCAGAATCCCGAATTTTTTCGGCTTTATTTCGAATGAGCCATCCTTGTTTTTTGAAATCCCAGTAGCCAAAAAACTAGTGGTTTTTATCTCTTCGAGTTGGGTAATATTTGGCGTTAGGTATATTTTTTGACAAGCGGTATTTTGGTTTTCGACAATTTCAATTTTCTGGGGGATAAACCCAATATAGCTGATGGTCACGTTGGTTTTCTTTTGGTTTTTAAATTCAAAATAACCATTTTTATCACTTGTTGTTGCTTGATTGTTTTCCCATTCTATGTTGGCATTTTCTAAAGGTGTGCCATCAATGGATGAAAAAATATACCCACAAATCAAGGGTAATTCGGGCTTCATTTTAGTATGAATACTAATGAATTTTGTATTGATAATCTCAAACGAAAGACCTGTTTTTTGGGATAAATACGCTATTTTTTCCAGTAAGGAAAGCGATGTCGCTGGAGGACTAATTTTGAGATTGGCAATGGTATTTTCGGTGTAGTTAAAGCTTACTTGGTACTGTTTTTCGATCGAAAATAAAAGCTGTTTTAGCGCAATCGCTTTTCCATTACCTTGAGCGTAAGCATGCAGGGCAAAAAAAAAGCAAAAGAATACAACAGCAACTCGTTTGGTAAAAAACATTTATTTTCCCTCAAAAATTATTTTGTTTGGTGCTACTTTGCTCTTTTTTAAATTATAGGTTTTGGCAATAATTTGTAGCGCAACATCAAGCGTTTTGGTTGGTATTTTTCCTGTAAACAGTGCAGTTGTATGCACGTTTTTTAATGTAATAGTTACGTTATAGTGTCGTTCTATTTCGGCAATTACACGTTGTAGTTTTTCGGCATGAAAGGCAATTTCTTGTTGCAACCAATCTGGACTGGACTCCGTTGTAATGGAGTTGTTTGCGATTCCATTCTCAAAAGTTACGCTTTGACCGTGGGTTAACAAGATTTGTTGGTCTTTGTAATTTACTTTTACACGACCTTCAAAACAGGTAACATCAAATCTATTTTCTCTGGCTTTTACATTAAATTGGGTTCCTAGAACGGTAACTTTTCCTAGACTGGTTGCTACTTCAAAACGTTTTCCTTTGGCTACTCTAAAATACGCTTCGCCTTGGAGTTTCAGGTTCCTATGAGTGTCCCATTGCCATTTTTTGTATGCGATAGTCGAACCTGAATTTAAGACCACTTTTGAATGGTCTGGCAATTCTAGAGTGGCTGTTTCTCCATATCCTGCGGTGGTTGTTTGGCTAACAAAATGGTACATCGTGTACGCAATTCCTAGACTTAAAACGAACAATGCTGCGATTCTAAAGAGCCATTTAGGGAATAGCGCGACTACTTTTGGAGCAGGTTTTTGTTCCTTCAGGACTTTATTTAATAGTTGGTCACCGTCAAACGCGCCCACTTCTAGATGAGCCGAATGGGTTTTTATTTTTTGATACGTAGCATATTCAGGGCTGGCCTCAAACTCGGCTAATTCAGTAGCTGATAAATCATTGTTTAGCCATTTTGCTAATAGGTAATTTTCTTCCATTAGATTCTCTTTGTATTCTATAAAACAACTAAAAACGCATACACCCTACTTTATAAATCAATTTCTTTTCGCAATGCCAGCAAAGCCAAGTGAATGCGTTTTTCGACCGCTTTTACACTGATATTTAATTCAATAGCAATTTCGCTGTATTTTTTTTTGTCAATTCGATGCATCAAAAAAGCCACTCGTTGGGTTTCGGTCAAGTTAGCGATGGCATTCAAAAGCTTGGTTTCAAACTGTTTTTCTTCCAAAATATATTCTGGATTTTCATTAGTTCGGTCTAACCCAGCAAAATTTTTCTCATACTGCAGGACAACTTTTTGATGTGCAATTTCATTTAGCGAACTGTTGCTGGCTATAGTGTACAAATATGATTTGGCTTTTTCCAAAGGGACAGCAGCACAGTTTTGCCAAAGTTTTATAAAAGCTTCTTGCGTTACATCTTCGGCTTGGTCTTTGTTTCCATATTTGTAAAAAAGAAAATTGCGAAGCGATTGCGCATGACTTTTAAAAAAACTTGAAAATACAAGTTCATTGCAAGTTTCTGAAGCAGTAGTGTTGGTCATTTATAAAAAATTGAGGCTTACAAATATATATTTATTTTGCTTGGAGTAGGGTATTCTAGGTCTAAAATGTTTTATTATACCAACTATTTATTGGCTCGCAATTTATACTATTTTGAAGTAAATAATAACTTAAAATAGGTTTAGTTAGTATTCCAAGTAATATTTTTTAATATTGCTAAAAATTGAGGGGAGAGTATTCTTTAAGGATAGTAAAACGTGTTATATGAAAGCGATTAAAAAGTACAAATACATTTTTTTAGGGTTAGGAATTTTTTTTTCGGGCTGTCAAAACGAGATAAATGAAGAAATTCACAGCAGTACCGAAACCATTTCCACAACGACTCCGCTTACTGCTTTGGTGCAACGAGTTGTTATGCAAAAAACAATTTATGACGATTTAATTGATGAATCCAATTATTGCACAGTAAAATTTCCTTATGAAGTATCCGTAAATGGCGCTTCGATTGCTCTGAAATCCGAAAGTGATTACCAAAAAGTGAAAAATAATATTGATGCGAACGCCAATGATAATGACGATGTGGCCATACAATTTCCAGTGACGATGGTCTTTTATAATTATCTAGAAAAAGTCATTGCGAACCAAAAAGAGTATGATTATTTGTTGGCTTATTGGAATGCCAAAGCTGATTTATTATCCAAAATTAACTGTTTGACCATTCAGTTTCCTATTGTCATTAACAGTTATGACAGCAACAATCAAATTGCAAATGCGACTACAATTACGGACGAAAAAACTTTTTTTGCCTTTATAAATAGTCTAACGGCGGCACAATTTATTGCCATAAAATATCCCATTACAATTACCAACTGGAAATCCCAACAAGTTGTTGTTACCACTAACACGCAACTGGAAAACCTGATCAAGGAAACCCTAGATTCCTGTCCTGACAACGTTATAACAGTACTTGATTTTGACCAAGTCCTTACAACTGGTTCCTGGAAAATAGCCTATTTTTATGAAGATAAAGACAAAACGAGTAGCTATAACAACTATGTTTTTACGTTCAAAAGTGACTATACGGTTTCGGTTACAAAAGGATATTATACCTATAATGGTACGTGGTCTACCGCCATAGTTGACGGTGTTAGAACCTTTGAAACCAAATTCGAATCGGAGTATTTAAAGGAAATAAATATCGATTGGAACGTATTTGAATACAATGCCTCGCAACTGCGATTTAGACAAGAAGAGGATGCTAATGAGAGTGATTATTTGTATTTTATTAAAAATTAAAAGGTTTCAGCAGTTTGTTTTAATAGTTTTGAATTTTGTCTTTTCCATCTATTCCATTTAGAATTTAAGAAATTGAGTTTTGAAATTGAGTTTTGAAATTGAGTTTTGAAATTGAGTTTTGAAATTTATTTTTTGAATTTTGTCTTTTCCTTCCGTCCATTTAGAATTTAAGAAATTGAGTTTTGATATTTATTTGAAATTTGTTTTTTGAATTTTGTCTTTTCCTTCCTTCCATTCCATTTTGAATTTAAGAAATTGGATTTTGATATTTATTTGAAATTTGCTTTTTGAATTTTGTCTTTTGAATCAATTCATTTAGAATTTAAAAATCCTTTGCCCTGAATTATTAGTTTATCTAATTGCGCAATTATCTAATTAGTTTATCTTTGCATTTCATAAAATAAAAAAAACATGTTTGATAATTTAAGCGAAAAATTAGATAAAGCCTTCCACATACTAAAAGGACACGGAAAAATCACTGAAGTAAACGTAGCCGAAACGTTGAAAGAAGTTCGTCGTGCCTTACTTGATGCCGATGTCAATTTTAAAATTGCCAAAGATTTTACCACCAAAGTAAAAGAAAAAGCCATAGGTCAAGACGTATTAACGACCTTGCAACCCGGGCAATTATTGGTAAAGTTAGTCAAAGATGAACTAACTGAATTAATGGGTGGCGATGTAGCTGGAATCAATCTTTCGGGCAATCCAACAGTTATTTTGATGTCAGGTTTACAAGGTTCCGGAAAAACAACTTTTTCAGGAAAACTTGCCAATTACCTGCAAACCAAAAAGAATAAAAAACCACTTTTGGTGGCGTGTGATATCTACCGTCCAGCGGCAATACAGCAATTGTATGTCGTGGGAGATTCGATAGGAGTAGAAGTATATTCTGAACCAGAAAATAAAAATCCTGTCGAGATTGCACAAAACGCCATCAAACATGCCAAAGCCAATGGATTTAATGTAGTCATAGTAGATACCGCTGGTCGTCTAGCTGTTGATGCAGCCATGATGGACGAAATTGCCAAAGTGCACCAAGCCATTCAACCACAAGAAACCTTATTTGTTGTAGATGCTATGACGGGGCAAGATGCGGTAAATACGGCCAAAGCCTTCAACGATATCTTGAATTTTGATGGGGTTATTTTGACCAAATTAGACGGGGATACTCGTGGTGGAGCCGCAATTTCTATTAAATCAGTAGTCAATAAGCCTATTAAATTTGTAGGTACTGGCGAAAAAATGGAAGCCATTGACGTGTTTTATCCTGTACGTATGGCCGAGCGAATCCTAGGAATGGGTGATGTGGTGTCCTTGGTAGAACGTGCGCAAGAACAATTTGATGAAGAAGAAGCGAGAAAAATCCAAAAGAAAATCGCCAAAAACGAGTTTGGTTTTGATGATTTCTTGTCTCAAATCCAACAAGTAAAAAAAATGGGAAATATGAAAGACTTGGTTGGGATGATACCAGGTGCTTCAAAAGCCATGAAAGATGTGGAGATTGAAGACGACGCCTTCAAACACATAGAAGCCATTATTCACTCTATGACGCCTATCGAAAGAAGCAAACCAGCTCTTATAGATGTGAAACGAAAAGCAAGAATTGCCAAAGGTTCTGGTACCAAAGTAGAGCAAGTCAATCAATTGATGAAACAGTTTGATCAAATGAGCAAAATGATGAAAATGATGCAAGGCCCAGGCGGAAAAAACTTAATGAAAATGATGGGTGGAATGAAAGGCGGTATGCCAGGTGGAATGCCAGGAATGCGATAAAAATGAGTCAAAAGTCGAAAGTCTTAAGGTTGTGTAACTTTAAATTTTTCGGTTTTTAAACTTTAAACTAAATAAAAATGCAACTACTAGACGGAAAAAAAACAGCAGAAGATATTAAAAACGAAATCGCAATTGAAGTTCAGAAAATGAAGGACAATGGCGAAAAAGTACCTCATTTAGCAGCGGTGCTAGTGGGTAGCAATGGGGCTAGTTTAACTTATGTAGGAAGCAAAGTACGGTCTTGTGAACAAATAGGTTTTGAATCCACACTAGTAAGTTTGCCCGAAGATATTCAGGAAATTGACTTGTTGAACAAAATCAAGGAACTAAATGAAGATGATAATTTAGATGGTTTTATTGTTCAGTTGCCTTTGCCAAAGCATATTGACGAACAAAAAATCCTTATGGCAATTGATCCCGACAAGGATGTAGATGGTTTTCATCCTACTAATTTTGGAAAAATGGCTTTGGAAATGGAGACCTTTTTGCCCGCAACTCCATTTGGAATCATGCAATTATTAGAGCGATATAAAGTAGAAACAGCAGGAAAACATACCGTTGTTATTGGGCGTAGCCATATTGTAGGCCGCCCCATGAGTATTTTGATGAGTCGCAAAGGCTATCCAGGCGATTCTACGGTAACGCTTACCCACAGCCGTACCAAAAATATTGAAGAGTTTACCAAAAATGCCGATATTATCATCACCGCTCTTGGTGTTCCTAATTATCTAAAAGCCGATATGGTCAAAGAAGGCGTAGTAGTAATCGACGTAGGTATTACGCGTGTTGAAGATGCTTCGCACCCAAAAGGATATATCATTACTGGCGATGTTGATTTTGAGGAAGTGAGCAAAAAATCTTCTTTTATAACTCCAGTTCCAGGTGGTGTTGGGCCTATGACTATTGCTATGTTATTACAAAACACGCTTTTGGCACGAAAAATTAGAAGTAGAAAATAATACCAATTTGAACATAAGTAAAAGCCTATTCGCAAGAATGGGCTTTTTTTTTGGATTAACAAAAAATGTAGAAAAAAAAGTTTTCATTTTTAATTGCCAATTAAAAATAATACTTAACTTTGTATTTCAAAGTACTTTAATTATGAATCAAAAGCATCAAGAAGATTTATCACACATACGTTCCATGATGGAGCGTTCTTCAAGATTTATATCATTAAGTGGACTCTCTGGCGTGTTTGCGGGTTTGTCAGCATTGATTGGCGGATTGTATGCGTACCAGTTGTTTGGAGCACATGGAATATCGTATATGGATTGCAATTCCTACAGTAAGAATAGTAATTTAGTTCGGGAATTATTTTTTACGGCGAGTCTTGTTTTAGTTTCCGCTTTGACTTTTGGAATATTTTTTACGTTGCGTAAGAGCAAAAAAAATAATTTGCCCATTTGGACAACCGCTACCAAAAACATGCTTTTTAATTTAGCACTACCCCTTTTTGTTGGGGGTGTTTTTTGTCTTGCTCTTTTGAGTTACAAAATTTACTTTTTGATTGCTCCCGCTTCTTTATTATTTTATGGTTTAGCATTGATAAACGCAGAGAAATATACTTTTTCGGATGTTAAGTATCTAGGTTTTTGCGAGCTTGTATTGGGGTGTATTAGTCTTTTTTATCTAGAATTTGGTTTGGTTTTTTGGATAATGGGTTTTGGAGTCTTGCATATTTTGTATGGTTTAATACTATTTAAAAAATACAAATAATAGCTGATGAGCATCATTGATACCTTAAATAAAGATTTTGAAAGTCGTGTACGATTAGGCATTATGTCTATTCTACTGATCAACGATTGGGTTGATTTTACTGAAATGAAATCGCTATTGAATATCACTGATGGCAATTTAGCCAGTCATTCATCGGCATTAGAAAAAGCAGCTTATATTGAAATCAAGAAAGAATTTATTGGTAAAAAGCCAAAAACATCTTATAGAGTTACTCATTTGGGTAGAGCTTCTTTTGTTTCACATTTGAATAGTTTAGAGAAATTATTCAAAACTAAATAACCTTTTTTTTAACTTTTTACTTTGAAATACAAAGTACTTTTAAATTTTTTAATTATGAAAAAACACCATTTAATTTTCGCAAGTAGTGCTATTTTTACATTACTTTTTTACAACGAGTCAGTAGGGGTCAATCTGGCAATTTTCGGGTTAGTATTGATACTTCTAGTCTGCTATTTTTTTCAAGATCGATTTACAAATAGGTCACATTTGGTTCTGGTAATCGCTTCGGTTTTATCATGTTTGGCTTTTGCTTGGTATGGTGATTTTGTTTCCTTTTTAGCTTTAGTGTTTTCTTTGATTTTTTTACAATTCCAAACCCAAAATTCCGAGCTTAAAATTATTCAATCCTTTCCGGTAGTATTGATTAATTTGTTTGCTTCTCTTGGAAGGTTGTTGCTATTTAATCAATGGCTGCCAAAGCGGAAAGTCGATAATTATATTGCCAAAAAAATTATAGCTTATTGTATAATTCCTGCGTTTTTTCTAGTGCTATTTTACGTAGTCTATTCTTTTGGTAGTGACCATTTTTCAGGATTGTTTACGGGTTATGAATTGGATTTAAACGGGACTCAATTTATTTTAATGCTACTTTTGGGGTTGTATGTTTCGTTTAGTTTTTGGAATTATTGGGTGCCAGACTTTTGTAACGATGTGAATTCAAAGTTAGATAATGATTTTAGTGCTGAAAATAAAGTCCAACAGCAGCCTACTTTTTCTTTTTTGGATTTAGATTTCGAAAGAAAAAGTGGTGAGATTACACTTATTCTTTTAAATTTAATGCTTTTGATTTTTATTGCTACCTATAATTATGAGCAATTTTTTGAAACTATGGCAACTCCAGCTGTAATGTCAAAGTTGAGTGCTGCCACACATGAAAGAGTGAATGCCGTAGTTTTTTCAATTGTTATGGCTGTTGGGGTTGTATTGTTTTATTTTAAAGGAGGTTTTAATTTTGATGCAAAGTCAAAAAATTTGATCCGTTTGGCTAAAATTTGGATTTTTTTGAACGCAATATTAATCATAAGCACCAGTATTAAAAACTCCGAGTATGTTTCTTATTTTGGATTGACCTATAAAAGATTGGGTGTGTATGCTTTTTTGATTTTAGGATTGATAGGATTACTTTTTACTTTTTTTAAAATTGCTAAACAAAAAACGAATGCCTATCTTTTTAACCAAATGGTTTGGTGTTTTTACGGAATGTTACTTTTATGCAGTTTTGTCAATTGGGGGGATTTAATTACAACATACAATATAGCAGTAAATAAAGGGGTTGAGCCTGAATATTTGAATAGTTTGGATTTTAATGAAGCATATCGGGAACGTTATTTCCCTGCAACAAATAATGAAATTGATCTTGAGAATGACGGAGATGTTTTATACGAGCAAAACAAAAGCTTTCTCTCTAAAGCTTTATATTACGAAAGTATTACTGTGAAGAAATAGTTGCTACACGAAAAAGCCAAGAATTAGGTCTTGGCTTTTTTGTGTTTAATAATGGCCTCTTTTTTTAAATCGAGGATCATCTCTTTTTATGAATTCGGTGCTTCGTTTTGGGGTTTCGGTTTTGGGTAAACTCGCTTCCTCGGTTTTGCTGGAAGGTTCTATGAGTGCGTTGAGTTCTTTGATTTCGGCATCGGTAAGATCACGGTAACGACCCACTGGTATGTCGAGAGAAATGTTAATAATTCGGATGCGTTTCAAGGCAGTTACGTCAGAACCTAAATACTCGCACATTCTTCGAATTTGGCGGTTTAAGCCTTGGGTAAGAATGATTTTGAAGGTGTATTTGCTAATTTGTTCTACTTTGCATTTGCGGGTTACCGTGTCTAGAATAGGGATGCCATTGCCCATGCGTTCTATAAAACGATCCGTTATGGGTTTGTTTACTGTTACGGTATATTCTTTTTCGTGGTTGTTTCTAGCACGCAATATTTTGTTTACAATATCACCATCGTTGGTCATAAAAATGAGTCCTTCACTGGCTTTATCGAGTCGGCCAATAGGGAAAATACGTTTGGGATAATTGATATAATCTACAATATTATTGTGTACGTCTAAATTAGTAGTGCATTCAATACCTACAGGTTTGTAGAAAGCGAGGTATACTGGTTTTTCGCGCTGCTCTCGTATCAGTTTCCCATCTATACGCACTTCATCGTGTGGCGAAACTTTGGTTCCTAGTTCAGGAACAATCCCGTTGATGGTAACACGACCTTCTTCGATAATTTTGTCAGCTTCTCGTCGGGAACAATAGCCGGTTTCTCCAATGAATTTGTTGAGGCGTTTGAGATTTTCTTCCATATTGCAAAAGTAGTATTAAAAAGTAATTTTTTGCTTTTTTATCCAAAAAACAATGTCTAAATAGGAATACACGCTATTGTGTTTTCAGGTACTAAATGCTATAGTGTTCCTACTAAAAACTGCGTAATTTTTTGGTACAGCGCATCGTCGTGCATGCTGTGTCCGAGATTTTTGGTGGGATAGAAAACGGCATTTTTCCAAGCTTTAGCAATTTTTTCTCCTTCGGTAAATCGCACAACGGTATCCTTCGTGTCGTGGGCAATAAATCCGAGATTGGGTATGGTTGCAGCAAATAATTGCGCCGAAAACTGGTCTAAAACTAGATTAAAATTGTCAAGGTAATAGGTTGCTAATGCTTTTGCCAAGGTGGTATTAAGTCCCAAAAGAGCCACATAATTGTTTAAAATAATTCTAAAATCACTTGGCGCACCTAAAATCACGATTTTCTCGATGGTTTTGTTTTGATACAAATGTTGGTAATACAAGCAGGTTTTGCCGCCTAGCGAATGCCCAACGAGGTGATTGGGATTGTATTGTTGAACGGCAGTGTGAATAAATTGGGCATATTGAGGAATGCTAAATGCTTTTCCGCTTGACAATCCGTGGGCGGGCGCATCGATAGCAATAATGGTGCTTCCTGATTTTTGCAGGTACGGCAGTAGTTTTTCCCAACGAGAAGCGTTGCTTTCCCAGCCGTGTATTAAAAGTATTTTGGTTTCGTTACCAGCCCAAGTATAGGTTTGAAAATGGTGATTGGCTACCGTTAGGGTTTCTAGTTTTGCCTCTTGAAGGATTTTAGGAAGTTGGTCAAGAACTAATTTCCCTTCTCTGGGTTCGCTAAAAAGCGCATAGGCAAGTTGCGTTGCTCTAGCAGGAAATAGCCAACTGATGCTGTTGAGTATGGCTCCAATCGATTTGGTTAAAAGCAAATAATATCCTTTTTTCATATAAAAAAAGTCCCGATGTGAATCGGGACTTAAGGGTTTAGAATTTAGAAAACAATTGTTCCATTTTCTCTCTTTCTTCTTCAGCTAGAACGCTGTCGACTAATATTCTCCCAGAATGCTCGTCGATTAAGATTTTCTTTCTAGCAGCAATTTCTACTTGAGTTTGTGGCGGAATTGTGAAAAATGATCCTGCTGATGCTCCTCTTTCGATAGAAACAACTGCTAATCCGTTACGAACACTACTTCTAATTCTTTTGTAAGCTACCAGCAAACGTTCTTCGATTAATGCTTGGTATTCGGCTGATTTTTCAGACAAGAAGATTTCTTCTTTTTGAGTTTCAGACATAATTGCATCCAATTCGGATTTTTTATGTTTTAAGTGCGTTGATTTAGCTTCTAATCGTTCTTTAGAGCTTGAAATCACTTCTTTTTTGTGTTCCATAGAAGCTTTCATTTCTTTAATTTGCTTTTCAGCCAATTGAATTTCTAGCTCTTGAAACTCAACTTCCTTGGTCAAAGAGTTGAATTCTCTATTGTTACGAACAGTTTCTTGTTGTTTCGTGTATTTTTTGATGGACTCTTTGTGCTCATCAATTGCATTTTTTTTCTCTTTGATCAAGTTTTCAATCACTTCAAGATCACTTTTTAATTTCTCTGAACGAGTGCTTAAACCAGCAACTTCATCTTCTAAATCTTCCACTTCTAAAGGAAGTTCTCCTCTCACGTTTCTAATTTCGTCAATTCTAGAGTCAATAAGTTGTAAATCGTAAATTGCTCTTAACTTGTCCTCAACACTTAATTCTTTCGTATTCGCCATATTCTATAAGTACTTAACTGGATTTGTATTTTCTTCCGATAAAATGATTGCAAAATTAAGGATTTTTTTCCGAAGATACTCAACAATATAATTTTTTGTATAACGTTCGCTTTCAAAATGTCCAATATCGGCCAAAAGGAGTTGATTTTCGGCTTCATAAAACTGATGGTACTTCAAATCGGCTGTCAAAAACGCATCGGCTCCAGCCTGAATTGCATTTTTTATGGCATAACTTCCAGATCCACCCAAAACGGCTACTTTTTTTATTTCTTTTCCCATAAATTCCGAATGCCGAATACCGTTAGCTTGCATTTTTTCTTTGGCAAAAGCCAAAAAATCATTCTCGTTCATCGGATTTTCTAATTCGCCTATCATTCCTAAACCTACTTTTTGATAGGTGTTTTGTAAATCATAAATTTCATAGGCCACTTCTTCATAAATATGAGCCTCAAAAAGGGCTTTTACGATTTTGGATTCCAAATGCTTCTCGAAAACAACTTCGATTTTGGTTTCGGTTCCCGTAGATAAAACACCTTTTTCGCCCACTACAGGATTGCTGTTCTCGTTGCCTTGGTAGGTAAAAGTTCCTTCGGAGTTAAAACTGCATTGGTCATAATTGCCTATGCTTCCTGCGCCAGCTTTGAATAACGCATTCCGAACAGTATCAGCATTGTCTCGAACGGTATAGGTTTCTAGTTTGCGAATGTAGTGTTGTTTTGGAATCAATATTTGGGTGTTTTGCAATCCTAATGCAGTACAAAATAGTTTGTTGACTCCCTCGGGATGATTGTCCAGCGCGGTATGCACGGCATAAATAGCAATGTCATTCTTGATGGCTTTGATTATGGCTCGCTCGACATAATTCTTGCCCGTTATTTTTTTTAATCCCGAAAAAAGTATCGGGTGAAAACAAATCACCAAGTTGCAGTTTTTGGCAACAGCCTCGGCAATCACGTTTTCTAAAGCATCGTGACACACCAGAATTCCGGTGGCATCCGCTTCTTGATTTCCTATTAATAAGCCTACATTGTCAAAATCTTCGGCGTAGGCCAATGGTGCCATTTCTTCAAGTACGGAAAGGATTTGTTTTATTTTCATTTTCATTTTTGATTTATAGCAATGGAACAAATTAACGAATAAACAAATCAATTTTAAAATAAAAATTTTACTTTCGTAAAATGATGCTACTTCGAAAAATCCTTTTCCCCTTTTCCATTTTATACGGTTTAATAACCAGTATTCGTAATTTTCTTTTTGATAGAGGGGTTCTTAATTCCTATTCATTCGAGATTCCTATTATTGCTGTTGGGAATTTAAGCGTTGGCGGAACTGGAAAAACACCACAAATAGAATATTTAATTCGGTTGCTTTCGCCAACCTATCAAGTGGCCACATTAAGCCGTGGGTACAAGCGACAATCCAAAGGTTTTATTCTTGCTAATGCCACTTCAAATGCCGCAATACTAGGCGATGAACCGTTTCAATTTTATAAAAAATTTCCTTCGATTCAAGTTGCTGTTGATGCCAATAGAAAAAACGGTATTGAACAACTACTTTTGCAAACTACAAAACCCAAAATCATTTTGCTTGACGATGCGTTTCAACACCGTAAAGTAAAAGCAGGATTATATATTTTGCTCACCACGTATGGCGATTTGTATTGTGATGATTGGATGTTGCCTACAGGAAATCTGCGCGAAAGCAGTAGCGGCGCCCAAAGAGCGAATGTTGTTATCGTGACCAAATGCAATCCCAATCTTTCGGTTATGGAGCAAAATGAGATTAGAGCCAAATTAAAATTAGCGTCTCATCAAGATTTGTATTTTACCAGTATTGGTTATGATGCGTGCATTTTTGATGAAGATAAAACAATGAAAGTCAGTCAAATTAAGCCTATTTCCAAAGTGCTTTTGGCAGGAATTGCCAAACCAACTCCCTTTTTTGATTACTTAAAAAATGAAACCGATGTGTGTTTGACTTTTCCGGATCACCACCATTTTAGCGAAAGCGATATTCAAAGTATCCAACAACAAGCACTAGAAAAAATAATAGTTACTACCGAAAAAGATTATGTTCGATTGAAGGATTCAGCACTAGTTAAACAATTGTTTTATTTGCCTATACAAAGTCAATTTCTCTCGGAGAGCGAACAATTTAATGCCACTATTCTTGATTATGCAGTTAAAAAAATGGCAAATAAATAGGTTGTAACCCGTTGTTGGCTAGATGTATTCGGCTATTTTTTTATAAAATTCCTCGGGTACAAATGGTTTTGTAATGACATCGTTCATACCATAGGACAAGAGCATTTCTCTGTTTTCATGCAGCGAAATTGCAGTCAAGGCGATAATCGGGGTGTTGTTGTCAAAATCCCGAATTTGTTGGGTTGCAATCGTGCCATTAATGCCGGGTAAATGCACATCCATGAGTACCAAATCATACGTATTGTTTTGAATCAATACAATGGCGTCCTCTCCATTATCAATGATTTCGCAGTTTACGCCTTTATTCTCAAGCATTTTTTTGGTAATCATTTGGTTGATTCTGTTGTCTTCGACCAAAAGGATTTTCTTATTTTCGAGTACATTAGCATCGTATACCGCTGTTTTTTTCTCAACAGCTTCCAGTTTTGTAGGAATGCTAAAAGGCAACTCAAATGAGAACGTGGAACCTTTATTAATTTCACTATTTAAATTAATTTTGCCACCAAGAATTTTCACCAAGTTCTTTACAATGGTCAAACCAAGTCCGGTACCACCGTATTTTCTATTAATTTCTACGGAACCTTGCGAGAAATTTTCAAACACGTTTTCAATTTGTTCTTCGGGAATGCCTATGCCTGTGTCTATAATCTCAAAATAGATATTCGCTTTTAGAGGGATTACTTTGCTTACTTGTGCTGTAACGATTACCGCACCATTTTTAGTGAATTTTAAGGCGTTGTTAATCAAGTTCAAAAATATTTGCGATAATTTAGTAGGATCTCCTATCAAATAATCAGGAATGTCTGGGGCTATTTCGAGTTTAAAATCATTGTTGTTTACAATTGCAAATTCTTTCTGGGAGTTGTGGATGTCAAACAGCAATTGTTTCAGGTTGAAGGCAATGTTTTCGACTTCTATTTTACTGGATTCTATCTTGTTAATTTCCAAAATATCATTGATAAAAGTAGCAAGATAATTGCCGGAAAATTGCAACGATTTAAGGTAGTCCAATTGTGATTTTTTAGGATTGTCTTCTAGCAATAAATGGGTAATTCCATTGATGGCGTTGAGTGGTGTCCGGAGTTCATGGCTTACTGTTGATAGAAATTCGGAACGCGCTTTTGAGGCTTTTTCGGCGTTATTTTTAGCAATTATAAGTTCGTTATTTTTATCTTTCAACAATTGATTCGAATCGCTTCGTATGATATTATTTTTATAAAGAGACAAGCTCAATAAGGGCAAAATAGTGATTAATGCTATGGCAAGAATACTGGTTAGTTTTGAATACTTGGCTGCTTTTTGTATTTGTTTGGCATCCTTTTCTTTTTGGATTTTGATTTTCAAAACTTCTTCTTGCTTGAATTTGGCAAAGCTATTTCGATTGCTTTTAGCGCTCTTTATCTCGGCACTATGCAGTTTTATTTGGTGGTATTCTTCAAGGTAGGAATAGGCTCTATCGTATTGTTGCAGTTCTTTGTAGCTTTTACTAAAGGCCAACATAATAGCTGCTTTTTGTTCTAAATCATTGTTTTTTGAGTTTAAAATCAATGCTTTTTCGAGATAACTAATAGCCGAATCATTTTGCTTTCGTTCATTTTCGATTAAACCAAGTCGGTAATAGGCAGCTGTTTTTGTTTTTAAATTCGAGTGAGTGTCTGGTTTTTTAACTATTTTTTGAAAAGTTTCAGTAGCCAATTCAAAATTTTTATTCGTTTGAAATAGAATTCCTTTTTTTAAATTCAGACCATCGGTACTATCTGTCATTTTTAAAGAAATTCTAACAGATTCAGCACGGTCAAAATTTGTTTTGGAGGCTTCAAAATCTCCTTTTTCAACAGAAGCCAAACCCATTAAATAATACGTATTTGCTAGGGTTACTGTTGGTTTAGTAGTGTTGAATAACTCAATCGTTTTTTGAAAATAGAGTAGGGCTTCGTTGTATTTTTTTTGATCTAATAATACTTTTCCTAACCAATAGTTTTGATTAATTTCAGTAGTAGTTAGGTGTTTTTTTTGGCTAAAAAGTATTGATTTTTGTATAAAGTAAATTCCTTTGCTGGTGTTATTTATTTTGAAATTATAACGTGCCAAGCTACTATAATAGGCAACACTATCGTTAGTTGCTTTAGGTTGCGCAAGCAAAATAGCGTTCCAAAAAAGAATTACAATTACTATATACTTCACTTTTGCTAGTTGTTAGGTTTGCTTTTATGGGTGTACAAAATCAAATCAATTATTCGTGACGAATACCCAATTTCGTTGTCGTACCAGCCCACTACTTTGACCATTTTATCGATGACTGATGTTAGTTGCGCATCAAATAAGCAGGAATTAGGATTCCCAATACAATCCACCGACACAATGGGATCCTCTGTATAATCCAGAATTCCTTTTAAATTTGTTTGTGCTGCTTGCTGGAAGGCTTGGTTTATTTCGGCTATTGTTACTGCACGTTTTACGTTGAAGGTAATGTCCGTCAGGGAGCCATCAGGTACGGGAACCC
The DNA here is from genome assembly GCF_007097245.1 of Flavobacterium restrictum. Classification (GTDB taxonomy): domain Bacteria; phylum Bacteroidota; class Bacteroidia; order Flavobacteriales; family Flavobacteriaceae; genus Flavobacterium; species Flavobacterium restrictum. The sequence continues at coordinate 40,401 of NZ_VJZT01000009.1, read as the reverse complement.
GAATGCCGCAACCGCCAATTTTGCCTTCCAAATCTGGGAAAATTTTGGTCAAAGCCTTGGCCGCTCCTGTAGTTGTTGGGACTATAGATTGACTCGCTCCACGCGCTCTTCGCAAATCCTTATGCGGTTGATCGTGTAAACTTTGATCCGTTGTGTAGGAGTGAATAGTGGTAATATAGGCTTGCTCGATACCACACAAATCGGCTATGATTTTGATCATTGGCGCAGCATTGTTAGTGGTACAACTCGCATTCGAAATAATGGTTTCGGTTCCGTCCAAAATGTGTTCATTGACACCCAAAACTACTGTTTTTATAGTGTCAACCTCGGCAGGAGCGGAGAGAATCACTTTTTTGGCACCAGCAAGAATGTGATCATTTATCTCGTCAAAGGTTTTGTATTTTCCAGTTGATTCTACCACATAATCAATGTCATGTGATTTCCAATCCAAGTTGGCGATGTTTTTTTCGTGAAAAAACAAAAAATGACGTCCATCTACTACAATTCCAGTAGCATCACTACTTACCACAGCGGGCAAAACGCCATGAATGCTGTCGTATTTAACGAGATGCGCCATGGTCTTGGAGTCTGCAATATCGTTTATGGCAACGACTTCTATGTGAGGGTGATTGAGTAGCAGTCGAAATAAGTTACGACCAATACGTCCAAAACCATTTATAGCAATTCTTATTTTTGTCATTTTAAGAAGACAGTATTAGCTAAAGGGCTTATAAAATATGTTTTTGAGCTTTGTAGGAGGAACGTACCAAAGGGCCACTTTCTACATGACGAAAACCAAGTTCCAAGCCGTATTTTTCGTATTTGGCAAATTGCTCTGGCGTTATAAATTCCTTAACGGGTAAATGTTTTTTGCTAGGTTGTAAGTATTGCCCAATGGTAACCACGTCAACATTGGCAGTACGCAAATCCCGCATGGTTTGGTATACTTCCTCTTCTTGCTCGCCCAATCCCAGCATAATTCCGGATTTGGTGCGCTTGATTCCCTTCTCTTTCAAGTAGCGCAAAACTTCAAGACTGCGGTCGTATTTGGCCTGAATGCGCACTTCACGGGTCAAGCGGCGTACGGTTTCAACATTATGAGAAACCACCTCGGGATTGGCGGCAACGATGCGATCCATATTGCGTTCGATACCCTGAAAATCAGGAATCAATGTTTCGAGAGTGGTATTGGGATTCATTCTACGTATGGCTTTTACGGTTTCGATCCAAATAATCGATCCTCCATCTTTCAAATCATCACGATCCACACTCGTAATCACGGCATGTTTAATATTCATGATCTTGATGGAGCGAGCCACTTTTTCGGGTTCATCCCAGTCTACGGTTTCGGGTCTACCGGTTTTTACACCACAAAAACCACAAGATCGCGTGCATACATTTCCTAAAATCATGAACGTTGCAGTACCTTCGCCCCAGCATTCGCCCATGTTTGGGCAGCTACCAGAGGTGCATATTGTGTTCAAACTATATTTATCTACCAAGCCTCGAAGCTCGGTGTATTTTTTTCCTATTGGTAGTTTTACCTTCAGCCATTTTGGTTTCGCCACAGTTACTTCGGCTGTGTTTTTGGTTGCTAAAGGCATGTCATTTTCTAAAACAGTTTCCATATTTTCAATTTTCGAATGACAAAGATAAGGAAACTACTGGAAAAAAGTGGGTTTTATATGCTTGTGGATTTGCTTTAAAAAAAATGTTTTTTTCTGGTTTTGTCCAATTGATTTGTCGCTTTAAAAACGGCTTAAATAGTAAAATTACAGTTTGTATTTCACTTCAAATAAAACATAGCCTGATAGAGAGCTAAAACGTATTATTTCAAAATAATTAGCGGTACTATTATTTTGTATTCGAATAGGATTATCAATATTCATTATATTATTACCTGATAAACTAAAGGCCCATTTGCTTTTTGATTTATTATATCTAACTCTTGGATTTAAATTGTAGATTTCACTGTCAGAAGTAGCTGTGCTTTGTTTATCATAAGTTAAATTCAAATTCCAAAATATGTTTTTTAAAGCTTTTCCATTAAAGTTCACAAATAGTCTTTTTTCTTTTAAAAATGAATTTGATTTTTCGTAATCGTAATTGTTAATTGAACCAATATAACCAGTTTCAAAATTAACTGGGAATAACTTATACTTGGATGACACTTGTACTAAAAAAGAGGTGGAAATTGTGTTATATTGATTTGCAATATTTTCAGTAAAAGCTATTTTGTTAGTTTTAGAAATGGATAAACTATTTGTGAAAGAATATAATTTTGTTAAGTTTTTTTCTAAAAAATACATTCCAGAAATGGATTCTTCGTATGGACTTAATTTGAATAATGTTTGGTTACTATTATTGGTATTTATATTGTTTGTACTTACTGATTTTTCTTGTTTAGTATAGTTTCCGTTAATAATAATAGTGGTTTTTGATTTGTAAATAAAATAGTTCAAATTGAATTGATGAAGTGGTATTTCTGAATTATAAGTTACATTCTCATTAGAATTAAAATTTCTGTAATCAATAATAGTCCTGTTTTGAAGTAATGTTTCTATTACTGGAAATTTAGTCGATAATTGATAAGAGAAATCTATAATGTGATTTGGATTGAAAATGGCTTTTATATCAACTTTTGGAAAAAAATAGTGACGATTAAAATTTGAAATTTCATTGTATTTTTTCATTATGTAATGATGTGATAAACCAAAACTATAACTGAATATTTTTTTTGGCATATACGTAAAGTCAAACCCAAAATAAGAATCGTTAGTTTCAATATTAAGATTGTTGTAAAAAGAATCTTGATTTTTCACACTATTTAGAAATGTTTCATTTTCAAATTTAGATCCAGATAGTATATTAAGTGTGTTTTCTTTTAATTTTAAGCTGAATTGGGCACTGTATCCCAAATCGCTGTTTTTTATATTTCTATTTTGATTTATTTCATAAATATTGTTTGCAAACGTTAAATTTAAGAATGGATTTGTGGCGTAAATATTTTTTTCATTGCCATTTGTGTTTTTATTGTAAAAAGCATTTATGTTTAAAAGCATTTTAGGATTAACTATTCTGGAAAATACTAAATTATTTTTTATATAAATAGTTTTATTTGTCGTTTTATCATTTATGGTATTTTCAAAACCTATTGTGTTGTTTTCAGTATTTTGATTTGAATTTGTATTGTTTGCATTTAGGTTTATTAAATATTTAAAAATAGTTTTATCATTTGGTTTGTAATAAGATTCCATTTGTGTTGAACTAAATATGCTGATTTCTTTATTCTTAAGTAATTCATTGTTTTGAATTGGCGTCCCAGCTGTAAAATAGTCTTGAATTATAAATTGTTCTTCAAGTTGATTTGCTTTGTTTAAAATTGAACTTAAATTTATTTTTATTTTAGGAGTTGGTGAGTATACTAAATTGAATGCAGCAAAATTTGTTTTGCGTTCTTTTACATTATTTTGAGAAGTTAAAAATTTTGGAAAATCATCAGCTTTGCTAAAAACTACTTTGCTGTTGTTTTCTATTCCATAGTTGTCTTTATCTTCGGTCAAACTAAAATAATCCTGAAGCGTAATTGCTTGTTTTCCTGTGTTATTGTCTTCTAAAATTAAAGAAGTTTTTAGTTTTTTTCTAAAAGAGAAAAGACTGGAGTGAAGATTGTATATGTTGTAATATCCCGCCGAAGCTTCAATACTACCGGATATTTTATTCTTAAATTCATCTTTAATATTAATGTTTACAGCAGTTACGCCACTTTTGTTCTCTGTAATGACCTTTCCAAAATCTTTGTAATTTTTTATTAATTCAACATTTTTTACCATTGTAGATGAAATGTTTTCGGTAGCCAATTGGTGTTGATTCCTGAAAAATTCTTCGCCATCAATCAAGAGTTTGTCAATTTCTTTTCCGTTTGCAGTTATTTTTCCATTGGAGTTAATATCTAATCCAGGGAGTTTTTTTATAATATCTTTTAGCGACTCTTCCGTTCCATTCATAAAATTTTCAACACTATAGGTCAGCTTATCGCCTTTTTGTTTCATTCCTGTTGATTGTGCTTTTACAATCAATTCGTCTAATTGGTTTTTGTTTTCAATTAGAACACACTCAAAAATAGTAGTAGTCTTATCGTTAATTTCAATTTTTTTGTACAAAGTATTGTATCCTAGATAAGTGATTTTTAGGATGTATAAGCCTGTTTGTTTTACAGAAATAGCAAACAAACCAAAATCATCAGAAACACCAAAAGCAACAGTTTTGTTCGTGTTTGAGTTTAAAATTTGAATATTAGATGAAGAAATAATTGTATCACTAGCGTCCTTGACTATACCATGAATTATAGTTTGTGAAAAAACACTTGTACACAATAAAAGCATTAAAAAAGCAGTTGTAAAATGTTTTATTTTCAAAAAAATAAGGGTTATTTAAGTGTTGAAAAAATAGAAGTTGAACTTAGATGAGAGTCAATACTATTATAAAAATTATCAAGAGATTCTTGTTTGCTTTTATTTTCAGGTTCATTTACAGGAAGATTTTCTTTTGTGATTTTTATTCGATCCAGAGTAATGACACTATAACCGCCTAGATCAACTTTTAGTATAAGTCCTGGTAAGCCCCAAAACTCTACTGGGCCATCATTAATAGGAATTTCATCGCAAAACCAAGCGCTAACTGGAAATATGTCTTTTGTTGTTGTTGCTTTTGTACAATTATATCCATTTATTACAGCCTTTTCATCGGTTATTATCCATTGGTAATCAGTAAGTTTGTCTTTGGCACTAAAGTTTTTATTTTGAATTGTATATTCTTTTAATAGCAGGTTGTTTTTGAGGTCTTTGTATGTTATGTCTGACGAAGGCACAATTACCTCATTATATGTTGGGAATTTTATACCATCGTGTTCTATAAATGAAGTGTCAATAGATGATTTTTGAATGGACACCATTGTGTAAATTGATTTTTTATTGCTGTAAGAATAGGTAAAGGTTCGTGGCTTTATTTCACTAGATTTACCATCATCTTCTCCCATTGATTTTATTGAGGTACTTACGTAAACTGCTTTAATGTTTTGGCCATAGCTTATTATTGTGGCAATTAATAGAATAAATATTTTTTTTTTCATGATATGATTTAATTATTAAAAATAAAGAGGTGCAAAAAACACCTCTTATACTTGGACGGTATTTATAGTCTGTAATCAGTACAATGACTATATACAGTTGTAATTCTAACACCATGTGACTCTGTGACAGTTCTTCCTATTTCATAGCAAAATGAAAAACGATCTTCTTCTGACTTTGTTTTGAAAACTTCTTTAGTTTCCTCATTTAGATTTGAAATTAATTCCATTGGCTGATTTTTCAAAGCCTTTTCGGTTGAATTAATTTTTAATTGTCTGTCATTTGCAAAAGCAAAATTAGAAAAGCATACAAATGCTACTGCGATAAAAAATGTTTTTTTCATGTTTTAAAAAATTAAAATTAGTAATAAAATACTTTGGTTAACCGTTTGTAAAGCAAAAAAAAAAAATAACATTTACAAGTAAAATCCTGTTTATTTTTGTTTTATATATAATTGTTTTCTTAAATTATTTATTTGCCAAAAGAGGCTACTTAATTGTTAATTATTGATAATTGTAGTGCGTAATTATGAGAATTCTGTTATTTTAAGCATGTTGATTGCCTTTGTATTTGAAAAGAATGTTTGATTTTAGTTGCCAAATTCATTTTTTTAGTTAAATCAATCATATATTTGTCCCTCAAAAAATAAATAAAAATGAAGACAAAAAATATCTTATTCGCATTAGTTTTCGTGACTCTTGGACTTTCAAAATCGAATGCGCAAATTAATTTTGGCGAAAAAGCATTAGGTGCCGTTCAAAAAGGCTTGGCAGGATTTACCTTTAGCGATGCCGATGCTGCTAAATTATCTAAAGCCGCCGTCGATAAAATGGATGCTGAACACACCATTGCAACCGCTACAGATCCCTACACCATCAGGTTGAATAAAGTTTTTGGTAAATACACCCAAGGCGACGGTTTTACGCTGAATTATAAAGTGTATATCCTAAAAGAAGTGAATGCTTTTGCCACCGCCGATGGGAGCGTTCGCGTGTTTTCTGGGTTGATGGATATTATGGATGACAACGAATTGCTAGCTGTTATTGGGCATGAAATTGGGCACGTGGCGAAACATCATTCCCGCGATGCCATGAAAGCGGCTTACAAAAAAGAAGCTTTGATTGATGCTGCTGCGTCACAATCTCAAACTATTTCTACGATTACCGATAGCCAGTTGGGCAAACTAGGAAATCTAATGATTGATAGCCAACACAGCCGAAAACAAGAAGCCGAAGCGGATGAGTTCTCCTATAATTTTATGAAAAAAAATGGCTACGATGTCAATGCCGTTGCTGCAGCCTTTTCAATCTTGGCTACGATGAGTCAAGGTGCCGAAGCTTCGTTTCTAGACCGGATGATGAGTTCACATCCCGATTCAAAACAACGTGCCGAAGATGCCAAACAGCGCGCCATTGCCGATGGTTTGTACCAGCCTTATGTGCAAAAAAAGGAAGTCCCAGTTGCACCGTCGACTAAAAAGCCAGTAACGAAAAAGAAGAAGAAGAAAAAATAGTTTTTGAACGCATAAAAAAAAGCAGTACCCATTTTTGGTACTGCTTTTTGCTTTACGTAATATGACAATCGGTTACTTGTATCCATTTTAAAAATGGGACACAGATGACACGGATTTGAACGGATAAAAACAAATTTTTATATAGCAATCTGTGAAAATCTGCCTAATCCGTGTCCTATTATTGCATTGTTAGTCCGCTTGGCGGACAGTCTTATTAAGTATTACCAACACTATCTTAGAATATGTATTGGTTCAAAATGTAATTTGTTAATCTAAATTCAACACTATTGGTAATCCGTAGGCGATTCGAACGGGTTGATTGTCCATTATTGCGGGCGACCATTTTGTTTTTATGGCTTTCAAACCATCAATAATCTCTTTTTTCAAATCGGGTTCAATGGTCGTGTCTACTACAATTTCGCTCATAGTTCCGTCTTTTTCAATCACAAAGGAAACGTGAATTTGTGTAAAAACTTTATAATTTAATTCGGAGGAATCTAAATTTGCGCTTATTTTTGAATAAAAATTTTGAATCCCGCCAGGATATTCTGCTACTTTGTCTAATTCATTTAGATTGATAATGACTCTTTCGTTTTCAATAGCTACTTTTCGTTTTTTTACCGAATCCAAAGCAACGCTGCTCGGCAGAAAAGTCAAACTAGGAATTGTTCTTTGTGGATTGGGTACTACTTTGTTTTTGGCAAAACTTGGAGTTTGCAGTAACATCAGGATTCCCATGAGCGCGCATACACCGTATTTTGCAGGATGGTGTAGTGCTGAAAATTGATTTGGTTTTGCATCAACAATTGTGTTTTCGATTTGGGATTTTTTGCTTGTGTACATGTTTACTTTTTTTTTAGGATTACTACTTTTTTTAGTTAGACCTTAAATGTGTTTTAATAAACATAACTTTAAATTAAAACAAACTTAACATTAACTTTACATAAAAGTAAAAAAAATAAGTTTTCGAAAAACATTTTGAAGCATTATTTTTGAAAGCTTAACATTGGAAATCAGTATTTTAAATCAAGAAAGGCAATTGTGTGTGTTTTGAAAATCTGCGGACATAAAAAAAGCAACACGTTCTAGGTGTTGCTTATCAATGTAAATGGGATAAAATCTCGTTTTATAAATTATTCCATCTGAATAATAATGGGTAAATTATAGGCGGTTCGAACTGCTTTTCCAGCCAAAATTCCTGGAGTCCATTTTGTTTTTAATGATTTCAAAACACGAACCGCTTCGTTTCCTAGTCCGTATCCAGGATCTTTTAGTACTTGAATAGCAGTCATGCTCCCGTCTTTTTCGATAACAAACGACACATACACTCGAATCGCTTTGCTGCTTTCTATTTCTGGTTTTTCAAAATTATTGCCCACATACATATAGAATTTATTGATGCCACCAGGAAATTCAGGTAGTTTGTCAAGTGCTACTGTGGTTACAATTGCATTGGTATCAGTAGGTAGTGTGCTAGTGTTTATAACCGCTCCAGTAGTTGCGCTTGCTGTGCCAGTTGTGCCACCATCAGTAACTGGTGCGGTTGTATTTGCCACACTATTTAGCGGTACGTCTGGGCTGGCGAGATTGGCTTGAACAATAACAGGATGTGCCATTTGACTGGTTTTTACGGGAACCTCGATTGGGTTTTTTACCCTTGGAAGCACCGCTTTTGGCTTAACCAAAGGATCTATAATCAGGTTCAGATGAATGGGTCTTATTACGATTCCGGGAATACTATCAGGTGGTAAACTTGGTGCTTTGAATAGATTAAGTATCATGGGGACACTAACTGCTGAAACGAGTAGCAACATTCCTAACAAGAGTGCTTGGAAGGATGTTTTGGTGTTTTCTTGGCGCAGCTGATAGGCTCCGTAGGCTTGGTTTCGGTTTTCAAAAACAAGATTAATCCAGTTGGTTTCGTAAATACTTAATTGTGACATGATTTCGGAATTTAAAGGTTACGTATCAGTCCAATCATAAGCAGCGTTGTTTAATATATTAACGCCAATAGTATTCGTTTTAGTGTGTTAAAAAAGTATTATTTTTCAACTATTTTAAGAGTAATTTAAATGATATGGCGTAAAAAATATTAAAAACTACCGTTTTCCTTCGATAATTTCGGCAAGTAGTTTTTTGGCTCGAAGCAATTTAATTTTGACATTGCTTATGGGTTCGTCAATTTTATTAGCAATTTCTTGATAACTTAACTCTTGAAAGTAGCGCAACTGAATAACTTCTTGATAATGTGGTTTCAATTCTTTGATGAATTGCAGTAACTGCGAAAGGTTTTGTTCCGTAATTAATACGTCTTCTGCAGATGGGGTTGTGTCGGCAATATTGTAGGCTTGGCGGTCTTCTTCATCGGTAATTTCGACAAAAAGGTTGGATTTTTTTTTGCGTAACAAATCAATATGAACGTTTTTTGCAATAGCTATCAACCACGTATTGAATTGAAATTCACTGTTATAAGTTGCAATTTTGTCAAATGCTTTGGAGAAGGTTTCAATGGCAATGTCCTCGGCGTCGGTTTCGTTTTCGGTACGTTTAAGCATGAATCCGTACACTTCGTTCCAATAATAATCCAATAGAAACGTGAAGGCAATTTGGTCGCCTTTTTTTGCTTTTTCTATCTTTTTGTTTATTTCCAATGTACGGGTTTTGAAAAAATATTGGTAATGAAGACATTAATTTGTGTAACTACAAGCGTCAACTCAATAATAGGATACCAATATACAACATCTTTTTCTTTTAATTTACTGGCCCCAAAACCAATGACAATCCAAGTAACCAAATACCTAAAACCGATGATGCTCAAAACGATTATCCATTGAAATTGAAACGCCAATAAAAGTATGGAAAGCAGTATAAACAACAATTGCGATAGGTAAAAAAGTCCTAATTGCAACTTGTCAAACGGTTTGTAAAACTGTGCTGTGGCAACATGGCGTCGTTTTTGAGTAAACCATTCGGTATATTTTAGTTTTGGTTTCGAATAGGTAAAACCTTCGGGAGCGAAGCAAATGGTGGTGTTCTTGGAACTTGCGGCTTGATTGACAAACAAATCATCGTCGCCAGATCGAATTTGCATGTGGTCAATAAAACCATTTACATTAAAAAAAACTTCCTTTTTGTAGGCTAAATTTCGTCCCACACCCATATATGGATGTCCTAATTTTGCCCATGAAAAATATTGAATAGCGGTCAAAACCGTTTCGAAACGAATGATTTTATTCAAGAACGAATTGGCTATTTTTTCATAACCACCATAGCCCAAAACAATCGTTTTTTGCATAGTAAATTGCGAACTCATAGTCGCAATCCAATCCGTTGATGTAGGGTAACAATCTGCATCTGTAAAGAGTAAATACTCTTTTTTTGCCGCTTTTATTCCCAGGGTTAACGCATATTTTTTGTTGCCCCAAAAGGCTTCATTGTTGGCTACTTTTACCAAACGTACATGGGGATATTGTTGTTCAAAACCTTCAAAAATGGCTCCGGTATGGTCACTTGAAGCGTCATCGATGAGGACAATCTCAAAGTCAGGATAATTTTGTTCCGCCAACAAAGGAATAAAATTTATGATGTTGTCTTCTTCATTTTTGGCACAAACAATAACGGATATTGGAATGCGTTTGGGGGTTGTTTTTATTGCTTTCGCAAAAGAAAACTTCCCAAAAACGCCTAAATAATAAGCGATTTGAACCACCGTGATGAAAATAAAGAAGTATAAATTAAATAGTAGCATTGTTTTTTTTTTGGCTTTTAAATCGAATGCAAAGGTAATTATCAATTGTTAATTTTCAAGCGTTAGAGGGGAATTACTTTTGGCATTTTTTCATTTCTTGTGCAATGGAACAGGCTTGTGGACTTCCAGTTTTTTCTAATGCTGTAATAATGTTTTTGAAATTGGTTTCATCTCTATTTTGCGATAATTTCTTTTTGGCTTGAATGGCAGTAATTTCTATTTCAAAAGCTACGATTCCATTGGTTTGCAGCATTGTTCTTCTAGAAAATTCTTCTACTTTGACTGGATTTTCAGAAATTTGTTCGTATTTATCAACGAGTTTTTTTAAGGAGGCAGCAACGGCATCTCCCGTTATAATTTTGATTTTTCCGTAAATATGTACAGCGATATAGTTCCAAGTGGGGACATTTTCATGGTCGTACCACGAGGAGGAAATATAACTGTGTGGGCCTGTGAAAATGGCCAAAACTTCCTCGTTTTGAGTACAACTTTTCCATTGTGGATTTTCTTTGGCAAGATGTCCAAATAAAATTTGTTTTCCATCAGTATTGGTGTCTAATTCGAGCGGAATATGAGTTGCCCACAAGCTACCATTAGTTTGATTGACCAAAATTCCAAAACTATTTTCATGGAGAAATTGGGTTATAGCTTCTTGATCTTCATTGCGATATAAGTCTGGAATGTACATTTTAGTTGGTTTATAAAATAAATGTATCGGTTTTAAATCACGTTAACTTCGGCTTCTATGGCAATACCAAAGGTTTTGAGAATGGTATCCTGAATGTTTCTTGAAACGGCTAGAATTTCCGCTCCTGTTGCGGTACCATAATTGACTAATACAAGCGCTTGCTTGGTGTGAATTCCCGCATCGCCAAAACGTTTCCCTTTGAAACCTGCTTGTTCTATAAGCCAACCCGCAGGGACTTTTACCTCGGTTGGTGAAATGTCGTAGTATTTCATTTCTGGAAATTTCTGGTGTATTTTTTCAAAATCGGTTTTCAAAACAATTGGATTTTTAAAAAAACTACCACTGTTTCCCAGTACTTTAGGATCCGGTAATTTACTTTGCCTGATGGCTATTACGGCATTACTCACGTCAATTAGGCTGGGAGTTGTTATGTTGTTGTTTGTCAACTCTGCTGCAATATCGCCATAGGAAATATTGATTTTATGGTTCTTTTTGGTCAATTTAAAAACAACCGATGTGATGATGTATTGGTCTTTGGCTTCGTTTTTAAAAATACTTTCTCGGTAGCCAAAATGGCATTCGTCCTTGGTAAATGTTTTTATCTCCTGACTGGCAATTGCCATGGCAGTACAGGAAACAAAAGTGTCTTTAATTTCGGTACCATACGCCCCAATGTTTTGCACGGGAGTAGTACCTACGTTGCCAGGAATGAGCGACATGTTTTCTAAACCACCAAAATCTTGGTGAATGGTCCACAATACAAATTCATGCCAATTTTCTCCTGCTTGGCTTTCGACCCAAACAAAATCATCGTTTTCTTGGATTATTTTTTTGCCCTTTAAATCAATATGAAGTACTAATGCGTCAATATCTTGTGTCAAAAGCATGTTGCTGCCACCACCCAAGATAAATTTTTTTTGAGTACTATTTTCTTTTAAAATTGTTGCTAAATCGGTTGCATTTTGTACCGATGCAAATTGTTTGGCTTTGGCTTCAATGCCAAAAGTAGTGTAGTTTTTTAGAGAGAAATCAGCTTGTATTTCCATAAAAGTTCTTTTTTATTTTAAAAAGCGTTGGCATAAGTTTTCATCCAGATGTGCATCATGAACAACGGCATGATGTAGGGAATCATTTTGGCATCTCCGTTTTGTAAATTTCCAATTAATTTTTTGGCATCAATGTTTTTAAAATAATCCATTTGAAACAAATCGCTGGTGGCAAAAGCAGTTAATTCGTCCTTAAAAGCGGGGCTTTTAGTAATATAATCACCCCAAGGTGCACTCAATCCTACTTTTTTGAATTTCAAAATTTCTTCGGGCAATCGGTGTTGCATGGCGGTTTTAAGGACATATTTTCCTTTTTTGCCCGTAAAAAGCCATTTGTCATCTAGCGATCCTAAACCAGTCAGTAATTTGGGACTCAAAAATGGTTCTCTGCATTCTATAGACGCGCCCATCGTGCAGCGGTCATTGCGATCTAGTAGCGAACACATATACGTATGCTGGTCAAAATACAAGGCTTGCCGACGCAAATTGTCAGGATATAAGGCTTTTGCTTCGGCATAAATTTGTTTTCGATACTCGTTTTTTGGTTCTTTTTTTATTCCAAAAGTAGCTGCAATATCAGCTGGATAAATATTTGATCCATTGTAGAGAATCAAATCTTGTGGGTTTTTGATTGCTGAATAGCGCATTAGTTTTTCGAAACGCGGTTTTTTGGCAAATAAATCGATGCTTCCTAAAGTGGCAATTGAGTGGAGTAATGACGGGTATTGTAAAGTTTTGTAGCGCACGTAGCCACCCATTAATTCATCGGCTCCTTCGCCTGAAAGCAATACTTTGACGCTTGGTTTTGCCATTTGTGAAACCGATAATAAATGAGGTTCACTCAAGTGCATTATGGGTTCGTCCTGAAAATAAGTCGCTTTTAATAAGGAATTATATAAGGCCTCATCTTCAAGGTGCATCGTGTGGAATTTATAATCAAACTTGTCCGACAGCATTTGGGCAAGATGCGATTCGTTATGGTGTTTTTCTTTGAAACCAATATTAAAGGTTTCTATGTCCTTGAAATTTTGTCGGTACAAAGACGCCAAAATCGAGGACGAATCGAGTCCGCCACTCAACAAAACACCTACGGGAACATCACTCACCATTCTGGATTTTACGGACTCGTCAAACGTTTCTTGAAACCACTCTACAGGATTGACAATAGCGGACTGGTTTTGAATTTCGGATTTTAAGTGCCACCATTTTTCGGTAGTCACTTTTCCGTTTTCAAGGATCGTCATGATGTGTCCGGGAAGGACTTTTTTTACGTTTTGGTACAACGTATTTTCACCTGCCACAAACCGGTTAAAAATGTATTCTTCTAATCCGTCTTGTGCCATTTTTAGGGGAACACCAGCGGTAAAAAGGGCTTTTTGTTCGGAACCAAAATAAAAACTTTCGTTGTAAAACGAATAATACAAAGGTTTTACACCCATTCGATCTCGAACGACCGTTAGCTTTTTTTCGACTTTGTCCCAAATGGCAAAAGCAAACATGCCATCAAAACGGGACAGCATTTTCAGCCCATGGAGTTGAAATAATTTTAATAAAACTTCGGTATCGGTACCCGTTTTAATTGCAAAACCATTGCTTTTTAGCTCTGGATAAAAGTCTTTATAATTATAGATTTCGCCATTATAAACCATAGCGTATCGGCCATCGTCAGATAAGAAAGGTTGGTGTCCCGCTGCTGAAACGTCTAAAATAGAAAGTCTTACGTGTCCTAAACCTAGGTTGTTGTCCATATAAATTCCTTTGTCGTCAGGGCCTCGATGTTCGAGCGAATCTCTCATTTTAATCAAAATGCGTTCGTCAATTTTGCGTTGGGACAAATGAAGTATGCCGTTAATTCCACACATGATTAAATCTTTTTTGAAGCGTTAATTAATTCATGATATTTAGCTGCTATAATTTTCATATTGGTAGTGTAATTCGCATTTTCTGCTATAAATTGTCTGTTTTTTTGAACTGCTTGTTCGCGGTATTCTTTGTTTTCAAATGCCCAAATTAATTCATTAGCCAGCATTTCATAATCATCAATTGCAACAAGTTGCCCGTTTTTGCGATGTGTAATCCAGCTCTGGTTTCCTTCAATATCCGTTACTATGGGATAACATTTGCTTGCCATGGCTTCAAATAATGAAGCCGAAACGCCCTCGGTTATTGGCATGCTGATGTATATGTTGGACTGTTGTAATAGTTGCGGTAAAGCTGTGTTTTTAATCCTTCCAGTAAAGAGTACTTTGTCCTCGATTTTTAATGTTTTGGCTAATTCCTGCAACGGCTGCAATTGTTTTCCATCGCCCACAATAGTAAGTACGAAATCTATTCCTCTTTGGTTTAAAATTCCAAACGATTTTAAAATAATGTCATGACTGTATTCCGGTAATAGCGACCGAGTAACAATTGCATGTATTTTATTTGGGTTGGCTTGATTATTGTCGTCAAAGCTATCTAAATCAATTCCTTTTGGTAAAACCAATACTTTGTTCATATCCACATTGGCTTCTTGCATCGAAATGGTCATAACTGGCCCCCAAGCGTGTATCAAATCGGCTTTTTTGAAAGCATAATCTTGAATGAATTTTTTCAAGGGTAACGTTGCTGATTTTTCAGGCCAGAGATCGGTTCGTCCCTGTTGGGCAATCGCTATTGGTTTTACACCGGTCATGGAAGCCAGAAATCCATAGCTAGTGGTTCGCTCGGCAATTACCATATCAGGTTGCTGTTTTTTGATAATTTTTCTTATTTTCAAAAGAGCCAGTTCAAATTCAACGATTCGCATCATTCGTTTGACTACACCGTTGCTTGGCGTTTTTAGTTCCCAAGTAATGATTTCGAAGTCGCCAAATTCGCGAAGGCCGTTCATCCAAGTAATAGCATCTGCTCTAAAGGATTCTCCTAGAAAAAGTATTTTTCTTTTTTTTGAGGTATCCATTTTATTCTTCGGAGGTTAATGCTCGATTTATAAAATCATTTAGCGGTTTCAAAAGTATTAGTTTTTGGCTTATTTGACCCACAAAATCTTTTTTGGTAAGCGATTCGATTTCGATTTTTTGCGAAGTTTCGAAACTTTTTAGTTTCAAAAAATCGATAGCGGGATGGTCTTTTTCGTATCCACGTGGTGGATTTTTGAGTAAATTGGATTCATTTCGGTCAAAATCCACAAACTCTTTTTGGAATTTAGGAGCTGCCAAAATGGCTTCTAAATCATCGTAGAAATAAGCGATTTCTTTACGCATTTTTTTTAAATCGGGGGCTTCTGGACAATACAATCCGCCTGCAATAAAGCTCGCTCCTCGCTCCACATGAATGTAATAGCCAGAGCGATTGGTGCCTTTGCCGCCAGAGGAAAGCCAAACGCCAAAATGCGATTTATAAGGCGTTTTATCTTTAGAAAACCGAATATCCCGATTGATTCTAAACGTACAATTTTTGACTTCTAGCATTTCAAGAGTGGGATCCAAAGGTTTCATTACATCCAGTAAATCAGCTACCAATTGTTGGTAGTCTTTCTTGAAAGCTTCGTAACGTTTTTTATTTTCTAGAAACCATTCTCGGTTGTTGTTGGCCTTTAAATCGTCTAGAAATTGGAGTGTGTTTTCTGAAAGCATTGCTAGCGTATTAGAGTTGTTTTTTTAAATCATCTTCGCTTATAAAACCCGCATGTTGCCATTTTAATTCCTTATTATCATACAATAATAAGGTGGGTAATTCCGTAATTTTCAATTCTTGTAGGATGGTTTTATTCTCGTCAGCATTCAAGCGAATGATGGTTATTTTTGGGGCTAATTCTTTTTGCATTTGCAGGAGGTAAGGCGTCATTTTTTTGCACGGAGCACACCATTCGGCATAAAAATTAATCAATACTTTCTTGTCGGAATTCAATAATTCAGCATATTCTTGACTGCAAATGCCAATGATTTTATCGCTTGGTTTGGCTAATCCTGCAGCATTCCATTTTAGGATTCCGCCATCTAATTCATAAATAGTGGTAAAGCCTAGTGCTGCTAATTTGGCTGCGGCTTGTTTGCTTCGTCCGCCGCTTTTACAGTACACAAAAACAGGTTTTGTTTTGTCGTATTTTTGCGAATCAGCAGTAAAGGAGCTTCCTAACCAATTGACATTTATGGCATTGTCAAGATGTTCCAAAGCAAATTCCTCTGGGGTTCGCACATCTAAAATTGGAGTATTGGGAGTCGCTTTTATTTTTTCAGAAAAAGCAGCGGCAGTTATGGTTTGGACATTTTTGCTGGTTTGTCCGTGGCAGGAAAAGAGGACGAAAGTAAAAACGGCAAGGACTATTTGGTAGCGTTTCATGATTGTTTTTTGCTAAAAAATTTAGGCTAAAATAAGTCTTTTTTAAATTTCTAAACCCTTTTTAACGATTAAATAGCATTTATAAGTTGAAAATTTTATAACTCTGTTGTGTTGATTTTACAATTGTTTCCGTGCGTTCGGCGTGGGTGTCCGAGATGAAAAGTTGTCCAAAAACGGCGCTGTTAACCATTTCCATGATTTTGGCCACGCGACTTTCGTCTAATTTATCAAAAATATCATCAAATAGCAACAATGGTTTTACGCCACTTTGTTTTTTCAAAAATTCAAATTGTGCTAGTTTCAAAGCAATCAGAAACGATTTTTGCTGCCCTTGCGAACCAAATTTCTTGATGGGATAGTGGTCTATTTCAAAGGATAAATCGTCCTTGTGGGTTCCCATGCTGGTGTATTGCAACATGCGGTCTTTGTTGATGCTGTCCTGCAAAAGTGTGTGTAAATTGTTCTCGAATAAGTGGCTTTCGTAGACTAATTGTACCGTTTCTTCGGCTCCCGAAATGGCTTGATGGTGGGTATTAAAAATAGGAACAAAGGCTTCGATGAACTGTTTTCGTTTCTCAAAAATAGCATGTCCTAATTCGTGCAACTGCTCATTATATATAGCGAGTGTATCCGTTTCAAAAACATGGTTCAAGGCAAAATATTTTAGCAACGCATTGCGCTGACTCATTACTTTTTGATACTGAATCAGTTGTTTTAAATAATGGGAATCCATTTGCGATATCACGCTGTCCATGAATTTGCGTCTGGTTTCGCTGCCTTCAACAATCAAATCCCTATCTGCTGGCGAAACAATTACGAGCGGAATAAAACCGATGTGATCCGAGAATTTATCATATACTTTACCATTTCGTTTCAGGATTTTTTTTTGTCCTTTTTTGATGCTGCATACAATTTGTTCGGTTCTTTCGTTTTTTTCGAATTCGGCATCAATCACAAAAAAATCTTCTCCATGTTTGATGTTTTGTGTTGCAATGGGATTAAAATAGCTTTTTCCGTAGGCAAGATGGTAAATAGAATCCAGGATGTTCGTTTTGCCAATTCCGTTTTTGCCAACAAAGCAATTTATTTTGTGGTCAAATTCAAAATCGACTTCCGAAAAATTTTTATAATTGAATAAAGCTATTTTTTTTAAATACATGGAGTGATTCTTGCTGCTATTGAAGGATTTAGCCCTTTGTGGGTGTTCGTTTTTTGGAGGCTGCAAATTATTGAAAAATATTGATAAAACGAGGCTTTTGTTGTTTTCTATTTTGATTTTTTAAATATAAAAGCGAGGGAAAAATTGGCTTTAGAAATTATTTTTTATTAAAATCAATATAAATTCATTTTTTTTACGTCGGTTTGAATAAAAATTTTATTTTTGCGGCTCACTAAATTAATTTGAAATGGCTACTTACAGCAAACGAGGATATAAAGCACCAAAAGAAAAGGCAATTGACGATGCAGTTGAAGAGGTTATTGTAGACGAAAAAAACAGCGCAACCGCTGAAGTTTTTTCTAAACTAGACGAAACGGCTTCTAGAACAGAGGATTGGGTGGCTAAAAACCAAAAAATAATCATCGGTTTTGTGGCTGGTGTGGCTTTGATTACCGTAGGTTACCTTGCATATCAAAAATTTGTTGCAAGTCCTAAACAAGATGAAGCAGCTAACGAAATGTTTGTTGCCCAACAAAATTTTCAAAAAGCTACCGATGGTGTTGCTACGGATTCGTTGTATAAATTGTCATTGAATGGTTCCGAAGGGAAATTTGGATTTGTTAAAATTGCCGATGAATATTCAGGTACTGATGCTGGAAATTTAGCTAATTATTACGCGGGAATCGCTTTTTTGAACACGGGTAAATATGCAGAAGCGATTGATTATTTGAGCAAATTCAAATCAGAAGATATTGTTTTGGGCGCATTAGCAACGGGTGCAATAGGAGATGCTTATTCTCAAAAGAACCAACAAAAAGAAGCTTTAGAGTTTTATGTAAAAGCAGCCGAAGCGAACAAAAATGATTTTACTACGCCTCGTTTCTTGTTGAAAGCTGGGAAAACAGCTTTGGCATTAGGGAATAAAGAAGATGCTTTGAAATATTTTACAGATATAAAAGACAATTATGATGCTACTCCAGAAGCGGCAGCTGTAGATGTTTTGATTGGATTGGCGCAATAAAACACGCTCAATCAAAGAAATAAAGGTTAGAAGTTGTAAAGTTTTTTGATTCATTTAAAAACGGTACATTTCTAATCTTTTTTTATTAGAATAACCACTACCTTTAAGTTTCTAAATTTTAAAAAAATGGCTACGATTAATAAAAATTTATCAGATTATGATAAAAACTCGATTCCCGATGCAAAGAATTTTCGTTTCGGAATTGTTGTTGCTGAATGGAATGAAACGATAACAGAAGGACTTTTTAAAGGCGCCATCGAAGCACTTTTAGAAAATCAAGTACCCTCACAACACATTATTCGCTGGAATGTTCCCGGTAGTTTTGAATTGGTGTATGGAGCCAAAAAAATGCTTCAAACCCAAAATGTTGATGCGGTAATTGTCATTGGATGTGTTATTCAAGGACAAACCAAGCATTTTGATTTTGTATGCGAAGGGGTTACGCAAGGCATTAAGGATTTGAATGTACAAACGGATATTCCTGTAATTTTTTGCGTCTTGACGGATAATACCTTGCAACAATCGCTTGATAGAAGCGGAGGAATTCATGGTAACAAAGGAACAGAAGCGGCTATAGCTGCCATCAAAATGGCCTATTTGCGTTACCAAGCCTCGTTCAATCACCAGTTTGAAAAACAACAATTATTGTCTTCGGAGACGTTGCAAATTGAAGGTTTGCCATTATTAGAAGAATAAAAAAAGTATAAAATTCAAGAAAAACCTATACTCCTTTATTAAGGGTGTAGGTTTTTTTTATGAATATTTTAGGTATAAAACCCAATAGAAATTCCTTAAATTTGTGAACTTTGAGTTTGCAAATGGGAACTCTAAACTCTAAAATCCGAAATCTAAAAATGTCGAGTATTATTCAATTACTTCCTGATCATGTTGCTAATCAAATTGCTGCTGGCGAAGTGGTGCAACGACCTGCTTCGGTTGTAAAAGAGCTTTTAGAAAACGCAGTCGATGCCAGAGCAACCGACATTAAATTAATCATCAAGGATGCTGGAAAATCATTAGTTCAAGTCATAGATAATGGTTTGGGAATGAGCGTTACCGATGCCCGTTTGTGTTTTGAACGCCATGCCACATCAAAGATCAGGCAAGCCGAGGATTTATTCTCGTTGCATACCAAAGGTTTTCGGGGTGAAGCCTTGGCCTCTATTGCGGCAATTGCTCATGTTGAAATGAAAACCAAACAAGACCAGCAAGAGTTGGGCACGCATCTGGTGATTGAAGGGAGCAAATTTGTATCGCAAGAGGTAGCGGTTTTGCCCAAAGGAACTTCGTTTGCTGTGAAAAACCTTTTTTATAACATTCCCGCTAGGCGCAATTTCTTGAAATCGGATATAGTGGAATTTCGTCATGTTGTGGACGAATTTCAGCGTGTTGCCTTGGCACATCCACAAATACATTTTACTTTTTACCACAATGGCAGCGAAATGTACAATTTGCCTCCGTCCAATTCACGGCAACGAATTGTGAATTTTTTTGCTGGAAAAACTAACGAAAAACTAGTTCCTATTCAGGAAGCAACCGAAATCGTTACCATTGATGGTTTTGTGGGCAAGCCAGAATTTGCCAAAAAAGGGCGTGGGGAACAGTTTTTCTTTGTGAATGATCGGTTTATAAAAAGCGGTTATTTACACCATGCCGTTATGGCGGCTTATGATGGCATTTTGAAAGAGGGGGCACAGCCGAGTTATTTTATATATTTAACTGTTCCTCCAAACACCATTGATATTAATATTCATCCCACCAAAACCGAAATTAAGTTTGATGATGAGCAAGCGCTGTATGCTATTTTGAGAGCATCCATTAAGCACAGTTTGGGACAGTTTAATGTGGCTCCTGTTTTGGATTTTGATCGGGATGCCAATCTGGATACGCCCTATCATTACAAGGATTTAGACGGTGCTACACCCACAATTCAAGTCGATAGCAATTACAATCCGTTTGCAGAGGAGACACCCAATCCTCATTATGCGTCGGCGTATCGAAAACCGGAAGTGAAGTCGCATTGGGATGGTTTGTATGTGGGTTTAAAGCACGATACCGCCGAGGTTGGCACCATGACATTTGAGAATGAAGAAATTACATCTTCGCTTTTTAATGACAGTGACATTGAGCAAACGGTTCACAAAACATACCAAATTCATAAAAAATACATTGTTTCGCCTATCAAATCAGGAATGGTAATTGTGGATCAGCAACGGGCACATCAGCGTGTGTTGTACGAACAATTTTTGACGAATATGACGGTGCATCAAGCCTCAAGTCAGCAATTATTGTTTCCTATTCATTTGTTTTTTTCGGCCACTGAAATGGAATTGATTGCCGATTTGCAATTGTCGCTCGTTAATACCGGTTTTGTTTTTGAAGAAACCACCGAAGCTTATATTGTTATTTCAGGAATCCCAATAAACAGCACCGAAAGTGAAGTTTCGATTGTTTTGGAACAACTGTTAAGCGATTTACAAGACGGAATTCCAGAAAGTAGCTTTAGTCAGAATGATACCATTGCCAAATCAATGGCCAAAAGTTTGGCCGTAAAAACAGGCACTTATTTAACCGAAAAAGAACAAGAAAACTTGGTAAACGGGCTTTTTGCCTGTAAAGATCCCAATGTTTCCCCATTTAATAAACCCACTTTCATCACGATGCGTGTGGAAGATTTAGACAAAAAATTTGCAGTATGAAAAATGTAACAGAAACCGTAAAACAGCTAATTATAATTAACGTTTTGTTTTTTGTTGGTACTTTAATTCTAAAAGAACCGGCTTACAGGTACTTGGCGTTGTATTTTCCAGAAAGTCCCAATTTCGAATTTTGGCAACCCATAACCCACATGTTTATGCACGGCGGATTTATGCATATTTTATTTAATATGTTTGCGTTGTACTCATTTGGCTCGGCATTGGAACATTTTTGGGGAGGCAAAAAGTTTTTGTTTTTCTATATTTCTTGCGGGTTGGGAGCTGCATTGATACATACGGGAGTAAATTATTATTTTTTTCAAGATGGATTGAACACATTGCTTCAAGACGGATTTTCTAAATCAGAAGTGTTAGCTGTTTTGAACGGAAAAAACAATCAAGAACTTATTGGACTATTGAATGGTGCCGATTTTAGAAGTTTTATTGACGCTTTTTCAGGAAGTGCAGTTGGTGCATCTGGAGCCATTTACGGAACGATTGTCGCTTTTGCTTTTATGTTTCCAAACGCAGAGCTAGCCATGATGTTTATTCCCATTCCCATTAAAGCCAAGTATTTTGTGCCTGGACTGGTTTGCATCGATTTATATCTCGGTTTGAATGGTGGAGAATCTATTTTTGGTGGTGCAGGCGTAGCACATTTTGCACATGTAGGGGGTGCACTTACAGGTTTTATAATCATGTGGTATTGGAAAAAAAATCAGTTTCATCAAAACCGTTGGAACTAAAAAGGCTGTCGTTTTTGTACATTATTTAAAATATAGCAACGCATGAATAGTATTCTAAACGATTTGAAACTAAATTACCGTTTGGGTGGCATCAGCCAAAGAATCTTGTATTGGAATATAGGCTGTTTCGTGATTTCGTTAGTCTTTTTCTATCAATTTAGTGTTGGTCAATTTAACTTTCCTAGCTGGATTACACTTTCGTCAGATCCAATGGTCAGTTTTTCACGACCTTGGACTTTTTTGACTTATGCTTTTTTTCATGATGGGTTTGGTCATTTGTTTTTTAATATGATGGTGCTCCACTTTTCGAGTCGGTTGTTTTTAATTTTTTTTACGTCCAAACAATATTTAGGTTTGTATGTGTTAAGTGCTATTTTTGCTGGAATACTGTTTGTTTTAGGCTATTATTTTTTGCATTTAAGTTCGGTTATTGTGGGGGCTTCGGCAGCAATAATGGCTATTTTAATGGCTACTACAACCTATCAGCCCTTGATGGATATTCGGTTGTTGTTGATTGGAAACGTGAAGCTTTGGCACATTACCGCCGTTATTTTGGTTATTGATCTCCTGCAATTTCGATTAGAAAATACGGGAGGACATATTTCTCACTTGGCGGGAGCCCTTTTTGGTTTTATTTTTATTAAATTGCTTCAAAATGGAATTGATTTAAGTAAAATTGTTTCTGGAACAGTAGCCTTTTTTACTGGTTTTTTTAAAAAATCACCTCAAACGCCGTTCAAAAAAGTCCATGTTAATTATGCCAAAAAACCAGTTGCCAAAACGGCTTCTCGAATTGTTGCCAAAGACAAAACACAACAACAAATTGATGAAATCCTTGATAAAATAAGTCAATCCGGTTACGATTGTTTGAGTGTCGAGGAAAAAGAATTTTTATTTAAAGCGGGAAAATAATACAAACGAATGCTCATGAAAAACCTTTCGTGGTTTAATAAAATCATGTATTTTTTGAATATAGTGCTTACTGTAGTGACTTTTGGTGCTTATGTTTTTCCTTTTTTATCGCCTAAAATTTTCCCAATATTAGCGGTAATGACCTTGTTTATGCCTGTCTTTTTTGTGTTGAACGGACTCTTTTTTATGTATTGGGCAATTCAATTCAAAAAAAGAATGATTTTGTCAGGATTGGTGCTTTTGATGGGGATTACTTTTATCAATAAATTCTATAAATTTTCGCCCAAAGAATACCTAGAAAGTGGCAAGGATTTTACGGTAATGAGCTATAATGTTCGGTTGTTCAATGTGTTCAAATGGGTTGATAATGATGCTATTCCCCACGATATTTTAACCTTCATCAATGATAAAAATCCTGATATTTTGTGCATACAAGAATATTCTAATTATGGCGATATTGATTTAAAGGTGTATCCGCATAAATATGTGCTCATTGCGGGCAATCAAATCAAAACGGGACAAGCTATTTTCTCGAAATTTCCCATAATTAATCAAGGAAATATTGTGTTTCCCAACTCGGATAACAACGTAATTTTTGCAGATATTAAAAAAGGTAAAGACATTATTAGAGTCTACAACATGCACTTGCAGTCCATAAAAATAACGGCAGATGTACATGAAATTTCCGAAAATATAGAAGTCATCAACCAACAAAAATCACAACTGCTTTTTAATAGAATTAGCAAAGCATTCAAGCAACAACAAGAACAGGCGCAACTATTTATTGCACATAAAAAACAATGTGAATATCCCATGTTGATTTGTGGTGACATGAATAATAGTGCTTTTTCCTATGTATATCGCAATATAAAAGGCAAACTCAAAGATAGTTTTGAGGAAGCGGGCGTTGGTTTTGGACAAACGTACACGTTCCGGTATTATCCTGCCCGAATTGATTATATTTTTGCCGATGAAAAAATGGATGTAAAAATCTTTGAAACCTTTCCTGATTTTCAAAGTTCCGATCATTATCCCATTATGGCGAAATTGAGTTTAGAATAGCAATTTAAAGTACAATTATCGTTTGATTCTTTAGATAATCCATAGCAAATTTTCCTTCATTAAAAATTAAATCCAAAACGCTTAAGTTGTTCAAAAAACCATGCTTGTCATCAAAAACTTGAGTGTAGGTTTCGAAGCTATTGGTGTCTTTTTTTCCGTTTATGAGTGCTCTACAATCCTTAATTTGAGAATCATCAATGGTTTGAAAATACTCGGTTGTGGTTTGATATGCTATTTTTTGGCGCAAGCATTTTTCAATTAATGCTAATGATTCCCAATTCAAATCGAGTAAAAAACGGTGTTCTTTTTCGAAAAAAGGACGAATATCATCCTCAAAGAATTCGAAAAAAGGAGAACTTCGGTAAGCTGCTTCTAATGATTTAAAGTGTTGTTTTTGCCAATCAAAATCCGTTTCTATTTGGATATCCTTCGTTTTTTGATGGCTTTTATTGGAATGTTTTATGGGAATGTTCAGCAACTGAATCCCGTTTGGACTGTAAATATAGGTTCGGTTGCGGTTGGTTTGTTTCTGGAAATTATCTTCCACTTCAAAGGTAAGTTCCTCGGCTTGTACGATGGCTACAAAATGACTTATCGACGGAAAATAGGAGGGATGGAGTAGCGTATTCATTGGGATTTGTCTTTTGTTTTAAAACCAAAAAGTCATAAAATCGGTTTAGTGATGCTATGACTTTTTTTTGTTTTTTTGAAATGTATTTTTAAAGCTCTTTTTTAGCTTTGCGTTTTTTATAAAAATATTCACCAACAAAAAAGGCTATTAAACCCAGTAAAAACAATTTAAAATACGATTCTGGTTGTCCTTCGCCGCTAACGGTGGTAAACAAACGTTCCCAACGGATTTTTCCAAAACCTTTTCCATGGGTATTCCAGCTCATCCATATAAAAATTGGTTTTCCTACGATGTGGTTTTCAGGAGTATACCCAAAATAACGGGCGTCAAGCGAGTTGTGGCGGTTGTCTCCCATCATCCAGTAATAATCCTGTTTGAAGGTGTAGGAAGTCACTTTTTGGTCGTTGATGTAAATGTCATTTCCAACTACGTGTAGCGTATTCCCCTCGTATTCGGTGATGATAATTTTATAAAAAGGAAGTGATTCCTTGTTCAATGCTACCGTTTTCCCCGCTTGCGGAATGTAAATAGGACCGTAATTATCGCAACTCCAATTGTTAGTCACCGATGGTTTTCCGTCAGGGAAGTCAGGAAAAACGCCATCTTCAGGGCCTTTCTTGATAAATCGAGTTACGGAGGTAATTCCGGGAATGTTTTTCATTCGCTCGGCATTGGCAAAAGTTAATGCTTTTATTCCAATCGTGTCTTTGTTTTCGCTTACATAAGTGACACCATCTGTTATGTCCATATCTTTGAAAAGGTATTCAAAATCTATGGGCGTTTTACCATCTACAGTGATTTCATACGAATATTGCGGTCTTGCTCTTTCAGGTAAAATCAATTCCTTACCATTAATAAATACAATTCCGTTTTTTATTTGCAAGCTATCACCAGGAATACCTACGCAACGTTTCACGTAGTTTGTTTTTTTGTCAATTGGTTTGTCGTAGCGCTTATCGGCAGGAAGATACATATTGAAAAGCGTATCGCGAGGCCAGTTAAATACTACGATGTCATTGTTTTTTATTTTTTGGAAACCGGGAAACCTAAAATAAGGCAATTGCGGCCAGCTTAAATACGATTTTATTTTGGCAAACGGAATCGTATCGTGCACCATTGGCAATGCCACGGCTGTCATAGGGACTCTTGCTCCATAGTTCATCTTGCTCACAAATAAAAAGTCGCCAACTAGCAAGGATTTTTCTAATGAGGAAGATGGAATCGTGAAGGGTTGTATAAAATAAGTGTGAACAATTGTCGCTACGATTATGGCAAAAAGCAACGAACTTACCGTGTCAGCCGCTCTGTTTTCGGGGTCTATATTTCGGTCCGTAATGTAGTTGAGTTCTTGCGTGTAATTGATGTAATAAATGTAAAATCCAAAAGTAACGATGCCTAAAAAGGTATCTAGAGTAGTTCGTTTTCCAAAACTGCGTAAGGTTTCAACCCATATCACTGGAAACATAATCAAGTTGATGATGGGAACAAAAAGTAAAACTGTCCACCACGTTGGGCGACCAATGATTTTCATTAGTACGATGGCGTTGTATATTGGTACAGCCGCTTCCCAACGCTTTCTTCCTGCACTTTCGTAGAGTTTCCAAGTGCCTAAAAAATGAATTATTTGTACCGCTAAAAAGGTAACAAACCAAAAATATGAGGTCATAATTTACAAGTTTACAAGTTAGGTTTTAGAGGTGGGTGTGTTACCACTTCTGGATTTGAAATTGTTTCTATATTACAAGGCGCTAACCGCCAATACATCTTTCATCGTAAAAATACCTTCTTTACCCACGATCCATTCGGCTGCAATAACGGCACCCAACGCAAAGCCTTCTCGGTTGTGAGCAGTATGCTTTATTTCGATAGCATCTACGGTAGAATTGTATGTTACGGTATGTGTTCCGGGTACGCTTCCAATTCGTTTTGCGTCAATATAAATCTCGGTAGTATTTGTGTTTTCAGGATTTTCTATAGTCCAATTGGTGTAGGAACTGTTTTCGATAACTCCTTTGGCTAATGAAATCGCTGTTCCACTAGGCGCATCTAGTTTTTGAGTGTGGTGAATTTCCTCCATCGCCACGTGATAGGAATCGAATTTGGCCATTATTTTGGCTACATAGGCGTTGATTTCAAAAAACAAATTCACGCCTAAACTAAAATTTGAACTGGATATAAAAGCTCCTTTTTGCGCCATACATAGTGCAGCCATTTCGTCATATTGATCCAGCCAACCTGTTGTTCCAGAAACTACGGGAACATGTGCATTAAAACAGCTTGATATATTAGGAACGGCAGCTGTAGGAACGCTAAAATCAATGGCCACATCAGCATTTTGAAGTCCTTCGTAGGTGTTGAACTCGTCTTTTTTAAGGACAATTTCGTGACCTCTTTCTAGAGCAATTCGTTCAATTACTTGACCCATTTTTCCGTATCCTAAAAGCGCAATTTTCATTTGTTTTTATTTAAAAAATTATAATTTCAGATTTTTGTAATTTGTAAACTCGCACGAAGTTATTGGATTGGCTCTAAAAATTGTAATTTAAAGTTAGTCCCAAGTTGGTTCGTAATGTTACATCATTTTGATACAAATCTGGTTTAATAGATAAATTATCGTTGACATTAAATTGTATTAAAGCGGCATCCACATTGGCATCCACAATATTCAAAACATAAAACCCTATGGATATCAATAAGGATAAATCCCTATTTCGTTGGTAAAATTTTTGTCCAGCAATCAGCCTACTTTTGTCTAAATAGCTAAAATTGTCATCCGTATATCCTTCTAATCTACGTTTGTAGGCATCTCTATACTGATGGTATTTTTTATTATTATCAATATAAAAGTAAAGGCTCGTTCCTATGGCACCATATACCAACGGTATTTTCCAGTATTTTTTATTGTAAGCTTGCCCCAATCCAGGTAAAACAGCCGAATAAAAAGCAGCTTTGGCAGGGGTTAACGGATCGATATCATTTGATTTTAAGGTGTCTTTAGCAACCAAAGGAATTTCGTTCTTCGCTTGTGCCAAAACAGTCGTGTTTCCTAAAACAAAAAGCAGTAGCCCTATCCCAATGATTTTATTCACTATCCGTTTATTAACTTAATGATTCTATTAAAATCTTCTTCTGATTGGAATGGAATGGTGATTTTCCCTTTTCCATTTCCAGCTACTTTTACGTCAACTTTGGCACCAAAATAACTGGTAAACGTTTTTTTCTGTGCTTCTGGAATTTCATACGAGGTGGCTTTGGGTTGTCCCGCAGGTTTTGGTTTCAAACTTTCTTGGTAGTTTTTTACCACTGTTTCCGTGTCCCGAACCGAAAGATTTTGACTTACAATTTTTTGATAAATAGCCGTTTGAGCTTCCTGATCTTCAATGTTTATAATCGCACGACCATGTCCCATACTGATAAATCCATCCCGAATTCCAGTCTGGATTATTGGGTCTAGTTTTAATAAGCGTAAGTAATTTGCAATGGTAGAGCGTTTTTTGCCCACACGTTCGCTCATTTGTTCTTGTGTCAATTGAATTTCGTCAATCAATCGCTGGTACGAAAGCGCAATTTCTATAGGATCTAAATCATGTCGTTGAATGTTTTCGACCAGTGCCATGACCAATGATTCGTTGTCATTGGCAATGCGAATATAGGCTGGAACGGTGGTCAAACCGACCAATGTGGAGGCACGAAGTCTACGTTCCCCAGATATTAATTGGTATTTATTAAAATCCAGTTTCCTAACAGTAATGGGTTGTATAACCCCCAATTCTTTAATCGAAGTGGCTAATTCTCGTAGCGACTCTTCATTGAAATTACTCCTAGGTTGAAACGGATTAATTTCAATAGCTTCAATTTCAAGCTCAATAATATTTCCTACAACTTTATCGGCGTTTTTATCATCAACAGATTTGATGTCGTTTTCAGGATCCTTCAATAAGGCCGACAGTCCTCTTCCTAAAGCTTGTTTTTTTACTGCTTTTGCCATAAATTATTTGCTGTTTTTCTTGATCACTTCTTGCGCTAAATGCAAGTAATTAATAGCTCCTTTACTTGTAGCGTCATAGTTTATAATACTTTCGCCAAAACTAGGTGCCTCGCTCAATTTTACATTTCGCTGTATGATGGTTTCAAAAACCATATCATTAAAATGTTTTTGAACCTCCTCAACTACTTGGTTGGACAAGCGCAATCGAGAGTCGTACATGGTCAATAATAAGCCTTCGATGTCTAAATCTGGATTGTGGATTTTTTGAATGCTTTTAATCGTATTCAATAATTTCCCTAACCCTTCCAAGGCAAAATATTCGCATTGAATAGGAATAATAACCGAGTCAGCAGCAGTCAAAGCATTCAGTGTAAGCAATCCAAGCGATGGGGCACAATCAATAATAATATAATCGTACTCGTCCTTAATGCTTTCTAATGCTTTTTTGAGCATGTATTCTCTATTTTCCTTATCGACCAATTCAATTTCTATGGCAACAAGGTCTATATGCGACGGAATTACGTCCACATTTGGAGCAGAACAAGGGATAATAGCCTCTCTTGGCGTATTACTGTGTTCTAGAATTTGATACGTTCCTATGGCTATTGATTCCACATCAATTCCCAATCCCGAAGTCGCATTTGCTTGAGGATCAGCATCGATTAGTAATACTTTTTTTTCTAAAACACCGAGTGAAGCAGCTAGATTTACTGATGTAGTAGTTTTTCCAACGCCTCCTTTTTGATTAGCAATCGCAATGATTTTGCCCATTTATTTTTCTGAATTTTGAACGGTAAAAATACAATTTTTTATGGTTTCTAAAAATCTATTTTGTTAACATTTGTTAAAGTCTGATTCCTTGTTCTTTGACAAATAAGCCGTTTTTTTTATTCAGGAGCTATTCCAACTGTTCGTTACAAGTTCTTGCAGGATTACTTTTTTTCTAATGCCGCAAAAGGAGCTTCCTTTGGTCGCCCTTTTGCAGCAAGAAAAAATAGGAATCCTACTGCGACGCTTTCTACTGCCATTTGGGCTAGGGTTTCAGATTTTAGATTTCAGATTTTAGATTTCAGATTTTAGATTTTAGATTTTTGATTTTGTGTTTGTCCTAAAAAAATTGTCACTTTTGAAGGGTTCTGGTTTTTCAAATGCTTTGCAATTCACTTTTTCTGGTTCGGTTCAAAATACGTTGATTAAATTTATCGTTTTATTCGTAAGTTAATAGCATTGTAGACTTGTCGAGTTGCGAATTCCAATCAATTTCAAAAATGGGTGTTATTTTATCAAACTCTTTTTTTTAATCCGTGAAAATCCTTTCAATCCTTTCAATCCGTTTAATCTGTGGCAAAAAAACAATTGGAAAGCTTGTTGTCAAAATCCAATCATTTTCTTTACATTTTTGACTCCCTTTTTAAATTAGCTGCAAAATCCAAAAACTCGGGCTGGGACTAAAAACAGCAGTTGGTAAACAAGGTATTTACTCTAAAAAAAGTTGTCACAGATTTAACTGATAAAACGGATTTTTGTACCAATTTTAATTCGTTTTTTGATACACTAAATAAAAAAATCCGTGCTAATCTATTCAATCCGTGTCATCTGTGGCAAAATTTTATGTAGTGCTACATTTTTGGGGTTTAAATCGAATGACCTGCTTGGTAAATAAAAACAGGAATCCCTAAAAATAATTTGTAGAAGTCGAAAAAAGTGCTATATTTGCACCCGCTTTCGGGGTGTAGCGTAGCTCGGTTATCGCGCCTGCTTTGGGAGCAGGAGGCCGCAGGTTCGAATCCTGCCACCCCGACCAAAAAATCCTTTCTGTATTTTCAGAAGGGATTTTTTTTATTATAGCATAACAAAAACTGATTAGTAGCTTTCTATATTTCGTTTATTATGCCTTATTTTTGTACTGTTTAAAAAATAAAATCTGTTACTATGTCTACAACAATCGAAAAAATAAAATGCCTCATTATAGGTTCAGGGCCTGCAGGATATACTGCCGCAATTTATGCCGCTAGAGCCAATATGAATCCTGTTTTGTACCAAGGAATGCAACCTGGAGGACAACTCACAACGACCAACGAAGTCGAAAATTTCCCTGGTTATGTGGATGGCGTTACGGGGCCTGAAATGATGGTACAATTGCAACAACAAGCGCAACGTTTTGGGGCTGATATCCGCGATGGATGGGCTACCAAAGTAGATTTTTCGGGCGATATTCACAAAGTTTGGATCAATGATACGGTTGAGTTGCATTGCGAAACAGTCATCATTTCTACAGGAGCTACGGCTAAATATTTAGGATTGCCATCCGAGCAACATTACTTGAAAATGGGCGGTGGCGTTTCGGCATGTGCCGTTTGTGATGGTTTTTTCTACCGAAATCAAGAAGTGGTTATTGTAGGTGCAGGAGATTCGGCTTGTGAGGAAGCACATTATTTGTCTAAATTGTGCAAAAAAGTAACCATGTTGGTGCGTAGCGAAAAATTTAGAGCCTCAAAAATCATGGAAGAACGCGTACGCAAAACCGAAAATATTACCATATTGATGAACCACGACACGGTGGAAGTGCTTGGTGATGAGCAAGTAGTAACGGGTGTAAAAGCCAAGAACAAAACTACAGGTGATATTTTTGACATTGAAGCGACTGGATTTTTTGTAGCCATTGGACACAAACCCAACACTGATATTTTTGTCCCTTTCATCACTTTGGACGAAACGGGTTATATTATCAACACTCCCGGCACTTCAAAAACCAATGTGGCGGGTGTTTTTGTTGCAGGAGATGCTGCCGATCATGTGTATCGTCAAGCCATTACTGCTGCGGGAACGGGTTGTATGGCAGCACTTGATGCCGAACGGTATCTGGCAGCTAAAGAATAATTTTTAAATAAAATTGTCCAAAAAAATTCCCTTTTGTCAAACAGAAGGGAACTTTTTTTGGTCTTATTTTAACTTTTTAATCAGTTTCGATTCTCCTGTAAAGGCTCTAATTTCTATTTTTGGTTCTCCCAAAAATGTCATTTCGGATTGATCCGAAGCATCCAAAATTAAATTAGTTTCGGCTGTAATGCTACATGTAGTATAGCCTTCAAGGGTAACGTCCGCTTTTTTTGTGGTTAGTTTTTTTCCAGATAAAATGGCATTATTATCCAAGCGAATTGTGGCATTACTGATATCGCCTTCTAGGGTTGCTATCGTTTTTTGATAGCCATCACATTTTAAATCAGTTGTGGTTAGCAATGCTTTTAAAGTGGCATTTTTGCTTAATTCGACTTGGGTATTTACTGCTTTTAAGTTGAGCTCTACTTTTGTTTTATCATTGGATTTCAAAATGAATTGGGTGCAATTGGCATTGAGAAACAGTTTTGAATAGTCTAATGCGTCAAATTCTACAGTGTCGAGTTCCAGTTGTTCAATGGCATTAATGACCGCTTCATTCTTGGCAGTTACTTTTTTCAAATCGGGAGTATAGGTAATTCTTACCACTAATTTTTTGTAACTACCAGCATTTTTGGTGGTGTAAATGCGCAGGGTATTGTCTCTTAATTCGGTTGTTATGATGTCGTGTAAGTTTTCGTCGGCTTCAATTTTGATTTCGTTTTTAGTTCCTTTTTCTAAATAGACTTCAATATTGTCCTCGACTTCGATGGCGTTAAAATTACCAATCTCTTTACTTTCGATGGTGACTGTTTTAGATCCTTTTATTTTTTCTTTTTTTTGAGCTGTAATCGATGTCGAAACCAATAGTAATAGCAAAACAAGGGCACTTTTTTTCATTTTGTAATTTAAAGTAAGATTACAAATATAAAAAAATCATTCACTTTTGATGAATGATTTTAAATTAAATAGTGCTTTTTTTGCTTACTCTTTGTTTATGGAACCGCCTGAACTTTGGGCGTTTTTGCTGATTTTGGGATTGGTATTGTAGCTTATTGTACCACCGCTAGAGGCTTCGGCATTTAGACTAACAATGGGGTGAATGTTTTGCACACTTCCGCTTGACGCATTTGCAGTGATGTCATTGACTAGTAACTCCTTGGCGTTAAAGGAGCTTCCGCTGGAGGAGGTAACGTCCATTTGTAGCGCTTTTCCTTTAACAGCTATGGCGCTTGCGCTGCTTAAATCGCAGTTAATAACGTCAGATTCAATTGCTACGTCTATCGTTGCGGCACTTGAGGCGGTCAAACGCATTTTGTTAGACACGATAACTGCGTTGCTTTTTATAGACGACGCACTTGAGGCAGTTAATCCTTCAATTAATGGCATTTTTATGTGCACCTTTTTTTCGGAGACATTTACAAAGGAATTGTATTGGCATTTGATGACTAGCGTGCCGTTTTCGACAGTAGTTGTGATTCCGTTTTGTAGGTTATCATCCGCTTCGACAGTGATGGCTACTTTGTCAGATTGTTCTATAATGACTTCAATAGTATTGCTAACGTCAATTTTATTGAAATCGCCTTGAACAATTCTTTTTTGGGTAGTTACTTTTCCGCTTCCTGTTATTGCATTTCGTTCTATGATTTGGTTGCAAGAAGCAAATAAAAGTGCCGTTAAGGTGGCTACAATTATTTGGGTGATTATTGTAATTATTTTTATCATGGCACTTATTTTTTTATGATTACGCCTTCTTTATTTACAGTTAATCCTTTTTTTGAACCTGCTTTGTTTACCGTTACCGTTTGTCCATTTACTTTTACAGTTGTAGTGGTAATGCTGTCATTTTGTTCTACATTGTCATTTATATTGACTTCTACATTGTCCGTATCGTCATTTGCTACATCATTGTATTCGTCTTCATCTGCTGGACAATTTAAGCATTTTATTTGTGAATTAGTTACTTTGTAAACGTAAGTATCAGAGCTATAGTGCATGTTGAAGAACTCATTGTCAGATCGGTCGTAATTTTCTACCGTTGCATCGGGTTGCAATAGCATTCCTTCTGGAACATACAGGTAGAGTTCTACTTCTTGACCTCTGAATTTGTTTTTGACATCGGTCAATAAATAGTTGTCTAGAACCAAATGGGAACCTTCTATTTTGAAACCATACTCTATTTTTTCAGCTCTTTGTTTGGCATCTTGAAAGGATTCGCCTTTGGCTGTTTTTTCGATTTGTAGGTAAGGTGCTTTTTCGTCAGTAGACAAGATTTTGATGCTTACGTTGTTCGAATAAATCACTTTTTGGTTTACATTATTTAACAAAAACTTGAATTCATCTCGGTCATCAATGTTATTGGTGTAGTTTTCGTTGTATTTGAATTTTACAAATAACGTGTCAGTTGGTTTTAGATTGATGATTTGTTTCTGAACCGTTTTTCCGTCATACGCTACTTGTGTTGCGGTACGAACGCCTATAGAAATTGTTATGGCAATGGCTATTAACCAAAGAGCTAATAGAGTGTATTTTGCAATAGTTCCTATCGATTTCATATTTGGCGATAGCAATTTGAAACCCAAAATGGTTAAGAAAAAGAACGGAATTCCTACGGCAAAGAACATCAACAATCCAAAAGCCCATGCGGGATAATCTGTAAATTGTCCTGTTTCGATGAAATTTTGCCACGGGAAATCAATAAAAACATTGGTTCCCAAAGTAAATACGCCAACCAATAAGAAAAACAACATTGTAAATCCAGTAATGATTAATAGGACTCCTAAAAACTTGGCAAAAATTTTGAAAACAGTTAGTACAAAATCGCTAAATGAGTTTCCTAATTTCTCGGCACCTGTTTTTACTTGATGACCTACTTTATCAAAATCAGTGTTTTTGAATTTGCCTGATAAGCTGTCTATTTCCTCACGTACTTTTTTTTCGATATTCGATATGGTTACAGGTTCTCCCGTCATTTCTAGTTTTTCGGAAGTGGTAATCGCCTCTGGAGTTACTATCCAAAGTACGATATAAGCAATAATTCCTGTACCAAATCCTGCGAAAACAAATATTAAAAACATGATTTTTAACCAGACAGCATCAATTCCAAAATAGTGTCCTAATCCTGTTGCTACACCGCCAATCATGCCTTTTTCCTTATCACGATACAGTTTTTTGGTACCTCTTGAATTGGTGTCGCTAAAATGTTGAGTCGTTTGATTGTCCTCCTCAATGATGTAATCTTCGGGTTGCCCCATAACCGCAATTACTTCATCAACTTCTTTTATCCCAACAACATGTTTGTCTGTTTTTTGTTTCTCATTTAACAACTCCGAAACCCGAATTTCAATATCCTTAATGATTTCCTCTTGACCCGATGATTTAGAAAGGGATCTTCGTATGGCTTCAAAATAGCGTGTTAATTTTTGGTATGCATCTTCATCAATATGGAAAAACATTCCGCCTAGGTTAATATTTACTGTTTTGTTCATGATTCTTATTTTTGGTTGGTGATTAGGTTTACGGCATCGGATAGTTCCGTCCAAGTGCCATTTAATTCGTTTAAAAAAGTTTGTCCAATTTCGGTCAGACCATAGTATTTTCGTGGTGGGCCTGAAGTCGATTCCTCCCAACGGTAGTTGAGTAATCCGTCGTTTTTTAGTCGTGTCAAAAGCGGGTAAATGGTTCCCTCGACTACTAATAATTTAGCGTTTTTTAAGGTGTCTAATATTTCAGAAGTGTAGGCATCTTTCTCTTTTAGAACAGATAGGATGCAAAACTCGAGAACACCTTTTCGCATCTGGGCTTTTGTGTTTTCAATGTTCATAATTTTTTGATTTGATTTTTTTGATTTTTACTGGTACTCTTCATTTTTTGATTGATGATTGATGATTTTTTTTAACTACATACTTTTTTAGGTTACTTCAAAAAAGGGATGGTTAAAGGGTATTTGTATTTTTTGCCATTTGAGGTTTGTATGGAAGCGTAAATGATTAAAAAGAATTCGGCTATTTTCATGCAAAAGAAAACAAAAACGGCCACCAGTCCCACGGTAATGATGCCGATGTGATCTTGAAAATGAATGGATTCAAAAGGAAAATCAGTATGGTAGTCAAAATTTGAAAACGTGTTGTCTTTAAAAACGGTATAAATCAATATTGGCAACGCAATGGCGGCAAGAATCAAAGTGTAAATGAGCAGGCTCAATTGAAAATTGATGGCTTGTTTGCCGTGGTGGTCTACAAATTCTGATTTGTCTTTTTTGGTTGACCAAATCAAGATGGGGAATATATAATTTCCAAACGGAAATACATATTGGCTCAAGGTACTCAAGTGAGTAAAAGTAGCGGTGTTTTTTTCTGTTGTTGTTTCCATGATTAAAAGTATATAGTAATTTCTTATGCAAATATATGGCTAAAAGAAAGTATCTTGTATCGCATAGTAGTAAATATTAACAATTTTTTAACATTTAAAAATACTAGGCGTGCCTAGTATTTTTTTTGTATTTTTACCAAAAATCGAATCAATATGGCACTTACAGTATCTAAACTCAACCAATTTTTATTTTTTAAATTGCCAGCTGCTTTTTGGTGTGGTGTGCGGGTAAAAGAGATTTCGGGCACGCAATGTGTGGTATCCGTAAAACACCGCTGGGCGAATCAAAATCCATTTAATTCGATGTATTTTGCAGTACAAGCCATGGCTGCCGAGTTGTCTACAGGAGCTATGGTAATTGACCAAATAGCGCAAAGTGGCAAAAAAATATCGATGTTGGTGGCCAATAATAAAAGTAATTTTTCTAAAAAAGCAACGGGGCGCATCACCTTTGTTTGTCAAGATGGGGATTTGATTGCGGCCGCTATTGCAAAAACAATTGCTGATGGAGCAGGGCAGACCTTCTGGATGAAGTCTATAGGAACGAATGAAAAAGGGGAACAAGTCTCGGAAATGGATTTTGAATGGAGTGTCCGAATGAAGTAATTTAGTATGAATTTAAAAGCTAAATTTTAAGAGTATAAAAAAATGCCGTTACAGTTTTTGTAGCGGCATTTTTTGTGGGTTATTCTTTTTTAGCGCAGCATTTTTTTCCTTCTGCTTTGCATTCTTTTTTAGTAGTTTCTTTTTTGGTACTACTTTTTTCTTTTTTAGCTTTTTCTGGTGCAGGTTTAGCTTCTTGTGCAGTAGCGCTTATGGTAAAAGCCACGAGCAGTACTAGGGATAGGATTTTTTTCATGGTATAGCAATTGTATTGTTTTTGTTTTAACAATTCAAATATAGAAATGATTTTCAATATTGATTTGTAAAGAATAGTTAAAGTTTGCTTAATTCTTGTTTGAAAAAAAAAGGGAGACTAGCGACAGTCTCCCTTTTTACAAAATGGTTATTTAAACTATTTGCCTTTTCCTATTTTTATAAAAAAAGTAACAGGCAAACATAATTCCAGCGATGGCAAGCACCACTAATTTGCTGTTTATGGGCATTGGTTCGCCACTTTCTAAATCTCCTGTGTCTGATTCATCGCCCGGATCTGCAAATAGCATTAAGTTCGAGAACAAAAACACGAGAGTCAGGTATCCTTTTACTGCTTTATTTTTCATAATTGTATTTTTAAATTTTACTTTTTAGAAAGTACTAATAGATGATTTTTTTGGTAACTATTTCGTTTAGATCCGAGGTGATTTGAACCATTATGGTTTGTTCCGCAGCTGTAAAATCTTTTAGAACGGTAGTGTTTAGTTTGATGTTATTTTGCTCGTAAATCATACGTCCTCTAATATCAAATAAGCGAACATTCTTGATAATTGCTTTGCCTGCATTGATGGTAATGAGTCCGTTTTGTTTGAAAACGATTATGGAGTTGCTAGTGAATTCTGGTTTTTGAACACCAAGAGCCAAACTGCTTTTGTAAGCCAATTCAAAACGATTGCTAAAAGTACCCGTTGCTGATGTAAAGGCGTACGGTGCTTTTTTCAAATTTTGTGAGGTTCCAATTAGTTTGTCATTCACAAATACGTCTTGGTTGCCTTCAAATAAACCATCAACATGATCAATGGCAATAGAGAAAGTACCGCTAGCATTGGTTTTGAAGGTCAAAGGCACTAGATCCGTATCGCTAAAAGGAAGGCTACGCCCTTGAATAGCAAATTCTTCGTTGTTTATTGTAGAAGTCAATGCTGTACTGTTGTCATTAATGAAATGCCCGTCAATAGCAGGGTCAATTCCACTAGAAGCCCCTGTCATGTAAGCTACCATTATTTGGTTAACTGGAGCAGTATCTTTAGCAAGATTCAACCAAATTCTATTTCTTTCTATTGCTTTTGTTTTCAGAAATTGGTTGGCATTGTTCGTTACCCGCATGGCATTTGTAAATGAAATAGTAGCTGCAGTTGGTTTAGTCAAAAATCCTTGACCTACCTGAATGATTCCATTAGGGACAATGCTGCTTGCTCCTCCCGCATTCGCAGTTCCCCCCGCTTTGGTATAGGTCGCATAGGATGTGGTGGCTGTATTATTGGTTTTTCTCCAAAAATACAAGGCATCAGTAATGGCATTGGTATCAATAAAGGCATCGGCACTTAAGGTTGATGGATACGGATTTCCAATGGCATTGTACGTATTGTTCGCCACGGCAAATGTATAGTTACCGTTGTTAGGAGTTCCCTCAAATTGCCCTTCCCAAATGGTTGGTGTTGTAGGGTGGTTGTTAGGCAGACGAATTAAATAGCCAGTAGCTGTAGCAAAATTAGTGGTGCTTGGCGTAGCGATTGCATTGTACAAATTGGTTGTTGGGTTGTAGGTATAAAAACGAGTGGCTAAAGTTGCTGGCGAAAAAGCTTGCAATTTTTGGTTAGCAACAGGCGCAGACCATATAACATAATCCAATAGCATCAAGGGGCTCGTTTTTCTTTTTACAATGATGTTTCCTGTGTTGCCATTGGTGTCTTTGGATTGAACCAAATTCGTATTGTTCTCAAAAGTTAAAGTCGATCCAGTAGCTACGGTTACATCATTGGCAATACTGAAATTGAAACCTGATTTTACAAGTACTTTGGCATTGTTATTCACCACAAGACTACAAGCAGCTAAATTGGCGGTAGCGGTAAAATCAGCAGCGATAATAGCGCCTTTGTTTGCATTAGGAGTTCCATTGCTCCATGTTCCAGTCCAAGTGGTACTTTCTATCGTAACCGTAGTAGGAGTGGCGGTAGTTGTTGCACATAAACTGTTTATAAGTACGGCACGAAACTGTGTCGTTTGGGTCAAAATACCAGCCGTGTAGGTTGTGTTTGTATGGGCAATAGGCGTCCAAGTTGTAAACGGGCTAACAGCACTTTCCCAACGAAGGATTGTTCCAGTTGCTCCAGTAAGTGACAATAAACCACTAGCTGACCCCAAACAAATTGGTGTTCCGCCAGTAACCGCTCCACCAATAAGAATTGGATTATTGGTCACATAATTGGCAGCAGCATCTTTTTGCCACAAGCTGTTAGCGGTTGCAGCAGCAGGATCCGTTGTTGCAATACAGGTTAAGTCAGCATTGTTGTAGCAATACAATTCGGCACTAGTGTTTAAATCGGTTACATTCAAGGTGGTCAAATTATTGTACCCTGCATAAACGTAGGTTAAGGCAGTAAGCCCCGTAAGATCTAAACTTTGGATGTTGTTATTGCCACAGTCTAGGTATGTTAAACTAGTTAATGAGCTTAAATCTAAACTAGTTAAGGCATTGTAATAACAATTTAATTCGGTTAAATGGGTTAATCCCGTAAGATCTAAACTCGTTAAATTATTAGTGTCACAGCCTAATGTTTGTAGATTAGAAAAGGCTTTAATACCCGTTAAATCGCTAATGTTTTTGGTATTTACATCTAATGTTGTAATGCCGCTAATGTTACTAGTGATTACTTTTCCATCTTTAAGACAGTCATAACCTAAATCGATTAATGCTTGTTCAAAATTAGCATCAGGAATTGCCGTTGTTGGCGTTGCTGCAGGAATTGCAATTATCACATTTTGAGGTACGATGATGCTTTGACCATGTCCGTCATTAAAAGTCCAATGAATAACATGCGTTCCAGCGGTGTTGTAGGTTAACGCATCCGAAGTTGTACCCGTTAAAGTACCCGCACAAGCATCAGTAGTAGTTGGAGCAACTGCAGTTGCGGAACAATCACTTTTGATATCAGCTAGTGTTGGAGTAACAGGCGCAACGGTATCAGTAATGGTTACGGTTTGGTTTTGGGTGCTTGTATTTCCTTTAGCATCCGCATACGTCCAAGTAACAGTAGTCGTCCCTTGAGTTGCAATTGGGAAGGTAGTGGTTGTTGTACCCGTGATGGTTCCCGAACAATTGTCGGTTGCTGTTGGTGCAGTGATAGACGCTACGCTACATTGAGCGGTTACGGTGGTTAGTGTCGCAGCATTGGCAACAGGCGCAACGGTATCAGTAATGGTTACGGTTTGGTTTTGCGTAGCAGTATTTCCTTTAGCATCAGCATACGTCCAGACTACAGTAGTTGTCCCTTGAGTTGCAATTGGGAAGGTAGTAGTTGTTGTACCGGTTATGGTTCCTGAACAATTGTCGTTTGCTGTTGGCGCAGTGATAGACGCTACGCTACATTGAGCAGTTACGGTGGTTAGTGTCGCAGCATTGGCAACCGGCGCAAGAGTATCGGTAATGGTTACGGTTTGATTTTGCGTAGCAGTATTTCCTTTAGCATCAGCATACTTCCATATCACAGTAGTTGTACCTTGAGTGGTAATAGGGAAGGTAGTAGTTGTTGTACCGGTTATGGTTCCCGAACAATTGTCGGTTGCTGTTGGTGCAGTGATTGACGCTACGCTACATTGAGCGGTTACGGTGGT
>NZ_VJZT01000008.1 GCF_007097245.1 Flavobacterium restrictum | reverse complement strand
GGGTCGTAATTCCTTGCACCATAGTCATATAGATTTAAAGAAAGCTCATCCTGCCATTCTTTGGAGTTATATCGATATTTGTAATTACTACTAACTGCTGTTGTATACCCGTTATGCTTGAGCCCAAAGGGGTAATAGTGATTTTCCTCAACGATTTCGGTGGTTGCAATTGCACCGTCATTATTTGCGTCGCTATAACTTAACCTTACATTGCCTAAATGATCTGTGTAGTTGTACACATATTTAAAAATCCATGCTGCACCTGGTGCAGCAGAATTATTTACATATCCCTCTGCAGTTGAGAAAAATTGAAGCCTTGGTGTGGGTAAAACATTCATTGCTTGATACTGAAACCCTCCCAAATAATCCGTACTTGTTATGGTTTGTGCGGTCATATTGGTTAGCGTTTTTGCCACCTTTTGCCCTAGAGCGTTGTAAATATAGACAATGTTTCCTTTTGTTGCAAATGTAATTTTGGTAGGCAAATTGAGGTGGTTGTAGGTTATGGCAGTAATGGTCTTGTTATTATCGCTTATTAAATTGCCATTATTGTCATACGTAAAATCATCGCCTGTTTTATTCCCGTCAACAAAACCTTGGGCATCATTACCACTTGGACCATCTGTTACTTTTAGGAGTTGGTTAGAACTTGTAGCTTTATAAACATAAGTCAAGTCGTCTATGAGCATAGCTCCCGCTTGTGGGTCACTACCGCCTTTGCGCCTTAAGGTTAGGATATTGCCGTTTTTGTCGTAGGTTAGGTTTTCGTCAAAGCCATAAGTGACTGCTCCCGCTTTTTGATAGGTTGCGTCTTTTAATCTGTTCAAGTTGTCGTATTTATAGCCATAGGTGCGCACTACTGCTGATGTACTCCAGGAAGTTTCGGCAATATTGCCGTTATAGAGTTTGTTCGCTACGCTGGCATCACCCTCGACTTTGTTGTAATTAATCTTAAACCCAAACAAATCTTTTTCTGAACTTGGTTTTAAATCAGCAACATTATTTATTCCCGTGAGCCACCCCCGTATGTTATAACTATAATCTACTTTTTGCAAAGGCAAGGCTACTGTATTCCCTACGTTTTTGCTAATTAATTGCCCGAGTTCGTTGTAGGTATTGGCTGCTAAAAGTTGCGGTGTTCCTGTCCCTATTTGATGGGTGTGGGTGACTATACGGTCTTGTGGGGTGTAGGTATAACTATCTTTTGTGTATAACTCTGTCGGGTCAGCAAATAGCCGTTTGTGTCGGGTTTCGGTATAGTTCAGCTTGCCTGAAAACGCATCAAGGGAATTGTCTACTTGAGTGTACCCACCTAGATAGTTGGTGCTGTAGGTGCGTACGGGTCTGGCTTTGGCATTGTACAAAACATAACTTTTTTCACCTGTCATAGACGCTAGTGTTGTGAGTACCCGTACCCACGAACCTGTGGGCAAGCCTTTGGGTTTTAGGGTACTGTTGTTGTAGGCTACAGGAGCAGCATAGGTTATGACAGGCGAAAAGGAAAAAAAAGCATAATCATCATAATAATTGACTGTTAATAGCTTAAAAGTGGTAGGCACTACCGCATTACTATAATAGGCTACTCCGGTAACATCAAAGGTATTATTTACTGTTGTACTTTTGCTTTCGCTGATGGTCGTGAGTCCATTCATGGTGGTTTGTTTGGCCATTCTACCCGTACTCGTTACCGTTGTAGCTTGCTCCCAACCGGTGTAAACGGGTCTATTGAACACATCGTATTTTGTAATCATCCAGCCTACTACTCCTGCGGCTGAATCGCTAAAGGGCGAAAACGCTGGTCCAGTAGCTACCACACGATCCAGTTTATCGTATACAATGAATTCCCATTGTTTGCCAGGGATTTTTTTCTCGACTAGGCGGTTGCGGGAATCGTACTTGTACTGGTAACATAAATCGTCTAGTTGTGTGGCGGGAGCTGTTACGAGCGGTGGCAACACATACGTTAGGTTGCCGTATTGATCATAAACGTAGTAGGTGTCGTGTTTTATGAGGTTATCATAGGTGCGTTTGAGTACGACTTGTCCTTCCTTGTTCTTGAACTCTACGGTGGAGCCGTTGGCTTCGCTGGGTGTTGCGGCGGTGTTCTCGTCGTAGGTTATGGTTTTGT
The DNA here is from genome assembly GCF_007097245.1 of Flavobacterium restrictum. Classification (GTDB taxonomy): domain Bacteria; phylum Bacteroidota; class Bacteroidia; order Flavobacteriales; family Flavobacteriaceae; genus Flavobacterium; species Flavobacterium restrictum. Next base: position 163,470 of record NZ_VJZT01000008.1, on the reverse strand, counting down.
AGAGTTGGTTTATGGCATAATCGCCATACGTTACAAGTCCAATGGTACATACGCCTGCTGCTGGTGTGGTCGCATTCGCTGTATACCGCTTGACGGCATCGGTGGTTGTGTTGGTTTGATAGTCTAGCTTTATTTCGTGTCCATTTCCTAATTTCCAATCGGTATCGGGTGCGGCTTGCTTGAGGACTCGGTTGAGTGGCGAGGATTCGAGGAGTTTTTCCGAGAATGGGTTTGCCACACCATATTTAGTTACCGTATTGTTTTTTAGGGTTACACCATCTGTATACGCCATGGAGGTTTGGGAGGAAACATAGGGCAGGTACTCTCTGGTTTGTCTCCCGTAGGTGTCGTATTCTATGTGTGTAATCACATCAGTACCTGTGCCTGATTGGGCATTTGCAATTTGTTGTTTGGGGCGACCCAAGCCATCAAAATAAGTGATGTTCATATTTACATCTTGACCATTGGTTAGTTGTTGCAAACTAGTTGTTGCAATTTTGGGTATCGCTGTAATGATGTAATTTTGATCACTAGCAAAACCACTACTCTCCGTAGGAACAATACAACCCAATATTGTTCCTTTTATCCCAGGGCATTTGTCTAAACCGTTAGCCACATAACCTGCTGGTTGGGTACAGGATACTTGTGTTGTTGTTTCTCCAAATCCATCTGCATCAGCATCGATATACCAAGTTTTAGCAACTCCAATAGTAGCTAACGCATCGTTACAATCTAAATTATTTAAAACACCGTTAGTAGGTTTAGCACATTGTTTTATCGCAGTTCCTGTGCCATAACCATCTAAATCAGCATCAATATACCAGGTAGTATTGGGATTGATAGTTGCTTTTGTGTCATCACAATCCAAATTATTTAAGACTCCATTAGTAGGTTTCACGCATTGTTGTATTGCGATTCCAGTACCAAAACCATCTAAATCAGCATCAAGATACCAAATGGTGTTGGGATTAATTGCCGCATTGGTATCATCACAATCAAGACCATTAACAAGCCGATTGGCAGTGGTTAAAAGTCCGTAGGATGTAGCGGCTGCACCAAAACCATCGGCATCATTATCTACATGGAAATAACCACAATTACTGCTATTGGGCACGCATGGATTGCTGTCGTCTGGGTCTCCTGAATTAGAAACAAAGCCATTAACTGGCTGGGTTTGTCTTACTCCAGGATTGCCATAGCCATCGTGATCACTGTCCAAAAAATAGTCCTGTGCACTAATAGTACACGTAAATACAAGTAACAACAAAGTAACTATTGTTTTTTTCATATTTGTCAGTTTTTTTTCCTGTCTTTGCTTATTTGCTAATTACAGCTCCGAAAGGTTTAATGTATTAGAAGAAATGAATTTTTTAGTTTTTATAATGGTACTGGTTTTCGCTCAAAATGTTGCCGTCTTTGTCCCTTACCCATTTCAAGCGGTTTAACGCATCGTAGGTGTAGGTTATCTTATCGCCTTTGGGATCTGTAATGGTACTCACACCAACCAAGGGAATATAGGTGTAAGTGGTAATCATAGCACTTGACAGGGATGCAGTATTTCTAAAAGTGGTTAGTGCGGCAAGCAAACTGGCCTCGGTACCCGTATCTGAAATGGTTTGTAAATTAGCTACTAGAGATGCTACAAGGCTATAAGTAGCATTCTCAATTTTGGCAATGGGTTGGGTTTTATTGTACCCCCAGATTAGGGCTACGGGCACACCGCTATCAGGAGTGAATTGCAGTAGATTCCCACTAGCGTCATACAAATCCGAGGTTACTTTTTTCTCTAATGCGCCTACATTTGGCGTTGTAATGGGGGTGTTGAAATTAGGGAATTTAGCAGCATAAACACTCTTGGGCAATACGAGATTACTTGTTGTGGCGTCCATGGCATAAACGGTTTGTTGCTCGGATAGTTTGTCTGTAGCGGCGGTTGTCCCTCTAAAAGTTTCTACTCGTATGGGGGTCGCTTTTCTATTTTGAATCAATAAATCCGCCATATAAGGTGCCGTTCCCATATCATCTGGATAATACATTTGGGTAATGAGTTTTTGAGTACCTGCATTATCGGTCAGGGTTGTTTTTATAGGCTGAAAATGCTTGTTATCGGGACGGTATTCATAGTCCATAGTCGTTGTTACGTCTTGTCCGCCTAGTCGGGTTGTTTCGGTTTCGGTTTTTAGGGTTTTTATTTGGCCTTGGATTTTATATATATTAAAAAGCAACACAAGGCCTTGATTATCATTTCTTACTTTTGTAATTAGTCCTTTTACACTTGTTTCAGTAGTAGAATAATTATGATCATAATTATTTTGTTTTACAACATTTCCATTTGCATCATACCTTGTAACACTTTGTTTCTCACCAGCTAAAATCGACTGAAATTTAGGTTCAGCTGGCAGTCCATAATCAGAACTAAAACTATTCAATTCAAAATAATTTTTATATCTATTAAACAAATGCTTTGTTATTCCATTACCATCTGTTTCATCAACTTCTGCATACGAAATATTTGGTCCTATAAAATTGATGTCTAAAGGATCTGTCCCTGTTGAAAAATCGTAATACGAACCTATATCAAATCCTGTTCTATTACTCTCACTAACCAAAATTTGATTAAACGCTAAAGCATTTGCGGGAACAGCGCTAAAAAAATTAGTTAAAAATTTACTATTACTAACATTCCATTCTGTTTTATAAAAAAGTTTTGGATTGTTGACAATTTTAGGTTGAAAATAAGTATAGCTAGTTTGTTTTATAATCGAATTGTCAAAATCGCTATGAATTATATTTTTTATACGTAACCCCCCAACATCATAAATAGGAATTATAGGAATCCTTTTAACAGTTCCTGAACAAATATTACACATGTAATTCATCCCATTTGCCCCACCATATCCTTTTACTATTAGCGTATATTGTCTCTGATTGACTAACAACTTTTTATCAATAGGGAGCAATACTGTTTTTGAAAAGGTTAAACTTTGGTAATTAATTTGCGCTACAATTGTATTTGTCACATTATCCATTACTTGAGCCGCAACATCATTACTTGGACCACAACCTGCTCCTCCTGTTGGATTGTAAGAAAAAGAGGCTTGTAAAAGTAATGTCTCTGCAGCAGCTGAATTATAAGTGAAAACAGAAGAATAGGTACCCGTTGTAGATTGTGTTGATGTAGCTGTTGTTAAAAAGGGTAATAAAGGATTGTTAATGTCATAATAATAATCAAGTGGCTCCTCCGTTTTATGTTGTTCATATTTAAACTCAACTGCCCCTTTTGTAGGATAAATTATTTTCTCTAAAGCTCCTGCTTTAGCATACACGAAATCCACATTTCTATCTGCATACAAATTAGAACTAATTGTTATTCCATTTGCGGGATACAGGGAGGGATTTGTTTTACCGTTATAATACCCCCATTTGTCTTGAGCGAAAGAAAGCTTACTAGGCAATGACGTGGTATTATAAACAAACGTATGTGTTTTTACTACTTTTTCGTCACAGCTCATTTCTGCCATACTGTTGAGTTGCAATCTTTTTAAGTCAGTAATATTAACGGATTGATTTGTTATTGATGATTGAACGGTAGTGTAATTGAATTTTATTTTCTTGACGCATACTGCAATTGCGGCAACAGGATCAATTACTGTTATCTGAATTTCATTTAGCCTTTGTGGGGTAACTCCTAATTCAGGTGTTAAATCATCACGATTGCCATAAATAAAATTAATTTCGGTTTTACCTGCTTTAATTTTGCTAATTAATTTCGAGACAATGTGATTTTGTGAAGTTGAATTCACAGGGTTTTCAGCAAATTGACTATAAGCTGACTCGCTTAAAGGACAAACATTGGGAATCAGTTTTGGAGTACATAAAGGACCTTTAGATGTTGGTTTGTTAATTATTGTATGTGAGTAATTATTAGTAACATACTCTAATTGAATTACATTAGGATTCGTGTAATTTGAAATTTCTGTTAAGAACCAAGAATTTATGGTGAAATTATTATCAAAAACGATTTCATCGATGGATTGATTTGTATAATTTTTTTCGACAGCATTGTTTAACCCAAAATTTGTTCCTGTGCTTAAACCAAACTTATATTTATTACCATTTGGGGAGGTCACAAGCCAAGTCCTGAAATAATTGGGAATAAAATCTTCTTTAATAATAAAATCGGTATTTTCAGTATAAACAATTTCTCGTAATTCATTAAAAACGAACTTACTTCCACCTTCTGGTGTGCTAAAATAAAACAAATCAGGTTGAGAATCTTTTAATCCTAAATTAACATCTTCCAGCCACCAATTAAATTGCGAATACCTACTGCCAAGCCCTGCTGGAAAAACAGCCAATTCAGAATCCAGTTTTGTCAATCCATAATCTTTATAATAGCCGCTTACATTTAATTGACTAGAGGCATTACCTACATATCCCTCATCAGGTGCTCCCTTTACTATTCTACTCACTACGCCACCCACATTCAAACTCCAGTTTTGCCCCACAGAGGAGGCTATACTTTCTACTTTTACCCCACTAGCGTCATACTCTAACGAAATGGGTAAGGACATACCTCCGTATTCTAGGGTGTAGATAGGAATACTCACTTGTGGTGTTCCCGAGACTAGGTTTACGGGCATATTGAGGTATTGCTCAAATTTATTTACCTCTGGGGATTTGACTGCGGGACGCAAATCAGTGTTGACCTGACCTACTGCAATTTGCATACAAAAGAGTAGGGTTGCAATACAGGAATGGTTGACTATTTTTTTCATTGTTGGTGTTTGTCTATTTTTATTTTTTTTCATCGGTAGTTGCTTTTAATTCCCTCCTTTTTTAATCACTTTAACCCCGTCACTTTGCACATTGGTCTTGATATTGACCACATAAATCCCATCAGGGTAGCGGCTCATGTCTACAGGAACAGTGCGGCTGCTAATGGCAAATTGTTGCAAAATGCGTCCTGCGAGGTCTACTACTGTTGCTGTTCCGCTTTCGAACTCATACCCAATGATAATGTTGGTAAAGGTTGCGGCAGGATTTGGGATGGCTTCGATGTTGGCTTTGACCTCTAGCGGTTTTTTCTTGTCTTTGAGTTTTACTACCCAAAAATCATTGCTCCCCAAGGATCCATTTTTGTCTTTGGAGGCATTCCCATTAGAGGTGCCTGCCAAGAGGTAGCCCCCATCTCGGGTTTCAATGAGTTTGCGCAAAATATCTTCGCCGCTACTTCCTACCGTTTTGTCCCAGAGTGACTCGCCAGTAGCACTAATCTTGAGGGCGATGTAATCATTAATTCCGTTTTTGTCTTTGGCAATTTTCAGTCCCGTTCCTAGTGAGGTGGAAGGACAGGAATAGCCTCCTATCAAGAAGGTATGGTCTTTGTTCTCGACCAATGAGGTGAGAATATCTACTTTGCCAAAATCATAAGTCTTGCTCCACACCACATTTCCCGTGGTATCGAGTTGCAAAACCCAATAATCTGTACCGCTGCTTACTGTACCGCCTTTGGCCGTTAGTGGGGTAGTGCTATTGGAGTTGCCACCAGCTATATAGCCGTTATCCTCCGTTTGATGCAGGACATACAATTGATTGTCGCCATCGCCGCCATAGGCTCTTTGCCATTCGACAACCCCCGTACTACTGACTTTTAGAATCCAAAAATCGCCTATGCCGTGTAGAGCTTCGGTTCTATCGCCCGAGATGGCGGAGTTCGAATACCCGCCTAGTATGTAGCCACCGTCCTTGGTTTGTTCCATACTTCGGAGCAAGTCAGCATATTCCCCACCGTATGTTTTTTGCCACTCGACCACCCCCATTTTGTCTAGCTTCACTATCCAATAATCCATATTGCCACGGCTTTTTTCTGTTTTGGCAAATCCATCGGGTTTTGTGTCTATTCCCTTTTCTTTGTTGTCATTGGAATTGAAATTGAAATTGGAATTGGAATTGTCATTGAGATTGGAATTGGAACTGCCTTTTGGGCTGCTACTACTCGATCCACCCAACACATAGCCACCATCTTTGGTCTGAAAAGCACATACTAATTCGTCCTGTCCGCTACCACCTAGTGTTCTTTGCCATTGCTCATTGCCTTTGGCATCGAGTTTGACTACCCAAAAATCAGTATTGCCTCTACAGCTGTCTTTCTTTTCAAAACTCACAGAGGAGGTAGAGGAACCCGCCAGAATAAAGCCGCCATCTCTAGTGTTCTTGATGCTTTGCAAAAGGTCAAAACCGCTACCGCCTATGCTTTTTTGCCAATCAAGATCGCCGTTTTCTTTCATTTTCCAAATAAAATAATCCAAGTCACCATGGTTGTCCTCGGTTTTATTACCCGTTTTATTAGAGAGCGAACTCCCCGCAAGGATAAAACCATAATCAGCCGTGGGCTGGGCATCAAATAAATATTCGGGGTTCTTGCCTCCATAGGATTTCTCCCAGAGAATGTCTTGGGCTTGAATGCAGTAAGCGGTAAGAAAAAGGAATAGCAGTAGGTAATTTTTTTTCATGGTTAGATATTTAGGGTAGGTATAGCATCGTAGGGTTCGTTTGAAGCTATTGTTTCGACGCTAAAGTATTGCTAATAAAACAGGTACACAATACCGGAAATTAGTGATTTTTTAACATGCGATACAATTGCAAATTATCCCGTTTTAAAGCTAACTATCCAAGGTATGACTAGGATTACAGCGGTTTTGGTTTGCAACCAATGGGTGGAAACTATTTTTAGGTCACTGCAAAATAATTCTGGAGTGCTGCAAAAAAGGTATTGCGTGCTACAAAATGATTCTTGAGCAGTACTAAATTGTTTTTGAGCACTACAAAATAGTTTTTGAGTGCTATAAAATGATTATTGAGCGCTATAAAATAGTTTTTGAGTGCTACAAAATGATTATTGAGTGCTATGAAATAGTTTTTGAGTGTATAAAATCTTTTCGCAATAGACTTGATCGTGAAATACATACAAAATAAGCTAATAATCGTAATGTAGTATTTTTAACAATAAATTATGTTTTATGACAGCATATTGGTTTAGTTATTGATTTTTGTCTAGCACTATTAACAATTAAAAAAAATTATATGAATTCGTATTTAGAACAAACAGATGAGAAATTAGCCCTTCAGTTGACTAATTTTACTTCAAAAATTGACACTTACAATGTTGCTTTTGGCATCACTGCTGCCGAAGTAACGAGCATCAAAGCCGACGGGATTTATTTGGCTTGGTCCGTTACCAATTTCAAAAAAATTGAAACCTACAAAAAGAATTGGACTACCTTCAAGAACATTCTCAAAAAAGGAGAATCGAACGTAACGAGCAATACTGCGCCTCCAGCTCCCGTGCTAGATGCCACGCAGCCCGTTGTACCTCCTGGGGTGGTCACCCGCTTTACTACGATGGTTAACCGCATCAAAGCCCACCAAAGCTACACTACTGCTATTGGTCAGAATTTAGGAATCGAAATGACAAACACCCAAAGAGTAAATTTAGATTCGGCTCAACCTACCCTAAAAACCGTTATGCGTGGCGGACAAGTAAACCTACTCTGGAAGAAAGGAAAATTCGGTGGTATCCTAATCGAGAAAGACAGCGGTGCAGGTTTTGTAACCCTTGATAAAGATTTTCACCCTGATTTTATAGACAATTCCACCATGCCCGCACAAGGTCAAAGTGCTGTTTGGAAATACAGAGCCATCTACTTGCTCAACGACGAAAAAGTTGGTTTGTGGAGTGATGTAGTTACTGTTAGTGTGACCTCATAGACTTGGTTACAAGTTTTAAAATTAAAAACCCTTTCCGTCTACATTTAAGATGGGAAGGGTTTTTTTATGAAAATTTGAGGGATTTAGGGATTCATACCAATACTGCTTAACGATACATTTTTATATAAAACTACTGTTTTAAACATTCAATAAATGTTTTGTATTTGATATAAATAGGCGTATTCCAGTTGCTGTTTTACCACCTGCCTAATTTTGAAACTCCAGCGAACTGATTTGGAAACAAAAAACAGTGTTTTATTCCACAACAATCTTTTTTACTACTTTGCGATGACCGTCTAGTACCGTCAATACGTATATTCCGGTAGTGGCATTTTTTAGTTGGATTTGCTCCTTAAAATTAGATTTTCCCGCAAAGGTATTGTCATAAATGGTTCTTCCTAACAAATCAGTTACCTGTACTTTGACTCCAGAATTTGACGTGCTATTAAATTGGATGGTAAAATTTCCTTTGTTTGGATTTGGATATAAAACAAAATCATTTATCTCAAAATCAGCATCGCCTAACGTATAGGTTTTGGTGCAAATTGAAACCGATGCAGCATCTAAAGTTCCTGTGTCTCCTACAAAAGCATCCCGAATCCTAAAAGTCCAAGTTCCGCTTGGGTTTAAACCATTAAAAACACTTAAAGGATTAGCAGGAGCAATCGTTTGTGTAATGGCATCATTGCAGGAAATCAATCCGCCAAGATCATCATACTTTAAAGATAAACTGCTATTGGTACTCGAACAATCCCTGTCAAACAATTTAACGGTTGTTCCTAGCGGATTCACAATTTCCATTTGCACATCACCCATATACGAATGTGTAAAATCAACATTGAAATTTACATCTACAATCGTTGCTGTCGTAGCAGGGACAACAATTGTTCTAGTGGTATATGTTGCTGATTCCGGAATAGCAAACGGGGCTTGAAAGGTATAGGTGTCACAAGATGAAACGGCTGCGTACCCTATAGAAAAAGGACTGCTGTTTATGGCGTAATAAATATTGGCTGTTGGCTCTATCAAAATCCTACAATTTGTAGCTGTTGTTGTAGGAACTACTATTGTTTCTGCACCGTCATTTGGGGTATTCGAAACTAAAACAGTTGGAAAAGTCAAACCGCCATCAGTAGAAAGTTTGATATTTACATTGGCTGAACCAACTAAATTTTTGGTGTTATTTACAGCCCAAGTTATGGTTTGACTGGAACTTGGTGCCCAAGTCGTATTAGCCACATTTTGTGAAGTTATGGTTAATGGACCTACAGTTCCACTTACGGTAACGACTGCATTATCGCTAGCGGTTTGTCCTAAACCCAAAGCGGCATTATCCCTAACGGTCAGCACAAACTTGAGGGTTTTGGCAACCGTAGGAACAGATTCCCATGTACTGCTCAATTGACCAGCAACCACTCTACTCAACGCTGGAAAATAGCGAACGGGGGAGCTATTAGGCTTGAAAGATCGGAATAGTGATCCGTCGGTTTTGGTGCTGTACGTAATGCTATTGGCTCCGCCGCTATCCGCTGTCAAAGCCGAATCATTTTCTTCCCAACAATAGGAGAGGGAATTTACATTGGTACCGCCACCAGTCCCAGTTAATTTAAAAGCAGTTCCTTTTGGTATCGTATAATCAGCGCCTGCACTTACGGTAGTAGTACCATTATTGATGGCAACACTTACGGGACAAGCTTTGTTAGTAAGGTTGTTTTGAATTTGTAAAATACTAGCATAAGCAAAATAATCATCGGAATTGTTTTGGACGTTATAATCGGTAATTCCAGCGTACGCCATAATAGTAGAGCCGCTTCCAGGTTCTACATTTACCCCAGATCTTTCGGTACCGTCAAATGAAAATGTGTGGTTAGCTCCTAATTGATGTCCCATTTCATGTGCTACAAAATCGACATCAAAGGTATCTCCTTTTGGCACTCCGTTTGAAGGAGAGGTGTACCCTCTTCCTTTGCCTGTATCGCACACACAACCAATACAATCTGCATTACCACCACCACCTGTGGCACCAAATAAATGACCAATATCATAATTACCTACTCCAATAGCACCATTTAAAGCGGTTTCTAATTCATCGTTCCAAGCTGCAGGCGCATTTTTAACAACGGTTGTGTACGGATCTGTTGCCGGATCGGTGTAAATAACCAACTCATTATTAGCAACTAATACTAGTTTTACAGCCAAATCTTTATTAAAAATACCGTTTACTCTAGTCATGGTAGCATTCATCGCCGCAAGTGCAAGGGCAACGGTACCGCCATGATACACGCCATATTCACCTGTGCAGGACAAGGCTAATTTAAGTGTTTTGAACACTTTGTTATTCGCCTTTGTGCCTACAGTTTTATTAAATAAGTTTTTGCTTATGACTTTATCCTCGGTTTTGCATGTAAAAGGGAGCGTTCCTGTTTTTCTGTTTTTTGAATCAAAAAGAATATATTGTTTGGTAGTATTTTCGTTGAGCTCAATGAATTCGGTAGCATTATCGGCTCTCAAAACCATGGTTTGAATTCCCTTTGGCGATAGGCTAAAATGTAAGGACGCTTTAGCATCGGTAATTCCAGTGCCTACATACGCTCTAATTTCGGGATATTTTGCTTGTAGTTGCGCATCAAAATTGGAAGATTCACGAACTAAATACCGTTCCAAAACACCTTTCATGTTAGGAATTACAACTTCAACTGCACTGTTTTTTTCGGTTTTGGTATGCGTTTTTTCGAGTATTGTTTCAAGAGCAACAGCATCCAACTCAAAATACAATTTAACATCAGGGTTTTCTTTTGAATCGGTTCGTGCTGAAACTGACGCTGGGTCACGGGTCACGCTTTTCCAAATGGCATTGTTTTGTGCTTGAAGCCCAAAAGAACAACCAATAAATACTATAAAAAGGACTACTTTATTCATGATATATCTTATTTTGAACTTCAAAAATAAGGCATTTATTTCAAACGGAATTGGTTGCCTGTTACATTTAGTGCATAAATTCCCAAATTCAAGCCAAGAGGTTGTGATTTTAATTGCTATTTTTCTAAAATACAATCAAAAAGCATCTAAAATCGCAACCGATACATCACTTTTAAGATAAGATAGTATAAATTTGCAAAATCATAAAACAGTTGCTTTGAAGATTTTTCATTCTATTACCGATTTTACCTCTAGCAAGAAAACGATTCTTACTTTGGGGACTTTTGATGGAGTTCATTTTGGTCACAAAAAAATTCTTGAAAAACTGACTCAAAACACCCAGAACGATACGTACGAAAGTTTGGTGCTTACTTTTTTTCCGCATCCAAGAATGATTTTACAGGAAAAATCAGAAATAAAACTCCTCAATACCATTCCAGAGAAAATCGATTTATTAACAGAAATTGGGATTCAAAATCTGGTAATTCATCCTTTTGACGAACAATTTTCAAGACTTACTGCCGAGGAGTTTGTCAAAAATATTTTGGTCAATCAATTTCATATTCATAAAATTATCATTGGCCATGACCACCGTTTTGGTCGCAATCGTACCGCAAATATTGATGATCTAGTGGCATTTGGCCAACAATATGATTTTGAAGTAGAACAAATAACGGTGCAAGAAATAAATGCGATTTCAGTTAGTTCTACCAAAATTAGAAACGCAATTACTGCCGGAAATATAACACTCGCCAACGATTATTTAGGATATAACTATCCATTAACAGGAACGGTTAGCAAGGGCAAACAACTGGGTCGAACGATTGGTTTTCCTACTGCCAATTTAAAAATCGAAGAGGATTACAAACTCATTCCGCAAAATGGGGTATATGTGGTACAAAGTATTCTGACTCAAAAAACTGTTTTTGGGATGATGAATATAGGCTTTAATCCCACTGTTCAGGGCACTCAACTAACTATAGAAATCCATTATTTTGATTTTGATGCCGATTTATATGACCAAAAAATAACCGTTTCAGTACTACACAGAATCCGGTCAGAACAAAAATTCGAATCGGTTGCGGCACTTCAAGAGCAATTGAATCAAGATCAAGAAACCGCTTTGGATTATTTAGCCCGCGTTTAAACTGTTAATACCAATACTGTTATAAAATAGCCCAAAGATGCGAAGTTATTTTTTTTCAAGACAACGAAAAAAATCATTGTATAGCCTTCGCTATCGAATTATTTTTTTTAGGAAGTATTGGAGAAAAAGTACTAGTAGATTCGACTATTTTATAACAGTATTGGTATTATATTCCATTAATCTATTTTGTTGTTTGATTTATTAGTAAATTTGATAGGTACTTTACTGTTTATCAATTAATTATTAACTAAAAAAAACAATCACATGAAATTATCTAGAGAGTGGTATAACGGCAGCAGTATTTTTGTTGGGATTGGCGTTTATTTTTTGATCATGAATCTTTTAGGACTTTCGGATGTGTTTTATTTACGGCTTTTCAATACACTTTTTGTATTGTATGGCGTCAACAAAACAATTGTTATGAACCTTGCTGACGGTCAAACAAACCTTGTAAATAATGCCAAATCAGCGATGTTGACCTCCTTAATTGGTGTTTTCTTGAGCATCATTGGGCTCATCGTGTACAGTTACATGAAAGGTGGAGATGCGTATGTGCAATCCTTATCCAAAACTTTTTTGTTTGGTGGCAATCCATCTGTTGAAACCTATAGTATTTGTTTGTTTTTTGAAGGAGTTGCTTCTTCGGTTGTGGTTACCATGCTCCTGTTATTGTATTACAACGACCGCCATAAAGCTGATTAAGATTTTATAAACAGTCCTCGTATAAAATAGCCCAATAATTTTTTTGTCACATCGAGCCTTTCGACTTCGCTCAAGACGGGCAAAAGTTGAGAGGCTTTAATGGTTCTCGACTGCGCTCGAATTGATAATGGTACTATTGTTCTGTTAATGCTATTACTACTCGTTTTTGATTCCTAACGATGACAAAAAAGCATCGGAATTGGGTTGTCTTCCCAAAAAGTTTTTGACCATATCGATTTCAGGAAGTGTTGCTCCTTTTTCTAGGATTTCTTTTCGGTATTTAATACCAGTTGCTTTATCCATTACACCCGTTTTTTTGAATATCGAAAACATATCTTGTGCATAGACTTTGGACCATAAATAGCCATAATAATTAGCGCCGTAACTGTTTAAATGTCCAAAACTGCATATAAAATGATTGTTGTCATCAAATGGAATTTGGCTTAATTCCGAAAGTTCTTTAGAAACGGCAAGCACCCCTTTTTTTTGCGTTTCGGGATAATGGTCTTCGTAGGTGAAATCAATAAGTCCCAAGCTCATTTGTCTCACATAACTCGATCCAATGTTGACCAATTGGGTTTTTTTCATTTTATCAAATAAAGCCACAGGAAGCGTTTCGCCCGTTTTATAATTCTTGGCAAATAGTTTTAAAGCATCATATTCCCAACACCAATTTTCAAGAAACTGGGACGGTGCCTCGGTAAAATCGCCTTTAACGGCAAAAGAATTTTGAGAAGCAATAGCAGGATGGCACAACAACTAATGCACTAAATGACCAAATTCATGAAACAAGGTTACCACGTTTTGATGTTCTAACAAGGACGGTGTATTCGTAGTTCCTTCTGGGAAATTGCAAATTAGGGCGGCTTGTGGCAAGGATTCGTTGGCCTCTCTTTTTAGGTATTGGCTAATAGGAAAGCAGGCAAAATGGGTGTATTTATTGGCTCTAGGAAAAAGGTCTAAATAAAAACTACCTATTTTGTGTCCTTCGCTCCACATTTCATACGTTTGCACTTTGGCGTCCCAAACAGGCATGTTACTAGCTGGTTTTATTTGAATTCCGAGTAAAGATTCATACACGGTAAACATTCCTTTTAGGGTAGCATTCATTTCAAAGTATTCTTTGAGTTCATCGCTATTGAGCTGGTAGTTTTTGGTCAGCATTTTTTTGCTGTAATACCCAAAATCCCAAGCATTAAATTCAGGTGATTCGTTAGGATCTATTTCGTGTTTGAAATTGGTGATGGTTTGTACTTCTTGGGTTGCCAAAGGCGTAATTTTGGTAACCAAATTATTTTCAAATGACCAAACCGTTTCGGGTTTTTCGGCCATTTTGTCGACCAAAGCATAGGCTGCGTAGGAGGAGAATCCTAGCGTTTTTGCAAAAGCGTTTCGGTAATACAACAAACTGTCCAGCACGGCAATATTTTGCGGATACGCTCTGTCTTTGTAGTGCAAATAGACTTTTTTTCGGGTGGTACTATTTGCGGCATTTTCGCTGATGGTGATGGCGTTTGGTCCAGTAATGACAACAACATATTTTCCGTTAGGTCGTTGCCACGAAAGTAAGGTTTCAGGATCAATTCCTTTTAAATCATTGGCATCAAAGACCAAGCTATCCTTGCTTTCGGCTATGTTTTTGTCAAAGGCATTGCCTAGTTCAATAAGTTTTTTATTGAGTGCTTCCAAGGGTTTTCTTTGGGCACTGTTGAGTTTCATTCCGTTTTTTTCAAAAGAAATAACCGCCTCCGATAGAAACTTTTTTTGAGCGCCAGACAACTTGCTTTTTTGGGAAGTTTCAAACTTTTTTAGGGCTTTATACAACGGTTCGTTCAAACTCAAATTGCTGGAATAAACGGATAGTTTTTCGCTTTCGGAATACGCCATATTGCGAATAGCATCATCCGAATAGGTCGATGAAATCAAACCCAATTTCATTGATAAATCGGTGATTTCATACTGCAAATCATCAAAAGCTACTAGCGTATTTGCGATTGTTTGGGTTTTGACAGTGGTTATTTTTTTGATTTTTTCATCGGACGATTTTATGACAAGAGTAACCGATTCCTGCAGCGTTGCGGGAGTCACTTTGGTAAAATTGATCGCTTTGTTGTCGTGTTGCAACAGGATATTTTGTGCAAAACCAACTTGGGTTAGGAACAGCAATGAGCTAATAATTATTTTTTTCATGGGAATGGTAATGGGGTTATTTTTTTCTCAAAAACTATAAGATCGCTTGCCACGATTTTGGGTCTTTCAACAACAGCTCGCGCATTATTTGAAGGGGTGGCATGCCATTATCCAGCATAGCATCATTAAATTTTTGTAAGCTGTAGTTGCTTCCTTCTTGTTTTTTATAATCGTCACGGAGTTTTAGAATTTGCAATTTACCCAAAGTATAAAACAAATAACCCGGATCGTACGTGCCACGCAACGCTTCTTGTCGAGAAGGTTTGTCGCCTTGGTACCAATTAGTCATAAAAAATTGAGTAGCTTGATCAACGGTCATTCCGTGGCAATGCGTTTTGACCGAAACACACAAACGGCAAATACGCAACAACGCATCACCTGATTGGGCCAAACGGTATTTTGCCGCTTTTATAGGATCACCAGTATTGCCATAACCCGCATCAAGCATCATTTTTTCGGTATAATGTGCCCATCCTTCGATGAAGGCGTAACTGCCAAAAATCTTTTGAATTTTTGAAGCATCCGATGCATTTAGATGCAAAAACTGGGTGTAATGTCCAGGATACGCTTCGTGTATAGAAACGACATCGGTGGTGTAAAAATTAAATTGTGCCAACCAATCCTCCTGTTGTTGCGGTGTCCATTTAGGATCCACGGGAGTGATGTAATAATAGGCCTCGGTGGCTTTGGTTTCAAATGGGCCCGGCGTATCCATAGAGGCAGTGCTAGTAGAACGAGCATAGGCGGGGGTTTCGGTTACTTTTACCCGCACTTTGGATGGCATAGTAATGATTTTATGATCGAGTAAAAACTGACGAATATTTTCAAGATTTTTTCTGGCACCCGGAATTAAACTTTGTGCTGTGGGATGTTCTTTTTGCATTTCGTTATAGACATCAACGGGTTTTTTGTTGGGATTTATAATTTTTGCAGCAGCATTAAAAGCGGTTTGTTCTTTTTGTAATTCTTGCATTCCAATGGTCAAAATTGCATCGGCAGACATCGTAATTCCTTCGCCATACAACAACATTTTTTGGTAATTTTCTTTTCCAATGGCGTATTTGTTATTGGCTTTGGCCAGTTTTTCTTTTTCCAAAAAAGCAGCATACCCATTAATTGCAGCAATTGCTTTGGTGTTGGCTGCTGTAAAAGCGTTCATCAAAGAGTCGTTTTTGACGTCCTTCAAAGCCACCAAAAGATCGTTGCCCAAAAATGAAGCCGAACCTCTGGCAATAGCAATGGCTAATTGTGTGTGCGGAATTGCTAATGTGTCTTGCAAATTCGCTTTGGCCTCTTCGTATAATTTTGGCGCTTCCTTTTCGATAGCGATAATCGATTTTATTTGTTGCTCTATAGGTGCAAAATTTCGTTTCACATAAATATTTACATCAATAGCTCCGGCATAAGTCATGGGATTTTTGGTGTATATTTTTAAATCCGCTATCGAGAACAACTCGTTTTTGATGCTGGAACGAAGCATTTTCCAATCGTAGTATTTTTTTGGACTCAAAGTACTCGAATCTATCGCAGCAAATTGAGCGTCGTATTTTTTTAAACGCAGGACTTCCGCGGCAATTGAAGCCTTACTATAGTTGGTTATTTTTCCGTCATAATCATGTAATCCTAGATAAACTCCCGTTTGCGGACGCCAGTCTAAATAGCCTTTGAGGTATTCTTCGGATGCTTTTTCAAAAGCAGTGTCGCCTGTTGCAGTATTTTTTTTGGTACAACTAAATAAAGTAAAAAGAAGTGCCAATTGCAGTAGAATAATTTTTTTCATGGTGTATTGGTTTTAAAATTAATGCGCATCTAAAAGTACCGTTTTTGACATAAATACCCTAAAAAAAAGAGGTTTTTGATTATTTTAAATTTCCCAACATATTGGTTGTCATGCTTTCTAGGTCAAATTTGTGTTTCCAGCCCCAATCTTCTCTGGCTTGAACGTCATTTATGCTGGCAGGCCAACTATCGGCAATTTTTTGACGAAAGTCAGCGTGGTAGGTAATTGTAAATTCTGGAATGTGTTTTTGAATTTCCCTAGCAATTTCGGCAGGCGAGAAGCTCATGGCAGCCAAATTATACGAAGAGCGGATTTTGATTTTAGCAGCGGGTGCTTGCATAATTTGAATGGTTGCGGCAATGGCGTCCTCCATGTACATCATAGGCATTTTGGTCTGGGCAGTCAAAAAGCAGTCGTATTTTTTGTCCAAAAGTGCTTTGTGAAAAATATCCACCGCATAATCCGTAGTGCCACCGCCGGGAGGTGTTGACCAACTAATTAAACCGGGATACCGCACGCTACGTACATCTACCCCAAAAACGTGGTTGTAGTATTCGCACCATCTTTCGCCGGATTGCTTGCTAATTCCGTACACCGTCGAAGGCTCCATGATGGTATACTGCGACGTATTTTCTTTGGGAGTTGTAGGGCCAAATACAGCGATACTCGATGGCCAGAAAATCTTTTTTATTTTTTTGGCTTTCGCCAAATTCAAAACGTGAAACAACGAATTCATATTCAAGTCCCAAGCAAAAGCAGGATTTTTTTCGGCTGTTGCCGATAGTAAAGCTGCCATCAAATAAATATCCGTGATGTTATGGATTTCGACCAAATGCTCAATTTGATTAAAATCCAACGCATTAATAACCTCAAACGGCCCCGAATTGACCACATCGTTATTCAATTTCCGAATATCCGAAGCGATTACGTTCTCGACCCCATACAGTTCCCGGAGTTGGCGCGTGAGCTCGGTTCCTATTTGCCCGCATGCACCAATGATTAAAATTTTTGGATTCATACCCTTTCGTTTATCAGGAACAAATATAACGTTTTGTAGAAATATAACAATATTTTAAAAATTGTTATATTTTAATAAAAAAAATAATTGTGGTAAAAATTGACTTTGCTTCAATGGTTTCTCTTTTTTCGATTACAAAAAAATAAAAGGATACTGGATTCTACTGCTACATTCCACGGCATTCGCTTTTAAAAAGCATAATTTTCTTTAACTACAAATCACACAAATTTACGCAAAAATGAACCCGTCAATAACATCATAATTAACTCAAACATACCAAAAACAGACTTTGAATTTGTGAAAATTTGTGGAATTTGTGGTGAAAAATTTTTAAAAGCGAATGCCCTGGTTACATTCCGAATGATCCGTCACCAATTAAGCTGTTTTGCCAAAAAAAATGAACTATTTTTTTTAAAAGGAATGGCATAATTCAGCATTCGATATTGTAAATTTACTTTGTAACTTTGCGCTTTAATACATTCGAACATGAGGGTTACAATACTAGGGTTCTTTTTGTTAGTTTTGGCACTAAATTCGTGTAAAAACGACGACCAAAAACGCCAAATAGAAAACGAAAAAGACGCTAAAAAAAAGGAAGTTATTTACACAACAATCAACAAAGGCTGGGTGTTTTATGATACTCCTATTAATGATGTTGCCCAATCTACGATGGGTTTTTGGGTGCAATGGCGTTCCTTTATGGAAGAAATTGCTCAAAAACCCCAAAAAACAATAGGTGCTTTTCAGCAAAAAGCCAAAGCACTTTCGAAAAAAGCAATAGCGCTCAACGATAACATTCCGCCACAATACAGCAATCCCGCTATAAAAAGTAGAATTTCGGCGTTGATTACCCAAGTACGATTGCTCGATTTATACATTCATTTGGATAATATCCCCGAGAAAAAAGTGGTGGTTTTGGTTTCCGAAATCAATGTCCAATTGGCTTCTTTGCAAAGACAAATGGATAAAATTGTTGAAAAAAGTAAAATTCCAAAAGAAGAAGGCGAATCCGATTTATTGAAAATGAAGGATACCACACGAGCCATTCCAGATGGATTAACCATGAAAAATATTCCTCACGTTGAGTAAAACCGTTCTATACAATACTTACACTAATTCGCCGAAAGTCAAACAGATTTCGGCTTTTTTGCTGGATAATACCGCTCCCAAAATGCAACTCGAAGGGCTCTTGGGATCGGCGTTTTCGTTTGTCACACAAGCCATTTTCAAGAAAACCGAACTGCCTTTTCTAGTCATTTTGAACAACAAAGAAGAAGCCGCTTATTATCTCAATGATTTTGAAGCACTCGTGGGCGACAAAGATGTCCTGTTTTATCCCGGCTCCTACCGCCGTCCGTACCAAATTGAAGATACCGATAATGCCAATGTTTTGCTCCGTGCCGAAGTCCTAAACCGCATTAATTCCCGCAAAAAACCAGCTATTATTGTCACTTATCCCGAAGCCCTTTTTGAAAAAGTGGTCACTCGGAAAGAATTAGATAAAAACACCTTGAAAGTGAGCGTTGGCGATAAGATTTCTATCGATTTTATCAATGAAGTGTTGTTCGAATACGAGTTCAAAAGAGTAGATTTTATTACCGAACCGGGCGAATTTTCGGTACGTGGTGGGATTGTCGATGTGTTTTCGTTTTCGAATGATAATCCGTACCGCATTGAGTTTTTTGGTAACGAAGTCGATAGTATTCGAAGCTTTGATGTGGGAACGCAATTGTCATTAGAAATCCAAAAAAAAATCACGATAATTCCAAATGTCGAAAACAAGGTTTTTCAACAGAGTAGAGAAAGTTTCTTGGATTATATTTCGGAAAAAACGGTGCTTTTTATCCAAAATACCGAGAATTTATGTGCCGAATTAGACAAACAATTTACCAAAGCAGGCGAAGCTTTTGAGAAATTATCTCAAGAAATCAAACACGCCAAACCGGAAGAATTATTCTTGAATCAAACGGCTTTTATCCAGCGAGCAGTCCATTTTTCGGTAGTGGAATGGAGTTCAAAAGCTATTTTTAGAACGACCAAAAAATTTGAATTTCACATTCAGCCGCAACCGTCGTTCAACAAACAATTCGATTTGTTATTGAATAATTTGAACGAAAACCATTTTAACGACTATAAAAATTATTTATTTTGTTCGAATGATGCCCAAGCCAAACGGTTTCATGACATTTTCGAAACATTAGACGAAGCCAATTCCGAGAATATTCGCAAGCAATACCACACCGTTGTCTTGCCAATATACCAAGGGTTTATTGACGAAGAAAACCAGATTACGTGCTACACAGACCATCAAATTTTTGAACGGTATCATAAATTTAGCATCAAAAATGGCTATTCGAAAAAGCAAAATATTACTTTAAAAGAGCTGACAACACTTTCGGTTGGCGATTATGTAACGCATATTGACCACGGAATTGGGAAATTTGGAGGCTTACAAAAAATACAAGTCGAAAGCAAAACTCAAGAAGCCATCAAGCTCGTGTATGCTGATAATGACATTGTTTATGTGAGTATTCACTCGCTACATAAAATCTCAAAATACAACGGAAAGGACGGAACGCCTCCCAAAATTTACAAGTTGGGTTCGAATGCTTGGAAAGTTTTAAAACAAAAAACCAAGGCGAGAGTCAAACATATTGCCTTCAATTTGATCCAATTATACGCCAAACGCAGATTGGAAAAAGGATTCCAGTTTGCACCCGATAGTTATTTACAGAACGAATTGGAAAGTTCCTTTATTTACGAAGACACGCCCGACCAAACTAAATCAACCGCCGAGGTAAAAGCCGATATGGAGAGCGACCGCCCAATGGATAGGCTGGTTTGTGGTGATGTGGGTTTTGGTAAAACCGAAGTTGCCATCAGAGCGGCTTTCAAGGCGGTAGACAACTCGAAACAAGTGGCAATTCTGGTCCCAACGACAATTCTTGCATACCAGCATTACCGCACTTTTACCGAAAGATTGAAGGATATGCCGGTTTCTATAGGCTACTTAAACCGATTTCGAACCGCCAAACAAAAAGCAGAAACCCTCAAACAACTCGCCGAAGGAAAACTCGATATTGTGATTGGAACCCACCAATTGGTCAACAAAAATGTAGTTTTTAAAGACCTTGGTTTATTGATTGTAGATGAGGAACAAAAATTTGGTGTCAACGTAAAAGACAAACTCAAAACCATCGCTGCCAATATTGATACGCTGACCTTAACGGCAACACCCATCCCGAGAACGCTGCAATTTTCGTTGATGGCAGCACGTGATTTATCCGTAATAACGACGCCTCCACCTAATAGATATCCTATCGAAACGAATGTGGTAGGTTTTAGCGAAGAAACAATTCGGGATGCGATTTCGTATGAAATTCAGCGCAACGGACAGGTTTTTTTTATCAATAACCGCATCGAAAACATTAAGGAAATTGCTGGAATGATTCAGCGATTGGTGCCCAATGCCAGAGTTGGAATAGGTCACGGCCAAATGGAAGGCAAGAAACTCGAGGAATTGATGTTGGCTTTTATGAATGGCGAATTTGATGTTCTAGTGGCAACAACCATCATCGAAAGTGGCTTGGACGTACCCAATGCCAACACGATTTTTATCAATAATGCCAATAACTTTGGACTTTCGGATTTGCATCAAATGCGGGGACGTGTGGGACGTAGCAACAAGAAAGCGTTTTGTTATTTTATTTGTCCGC
Organism: Flavobacterium restrictum; assembly: GCF_007097245.1. Lineage (GTDB taxonomy): Bacteria > Bacteroidota > Bacteroidia > Flavobacteriales > Flavobacteriaceae > Flavobacterium > Flavobacterium restrictum. The sequence continues at coordinate 142,228 of NZ_VJZT01000008.1, read as the reverse complement.
CGTATTCTGCCATGACCGATGATGCTCGAAAACGCATTCAGGCCTTGGAACAATTCAGTGAATTGGGAAGCGGTTTTAATATTGCCATGAAAGATCTCGAAATTCGGGGAGCGGGCGATTTATTGGGAGGCGAACAATCTGGTTTTATCAACGAAATTGGTTTTGATACTTATCAAAAAATTATGAACGAAGCCATCGAGGAATTGAAAGAAAACGAATTCAAGGATTTGTATGAAACAGAAGATAGTGGAGTCGAAAAGGAATACGTTAAAGATTTACAAATTGACACTGATTTTGAGCTCTTGTTTTCGGACGAATACATCAATAATGTTTCGGAACGGTTGAGTTTGTACAACGAATTAGGAACGGTAAAAAACGAGGAAGAATTGGTTGTTTTCCAGAATAAATTGATTGACCGTTTTGGTCCTATGCCGCCTAGAGCCAATGCGTTGATGAACAGTATTCGCATCAAATGGATTGCTACCCGAGTGGGAATCGAGAAACTGGTGATGAAAAAAGGCAAGATGATTGGGTATTTTGTGGCCAATCAACAATCGGATTATTATACGTCCAAACGGTTTAAGCAAATGATTGATTTTGTCCAAAAAAATAGTAGTATTTGTGTCATGAAAGAAAAACAAACGCCGGCAGGATTACGCCTTTTGTTGACTTTTGATAATGTAAAAACTACTAGGAGAGCTTTGGAATTGATGGAGTTATTGGGGGGGGAATAAATGCTGGATTTCTTGTTGTAAAACTATGCTATTGATTTTGATTAATAATCAGTGCTTTAAAATATATTTTCGCTTTTTTTGAGTTTTGGAAACAAAAGAATTAGTTAATATTGTGGAAATAATTCTCAAATAATTTTTTCAATGAAAATTATTTTAATAAATTTTTTTTAACAGAAAGATTATGGATAGAATCAAAACTGCTGTTTATAGAATGACACATATTGAGAATATACCGCATATTCTTGAATTTGGAATTACTCAAAAAAATTCTAAAAATGCTAACCCTAATTTTGTTAAAGTTGGTGATTTAAGCTTGATAGACAACAGAGATAATAAAATGGTAATTATTGATAATGGTGATTTCTTGAATATAAATTCAAAAAGTATAAAACTTGGAGACTTTATACCTTTCTATTTTGGTATAAAAATGCCAATGCTTTACATTATTCAAATTGGAGGTAATTTTGTTGAAAAAGCTACTAAACCAGAAGATATTATTTATTTGGTTTGTTCAATTGATAAAATTATCGAAGCAGGTTTAGATTTTTATTTTAGTGACGGACACGGAACTAACAATTATACTTCATTTTATGATAAAAGTAAAATCCATACATTAAATGAAATAATTGATTGGAATTCTATTAAAGCACAATATTGGGCGGGGAATGAAAATTTAAATATTAAACGAAAAAAGCAAGCTGAATTTTTAATTTCAGATGACTTAAATCCAGAGCTAATAATTGGCTTTGGATGTTATAATGAAACTGCAAAAAACATACTGGTAGAAATGGGAGTTGAAGAAAGTAGAGTAAAAGTTATTCCAAAAGGATATTTTTAATATCTTGCAACTATGATAAAATACGTAACTGGAAATATATTCGATAGTGATGCTGAAGCACTCGTTAATACTGTAAACACTGATGGGGTTATGGGTAAAGGTATTGCTTTGCAGTTTAAAAATGCATTTCCAATAAATTTTAAATTATATCAACAAGCTTGTAAAGATAAAATTGTTGCTATTGGTAATTTGTTCGTTACAAAAGATAGTAACATTACATCTGGTACAAAGTATATTATTAATTTTCCAACTAAACAAAGCTGGAGAAAGCCTTCTGAATATTCATTCATAGAGGCGGGTTTAGATGATTTAATAAATGTTTTACTAGAAAATAATATTAAAAGTATTGCAATTCCACCACTTGGTGCTGGAAATGGTGGTTTGGAATGGGAAAGAGTAAAAAATATAATAGAAGGAAAATTAAGTAAGATTGATATTGATGTTTTAGTTTACGAACCCACTGCAATTATAAAAGAACACCTAAAAAGTGAACGGATTAAACTAACTGATGCTAGAGCATTATTATTATACATATTGTATGATTTGGTAAAAAACGGTGAGTATGTGTCTGAATTTTCTAGTGAAAAAGTGTGCTATTTTTTACAAAAACTAGGCGCAGAGAAGTACTTTAAATTACAATTTACACCTAATTTCTATGGGCCTTACTCTGGAAAAGTTAAATATGTACTTAATATTTTAAATGGCAGTTATATTATGGGATATAGTGATATGAACAAAAAACCATTTGAACCTATAACATTAGTTGCCGACGGCTATGATGATGTTAAAAAGCACATAGAAAGTAATGAAAATTTATCAGAAATAGCAAACAAAACAACCAAATTTCTTAATGGTTTTTATTCTGATTTTGCTTTAGAATTACTTTCAAGTTTAGATTATTTATCAACAAAGTATAATACCACTAATATAGATGAATTGACTAAAAAGCTAGAATTTTGGAGTGATAGAAAAAGAAGTTTATTTTCTAATCCAAAATATATTCATATATCGATAAAGCATCTACAAAAAATCGGCAACAATATCTCCTAAAAGTTGGCCGAGAAACTGGTGATGAAAAAAGGCAAGATGATTGGCTATTTTGTGACCAATCAACAATCGGATTATTATACGTCCAAACGGTTTAAGCAAATGATTGATTTTGTCCAAAAAAATAGTAGTATTTGTGTCATGAAAGAAAAGCAAACTCCGGCAGGATTACGCCTTTTGTTGACTTTTGATAATGTAAAAACTACCAGGAGAGCTTTGGAATTGATGGAGTTATTGGGAGGAAAATCTTAATTTTTGGATATTAAAAAACATTCTTAAAAGGATGATTTTCCTTGATTAAATGTCCGATTTAAAAATTTCATTAGCAAAGTAATGCCATTTTTAAGAAAATTAAGATTCAGAAAAATTTCCTATTTTAGGGAAGCTATTCTTAAAAAAAGCCCGACCGATTTTTCCAAAAAATCCAAATAAACAACCCGAAATACACCATACAAAACACAAATTTCATAAAACTAGACGCCAAAAATCCTATAAAAGATCCCGTTGCCGCTTTCAGCGCTCGGTTATGGTCTTTGTAATCATAGAGTAGCTCACCCAAAAATGCGCCTAGAAATGGCCCAATAAGAAACCCAAACGGAATAGGGGTAAAAACACCAACGACCAGTCCAATATTAGTCCCCCAAACCCCATAGGAACTCCCACCAAAACGCTTGGTTCCTTGGGCAGGAATTATATAATCTAATATTGTAAGGACAATGGTAATGAGTAAAGTAATGCCTAAAACCCAATAATTTGCTAAAACTGCATTTGTAAAATAAAGCAAAAGCAAACCAATCCAACTACAAGTTGGGCCAGGTAAAACAGGCATAAAACTCCCAAAAATCCCCAGAATCATTAAGAAAAAACCAATAAATAGCAGAAGAATATCCATAAAATTAATTTTTAGTATTTTTGAAAAATTAAAAGTGTACTTTTAAATCAAATTTTAAAACAGCAGTTGTTTTGTGAACGAATATGAGAAAAATAATTCTAATAGTATTCTTGTTGCCCTTATTTTTTAATTCCTGTCAGTATTTTGACAAGCAAATTCCGTCCGAAAAGGCTCTTTTGCAAAAGGAATTGAAAGGAATTAATTGGAAAGAAGTCGACGAATATCCATCCGTATCCGATTGTGATAAAATAGTAGACAAGAAACAACGGCAACACTGTTTTTTTGAAGTACTAACCCAACTCATTCAACAAAAATTAGACACAGATACATTGGCAATCTTGTATCCCGAATTAGACACTATAGAGGTAAAAGTGACTGTTTTTCCTAATGCTAGCCTACAATTTGAACCACAATTTCCTAAAGATTCTGTAGCCTATGATACCGCAAAAATTGATAGTATCCTCAAAGCGCGTTTGGTCAATTTTCCTAAAGTAAATCCTGCCATCAAACGAGGAATTCCTGTAAAAACACAGTTTATTTTGCCTGTAATTTTAAAAGTGGAGTAACTGATGCCGTTTACTTTTTCTCATCCAGCTATTATTTTGCCATTTTTAAAAGAAAAAAAACTTTCGGCAACTGGATTAATAATAGGCTCTTTGTGTCCTGATTTTGAGTATTTTATTCGGATGAAAGTACAAAGCGATTGTAGTCATACTTTTTTGGGATTATTCTTTTTTAATTTACCTGTTGGACTACTATTTGCATTGGTTTTTCATCAAATAATTAAAAAACCATTTATAGAAAATTTGCCTTTGTTTTTTCAAAATAAATTAACCCTTTTGAAGAGCACAAAATGGATGGATTATTTAAAAACAAATTTTTTGAATGTTTTACTATCAATTTTAATAGGAGCTATTTCGCATGTTTTGTGGGACTCATTTACTCATAAATCAGGCTATTTTGTCGCTCAAATTCCTTTTTTGCGATTGCAAATAAACAGCATTCCTTTATACAAAATAATGCAACATTTGAGTTCATTAATCGGTATGATTTTTATTTTGTATTATGGTTATAAGTTGCCTGATAACAAAGTTGTAGCAGTAAAATCAGACTCGAAATATTGGATTTTCGTTGTTTTTTTTAGTTTCCTTTTTATGCTAATTCGATTGCATTTTGGATTATCATTTTCTCAAATAGGAGCAATTGTTGTTAGTTTAATTGGCACAACAATTTTAGGGATAATTGTTGCAAGTTTGCTTTTTAGAAAAACGAATATTATTTAGAAAACCGCCTTCCTTTCCATTCATATTTTCCAAAAAACGAATACAAGGCTACAGAAACACTAAAAAAAGGATACCACAAACTACTCCAAACTAAAAAAAGGATTCTATTCGTAGTCAAAAAAATATTTGCCTTATATATTAATACTGTATCAACAATAAATTTCAAAAGGAACAACAAGACTATATTTTGAAACGAAACCCAACTCAAAACCAAAAAACCAAATCCAAAAACCAAATTCAAATTTCCAGCAAAAACAACCACTGCCAATCCTTTTCCAAAACGGCTTTGGTACGAACCCGTTTTAGACGCCCAACGAACGCGTTGGTAAAATAAAGATTTCCAATCGTTCAAAGGTTTGGTTGTAACAATCGTGTTTTTGGATTTTAAATAATGAACCGCTTTAGGGTTTTTTGCAATGGCTTTTTGCAACAAAAAAACATCGTCGCCACTAGCAATGCTATCATTTCCTTCAAAGCCATTTAGTGCTAAAAAAAAGGTTTTTGTGTACGCAAAATTGGCTCCATTGCACATAAATCCTTTTCCTAAACCAAAACTCCCTATCGTTGCGCCTTGCAAACTAGCCAAGTCCAACTGCTGAAAATGATACAAGAACGAATTGTTGCAAGCATACGTTACCGCGCCAGCAAGCATTGAAACATCGTGATTTTGAATGTAATTATCTAAAGTCAATAACCAGTTTTCATTCACAATACAATCCGCATCTGTAGTGATTATCCAGTCGTTTTTTACGAATTTCACAGCCGTTGTTATGGCATCTTTTTTGGGAGAATTTGAAATCCGACTGTTTTTTATAACTGTAACTGTAAACGGCAAATTTTGAACGACAAACCTATCGCTTGAAAAATCATCAATCAATAGTACTTCAAATAATTCCGTTGGGTAGTTCAGTTTCGAGAAACTTTCTAATAAAAAAGGCAGGTTTTGAGCTTCATTCCGAAAAGGAACTAGAATTGAGAATTTGGTTTTTGGCTTTAAGCCAATAGATTCAAAAGAATTAATTTTGGAATATCCATATATCAAAAGTGCAATAGCCATCACATAAATAAACAGAATCAAAAATAAAACAATTGTAATCATAATTATTTTTTAAGTTTCGTCAGCTTTGGCGAGAGTCGGGGTAAGGATTTTAAAATTAAATACATAATAACTTCCTATAATTACGGGTAAAACTACGTTCAAAAACCACATTAGCGTGGTGACAAAAACCACAATCCATTGGTTCACCCCAAGAATTCCAAAGAAATATACCGCCACACTTCCTTTTACGGCAAAGTCCAAAAACTGAAAACTAGGTAGTGAGGAAGCCAGAAAATACACCGTTGCAATAGTCGCCATGAGTATAAAATAAGGCAAATGCACATCAAAAGCGACGAACAAAAAGTAGTATTGGTGCGAAAAAACCAAGTAGCGACACGTGCCTAAAAAGATGTTTTTTTGATGAATCGGTTTTGGAATTTCATTGATTTTTTGAATTAATTTCGCAATTGAATAGCCTTTGATTTTAATTCCTTTTAAGCCAAAAGCCAAGAGCCAAAACCCAAGAGTCATGCCTACAATTACCAAAAACCAAAATGTATAACCTAAAAACCATAACCCAAATGCACCAAAAACAACCGTCAAAATCATCTGGATTCCGTTGCAAATCAGGTTTAGGAAAATGATTTTTTTAGTTTCTTTTTTGCTAAAAAAAATCGCTTTTCCAGCATATTCGCCTACACCATTGGGAGTAAAAATCCCTGCGGTTAGTGCGCCCAGAACTTGTTTTGTAGCTTCGGACACCGATATTTTATCAAAATAAGAAACTAAATTTTGCCATTTCAAGATTTCGAAAAACCGATTCAAAATACTCAACAACAAGATAAAAGAAATCCCTAAAACCGATTGCTTTTTGCGAAATAAAACCAAGAATTTATCCCAATCAAGCTGGTCGTTATGCGCCAGTTGGTCATAAATAAAATAAAACGCAGCACCTACAACCAAAAGTTTGATTAGAAGTACTAGGAATTGTTTAGTTTTGTGTGGAATTGAAATCATAAGCCCCCAACCCCGCCGCGGCGGGGAATTATGGGTAAATAAATTAATTCGTAAAATAACAAATAAACCTTGTGACTTTGAGCCTTTGTGGCAAAATATTTATGGCAAACGAACGCATCATATTAGGTATTGACCCTGGAACCACGATTATGGGTTTTGGATTGATCAAAATTGTCAATAAAAAAATGCAGTTTCTACAACTCAACGAACTGCAATTGTCCAAATACGACAACCATTACCAGAAACTGAAAATCATTTTTGAACGCACCATCGAACTCATCGATACGCATCATCCTGACGAAATTGCCATTGAAGCACCGTTTTTTGGAAAGAACGTACAATCAATGCTAAAATTGGGACGAGCACAAGGCGTGGCAATGGCAGCGGGACTTTCCAGAGATATTCCCATCACGGAATACGAACCCAAGAAAATAAAAATGGCTATTACAGGAAACGGAAACGCCAGTAAAGAGCAAGTGGCTAAAATGCTACAACAACTTCTAGGACTAAAAGAATTACCCAAAAACCTCGATTCAACCGATGGTTTGGCGGCAGCGGTTTGTCATTTTTTCAATTCTGGAAAAGTGGTGGGCGAAAAAAACTATACCGGTTGGGATGCTTTTGTGAAAAATAATGAAGACCGAGTAAAAAAATGAGCGGTATCTACATTCACATCCCATTCTGCAAGCAGGCGTGTCATTACTGCGACTTTCATTTTTCGACTTCGATGAAAAAGAAGGACGAGATGGTTTTGGCTATTGCCAAAGAATTACAAATTCGTAAAAATGAGTTTGCTAACGAAGCCGTAGAAACGATTTATTTTGGAGGAGGAACGCCATCGGTATTGCAGCTTGCAGCTTTAGACTTTTTGATTGCTGTGATTTATAAAAACTATACCGTTGCAGAAAATCCCGAAATCACACTCGAAGCTAATCCTGATGATTTGTCCGAAGAAAAAATTATAGCATTGTCTAAAAGCCCAATCAACCGATTAAGCATTGGAATTCAATCTTTTTTTGAGGATGATTTAGTGATGATGAATCGTGCTCACAATTCGGCGGAGGCCAGAAAATGCCTGAAAGAAGCGACCAAATATTTCGACAACATTTCGCTCGATTTGATATATGGAATTCCAAAAATGAGCAACGAAAAGTGGTTACAAAACATTGAAACCGCATTGTCTTTTGGGATACCACACATTTCGAGTTACGCTTTGACGGTCGAACCCAAAACCGCTTTGAACAAACTTATTCAAACTGGGAAAATTGCCAAACCCAATGATGATGTTGCTCAAGAACAATTTCAAATTTTGGTAGAAACGCTGGAAGCAAAAGGGTTTATTCATTACGAATTATCTAATTTTGGAAAAGAGAATTATTTTTCGAAGAACAATTCGGCGTATTGGTTGGGCAAAAAATACCTTGGCATTGGCCCATCGGCACACAGTTATGATGGCGTTTCCCGTAGTTGGAATATTTCAAATAATGCGTTATATTTAAAATCATTAGACGAAAATAAATTGCCCAGCGAAACGGAAATTTTGTCCAAAACCGACCGTTACAACGAATATATTATGACGGGTTTGCGAACGATTTGGGGTGTTTCATTGGAACGAATTGCAACCGAATTTGGAAATGAGTATTCGATTTATTTGCAAAAACAGGCGCAAAAATTTCTGGATGATGAGTTACTCGAAATCGTCACTTCGAGTGATTCTACTTTTGGATGGAATCCTATCGAGAAGATTTTAAAACCCACCAAGAAAGGAAAGTTTTTGACCGATGGAATTGCATCAGACCTTTTTTGCCTAAATTTGGAATAACTTAACCGCAAGGTTCGCAAAGGTTTACGCAAGGTCCGCAAAGTTTTATTATGTCAGAAAATGAATTATCTAGAATTGTTTTTGATTGTGCGTTGAAAGTGCATCAAAATTTAGGTCCAGGACTTTTAGAAAGCGCCTATGAAGAATGTTAATACTATGAATTAAAGAAATCTGGATTAGATGTTCAAAAGCAAAAAGCATTACCATTGGTATACGAAGAAGTAAAATTAGATATTGGTTATAGAATAGATATACTTATTGAAAATAAATTAATTTTAGAAATCAAATCTGTTGAAGCGTTGAATGATATTCATTTTGCACAACTTTTAACATATTTAAAATTAACGGATTGTAAGCTAGGATTACTAATAAACTTCAATGTAGTTTTGATTAAAAATGGAATTAGAAGAGTGGTAAATAATCTTTAGACAAACAATTTATTTGCAAACTTTGCGTAATCTTTTGCGCTCAAATACCATAGAAGTATAAAATTATAAAATCCTTTGCGTAAACCTTTGCGCTCTTTGCGGTTAAAAACTATGAAAGCAACAATAAACAATTTCGAAATCGACTTTTCAAAACCCATTGATATTTCGATTCCGTTGACTAATTCCGACCAAAACCCCATTGCTTGGTACCTTGAAAAACCAGTAATTGAACCTGTTGTTTTTGGGGAATGGATTGGTAAAGTTTCAAAAGGAGCTTCGACAAATTTCAACAATATCATCTTCAATCCGCACGGACACGGAACTCACACCGAATGTTTGGGGCATATTACACGAGAATTTTACAGTATCAATCAATGTTTGAAACAGTTTTTCTTTCTAGCAGAATTGATTTCTATTTCACCCGAAAAGCACGAAGATGATTTTGTAATTACCAAAAATCAAGTTGAAAAAGCTTTGAACGGAACAACTCCCGAAGCCATAATCATTAGAACATTACCCAATTTAGACGAAAAAAAAACCTTAAAATATTCGAATACTAATCCACCCTATTTATCTGAAGATGCGGCGCTATTTATTCGAGAAATGGGAATTCAGCATTTGTTAATCGATTTGCCTAGTGTAGATAAAGAGCGCGATGAAGGGAAATTATTGGTGCACAAAGCGTTTTGGAACGTAAAAAATATCGAAAATCTTAATGACGATGCGCGATTGGATTGCACGATTACCGAAATGATTTTTGTAGCAAATACCATTCTCGACGGCAGTTATGTATTGAATTTGCAAATCGCTTCGTTTGAGAATGATGCGAGTCCAAGCAAACCCTTATTATATAATTTAAGAATGCTGATTTAAGAGTGCTGATTTTTGATTTGAAAACACACTCTTAAATCTTCGCAGTCACTTTTATTTGTGGTTAAATCCGCAATCTAAAATCGTTAATCTTCAATCTAAAATCTAATGAACCTAGAAACCTATTATGAATTTTGCCTTTCGAAAAAAGGCGTTACGGAACATTTTCCTTTTGATGAAGAGACTTTGGTTTTTAAAGTAGGCGGAAAAATGTTTGCCCTATCGTCCTTATTGCAATGGGAAAAAGGCACGCCATCACTCAATTTGAAATGCAATCCAGAACGAGCACAGGAATTACGAGCCGAATACGAGGGGATAAAACCTGGTTTTCACATGAGTAAAGTCCATTGGAATACCCTTGCCGTTAATCAAGATGTTCCAGATTTGCTGCTCAAAGAGTTGATAAATCATTCCTACGATTTGGTTGTAAGCAGTTTGTCCAAGAAAATACAAGGCGAAATTAAGGGGTAAATTAATCCGAATTATATTTTTACATACCCCCAATTTTCTCCAGATTGGATGCGTCTAATTTGCATTTCGCTAACGCCAAATTGTTTGGCAATCATCTTCAAACGTGTTTTTCGGTCTGGATTTTGGAGTAGTTTTTTGATCAACATCACTTTGGTAATGGTCAATTTTTTACCATCGGATTTGTGATTGAACGCTAATAAATCTTTTTTGGCTTGGATAACGTGCGGACTTTTTTTGCCGTGTTCCAGCATTTCCTCTCGAGTTGCCCATTTTAGATTGCGCAAAGTATCATTGTCGCGCACATAATCTAAATGCAGGACGTATTGTTGGTCTTCGGAGGTTTTAGGCAAAAAAGCTTCGGCAATTAGTTTGTAAAAAAAGTGATGTTTATTTGCAATTTTGGTGTCCATTGTCACTTTATACCTAAAAATTCTATAGCCATCTAGCAACCCGCCATTAAGGAGCCTCCCATTGGTGATGGTTTCTTTAAAACTAATTAATCGGCCGTGACTTGTAATTGCGTAACGGAATTTTAGGGATTCATGTACTTTGAATTCCTTTACTTGTTCGTTTGGATATAATCGAATCATGCGTGGTTTAGATTTGATAAATGCAAATATACAAAAGGATTGCCTTTTAAACCAAGAATCAATTTTGGGACTTACAGTTACTTGGCTATTTTTTTAGTTTTGAAAAAAAACAAATGACAAAAAAACTCTTTTTTAACTAATTAATTTTATGAAATGAATTCCTTTTTGTTATTAATACACTGAAAATCAATTTTTTAAAATAATTAACGTTGTTCTAATTTTTTGAGTGTCCCTTTCCATTCTTGTAAATTAGCTATCATAAACAGTATTTTGATAATTGTCCAAAACACAAGAAAAGTTACCAAAATGATTAAAGTGGTCGAAAAATAAGTTACTAAACCAAAACCAATAAAAAACAATAGTAAGCAAAAAGTGATTACCGTTAACGCTACTTTTTTATGTGTTAAACCAATACGCAAAAGCAAATGATGCAAGTGAGATTTGTCTGCTTTAAAAGGAGAATCTCCCTCTTTGATGCGTCCCAAATACACCCGAATTGAGTCTAGAACCGGAATAGAAAAGAAGGTTATTAGAAGCAAAAAACCATAAGCATACTCGTAATTGTGGGTTATAGTTTGTTTTTTCATAAAATGAATGCCAATGGTTACCAAAATAAATCCCAAAAAAAGCGAACCGGAATCGCCCATAAATATTTTTTTGGAGGATAAATTATATTTTAAAAATCCAATTGTCGCTCCAATAAAAATCACGCTCAAAAACCCTAAAAAATAATCATTAAAATAAATGGCCGTTAGTAAAAACAGGCAAAAACCCAATACGGATAATCCTCCCACTAATCCATCGACGCCATCCATTAAGTTAAACGCATTTACAACACCTGTAATCACTACTATTGTAAGCACATATTGCACCCAAACGGCAATGTCATACACGCCAAAAAGACCGTAAAGAGAGGTAATTCGATTTTCTGATAACGCAATTATTAATGCCAAAAGCATTTGGATTACAAGTTTGTATTTGGCACTAATATCATTTTTGTCATCTATGGCGCCTACAATGAGTAAGATAAAACCAGCGGTAAGTATCGTGGCATATTCTTGTAGTATGGGCAACAAGTTCCCGGATATAAATACTACAATAATTGCTGCTGATGCAATGGCTAATCCGCCAATAAGAGGAACGGTATTGGTATGGATTTTTCTATAATTGGGCTTGTCTACCAAATTGATTTGTATGGCAATTCGTTTTAATAGTGGTATGAAGACCACCGTTAATAAGAAGGACAATGTCCCAAAGGAGAGCAAAGTTATAAGTGTTTTCATTTGTTAACTGTTTTCGTAAAAAAAAGTATTGTTTTGTAAATGTGACAATTGAAATTCTTGTAAAAAAAGAGGATCTAGTTTTTGAATTTTTGAAAATACACTGCTTTTCTCTTCGGAAATTAGAGCTTCTTGGATTAAATAATCGTATTGTTTTGCAATGGTGTTCCAAGTATATCTTCGGTTGGCGATGGCTTTCATATCGGTGCCCAATTGCTTTAATTTGGTTTTCGAAAGGGTATTTAATTGGCCGATTAATTCCTCGGAACTTGAGAAATAAAGTGCTTTATTTTCGGTAGTTGTAATGTTATACGAAACCTTAAAGGACAAAACAGGTAATTGTAAATACATGGCTTCTACCAATGACGGATTGGTTCCCCCAGCCGAATGGCCATGAATGTACAAACTTGCATTTCCACGTATCAAATCAATTTCTCTTTGATTGTTAATGGGGTCAAATAGCGAAATGTTGTTGCAATTTTCATACTGCTTTTTCAGTGCTTTGCCATAGGCACTGTTGTTCCAATTGCCAACAAGGACTAAATTAGTTTTTTGCTCCATTTTGAAAGCTTCCAGCACAAGATGAACATTGTTTTCGGGTTCGATGCGGCATACTTTTACAGCATACTCTTCTTGTAAAAAAGGATATTTTTGAACATCTTCTAGCGTTGGTTTTACCATCAAAGTGTGGTCTGCACCATACTCAATTACCCTGCTAATGGTTTGATACCGCAGCGCAGTATAATCCTGAATGGACTCATTATCGGAAATGTCAATGTGCGAATAGCGAACGGCCATTTTTTCGGCCCACCACAAATATAGTTTGGCGAGAGTTGACCATTTGTCCCTTTTCCATTCGATTCCATCTATCGAAATGATGATTTTTTTATTGGTAAACAAGCGTACAAATGGCAATATCCAAGCGCCAGCAACGCCCAAAATCAACAAGACATCCGATGTAAATACCGCATGAAGTATGGCAATGGTGTCATACGGAATGCTTTGGATACCATTGGCCTCGAGCGGAATGTATTTTAATTTCGCTCCTTTATACGTTTGAATTCGTTCTTGTTTGGTATACTTTTTTTTGGAACAATACACTGTAAAGTTGTATTTGCTGGACAGCTGCGTTACTAAATGCGCTGCAAGTGTTTCGAATCCGCCATATTTTGCGGGTAATCCTACGGTGCCAATAATGGCTATTTTATTTTTTTGCATTTTTATTGAATCGTTTGATTGTCTTATGCCAAAAATCATACTGTTTTTTTAAAGTACTGATTTTTAAAGTTTTAATAATTTAAAACACGATTTTATTTTCCACTATATGGAAAAATAATATTAATTGGAAAGAATTCGGGTGGATTCGTTTTCGAAATAGTCTTCACAAAAGAATTTACTGTACTCCAATGCTGTTTTACTCATTTCATGGTATAAAACTGAATTTTGAAACAATTCGTTGATTTTTTTTGATAGTAGCACGCTATTTTTGCTATCAATCAAAAAGCCATTTTTGCCTTCTTTAACCAGTTCTACAACGCCACCAACTGGAGGAACTATGGTGGGTAAACCATACGCCATGGCTTCAAGTACGGTTAAACCAAAAGTTTCTACCCACAAGTTTGTATCCGACAAGTTCAAGACCACACTGGCTTCTTTATAAAAATTATGGGTGTCTTTCTGGGTTGGATAAATAATTAAATTACTTGGAATTGTATCTTTTATAAAATAGTCCTCGATTTGATTTTGCGAAGCGTTGACCACCAATTTAAAGGTGAATTGTGGATTTATTTGGGCTAATTTCAAAAACTCATGAACTCCTTTATAGGCTTTTAAGGAACAAATCATCAAGACAATTTTTGATTTCTTTTCTGATTTTAAATTCAATTGCGCTTGTTGCATAAACTGACTTTCCAAGACGTTATAAATGACATTTTTTCGAACATTTAAGGGTTCTTTATTGGCTAGAAAATAAGAAACATACACCACCTCTGTAGCGGTTATCTTGACAATCCCAAAAAGGAATAGTTTTAAGATTTTGGGTTTCATAGTGGTTTCATGAATGTGATACATTACCTTGCAACCTCTTATTTTTCCTGCGATTGCAGCTCCAAAGGGCAGTACCGTGTTGATGTAAACAATATCATTTTTTTGTAATTTAATCAGTAATTGAATGGTCAAAATAAATTGGCTTGTCATCAAAAAAAGAAGTCGCAACAACGGATTCTTGGCAAAGCGATACCAAAAAAAATGTGTTTTTACTTTTTCAACCCCAGACAAGAATCCGTCTCTTCCACCGCAGGTGTACAAGTGGGTTTCGATGTTTTTTTTGCACCAGCCGTTGAGCAATTGCATTAATACTTTTGGGCTGCCGCTGTAATCGTTTAATAAATGTATGGCTATGATTCGCATGGATGCAATTGATTATAAATGGTTTGTAAATATTCGCCTCGACTGTTCCAAGTAAAGCGTTCTTGGTATTTTTTTCGAGCATTACCACTCATTTGATACAACAAATTGGGGCTTGAGTATAATTTTTGAATAGCGGTTTTTAGACCTAAAATGGTTTCCATATAGGGAGCTTCTGGAATGGCAAAACCGCAGTTTTCATCAATATATTGTCCTGGACCTTGGTTGTCCAAACAAATAACGGGCAAACCGAATGACAATGCTTCGGCGACAACCATGCCAGCGCCTTCGTGGGATGGAAACAGGAAAATAGCTGACTGTTCGTAAAGTTTCATTAGCTCGGCTCGGTCAATCCATTCTATTATGGTTACATAGGATTCCATTTCATTTTGAGCAATAATAGTGCGGTACAACCCTATCTCATTTCCAGATCCTACGAGTGTTAGGTGGCAGGCTTTTTTTTCGGAAATCGTAAGCGAATTAATAAAAGCAGCGAAAGCATGCAAGCTTAAATCAAAACCTTTGAGTGGTACAAAACGACCGACGCTAATAAGGTTAAAATGAGCTTTTTTTGGAATTATATCCGTATAAAAATCCTCTGAAGCAACTGATGGAAACACCGAAAAAGAGTCATTTTCTAGTTTTAAAACTTCAGGAACTCCTGTATTCATACACCAAATATGACTAGCGTTTTTTATGGTTTTATGCAATGCAGGCGACCATTTCCAGAATGCTTTTTTGATGTACCAAGTGGCTTTGTCTTTAAGTTTGAACGTAGTGGTCGCTAATTGTAAATACGTTTTGGGAATAGCAGGATGGTGTCCCACGGGGCCCCAAACCATTGGTTTTTTTAATTGATATAAAAAACTAGGCGTCCAATCGTTGTGAAAATTAACATTGTGTGCAATATCAAAAATCAATTTTTTGTTTTGTATGAATTTTACAATTCCTTTTTGCCACATATAATAATAGAGCATTGCGCCACGCCCTCCTTTTTTCCAGAAACGCATCCAATAAGGCAAGTCAAAATACAAAAAAGTGATGTTGTCATAAACAGGATCTGGATTGTGACGCATGTATTTTTCTATCGCTTCTTGGTTGTTTTCTCTAGTAATAGCAAAAACAGTATTGAAACGAGCAATTTGATACACAAAATTCCATCCCATTCCGTCTTCGGAACCTTTATACGGATTTACGGCATAACAGGTGGCGACAATAGTTGGGTTACTCATGGTTTTTATTTTTTAAAAGTTGGGCAGGAACACCACCAAGTATGCTGTTGTCAGGAAATGATTTGGTAACTACACTTCCAGCCGCAATAATACTTCCGTTGCCTATTTGTACGCCATCCAGAATGGTTACTTTACTGCCAATCCAGCAATTTTTGCCTATTTTAATGCCTTTTCTGCTAACCCCTTGCTGGCGGATAGCGATAGTTGTGTCTTTGTAATTATGATTTTCGGGATGGCAACTCCAGTACTGTCCTACAATACATTCATCGCCAATTTCGAGTCCGCCAGCACCTCCCAAATAAGCAAATTCGCCAATCCCAACATTGTTTCCTATCACAATTTTGTCGCCAATAGCATTAAGCGAAGTCGAAACAATTACCCGACTAAAAGCACCAATACTTACATTGTCACCCAGTTGAATACCGTTTTTGCTCAAAGCCGATAGCTGTACTTGATTGCCCAATTTTAGGAATTTCCCCCATTTTATTTTAAAACTGTAGGTCAACGAAACGCCTGTTCCCAAGAGCATTCCTTTGGGGTTTCGAAACCAAAAAAGAACTTTTAATCCCCGCAAAAAACTCCACATTTGAATCCAAATAAAAGATAGCAATAGGCGAGAACTTAAGGTTTCATCAAATGAAAAAGTTGGATTTCGTAATTGAATGATTTTTAAAAAGAGCGTTTTCATGATTTTTTTTGAGTAATAGTGGTTAGAATCTGTTGCAAGGTCAGCTCCAATTCTACGTTGTTAATACTGGTATAAACGGTCGAAGTAGTTTGGGACTGAAGCGACTCGAATAAAAGCTGGTACTCTTGAGTCAATTTTTCGATAGTTATTTTGCTTAATTCTTGTTTTCGTTTTAAAATGATTGCTGCATCCGCAAAAAGGAAAAAATTGAATTTTGGTTTCAATAAAAAGCGGTATCCAAAAACAGAAATGTTTTTTGGTAGCACTATATTGCTTCGCTTGCTGTCATTTATAAAGTCAAAATAATACCGATCATAAAGAACCACATCACCGCGTAAAATATGCTTGAAATACACCACAAATTGCCCTAATAGATAATCCAAATAATAATAGGAGAACCGCAAAAGAGACGAAAGCAAGCTTTGGTTTTGGCCCTGTCTTGGCAAACTTTCTACTGCATCTTGATGGGCTTTTTGTTTGCCTTTTGTCCAAACACTCAATATGGGCAAAACCGAAGGGCGGTGGCGCAAAACAACCACTTTCTTGCGAAGTCGTTTTTCGATAATTACTGCAATATTTTCGATTACAGTTGATTTTCCAGCACCATCAACTCCGCTAAAAGTGATGCTAAAACCCCTATTGTTACTGCTATCTTTTAAGGTATCAATTCCGTAATTTAACGTGTTTTTAATGAAATTCATAGCGCGATTTGGTTTGGTTTTTTTTATAAAATGAAGCACTTCTTTTGGACTTTTTTGGAGTACCACATCCAAAGGGGCTGTTGAATTTTGAATACACGTTTGTAAAGCGAGGTATTTTGCTGGAATTTTTGCGCCATTAAGGGTGTAAAAAAGAGCAATAAATCGAGCAGTATCGCTTTCCGAAGCGTTTTTTACGCCGTGATTATTGCGAAAACTGTTGGCTAGTATTGCTTTGGCGTCACCTATTTCTAGATTTTTGACTTTTAGTTGGGTTATGAGGTCTAAAGCCAAAAAAGAGCCGTCCGTCAAAAAAACCAAAACACTATTCATAAATGATTTTTTGCAAAAGGTGCTATTGGCGACCAACGCATGGTTTTGAATGTAATTCATCAGATTTTTACTAGTTTTTTGGGTCACAATCAAATCAATATCGGCATTTTCAGGCAGTTTTTCGGGATAGTAGTTACCCACTTTTAAACCTGCATATTCCTGATTTTGAAGGGAATCAAAAACGTCCATAATAAGCAATTCTCTCGCTGATTTTTGATTGGTCAAAAAGGTGTTTAAGGCTTCGTTCCAAACCAATAGTAACCAGTCTATTTGCGCATGCCATTTGGGTTGGGAGGCATATACTTTTAAATAATACTGGCAATTGAGCAACAAATACCACTTTAAATACCGGTTTAATTCCTCGAGTTCATTGTTGAACAATGTCGTTGCAAAAGCACCAGAACAATTTTCTTTAATGGTTTTGTAAATTTCTGACCAGCATTTTCGCTCGACCATCACACCATTTTGAATCATAAAATGAAAATAATCAAACGCCTTTGTTCGCTCAAAACTAGCCAACTCCCAATCATAAAGGGCTATTTTTGTATCGGCTTCGTATAGGTTCCATTGGGTGAAATCGCCATGCGAAAGGGAAAGCGTTATTTTTTCATTTGGATTGGTGTTTTCTAAAAGTAAATTGATTTTCCGAATCATATTTGCAGGAATTCGGGTGTCGTTTAGGAGTTGGAACTCATTTTTTAGCGTAGTAAAAAAGTCCCAATCTTCAAGCGCAACCGTCCTGTTGTTAACAACACTCATTCTGGATAAAAGGTTGAGGTGCGCAAGCGTGCATTCGTTAGTTCGTTTTCCTAAGGTAGAAACATCGGTTAGTTGGATGATTTCCTCCGATATTTGAATACATTCGGGCGTTATCAAGTTGGGAATTGTCCCACATACCTCTTGCAACATGGCGTGTTCGTTGTGAATTAATTGTTGAGCCGATGGCGTCATGGCTATTTTATAAAAACAAGCATTGGCATACAAAATAGCTTTATTATTAGGGCCAACCGTTCCGGTAAACAAAGCCCAATTGGATTGTAGCTGGAACAAAGTATTGGTTTGATTGGTCACCCAAAAGGATTTTCCCGCAAAAACTATTTTTTGAAGTTTCAGGTAAAACAAAAACCGTATCCCAGCCGCAAATAGTTGGGCTCTATAACTGCTGGTAGCGTAGAATTTTAAAAACAAAGGATGCTTTTGGTTTTTTTCCCAAATCCATCTTGGTGTCCCATCAGGGTTTTTGATGTACAACAAATCCAATTTTTTGGCAGCAACATTGTTCGTTGTTTCGGCAATTGTGAACCCAATAGTTTTAAAAATAGTTTCCATAGTGTTTCTTTATACTATACCTATTTGGAAAACCGTGCCAAAACAAAAAACCCTTATTTCACAAGGGTTTTTTGAGTGTTATGATAGTGTTTTTTTTCCATATTTTGGAAAAATTATTTTTAATGGAATCGCTAAACGACTAAATCGGGTCTTCTTTTTCGCAAATAGAGTTTTTGTAGCGAGGTTAAATGCGCATTATTTTTGAACGATACCGAGAAAATAATCATTTGGTAAAACAGGATTCCATAGTTACTTTCGCCAAAAATTCCAAATTCAGTAAACGAATTGATAATTACCGGAATTAGAATCCCAATGAGCATTAATCGCGTTTCTTTAGGCTCCGAAAAAAAAGCATGAAGCGTAAAAAACATTTGAAAAATAGCAATACAAAGTCCAATAAATCCTAAATTCATTAAAACTTGCATGAAGGTATTGTGCGTCATTTTGCCGGGATAAGTATGGACACTTTGAAAAAATTCTTTGTAATCAATACGCATATACCCAAAACCCAAAAGTGGTTCTCGAGGCAATCCTTCGCTGATGAGTGCTTGCCAAAAAGGCAATCTTCCAGTCAAAGTTAGGATTTCTTCCATTCTAGCTTTGTCGCCACCTTTCAAAATAATTTGGTTAACAGCAAAGGGAATCACTAACAGCACGCCGCCCATAATGGCCATTTTTAAGCCTTGTTTTTTGGTTTGATTGATGTGAAAAAAGATAATTAGAAGCACTCCAATTAGGGAAGAGCGCGATCCTGTCATGAATAATGCATAGCAAATAACCAAAATTTTGACGATAGTCCAAACCTTACTTTGTTTTCGATACAAATCAAAAATTAAACACGCCACCCCAACTCCAGCAAGCATTCCAAGTTCATTGGGGTTCATCATTACGCCACCCAAACGGGCTTCTTCGCCACCATTTGTCAACCTGAAAAAAGTGTCAGGATCAATCCACATTCCAACCACAAAAATCAATTGCAATACAAAAACCGTGTTGCCTAAAAGGTGGTACAAACGAATAGGATGTCCTTCAAAAAAAGAATCTAGTACTTTGATACTTTTTATAAAAAAATAAGCAAAAACCAAACTTTGAAACGTCATAAACCATTGTAAAGCACTAAATCCAGGATTGGTGCTCCACATAAAAGACAAGAAGCCAAGTCCCATATACGAAAGATAAAACAGCGGTGAAAAAATGTTTTTGTAGCCCATTGTGTTTACTGCGCCATACCTAATAATTTTATAATAAACCCCAATCGATGACAGCATTAACCCCATTCTACCCACCACTTTTATGGCGCGGGTTATGTTTATGTTTTCGCTCCACGTAAAAAAACAGGCTACCATCAACAATAAAATAAGGAACATATAAGTGTTGATTCGCTTTAGGAATGCGTCGTGATTGGGAACTGTTGTAGTCATTATATTTTGTATAAGTCAGTATGAAACTGTGTGATCAATTTTTCCCAGTTGTAGTTTTCTTCGACCATTTTTATGGAGTTGCGTTGCATCTCTAAAAAATCTAATGGAATTTGCCACCCTTTAAAAACAGCATTCATGGCGGCTTCGAGTTGCTTGCTACATTGGTAATAAATTGTTTTTCCAGCTTGGTATTTTTCGACCAAATTGCCAATATTGGTAGCGTCAGTAACGATGCACGGTTTGCCAAAACTCGCCGCCTCAATAACCGAAAGTGGCAACCCTTCGTTTCTTGATGGATGCACAAAAACATCCATTTGTTGCAGCAAATCCTCTTTTTCTTTTCCAAATTTACTTCCGTAAAGCGTCACACATTCGCTTAAGGAATGCGTCTTGATTTGTTTTTCTAAAGCCGCTTTTTCATTGCTATCGCCCACAATCCAAAGCTGGGAATCAGGATGGTTTTTATGAAATTTTTGAAATCCTTTGAGTAAAGTATCCAATCCTTTGGTATAAATATCCAATCGGCCAATAAACCCAAAAACGATAGTGCCATTGGTCGTGTCTTTGAGCGTTATCTTTTGTTTGTTTTCATACCCGTACGGAAGTAAAATTGATTTTTTGTTTTTAAAAATTTTGTTCAAACCAGTAACTTCACTTTTTCCTATGCAATGAATTTGAGTGGTATGTTGCAACACTCTTTTTTCGAAAAAACGGAAATATACTTTTTTGAACCAAAAGCTTCTTTTCATGGCAATAGTGTTGTACGCCCCATGCGGTGTAAACACAAATGCAATGGTGTGCTGGTATAAAAATTGGGCTATCGAGTAGTAAACCGGAATCCAACCGCCATGCAAATGGAAAACGGCTTTCCCTTTTTTAGCTACTAAAGCCGACTTTAATTCTTTAGAAAAAGCAAAAGGATTGCGTTGTTTTTGAAACAATCGGGTTTCAAAATTGCGGGTTTCAAAATTATATTTACCATCTTTTGAAATTCCCCAAACCGAAACCGTTTCGCCAAAACTACGTTGTTGTGTTGCCAGTTGATGCACCACTTTGTTGACGCCATTCATCCGTTGCGGATTGGCTTTTCCTAATACTACATGAATTATTTCCATAACTGAAAGGAGTTTTTTTTCAATTGATTTTGCCAATACAAAATCATTATGATTTGATTAATAATAAGTCCAGAAACCGCTCCGTAAAGCCCAGAATACCGCAGCAAAAAATGAAAAGTTGCCAAGGAAGAAACGAATGAAAGCACATACCCAAAGAAGAAAATTTTATTTAAAACTAATATTCGGATGGCAATGCGAACGGGGTAACTCAAAAAAATAAAGAAGTATAAAACGGACATAATTTTTACCACATAGCCGTAATTTTGATATTTTAATCCTCCAGCCAAAACGATAATTCGATCCGAAAAAACAAATAAAATAACGAGTATTATACTAAAAAAAACGGCACCAATAGTGGTAATTTCCAACAAGTATTTTTTGGCTTTGGAAGCACTATCTGCATACAGTTGCGCCACTTTTGGGAGGTAATAATTTTCGACCGTTTGTAAGCCAATATTGATTACCCCAAAAAAAGATTGTACCAAACGCAAGGCGCCAAGTGCTTCGATTCCTAAATAAATTCCAGATACCAATACAAAAAAGTTACTCGAACACCATTGTAAAAGCGCAACGCTAAAGAGCCATTTGCCTTGTGCAAAATGAGCAGCGGCAAATTGTTTCCAGCAAACAGGTCTGGTATAATTGCGAACAATAAATAGTATTCCTGGCAAAGAAGTTGCCATGTTGGCTAGACCAATAATCCAAAGTACTTCATGCAATTGCAGTTTTTGTTTGCCCACAAAAGCAATACACAGGAGAGCGGTAAAAAGCACATCCATGACAAAGGCACTTTTGATTTTGGACAAACCCAAGAATAATTTTCTAAAAAAATCATTGATCAAAAAGCCAAGAATATAACAAATAATAGCATTAGATTGTAAAACATACACATTGGTTTTTGGTAAAAAAAGGACTAACGACTTCACTGACAACATGAATAAAAGCAGCAAAGCCATTAGTCCAAGGAATAATGACACTTGGTATTCCTTTTTTTGTGTAATTTTTGCAATAGCAACTTGAAAAGGCTGAATCAACAAAGCATTGCTTATGCTCATGGCCAAATAGCTTAAAAGCACAAGTGTAGCAAACAGTCCAAAATTTTTGATATCCAGTTTTTGAGCCAAAACCAATGTCAAAAAAAAATTGGTTCCGCTACAAATTACTTGATCCGCGAGAACCAAGAAGGAAGGAGAAAACAGTATTTTCTGGATGCGATTCATAATTGATTAGGCGTTTTTAATTGTTTTTTTGTTCCAAAACTTTTTGGCCAATGCCCATAAACTAGGATTGTAACCCGATTTGTTCAACACGAACCAAACATTTTGAAATTGGTATTCATCCTTAACTAATTCGATGGTCAAAATGGTTTTTTCGGCAGTTTTTCGGCTGTCGATGACCATTATATTTTGTGTTGCCAAACTCATAAAAAGCAAGGCTAACTTATCGTCCTTCAAGGCTTGATTGTGTACAATACACAACTCGAAATTTTTCATTTTTTCGTTGATTTCCTTTTGGAAAACCGTCTTGGTGTAACTCAAATATTTAGGATCCGAATAATCAAAATACGCATTGGCATCAAACTGGTTTTCTAACTGTCCTGTGGCATCAATAACCAAAACGTTACGGCCCTGATTTTTAAAAGCAAGAGCTAGGTTTTGCGCATGAAAACGGTGTTCTCGGGCATTGTCTGGTGAGCTAATCACGAGTATGCTTTGTTCCTGAATCATTCCTTTTAGTTCCATTTGCATGGCTTCTTTTAGGAAATTTTCCTTTATTTTTTGATCATTTTTGATAAACGGAGTTGCAATAGCGACAGGAATGGTGCTGTTTTTTTCGATAGTGAACACGTCATTTACTTTTGCTTTTGCAAAATGCACTACATAAATTAGCAAAATGGAACCAAACAATCCGAGTACAGCCGAGACAACAATAATGATAGCACGAATGGGCGAAACGGGCGTTTTGGATATTTCGGCAGGTGTAATTACTTTATGAAAAGCAATTTTGGCAGCTTTAGCAATTTCGGCATCGATTCTTTTTTCGTTCAAGAAATTGTAATTTTTCTCGTAGAGATTGAATTCTCTATTTAAAATTTCCAACTTTTTTTCTTTTTCAGGCAAGCCAATGAATACTTTTTCGGATTCAGAAATATCGCTTGAAAGGTCGTTGTATTTTAATTGTAAATTTCTTTCGGTGTTTTTGATGCTTTCTACTTGATAGTCGGCTAGGTCTTTTATCTTGGAATCGATGATTTTTACTTTTTCGTTTTCGGGCGTGTAGGTCAATAACAAATCTTTTTTATCGGACTGTAATTTTTTCATATTCTTGACCATTTCTGTCGAAAGCAAATCGGTAAAAGCCTCAAAATTTGGTGCTAATTCTAGGTAATTGGTTTTGCCAGCTGCGATATATTTATTCAAGTCTTTAATCGCATTCAGGTTCATTTTAATGTTCGATTGCTCGATTTTTAGTTGCGAAATTTTACGCAAATCTGTTTCGGTTTCTTGCTGAATATTGACTATTTTTTTGTCGTCACGAAAATTTTGAATGTTATCTTCAGAAGCCGAAAGTTTTTTGTTCGAGCTAGTTATTTCTTCCTTCAAAAAATCTACCGTAATATTGGCTGCTTTAAATTTGCTTTCGATATAATCCTGTATGTACATTTGGGCAAGCTTGTTGACAAAAAGAGCTGCTTTTTCCGGCACGTTACTTTTAAGGTTAATTCGGATTACTGGCACATCTTTATCAACAGGGACAATATCAAGATTGGTGTTGATTTTATCCATTATTTTTTGTTCACTCAAAAATTCGAACGCATAGGAATCGATAATTTTAAGCTCTTTTTTGCTTTGAATAAAAGGTTCGTTCAAAGTGATAAGCAGTTTCCCGCCCTGAATTGACAAGGGTTTTCCAAAGGTGTTCTTGATGGCTTGCTTGGAATTTGGATAAAAAAACAAGTATTCTTTTCTAGAAATAACTTGCAAACCATAGCGTTTGTCTAATGCTTTTTCAGATTGAAAAGTACCTTCGATTAGAATTGGAGAATTACCAAATAACTCTACGGATTGCACATCGCCTTTGCGGTAAATTTCTTTGTCAAAAGGCAATTCAGCAAGGGTTTTGTGCATCAAAGTAGCGGATTTTAAAACTTCAATTTCGGTAGCAATTTTATTAGCGGATGCAAATACATCCAAATCTTTGAAAAGGTTAGCGCTCGGAACTCCTTCTTGCACATCGGCTAGCTTTAATTTAGCGGTGCTTTCATACATTGGAGTAACATAATTTAGGTATTTTTTGGCACCTAAAACGGACAAAATCATGACCAAAATGATGATTGGAAATCCTCTAAATAAGGGTTTGAGTAATCGTATGTTTTCGTTCATAGCTGTTGTTTTTAAAATAAACCCATGATAATTGCCGCCGCACTGATGGTGGTAGTCAATGGGATTATGGTTGCAATTCGCTTATCGAACTCTTTATTTTTCTTGGATGGAACGATGACAATATCACTAGGATGAAGCTGAATATTGGTATTCAAAATAGCATCGGCAACGGTCAAATTGATGTTGGTAACGATTACGTTTTCGCCTTCTTGACGCAATATTTTGATAGATTTTAGATTGGCATAAAAGTCAAAACCTCCCGTTTTACTAATCATTTCTAGTAAGGTAACATAATCTTTGTCTATGGTAATGGTGTTTGGATTTCGTACTTCGCCTAAAATGGTGACTTCTTTATTTAGAATTTTTACATCAATAATGGGATTCACAAGCCATTTTTTGAGTGCTGTTTTGAGTTCTGCTTTGAGTTCTGGAACGGTTTTGTTGAGTGCTAGTGTCGTGCCTATTTTGGGAACTTCGATAGTGCCATTTGCATCGACCATTAGCCATTTTCCGTAAACTTCATTCGAATTGTAAATGCCATAAATAGAGCCTACACTCAAGTTGTCTTCGCCCCAAACGGATAGCGAAATTTTGTCATTTTTTCTTATTTTATATTGATAATCAGCATTGTACATAAAGGCTGTTTTGTCAATGATTTCGGTTTTGCTTACTAATAGGTTTTGTGTCTTGCAAGAAGCAAATAGGAGTAATAGTAGGGTCGTTTTCAAAATTGTTTTCATGTTGTAGTTTGAAAAAGATTAAAATAATGAAAGTAATCGTTGCACCATATTGGGATTCGATTTTTTGAGGGCTGCTTTCACTTTGATAATTTTGTTAATGATAAGCGTCATTTTATCACATACAGTATTATCTTTTATGACATAATCAAAAGCCCCATATTTCAGAGCATCCACAGCAGTTTTTATATTGTCTTGGCCAGAAACCATGACTACATAAATGTTTGGATTGTACCGCTTTATTTTTTTTAGGACTTCAAATCCAGAAAGATCATCCATGTTGTGGTCTAGAAAAATGATGTCGGGATTTTGATCTAGATTGTGTAAGCAGTCTCTACCGTTACTGAAATAGGTAATGTCATTGTATTTCAAATTAAGAAGGTATTGTTCGTACACATTGGCACAAAAAATATCATCGTCTACGATAAAAAATTTAAATTGATTTTGATTTTCCATGTTATAAATTATTTTGATAACAGGTAATCCAAAGTCAAGCCAATAAATTAATTATTTGACAATCAGTATTTTACAAAATTTTTAATTTGATTTTTTTTCCATTTTTTGGAAGATATTTCCAGAAAAATGAGTAGAGTCACTTGCTATGGATGGAGTTCCTCTGCATGGAGCTGCGCTACAACTTCCTCCAACATGTTTTTATAGGAATAAAAAGCGTTAGTATTTGTTCTTTACTCGGAGCTGTTAAGGCTACTTTTTCGAGTGTTTTTATTTCGGTTTGTATGCTGTTTATGCCTAAACTTGCTACACTCGGTTTTATTTTATGAATGAGTCTGCTTACTTCGATAAAATTATTGTTGGCAATGGCCAATGTTGTTTTTGCAATTGTATCGGTGGTTTGTTCTACAAAAATAGTGAGCATTTTTTTTACGAATTCATCGTTTCCGCGGCTCAAATTATGAAGCGTGTTGAGGTTGTAGTTTTTATTATTTTGAATGATTTTGCTCTTTTGGGTTGGAATCACGATTTTATTAACCGTGTGTTTTGCAATGGTTTCTAGGAGTACAATTTCATCAAAGGGTTTGGTTACATAATCATCCATACCTGCTTGTTTGCATTTTTCGGTTTCACTTTTGAAGGCGTTTGCGGTTAATGCAATGATGGGCGTGGTCAGTTTAAATTCGTTTCGGATAATTCTGGTGGCTTCAAAACCATCCATTTCAGGCATTTGTATGTCCATTAAAATGATGTCAAAATTTTGTTTTTTCAAAATTTCGAGTGCTTCAACACCATTTTTGGCTTCGGTAACTTTGCAATTAAAGTACTGCATGGAGTTTTGCACGACCATGCGGTTCATTTTATTATCCTCCACTAATAATATAGAAATCCCTTCGATATTAATGTTGATTTCTGGATTTGGTTTTTTTACATTTTCTAAATTTCCTTTTAGTAAACTTAAATAAATGTGTATGGTTGTTCCCTTGTTTTTCTCACTTTCCACGGTTATGGTACCGCCCATAAGTTGTACGAGTTCTTTGGTAATTGCCATTCCTAAACCAGTGCCGCCAAATCTTCGTGTTACGGCTTTGTCCTCTTGGGAGAATTTTTTAAATAAGGTTTCGGAGTAGCTTTTGTCCATTCCAATGCCCGTATCGGCAATCGAAATATGCATTTCTTGAAAGGTGCTGTTATCCGTTAGTAACTCACAAAACACTTCGATTTTGCCATTGGGTGTAAATTTCAAAGCGTTCCCTATTAGGTTAAAAAGGATTTGTTCCATTCGTAAAGCATCTCCTTTGAACACGGGATTTAATTTCTCCGAGAACAGTGCAGTGAGTCTAATTCCTTTTTGTTTGGCTTTTGGTTTGAGTACTTTAATGACGTTTTGAACGGAATCTTCAAAAATAAAATCTTCTTTTTCGAGTTCCATTTCGCCAGCTTCAATTTTTGAAATATCCAATACATTGTTTAGAATAGCCAGCAAATGTTTGGAGGCAATGGCGCTATTATCAATGTATTTTTTTTGAAGTTCGGTTAATTCTTGTTTGCCTAATTCTCTCAAAAAGCCAATTATTGCATTGAGTGGCGTCCGGATTTCGTGGCTCATTGTGGACAAAAAAGCTTCTTTGGCTTTTGAGGCCTCTTCGGCTTTTATTTTCTCGGCTTCCAGTTCAATTTCTAGTTGTTTTTGTTCGGTTATGTCCAGATGAATTCCTATGGATCCTACTAATTTTCCTTTGTCATCATAATTGGGTGCGCCACTTATGGCCCACCATTTGAGTTCTCCTCTTTTGTTTTTTATGGGAATTTGGTACACATCGGACACGCCTTGTTGGCGCAATACGTTCTTTGAGGCCATAAGGTCTTGATTTTCTCCAAAAACAAAAATTTCGGATGGATTTTTCCCCATGAGTTCATTGATTTCATAGCCTGTCATTACCGAAAAACTCTGATTAGCAAACTGAATAACTTCATTCGTATCTACTTCGATTATGCCCATGTTCATATTGGCAATAATATTTCGGTATTTTTCTTCTTGGATTTTTAGGCTATTTTCTGCTTTTTTTCTTTCGGAAATGTCTTGTATAAAAGAACAGAAAAACAATTCTCCATTTTGTTTTAACGGAATTATCGAAATTTCTACTGGAAATTCTTCTCCTTTTATGTTCATGGCCGTAAGCTCAATTTGCTTATTCAAAACGGGGCCTTCACCTGTTTTTATATAGTGTTTCATGCCGTTATCATGCCCTTTTTTATGCTGGTTGGGGACAATGGTTTCGGTTAACGATTTTCCTAAAACAGCATCGGATTTCCAACCAAAAATGAATTCTGCTTGCTGGTTCCAAAAGGTTATTTTGCCTTTTATATCAATAGTTATAATGGCATTGAGTGAGGCATTCATGATAAAACGACTGCGTTCTTCACTTTGTTCCAGTAAATTTTGCGTTTTGATTCGGTGGGTAACATCGGTGTATTTCCAGAGATGTCCTTTGTATTCATTATGAATGATTACAGGAATATAGTCTCGTTCATAAAACTGATTATCCGTGGTTTCTATTAGTTCAGCAATGACTATTTTCTTTTGTTCCAATATCTCATTCACACGATTTACAAAAACGGATGGATTGAGAAATAATAATTTTGAATTCCCAATAAACGTGGTGCAATCCATTCCTATTAATTCTTCAGGTGCAGTTTTTAAATGGCGCATGTCGCAAAAATGCTGATTGGTAAATAATATTTTTCGATTTTCGTCTTCAACCAAAATACCGGAGTGCAAGTTGGCTAATAGCGTTTTTAATAACGCAACGGTTTCATACAATTTGTTTTCGGCTTCTTTTCTTTTAGAAATGTCTTGCAAAAAGGCACAAAAAAAGGTTTCTCCGTTTTGAGTAATAGGCGTAATGGTAATTTCTGCTAGGAATTCATCCCCAGATTTATGAACGCCAAAAAGTTCTACTTGTTGGTTCAAAAACGCATTGTAACCTTCCTCTAAATATTGGCGTATGGAGCCATCCCAAAGTGCTTTATTGCGAGAAGGAACCATAAAATCAGTAAATACTTTGCCTAAAACTTCTTCTCTTTCCCAACCAAAAACAGCAGTTGCTTGCTGATTCCAAAACGTAATTTGGGCTTTATCATCAACTGTTACAATCGCATTTAGCGAAGCATTCATAACAATTCTACTGCGTTCCTCACTTTGTTCGAGTAAAATTTGACTCTGAATGCGCTCCGTTACATCCGTGTATTTCCACAATTGTCCTTTGTATTCTTTGTTGATATAAATCGGGATATAGTCACGTTCCAAAAATCGATTGTCAATGGTTTCAATCAAATCACCGATCACGAGTTTTTTATGTTGCAAAAGATCCTTGATTCGGGAGACAAAAATTTCCGGGTCTTTGTATAAAAATTTACTCTCTACAAATAGTTCCGAGAAGTCAACGCCTTCAATAGCTTTGGGTGTAATGATTTTCTTTTTTTGATCCCAAAAAAGTTGATTGGAAAACAATATTTTTTGATGCTCATCTTCAACCAAAACACCAGATTGTAGGTTGTTGAGTAAGGTTTTTAATAGTTTAACCGTTTGGGAAAGATTCGTTTCGGAAATTTTTCTTTTTTCAATTTGTTTGTTTAAATATTTTGAAATAAAGAGTAAATCATCAACATCGTCATCTGGATTGATTTCTGTGTAATGATCGTCCAAAATCTCTAAACTATCGTATAAATTAGATATGGATTGTTGCTTTAAGGCTTGTTCTTTTTTGAGATTTGCATTCAGTTCTTGATACTCTTTTTCGCTTTCTTTAAACGAATGATCCATTAAGTCATTATCCCTTTCAAAGGATAAATAGGAATCATTTACAGCATGAATAAAAGCTTTAAAAGCGGGGCTTTCGAGTTGCTCTTTATCCAAATGTTTTTTTATTTGTTTTTCTAAAAGTTTATGAAAAGTAGTCATTAGTCTATTTCATTTAAACACGTTATGGTCATGGTTTGGTTGTGTAGCTCACAATTGGTAAGTGGTTTTAAAGGCGAAATTTCACCATACGAATAAAACCCAGAAAGCATTGTTTGTGAGCCAAAAATGGTGGCAACCGCCTCTACTTCCTCATCAATTCGATTACCAAGAATCAATTTTCGCCCCACACAACTTATCAACAACGCCAGTTTGGGATTGCTCGCCTGCATGTGTAAGCAGGTCGAAGCGGCATCACTGGCGGCATCAATCAAGCGGTCAAAATTTGCTTTCATAAACCTAACTTTGCTTCCCACAGGAATATCGCCTGCAAAGGTCATGGATTGATTTTCTTCGTCTATCGACAAAATGGTTCGCACTATAGGCTCTTGACTATCCGAAAGTTTTATCGATAACGGAAAAAGCAAGGCCGATCCTGGAAGTTCAGCAGCGTATTTCCCCAAATACGTTTTGTATAAATCGAGTGCGTTTTTGGAATCTATTTGATAAAGAACGTTATTTTGGGCTTGGGTGACCGTTCGTTCTAGCCCAAAACTTTCCCAGCCGCCCAATGAACCGTGAGACAAAACAAGTTTTTCGCCATAAAATCCTATGGCAATAATGGCGCCTACTTGCGGTAATTTATTGAGTCCAACTACTGTTTTTTCAAAACGAGCACCATCTCCAGCCAAACCGCCTGTGATTAAAACAGACTCCTTTTTTGTAATATTCATTCCCTTTACAAGCTCGCTACCGTTCACTTTTCCGCCGTCAGAAAGTACAAATGCTAGTTTTAAATTCTCTTGCGGCAGGTTTTTAATCAACGCTTTTCCAGCTTCAAAGCTATTTTCATAATCATCAATTGTAACAGCTGTGGTTTGAATCGTTGTTGTAGCAAATGCAATTGCTGTCAAGGATATCGTATTGTCGAGTACTTCTTGGTCGTAAATTTCGCCAGATGAGGAGCAGAGTGCGATTTGTGCATTTGGGAATTTTTCCTGAATGGCATCAAAAATTTCTGTTGTGGCAAGTAACGATCTCGAACCAAACCCAAGAACCAATTCAACGGCTTGAAAATCTAATTTTTCGGGATTGATTTCTCTGACAAATGAATTTTCTTGGTATAAAATAGTAGCTACTTTCATGTTCGATTTTTAATTGGGAGGGAGCAATACCCTTATTTTTTGATGGCGTAACTTAATTTTTAATATCAATAGTTTGAATCAAATTGTAAATAGTTGACTTACCAATATCTAATTTTTTGGCCGTTTTAAGCACGTCGTTACCATTTTTTTTCAAATAATGTAAAATAATTTCCGAGGTGTATTCTTTGAGTGTTTTTTCTTCCGAAAGGAAAAAATCAGTCTCGTTAATGCTGTTAAAAGTCAAATCATCAGCTGCAATTTCGTTTGCATCACACATTACACACGCAAGGTCAATTACGGCTTTTAATTCTCTAATGTTCCCAGGGAACGCATACTTCAACAACTTGTCTTTGGCTTCTTTAGACAGCGATATGGTTTTCATTTTGTTCTCTTTGACAAACAAATCCATAAAATATTTCCCCAGCAATAAGGTGTCATTTCCCCTTGCTCGGAGTGGCGGGAGTTCTATAGGCAAACCAATAATTCTATAGTATAAATCCTCTCTGAAATTTCCTTTTTTTACCTCTTGCGATAAATCTTTGTGCGTGGCAATAATCAATCGGGCGTTAAATTTTATTTTAGTGGTTCCGCCCAAGCGTACGACTTCCCGCTCTTGCAAAACCCGCAACAGCTTGCTTTGTAGGTTTAAATCGAGTTCAGCAATTTCGTCCAAAAAAATGGTACCACCATCCGCTTGTTCAAATTTGCCAATATTCTTATTGTTAGCACCCGTAAAAGCCCCTTTTTCATGACCAAAAAATTCGCTTTCTATCAAATCCTTGGGGATTGCAGCCATATTTACAGCCACAAAGGGTTTGTTTTTTCGATCGGAATTGTAATGAATGGCTTTGGCTACAACCTCTTTTCCTGTTCCTGTTTCTCCCGTTATCGAGACATTGATATTGGTATTGATGGACTTATTGATTTTATTAAACACACTTTTTATGGCATCACTTTGCCCAATAATTGTTTTTTCAAAACTGAATTTTTGTTCTAATTTTTCTTTTAGTTCCTCGACCTCGTTTACCAAAGATAGATTTTCTTTGATTTTTAGAATCGAATTCCACAACAAATCTTTGGTGTGGCTGTTTTTTACAATATAATCTTTGGCACCTGATTTCAAAAAATCTACGGCAATTTCAATTTCTTCTTGTCCGCTAATAATGATGATGGGAATGGAGTTGTTCGTCTCTTTGATTTTTTTCAAAAGCAAATCGCCAGTGATGTCAGGAAGACCAAAATCGAGACAAATAATATCTGGTTTTTGGTATAAATTAGAGAGGCATTCTTTTCCTGTTTGAAAAAGATGTACATCAAAATCAGGGTTTAACTTCAAATGGTATTTTAAAGTTTCACCAAAAAAAGCATCGTCTTCTATTAGGAAAATTTTTAAACTTGTCATGAGAATTAGGATTTGGGTACTACTAAATTAACAAAAAAATTCACAAAATAGAATCTTTATTTTAAATGTTTTAGAGAATCATAGGTGCAATTCCATTCCTTTTATTTTCAAAAAAGGAAAGCAGTAAAAGTATTTCGATTTTTTATTAAATAATGAAATTAGGCATTACTTTTGCTAAAAGGAACAACGGATATAAAAAGCCAAAACAAAACGCTTTTTTTAAATTAAAATACGATGAAAGAACAATTTAAAAAGTTTTTAAACGAAGAACAAGACCCAAAAGCTATCGAGAAAATCACTTCAAAACTCAATGATTTATTGATGAAAAATGAAGAAATAGGCTACATAGCGGTACAAAAAAAACCAGCCATAACGGTTTTTCCAGACAGTATTGTTTTGACCAATAAAAGAATTATCATTTGCAAACCCAAAAATCTGGGACTTTCGATGGATTTTATCGATTTTACTTGGGATGAAATCGTGGGAACTTTTGTCAAAGAAAACATTCTAGGATCTGAATTTTCATTTTCGACCAAAACGGATATTCAGGTTTCTATTGATTATATTCCAAAAATTCAGGCCAGAAAAATATTTACGTATGCCAAAGAACAATTGGATGTTTTAAAAAATGGAACCACTCCAAACATCCCAATTCCAGAAGAAATTCCCGTTACTGCCTCCGTAAATGAAGAAATCATTGAAGAAATGGAAACCGAAGAAGTGACCAACTTTGCCGAAATTATGCCTGCTATTCCCATTTTTGCGGAGCCAATACAAGAAATCACTCCCGAAATAGAGCAGCATAAAACCAACACATTATCGCAAGATGAACTTTTTGCAAAGCTTCAAAACTATAAAAAACTACTCGACAACGGATTAATCCTGCAAGGCGAATACGATGCGTTCAAGAAAGAAATTTTGAGTTTGATGTAGGTTAATCCAAAGATGGAAGAGTGAGTGATAAGTTGTTGTTTTCAGGTAATATCAAATAAATTGTATAAAAAATGATAAATCTTAATGATTTTATAAATGAACCTCCAAATTGGTTGAGATACCAAATCGATCAACCTTGGGACATCATTATTAATTTAGAAGAAAAACTTAAAAACGCAATCGACCCTATTTCGAATGACTATAATATAATTGATGGTGCTATGGTTCATAAAACTGCAATCATTGAGCAAGGAGTTATTTTAAAGGGGAAAATTATAATTTCAGAAAATTGTTTTATTGGAGCAAACGCTTATTTAAGAGGGCCTATTTTCATAGGGTCTAATGTAAACATAGGGGCAGGTTCCGAAATTAAACAATCGATAATTTTGAATAATTCAGCAATTGCACATTTTAATTATATCGGAAATTCAATTATTGGAAAAAGTGTAAACTTTGAAGCAGGCTCTATTTGTGCAAATCATTACAATGAAAGAAAAATTAAAAACATTTTTGTAACAATAAATAACGAAATTATAGACACCAAAATCGATAAATTTGGATCTTTAGTTGGTGATAATTCAAGAATTGGTGCAAACGCAGTTTTATCCCCAGGAACAATTCTAAAAACGGACAGCATCGTAAAAAGGTTAGAGCTAATAGAACAAATCAAAGAAAACGATTAGTAATTTGCTGTAATTAAATGGAGAACTTAAAATATTTTCGTTAGCAAATTCAGTCTTATAATCAAAAGAATATTCCTCTTTTGATCGTAAGATTTTTTTATTTTACACCTTTCGGTTAATGTGTTGCTTTTTGTTTCTCAACAAACGTGTTGGATTGTAAGGCTAGTAAATCGGTTGCGTTTTTGCGTTGCAAATCGTATAGTTTTTTGTCCTCGGCGATGTCGCTATATACTTTGTCGTGCATTGTGGCACTTGTTTTTACTAGCAAAGTGCGTTGGTATTTGTCTTGTTCTATGGTTGCTTTGAGTGCTGTTTCTAGGTCTTCTAATTTGTAATCGTATTCGCCTTTTGGAGCGAGCAATTTGGCAATTATAGGCGAGGTTTCAATGGCCAAAAATAAGAGCATGATAAAAAAGGAAGGCAACCAAGGGAGTTTATTCAAGGCATTGATTCGTGCCATTAAGCCATCAAAACCATCAATTATGGGTTGCGTTTGGGTTATTTTTTTGTCTAAATCAGTTTGTAATGTTTTAGCATTTTTCTCTTTATCTGCAATTTTCGCCAGATTGTTTTTTTGTAGCGTATCGAGTTCTTTTTTGGCCAAATCATGTTTGGCAATTTTCTCTTTAAAAACGGGGCCTTTTCCTAGTCTTTTTGTGCCAGCAGTACCTTCGGCCTCGGCGATATAGGTTTGGTAATAGGTGTTGACTTCTTTTTCTTTCTTAACGATTTCAGCTTTTAGACTTGCAATTTCGGTTTTGTTTTTGTCTAAATCGCCTTTAAAATACGTAGTAACTTCTTTTTTGTTATTCAAAGCCATTGCATTTTTTTCTTTCAACAAAACGGTATTGATTTCTTTTTGGAAAATTTTAATCTCCAATGGTTTCGAAATTACGATAGCAATAATTATTGCCAAGATAATTCGGGGCATGGCTTGACCCAATTCGCTCCAAAAAGAGTCTCTTTTCCGGATGGTAGAAACAATAAACCGATCGAGATTAAAGATGAGTAAACTCCATACCAAGCCAAATAACACCGCTGGAATTGGGTCGTCAAAAACGGTAAAAAGGGCGTATCCACTAGCGATAAAAGCCATTACGGCTGTAAAAAAAACGGTGGCTCCAATGCCTACAAATTTGGTTTGTTCGCCTTCGGAGCAATTTTCGAGGAGGTTTTTGTCGGCTCCAGAACAGAGGATGAAAAATGATTTTAACATGATTGATTTATTTTTGATTGATGATTACAAATTTAACGCCAAAAATTGCCTATTGGTATAAATACTTGATTAGTATTTGTTTGCTTTTTTTGTTACCTTCTTCACATAAAAAAAGCTGCTCTTAACGAACAGCTTTTTCCCTTTTTTGAATTAATACCAACCTATGCTTTTGGAGCACCAGCCAAAATTTCGGCATTTGCAAATTCTTGAAATTTAGCAAAATTGGTGGTGAACTTTTGTGCCAATTCGATTGCTTTTTCGTCATATAACACTGGGTTTTCCCAGGTATTTCTAGGATTTAATATTTCGGTAGGAACATTGGGACAGGATTGCGGTTGGGCAATCCCAAAAACGGGGTGTGCTATAAATGCTACCTCGTTTAATTCTCCGTTGAGTGCAGCAGTAATCATGGCACGGGTGTATTTTAGTTTCATTCGGCTTCCTGTACCGTAAGGGCCGCCTGTCCATCCGGTGTTGATGAGCCAGACGGTTACGTTGGTTTCTTTCATTTTTTTGCTCAACATTTCGGCATATTTTGTTGGGTGCAATGGCATGAATGGCGCACCAAAACAAGCAGAGAAATTAGGCTGTGGCTCGGTAATTCCGGCTTCGGTTCCTGCAATTTTTGCGGTATAACCGGATATGAAATGATAGGCCGCTTGCCCTGGCGTAAGTTTAGCAATTGGAGGCAAGATCCCAAAAGAATCGGCCGTTAAAAAGAATATGTTTTTGGGATTTTCACCAATAGAATTGGGTTGTATGTTCTTGATGTGGTCTATGGGGTAGCTTACTCGGGTGTTTGGTGTTATCGAAATATCGGTATAATCGACTTCGTTTGTGCCTTTTTTGAAAACCATATT
The DNA here is from genome assembly GCF_007097245.1 of Flavobacterium restrictum. GTDB lineage: Bacteria > Bacteroidota > Bacteroidia > Flavobacteriales > Flavobacteriaceae > Flavobacterium > Flavobacterium restrictum. The sequence goes on along the minus strand of NZ_VJZT01000008.1, from coordinate 105,922 downwards.
TTCTAGAATAGCTCCTTTTTTTATGGCTCCAAAAATGTCTGGTTCTTGAGCCTCGGTGAGGTTGACCACTTTGGCGTAGCAGCCACCTTCAAAATTAAACACCGTATTTTCCTTTGTCCAGCCGTGTTCATCATCGCCTATTAATTTCCTGTTTGGATCTGCGGATAAGGTCGTTTTCCCCGTTCCTGATAAACCAAAAAAGAGTGCCGTATCGCCATCTTCGCCCACATTGGCACTGCAATGCATGGGTAAGGTGTTCTTGAAAACGGGCAATATAAAATTCAAAGCCGAAAAAATTCCTTTTTTCATCTCACCTGTATAGCCTGTACCGCCAATGAGAGCAATTTTTCTGGTGAAATTCAAAATGGCAAAATTGCTGTCTCTCGTTTTGTCACGTTCTGGAATTGCTTGAAAATCGGGAGCACAAATCACCGTCCATTCTGGGGTAAAATCGGCTAGTTCTAACGCCGTTGGACGTAAAAACATATTGTAACAAAACAAGTTTGCCCATGCGGTTTCGGTCACCACACGCACATTGAGTCTGTACTTTGCATCGGCACAAACGGAACTATCACGAACAAAAATTTCCTTATTCGATAAGTAAGCAGTTACTTTGTCGTAAAGCGCGTCAAAATCGCTGGGTTCAAAAGGAATATTTACATTGCCCCACCATACTTTGTCTTGTGTAATGGTATCTTTTACAATAAATCGATCTTGTGGAGAACGACCCGTAAATTTACCCGTGTTAATTGCTAATGCTCCTGTTGAATTTTCGATTCCTTGTCCAGATTGAAGTGTTTTTTCATGTAACTCGGCTGCGGATAATTGATAGTGAATAGTGGCATTTTTTATTCCTAATTCAGTTAGCGCAATCGATTTCGTAAAGAGGGCGTAGTTCTCCATAAAGTTGTAGTTGTCTATGTTGTTTTTATAGACTGCAAAAGTAGAACTATTTTTTTAGAAAGAATTACGATAGGCTATTTTAACGTTTTTTTATTTAAAAACTGATATAAAAAAACGCCCCAGCCCAGTATTAATAGGAGTCCGCCAATAGGTGTTACAAAACCAATTACTCTAAAATCAAATGAAGTCAAATCATTTGTAGCCAGTAAATAAATGGATCCTGAAAACAAAATCACACCAAAAAGTATCAAATAATAGATTGTTTTTTTAGCTTTTTCAGTAAGGTCGTTTTGCGTCGAAAAAAACAATAAAAATAGCGCATGGTACATTTGATAGCGTACCCCGGTTTCAAAAGTAACTAATTGTTCGAGCGACAGTACTTTTTTTAGGGCATGAGCACCAAAAGCACCCAAAATTATAGCCAACATCCCTAAAACGATTCCGGTAATTATACTTTTTTTATTCATTTTTATTCATTTTTTTTGCTTTGTAAAAGTATAGGTTATGTCTAGAATGCAAAAGGTTTTTGGGAGATACTTTTGACTTTTTTAGCAAATGTAAAGCAACACAAAAAGAAATTTATTTTTAGAGAGCAATCGTTTGTTATAAATACAACATTATTGTATGTTTGTGTTATATTTTATAAAAAATGAGAACGATTTTAATTATTGGAGCAGGACGATCTGCTTCTTCGTTGATACAGTATCTTCTGGAGAAATCGGAGGTGGAAAATTTGCATCTTATTATTGCGGATTTATCGTTGTCTTTGGCGCAAAAAAAAACCAATAATCATCCCAATGCCACGCCCATAGCTTTGGATATTTTTGATGAAAATCAACGAAAAAGTGCTGTCCAAAAAGCCACGATTGTCATCTCGATGTTGCCGGCACATTTGCATATTGAAGTCGCCAGAGATTGCATTTTGTATCATAAACATTTGGTTACCGCTTCCTACGTTAGCGATGCGATGCAAGAACTCGATGCGCAAGCCAAAGCAAGTAATCTAATTTTTATGAATGAAATTGGTCTTGACCCAGGCATTGACCATATGAGTGCGATGAAGGTAATTGATGAAATTACCGAGAAGGGCGGAAAAATGCTTTTGTTCGAATCCTTTTGTGGCGGACTTGTAGCACCCGAATCGGATACGAATCTTTGGAATTATAAATTTACTTGGGCACCCAGAAACGTCGTACTTGCGGGTCAAGGTGGAGCAGCAAAATTCATTCAGGAAGGCGCTTATAAGTACATTCCGTACGGGAGTTTATTTCGCAGAACCGAGTTTCTAGAAGTAGAAGGTTTTGGCAAATTTGAAGCCTATTCGAATCGTGATTCCTTAAAATACCGCTCTGTTTATGGTCTCGATAACGTGCTCACTTTGTACCGAGGAACCATTCGTAGGTTGGGTTTTTCTAAAGCTTGGAATATGTTTGTACAACTGGGCATGACGGATGATAGTTACGTTATGGAGGATTCGGAAAACATGAGTTACCGCCAATTTGTCAATTCTTTTTTGCCGTATCATCCCACGGATTCAGTTGAAATTAAGATGCGATTGATTTTAAAAATAGATCAAGACGACACCATGTGGGACAAGCTTTTGGAACTTGATTTGTTTAATAATGACAAAAAAGTTGGGTTGAAAAACGCTACTCCGGCTCAAATATTAGAAAAAATCCTAACCGATAGTTGGACTTTGCAAGCAGATGACAAAGATATGATTGTGATGTACCACAAATTTGGATACGAAAATAATGGCAAAAAAGAGCAAATTGATTCGAAAATGGTTTGCATTGGCAACGATCAAACGTATACTGCCATGGCCAAAACCGTTGGTTTACCCGTTGCTATGGCCACATTATTGATATTGAATGGTAAAATTACCACGCCAGGTGTGCAACTGCCTATCCGGAAAGAAGTGTATTTGCCCATTCTGAAAGAGTTAGAAGATTATGGCGTTGTTTTCAAGGAGCAAGCCATGCCTTATTTGGGCTACAACCCAGATAAAGTTTTTAGTTGATTGTTTTTTTAGATTTTTTTAGTGTAAAGCCACTTTGCAAAAAGTGGCTTTTTTAGGGTTCTATTGTTTCCGAGATTAATTCCCCATTATTGTAATTTCGAATGCAGGTTAGTTTTCCTTTTTCATTGTAGTACCGCCAGTTTCCGTTATAAAACCAATGTGTTTCGGTAGCTGTTTCTGTTAAATTGGTTTGTCCTTGCGACTCTATTTTTCCATTTTTGAAATAAAAAGTCGTGTAGCAAATGCCTAATTTGTATTTTTCTTTCTTGATTAATTTACCGTTTAAATAATACCTCCATGTTTTTTTGGGATCACTTGCCTGATAATAACCTTTTGATTTGTATTTGGCGGAGTCTTGCTCGTACAATTCAACCCAAAATCCTTCTCGTTTTTTGTTCTTGATTTGGTTGGTTTTACATCCAATGAATACAAGCAACAGCCCAGCGAAAATAAGCTTTCGCCATGATAGGAAACCGAGATTTGCAAAAGGGAACCGCATGGTTTGAATAGTAAAAAGAGCCACAAATTTCACACATTAAAAAGACTTAAAATCACTAATGGATGTAAAACTTATGAATTCATGACAAAATAATCTTTGTGTCAGTATAGGTTATTTTGATAATTCTACAAAATACTTATAAAACAACGGTATCGTTTCAATGCCTTTCAAGTAATTAAAAATCCCAAAATGTTCGTTTGGGGAATGAATAGCATCGCTATCTAAACCAAATCCCATTAGGATAGTTTTGCTTTTGAGTTCTTTTTCGAATAAGGCTACAATAGGAATACTGCCTCCTGATCGTACTGGAATGGCAGGAACTCCAAAGGTTTCGGTGTAGGCTTTATTTGCCGCTTTGTAGCCAATGCTGTCAATTGGGGTTACATAGCCTTGTCCGCCGTGATGGGGTTTAACTTTTACTTTCACTCCTGCTGGCGCAATACTAATGAAATGTTGTGTAAACAATGTTGTGATGGCTTCCCAGTCTTGATTAGGGACTAGTCGCATCGAAATTTTGGCAAAAGCCTGGCTAGGAATTACTGTTTTGGCACCTTCACCAGTATAACCACCCCAAATTCCGTTGACGTCCAGCGTTGGGCGAATGGAGTTTCTTTCGTTAGTTGTATAGCCTTTTTCGCCATAAATGTCGTTGAGGTCTAATGCTTTTTTGTAGGCTTCTAAACTAAAAGGTGCTTTGGCCATTTCAGCTCTTTCCTCGAGAGATAATTCGGTTACATTGTCATAAAAACTAGGAATCGTAATGTGATTGTTTTCGTCATGAAGCGAGGCAATCATCTTGGTCAAAACGTTGATAGGATTTGCAACAGCACCACCATACAATCCAGAATGTAAATCCCGATTGGGACCTGTAACTTCTACTTCTACGTAACTCAACCCACGCAATCCAGTTGTAATGGAAGGCTGTTGATTCGAAATCATGCCCGTATCCGAAATTAAAATTACATCACAAGATAATTTTTCTTGGTTGCGTGTTACAAACCACGAAAGGCTTTTGGAGCCCACTTCTTCTTCGCCTTCAATCATAAATTTGACATTGCAGGGCAAAGTGTTCGATTGTACCATGTATTCTAATGCTTTGATGTGCATGTACATTTGCCCTTTGTCATCACAAGATCCACGGGCAAAAATGGCGCCTTCGGGATGTATTTCGGTTTTCTTGATAACAGGCTCAAATGGGGGAGACGTCCATAATTCGATGGGATTTGGGGGTTGCACATCGTAATGTCCGTAAACTAATACGGTGGGTAAGGCAGGGTCTATTATTTTTTCGGCATAGACAATAGGATAGCCGGGGGTGTCACATATTTCGACATGGTCACAGCCTGCTTTTTTTAAACTTGTTTTTACGGCCTCGGAGGTGGCTATAACATCTTGAGCGTAAGCGGTGTCTGCACTTACGGATGGGATTTTGAGCAATTCGATTAATTCGTTTATAAAGCGGTCTTTGTGTTCTTGAATGTATGTTTTTATGTTTTCCATAGGATGCTTTTTTTCTACTTTCAAAAGTACAAAAAGAGAATCAATATTTTTTGAAAAAAAACCTTTGAAAGTTGGAAGATATGTTTATATTTGCACTCACAATTTTAGCGGATATGGTGAAATTGGTAGACATGCCAGACTTAGGATCTGGTGCCGCAAGGCGTGTAGGTTCGAGTCCTATTATCCGCACTTTATTAAATTAAAAAAAACCCTTAAAATCAATGTTTTAAGGGTTTTTTGTTTTTAATTTTGCCAAAATTTTGCCGAAAACAATTGTTATTTATTTAATTCACTATATCTTTTTCCGCCTGTTGCAATAATATGATTTCTCAAAATTGTAATTTTTCTCAAATTGAATAAAAGTGAAGATTGTGCAATCAATTGTTCGTAATCCTCTTTATCACCGCATACTTTGTTATTATGAATAGTGCTGTAATTGCTTTTTACATTGTAATAGTAACCTTCTAAATCGTCTAAAACAGTATCTTCAATTATTTCTTCTATGTTGTCTAAACAGGTTTTAAAATCATAATAGCCTACAAAGTCTTCCTCTTTTTTTATGATAGAAATTAATTTTTGCTCCTTTATCAATAAAATATTCGAATATTTCAATGTAGGGAGCAAATTTTGTAACAATGAACAAAAAAGGTGTTTTATAAAAAACGTTAGCAATAAAATTTAAGTTCAATCGACTATCAATTAGTAAATCAAATACTCTTTTATAAAATGAAAAATTTTTGTGATTGTAGCTATTTTCAAAAATCAAAACTAATAAATCTTGTTTATCTCTTTCGGATAAATTTTGTTTTATAAATTCATTTTTGAATGAATTATAATCAATATTATTTATACTATTCAAAAAAATCCGTGTATTCATATTTTCTAAATTAGATATTCAACAAATCAAATTCTATTCCAAAAACTCTATATTTTTAACACGTCATTCATAACGTGTTAAAAATATAGAGTTTTTTTAACACGTCTTTTGAGTTGTGTTACTTTTTGGAAGTTTTTTTAACACGTTATTCATTCATTAATACTTTGATTAATCGAGTATTTATATAATAGTTTGATTTGCCAACTTTGGTTTTTTCTAAAAATCCTAATTCTGCAATTTTATCTAAATAAGTCGATGCAGTTTGCCTAGTTACTTTCAATTCTTTTTCTAAAAATTCAATCTTGGTGTAAGGATTTCTAAATAGATTGTTTATTAAATCTTGACTGTATATTTTAGGTAGTTTGGTTTGAATTTCGGTTTTGTAATCCTGCATCAAATTATTAATATTTGTAATTAAATCAATAGTTTCTATTGCTGTAACCTCAACACTTTTAAGAAAATACAAAATCAAATGTTCCCAATCGTTTTTGGTTCTAACATCTTGCAAAACTTGGTAATATTCTGCTTTGTTTTGCGTAATGTAACGGCTTAAATATAAAATTGGAATATCTAATAATCCTTGTAATACCAAATACAAAATATTTATTATCCGTCCAGTTCTACCATTACCATCATAAAATGAGTGTATGCTTTCAAATTGGTAATGAATGATAGCCATTTTTATAAGAGGATCCAGATTTGAAAACTCATTATCATTTATGAACTTTTCGAGGTTACTCATTAAGTCCAAAACTTCGGTTGCGTTTTGTGGCGGAGTGTAAACCGTTTGCCCTTGTGAGTTTACTAATTTTGTACCGCCTTGCGTTCTAAAACCAGCGTTATTTTCTAATAATTCTTTTTGAATGGTAAGAATGTGTTTATTTAATAAAAGTTGCTCATTTCTAACAATTTCGAAACCTAATTTTAAACCTTGGGCATAATTAAAAACTTCTTTTGAAGCTGGATTTTTACTATCAATAAAGATATTTTCTTTGTATAATTCATCGTGAGTAGTGATAATATTTTCTATTTCGCTACTATCTTTCGCTTCCTGTAAAGTCAAAGTATTGATTAAAATACTTTCGTTCGGGATTGTTTTTGATGTTCCCTTTAGTTCGGCTAAATAACGGTGCGACTGCGAAAGTTGTTTTAATATTGCTATTGTTTCAATTTCTTGCTTTGGCGGTAATATTGGTAAAATAAAATTCTCGTTAGTCATTTGTTCCGTTTTTTATAATTTTTAGTTGAGGTATTTTGTCTTTGTTTAGTTCCTCATAAAATTGCATAAATAAATCCGCATTTGCATCTTTGTCCTCACGTTTATTTATGTAAGTCAAAAATAGACTTTCTTTAGAATGTCCTGTTATATTAATCAAAATAGGTGTTGGTATCTTTTTATAATAGTTTGTTGCAAATGAACGCCTAAAACAATGTGAAGCCATTAAATCATATTTTGGAAACATTCCCAACTCTTTACGGTTGGTTTCTGTATTTAGTTTTGTTCCTTTTACAATGGTATCAATTCCAGCCAGTTTACAAACCACTTTTATGTAATCGTTTAGTTTTTGATGCTGTAATTTTTTAGGCAAACTATTTTCTACAATATCTACAACGTGTGGTGCAATAATACCAATTGTAACACTTTTACTTGTTTTCTGTTGTAGGATGTCCAAATAAATACTTTTGCCTTTGTATCTGATATTTTCGGCTGTAATTTCTAATAAATCGCCTCCACGTTGTCCAATTTCACAACCTAACAAAATCCAGTTTCTAGCGTTGTTAAGTGTTTCTGTTGTTATTGAAATATTTTTAGTTAGTTCGGGATTTGATTTTTTAAATTCTTTGAGTTGTTCCGTATTGGTAAAATCTACATTTTTAATTTGTTCCAGTTCCTCAAAAGATAATGTTTGTATATATCGGTCTTTTTCGCTTTCTCTAAAATGCTGAATTGTTTTTGAATAAGGTGTAACTTGGATTTCGTTTTTTTCTGCATCAATGCAAACGGTTTTCAAAATCTCTAATTGTTTACCAGCATAATTTGTAGAATATTTTTTAGTGTTAACGAGCCAGTTTGTAAATTTTTCAACAAATGGTTTTGTAATCTCTATAATTTGGATTTGCTTTTTGATGGTTTTTTGATATTCCGAAATAATGTTTTTGAATAAAGTGTAATTTTTTATTGTACTAGCACTTAATCCAATTTTAAAACCTCCGTTGGTTTTTACTTTTCGAGTGTTTGCATTATCAATAATGTAGTTTATGTGATTTATTAACAAACCTGCATCGGTTCTAACAACTCTATTAAAGCAATCCTTTATTTTGGTTTCTAGCCAATTAGAATCAATTAAAACATTGTTTGCCAAATCATTATTTAAACCATCAAATACAAAAGTTTCTAACTTGTTGAGGTTTGCGTGAAGTATCTTATTTTCGGGATTGGTTTGTTTTGGGCGGTTGGTTTTTTCGCTCCAGTCTTTTGGGTTTATAGTAAAACCTGTACTAACTTCTATCATTTTGCCTCTACCAGTTGAAAGGTATATTTTAATAGAAACATTTTTGTTTGCCTTACTTCTTAATCTAAATTGAACTGATGCCATTTTGAATAAATAACTTATGAATAGTCAAAAGTAAATCAATTTTAGAAAGTTGCCAAACATTTGCCAAACATTTGTTAGATTTCATTCAATTTTATGCTATCTCATTCAATTATTATTTAATGTTTAAAATGGATTTAAGCATTGATTTTACTATGTCTATTAGTGATTTTTGCAATGTTTTTAATGATTTGTAAAAAGTATCAAATTGTATATGTTGGCGTGTAGTTTCGAGTCCTATTATCCGCACTTTATTAAATTTTAAAACCATTAAAATCAACGTTTTAAGGATTTTTTGTTTTGTGTATTTATCTAAAAAAAACTTTATTTTATAAAGTGTAACTTAAAGGAACTTATTTTTAATACTATTAAATTTGATTCAATTGCGATTTTAATATTAGTTATTCAAGTAAAAACCCCTGACTAAAATTTTTAATCAGGGGTTTTTTAGCTTTTTTTAGAGAATTAATAACGCTCTTTCACAATCATTTTTTGAATGTAACTTTTGTTTTCCGTGTCGGTTATTTTTAGGATATAAATACCACTTAACTGGATCGGCAAATCAATTCTAATTTCTTCTTCATTAGCAAAGTGCTGCTCCAAAACTGGAATTCCTTGGAGGGTAAGAATGGCTGCTTTTGCAATCAATTTCTTTGTGAAATCACTTCCCATTTCGTGTTTTAAACTAACAAAAACAACATCATTTACTGGATTTGGATACATGGTAACTACCACTAAATCAATCTCTTTTTCTTTAGATTGTATTGTATTTAAAACACTATTTGTTGCCAATGGCATGTAGGAATCAAATTGTATTGTCGCTTTGTTTTTAATTTTAGTTTCGGAATCTATCCCCTTTTTGGGAGTTACCGCAAACGTAACATATCCTTGACCTTCTTGGGTATTTTCAATAGAAGAGGGTAAAAACAAGTCGTCCCAAATGAATTTTATTTTTTGCCCCTCAATTTCAGTTTTTACATTTTGATGACTTGTTGCCGTTAATTTAAAAGTTGTGGCTTCTAATTCCTGTGGTAACTCGTCTACGATCACGACTCGTTGCGCTGGAAAATTGCCCACATTCTCGAATCGTACCGTATAATTGAGAACTTGTTCCAGCAGGATATAGCCTTCTTCACCATATCCTTTTGGCGATACTAAAATGTCATTGGGATCAATGGCACCATAAACCAGATACGTTTGGGTTACGGCATTGTCTTTTGTATTACAATCTGGAGTTGGTGTAAGTATTTCGCCTTTGAAAGCAAATGAATTACCTATTTGTACCGTTGCATCATTGCCATGCGTGAAGAAAATTTGAGTACTCTCAAACGAGTTCAAGCTAGGAATAACCCAAGAATATTTAGCGTAGGTAATTCCGTTTTCTAGAAAGGTTTGTTGTTGTGTAAACGGTAAAGAAGGATTTGCGATGGTTATAACCGCTGGAACCACAAAATTTATTGTAAAATTCTTTGCTACAGTTCTACTCGTATTAGTTGCTATGATATTAAATTGTCCATTAGTATATCCTTTTCTAATGGCTGTTCCTCCCATACTTAATTTTAAATCAGCTCCATTGCAAGCTGGAATTGCCGCAATTTTTAAGGTATCGGAAACTTTGTAATTTGCCAAAACCAAAGGAATTGATTTACTAGAGGCCAGCAAACCATTTTCGGGTAAAAGGTCGAATTGAAGACTACTTTCCGATGTATAGCAAGTAAAAACGCCTTTATTGTCTGTATACACTTTGGTTTTAGTAGGCGCAATTTTTACTGCAGCTCTTGAAATAATGGGTTCGCTTGCTTGTTTTTGACCGTCGTTATTGGTGTCAAAATAAACCAATCCAGTAACTTTAGTTTGTTGTGGTTCAGTAATGGTAAGGATTTGGTTTACCGCCACATTGGTTAATACTTGGGTTATTCCGCTAGGCCATTTAATTTCTAATGAGGCGATAGTTGTGGCGTTACCCAAACCAAAATGCTGTGTAAAACTACTTTGACCTCCAAAACCACTTTGGCTATTTACTTCTCGAAATTGCAATCCAGTAGTCGTTTTTGCCGTGATTTGGGCACCAATAGCAGAACCATTACTTACGGTTGCTTTTAGATTTACTTCCAACCACTTGTTTATATTTCCGTTATTGGTGAAAATATGATTTTTTTGGTTCGAATGTGTGGCAACTGCAAGATCTAAATCGCCGTCGTGATCAAAATCACTCCACGAGTGCCCAAAGGACAATCCAAAATTATACGTAATCATTTCGGCTCTGTTCTCTGTAAAGTTTCCTTTGCCATCATTGATATACAGGAATTTTCTAATTTTATCATTGGTCACAAACAAATCTAAATCGCCATCATTATCAATATCAGCAAAACTACATCCATGGGAACTTCCGCCTTGATTGACTATTGAATTTGTGATTTTTTCGAAAGTACCATTGCTTAAATTTTTATATAAAAAGTTAACAGTACTATTCGAATTGGTTACAAATAAATCCAAATCGCCATCGTTGTCAATATCACCCCAACAGCTTCCTACTGATTTTCCTCCTTCGGAATTGATTACGTTCGTGGCTTTAGAAAACGATCCGTTTCCGTCATTATGAAACAGCGAATTGTTTTTGCCTTCTCCATTGGGTACAAATAAATCCATAAAACCATCTTTGTCATAATCAGCCCAAGTGGGGCCTAGAGAAGAATTGGCTTCTAACGGAATTACATCCGCAACTACTTTTGTAAAAGTACCAGCAGCACTATTTTTATGCAGTTCGTTGTAGCGCGTAGGGAAGTAATTGCACATAAATACATCGACTTTATTATCATTATCAAAATCAGCAAAAGCACCTCCGTGGTAATACGAAACGTCTTTGGCAAAGGATTTTGTGGCATCTAGAACCAGTGTTCCGTTGTCGTTTCTATAAAAATGATTGGGAGTTCGGGTATTGTTAAGCACCAATAAATCAGGATCTCCATCATTATCAACATCGGCCCAAGTATTGCTCATCGAAATGCCTGACTCGGTTAAAACTTGACCTGCCGTAAAGCCTCCATTTTTGTTATTCATAAAAATGGTGTTTGGAACTGTTAAACCCATATCGGTTACAAACAAATCGTCCCAACCATCGGAATTGATATCTACCCAGCTTATTGTCCAAGAGTTAGTTGGATTTAGATTAAAAACGGTATCTTCAAAATGTGAAAAAATAAGATTCGAAGTGTTTTTGGTATTCACCGAAACTGAATTTGCAATTGTTGATTGTTGAATTTCACCATTTACAATCCCAGTAATTACCGTTTCTACGGTGGCATTCAAGGTTTGGTTGAGAATCTCGCCATTGTTTGCACCAACGGTTGCCATAACGGTAGTTTCTACTTTGTACTCCGAGTTTGGTTTTAGCGTAGCAAGGTTGTTGTAGACCACTTTGGTTTTGTCGTTTGATACTACAATTGTGCCCGCAGTAATCGCATTCGTACTGGATTCTGTTATTTTTGATTGCACTACTTTTAAACCATCTTGAACGATTACTTCTAGGTTTGGACTAGTCACTTCGGTAGTAGTGGTAATTGTTGAGACCACGGTTGCTTTTTCTTCAGGGATTAAAGTATCATCGTTTATAGCACTAGTTTGCGAAAAAGAATGCCCGAGAGAACTTCCAGAATAACACATCCAGTTGTCGTTAAAATTACTGTTCATTACCGAGATGTCGGCGGTACTAGTTACGGAAAGGTAGGGTTTGTCAGAACCAGAATTGGTACCTGTTCCGTTATAAATGGCTTTCCATTCCGCTAAACTAATAATGCAATCAGCATATCTATCGGCCAAAATAGTAAAAGTTTTGTTGAATTTTTGTCCACCTGTATTGGCATCTTTAACGGTAACTGTTGCGCCATTTTTTGAAAACAAATACAAATGCGAAAATTGACCTCCAAAACTTAATTTGGTAAACGGATTTACAGCATTTGTCTCGTTTCCTGGGGGTGGAATATAGGTCAAAAAATTCTTCCCTGCCGATGTCCCGTTGTCCGATGAAACCATTGTAGCCATATCCGAAGTTCCAGGTGCTCCAGTTTCGAACCAGTTTCCTTCAAATACAGAAACTCTTTTTCCGGCAGTGCATTTGATTCTAAAAACAGTATTGTACGAAACATTTCCATCGTTTTTTCCAACCCAATCGCCTGCTTTTGATTTGTTTAAAGTAAAACTTTTTACAGCAACCCAACTTCCGTTTACATATCGGTCTAGTTGTACGGCATTGGCATCGTCCCAACTCACGATCCGTATTTCCTGCTCGCCTCCTGATTGATAGGGAACCCCAAAATACAGCAGTGCACCCGCAGAACTTCCATTCGATGTGGGTACATATCCACCACCGTCTCGTTCGTTACCAAACAAAGCACCATACTGAACCGTAATTGGTTTGTTGGCCGTAATCACATAGGTTTCGCCAGAAATCATAACATTCCTTCCTTCTGTACCACTGTAAATAACGTCTTGACCTACGTTGAGTGTTTTACTGAAAATAAGGGTTGGGTTTTCGGCATTAACATCCGTGAATCCCGTGTTGGTTTTAGCTTGAGTAGAAATTTTATGAAACTGAACCACCGTGTTATCTTGGTACGCAAACACGTTAATATCCCGATTAGAGGAGGAAATCATTGGCGCATAAACAATAAATTTTTGTCCAATAGAACTTTTGTCTACGCTAGGAACCCAATCGTGCTGCCAATCGCTATTGGTGCTTTGAGAAGCATAAACCAGTTTGTTTGATTTTACAATAAAGTAATCGCCGTCCCATTTAAGTACACCTCCTGATGCGTAACGAGCATCATCATTAATACCATTGTCCTTAATGTAAAGGATGTAACTTTGACCTGCTTTTAACGTTCCCGTTTTGCTGTCATCTGTGTCGCCATCAGCGCCGTCGTCTATGATTTCAAATTGAGTATCGTCATAAATGGCAGTAACAATAAGACATACGTCTCTTTTTACCGCATCATTATTAGGCGAAACATAAATTTGAAAATAAGTGGAGGGTTCTCCGGTGGCAAATAATTTGCTTATCCCGGAGAGCACAAGCAAAAGGCAAAATAATTTTTTCTTCATGATTTTAAAATTTTAATAAAAACCTTAAAATCAATTGGTATGCCTAAAAACTAAAAACCTGTTTTACAGCATTTTAAAAAACTCTGGAATTAAAAAATATTCCAAATTATGGAAAAAAATTATTTTTTATGGATTTGTTACCGTACAATAACACCGTCAACAAATAAAATAGGAACTTCTTCAACGGCTGTTTCATTGATGCTGTTGGCCTTGAAAAAGAATTTTTTATCGTACAAAGTACCGCCCATAAAGTAGGTCAGCATGAATTCATTATTAAGGGCTAAAACACTTTTTTCAACCATTTCGATTTTTACAACCGAAACGGCTGGAACTTCAACAAATGCGTGACGCAAAAGCGACGTTTTTTTCATTTCACCAGCAATTGTCCCAAAAGCTTTGGAAACCACCATAACGCCTTCTATCAAAAAATCGCTGTCGTTAATCAAATAAACGTACCACACTTTTTCCATGAAATCATCACTCCATTCTTGAACGGCGGCCAGGAAAACATTTTCTACTTCGGGGATGGTGATGTCTTTTTTCATTTGATTTTTGATTGCTGCATACCCATTTTTGATTGCTGATTTATCAGTAATCAAAAATGGGCACTTTTTATATACTGGATTTGAATTGTTCCAAGAAACGAACGTCATTTTCGTAGAACATTCGGATATCGCCTATTTGGTACAACAACATGGCAATGCGTTCAATTCCCATTCCAAACGCAAAACCGTTGTATTCATCAGGGTTGATGCCACAGTTTTTCAAAACATTAGGATCTACCATACCGCAGCCCATGATTTCTAACCAGCCTGTTCCTTTGGTAATTCGATAATCAGTTTCGGTTTTTAGACCCCAATAAATATCCACTTCGGCACTTGGCTCTGTAAACGGAAAATAGGAGGGACGCAAGCGAATTTTAGATTTTCCAAACATTTCTTTGGTAAAATAAAGCAGTGTTTGCTTCAAATCGGCAAAGGAAACATCCTTATCTATATACAACCCTTCGACTTGGTGAAAAATACAATGCGAGCGAGACGAAACCGCTTCGTTACGAAAAACTCTTCCTGGCGAAATGGTACGAATGGGCGGTTTGTTGTTTTCCATGTACCGCACTTGTACGGATGAGGTATGAGTACGCAACAAAATATCGGGATTGGTTTGTATAAAAAAAGTGTCCTGCATGTCGCGTGCTGGATGGTATTCTGGTAAATTCAATGCGGTAAAATTATGCCAATCGTCCTCGATTTCTGGACCTTCGGAAACATTGAAACCAATGTTCGAAAAGATATCGATAATTTGATTTTTTACTAGCGAAATAGGGTGACGAGATCCTATAATCATAGGCTCTGCGGAACGAGTCAAATCCCCATAAAACCCTTTGCTTTCTTCTTTATTTTCTAAAGATTCTTGAATGGATTTTACTTTTTCTTCGGCCGAGGATTTGAGCAAATTTATCACTTGTCCAAATTCCTTTTTCTGGTCGTTGGGCACGTTTTTAAATTCGGCAAAAAAGTCTTTCAACAGTCCTTTGCTTCCTAGAAATTTAATTCGGAATGCTTCGAGTTCAACGGTATTTTGAGTCGAAAAAGCTTGTGCTTCGCCAATATATTCTTTTATCTTATCTATCATTTTCATCCAATAATTGAGTCTGCAAATATAAGAAATTTTGTTGGGAGGGACAAGTCGTGACTTGTCCTTACCCTAAAAAATATCAATCAATAAGTTCCTTTTCTAGAAAATAACTAACGATGGCTTCTTTCATTAAAACCGATTGTTCGCCTGCTTTTAGTGGTGGCAACGCTTCTTTTACGGTATAATGCGGCCAGCCATCCTCATCAAAAAAATCAAATTCATAGAATCCGTAAGGCTCCAGCAACCTGCAAATAGCAATGTGCATGAGGTTGAGTTTCTCGTCTTTTTTGAATTCATTGTGCACTTTTCCCAGCTCTTGCACGCCAATTAAATAAATTATGGCATCCAAATCGAGGTCTTCGCCTTGCGAAAATTGATTCGAAAGTATCGTAACAAGCTGTTCCCAGCGTTCCTTGAGTTGCGTATCTCTTGACATTTTGATTTTTGATTTTAAATTGCGACTTTCAGATTGCAGTTTTTTTAATTTAAAAACCAAAAAGCTGCAATCCAAAAATTGTTACTGCAAAGATACCAACATAATCTTTTATCTTTGTTCTTTATTCATTTCTCTTTATTTCTTTTTAGTATGAGTTTTTTAGATATTGTTTTGGGCGGCATTCTGGTTTATGCGTTGTATAAAGGAATTAGAAACGGACTTTTTGTAGAGCTAGCCTCGTTACTTTCGTTGTTATTGGGGATTTATTTCGCCATCAAATTCTCTTCGATAATTAGAAATATCTTGACTGGATTTGTGCATTGGAACCCCAATTCGATTCAAATTGTTGCGTTTGTTTTGACTTTTGTATTGGTCGTACTCGGTATTCAGCTATTGGGCAAATTCCTTACTGGCATTGCTGATTTTGCTTATCTAGGATGGGTAAACAGCTTGGGTGGCGGTTTTTTTAGAGTGCTAAAAGCGATACTAATCATTAGTGTTTTTTTAACTCTTTTCCAGAAAATAAATTATCATAATTACCTCGCCAAAAAAGAAACGCTGGATCATTCCCTTTTTTACAATCCGATTCAAAAAGTGGCAGGCTATCTTTTTCCTTCTATAGAAAAATGGTATGATACGATGAAAAAATAAATGGAGTTATATTATTTTAAAAACGATATTACTAAAGGGACTATGATAATCGATATAAAAAACAATTTGATTTATCATTTTGATGAAAATAGAAATAGAAAAGAACATAGAGCAATTTCGACAAGTTTTTCGCAAATTGAAGTGCTAAATGATGGCAGAATTTTAGTTTTAGAAAATTATTATAAATACGAAAACGGACATAAATCAAACTTATATTGCTTGAATCAGAATATTGAAATCGAATGGTTTTTGTCGTCTATAATTGTTGAAGATAGAGTTGATAATTATGTTGGATTCACGACAAATGGAAATCAATTTTTTGCCAATACTTGGAATTGTTTTAGAGTTGAAATTGATATTGAGAATGGTGGAATAATCAACAAGCAGTTTACAAAATAAAAAAATATTGTCTCCTAAAAGATTTTTGCAAGGATTATTTGTGATAGTTGTTTAAACAAACAAGGTTAATAAAAATCAAAAATCTTGTTTAGAATTCTAACTATTTCACCTCTTTTATAGCACTATTTTCTATCCAACCCTCGCTGCCATCGGTGAGTTGTACTTTTTTCCAATTGTCTAAACTTTGCAATACATAGACTTTAGTTCCTTCGTGCAGGATAAAAATAGCGGGATTTGCTTTTTGAGGTTCGCTTTTTACCTCCGTACTTTCGGCAAAAACAATGGCGGGTTTTTCTAAATCGAAATGGCTTTTTTCAAAAAATGCTGCCGTTACACTTATGAGTATTAAAAACAATAAAACAAACATTCCAAAAAAGAATATGCGCTTGTAAACAGCTGCTTGTGTAAAATAATACCCCAAGAAAAATACCAAGAAAAACAGCGCAAAACCAACCGATATCCACGCCCAAGTGTTGTAAGTGTGGGTTCCTGTAAAATCACGAACCAGTTTTCCAAAACCTACTTTAGGAATTACTTTGATCTCATCGATGGTCTTTTTTTGAGCAAATTTCAAGTTGTTTAGCGTTTCTTTGTCATTTGGATTTAGTACCAATGCTTTCTCGTAATTGTAAATTGCTGGTGCGACTTTATTGAGTTTGTAATAGCAATTGCCCAAATTAAAATACAACTCCACAGATTGTTTTTTGTCCGTTTGCAACACCTTTTCATAGGCAACAATCGCTTTGTCGTATTGTGCTTTTTTATAAAAATCGTTTCCAGTTTCAAAGCCATTTTGAGCAAAGATTAGGGACGTAATTAGTAAAAATAGATAGACTATATTTTTCATTTGGTTTTAAGTATCAATGGTAGCAACGGCTATTGAATTTGTTTTTCTAATGCTGAAATAATCGTAACTGCTTTGTCAAAATCCTGCTGAATGGCGGTGCTCGATGCGGGTGCGTAGCGAGCAATTTCGCAGTTTTCGGTCAGTGCAATAAAATCTTGAACGGTATCCGAGTTGGCATTTCGAGACAATAATAATTCTTGAATGTTGTCCTTACTCATTTCGGAGGTTTCGATGTGCAGTTTCGCTTTCAGGAAATTGTGCATCGCTTTTTCGAGAGCGATATAAAAAAGCTCTTTGTTGAGCAGTTGTTTCTTGGCTTCCGATAAATATTTCTTGGCTAAACGGTTGTTTCTTTTGATTCTATTTCCAGTAATATCGCCGTCGATGGCTTCTTTTTTCTTTTTGAAAATCACTATCAAAGGCAACATCAAAAAAGGAAAAAACAACAATCCGTAAAACAAATTGGATTCAAAAAAATCTTCTTGTTGCAAATCGATAGGATTGTTTTTTAACTTAATGTATTTAAACTGTTCCGTAGCGGTGATTTTGTTTTTGTTTGAACCCGTTGTCGCCACCGCATCTGTAGGGGTTGGACCGTCGAGAACGGCAATCATAATTTCAGGCGACGTAATGGTTTTATAGGTTCCAGACCCCAAATCAAAATACGAAAATCGCATTGCTTTTATAGGATAATTGCCCTTGAACTGCGGTATAATGGTGTAACTATCCGAGATTTTTCCAGCCATTCCAGTCAGCGGTGTATTGACTTGCTCGTTGTGAACGGGATCGTACATTTCAAGTGCATTTGGCACTTCTGGCTTGGGTAAAGTGAATAGTTTGAGGTTTCCTTTGCCCAGAACACTTACTACTAAATCCAGACTTTCGCCGTTTTTTAAGCTGGTTTTGGTTGGCGTAACTTTGAAATCAAAATTACCAACGGCTCCCGAAAAATCTTCCGGTTTTCCTGCTTCGGGTAAGGCTTTTACTTGGATGGTTTTGGCACCAGCCGAAACTTTTTTGCTGGTTTCAGTTACCATCATTCTACCAAAAATGTCTCTACGATTGCTCGGCAATTGTACATCAATATCTAGGGAGAGCGGTTCTAGGGTTAATTTACCTGATTTTTGAGGGTACAAAACTGTTTTTTTCAAAACAATATAACGGTAATTTTGTCCCTTGAACATCCCTTCTTCTACAACAGGTTGCTTGATATCAATGCTTTGACTCCAAAAGTCATTGTATGTAGGTTTGTTTAATTCTCTAAAGTTCGAAATCCCAATATTGGCAAAATACAGTTTATAAACCACCGTAATGGGTTCATTGATGTACGGATTTGTTTTAGAAATATCGGCAACGAGATACAAATTATCATCGGCATTGATTTGAGGATCATTAGGGTCACGAGGTTGCTCTGTTGCAGCAGTCACGGTAACTCTTATGGGCGATGTTTTATAAATTTGACCATTAAATTCAATGGTGGCTTGCTTGATAACCAGCGTCCCTTTTTGATTAGGAAGCAAAAAATACGAATATATTTTCTCGAACGAACTGCGCCCATTTACCCACGATTGACTCACTTGCTGGCTTGGCCCTGCAATGATTCTAAAGCCTTCAAAATTGGGTTGGTTAAAATTGTCGCCATCGACATTCATTATAAAATCAATACGAAGTCGTTCGTTTAATCCTAGCGTTGTTTTGCTTACTTTGGCCTCAAATTGAACTTGAGCACAAAGGGAGCTGCTGATGATTAAAACGAATGCTATAATACACTTTTTCATTTGTAGAAAATTGAATTGAATTACCAATCTTTTTCGGTTTTTACTGGTTTTCCTTTTACTTTGTTGGCATTTATTTTATCTTGAACTTTCTTTTCCTCGTTGTTCACCGCATCCAATAGGTTTTCTAACCGTTGTTTAGATATTCCTCCAGGTGCTGGTTTTGGTTGCCCTTGATCGTTAGGATTGCCCTGATTCTTGTTTTTATCGCCGTCCTTCTTATCGTCTTTTTTGTCCTTGTCACCGTCTTTTTTATCGTCTTTCTTGTTTTTATCGCCGTCCTTCTTGTCGTCCTTTTTATCTTTATTCTTGTCTTTGTTTTTATCCTTATTTTTATCATTCTTCGGCGGATTTTCTTTTAGCATTTTTTTGGCCAAAGCATAATTGTAGCGTGTTTCCTCATCCGATGGATTGTTGCGTAAGGCATTTTTATAGGATTCTACCGCAGCTGAATAGTTTTTTTCTTTCATAAAAGCATTCCCTAAATTGTGGTACACTTTATACTTTTGAGTTTTTGATTTTACTTTTCGCAAGGCTTCGATGTAGGCAAATTTAGCTTCCGAGACTTGGTTTTGCTTGTAGATGGCATTTCCTAAATTATAAGGTGCTACGGTTCTATTGGGGAATTTTGATTGTGAAATTCGATAATTTGCCTCGGCATCTACAAATTTATTTTCGCCATATTGCGCATTTGCTTTTGGCAACACTTTGTCTCTTTGTTGTGCGTTTACAACAAAAGAAAGCAGCAATAGTAAGTATAAAAATAGGTTTTTCATTTTGTTTTTTAAAGGTAAAAATTTAGGCAAACTCCTGATATTCTTCCTGTTTTATTTATTCTCGTTAAACAAATTCAGTTTATTTACCCAGCTTGTTTTTAGTTCCAATAGAAAAACGTCTAGGAACAATAGCACAAAAGCAATGCCTAAAAACCATTGAAATTGAGATTGAAAATCGGCCATTTCGGTGGCGTCAAATTCGGTTTTTTGAATGTTATTTAAAGCGTTTTTTATGTATTCTAAAACTTCTTTGGTATTATTTCCATTTACATAACCGCCTTTAGTTGCTTTTGCAATAGCGGTCAAACTGGCTTCGTTCAATTTAGTAACGACCACTTGGTTGTTGTTGTCGCGCTGAAAACTGTCTATTATCCCGTTTTTTCGGAACGGGATTGTGCCTCCTTTTTCGGTTCCTACCCCAATGGTAATGATTTTCATTCCTATTTTGTTGGCATCTTCGGCAGCGACTTCGGCACCTTCGGAGTGATCCTCACCATCCGAAATCATAATTAGTAATTTACTTGTTTTGCTTTTTTCGTCAAAATAAGTCGCAGACAATTTTATGGCGTCATCGAGTGAAGTTCCTTGTGAGGAAACCATTTCGGTATTCATGCTTTGCAAAAACATTTTGGCCACGCTATAATCGCTCGTGATGGGCAAAACGGGGAATGCACTTCCTGCATAGGCTACGATTCCTATGCGATCGCTACCCAATTGACTGATTATTTTTGAAACAAGTTGTTTGCTTTTTTCTAAACGACTTGGCGCCACATCCTCGGCAAGCATACTTTTAGAGACATCTATTGCAAAAACAATATCAATTCCTTCTCGTTTTACGGTTTCCATTTTGGTGCCTATTTTTGGATTTACTAATCCTAAAATCAATCCCGTCATGGCTAACAGCAGGACGATTAATTTCAAAACGGGTTTAAAAGTCGAGCTTTCAGGACTTAACTTTTTGACCATTTCGAGATCTCCAAATTCGCGTTGCTTTTTTCGTTTCCAATATAAATTGACGAGGTAAAGCACCACCAAAATGGGTAGTATAAATAAGAGGTATAAATATTTTTTTTCGTCTAATTCCATATTTTTTTAAATAACAAAAAGCAAATAATATTTTTTTTTCTAGATAAAGCTTCTAAAAACGGTGTTGCGCAATCCTATTTCTAGCAAGAGCAAAAATCCGGCAAGCCAAACAAAAGGTCTAAACATTTCGTCATAATCATAGAATTTTAACTCTTCGATTTCGGTGGTTTCTAGCTTGTTAATTTCGCTGTATATTTGGGCTAATTTATCGTTGCTGGTGGCTCTAAAATATTTACCATCGGTTTTTTGAGCAATATTTTGCATTAATTTTTCGTCGATTTCTACTTTCATCATTTGAAAAAGAATTTCGTCATTAGGAGCTTGTGCATAAGGAGATTCGGCCATTCCGTTTGTCCCAATTCCTATTGTATATACTTTTATACCGTATTGTTTGGCGATGTCGGCGGCGGTTTCAGGCTCAATAAAACCTGCGTTATTGACACCATCAGTCATCAAAATAATGACTTTGCTTTTGGCTTTACTACTTTTTAAACGGTTGACTGCGGTGGCCAATCCCATTCCTATTCCGGTTCCGTCTTGCAAAAATGTGTCGTATTTAATGCTTTTTATGGCTTCTTCAACAATGGCTTTGTCGCTAGTAACGGGTGTTTTGGTATAGGCTTCGGAGGCGTAGACAACAAGTCCAATTCGGTCATTGGGTCGTTGCTCTACAAAATCGCCAGCGACTCTTTTTAGCGCTTCCATTCTGTTGGGTTTCAAATCTTTGGCGAGCATACTTCCAGAAACGTCGACTGCCATAACAATATCAATTCCTTTGGTTGTTTTGGTTTTATTGCTTACATCAACGGTTCTAGGTCTTGCCATGGCTATAATTAAGGAGCACAAAGCCAGGATTCTAAACACGTTTAGAAAAGGTTTTAGTTTTGCAATTCCAGTATCGGCACCTTTAAATCCTTTCAAAGAACTCATTTTTAAGGTAGCCGATTGTTGGTTTTTTTTCCAAAATAACCAGGCAATTGCTATTGGAATCAGAAGAAATAACCAAAAAAATTCAGGGTTTAAGAACGTTATTTTTTCCATTAGTTACTCACTTGTTTTAGTTCGACAGAGTTCAACACTCGTTCTGATACTTCATTTGCATACAAATCGCCTTCTTCGTGAAGTAGCATGATTTGTTGCAAACCACCATTTTGACTAAACAAAAGGATTTCGTAATATATCTTGGTGCTTGTTTGGGTAATGGCATCAATTTTCGAAAAGCTGCCGTATCCTTTAATGCCTTTCAAGCCTTCTTTGGTCTCAAAATCTTCTTGTTTGACAATCATGTTTTGACCGCCTTGCAACTCCATCATTTTTATAGATCCGTCAAGCGATTTAGACAAATCAATGGTAGTTCCCTCCTTAAAACTGTAGGTGGAGACCATTAAATAAAAATTATCCAGAAAACTGCCGTAAGCAAAAGATTGCATTTCTTTGATCAAAGCCATGCCTTCTTTGGGAAGCGATTTAGACAAATCGATTCGTTGAAGTACTTTGGGCGTTTCTATGATAATGCCTGGATTTCCGTATTCACTTTTTACCCATTCGCCTTCTAATAACTCTTTGGTAGGATGTCCTAGAATAGTATCTTTTACATAATCAAATCCCTTGGTCACTACAAAAAAGGCAAACAATCCTACTATGACTCCAAAAACAATTCCCGCAGTAGTTATAATGCGGTCTTTTCTCTTTTTTTGCAATTGCAATTTAAGTTGGTTTTGTCGTTGGGCTTCGTTCAAAATGCTATCTTCTTCGGCTACAATTGCTACAGGAATGGCATTATCCAAGGTTAAAATTGCTTTTTGAATCTTGTTTCTATCCTCGGTTATTTCAAAGTCTAGGGGTTTTGATTTGGCAAATTTTACTAAATCGGCTTGTTTCAAAACGCGCTCTAAATTCGAAATTGTTTCCTGCGTTAGCGTCATTTTCTTTTTGACAGAGGCGGCTTTTAAGCCCAATATCAACTCGGATGTGGTGCTTTCCATGGCGGGAATGTCAATAGCTTCCTCGATATAATTTCGAGCAATATTGGTCAATTCACTGTAATATTCTTTTATTTCGCCTTTTTGCCAAAGTTCTTTTTTCTCTAAAGTATTCAATAAACTGGTGGCTTTTTCTATAGGCGTTTTATAGATTTCCTCCTCAATTTTTTTCTTTTGTTGTTTTTTAACGTACCAATACACCAAAGCACCAATGCCAGAAAGGAGTACAAGAGCCAAAAGGTATTTCCACCAATCGCCTATAGTATCCTCGGTTTTTACAATGTCTTTGATGTCGTACATTTTTTGTTTCAAAGTATCGACAGGAACATTCGCTACTTCAACTTGGATTGAATCCGATAAATATTCTTTTTTGTCAATCAAAATTTTGATGCTCGGAATGGTGTATTTCCCGGAATCAAATTGGGTCAATCCGTATTTTTTGATTAATTCGATACGATCATTTTTTTTAACAGTATCAATGGGGTAGGAGGCAATTACTTCTAGTGCCCCTATGTTTTTTAGTTTAGGGAAAACCACTTTGGTTTTGGCCTCAACTTCGGTTTTTAAGGTCAGTTTGAACTCGGCTCCAATCTTATTTTTGGTCGTGTCAATGCTGGTTGCTACTTTTTGTTGTGCAAAAATGGCAGTGGAAAAGAGGAGAAATAAGAGTATTATTTTTTTCATTGTTTAGTATTGAAAACTATTTATTTTAGATTGCTGATTAGCGATTAGTGATTTCAGATGGCTTGCGAAACTGTTGACTTTAGATTGTTTTAAACTTTTTTATTCTATTTATTTTGATTTGCTTTCGCAGTTTTAATACTCGAAACAAAAATGGAAATTAACTCATTTGCTTCTTTTTTTGAAAGTGACAAACTGATTAAATTAGATGTTAAATTAGCTTTTTCAATAATCTTCAAACAAACAAGGCTTTCTCTTAATTCTTTAAGACAAATCCCCATTTTATGAATAAAATCTTTGGTACTTTCTGCACTTTGTGCTTCTCCATAATTTAATGCTGGTGAAGTTCCAGATCTTATAATTTGACCTGCTAAATGATTTCCTGCATAATTTTTTTCAAAATTAGTTGCTTCATTTATAATCATTGCTGCAAAATCAATTAATCTGTTTTCAAGCTCTGCTTTATTCATTCATGTATCTCTTTTTTATTGTCAAAATCAAAGTTATTATTCCAACTAAATCTGCAATCACTAATCGGTAATCTTCAATCTAAAATCCCTATCGCGATTTAAAATAGCCTAATAATTTAGTTACATAACTTTCGTCTACTCTAGTGTTTACCACTCCAGAGCCTGATTTGCTAAACGTTTCTTTAAAATAAGTCACGTTATCGTGATAGTATTTCTCGTAATTCATTCGGACTGATTTGGAACCAGTATTAATGAGTTTTGTCTCGCCAGTTTCGGCATCGACCATGGGAACCATTCCTAAATTCGGCATTTTTTCTTCCCGAATATCATATACTCGAATACCGGTAATGTCGTGTTTTTTGGAAGCAATTTTTAAGGTTTGCTCATAATCAGCAGCCATAAAATCAGAAATTACAAATACAATTGCTTTTTTCTTTTGCGTTCCCGACAAAAATTTTAAGGCTTGTGCCAAATCTGTTTGGTGGCTTTTGGGTTGAAATTCAATCAATTCTCGTATAATTCGCAACACGTGTGAGCGTCCTTTTTTGGGAGGAATGTACAATTCGATTTGATCCGAAAAAAGGATTAATCCTATTTTGTCATTGTTTTGAGTGGCCGAGAAAGCCATTGTTGCAGCAATTTCGGTAACAATATCTTTTTTGAATTGGCTTTGCGACCCAAAACTTTCCGAACCTGAAATATCAACCATGAGCATCATCGTGAGTTCGCGCTCTTCCTCAAAAACCTTTACGTGGGCTTCATTGTAGCGGGCGGTAACGTTCCAATCTATGGCACGAATATCATCACCATATTGGTATTGACGTACTTCGCTAAACGTCATTCCACGTCCTTTGAACGAGGTATGGTATTCGCCCGAGAAAATATGATCGCTCAATCTTCGGGTTTTGATTTCTATTTTGCGTACTTTTTTGAGTAGGTCTTTTGTATCCATTTGATTGTTGATTGTTGATTACCGATTGTTGCTTTCAGATCTAAAAATCTAAAGTCAGCCATCTAAAATCTAAAATCTTTTTACGGTACTTCGATTTCGTTTACGATTTTGTTGATGATATCTACCGAGGAGATGTTTTCGGCTTCGGCTTCATAGGTAATCCCAATTCTATGACGCAATACATCGTGAACTACCGCACGAACATCCTCTGGAATGACATAACCGCGGCGCTTGATAAAGGCATAACATTTGGCGGCATTCGCCAAATTGATACTTCCACGAGGCGAAGCACCAAAGCTGATTAATGGTTTCAAATCGGCTAATTTATATTTCTCTGGATAACGAGTGGCAAAAATAATATCGAGTATATATTTTTCAATTTTTTCGTCCATGTACACTTCCCGAACGGCTTCTTGCGCACGCAAAATTTGGTCTATCGAAACAACTGGATTTACTTTGTCGTAACTTCCTTTCAAATTTTGACGAATTACCAATCGTTCGTCTTCCATTTTAGGATAATCGATAACCGTTTTTAGCATAAAACGATCGACTTGCGCTTCTGGCAATTGATAGGTTCCTTCTTGCTCAATTGGGTTTTGAGTAGCCAAAACCAAGAAAGGACGGTCTAATTTAAAGGTAGTATCGCCAATGGTTACTTGCTTTTCCTGCATTGCCTCTAACAAAGCCGATTGCACTTTGGCAGGCGCACGATTAATCTCATCTGCAAGGACAAAATTGGCAAAAACAGGTCCTTTTTTTATCGAAAATTCATTGGCTTTAATATTGTAAATCATGGTTCCTACCACATCGGCAGGTAATAAATCTGGCGTAAACTGAATCCTACTAAATGACCCTTGAATGGCTTGTGATAGCGTGTTTATTGCTAACGTTTTGGCCAGTCCTGGCACTCCTTCTAGCAAGATATGTCCTTGTCCCAAAAGCCCAATCAACAACCGTTCGACCATGTGTTTTTGACCCACAATGACCTTGTTCATTTCCATGGTGAGTAAGTCAATAAAGGCACTTTCTCTTTCAATTTTTTCGTTGATTGCTCTAATGTCTAAAGTCGTTGTATTTTCTTCCATTTTATTATTTTTAAAACCCTTGAATTGAATGTCTTTGTTTTGAGGGTGCAAATTGAATTTTTTTTTAGAAGTAGGATGTTAAAAAATGGTTAAAACTTCGACGAATACCTTTATTTTAAGGACGAATTATGATAGTATTTACCTATTTTTAAGAACTTTGAAAAATAGTCTTTCAAAACAATCTTTTACTATAAAAAAACCATGAATAAAACAACCGTATCGCCAATAATTGCAGGCGTGATGAATTGGGGAGTTTGGGACAAAAACCTCTCTGTTTCCGAAATGGAAAATCGAATTCACATTTGTCTAGAAAATAAAATAACCACTTTTGACCATGCGGATATTTATGGGGGCTATACCACCGAGGCACAGTTTGGAAAAGCTTTTGTCAAGAGTGGTATTGCCCGCGAAAAAATGGAACTTATCTCAAAATGTGGCATTCAACTCGTTACCGAAAACCGAAATTATCCCCTCAAACAGTACGAATATTCCAAGGAGTACATTATTGCAAGTGTCGAAAATTCCTTGAAAAATCTTCAAACGTCTTATTTAGATGTGCTTTTGTTGCACCGACCAAGTCCGTTAATGCAGGCGGATGAAATTGCCGAGGCGGTTTTGAAATTAAAAACAGAAGGAAAAATTATCGATTTTGGACTTTCTAATTTTACACCATCGCAAAGCGAATTGATTCGGCAAAAGACGGATATTGGATACAATCAAATTTCGTTTTCGGCTACTAATTACCAACCCATGCTGGACGGAAGCCTGGATTACATGCAATTGCACCATATAAAACCCATGTCGTGGAATCCGCTGGGAAGCGTTTTTAGAGCCGATAACGAACAAACGCATCGCTTAAAAGTGGTTTTGGCTAGGCTGGTTGCTAAATATGAATTGGGAGCCGATACGATTTTGCTTTCTTGGATTTTGAAACATCCCGCCAAGATTGTTCCTATTGCGGGAACTGTAAATGTGGCTCGCCTGCAGTCCTTGATGAAAGCCGTTGAACTGAAATTAGACCAAGAAGATTGGTTTGCCATTTGGAGCGAAAGCATGGGCAATGAAGTGCCGTAAAATAAAGTTGTACTTTGCGTTTTCATATTTTTTAGGCAACTTGCTATTTACTTTTTAATGCTATGATAAACAAACGCTTATTGATAAAAAACCTGCTTGCTCACAATGATGAGAGTAGTTTTTATGACAAAAAGCGTCAGTTAAATTTGCATTCCCGCGAAGGAAAAGCCAAGTTTTTAAAACACATTTGCGCCTTGTCAAACTCGAATCCTACTAACAATTCCTATATTGTAGTGGGTGTCGAGGATGAGAATAATACCATTGTGGGCGACGATTTTTTTGACGACAGTAGGATTCAGAATCTGGTTAATGCTTTTCTTGAAAACCCGCCCAGAATTCAATATGAGAATGTTCCTTTTCCTAATTTGCCCAAAGATAAAGTCATTGGCCTCGTTACGATAAAGCCCAAAAGCAACACTTCTTATTTCAAAAAAGGAATTTATACCATTGTGGCCAACAGCGTTTTTATAAGGCGTGGCAGCAATACGGTTCCCATTGAAGGCGAGGTCGAAAAGAATTATCAAAACACGGAAACCGTCATTGGAATCGAAAATAATTCTAGAAATAGCATTGCCTATACACTGGATGGAGTCTTTGATTTTATGAATTTTCGGCATAAAGACATGGCGCCAAAGTACAAAGTTTTCAAGGAGCTATTTGTGATTTGTTGGGCTGGAATTATCAAGAAATCCCGTGACAAAACCTATTTATCTCGTGTAGATATTGAGTTAATCAATGAGCAAATCAAGCTTTTTTATTCGGCTCAAGATGTGGTCGAAATCACATTTGATGATGATACGTTTACCATAATCGAGTACGTGCCTTTGGGCTTGAATGACAAAACCAGCTACTATCCGCTGGAGCAGCAAACCATTCGTTTTCAGGATAATGGGTATTATACTATTGATCGTAATTTTTTGTTCCAACCGCCTGAATTCAACAAAAAAATGCTTTTTCACATTTACAACTCCAATTGTTTCTTGTTGCAAAAACTCGAGAAAGGAATGGGATTATCTCCACGAGAATTCAAAGATTTAGAGAATTTGCCTTCGACTTTTATGATTTGCTACCTCAATGGTTTTGACGATGCCAAACAAAAACTGATAGCTGCCAAACCTTTATTAAAACCTTTTGCCTCCGTATATTTATCTTTTAAAGAAGCCTTACGAATTTTGCGAAAAATGAAATATGATGTGCAATAAGTTGGATTTTAAATTTGTTTACTGCAAATTGCTTTTACTACACTTTTGCTCGGGTTGCCAGAGCGTTCGCTTTTAAAAAAATTGTAAATAAAAAAAGAAAATACACCACTGATTGCTTCGCCTATTCGCCTGTCGCTCGGGTCACAGATTTTAAAACCAAAATAATGCTGTTTGATTTCACAAATTCAAAAATCAGTGTCAATTTCATTCCTTTTAATCTATTGAAATCTGTGAATCTGTGGCAGTCTTTTTAAAAGCGAATGCGCTTTCGGGTTGCTTATTAGCACCAATTGATTGGTATAAATAGCTAATTTTCATCCAATTCGTTGCCCTTTTTTTTCTGATTGATTTTGGAAACCAAAGCTTTCAATCGTAGTGCTTTTTCTTTTTTTTCTTCTTGTAATTTAGCCTTTTTTCTATTGAGTAGTTTGGTGTGTAAAGCCTTGTTTTTGGTGTTTTTTTCGGGGCCTTTTGCCATGATTTATAATCTTTAAACAATGAGAATGTTTCTATTTCTGATTCGTATCTTCTTCAAAATTTTGCAATTCTTTTTTTACTTCTTCCAATAATTGTTTTTCGGTTGGAAGGTATAAATTGTATTGACGTCCAATTATTTTTTACACTTTCGACAATATAAAATTCTCTTTTGTCGTCATTATCAAGCGAAAGCAACAACTTATATTGTGTCCAATTCAATTGTGTCCGCAGTGCGGACACAATTGGGAAAGTGCGATAAAACTGGCGATACCAATTTAATTGACGGTATGAAAACCCACTACCATATTCAGGTTGCAATTGCTCTGCAAGGAATTTTATCAAGTAGGTTCCGTAATCGGCGCGGTCTTTTCCTTGTTGTTCTTCTTCAAAAATACGTTTGCCAATTGTCCAATACATTAGCGTTCGCTCATTGTCCACGGCTTTATGGCTTTGTCTTGGGCAGTAGCAATAATTGCCTTTATATCTGGAATTATGGTTTGATTTTGAAGCATCTGGAATGAATTAATGACGTGTTACAAACATACTAAAAAAGTATTGTGTAGCAACTGTTTTTAATACGTTGTCAAAAACGAGATAGAAATATCATTTAATTGAACGGATTATAAAACATTGATTTTACAATTTATTGGGCTCAATAAAAGTTAAAACGATGCGCTTCTCGTACATTTTTCTTTCAGGTTTTAAAAATTCCTCCACGAATTCTGCTAATTTTTACAAATTTATTCGTGCTAATGTGTACAATTCGTGGTAAAAAAATTAAGTTTTATAATTTGGCATATTTTCAGTCTGCATAATCAGAGCTATGGATTTTTAGTCTGTTGTATTTTGTTTAAAAGGTAAATTCGATTTTTATTGTAACAAATAGACGCCAAAACAGTAAAAAATAATACCGCTAGAAACGATCTAATTAACTCGAATTGAGATACATTTACGAATTAGACTTTGGCGCAAACACTTTTATTAAAAATCAAATTAGTATATGAAAACATTCTTTCGATTCTCATTTCTTGCAGCATTCCTTTTATATTCGGCTGTTACTAGCACAGCACAAACTACTAAAAACAAAGGCTGGATTTCGCTATTGGATTCCAATCTCTCGCAATGGGATATGTATTTGAGTTACAAACACCAAGATGGGTACACGGGTAAGATCCCTGTTGACGCTAGCGGGAAACCTATTGAACCCATAGGATATAACAAGAAAGAGGGGAGTGTTTTTACAATTATAAACGAAAATAACACGCCAGTTTTGAAAGTTTCGGGCGAATATTATGGTTGTGTTTTTACCAAAAATAGTTATAGAAATTACCGCTTGAAGCTAAAAGTAAAATGGGGAACCAAAAAATGGGAGCCTAGAACGACCAAACTTTTAGACGCAGGTGTATTGTATCATTCTCAAGGACCGGCAGGTGTAGATTACTGGCGTGCTTGGATGTTGTCGCAAGAATTTCAGCTTATGGAAGGTCATTTTGGCGATTATTGGAACATTGCCAATGCCGCTATCGATATTAAAGCATACGATTCCGAAGGCGTTATGAGTGCTATTGCCAATGAAAAACAACCGTTTCTATCCTTTGGTACCCATACCGAAAGAACCGGATATTGCACGCGCAAAGAAAATTACGAAAACCCAATGGGCGAATGGACAGCAATTGAACTTGTGTGTTTTGAAGGAAAAAGTCTTCATATTGTAAATGGTCATGTGGTCATGGTTTTACAAAACTCCCGTTTTTGGGACGGAAACCAATTTAATCCTTTACTAGAAGGGAAAATACAATTGCAAAGCGAAGCAGGCGAAGTCTATTACAAAGAAGTGATGCTGCAACCCATTACCGCTTTGCCAACCGAGTTTGTAAACTATTTTTAGATTCTGTTGAAAAATCGAATAATCCTCTTTTTTTTATACCAATATTATTTAGATATTTGTAAAAAACAATAAAGAAACCCAAGCCTTTATGTCCAAAAAAAACTATAGAGAAGACAAGACTTGCTTGAATTGCGGTACTGTCGTAGACCTCCATTTTTGTCCCAATTGCGGGCAAGAAAACACGGATACTCGCAAAACATTTCACCACTTATTTCTTCATTTTTTTGAAGATTTAACCCATTATGAAAACGCTTTTTGGAGAACCATAAAAAACTTGATTTTCAAGCCGGCTTCCTTGACCAAAGAGTACCTTTCAGGGAAACGATTGTCGTATTTAGCCCCCGTGAGGCTTTATATTTTTATTAGTTTTGTGACTTTTTTGTTGATTACCTTATTCCCAAATAGTGGCGATACCATAATCAATTTAGACGAAAAGAAAGAAAATAACAACTACGTAACAACGGAATATGTTGCTAAAGATGTTCGGGATTCTATCAACAAAGTAATTGTTGATTCTAAAAAAGGAACGCTAAACAAAACCGAAAAATTATCCAAAGAACAACTGGAAATCAAGCAGTTATTAGCCTCCAAAACGATTTCTAAAACGACCAAAGACACACTAGAAAAAATCATTCAAAGAGCCAAAACTGCTAAACCTGAAGGCGCACCAGATTTCATGAATTTTTCTGATTTTGGAACCGTCAAAGAATTGGATTCGGTTCGAAAAGTGGCCAAAGGCGAGGACAAAATTAACGATGTAGAATACTGGTTTTTCAAAAAAGTATTGTTGGTAAAAGAGCATAATACCAAAGAAGAAATTTTTGAAAAAGGAAAAGAATCCTTTATGCATAATTTCCCAAAAGTATTATTGATTTACATGCCTATTTTTGCCTTTTTCCTATGGGCTTTTCATAACAAAAAACGCTGGTATTACTTTGATCACGGTATTTTTACCTTGCATTATTTTTCGTTTTTGTTGTTGATTTATTTGATTTTGTTCTTGATTGGAGCCCTTTTTAATGCAATAGGCGATTCGACAGTTTTGGGTATTATAAGTAGTGTCATCAAGTTCATAGGCATTTGCTGGATGTTGTATTACTTTTTTCCAGCACATCATCGCTTTTATGGCGAATCCAGAATGGTTTCCTTTGTCAAAAGTGTTGTTTTGTTTTTCATTAATATGTTTTTTATCGTATTAATTTTAACACTTTTTGCGATTTATACGCTTATCAATTTGCATTAAATACCACGAAAATAAATGAGAACACTCGTTATAGGCGACATACACGGCGGTTTGCGTGCGCTGCATCAAATTTTGCAAAGAGCTCATGTCACTCCAGCCGATAAATTAATTTTTCTGGGCGATTATGTAGATGGTTGGAGTCAGTCGCCACAAGTCATTGATTTGCTCATTGAAATGAAAACCACGCACACTATTGTATGTATTCGAGGCAACCATGATGAATTGTTGCTGGAATGGCTCAACGATAGCAAAGACAATTTGCTATGGTACAACCATGGAGGCGAAGCTACTGTTACGGCTTACGCCAAAGTAGATCTCGAAACCAAAAAAAAGCATATTGAATTCCTGCAATCATTAGAAAATTATCATTTAGACGATGATAATAGGCTGTTTATTCATGCCGGTTTTACCAATATGAATGGCGTGGCGTATGAATATTTTCCAAAGCTTTTTTATTGGGATCGAACGCTCTGGGAAACGGCATTAGCATTAGACCCAAAGATGGAAACTACTGATTTGTACTACCCAAAACGATTTACCTTGTACAAAGAAATCTACATTGGTCACACTCCCGTTTCTAGAATCAACGAGACCATTCCAGTGCAAAAAGCTGGAATATGGAATGTAGATACTGGAGCCGCTTTTAAGGGACCACTTACCATTCTAGATGTTGACACCAAGGAATTTTGGCAAAGCGAACCTTTGAACCATTTGTATTTTGACGAAAAAGGTAGGAATTAGAATCTATTATGCTATTTTTGCATCAAAATGTAACCCTAAAAATTATGAAAAAAAGTATTACACTCGTTTTATTATTGTCATTTGGTTTTATAAATGCACAAGCTTTTAAAGGTAAAGGCGATGCCAAATTCAATGTTGGTGCCAATATTCAAAATGGCGGAACTGGCATTCAAGCTTCGACTGATTTTGGTCTAGGCGAAAATTTATCCTATGGTTTTGTAGGTTCGTATTTGTTAGGCGTTTCGGAAGTGCTAGGCGAAAAACCAGCATTCAAAGACCGCTTTGATGCCAAAGTACGAATCAATGCTAACCTAGGCAATGTCTTGAAAATCGACGAGAAACTAGACGTATACCCTGGATTGAGTTTAGGACTTAAAAACTTTGGTGGTCATCTTGGCGTGCGTTATTTCTTCACGGATGGTTTTGGAATTTATTCCGAAGCAGGTTTCCCAATTGCAAAGTATAACACGAATGCCAATGGGTTTGATTTTTTGAACAACCAATTTACGTTTAATATAGGTGCTTCGTTTAATATGTAGTCCACTTTAAAAAAAGATTTAATCCTATAAAAAAGGCGATTTGAGAAGTTTCAAATCGCCTTTTTATTTAAAATAATTTCTTTTACAAATCAAATTTGATTCCTTGTGCCAATGGCAAACTCGTGGTGTAATTTATCGTATTGGTTTGACGACGCATATAAATTTTCCAAGCGTCGGAACCAGATTCACGTCCGCCACCCGTTTCTTTTTCGCCACCAAAAGCACCACCAATTTCGGCACCCGAAGTTCCAATATTGACATTGGCAATGCCACAATCAGAACCCACTACTGATAAAAAATGTTCGGCTTCTCGCAAATTGTTGGTCATAATTGCTGATGAAAGTCCTTGCGCCACTCCGTTTTGAACATCAATGGCATTTTCTACCGTTCCAGAATATTTTATCAAATACAAAACGGGAGCAAAAGTCTCGTGTTGCACGATTTCAAAACTGTTTTCAGCCTCGGCAATGGCTGGTTTTACATAACACCCACTTTCATAGCCTTCGCCAGTAAGTACGCCACCTTCTACCAGAATTTTACCGCCTTGCTCCACGACTTTATTCAATGCTGTGGCATACATTTCTACAGCATGGATATCAATTAATGGCCCAACGTGGTTGTTCTCGTCCAAGGGATTGCCTATGCGCAATTGTTTGTAAGCCGAAACAATAGCCTCTTTTACTTTATCATAAATACTTTCGTGAATAATCAAACGGCGGGTTGACGTACAGCGTTGTCCTGCGGTTCCTACTGCGCCAAAAACGGCACCAATTACGGTCATTTTGATATCGGCATCTGGGGTTACAATGATAGCATTATTCCCTCCTAATTCTAATAGTGATTTTCCTAGGCGTGCGGCAACAGCTTGTGCTACTATTTTTCCCATTCGAGTGGAGCCGGTTGCCGAAACTAGAGGAATTCGTTTGTCGGCAGTCATTAATTGACCTATGGAATAATCGCCATTAATCAAACAAGAGATTCCTTCTGGAAGGTTGTTTTCTTGAATTACTTGGGCTATAATGTTTTGACACGCAATACCGCAAAGTGGTGTTTTTTCGGAGGGTTTCCAAACGCAAACATCGCCACAAATCCAAGCCAAAGCGGTATTCCAAGCCCAAACGGCTACTGGAAAATTAAATGCCGAAATGATTCCAACAATTCCCATGGGATGGTATTGCTCATACATACGGTGACCTGGACGCTCGGAATGCATGGTAAGTCCATGTAATTGACGAGACAATCCTACTGCAAAATCACAAATGTCAATCATTTCCTGAACTTCGCCATAGCCTTCTTGCAATGATTTTCCCATTTCGTAGGAAACTAATTTACCAAGTGCTTCTTTATTTTGTCGCAACTTATCCCCAAACTGACGCACGATTTCTCCACGTTGTGGTGCGGGTAGGAGTCGGAAGGTTTTAAAAGCTTCGGTTGCGGTTTGCATTACATTCTCATAATCGGCTGGTGTTGTCGTTAGTACCGATGCAATTAATTTTCCGTCTACAGGCGAATGGCTCTCGAGAATTTCTCCCGATGAAAAGGAGTTGATTCCTGTTGAAGTTCCGTTGTTTATTGCTTTTACACCCAATTGCGCCAAGGCTTCTTTCATTCCGAATTGATCTGCTATTGTTGTCATTGTAACTTTTTTAGTTAAAATTGTTGTATTATTTCGTAAATATACTACTTCAAGTTGAATTTTGATTGTGGTTTGATTACAAAATCAAAAAAACAATCCAAAAGTAAGAGAATTTGCAACTCGCTCTTCGTTTTGCGACTAAAAATAAAACAAAATTGGTGCAAAGAGTTGAAGTTTGGAAAGTGAATTTTTGAATGTGAGTACTAGTTAATCAATTGGTTGTTTGTTTAAATTTCAAAAATCGTTTGCATTGATTTTACAAAAAAAAGACTGTATTTACAAAAGAAGGCAGTAATTTTGGGAACAATATTTCATTTTAAACAACCCTTTTCATGATGACTTTTTTGACTCGATTTTGGATAATTTTGATTTTGGTTTCGATTCCAATGGTGGCGCAACAAGAGCCAAAAGCAGCTTTTCAAGTGGTTCCTTTGGGGGTAAAAGGCGGTACTGACGAGAGCAATCTGTCGGCTTATTTAGTGGCTCCCATTGGAACCAAAGACTATATTTGTTTGGATGCGGGAACGCTACATGTGGGTATCGAAAAAGCGGTAGCCAATGCTATTTTTACTGTTTCGGCGAATGAAGTGCTGCGAAAATACATCAAAGGATATTGCATTTCGCATGCGCATTTGGATCATGTGTCGGGTTTGATTATTAATTCGCCAGCCGATTCCTCAAAAACCATTTATGCGACCAAAAAATGTATGGAAATGATGGAAAACCATTACTTTAATGGGCAAACGTGGGCGAACTTTGGTGATGAAGGTCTTGGATTTCCTTTGAAAAAATATCATTTTCAAACGCTTACTTTGGGTGAACAAACTAAAATTACCAATACCACAATGACGGTAAAATCATTTGCTTTAAGTCATGTAAATCCGTTTGAAAGTACGGCTTTTTTGGTTCAAAATGGGACAAATTCGGTGTTGTATCTTGGCGATACGGGACCAGATGTGGTAGAGAAAAGCGATAAGTTGGGTTTGTTATGGAATGCCATTGCGCCCTTGATAGCCCAGAAATCCTTACGAGCCATTTTTATAGAAGTTTCGTTTCCTAATGAGCAACCGGATTCGTTTTTGTTTGGACATTTAACGCCTCATTATTTGATGCAAGAACTGCATTTGCTGGCCAAATTGACTGGGAATACTACTTTGAAAGGTTTTAAAATTATTGTCACTCACATGAAACCACCTGCAAAAAATAGCCAAATAATCAAAAAACAACTCCAAGAACTGAATGATTTGGGCGTCGTATTCTTGTTTCCAGAACAAGGTGTTCGTCTTGAATTGTAGTGCTGGTTGCTACCGTAAACTGTAGCCCGGATCGAAGTGGAAAGCCCGGAGCCAAAAAAGGTAGGGTTTCTTGTTCTAAAAAAGTGACCAAAGGAAGCTCTTTTTAGGGCATAGAAACGCACCTTTTTTGGCGAGGACTTGTAGCATAGAGCCGGATTAGCTCCTGATGAAACTGAAAATACTATTATTTTTGATCTGTAAATCTAGGGTCAGCTTCCATGATAGTACCACATTTTGTGCAGGTTCGCAAGGTTTTGGAATTGTAAAAATGTCTAAAATGAGGTAAAAAATCTTTTTCGATGTTGTACAATTCAAAGTAGACTTCGTGGAGTTTGTGATTGCAGTTGTCACAATGCCAAAGCAGTCCATCTGTAAAGCCCATTCCGGCGCGTTTGCGCTCAATAACGAGACCTATGGAGCCTTGGGAACGCACGGGCGAATGCGGGATTTTGGCCGGATGCAGGTACATATCGCCAGCGTGAAGTTCCATTTCTTTGCGGATGCTGTCCTCTTGAATGATGACTTTGATACTGCCTTCGAGTTGGTAAAATAACTCTTCGGTTTCGTTGTAATGGTAGTCTTTTCGGGCGTTTGGGCCTGCAACAATCATTACGATATAATCGCCAGATTCTGTGTATAAATTTTTGTTGCCCACGGGAGGTTTTAGTAAATGACGGTTTTCGTCGATCCATCTCGTGAGATTGAAGGGTTTTGTTATTGACATGGTTTTTTTTGAATATAAAGTTACTCTTTTTTGACAATACTAGTATTTTGAGTGTTTTTAAATTAGTTGCGCTCTTTTATCAAATAAATATAAACAGGAAAATGGTCGCTGAACCCAATATCTGTTGGGGAGTGGCGTAGCGGATAGCCTTTGTATTGTCCTGTTTTTTGAATCAAAAAATCTTTGTTGTAAATGCCCGATTTCCAGTATTGAAAGCTGCTAAAATTGGTTTTTAAGAAACTTTGTGAAACCATAATTTGGTCAAAAATATCCCACGCATCTCGATTGGCGATGGTTCCCATTCCTTTTTTGGCCATTTCTTCAAAGGGATTGTATATTCCCAGAGGCGGGACATCCGTTTTTATGGCTTTTGCGCCAAGCGCTATCTTGACGCTATTGTTATAAGGGCCGTCGTTAAGATCTCCCATGGTAATGATTTTTGCATTGGGATTGATGCGTTGTAGGGAGTCTATAATTTTGCGGTTCAATGCGCCGGCAGCTTCACGATAGGGACTTGATTTTTTTTCGCCACCCGAACGAGACGGCCAGTGATTGACAATGATATTTATTTCTTCCCCGTCGAGAAAGCCAGTTACCAAGAGTTGGTCTCGGGTATAAACACGATGGTTTTGGGAACTAATTTGAGGAATATCATCTACTTTTTCGTCGGATTCTGGTTTGGTGTTTGCGGTTATTTTGCTTTCGTTTCGGTATACATATAAGGGAATGTTACTGAACGTTGTGGGCTGGAATTGTTTTTTGCGGTACAATAAAGCCACGTCGATTCCTCGTTTATCAGGTGAATCGAAGTGTATGATGCCGTATTCTTTGTCGATAAGTTGGGGTTGCTTGATTAAATCTTCCAGAACAGTTTGGTTTTCTATTTCGGCACCGCCAATTAATGTGGGTGCATCTGGATTTTCGGGTGTGCCAATTTGTGAAAGCACTTGGGCTAAATGGGCTAGTTTTTGATGGTATTTTTGAGAAGTCCAATGCTGCGCTCCCTTTGGAGTCCACTCGTCATCATTGGTTTGGGGATCGTTTATGGTATCAAAGCAGTTTTCGAAATTGTAAAAGGCAATGGTATGAATGGCATACTTTTTTTGTTGTGCCACTATTTTCAGGGTTATAAAAAGGAGTACGAAAAAGAATATTTTTTTGCTATTCATTGCATTTGGTTTAAAAGCTCTTTTGTAAAAATACTCGAATTAATTTTGAAACGATAAAATATTTTTTGATTTGTTTATCTTTGTTTCTATCAGCTAGAAATTTCTATTTGATTCATTCGAAAAACAAAAGGCATGACACGCAAATTGATTTATGGTATAAATAACAAGTTTGTTTGGTACCCATTGGTAGTGCTTATTTTTGTTTTTCAGGTTACTAACAGTCAAGCTCAACCCAAAATGATTACACCACCCTATTTACAAAAAGGCGATACTATTGCTCTTGTTGCCACCGCCCGAAAAAACATTGATGACAACTTAAAACCCACACTGGATTTGTTGCAAAGCTGGGGTTTGAAAGTGGTTATTGGGAGTACAATAGGTCTGGATGATCATCAATTAGCAGGAAGTGATGTGCAACGTGCCGCCGATTTTCAGACTCAAATGGACAATCCCAATATCAAAGCAATTTGGTGTGTTCGTGGAGGCTACGGAACGGTTCGCATGATTGATTTATTGGATTTTACTCAATTCAAGCAACATCCAAAATGGGTTATTGGGTTTAGTGATGTCACGGTATTACACAACCATTTGAACACAATGGGTTATAAATCCATACACGGTACTATGCCCATAAGCGTTGCAAGAACTGCAGCTGAATCTATTGAAAGCTTGCGAATTGCTTTGTTTGGAGAGCCACTAGCTTATGAAATAGATCCGTTCCCTATGAACAAATTTGGGAAAGCTACAGGAGAATTAGTAGGTGGTAACTTATCTATTTTGTACAGTTTATTGGGATCGAAATCCGCAATTGATTGCACTAATAAGATTTTGTTCATCGAAGATTTAGACGAATATTTATACCATATAGACCGCATGCTCTTGAATTTGCAGCGCAATGGTTGTCTTGAAAGCATCAAAGGAATTATTGTAGGTGGTATGACCGAAATGAAAGACAATGACATTCCGTGGGGAAAAAATGCTCTTGAAATTATAGACGATGTGACCAAAAAATATGCTATTCCTGTTTTGTATAATTTTCCCGCAGGTCATGTTCACGACAATAGAGCGTTGATTATGGGAAACACGGTAACACTCGACGTGAATCAAGACTGCAATACGGTAGTTTTTGAATAATGCGTTATGGGTTAGTAAGTTACGGGTTTTAGAAACTAAACAGGTTTTTAAAACCTGTCTGGTTTAACCGTCTACCACATACCACTTAACTTCCAACCCCAACACAATAATACTATGGCTGAACACAATGAATTGGGTAAAATAGGCGAACAAATGGCAGTGGACTATTTGCAAAAAGACGGCTATACCATTCTCGATACCAACTGGACTTATCTCAAAGCGGAGATTGATATTATTGCTCAAAAAGAAAATACATTGGCAATTGTTGAGGTCAAAACACGTTCCTCATTAGACTTTGGCTTGCCTCAAGATTTTGTAAAACCCAAGAAAATTCAGCTGTTGGTCAAAGCGGTCGACGAATACGTAATTTCTAAAAACCTAGACCTAGACGTCCGTTTTGACATCATTGCCATTCATAAAGAGGGTAAATCTTTTGTAATTGAGCACCTTATAGATGCTTTTTATCATTTTTAACAAATTTTTTTAATGTTATATTTGTAACAAATTGTTTTTTTATTATATTTGCAACGCTTTTTGTTGCGTCAATTAAGTATAAACTACGTAAAAACACCTAATTTATTATGAAAACAGTTTCATCCATTGTAGAGAATTACATCAAAACAAAGCCTTTTTTATTAAACGCTTTATCACTTGGCATTATCAATTTGACTTCTCTATCTCGGAATATTATGACGGAACTAGAAAGTGAATTTGGCAAAGAAGTAAAACAAGGTGCGGTGGTAATGTCTTTAAAAAGACTTACCGAGGAATTGGATTTTAAACTCAATCATAAGATAAACAAAGTCATTAAAAACATTGGCGAAATAACCGTACGTTCGGA
Source organism: Flavobacterium restrictum (assembly GCF_007097245.1). Taxonomy (GTDB): domain Bacteria; phylum Bacteroidota; class Bacteroidia; order Flavobacteriales; family Flavobacteriaceae; genus Flavobacterium; species Flavobacterium restrictum. Next base: position 65,691 of record NZ_VJZT01000008.1, on the reverse strand, counting down.
ATTGACGGATTATACCTTTGCAGCATCGGATACTGTTTTGACCAAACAAGCAGATTTAATTACGGATATTAATTCTTTTTCGGATATTTTTTATACCTCATCACGCGGCGTAAACGAGACCAACATTGTGGTTAGTAACAGTGTCAATCACTTGGTTGATAAAAATTTTGCTGGCGAAAAACTCATTCAAAAACTAGAAAATTTAGCCTCCATAACGGTTAAATTACCCAAAGAAAATATTGTTGTTCCTGGGATTTATTACTTCATTTTTCAACGTTTGGCTTGGGAAGGAATTATCATCAACGAGGTGATTTCGACTTCAAATGAGTTTACTATTTTGGTGAGCGAAAACGAAGTAGATGTGGCCTTTAAAGTGATCAAAGATTTGAAAAATTAAATATAAAAATTAAGCTACTTTTTTAAAGCTTTTCTCTTTTGCTAGGAGGAAAGCTTTATTTTTTTGACGCAATACGAATTCTATTTTTATATATTTGCCCATTCATCAGGCGATTAAGAAGCTAAAATTGAGTATTTCTCATTCTATTCGGTCAAAAATAAAGAGTCCATAAATTAATGTCAGAGAGCAAAAACTATAGCGAACAATTATTGGTAAAGGAACTCAAAAACCACAACGAAAGCGCTTTTCGTTCCCTTTTTGACGCCTATTACCAAGATATTTATGGCTATAGCATTAGCATTCTTAAATCAAAAGAACTTGCCGAAGAAAATGTGCAAGACGTTTTTTTGAAAGTTTGGTTGCACCGCGAAAACCTCAATTTAGAGCAATCATTTAAATCTTATTTGTTCACCATTGCCCGGAATCAGGCGTTCAATTTTTTGAGCAAAGCTGCCAATGATGTGATTCTAAAAGAAGAACTATTTTACAAAAGTCAAAAATCACACAATCAAGGCGATTATTCCGTTCGGGAAGAAGATTGCAAAAGATTAAAAAAACAAGCCATAAAACAACTACCACCCAAACGAAAGCAGATTTTTAAAATGTCTCGCAAGGAGGGAAAAACATACGAAGAAATCAGCCAAGAATTAGGCATTTCAGTCCATACCGTCAAGAGCCAAATGAGTAAAGCACTCGAATCGATACGGCTTTTTTTTAAAATTCACGACGGCATTTTTTAAAACCAAAAAAGTATAAAACAAGAATCACTCTTCAATGGGTGATTTTTTTTTGATTTTTTTTGAAAAAATATTTTAAAATTAAAGTGCTGTAAATCAATTTTTTAATTCTAAAATCAATCAAATTAGAGTGTTTTTTTTATCCAAAGCAAAAAAAATTACAACGTTTGAGTAATACCTAACGCCCTTTCAGCTGTATTATATATAACAGGATCAAAAAAACAATTCGAAATGAATGAAAATTCAGAAATACAAAAGGTACTTCATAAATTTATTTTAAACCAATGCTCTCCATCCGAAACCGATGCGGTCATTGCTTATTATAGAGAAAATAAACTCACAACGGCATTTCCTACGGTAGAGGACATACAAGCATTGGTAACTCAAACGCCTCAAATGGATGCTGCAACTGCCAATATATTGTTTTCGAAAATACTAAAGGATGGCAAAGAAATGGAGAACACGGCAAGTACCTCCCCAAAAATACCTTATAGAAAACACCTAGCCATTGCGGCTTCCATTGCTATTTTGTTAGGCGTAGGCTGGATGTATCAAACCCGTTTGAAGGATCAAAACAACAAGGCGATTATTGCCAGTAGTGATCAAATCACGTTGCAATTGGCCAATGGCGATGTCCAAATTATTTCAGGAAACACCTCCAAAGTCACAGATTCCGAAGGGAATGTTGTCGCTAATCACAACGGAAATAAAATAACATACGACACTCAAACGGCTCTAGAAAAATTGGTTTACAATACTATCAAAATTCCTTACGGAAAACGATTTGAATTGCAATTGTCTGATGGGACTCGAGTACACCTCAACTCGGGAACCACTTTGCGCTATCCTGTGCGGTTTATAGCTGGCGAAAACCGACAAGTTTTTCTGGATGGAGAAGCTTTTTTTGACGTTACAAAGGATAAAAAACACCCCTTTATTGTTAATGCGGATAACTTGAATGTCCGTGTTTTGGGAACCCATTTTAACGTTTCAAGCTATCCCGAAGATCCATCTACAGATGTGGTTTTAGTAGAAGGTTCCGTGGGATTGTATCAAAAAAACGAAGTATTTGATGCCGCCAAAAACACGGTTTTGAAACCCGGATTCAAAGGAAGTTTTACTAAAATTGGTGGCGTAATTGATACCAAAGCCGTGGTGACAAGCGTCTATACTTCCTGGATGGAAGGGCGATTAACGTTTAGAAACATGAGCTTTAAAGACATTTCCAAAAAACTGGAGCGACACTACAACGTGACCATTACCAATCACAATAATAAACTGGACAACGAGAAATTTTATGCCAGTTTTGATGATGTGCCTATAGAAAAAGTCTTGAGTTACTTTAACGAAATTCACGGACTCAATTACACCTTTAAAAACGATCAAATACTAATTAAATAACCATTAAAAAAAGAATAAAAATGACCCATTAACTATTGCGGAATAAAAAAAAATCGGAAAAAGCTGCGAACAATTTCCGATTGAATAAGTGATTGAACCTAACTGATTAAATACAATCTATTTACAAAATTATGAAAAAAAAACCAAAGAACAGTGGAATGCGATTTCCATTGTTCCAAAATGACCTAAAATTGAAACTAACGACATTACTCCTTTTGGTCTCCATTTTCTCTATTAGAGCCAATACGTATGCCCAAAAAACAAAAGTTGATTTAGAATTAAAAAATACTACGGTAGAAACGGTTCTAGAAACGATTGAACAAAAAACCGATTTTCGATTCATTTACAAAATCAATGACATTGACCTAGACCGAGTAATTTCTATCAATGTAAAAAACGAAACTATTGATCTCGTTTTGAATAAAATATTCAAAGGAACGGCTACGGATTATAAAATTAGAGACACGCAAGTTATTTTGATAAAACCGCTTGTCGAAAAAACAAACACGATCTTTTTTGTAAAAAAAACAATCAAAGGAAAAGTAACTGACGAGAATGCTATGCCGCTTCTTGGCGCCACTATTATGGAAGAAGCGACCAAGAAAAGCGTCATTACGGATCTAGATGGAAATTTTGAAATAACAGTTGAAAACAGCGAAGCCAATCTGGTTGTTTCGTATGTGGGTTATAAACCAAAAAAGATTTCTGTCAATCAAAACATCACTGTTATTCAGTTGTTTCCAGACACGACCGAGTTGAAGGAAGTGGTGCTTGTGGGTTACGGAACCGCCTCTAGAAAGGATGTAACAGGTGCCGTTTCCTCGATTGCTGCCAAGGACATGAATCAAGGTGCTGTTGTAAATCCGTTGCAATTAATTTCGGGAAAATTGGCTGGGGTCAACATTACGCAAACGGGTAGTGAGCCTGGCGCTGCACCAAGCATTAGAATACGTGGAATTTCGTCATTAATTGGAGGAAATGATCCGCTTGTAGTGGTTGATGGGGTGCAAGGAAATATGGATTTACTCAACCAAATTCCTCCAAGCGAAATTGCCTCAATCGATGTATTAAAGGATGCATCGGCAACTGCAATTTATGGTTCTAGAGGAGCACCAGGAGTTATCATTGTAAGTACCAAAAAGAACAAATCAGGAAAAACAACCGTAGAATATTCGACCTCTATGGCGGTAGATTATATTCCTAAAAAATTAGACATGCTCAACGCTGATCAATGGTGGCAACAAGCGCAATTAGTGGGTGTGCCAGCCTCTGCGAATCATGGTTCCAATACGGATTGGTACGGTATTCTTACCAAAGGTGGTGCTACTCAAACGCACACCTTATCCTTTGGTGGTGGCACGGATAAATTTAGTTATAGAGCTTCTATCAGTGCCATTTTGCAAGATGGTGTTGTGATCAATACGAGCAATCAAAAATACATTGGCCGCATTCAAGCTACACAATCGGCTATTGACGATAAATTAAAATTGACTTTCAATCTAAATAGTGGTGTTACCAATGCTACAAATAGTATTGGGAGCATTGGTAGAGCGGCTTTTACCTCAAATTTAATTACAAATGCTTATGTAATGCGTCCTACGGATCCCGTTTACAATACCGATGGAACGTATTATACGGATCCCAATGTTTTTCAATACTTGAATCCTTATGCTGCGGCACAAACTGTTACTAACGAGGGGCAATATGACAATTTATTCGGGAGTCTTAAAGCGGATTTAGACTTGTTCAAAGGCGTAACGGCAGGCTGGTTTGGGAGCTGGAGAAAAACCAACAGCACCAACGGATTTTACCTTCCAGCCGAATCTACTAATGCCGCTGCAATTGACCAAAAAGGATTTGCAAACATTAACAATAACAAGCAAAACGAACGGTTGATGAACATCAGTCTTTCGTACAAAAAAACATTTGGAAACCACAGTATCAACGCATTAGCTTTGTACGAATGGCAAAACCAGTTGTACCAAGGTAATTATGCGCAAGCTCGAGGATTTATCAATGATATTGCTACTTACAATGCCATGCAACTGGGCGATTTGTCAAAAGTGCAACCGGGTGATATTAGTTCCTATAAAAATGATCGCACTTTAGTTTCGTATCTAGGACGTGTGAATTACTCTTTTTTAAGCCGCTATTTGTTTACGGCGAGTTTGCGAAGAGATGGTTCTTCGGTGTTTGGAGCTAATAATAAATGGGGTGATTTTCCATCTGCATCGGTTGCTTGGCAAATAGACCAAGAGCCTTTTATGGCAAACCAAACTATTTTTGACGAGTTAAAACTACGTGGTGGTTACGGTGTTACAGGAAATCAGCAAGGTTTAGGGCCGCAAAACTCTATTTCGTTAGTGGGTGGTTCTGGCGTAACGTATTTTGGAGGGTCTCAAATTACCAATTTTAATGTGATTCAAAATGCCAATGCCGATTTGCGTTGGGAAACCAAAAAACAAACCAATATCGGTCTTGATTTTGCTCTTTTTAACAAAAGATTACGCGGTGCTGTTGACGCTTATACCGCAACTACTGATAATTTATTATTTGATTATACCGTCCCGCAACCACCGTTTCCGTACAATAGTATCAAAGCAAATGTGGGAAGTCTTCGTAACGATGGACTCGAAATTGCCTTGGGTTACGACCTTATAAAATCCGAAAATACAACACTAACCTTGGCAGGAAATGTTTCCTTCTTGCGCAATGAGGTTTTAAACTTAAGCGGCAGTATCAATGGCGTTCCTTTGAACACCAATAATGTTTCGTGGGGACCAAGTTCGTATTTAATAGCCGGACAACCCATTGGGACTTTCAATATTTTGCACCATACGGGCAAAGACAACGCCAATTCCGAAACCGTTCAAGATGTCAACGGTGATGGTGTAATTGATCAAGGCAATACTAGTGCGGATCGCCTTATCAAAGGTTCAGCTTTGCCAACCTATACGTATGCTTTTAACCCCACTTTCCAACATAAAAACCTAGATATTTCAATGCTTTGGAGAGGTTCAGGTGGTAATAAAATTTACAATGGTTTGCACTCTAGTTTGAGTTATTTAGAAAACATTGGTAAAGCAAATGTATTAGATAGTGCCATTCCTTTAGGTTTATTTACGTCTAAATACGGATCTGATTTATGGCTTGAGGATGGTTCTTTTCTTCGATTAGAAAATGTAACGGTGGGTTATAATTTTCATTTCGAAAAAGTGAAATACATCGAATCAGTTCGACTTGCTGTAACCGGAAATAATTTACTATTGATTACTCCTTATTCTGGAATTGACCCTGAGTTGAATTTGAGTGGGGGCAATGGATCTGGTGGCGATAACGGAATTTATCCCCGCACTAGAAGCTTTGCCATAAGTCTAAATGTAAAATTTAAATAGTAAACCAACATGAAAATCAAAAATATACTGGTATTAGGAAGCGTAAGTTTCTTGATGCTTATTGGGTGTACCAATATAGATGAAAATGTGTATGATAAATACACCGCAGATGACTTTTATGGATCTGCAAAAGGAGCTGATGTTGCATTAGCAAGCGTTTACGCTCAAGTAGGTGGCAACTGGGATGGCGTAGGATATGCTGGAGCTGATAGAGGTTGGTATGACTTAAACTCTTTTGCTTCGGATGAGCAAGTGATTCCGCATAGAACAACAGGAGACTGGGAATTGGATTTTGCCCGTTTGTACAAACACGAATGGTTGCCTACGGATTCCTTCATTAACAACACTTGGAAATGGTTATACAAATCTATTTTTAATGCCAATTTAGCCGTAAATCAATTAGAAAAATCAAATGCCGAACCTTCAAAAATTGCCGAAGCAAAGGTATTGCGCGCTTTTTTCTATTATTTATTAATTGATGATTTTGGGAACGTTCCTTTTTATACGGACAATGAAATTACGGTAGACAAAATTCCACAAGCAACACGTCAAGAGGTATATGCTTTTGTTGTAAAAGAATTGACAGAAAATGTGGAGTTACTATCGGTTACCAAAGGCGGAAATTACTACGGACGATTCAACAAGTGGGCAGGCTATACTTTATTAGCCAAAGTGTATTTGAATGCTGGTGTGTATACTGGTACACCAAAATGGCAAGAAGCCTTGGCCGCTTGCGAGAAAGTGACTCAAGGAGGATATTCGCTTCATTCAGGTGCTGCTAATGCTTCTAGCCCTTTAGGAAATAAATATTACGAACTCTTTGGCGATGTACTTCCGGATGACGAAACTATTTTGTCCATTTTTGCTACAGCAAATGTGGTTTCTCGCAACATCTTTTCGGTGCGTAGTTTGTATGGGCCACACGCAAAAACCTTGTTTGGATACAGCGGATGGAATGGTACGATTGTTCCCAAAGATTATTTCCAAAAATTCAACGCTACTGATATTCGTAAAAAACAATTCTTGTACGGCGATCAAGGAGGCGGTGTCAATTATACGGTAGATGTAGCCTCATTAGACAATCCTGGTGCAGCACCTCAAGCAGGTGTTCGTGATGTAAAATTTTATCCAGTTACCCCAATGGACGGTGGTGGTGCGTCTAATGATTTTCCTATTTACCGCTATGCCGATGTGCTATTAATGATTGCCGAATGCAATGTTCGATTGGGCAATGCAACCGCGGCAAAACCATTTATAGACCAAGTGAGACAACGTGCTGGACTCGGCATATTAGCCGCAAACCCAACCCTTACGGATATTTATAACGAAAGAGGATTTGAATTAAGTTGGGAAGGGCATAGACGACAAGACATGATCCGATTTGATACTTTTTTGTTGCCAAATCAATTTAGAGGAAGCTCCGCCGAGTACCGAAAATTATACCCAATTCCAACGGCCGCACTTGATGCCAACAAAGGACTCAAACAAAATCCAGGTTACTAAATAGCACACTATCATGAAAAAATACATCAACAAGTTACTCGTAATTTGCGCGTTCGTTTTTGTGGGATCTTCCTGCGAAAACAATGCTGAACTCACTACTTTGAAAGAAGTAAACTTTACGGCTCCTATTGAAGCTTCTCCAAGCAAAGTCGTACTTAAATCCGAAACTGCAAGCCAAGCCGTGACTACTATCTCATGGCCAGCGGTAGTTTTTCCTATAAATGCACCTGTTGCCTATACTCTTTTATTTGATACAGCTACTGATGTGACTTGGGCAAATGCTATTGCTGTTGAAGCTGGTGAGGACGTGTTAAGCAAATCTTTTTTAGGAACAGATTTGAATAAAATGGCTATTAAACTAGGCCTAACCGCTGACGTGGAAGGCAAAATTCTAGTGCGTGTTGTGGCTACTTTGGACCGAAAAATCACCTCCGAAGCTATCGAATTAGCCGTGACTCCTTTTGCCAAAAAAGTGGTATTTGGTGCCATTTATATGCCAGGTAGTTACCAAGATTGGGATGCCGCGACCGCAGCAGCCTTGGACGCAGTTGATAGCGGTATTTACCAAGGATATGTAACTTTTCCTGCTTCAAAAGGGTTGGGTTTCAAATTCACAAACGAACGCAATTGGAATCAGTTTTATGGCGCCGATGCGAATGGCAATCTGGTTGACGGAAGCAACATTGATTTTGCTGTTGCAAAAGCGGGAACCTATCAAATGATGGTGAATTTAAACACCTCAAAATGGACGGCAACGCCCTATGCTTGGGGCATAATAGGAACAGCAACGGCTGGCGGCTGGAATAGCAGTACCGCTATGACCTACGATCACCAACTCAAAATTTGGAAATTCAAAGGCGCATTGCTAGCCGGTGCTCTAAAATTTAGATTGAATGATGCTTGGACTATAAATTATGGTGCCAAAAACAACAATGACGGCATCATGTATCTTGACAATCAAGGTGCTTATGATGTCGCCGAAGCGGGGAACTATGAGGTGACTTTTTCTATTCAAGAGAAAGACCCAACTACAGGAGTATATCCTGCAACTGCAATTTATACCGTTAAAAAAATCTAATTACAACACTAGTTTTTAAGCATAAATGGTTAGTTAATTTTTTTTAAAGCATCCCTCTTTATTGAAAAAGACGGAGGGATGTAACCATTTTTCAAAGAACAATTAGTCCAAAAAAATAAAACAAATGAAAGTACATACACACATCGTTTACCTACTCCTTTTCGCACTGACGTTGGTTTCCTGTAGCGCATCGGATGATAATTCGAATACCAATCCAGCCTACACACAATACGGTACCCCTTTTGAAAAAATGCCCAAAAAGGAAGATGCCATTATTTATCAAGTCAACATTCGTGCTTTTAGCCAAGCCGGGAACCTGAAAGGGGTTCAAGATCGATTGACAGCGATTCAAGAACTGGGCGTAAATGTTATTTATTTAATGCCTATTTATCCTGTGGGTCAAGTTCGCTCTGCGGGTGGATTGGGTTCTCCTTATTCTGTTAAGGATTACAAAGCGGTAAGTACCGAATTTGGAACTCTAGCTGATTTGCAAGTTTTGGTCGAAGAAGCGCACAAAAAAAACATGGCCGTTATCCTGGATTGGGTGGCTAACCATACCGCTTGGGACAATGCTTGGATTACCACACACCCGGAATACTATCAAAAAGATGCCAATGGGAACATTATAATTCCTCCTGGAACCAATTATAATGATGTTGCTCAATTGAATTTTGACAATCAAGACATGAAAAACGCCATGATTGACGCCATGTCCTACTGGGTATATACCGCTAATATCGACGGTTTTAGATGCGATTATGCCGATGGTGTTCCGCAAAGTTTTTGGTCACAAGCCATTACCGCTTTGCGAAAAATCAAAAATCAAAACCTATTAATGCTTGCCGAAGGGTCAAAAGTGAGCCACTTTGCCGCTGGTTTCGATTATACGTTTGGTTTCGGATTTTATGGTGGTTTGAAAAAAGTCTTTGGCGAAAACAAATCGGCTACTACATTGCAAGACGCCAATGCAGCTGAATATGCTATTAATTATGACAACTCGCAACGCATTGTACGCTACACGACCAATCATGACGTGAACCTCTCGGACGGTACACCACTTGAGTTGTTTGGCGGCAAACAAGGTTCTATAGCGGCGTTTGTGGTTGCTGCTTACATGAAATCAGTTCCTATGATTTACAACGGACAAGAAATTGGATACAAAAAAAGAATCGATTATTTTACCAAAACGCCCATCGATTGGACTACGGCCGACGCCAATATGCTAGCAGAATACAAAAAAATAATCGCTTTTAGAAACACCAGTAACGCCCTAAAAACTGGAACCTACAAAGGTTTTAGTAGCGATGCCATTAGCGCATTTACCATGGAAACCGAAACTGAAAAAGTGTTTGTCCTTTCGAACCTTACCCCTGTAAGTGCCAAATATATTCTTCCAGCTCCATTAGCAAAAATCGCTTGGAAAGATGGTTTCACTGGAGCAGCAACATCCTTTACAACCGAGGTTATGGTTTTGCCATTTCAATATCTCGTTCTCAAAAATTAGATTCTAGCACCCATTTCGCATTCCTTGTCACAAAGGCGCAAAGACAGTAAGTAGTTTTTAAACTATAGCGTCTTCGCATCCCTTATGGAACTTTGTTGTGTCCATTTCTTTGCGCTTTTCTGGCATTTTAATTCGCTAAAAAAACTAAAAAACATGAATTTTAAAACCCAAAATGAAATCGGTTCCTCCCGAATCAGGAGGAATCTAATGGCCATGCTACTGGTTTGTTGCAGTTGCTTTTTGGCGAAAGCCCAAACCATTGCCTCGCCAAACAAAAATCTTTCGTTACAATTTGAATTAAAAGCCAATGGAGTTCCGTCCTATCAATTGACTTATAAAGGAAAACCGGTCATCAAGCCCAGTACTTTAGGGCTAGAAATCAAAGATGGTGCTTCGTTTATGGAAGGTTTTTCGGTGACAAATACCGAACAAAAATCCGTAGATGAATCTTGGAATCCTGTTTTGGGAGAACAAAAAACCATTCGCAACAAGTACAATGAGTTGGTCGTGACTTTGGCACAAGCCAAAAACAACAACCGCTACATCCGCATTCGCTTTCGTTTGTTTGATGATGGATTGGGTTTCCGATATGAATTTCCAAAACAAGAACAGCTGAACTATTTTATCATCAAAGAGGAGCACACCGAGTTTCAATTGGCTGGAAATCACAAAATATTTTGGATTCCAGGCGATTACGACACCAATGAATATGCGTATACGACTTCTAAAATTTCGGAGATTCCGTCTTTGATGAAAAAAGCCACTGTCGAAATCAATTCGCAATGGCCTATCAAAGAGTTGGCAGTACAAACCCCATCGATGATGAAATCGGATGATGGCTTGTACATCAACATTCACGAAGCCGCTTTGGTTAATTATCCCGCGATGTCGTTGCAGGTTGATGCTACCACTTTCAAGATGAGTAGCCACCTCACGCCAGATGCCGTGGGCAACAAAGGCTATATGCAAACCGATGCCCAAACACCTTGGAGAACAATTGTTGTGAGCGACAAAGCTACCGAAATACTAGCTTCAAAACTGATTTTAAACCTCAACGAACCTACCAGTTACAAAGATGTTTCGTGGATAAAACCCGTAAAATACATCGGGATTTGGTGGGAATATTTTGTAGCTGGCAAAAGTACTTGGGCATACGGAAAAGAAAATAACGTAAAACTAGGTCAAGATTTTTCCAAGCTTACGCCCAATGGCAAACATGGAGCCACCACCGAGCACGCCAAAGAATACATTGATTTTGCTGCCGCCAATGGTTTTGACGCCCTCCTTATCGAAGGGTGGAATGTAGGTTGGGAAGATTGGATCAACAACTGGAAAGAAGAAGTATTTGATTTCACAACCGCTTACCCCGATTTTGATGTCAAAGCCGTTCACGAGTACGCTGCTGCAAAAGGCATAAAAATCATCATGCACCACGAAACATCTGGTGCTGCTACCAATTACGAACGTCGTTTGGACAGAGCCTTTGAGTTCATGAACGCCAATGGATATGACGCCGTAAAAACCGGATATGTGGGCAAAATTATTCCGCGTGGCGAGCATCATGACGGACAATGGATGGTCAACCATTACATACATGTAGCCGAGCGTGCCGCCGATTACAAAATTATGATTGACAGCCACGAGGCCGTAAGACCAACAGGTCTAAATCGTACGTATCCCAACTGGATTGCGCAAGAATCGGCACGAGGAACCGAGTTTGAAGCCATGGGCGGCTTGAATCCCGATCATACTACTATTTTGCCTTTTACCCGATTAATGGGCGGGCCAATGGATTTTACACCTGGGATTTTTCAGACCGATCTTACGTATTACAAAACAGGTGGCAACCAACGGGTGAATACCACATTGGTCAAACAATTGGCGTATTACGTTACGATGTACAGCCCGCTACAAATGGCGGCCGATATCCCTAGTAATTACACTCGTTTTCCAGATGCTTTTCAGTTCATCAAAGATGTGGCAGTAGATTGGGATAACAGTTATATACTAGAAGCCGAGCCAGGCGATTATATTACGATTGCTCGAAAAGCCAAAGGAAAAGACGCTTGGTTTGTAGGTGGAATCACCGATGAAAATGCCAGAACGGCAACCATCGTTTTTGATTATTTGCCTGCTGGCAAAAAATACATCGCCACCATTTATGCCGATGCCAAAGATGCTAGCTGGAACCAAAATCCTCAAAAATATACCATTTCTAAAGTGGTTGTAACTGCCAAAACAGTGCTCAAACAATACATCGAACCCGGTGGTGGTGTTGCCATTAGCATCAAAGAAGCAACTGCAGCGGAGATAAAAGGATTGAAAAAAATCTAATCTCAAAATAAACAAACCCATTACAAGCCATAGACTTTGTAATGGGTTTACAATCCAAACAATTTTGCTATTACTAATTATTAAAAAACAAAAACCATGAACAAAAAAGTACTATTATTCGTTATGTGTCTTTTGACATTTTCTTTTGCAAATGCAAAAACAGAACCGCTCTCTTCTATCCAAAAACAAAACACAGCTGCTCTGGTAGTCAGTATTTTTGGAGACGCAACCCCAGGATCTTGGACTACTGATACCGACATGACCACCACTGACGGAGTTGTTTACACAATTACCAATGTGGCTTTGATTCCTGGCGCTTTGAAATTTCGTGGCAACCATTCTTGGGATTTGCCTTACGACTGGGGAGGAACTGCTTTTCCGTCTGGTACAGCAGTAGTGCAGGCTAGTGGTATTACAATCCCAACAACTGGGACTTACAATATTACGTTTGACACTTCGACTTTGGCTTATGCAATCAATCTTCAGGCCGCAACATTTCAGGTGGTGAGTATCTTTGGAGACGCCACCCCAGGAAAATGGACTACTGATACGGACATGACTACCACAGATGGCGTTATCTACAGCATAAAAAACGTAGCGTTAATTCCTGGAGCATTAAAATTTAGAGGAGATCATGCTTGGGTTTTACCTTATGATTGGGGAGGAACTGATTTTCCGTCAGGTACGGCAGTAGTAGCGGCAAATGGCATTGCTATTCCAACGGCTGGTCTTTATAATATTACTTTTAACAAAACAACCCTTGCTTACAGTTTTACATTTCAAGTAATCAGCATCTTTGGAGGAGGAACTCCTGGTAAATGGGATTTTGACACCGATATGACTACTACAGATGGAATCAATTATACCCTCAATAATGTGGCTTTAATTCCTGGTGCTTTAAAATTTCGTGGCGATCACTCTTGGACTTTGCCTTACAACTGGGGTGGAACTGACTTTCCTTCTGGTACAGCTGTAATCGATGCAGATGGTATTACTGTTCCTTCAACAGGTACCTTCAATATTAGTTTTAACAAAACAACATTTGCTTATGTTATCACTAATACGCTAGGTCTTGCCACTTTTGACGCATCATCATTCAACGTGTATCCTAACCCAGCGCAAAGTAATTGGACTTTTAGCAGTTCCAAAGAGACTATAGAAAGCATTCATCTTGTTGATATCACCGGAAGAACAATTAAAACCGTTACTCCCAAAAACAGCAAAGTGACTCTTGACGCCTCGGGATTAACTAGCGGTATTTATTTTGCCAAAGTAACCACAGCTTCAGGTACCAAAACGATGAAAGTGGTAAAACAATAATTTTTTTCTAAAAAAAAATCCCCTGTGAACAGCTTGTCAAGGGGATTTTAATTTACAATCATCGTATAATGACGTGTTTTGAAAATTATACAAAATGGAGTAATAGATTGATTTTGAACTATTATTGGCAATATTGCTTCTTTTGACTTTACGACATTAAAACTTTCGACTTACTTAATTTACAATTCTTTTCTGATTTTTTTATCCTCTAAAACTGGGGATAGGCTTTCTTGTGCCCAAATTCAACCGCATTAACATTATTAAATAACCCAAAAAACAATAACCACTAAACCCAATTATGAAATGAAAAAAATGAAAAAATTAGTACATGCAACACTGTTTTTCTTGTTGTTTATAGGAACTGCAGTCTATGCTCAAGATCCGGCTCAATACGGAACACCTTACACAGGAGTTTCGGATCTTAGAGATGCCAGTATTTATCAGGTGCACATTCGACCGCACAGTGCCGCAGGAAATCTAGCTGCTGTCACTGCAGATTTAGATCGAATCAAAGCACTTGGTATTACTGTTTTATATCTAATGCCTATTTATCCGTATGGCACTGATTCTAAAAGTTCTAATTCTCCATACTGCATCAAAGATTTTAAAGCTGTAGGAACAGAATACGGTTCGCTAACGGATTTACGAAACCTTGTTGATGCCGCACATAGCCGAGGAATGGCCGTTATCTTGGATTGGGTTGCCAATCAAACTTCCTGGGATCATGCCTGGATTACCCAACATCCTGATTATTATGTTCAAGTCAATGGTGTGATTCAACAATTAAGCACGTATTCGGATGTTGCTGCCTTAAATTTCAATAGCACAACAATGAAAGCAGCGATGATTGATGCCATGCGCTATTGGATATTTGCCGCCAATATTGATGGCTATCGCTGTGACTTTGCCGATAGTGCCCCAGCTGCTTTCTGGTCGCAAGCCATCACTAATTTAAGAGGCATTACGTCGCATAAATTAGTACTTTTTGCCGAGGGAACTCTTGCCCAAAATTTCACTTCTGGTTTCGACATGAATTTTGGATTTAAGTGGTACGGAGATGCTATAAAAGCGGTTCACACTGGAAGTTCGGTAGCGCAACTTCAAACGGTTACTAATACGGAATACACATCGGCAAATGCCACACAACAAATGGTTCGGTATACCGCAAACCATGACTCGGAAACTACTGAAACGGCTATGAATGTTTTTGGTGGACACGACGGTGTAATTGCTAATTTTCTAGTATCCGCCTATATGCGTGGCGTTCCGTTTTTAACCAGTGGTCAAGAAGCTGATTTCAACCAAGTAATTCCGTGGCCGTATACAACAGTGAAAATCAATTGGAGCAATACTACCGCAAAAAATGATTTCACCAAAATTCTAAATTTTAGAAACACCAGCGAAGCCATTAGACGGGGTACAATGACTAATTATTCTAATACTAATGTGTGTGCTTTTACCAAGACATCTGGTAGCGAGAAAGTTGTAGTTCTTACTAACTTACGGGGATCGGCATCTACTTTTGTCGTGCCCGCAGCATTGGCAGGAGCCTACAAGGAGGTGTATACAGGAGCAACTATTAACTTGACTTCGGGCGCAACAATGACTTTGAATGCGTACCAGTATATCGTGGTTACAAACCAATATTATTTCACCATTAAAAACAGATGGAAAGGAACCTACCTTTATGATGCTGGCGCCAATGTAGGCTATGGAGCAACAGTAGCAAACAACAATTACCGTTGGGAAAAAGTAATGGTTGATGGTCGCTACACGCAGTTCAAAAACCTTGGTACAGGCGAATTCATGCACATAGAAAACCAAACTGGTTCAGTGCAATGTGGCGGTATAACCGCTGGTTGGTCTAGTGCGCAATGGACACCGGAATACATTGATGGTACCTGGTTTAGAATTAGAAATAAATGGCAATCTGCCAGTATTGTTAATGTAGAAGCACAAACTGGATTTGCTCAATATTCAGGATCTCAAGATAGTTTTTATAGTGCACAATGGCAATTATCTCCAGTCGCAGCGGGAACGGCAACTTCTCGATTGTCGAATGCAAAAAGCATTCAAATTGAAGAAGAAAAGGTAACTATGGTGGCATATTGTAATCCAACCACTAACGGAAAAATAAGCCTAAAATTAACTGGTTTAAAAGAGGGAGAATCCAGCTTGATTACGGTGTACGACATACAAGGAAAAATGGTGTATGAGCAAAAAGTAAGGGGTGAAGGCGCTCTTTCAAACACATTTAAACCCGGAATATACATAGTAAAATTAGTGGGAGATACTACTTTAAGTCAAAAAATTATAGTGCAATAAATTAAATAATACTAGAACGGAAATGCAATAAAAAAATTGTAGCTCAAAATGCTACTGCTTACTGCTGCAAGTGTAACTAGTTAAAACAAGCTACAGTAGTTGCACCTTGAAAAGAAAGAGACTGTTCCAAAAAGACAGTCTCTTTTTCTTTTTTACCATACGCAAATGAAGAATAGTAAAATAATTTATTAGGACTTAAAAAATCTAGTTCTGCCACGATAATTGTCATTTAAAACAATACATTTTGAATTTAAAGAATTGTCTTTTGCCACTTCGTATTTATAATAAAAACAAAAAAGCTGCTCTTCATTTTGAAAATGATAGCAGCTTTTTTTGAAATCTTAAACGCAATTTAGTTTAACATAAATTCTTGCGCTTGGTTTCCTATTTGAACTTTAAATTTCCCTTTTTCAGAAATCCATTTCAAATCATTGTTGACAAATTGCAAGTCTTTTTGAGTTAAAGTAAATGTTAGTGTTTTGCTTTCGTTGGGAGCGAGTTCTATTTTTTGAAACCCTTTTAATGCTTTTACTTCAGGAGTAATGCTTGCCACTTCATCCGTTAGGTAGAGTAAAACAGCTTCCTTACCTATTACTTTTCCAGTATTTTTTAGGGTAATGGTTACCGTAACGGTATCCGTATTAGTAATGGCTGGTTTGTCAATTTTTAAATCCGAATACTCAAAAGTAGTATAGGACAATCCAGAGCCAAATTCATATTGTGGCGAATAACTTTTTTCGTATTTGGCATCGTTATTTTGCTCCTCATCGCCCAGACTCTCGGTGTATTTGCGGTTGTATTTTTCTAATGAATTGGGATATCTTGGATAATTATACGGCAATCGTCCACTTGGATTTACGTCGCCATACAAGATGTCAGCCAATGCTCTTGCGCCTTCGTTACCTGGCAAATAGCACTGAATTACGGCATTCATTTGGTCTTCAAAATCACTAATTAAGCGTGGTCTTCCTTCGTTCAAAACTAGAATAATGGGTTTGTTGAGTTTGGCAAGTGCCAAAGCCAATTTCGTTTGTGACGGTGTAATGTATAAGTTGCTAATGTCGCCTGGCGTTTCGGTATAGTTTTTTTCGCCCAAACACAACACGATTTTCGATGCGTCTTTGGCTAATGCTACTGCTTTTTCTATAGCGGCATCATCATAATTGGCTAAATCCGCACCTGGAGTATAGAGTACGTTTTGGGCACCAATTTTATTTTGCAATGCTTCAAGAATAGTCATTTTATCGGCAGCATAGGTATCGGAATTTTCTCCTTGCCAGTTGTAGGACCAGCCTCCATTTAGGTATTTCATGCTATTGGCTGTTGGACCTGTTACGAGTATTTTTTCGTTTTTTTGTAAAGGCAAAACAGCAGCATTGTTCTTGAGTAACGTAATCGATTCGGCAGCGGCATTGTAGGCTACAGCAATGAATTCTGGGGAGCCAAATTTAGGATAATCCTTTACATTAGCAACCGTGTTTTGAAACAAGTTAAGTTCGAATTTCATTTTGAGAATTCTAGAAACAGCATCGTCAATACGGGACATAGGCACTTCGCCTTTGTTTACTAAATCCAATAAATCCGTGTAAAAAGTATAGTCTTCTGGCACCATGCTCATATCGATTCCTGCCATAACCGAAATTCGTACGGCATCCCGATTGTTTTCGGCCACTTTATGACGGGTGTATAAGTAGATAATATCTTTCCAATCCGTAACAACTACGCCTTCAAAACCCAGTTCTTTTTTGAGTACATCGGTAATCAAGTATTTACTGGCATGAACAGGAGTTCCATTTATTTCGCCTGAACTCACCATAACACTTTTGGCTCCCGCCTTGATGGCTGCTTGGTAAATCGTCAAATCAAATTGTCTTAAAATGCGTTCTGGAATAATACTTGGAGTTCTGTCCTTGCCCGTGGTGGTGCTTCCGTATCCTATAAAATGTTTCATGCAGGAAGCTACGTGGTATTTTGACCCTATGTCATTGCCTTCAAAGCCATTAACCATTGCCGTTCCCATTTGTGCCGATAAATAGACATCTTCACCAAAAGATTCCCAAGTACGAGACCAAGCTGGGTTTCTAGGTAAATCTAAATCCGGAGAAAAAACCCAAGGAATTGAGGAAGCTCTGGTTTCGTAAGCGGATATTTCGGCTCCTTTTTTTACAATTTCGGTATTGAACGTGGCTGCCATGCCTATTTGTTGTGGAAATAATGTGGCACCTGCCGTATAACTTGATCCGTGAATGGCATCAATGCCATATAAAACTGGGATTTTGAGTCTGGTTTTATTGGCTTCGTTGCTAATGCTTGTCAAGACTTCATTCCATTTTTTGGTCGTTGCAGCACCGGGATTTGGCACGTTCAAAATCGATCCAACATGATAGTTTTGAATACCCTCTTTTAGTTTTTCGGTATCTAGAACACCCGGTTTTCCTTTGATTTCAAAGTTGGTAATCGTTATTTGAGTCATTTGACCAATTTTTTCTTCCAAAGTCATTTTAGACACTAAATCGGATACTTTTTTATTGATTTCTGCCTTTGTATTTTGGCTCCAAGACCCACTTGAAAAAAGTAGGAAGGGAATTAGTAATAGGATATTCTTTTTCATTTTTCGTTTTTTCGAATTATTTTTTAATAGCTTTTAAAAGTATAGTATATAATCTAGTCGCCCCTAATTAGGACTTCGTTTTAGGTTAAATAAGTCAGCTTTAACGTTTTCGTTTTCTGAAATTTGTTTTGTTTTTTTGGCATAAAAAATCCCATTTTGAAGGTACAAAATAGGATTTGATAGATTGTTTTTGAACCAAAATGTAATTTTTCTAACCGTGATACACTCGTGATGCGATAATTTTATCATCTTTCACAACGAGTACTTCGGCAACGAGCATATCGTCTTGATCTGCTACTGTCCGAATGTATTCCATAAAAACCCGATCCCCATTTGCGGTAAGCGATTTGACTTTGTAATTTAAACTTGGCAAACGCTCGAATGCTTCTTGCCACCATTCTCGTAGCGCTTGTTTTCCAGTGATAAGGCCATGTGTTTGGGGTTGTTGTATTTTTAGTTTTGGGCTATAATGTTCCGCATCGTCATCATACAAGGACAAGAGTTGGTCCAGATTGTGGTTGTTAAAGGCATCAAACCATTTGAAGGCAATTGATTGTAATTTTTCTGGTGTCATAGTATTTTTTATAAAAAAATCCCAATTCAAATACTAATGGATTGGGATTTATATAGCTAATTTTAAAAAGACTTATACGTTTTTGAGATTGATAATTTCTTGGTCAGTAAGCAATCGCCAGTTTCCTCTTGGTAGATTCTTTTTGGTCAATCCTGCAAATGAAACGCGGTCTATTCGCAAGACATCATAACTGAAATGTTCAAAAATGGCGCGAACCACTTTTACATTCGAAGACCGAAGTTTAAGACCAATTTCGCTTTTTGATTCGCCTTCAATATAACTAACATCTTCAACAAATACGCGGTGTCCGTCCAGAACCAAACCTTTGTTTATTTTTTCTAAATCTTCAAATTTTAAGTTTTTGTCTAGCGAAACTTGGTAAATTTTAGAAGATTTTTGACTTGGTAAAGTAAATTTTCGAATCATATCGGTATCATTGGTAAACAACAATAAACCGGTTGTATTCTTGTCCATTCTACCCACAGCAGCAATTTTTGCTGTGGTAGAACCTTTTACTAATTCCAATACATTTCTAAATTCTTGTCCTTCGTCAAGTGCAGTAGTGAAATTTTTAGGCTTGTTTAATAAAATGTATACTTTTTTCTCTGGAGTCAAAACGGATCCGTCAAAATTGACAACATCGCCGGGTTTTACCATATACCCCATCTCTGTAACAGGGATTCCATTTACTTTTACTGTACCAGATTGAATGTAAATATCGGCATCACGTCTTGAGCAAGCCCCAGAATTTGAGATGTATTTATTCAAACGAATTTCGTCTTTTACCTTAGGTCTTTTGGGAGCTTGATTGGGTTTTTTCTCCACTTTATCAGTGGTGTCAGCAACTTTAACGATTGTTTTTACTTTTTTTGGCCCTTGTGCCCTTTTTTGCATCGCAGGTTTTGGCTTATTCGAACTTGGTCTAGAACTTGTTGGTCTAGCGCCATTCCCTCTGTTATTGCCTTCCTTATTATTCATAATATTCTATAATTTGTGCAAAGATACTATTTATATCATTGAGAAACGATTTTTGGGAATTAGAAAACCGTAATCAACTGTAAAGTTGGTTGTTATGCCGTGTCTTTGGAGCTGTTTCCTGCCATTCACTGTATCTTGTAGGCGGAACCCCCGCCCACAAGGATGCCGTTCCTGTCAGGGCTAGGGTGGAATTAAATTTTCAACAGCATATTTTTGCCATGCCACAACACACTAGGATTAATGAGTACGATGCAAAAAACGCCTGAAACAATTAGAAATTTGAGCACATTATGAAGCAACAAGAATTGTTCTTTCGTGTTGGATTGCCATAAATAAAGTACAAAGAAAATGAGCACTATCAAGCAACCATAAAAATAAATGTCCATATACCCCACATCGTATATTTCGATCAAAATATAGACCGGAATAATGGTGAGAAAAGTCAAAACTGTGATGCTTTTTTTAGCAACTATTTCGCCATAAAGGATGGGAATTGTTTGGTAATTATTAGCCAAATCACCTTTAATGTTTTCTAAATCTTTGATCATTTCGCGAATGAGTAGCAACAAAAAAAGGAAGGTCGCATGTGCAAAAATTACCGCAAAATGCCCCTTGTGATTTTCGATTTCATTAAACGAAATCGAATTGTAATAGTACAACAAAATAGCAAAAAACGGCAATACCGCCAACAAAGCCGACGTTAAATTCCCAACAATTGGAATTTTTTTTATTTTATGAGAATAAAACCAAATCAAGAAAATATAAACCGAAAAGAATAAAAAAGCCCGCCAAGAAATGAACAAAGCCATAAGAGCAACTACGAAATTTAGCGTAAAATAAACGCTCAACTTTGTTTTTTGACTCACCAAGCGATCCAACATGGATTTGTTAGGACGGTTGATTAAATCTTTCTGGCTGTCATAAAAGTTATTGATAATATAGCCCGAAGCAATCGTCAATGCCGATGCAAAAACGAGTATAAATAAATTAAAATCGAGTAAAATGGCCAACGCTCTTTTCTCCGGAGCAAGAATAAACACCGCCGAAAGATATTGCGCCAAAATAATAATGGGAATATTATAGCCTCTAACCACAGAGAACAAACTGACAATTTTCATTACAAGAAGTTTGTTTTTTCTGCTAAAC
The DNA here is from genome assembly GCF_007097245.1 of Flavobacterium restrictum. GTDB lineage: Bacteria > Bacteroidota > Bacteroidia > Flavobacteriales > Flavobacteriaceae > Flavobacterium > Flavobacterium restrictum. The sequence continues at coordinate 44,388 of NZ_VJZT01000008.1, read as the reverse complement.
ATGAGTTGCGTTTATGGTTTAAAGTGGGATTTTTTTTTAAAACTGATATACGACTTCTAATTTGTAATCCTTTAAGGAGGCTTTTGCACGTTCTAAATCTTGGGTAAAACCCAGCATATAACCGCCACCACCAGAGCCACATAGTTTCAAATAATAGTCATTGGTGTCAATCCCTTTTTGCCAAATGCCATGAAATTGCTCGGGAATCATCGGTTTGAAGTTGCTCAAAACTACTTTCGATAATTTCTTGGTATTCATAAACAAGGCCTTCATATCGCCACCAAGGAAATTCTCCACACAAGCATCGGTATGTTTTACAAATTGATTTTTCAACATGGTTCGAAACCCTTTGTCTTTCAGGCTTTCCATAAAAATATTGACCATAGGCGCCGTTTCGCCAACAATTCCTGAATCTAACAAAAACACGGCTCCTTTGCCGTCAAAACTTTGTGTTGGAATTCCTGTAGCTTCAATATTGTCTTTTGAATTAATCAAGATAGGAATACTCAAATAGCTGTTCAAAGGATCTAATCCCGAACTTTTGCCGTGAAAAAAACTCTCCATTTGCGAAAAAATCGTTTTCAAAGTCAATAGTTTTTCACGCGTCAAATTCTCGAGAACCGTAATTTTGTCATGTGCATATTTGTCGTAAATAGCCGCTACCAGAGCACCGCTACTCCCTACGCCATAACCTTGCGGAATGCTGGAGTCAAAGAACATTCCCGTGGCAACATCGTCTTGTAAGGTTGCTAAATCAAAGGAAACCAAATCCGGTTGTTCGTTTTGCAACTTTTCTAGATAGGCAACAAAACGTTTCAAATGCCCATTAGATTCGATTGCTTCTGGAGACGGATTGGCTTCTTTTTTTAAAGCGCCGTTATAAAAATTATAAGGAATAGACAAGCCTTTCGAATCTTGAATAATTCCGTATTCTCCAAAAAGTAATATTTTTGAGTAAAATAAAGGTCCTTTCATAGTTGTTTTGAACTTATTTTATTTTGTTAATTTTTATTGGGTTTTGTTGCGTATCAAAAAGAGACAATATTCTAATTTTTTTTGAATTAAATCGATAATAAATAGTTGATTGTTTTGACAAAACACATCTGTGTTGGTTTTTGTTAATTTGAGATTTTGGAAAAATTTCAGGTTCATTTTGAATTAAGTGAATTAACTTATCTAGTTTTAAAATGAATTTTTCTCTAACTTTTATAGACCATTTTAATTCTAAATGTTCCAACAAATCAATTAAACTTTTTTCAGCATTTTTTGAAAAGATGATTTCTCTTTTCATTATCTGTATTTTTTCATCAAATCTTCATAGAGCACGAATTCCCCTCTCTCTATTTGCCTTTCCCCTTCTTCAATTTCAAATTTTTGTTCTTCAGTCAATTCATCCCAAAAATCCTTTTTTTGGGTGATGAATATTTTTTTGATGGATGCAAGTATAGACTCATCGTTGGTTTCTTCCAACAATTTCATCAATTTTGATTTTTCTAGTTGAATGTTCATATTTGCCTTTTTAGAAATATATTAAATTCTTTCCGCCCCATTCCCTATTTCATCGCAAAGATACTGACCATTTTGGCAATAGCCAACTAATTCGTGTTTAATAAATTGCAAGACTTTTTCTTTGACATTTTCGGGGTACAAAACGTGTACATTGGCACCTGCATCAAGAGTAAAACAAACAGGAATTTGAGTCTCATTTCTAAATTTCCAAATGGTATTTATGATTTCTAATGTGTTTGGTTTCATCAAAATAAAATACGGCATCGAGGTCATCATCATAGCATGCAGCGTCAAGGCTTCGCTCTCTACAATTTTTATAAATTCGTTGAGATTGCCACTTTCGAAAATCGGAATGAGTTGGTCTAGATTTTCGTGTGCTTGTGCAAACCGCCTTTCGGCAAAAGGGTGGTCGTGCATCAAGTCGTGTCCAAGGGTGCTCGAGACTTGTTTTTCGCCTTTGTCAACTAGCAAAATCGTATCTTGAAAATTCTTGAAATTGTCGTGAATCGCCTGCGGATAGGCTACGCCATACAAATCCGAACTTCCGTTGATATTGGCTTGATTCCCCCACACAACAAGGCTTCCTTTTACGCTTCGGCAAGCGCTTCCGGAACCTAAACGTGCCAAAAACGAGGCTTTACTATAAAAATAATCCTCGGTCATTGCGGGATTTAAGGCTTTTTCTAGACTCATTAAATTCATTGCCAAAGCCGCCATTCCAGATGCCGATGATGCAATTCCAGAACTGTGCGGAAACGTGTTTTGGGTATCAATTGTAAAATGATAGTCGTTTATAAAGGGCAAATAAAGGGCAATTCGCTCCAGGAATTTTTGAATCTTTGGCTTGAAATCTTCTTTTGGTTTTCCTTCAAAAAGCAAATCGAATGAAAAATTAGTGTCGTTCTTTTTTTTGGCGAAAGCCAATTTGGTAATCGTTTTACAAGTATTCAAGGTAAAACTAACCGATGGATTTGCTGGAATTTGCTTCGCCAGTTCGCCTTTCAGGCTCGGGTGATTTTCTTTTTTCCCCCAATATTTTACTAATGCAATATTGCTGGGAGCACTCCACTGGAAATGGCCACTTTCAATCGTGTGGGTGTAGGGTAACGGAATAAAATCGTTTGCTGAAACCATAAATGAAACATTTTTTGCAAAGATACTTCTTTCTTATGTATTCGTTTGTTGATTTATGAGGGGAATCTATAGAAAGATTTGACTAAATTTGGCTTACTTTATAAAAACATAAAAATGAACAAAATCACTCGAATTTTGACCGTCGTAATCACGTGTCTTGTCATAGGATATTTTTCTGGAATGGTTACTAGATCCGCAATAACAACTTGGTATCCAACGCTTATAAAACCGAGTTTTAATCCGCCCAATTGGATTTTTGCACCCGTTTGGAGTATGCTATATATCCTGATGGGAATTGCTGCAGGATTGGTATGGAATAGGATTGATTATGAGAAAGAAATCGTCAAAAAAGCGCTGCTTTTTTTCGCCATTCAGTTGGCTTTGAATGCGCTTTGGTCGTATCTTTTCTTTGGATTGCACAACCCAATGTTGGCTGGTTTAGAAATAATCATTTTGTGGTTACTGATTTACGAAACCTATGTTCAGTTTGCCAAAATTAATAAAATTTCAGGATATTTATTCCTGCCATATTTGGCTTGGGTAAGTTTTGCAGCGGTTTTGAATGCGAGTATTTGGTGGTTGAATCCTTAAATACTATTCGCCACAATAAACCCACTTGTCCAGGCATTCTGGAAATTAAAGCCCCCTGTGATGGCGTCAATATTTACTATTTCGCCAGCAAAATAAAGGTTTTCATGTAATTTACTTTTCATGGTTTTGAAGTTGATTTCTTTTAAATCAATTCCGCCAGCGGTTACAAATTCTTCTTTGAAGGTGCTTTTGCCATTGACTTGAAACGTGCCATTGGTTAATTGCTGCACTAAATTTTGCAGTTGCGTTTTAGACAAATCCGCCCATTTTGTTTCGGGAGTAATGCTGGACGCCAAAACCAAACTCTCCCACAAACGGTTTGTTAATCCAAAAAGAGCGTTTTTGGAAACCATTTTTTTGGCATGATCTTGCTTGGTTTCTTTCAGGATTTTTTCGGCATCTTCTGGAGTACTGTCATTGAGCCAATTGACATAAATGGTAAACTGATAGTTTTTGTCATGCAAAATCCGAGCTCCCCAAGCCGATAATTTCAAAATCGCAGGGCCGCTCATTCCCCAATGTGTGATTAATAATGGCCCCGTTGATGCGAGTTTTGTGTCTTTTACTTTTACCTTAACTGGGGCTGCAACTCCAGGTAATTCTTTGATTCGGGCATCTTTGATATTGAAGGTAAATAGGGAAGGAACTGGCGGGACTATGGCGTGACCAAAGGTGTGTAGCAAGTCCCAAATTTTGGGATTGCTTCCTGTTGCGAGAATTAGTTTTTCGGTAAGGTAGTTTTCGGATTGGGTTTCGATTTTCCAAAATGCCTCTTTCCTGAAAATAGATTGTACGCTTTGCCCTGTCAATACTGCAATTCCCAGTTTTTTTGTAGCCGCTAGAAAACAATCAATAATCGTTTGGGAGGAATTAGAGATGGGAAACATACGTCCGTCAGCTTCGATTTTGAGTTCCACGCCGTGATTTTCAAACCACTCAATGGTGTCACCAGAGCAAAACTGATGAAACGAACCTCGCAATTCCTTTTCTCCACGAGGATAAAATTTTACTAATTCATTGGGTTCAAAACAGGCGTGGGTCACATTGCAACGCCCGCCACCCGAAATGCGAACTTTGCCCAGCACCTCTGCACCTCGTTCTAGAATGGCTACTTTTAGTTTTGGGTTTTTCTCCACACAATTTATGGCCGTAAAAAAACCCGCCGCACCGCCACCAACGATTATAATGTCAAAATTTTGATTCATATTCTATCTGGGAAATCCGTGATGATTCCGTTTACGTTGAATGATTTTATTTTTTGAATGTCTTCAAGTGTATTGATTGTCCATGGAAAAACCTGAATTCCTTTTTCTTGAATTTGAGCCGTATTTTCTTTGGTTAACAAATGAAAATAAGGATGAATTGCCTCGGCTTTCATAAATTTGGCAACTGAAAAAGCAAGGTCTAAATTGGTTTCGGTTAGGATTCCAATGGGAATTTTTGCATTCAAAAACCGAATCTGTTGCAACGCGTTCCAATCGAAACTAGAAACTAAAAAATGGCTGTAATCCCCGTTTTTATCCAAGATGTATTGTTCGATAGTTGTGATCACTTTTTCGGCAGTTTCATAACTTTTTAGCTCAATATTGACTAATACGTTTTGATTTACCAAATCCAATACTTCTGTAAGAGTTGGAATTTCGTGAATTCCAGCAATTCTAAAAGTTTTTAATTCCAGCAAAGATAGGGTATTTACAGCTCCTTTTCCGTTTGTAGTTCGGTCAATCGTATCGTCGTGCAGCACCATCAAGTGACCATCTGCACTCAAATGCACGTCTAGTTCGATGCCGTCAACCTGCATGTCGATTGCTTTTTGAAAGGACGCAATTGTGTTTTCGGGTTCGTAACCCTTTGCTCCTCGGTGACCTATTTTGAGCATAGTGCTTTTTTTTGGCAAATATAAACATAAAAAAAACGCCTTTATTTGTAAAGACGTTTTGCGTTTTTATAATTTCAATCAACGAACAATTGATTCACTAAGCGGTTCGATTTGCTAGTTTTTTAATTCCAATAATACAAAGGCAAATGGCGAATCAACTACTACTTTGCCATTAGCAACAACTACTTCTTTGCCAGAATAGGTTTCTCTTAACGTAGTTCCGTTGCTGAAAATGGAAGCTACCGCAAGTTCTTTTTTGCCAATAGGCATATCCAAACCAACAATTACTTTGTCTATAAAACCGTCTTTGGTAAACGTTCGGCTAAAGGTGTAGGGTTGTGCCGTAATTTGAGTGTGAATTCCCGCACCAATACACGGATGATTGTGTCTAAATTGTCCTAATTTTTGCCAATGCGCTACTATTTTTTGGGTTTCGGGATTGGTTTTGATGGAATCCCAATTCATAAACGAACGTAAAGTTGCATCGCCTTGTGTTCCTTGAACGACAAGTGAACGCCCCGATTCATCGCCATAATAGGTTTGAGAAAGTCCAGGCGAAAGCAATAATTTAGTCCCGCTTTCAATACTTTTGACACGTTTGGGGTCAAATGGAGCACCGTCGTCGTGAGAGGACAAATAGTTTAGGACGCTGTATCCTTTGAGCTCATTATTTAATTTTGAGGAATATTTGGAGAACAAAAATTCATAGTCTTTTTGAGCATCCCATTTGAATTCAAAATTAATCATGTTGTTGAATCCGTTTTGATAATAATTTACTTTTTTGTCTCCAAAGTCAAAAAGTTGTCCGCCGCTTATGCCGTAATTATATACTTCGGCGATGGTGTAAAAAGCATTGTTATCGAGTACTTTTTCGGGATTGTTTTTCTTCCAAGTTTCAAAAGCATAATTACATTGGGTTTTAAAATCAGCCCAAACATCTTCTTCGGTATGTTTTACAGTATCGGCTCGGTAGCCATCAATTCCAAATTCAGTGATGTAATCCGTCAACCATTTGATGATGTAATACTTGGGTGTTCTTGGATAGCCAGTGCGGGTAAAAAAAGCATTTAAGGATGCCATTTCAGTATCATAACGCCCTTCTGATTTCCATTTTTCGGCCAAAAAAGGTGGAATTGTTACTTCAATAGTGCTTTCGGTTTTTACATCAGGAAGATTGGCAACCAAGGTACAAGCGGTTGTATTCATAAAATTTTTGTAATCGCATTGTGGCCCGGTGCGCACCCAGTTTTCTGGCCAAACGGTATCAAGTGGCGTTACTGGCCCAGTATGGTTGATGACGCCATCGAGTACAATTCGGATGCCTTTGGCGTGGGCTTTGGTAACTAATTCTGCGAGGTCTTTTTTGGTTCCAAAATTAGGATCCAATGCCGTCCAATCTCTTGCCCAATAGCCATGAAAGCCATAGCTTAAGCCAGTTCCTTCATCAACTCCGTCGTGAATTTGCTCCACAATTGGGGTCAGCCAAATGGCATTGATTCCTAATTTTTCAAAATAGCCATCGTCTATTTTTTGAATGATTCCTTTGATGTCGCCACCTTCAAAACCACGTAATTTTCCAGCAGTTTTGTCTCGACCAAAGTTTACATCCGTACTTGGATCTCCATTGTTAAAACGATCCGTCATCAAGAAATATAAATTAGCTCCTTCCCAAACAAATGGTGTTTTTTGCGGTTCTTTCATACTTGTTTTTTTGGTTGAGGAACAACTGGATAGCACTAGCGAAAATGTAATCAAGCTATAAATAATAATTTTTTTCATGGCGTTTTTATTAAAATTGTACGTGTATTGTATTGGGTTTTCCTTGTTGCAAAACCACTGTAATTTCGATTGTTTTTTCTTTGGTTTGGAAAGAAGCATTTTTTCCGTCAACGAGCACTTTTTTGGCTTTTCCATTCAAATTATGAACGAGTAAAGTCATCCTCTTTTCGGCAGATTGGAATGCTTTTCCTGTTGTTGTCGTCACGTTTATGGTGAGGTCTTTTTCAGTTGCAACTTGATTGAATTTGAGGATTTCAAAAGCTCCTTTTTCATAAGCATTAGGCGTTGTCCCGTTGTCATTGTACAATTGTCCTTCGCTTTTGGGTGTTTTTTCATCAAAATAAAAATGCAAATCAAAATTTGTCAACGCATATTTTGATGTGTTTTGAATAGTTGCAATCCTTGGAATGAAAGCGCCACCACGCACAAAAACGGGAATGTGATCCGCAACGACCGCTACAGTTGCCGTTGTTCCTGCTTGCTTTTTTTCGTCGGTATAAAAGTCGAACCAATTGTTGTTTTTTGGAAAATAAACAACCGCTTCAGTACTTCCTGGCGAAGTGATGGGATGTACCAAAAAGTCATTTCCCCAAAAATAGGTTTCGGAAACATTTAGTAAGGCTTGATTTTGCGGTTCTTCAAACAGCAGCGGACGCATTAATGGTGTTCCTTTTTGATTGTTTTCGAATGCCAAAGTATAGTTGTATGGCAGCATTTGGTACCGCAATTCGATTTCTTTTTTGGCTTTTGCCTTGGTGACAATATCCTTATAAACAGGTTCTGATGCTACAGCTTCGCCAGCATGTGGACGAAATATGGGTTGGAAAACGCCATATTGCAACCACCGAATGTACAATTCATTGTCAAAATAATCGCCAGCAAAACCACCCAAATCCGAGTGCATATATCCCATTCCTTGCATGCCCATTTGCAATGCAATTTCGGGTTGCGATTGCAATCCTTCCCAAGAACGGCTCACATCACCCGACCACGGAATCATACCAAAACGCTGCGAACCCGAGTACCCAGAGCGCATCAAGATGAAAGGGCGTGTGTTGGGAAACTCTTTTTGGTAGCCTTCTGCCACTAGTTTTGCCCAGTTGTGTCCGTAAATATTATGGACGTCATCGGCTTTTCCTTTGGCAGTAATGCCTTGTGATGGGAATGCTTCGGGCTCGCCTAGATCGCCCCACAAACCACCAACGCCCTGGTTAATTAAATTTTTGTAAATGGACCAAAACCATTGTTTGCCTTCGGGTTTGAATACGTCGATTATTCCGGTGTTGCCAAAATAGAAATCATACGTAAAAGGATTTCCGCTAGCATCCGTTGCCAAGACTTTTTGGGCTACGGCTTCTTGCCATTTGCTCGAAGTTGTTAAAACAAAAGGCTCGGTTATGAGTACGGTTTTGATGTCTTTCGCATTCAAATGGGCGATCATTTTTGTTGGGTCTGGAAAACGTTCCTTGTCCCAGTCCAAATTGCCCAATGTGCCTTGAATTGTTTTGCCAAACCAGTATAAATCAATAATAATTGCGTCAACTGGAATGGAATCGTTTTTGAATTTTTCGATGGTTTTTTCGACTTCTTCTTGGCTGTGATACCCAAAACGACTAGAGAAATTACCTAATGTCCATCGTGCTGGCAAGGGTTGTTTGCCTGTTAGAGCAGTATAATTTGAAATCAAATCTGTCCAAGAATCGGCTGCAATGACTTGGTAGGTTTTTCGTCCAGAACTAGTTTCATAGGCTAATGTGTTGTTTTTTTGACTGTCTAAATCCAAATAGCCAGTAGCGGGATTGTCAAAATGAACGGCATACATTTTTGAAGATAAAACTAGTGGAATGCAAAAATTGAGCAGCGGAGCGTGGTTAGAATACCCAAATTGTGCCCGATTGTACAATTGCAATCTATTGCCACGCCGATTCATTCCTAACGCTCTCGAGCCACCACCATACAAGGTTTCGGTTGGGTCAAGATTGAAATCTATGGTTTGGGTATTTTCATTTTTGGAATAGCCATTTTTTTCAGAAAGGAGCAATTTGTTTTTGTACGAATACGAAATTTTAAATGGTTTTTTATCAATTATAACACGGATTCCTTTGGTCGAAAGCGCAATTGTTTTTGTGGTTTCGGTGACTTTTGAAATGTTTTTTTGAGGCATCAAAACCACGGCATGCGACTCCTTATCGAATAGTTCTCCGTTTGGAATAAACGTGGTTTCGATAGTGTTCTCGGAATACGGTTTTAGCAAATACAACCCATCAGTCGTTTTTATTTCTAATGTGCTGTTGGTTTTTGTATAGCTCAGGTAGTTGCGATTGGCGTTTTGTGCAAAAGCAAAACCGGTGGCTAGCAAATAGATGAATAACTGTTTCATGTTGTTTGGGAAAGTCGTTTAGTTCAATTCTAATAGTAAAACCGATTTGCTATCAATATTCATATCGGTTTTCAAATCGACGGATTTTCCGGTGAGGACATCGGTTCCTGTATTGAAATTTTGAATGTTTTCTTGAAATCGTTTGGTTTTTACAGTTTGGTTTTTATCGCTGTTGTTGACTACCACCATAACCGTTTTTTGAGCGGTATATCGAAAATAGACATACACATTATTTTCAGGAATATAGTGTGTGGTTTTTCCAAAATGTACGGCTTCATTGGTTTTTCGCCATTGAAAAAGTTTTGCTGTGAAGTCAAAATACTGGGCTTGCTCTGGTGTTCTACCTGATTTTAAAAACGCATTGTTGGTATCGCCTTTCCAGCCACCAGGAAAATCTTGGCGTATAGCTGCGTCGCCACCTTTACTCTTATTACCCGCCATTCCTATCTCGGAGCCGTAATACAATTGCGGAATTCCACGAAGTGTAGCTACCAGTGTCATGGCCATTTGGTATTTTTTGAAATCGTTTTTGTAGGTTTCGTTGAAACGATCGGTATCATGATTTTCGGCAAAAATGAGTAAGCTGTTTGGATTTGGATATAAAAAATCATTGGCTAAATTGTCGTAGATTTTCATCATGCCTTTGTCCCAAGTAGCTTCATTTTCGTTAAAAACACTTTGTAAAGCGGTTAGCAAAACAAAATCCATAACGCTAGGTAAATTCGAATTGAAGTTTTGAATAGCTCCAATCTTACTGTTTTTTTGCCAAAAGGCCATTTGTGCTTGGTCTTGCATCCAAATTTCGCCAACAATATTAAAATTAGGATACTCGTTTGTTATTGCTTTTGTCCATTTTGCAATGCCGTCTTTGTCGCAATAGGAATACGTATCTACTCTAAAACCATCTACATTGGCGTATTCAATCCACCAAATGGCGTTTTGAGTCAGGTAGTTTAGAACCAATGGATTGGTTTGGTTTAAATCAGGCATTGAGGGCACAAACCAACCGTTGAAACAGGTTTCGTAATCAATTTTGGAAGCGTTTATATCGTGTACGGTTGTTCTTTTATGCGTGGTTCCAGTGTACGTTTCAAATTGATTGATCCAATCCTTGGTTGGTAAATCATTCATCATCCAGTGTTGTATTCCCCAGTGATTGGTCACATAATCCATGATAAGTTTCATGTCACGCTGGTGCAATTGTGCGGATAGTTGTACATATTCCTCATTGGTTCCAAAACGGGGATCTATTTTATACACATCGGATTGGCCGTAAGTGTGGTAGGAGTAGGCTTTGTCATTGTCTTCGCAAAGTGGTGTTGGCCATAATGTGGTTACACCCAACTCTTTCAGGTAATCTAAATTTTGAATCATTCCTGCAATATCGCCGCCATGTCTGCCACCTGGGTTGCTGCGGTTGGCTTTTTCGATGACCGTTGGGTTGCTATCATTTTTGGGATTTCCGTTAGCAAAACGATCAGACATGATGAGGTAAATCATATCCGAGGCATCGTAACTTTTGCGTTGAGCTGAATTGGGTCTTCGTTGTTTTAAGGCATATTTTTGGGTAAAAGCCACTTTTTTATCTTTAGAAAAAGTAAAAAGGAGTTCTTGTGCTGTTGCTTTTTGGGTGTCAATGGTGACAAAGAGGTAATTGGGGTTTTCGGTTCTTTTGACCTCCAGAATAGGAATATTGTGAGAAACGGAAACGTCGTTTTGGGCAATATTTTTCCCATAGAATAAAATTTGAAGTTCAGGATTGTGCATTCCTGCGTACCAAAATGGGGGTTCGACTCTTTGGATTTGAGCCAAAAGGCAGTTGGAAACTAAAACGAGTAAGAGTGCTATTTTTTTCATTTTGATGTAATTTTAAAACCCTTTCAAAGTAGTGTTTTGAAAGGGTTTGTGGTTTTAAGCGGTTACCATTTGATTGGGTTGCACTTCGATGGGTTTTTCATTTACAAAAACGGTTATTTCTTTATCGCCTTCTAATGAAAATTGGGTTTCGTTATGAGTGACTGCAATTTTTAAAATTTGATTTCTAAAATTGATTTTAAACGAATAGCCTTCCCATTCTTTTGGTATTTTTGGGGAAAAGTGTAAGCTGTCGTTTTTGACTCTCATACCCCCAAAGCCTTCTACAATGCTCATCCAAGTTCCGGCCATTGAAGTAATGTGGCATCCCTCTTCGACTTCTTTATTGTAATCATCAAGATCCAAGCGGGAAGTTCTCAAGTAGAATGTGTAGGCCATATCCATTTTGTCTAATTTGGCGGCTTGAATGGAGTGTACGCATGGCGAAAGCGAACTTTCATGCACGGTAAAGGATTCGTAAAAGTCAAAATTACGTTCTAGTTCTTCTTTCGAAAAATGATTTTCAAAAAAGTAGAAACATTGCAGCACATCGGCTTGCTTGATGTAAGGTGAGCGCAACACGCGATCCCAAGACCATTTTTGATTAATAGGACGTTGGGAGCGATCGAGGTCTTTTACTGGAACGAGGTCTTTGTCTAGGAAGCCATCTTGTTGCAAGTAAATACCCAATTCAGCTGATTTAGGGAAGTACATGTTTTGGGATACGGATTTCCATTCGTGCAATTCGGTTTCAGATAGCGCCACTTTTTCGATAATGCGTTTGTGATCCAATGGGTATTCTAGAGATACTTTTTGAATTTGTTCGTAGGCATAATCAATACACCATTTAGCAATATAATTCGTGTAGAAATTATTGTTGATGTTGTTTTCGTATTCGTTAGGGCCAGTAACTCCTAGGATTACATACTGGTCTTTTTCTTTAGAAAAAGAAGCTCTTTGATGCCAAAAACGAGCAATTCCTATTAATACTTCCAATCCTTTTTCAGGGATATAGGAGTAATCTCCCGTAAAGCGGTAGTAATTGAAGATGGCAAAAGCGATGGCGCCGTTTCTATGAATTTCTTCGTGTGTGATTTCCCATTCGTTGTGGCATTCTTCGCCATTCATTGTTACCATTGGGTACAAAGCTGCTCCGTTTTTAAAACCTAAATTGTCCTTGGCATTTTCGATAGCTTTGTCTAATTGGTTGAAACGGTAGGTTAATAAGTTTCGAGCCACTTGCTGGTCTTTGGTCGCCATATAAAACGGAATGCAATACGCCTCGGTATCCCAGTAGGTTGATCCACCATATTTTTCGCCAGTAAATCCTTTTGGTCCAATGTTTAAACGGGAATCTTTACCAAGATAGGTTTGGTTTAATTGAAAAATATTAAAACGAATGCCTTGTTGTGCCTTTACATCGCCAGTGATGGTAATGTCTGACATTTCCCAAATTTTGGCCCAAGCAGCAATGTGCTCTTCTAGCAACTGGTCGTATCCTTTGTGTAAGGCCACTTGAATTATTTTTTCGGCGGCAGTTACCGTGTTTTCGTGGTTTAAAGAAACGGTATAACCACCTATTTTTTGGATGGACGATTTTTCTCCTTTGGCAACAATAGTATCATAGGAAAACTGGATTTTATCCGAAAGTGCATCAATAGTCGACGGCGAAATATGGGTAAGTTCGCCATTCGTCAAGATGCTATTGTGCATAAAAGTAGTTACTTTGAAATGCGTTTTGAAGGTTTGTGCGGTTACAAATCCCTCGTTTCCTGATTTTTTTACGTCAAGCGGTTCCCAGAATTTTTCTTCCCAGTTGGTATCTTCATTGGTAACACCAGCGTCTACATACGGTTTGTAGACAATTTTGGCATCTTTGTTTAAAGGTGTAATTTCGTAATTGATGTAGCCCACTTCGTCTAATTCTATCGAAAGAAAACGACGAACGTTAACAGCAATTTCGGTTTTATTTTTAAGTACAGCGGTAAAGGAGCGGTTGTACCATCCTTCCTTCATGTTCAATTCTCTGCGGAAATTGCTCACTTCGGTACAGGAATTAAGGTCAAAGTTTTCGCCATTAATCTCGATGTCAATTCCAATCCAATTGGGAGCATTGAGGACTTTGGCAAAATATTTTGGGTAGCCATTTTTCCACCAACCCACTTTGGTTTTATCTGGATAATAAATTCCAGCGATATAGCTTCCTTGAAAGGTATGTCCAGAGTAATTTTCTTCAAAATTAGCACGTTGTCCCATCGCTCCATTTCCTATGCTGAAAAGGCTTTCGGAGGATTTAACTCTATCTACATCAAATCCTTCTTCAATGATGGACCAATCGTTTGGTTGTATATAATCTTGGTTCATTTGTTTTTTTTATTAATTTTTCAATGGTTATTTTCATGCAAACAGTAGCGAGCTACAGCTTTCATTTCGGGATTACTTCTGGATTAATTGGTCTAGAAAACTAGTTTCAATATGTGTAAAATCTTTAAATATAAATTGGGCTTCGTTCAAAGTGGCCGTGTCTCCAATACCAATACTGGTCATATTCCCAATATTAGCCGCTTGAACACCTGCCACTGAATCCTCAAAAACAATAGCATCTTGCGGTGCGGTATGTAATAATTGAGCCGCTATCAAGAAAACTTCGGGATCGGGTTTCGCATTCGAAACGTCATTGCCGTCTACAATGGCATCAAAATAATCTAGAATTCCTGTTTTGGCTAGAATAGGCCTGGCGTTTTTACTGGCTGAACCCAATGCAATGGGTTGTTTTTTTAGTTTCAAATAGTCTAAAACAGGCAGTACTCCTGGCAGAATTTCACTTTGATCCATATCGACCAAATAGGATAAATAGTCTTCGTTTTTTTGAACCAACCATTTGTCTTTATCTTCTTGCGAGGCATTGATGTTGCCTAATTCTAGTATAATATCTAGTGAACGAACGCGGCTTACTCCTTTGAGCAACTCGTTGTGTTCGTGAGTAAAATCAATATTCAATTTGTTGGCAATTTTTTTCCAAGCTAAAAAATGATATTTTGCCGTGTCTACTATTACCCCGTCTAAATCGAATATAAATGCTTTAACCTTTTCCATTTTTAATTTAAAATAATTATTTACTAGTTGATTTTTCTTTTATGAAAACAACTCCTATACCTGCGAGCAACATGGAGACTCCAGCAATGACAATAATTGCCATTGGAAATCCTCCAAAAAAAGCAATTAACGTACTTCCTAATAACCCAGCGGCTATTTGTGGCAACGTAATTGTGGCGTTAAAAAGTCCCATATAAACCCCCATTTTATCGGCGGGTAATGAGCCAGAAAGCATAGCGTATGGCATGGCCAAAATTGCTGCCCAAGCAAAACCTACACCTATCATAGAAAGGAGTAACATGTTTTTATCGTGAATCAAAAACATGGAGATAAGTCCTAAACCACCTAATAGTAGCGAGAAACTATATGTTTTTTTGCGACCAATTGACTTGGCTATAGTTGGGATTAACAAAGAAAAAAGAGCAGCAACGGCGCTATAAAAAGCAAATAATACGCCTGTCCAATCTCCAGCTTCGTTAAAACCAATTGATTTTGCATCTAATGCTTCTGGGCCCCAAACCTGATCCGCAATTGCTCTGGTGGTATATACCCACATCAAGAATAAAGCAAACCAAGAAAAGAATTGTACAATTCCCAACTGCCAAAAAATAGTTGGTGCATTTGCTATTAACTTGAAAATACTTGTTTTTTCTTTTTTTACTTCGGCATCTAGTACAATGTTGTTGTATGCGGTATGGTCTTTTGGGGAGTATTCTTTGGTTTTAAAAACAGTCCAAAGAACGGTTATCAATAATATGGCACCCCCAATATAGAAGGACCAAATTACCGATGCGGCTACTTTTTCGCCAGCTTCGGGTACATTTGCAATACCCGCTTTGGCTAAAATCCAGGGCAATAAAGAACCAAAAACGGCTCCAAAATTAATTAAAGCACTTTGTAGCGAGTACCCTAAATTACGTTGCTCGTCATTGACCATGTCTCCAACCAATGCTCTAAAAGGTTGCATGGTTACATTGAACGAGGTGTCCATTAATAACAACATCAATCCACCAAAAAATAATGGGGGTAATAAGTACGCAAAATATTCGGCATTGGGCATAAAGAACATAGCCGTTGCCGAAACGATGGCACCAAAAAAGATAAAAGGGATTCGTCGTCCAAGTCTTGTCCAAGTTTTGTCGCTTGATAAACCAATTATGGGTTGCACAATTAATCCAGCCATTGGGGCTGCTAGCCAAAAATAACCAATGCTATGCACATCAGCTCCTAATGCTTCAAGAATTCTACTCGTGTTTCCGTTTTGCAAGGAGTATCCTATTTGCACTCCCAAGAAACCAAAACTTAAATTCCAAATTTGCCAAAAACTCAATTTTGGTTTTTCCATTTTTGATACTTTTTAAAAATTAATACAGACAAACACGATGTTTATCCCAAAAAATGAATGGCGAACCATTTATTTATTTCTCAAAATAGCGCGTGCATTTTTACTTTGCCTGCGGTATTTTTTTGTTTTTTATACTCACAAAAATACTGAAACGGTCTGGTAAATAATGCAGTAGATTTTTAAATCTGCTTATTTGGGAGACAGTTGGAGCCTTTTTTTTAAAATCGGCTGCCGTACGCTTTGGTACAGAAACTAATTTTAATGGAATTGTATATAAGTAGGTGTTTTGGAGAATGAGATTTATTTGGATTGAATCCAAAAAACAATAAACCTAGTAAACGCATTGGTTTATAGGTTGGTGTACTTTTCAAAACGCTTCTTATTTTTCGAAGTAAAAGAAAAAGTTTTGAGTTGGTGTAAATATAATTCTTTTTTCTAAAGGTTTTAATTTTAGAAATTTTTAAAATAACGAAAACGTTTTTTGTTAATAAGTTGTTTCCTTTTGGGCTAATTTGTTGATTCTCGCTCTATAAGATGTGTTTCAATGACTTCGGTTTTGTAGTTTTCTTCGCCATCTTCCTCCTCCGATTCCAAGCGATCGATTAGCATTTTGGCGGCTTTTTTTCCCATTTTAGAACCGCTTTGACTGACAGTTGTAATGGTTGGTGTGGAATATTTAGAAATAATTCCGTCCGTAAAGGCGATTACAGCCAAATCATCAGGCACTTTTAATCCTATTTTATGGGCTGTTTTAATGATGGTTACGGCAAAAAGTTCGTTTACTGCAAAAACAGCATCAATGGCTTTGTCTTCCATTAATTTGCCAATGGTGATTTCGCAGGTATCTACATCTTCGATTTTGATGATTAGGTTTTCATTAAAGGGAATTCCGTTGTCCAAAAGCGCTTTGATATAACCGTCAGTACGCAGTTTTCCTACGCTCACATAATCTACGGTGGTTACGAGTGCTATTTTTTTTCGGCCTTTGTCAATTAAACTTTGAACGGCTTCGTAGGCGGCCGTTTTATCGTCTATGATTACTTTGTCACACAGCACTTCGTTGGTGATTCGGTCAAACATGACTACGGGCATTCCTTGATTAATTACTTCGGTAATATGATGAAAATCGGCTTTGTATTGGGTTTCTTTGGATAGTGACATGATAAAACCGTCGATGCTTCCATTGGCTAGCATTTCCATATTCAAAACTTCTTTGTCAAAGGAATCATTGGATAAACAAATGATAACACTGTAGCCTTTCTCGTTGGCAATTTGTTCGATGCCATTGATAACGGTTGAGAAAAAATAGTGTACAATTTCCGGAATTATAATCCCAATGGTTTTTGTTTTTCGGTTTTTTAAACTCAGCGCAATATTATTAGGTTTGTAGTTGTAAAATTTGGCGAAAGCCTGCACTTTTAGTCTGGTTTCTTCGCCAATTTCTAGGCTATTTCGGAGTGATTTTGAAACGGTGGAAATGGATACATCGAGTTCTTTTGCAATTTGTTTTAAGGTAACTTTCTTTTTCATGATCGTGGGGTGTGAAAATGTTATTCTTCAATAAAGATAGGATTATTTTTTATTTATTGCATTTTTCATTAACAAATTATAAATAAACTTCAAAGTTTTCAACACTATCACGTTTTCGTAAGTCATTATGATATATGTCATGTTGATGTTGTTAATATTTACTTAATTTTGAAATTCGAAGTAAAAGAATCAAGTTACAGTACTACCAAACTCAAATTAATTTAAACAAAAAGTATGAAAACAATTTATAAAAAGTTGTTATTTTTATTACTACTCCTGCCTATGAGCATGCTAGCTCAAAATGTAGTTAGCGGAACTGTTGTTGATGCAGTGACAAAACAGCCAATTCCAGGGGTAAATGTAAATGTGCAAGGCACCAGCAATGGTGTTTCGACAGATTTTGATGGAAACTATAAGTTGCCTAATGTTAAGAAAGGGGATAAAATTATTTTCTCTTTTATAGGTTACAAAAGTGCATCAGTTAGTTATGATTCTCAAAAAAGTCTTACCGTAAGTCTTACCGAGGAATCCAATCAATTGCAAGAAGTTGTTATTCAAGTAGGATACGGATCGGCAAAGAAAAAAGATGCAACAGGGTCAGTTGCCCTGGTAACTGCCAAAGATTTTAATAAAGGAGCGATTGTATCTACGGATCAATTACTAGCAGGAAAAGCCGCTGGGGTTCGAATTACTAATAGTGGTGGTCAACCGGATGCTTCTCCTAATATTAGAATTCGTGGTGGCGCGTCGTTGAATGCGTCTAACAATCCTTTAATTATTATTGATGGAGTTCCTATAGGGGATAATAATCCAGCAGGAGTTAGCAATCCTTTTACCTTAATAAATCCTAATGATGTAGAGAGTTTTTCTATCTTGAAAGATGCGTCTGCAACAGCTATTTATGGGGTAAGAGCTTCGAATGGTGTGATCTTGATTACAACCAAAAAAGGAACAACTGGAGCGCCACAATTTAATTATTCGGCCAATGTTTCTATAGGACAAGTGGGTAAAAAATTAAATGTTATGAATGGTGTGGATTTTACAAAATTCATCCAACAATACCACCCAACAAAAACCAATCAGCTTGGAATAGATGATCCAACTACTGATGCTGTTGATAATCTAGCTACACCAGAAATTGAAGGTAGAATTTTAAGCAATACCGATTGGCAAGATGTTATTTTGAGAACGTCTATCTCAACGGATCACAATTTTAGCGCAAGAGCTAATTTGTACAAAAAAATACCTTTTAGAGCTTCTGTTGGGTATAATAAAACACAAGGTTTGGTTCGAAATAGTGATTACGAGCGTTTGAGTTACTCTTTTAAAATGACGCCTAAATTGTTGCATGACGATTTAAAAATTGATATCAATGCCAAAGGAACCTATACAAACAAAAATACAATTGACGAAGATGGTGCTTTAGGTGGTGCGTTAAGTATGGATCCAACCAAACCCGTTTACGGAGATTCATTCAATAATAAATTTGATGGGTATTACCAATCTACTTTGTTAAACGGAAATAGAGATTTAATGGTTGGTTCTACTAATCCACTTGCTTTATTGGAACAAAGAAAAAGACCAGAAAGAGCCGTTCGTTTTTTAGGAAATGTAGAATTTGATTATAAATTGCCTTTTTTACGTGACTTAAGAGCGGTAGTGAATTTAGGTTTAGATGCGTCTCAATCTAGAATTAGAGAGTCGTTTGCAAACAATGCTTTGGCGACTTATACTTTCAATCAAGGTACAGATCATACGAGCAATTATTTGTTCAATCCAGGAATGAGCTACCTAGAGAATCAAACGTCTACAAACAAAACAATGGATGCCTATTTAGCCTATTCTAAAACCTACACTGGTTTTGTAACTAAATTTGATGCGCAAGCGGGGTATTCGTACCAAGATTTTAGAACAGATGGGTATTCAGAACAATTTAGAAACAACATTGATACTGGACTTAGAGAGCCTAATATCAATGCTAATAACCCAAACAACAGGTATTATTCGCCTTTGAATTTGCAAGCCTTCTTTGGTAGAACCAATGTTGATTTGTTAGGAAAGTATTTGTTTACAGCGACTCTTAGAACAGATGCTTCGTCTTTGTTTACTCCTGAAAACAGATGGGGAATCTTTCCTGCTGTAGGTGGAGCTTGGAAAATAAAAGAAGAAGCCTTCTTGAAAGATTCTAAACTTTTCCAGGATTTAAAATTAAGATTGGGTTGGGGTAGAACAGGACAATCTAACATCCCAAATCGTTATTTTCCGTCAAGACCACTTTTTACACCAGGAAATGTCACTAGTCAATATTTGCCAAATATAACTACCTACACACCGCTACCGTACAATGCTGATTTGACTTGGGAAAAAACAACTACTTATAATTTAGGTTTGGATTTTGAATTGTTTACAGGAAGTATTTTATCTGGAGCATTTGATGTATATCATAGAAAAACAACTGATTTGTTAGCAAATGTTCCCTTTGCAGCAGGAGGAACAGGGGGTAGTGAATTTATAAAAAATGTTGGTTCTATGGAAGGTGATGGTCTTGAATTGTCATTGAACGTAAAAGCCGTTTCAAGCGATGATTTTAACCTGAACTTTGGGGGTAATATAGCTTACAACTACAGCAAAATTTCTAATTTGAAAGAGCTTACAGTAACTCCTGATACAGGAAGTACCGTAGGAGGAACAGGTGTTTATTTGGCCTACAATCCAGTAGGATACCAACCATATTCGGCTTGGGTATTCCAACAAATTTATGATGCCAAAGGACAACCTATAGTAGGTGCTTACACAGATTTTAATGGCGATGGCGTTATTACAAATGCTGATAAATATTACAAATCATTGCGTCCCAACTGGACTTTTGGTTTCAATACCAGTATTAATTATAAAAACTGGGATTTAGCAGCTAACTTTAGAGGACAATTAGGCGGACAAGTGTATAACCGTAAAGTAGCTAGTAACGGAAGTATTCAAAGCGCAATACCACAAAACGGAAATTCATTAAACAATGTTTTGAATTTTTATGACGGTACTGCCAATCCTATTTTTGATAATTTTATTGGAAACGAACAATTTAGTGATTACTTGTTAGAAGACGCTACTTTCTTGCGTTGCGACAACATTTCATTATCGTATAAATTTGCTAAATTTATTAATAAATCTTCTTTACGAGTAAGCGGATCTGTTAATAATGCGTTTATCATAACCAACTATTCTGGTCAAGACCCAGAGAGCTTCAATGCAATTGATGGTAATTTTTATCCAAGACCTATTACGTATACTTTTGGAGTAAGTCTTGATTTTTAATTTTTATAAAAATAATAGTATGAAAAATTTTAAAATTAATAAAATAGGATTAGGGATAATGCTAGTTTTATTCCTAACGATAAGTTGTACTGGGGATCTAGATACAGAGCCTAAAGGACAAGACAAGAGTTTGGCTCAATTGTTAGTAGAGCAACCAGGACTTGCGGGATTAATTTCCAAAGTATACGGATCCTTTGCTTTGTCAGGTGCTTCTGGACCTGCAAGCACCGATACGCCTGGCGATGATGCAGGA
This sequence comes from Flavobacterium restrictum, assembly GCF_007097245.1. GTDB lineage: Bacteria > Bacteroidota > Bacteroidia > Flavobacteriales > Flavobacteriaceae > Flavobacterium > Flavobacterium restrictum. The sequence continues at coordinate 23,726 of NZ_VJZT01000008.1, read as the reverse complement.
GAATCTCCATTCTTGAGAGGAATTATCAACTTGCAAGATTTCTCTGCAGATGATATGAAAAACCGTTGGGGTGATAATGGTCTTGACCAATTGACTACTACTGCAAACTGGGATGAGAACAATAAGTTCATGCGCTACATGTACAATCGTGTGTATTACACCGTGCCTCAAGCCAATCAAGTTATTGCGCAAATGAATACCTATAACATTAGTGGTAAAGATCAAGTAATCTCCGAAATGCGTTTTTTACGTGCTTTGGCCTACTATTATTTGATTGATTGTTTTGGAAAAGGAGTTTTGTTGACCGAAGCTGATTTGGGAAGTACGGTACTTAAAAAAGAATCGACTAGACAAGAATTGTTTGATTTTGTTGAAAAAGAATTACTAGATATTGAGGACAAATTACCAGTTACCAATGGGTATGGTCAAGCCAATAAAGCTTGTGGTAGAATGTTATTGGCTAAATTGTATTTGAACGCCAAAGTATACACAGGAACAGCCCGTTATGCCGATGCTTTGAAGTATTCTAAAAAAGTAATTGACGAAGGTGGCTATTCATTAGCACCTAATTTCCAAAGTTTGTTTTGTGCCGATAATGATAAAACAGCTGCCAAAAACGAAATTATTTACGCCTTGATTGCAGATCCATTAATTAGCCAAAGTTACGGGAACACAACCTATTTAGTACTTGGAAGTTTGAATTCAGCATCGATGCAGTTGAGCGATTATGGAGCAACTGACGGCTGGGGAGGACATAGAGCAACCAAAGCTTGGTATGGTTTATTTGGAAACAGTGCCGATCAATTAGACGCTTCCTCTGATGATAGAGCACACTTGTTCTGGTCTAACGCCAATGATGTAGATCCTGCCAAAAGACATAGTTTTGAAATGACAAACTACAAAACGTGGACGGATGGATATCCTTCAACCAAATTTAGAAACTCAAATTTCGCAGGAACCTCAAGCCCAACTTATTTTTCAGGAACCGATTTCCCTTTGTTTAGATTAGCCGATGTGTACTTAATGTATGCCGAGTCTGTATTAAGAGGCGGTGGAGGAACTACTGCCGAAGCATTACAATATGTAAATGCCATTAGAATTAGATCTCACGCAGCTACTATAACTTTGGGGCAGTTAACGTTAGATTATATTCTTGACGAAAGAGCAAGAGAATTAAATTTTGAAGGACATCGTAGAACGGATTTAATTCGTTTTGAAAAATTTACAGGTGGATCGTATTTATGGCCTTGGAAAGGTGGTGTGAAAAACGGAACTGCTATACCAGAATCGTATAACTTATTCCCAATTCCTTTAAAAGCGATTCAATCTAATCCCAATTTGACTCAAAATACAGGATATTAATATTTAACTATTATCAATGAAAAATATATTAAAAACAACCGTTTTTGCATTTTTGCTTATTGCATTAGGTTCTTGTACCAATGACAAAGAACCAATACCAACCGCAAATGGTTTTGAGTTGAAAGATGCTTCAACAACTCCTCCTCCTACGGTATTGCTTCAGGCAAATGATGCACTTGTGTACAACAATATGGTTTGGGACAGAGCTGACAATGGTGTTGCTGCGGCTTCTACATACGAAGTGATTATCTCGGATCATGATAAAGATCCTAATTATGTTAATCCAGTAACGTATACAGGTATTGGTTTAGCATTAGCTCCTGAAACAACCTGTACCTTGACTATAAAAGAGTTCAATACGTTAATCAACCAATTGCCAACCTACAATTGTGGCGTAATGAACATTGATATTCGAGTAAAATCTACTGTGGGTAAAGTGGTAGGAAATGCTTTTATTCAATACTCTAACCCAATTACTGTTGCAGTTACAGGATATTCTACTAATTTGCCTTTGTTAGGTTTTGTAAAAGATGGTGCCACTCCAGCAGCTGCTCCTCAAATTGCAGCCTCAAGATTTGATAAATTCAATGATTACGAAGGGTATATGTATCTTGAAGCAGGTAGCTATAAATTCTATCAACCAGATGCGTGTGGTAGTTTTGCTGCGCCAATAATTTATGGTGGTGCAGGAGGTATTCTGGTGCAAGGCGGTACAACAAGTATCGTAATTGACAAAGCCGGAGACTATCAAGTAAAAGCTGATTTGACAACTGGAGCTTTAAAATATTCAGTAAAAAGTATCAAAGCTTTTGGTGTTTTTGGATTAGGAGTTCGTAATAATCCGGGTTCAGCAAATGCAGTTCCTATGACAGATGAAGGCAACAAAAATAGTTGGAAAATTACAATCGAATTGTTTAAAGGAAGAAAATTCAAATTCAAATCTAATGATTGGATTGGAGATTTGGTAGGTACACCTGCATCTGTTCCACCGGGTGCCACAACTACATTAGTTTCTATTTTAGGGAGTAGTACAACACCTAATGTATTGACCGAAGTAACAGGTACTGCAGGAGATATTACTGTTCCAGGGACTAATGATGGAACCAAACAAAAATACGACCTTGCCATTGATGTAAGTAAAGCAAGAAACTATACTTATACCGTGACATTAAATCCAAATTAGATTTTTATAAATCGTTATTGAAAGGGCTATTTTTTTAATAGCCCTTTTTTCATTTTCATTTAAAATCCAAATACCATGAAAAAAATCGTACACTTATTCCTGTTCCTATTCCTGTTTTGTATTTCAGCATCGGGACAGTTGTTGCAAAAGGTTACCTATAGTGTAACCCCAGCGACTTTTGAGGAAACTGCAGCAATAACCATTACCATAAATGGCAATTCCATAACGGAATCTTCTTGGGGTGTTTCGGATCATTCCCTTTATTTATGGGCGTGGGCTTTTGATACTAATGATACTACGCCCAAGGGAACTCCCCTTAATGGTTCTTGGACAGTTTCGGATGAGGCGAGTAAATTTACCTACGATGCCACCACTGATACGTACAGCAAAACCATTACACCAACCACGTATTACAATGCAACAGGAATTGGTAAAATTGGGTTTTTGATTAAAGCCAAAAACGGTACTGGCGATAAAAAATCACAAGATTTATTTGCCGAGGTGGGCATTTTTCAAGTGACTTTGACAGCGCCATTACAAAACAGTACTACAATACTCGCTTCGGGAGCTAGTACAACAATTACAGCAACAAATACCAATGGAGCCGCCAGTTATAATTTGAAAGCCAATGGCGTTTCCATAAATACAAATACAAGTACGGTCAGTTATTCATTTACTCAAAATAACATCACGACCAATCAAAATTATGAGTTAGTAGTTACCCAAGGGACAACACTAATTTCTAAAAAATTCAATGTTGTTGTTAGTCCAACCACACTAATCGAGACGATGCCTGCTGGCTTGCTAGACGGAATCAATTATGATCCTTTGGATGCAACCAAAGCAACGTTAGTATTAGACGCACCTTTCAAAGATTTTGTTTACGTGGCGGGAAGTTTCAACAATTGGCAACCCAATGATAGCTATGCCATGAAGAAAGATGCAACACCTAATTCTACTAAATTTTGGTTAGAATTAACCGGTTTAGTTGATGGAACAAGCTATTCCTATCAATACTGGGTAGTCGATGCCACCCCAATTGCGGGTACGCCATCATTAGTAAAAACCGCCGATCCTTATTCTACTTTGGTCTTATCTCCTTATGATGATTCGGGTATTCCTGCAGCAACCTATCCTAACTTACCTGCTTATCCTAGCGGGCAAGAACGTGAAGTAACTGTTTTAAAAACGGGACAAACGCCGTATGCTTGGAGCGCGGCAACTACTAATTTTGTGAAACCTGAAAAAGAAAAACTGGTTGTATATGAAGTACTCATTAGAGATTTTGATGCCAACAGAAATTTTCAGAGTTTGATTGATAAAATTGATTATTTCAAAAATTTAAAAGTCAATGCGATTCAGTTAATGCCAATAATGGAATACGAAGGCAACGAAAGTTGGGGCTATAATACCTCTTTTCATTTGGCTTTAGATAAGTTTTACGGCACCGCCGATAAGTTAAAAGAGTTCATTGATTTGTGCCATCAAAATGGGATTGCCGTCATTTTGGATGTGGCTTTAAACCATGCTTTTGGACGAAATCCAATGGTCAGAATGTGGATGAATGATCCTGATGGAGATGGTTGGGGTTCACCATCTACAGAGAATCCCTATTTTAATACCGTTGCTATGCACAGTTACAGTGTGGGTGAAGATTTGAATCATCAGCAACCTCGCACTCAAAACTATGTAAAGCGTGTTATTAAACAATGGGTTGAAGAGTTCAAAATTGATGGTTTCCGTTGGGATTTAACCAAAGGATTTACTCAAAACTGCCCGTCAACAGTTGCGGGTGGACAAGAGGCTTGTACCGGATCCTATCAAGCAGATCGTGTGGCGGTACTAAAATCCTATGCCGATTATTCTTGGAGTTTAGATCCTACACATTATACCATTTTTGAACATTTAGGTGGCGACACCGAAGAGCAACAATGGGCAAATTATAAAATTACCGAAACACCAAGCAAAGGAATTATGTTGTGGGGAATCATGAACAGCCAGTACAATGAATTGTCCATGGGCTATACCAGCAACATTTCGAGAATGAATAGTGCTTCGAGAGGATTTACCAAAAACAGATTAATGGGCTACGCCGAAAGTCATGACGAAGAGCGTTTAATGTACAAAAATTTGCAATATGGCAACAGTACAAATACAGCTCATAATGTCAAAACATTGGCTACGGCACTCTCTAGAATGTCAGCAATTGGTGCAGTGTCCTTGTTGGTTCCTGGACCTAAAATGATTTGGCATTTTGGTGAATTGGGTTGGGATAAATCCATATTCACCTGTAATAATGGCACTGTAAATGACGACTCTGCTACCATTTCAGGCAATTGTAAATTAGACACCAAGCCACAACCACAATGGGTAAACAACTGGTTGACGGATGTGAGTAGGGGCAAAATTTATACAGATTGGGCCAAAATAATTGTACTTAAAACCACCGAGCCCGTTTTTCTAGGAACGGTAACCATGCCCAGTGTGAGCAATTTGTATCCTAATATAAAAATAACCAATAGCAATTTGTCATCCACACAACTGAAGGACGTTTTGATTTTGGCCAATTTTAATGTAACCACTCAAAACGTGGTAACTGGTTTTCCGTATGCTGGAAAATGGTACAATTTAATGGATAATTCGCCTCTTGATATTACAGATGTGAATGCGGTAATTAGCATTCCTGCTGGCGATTTTAGAATTTATGGCAACCAAGCCAGCACGTTAGGCACCACCGTTTTTGATGGTATTCAAGAATTAAAATTGTATCCAAATCCTGCCGCAACTTATTTTAAATTATCCCTGAATGCGAGCAAAGTTCAAGTGTATTCGCTCACAGGACAATTAGTCAAAACTTTTACGGCTACTACCCAAGAGTATTCGTACCTGATAAACGACTTGCCCCAAGGCTTGTATTTTGTCAAAGTAATCCAAGAGGATACTACCATAAAAATGATGAAGTTCATAAAAAAATAATTTTTTATTTTCTCCAATACAAAGCAGCAGTAGGCAATCGTTTACTGCTGCTTTTTTATTTTTTAAACAAAAAATCAAGCTGGATTGCAGTTATATTATATTTTGTAGTAAACTTAATGTATCTGCTTTTATTTTTGTATTATTGTAAGTGTAAAATAAACACTTAACTATGAAAAAATTATGTAACCTCTTTTTATTGGTCGTTTCATTGCATTTATTTGCTGGAAAACCCACCAATTATTCCTTTGTTAACGCTGATAAAACCATAAAAGTTGCATTCTATTTGAACGCCAAAAAGAGCCCAAATTACAAAGTATTTTACAACGACAAACTCGTAGTCAATGCTTCGGAACTTGGAATCATTCGCGAAGACGGCAATTTTTATACTAATTTAAAAATAGTTGCCGTTTCAAAAGCAAAACCAATAACCGACAATTATGCCATGCTACAAGGCAAACGCAAAAACATTGGCTACCAAGCCAATCAATATACTGTAAGTCTAAAAAATAGTCAAGGGAAAGCAATGAATATCATTTTTCAAATTTCGAATGACGGCATAGGATTTCGGTATCATTTTCCAGAAACATCTCCCGAAATCAAGAAAATTATCCTAGAAAAAACCAGTTATAATTTTGATGCTTCCGCCAAAGCGTGGTTGCAACCCATGTCTAAAGCCAAAACAGGATGGAAAGAAACCAACCCGTCCTATGAAGAGCATTACGCTATGGGTGTTCCCGTAAACACGAAGCCCGCTATTGGCGAAGGCTGGGTTTATCCCGCTTTGTTCCATACCAATGACACGTGGCTTTTGGTTTCGGAGGTTGGATTACCCAGGAATTATTGCGGCAGCCGACTGGTTTATAATGACGTTTCAAAAGCCATGCAAGTTACTTTTCCTCAAAAAGAAGAGGTTTTTCCTAACGGTGCCTTGAATCCAGAATCTACTTTGCCTTGGTTCACCCCATGGCGCATCATCACTGTAGGCTCCTTAAAAACCATCACCGAGAGTACCTTGGGAACCGATCTTGCCACGCCTGCAATTCCTATGGATACTTCTTTTATAAAAAGCGGACTGTCCTCTTGGAGTTGGGTTTTGCTAAAAGATGAGTCGGTAAACTATGAAACTACCCATAAATTCATCGATTATGCTGCCAATATGAATTGGCCGTATTGCTTGGTCGATGCCGATTGGGACACCCGAATTGGATATGATAAAATGAAAGACTTGGCCGCTTACGCCAAAGGGAAAAACGTAAAACTACTGGTTTGGTACAATTCATCAGGTTCTTGGAACAGTACCGAGTACCATCCAAAGAGCAAATTGATAACCCATGCCGATAGAGATAGGGAATTCTCAAAACTCACCGAAATGGGAATTGCAGGCGTCAAAGTTGATTTTTTTGGTGGCGACGGACAATCCATGATTGGGTATTACCACGACATGTTGGTCGATGCCGCAACTCATAAATTGATGGTAAATTTCCACGGTGCTACATTACCAAGAGGTTGGCAACGTACCTATCCCAATTTAGTTTCCACCGAAGCCGTAAAAGGATACGAGTACATAACCTTTTTTCAAGACATTGCGGATTTAGCCCCTTCCCATTGTGCGATGTTACCCTTTGCCCGAAATGTTTTTGACCCAATGGATTTTACCCCAATGGTACTCGATTCAATCCCAAATATCACTCGTAAAACCACGCCAGCTTTTGAGCTTGCCTTACCCGTTTTATTCCTATCGGGTGTGCAACACATTGCCGAAATCCCCGAAGGAATGGCCAAAATGCCACAATACGTTGTCGATTATCTCAAAGACATTCCAACCAATTGGGACGATTCTAAATTCATTGACGGTTATCCTGGAAAGTATATTATTATGGCACGAAAAAAAGACAACGTTTGGCACATCGTAGGAATCAATGGCGAAAACACTCCCAAAGAAATCGAAATTGATTTGTCATTTGTAACCAATTCCAAAGGATTCCTCATTTCCGAAAACGAAAAAGGATGGCAACAACTTACTGTTTCAAAAAACACCAAACTAAAAGTGACCCTAAAACCACATGACGGATTTGTCGTGAAAATTTAATTTGTAGAAAGATTTTAACTGATTAAAAACCTCGTTAGTTTGTGCTTTCGAGTTTTTTTTTGATTAGAAATTGAAACTTCCCAAAGAATAATTTTAGACTAAATTACTTTTAAAACTATGGATTATTATCTTGGTTTTGATAAGTTGTAATTGTGTTTTAGTAGCTGAAATTTCAGGGTGTTTTCAATGATTTGTTTTGTTTTTATGATGTTGTCTTTTGTAGTTTCGATATTACAATCTTCATTAATAAACGCAACGGAAATAGTAATTGGTAATAATCCACCTCTCCCTTTTTTTATATAGTCTATTTCTTCCTTCCAATTTCGATTTATAAATCTGTTTTCTACGTTCCAGTTTTTGTGTAAAACAACTTGTATTCTTCTTAATTGACCACGTTTAATAACTCCCGATATTATATTTTCTATGTCCATCATTTAATAAATTATATACAGGCATGCAAGATAAAAACACTTGAATAACGAAGTTCTTGTTCGATTTGTTTCTAGTTTAAACGCTAATTTACCCTATATTTATTACCTGACAAAATTCAATTGGTAGTCTGTTGATAAACTTTAATCTGAGCCAGGTTCAATTGTTGGCAAAAATAACCCGTAATACAGAGAATTCAAGTCATATAATATCTAAAATTTGAATTCGATTAAATTAAAATAAATTGTAAATTTGAGTATTATTAAATCCAATTAAAATGACACAATTAATAAACATATCTGAAATTAAGAGTCTATATCCAGATGAGTGGGTTTTGCTTGGCAATCCAAATATGGACGAAAGTAAACTTGATGTAATATCAGGAATTCCATTGTACCATAGCAAAGACAAAAAAGAAGTTTGTTATATTGGACGAGATAAAACATCAAATTTTGACAAGATAACATTGATTTATACTGGTACATTTAGACCAACTCGTAAAATTACTGGAATTTTTAATCGAATCACAAAAAAATGATTTACAAATTTAAAAGAGAACTCGAAAGTGGATTAATATTGGTAAACATTGAGATTGACAAAAAGTATGAATTAAAAATGATTCTTGATACAGGAGCAACAAATACAACAATTGATAGTAACGCATTGTATTTACTTGGTCACGATTTAAAGGATAGTATCGGTCGAAATAGAAACTGCTAACGGAATTATAGAAACCGAAGTTTTTGAAATTGATAGTTTCACGTCATTAGGAATTGAAAAACAGAAATTTGAAATTCAAGTTTATGATTTTATTGCTCACGGAATTTTTTCTGATTACAACGGACTTCTTGGTCTTGATTTTTTAGAAGGAACAAAATTTTGTATCGATACTAATGAAAACACAATTTCAGTAACATAAAAAAGAAACTATATCAATCCTTTAAACAAAAAAAACCCCGAAAATACAATTTTCGGGGTTACTAACTAATTCCATAATTACAAACAATAACCAATCATCTTATTTATGGGTAGAAAAACTAATCTATAATAGTTAGTTGTTTTTTTTAATTATTTCACAGAGAATTTAAATGTAGTTTTTGTTTTATAGTTTTCTCCAGGATTCAAAACCGTTGTTGGAAACGCTTTTTGATTGGGAGAATCGGGGTAATGTTGTGTTTCTAAACAAAAACCGGTTCGGTGTGCATACGTTCCGCCAGTTCGCATTGGGAGTGTTCCGTCAAGGAAATTTCCAGTGTAAAATTGAATTCCGGGTTGATCCGTATACACTTCTAGTAAACGTCCGCTTCCCGCATCATACGCCGAGGCAGCAAAACGGTCTCCTTTGCCTTGGTTGTTCAAAACCCAGCAGTGGTCGTAACCCAATCCTTTTTTTAACTGATCATCATTGGCCTCGATGGCAGTTCCTACTTTTTTGGCTTTTCTAAAATCAAAAGGCGTATTGGTTACATCCGTTAATTGACCTGTAGGAATCAAAGTGGCATCTACAGGAATTAATTTGTCGGCATCAATAGTAACTTCATGATCCAAAATTGGCTTTGTAAAATCAGCTGACAAGTTAAAATACGAATGTTGTGTTAAGTTTACCACCGTTTTTTTGTCGGTTGTAGCTTCATATTGCACGTCCAAAGTATTGTTCTTGTTGAGCGTGTAGGTCACAAAAACGGTTAGGTTTCCGGGATAACCTTCTTCCATGTCTTTGCTCACATATTTCAATTTTAAGGAAGCAGCATTGCCACCTTTGGCTTCCTCGGCAGTCCAAATTACTCTGTGAAAACCTTCTGGTCCGCCATGCAGCGCATTGGGAGCATTGTTGATTGCTAATGAATATTCTTTTCCGTCTAATGTAAATTTGCCCTTTGCAATTCGGTTACCATACCGTCCAATAAGGGCTCCAAAATAGGGATTTGCCTTCGTGTATTGTTCCAACGAATTGAAACCAATAACCACTTCCTCCGAAACACCGGCTTTGTTAGGCACTTTTAGCGAAGCAATAATACCGCCGTAAGTAAGGATGTTGACCTCCATTCCGTGGTGATTTTTCAAGGTAAAACGATCCACTTGTTCGCCTTTGGCCGTTTTGCCATAAGGAGTTTTTGCAATAGAAACCGAATCGGTAGCCTTGGCTTCCAGAGTTGTAGCAGGTGTTTCTGTTTTTTTATCGCTTTTGCATTGCACATTCATACTGGTCAAACTCATAATGGAAATCCCATAAATACAACGTTTTATTACATTCATAATTTAGTTATTTTTTTAGTTATTGTTAAAGTCATAAAGTCAAAAGTTATTGCAAAAATATATAAGCTGAACTCTGTTTACGATTTTCACTACGCACTCTTCACTCTTTTATAAACCGTTTTGGAACAAATGAAAATACGCTTCGTTAGCATTGATTTTGTCTTTAAAATCTCTAAGGGTTGTTTTTTCATCAATAACAAGTAATTCGATACCTGCAATATCGGCAAAATCTTCCATATATTCAGTAGTAATGACTTGGCTGTAAACAGTGTGGTGTGCGCCACCCGCTAATATCCAAGTTGTTGCAGCAATATCTAGGTCTGGTTTGCAATCCCATAACACACGGGCTACAGGAAGTTTAGGCAAATCAGCCATTGGTTTTACGGCTTCTACTTCGTTTACAATGAGTCTAAAACGGTTCCCCATATCCACTAATGATGCGTTGATGGCATTTCCTGCCGCGACATTAAAAACCAAACGAACAGGATCTTCTTTTCCACCAATGCCTAACGGATGTACTTCGCAAGACGGTTTTGCATCGGCAATAGAAGAACAAATTTCCAGCATGTGAGAGCCCAAAACGTATGATTTTTGAGGCGTGAAATGATAGGTGTAATCTTCCATGAAAGAAGTTCCGCCTTGGTTCTCGAGTCCTACATTCATGACTTTCATCGCACGGACTAAAGCCGCTGTTTTCCAGTCGCCTTCACCACCAAAACCGTATCCATCGGCCATAAGGCGTTGTACAGCAATTCCTGGCAATTGTTTTAGAGATCCTAAATTTTCAAAAGTATCCGTAAAAGCACCAAAACCACCTTCTTCAAGGAATGCTCTTAAACCCAATTCTATTCGGGCAGCTTCTAGCAATGACGCTCTCTTTTCGCCTCCTTCTTGTAAGGCTGGAGCCAATGTGTACGAGGCTTCATAAACGCTTACCAAAGCATTCGTATCGGCAACTGAAACGGCATCAATTTTTTTAGTGATATCCGAAGAGTCGAAACCATTTACCGAAAAACCAAAACGGATTTGGGCTTCGACTTTATCTCCTTCGGTTACAGCAACTTCACGCATGTTGTCTCCAAATCGGGCTACTTTTAGGTTTTGAAACTCATTCCAACCTAAAACAACTCTGGACCAAATGCCTAATTTTTTTTGTACGCGTTCGTCCTCCCAATGCCCTACTACTACTTTGCGTTTTTTGCGCATTCTAGACATGATAAAACCAAACTCTCTATCTCCGTGCGCCGATTGATTCAAATTCATAAAATCCATATCCATAGAAGCCCATGGAATTTCGGCATTGAACTGCGTATGTAAGTGACACAACGGTTTTTTTAGAATACTCAAACCACCAATCCACATTTTGGCTGGAGAGAACGTATGCATCCAAGCGATGATACCAATACAGTTTTTATTAGAATTGGCTTCTAAACACACATTGGTAATTTGCGCAGGCGATTTTACGACATCTTTGTATACTAATTTTACAGGAATGTGTGATGAAGCGTCTAACCCTTTGGCTATTATTTGCGAATGCTCGGCTACTTTACGCAGTGTTTCTTCGCCGTACAATTCTTGGCTTCCTACTACAAACCAAATTTCTTTTTGAGAGATATCTATCATTGTTTTTTGTTTTATTGTTTACTTCTATTATTTTTCTATTCTATAATTACCTGATGAGTTTCTATTTGCCCATCAATATTTATTTTTAATACATATATTCCTTTTTTGAGATGGTTAACATTTAGAGATGCAATATTGTTATTGACTGTAGCACTTTGTTTTTCTTTGCCATTCAAATCATATAATGTTGCTGTAATTTTTGAAGTTGTTACAGGAGCATTGCTTTCATCTATTAATGAAATATTCAAAATATCACTTGTAGGATTTGGATAGACATCATATATGGTGGTGGTATCTGTAGTTGTGGCAGTTCGTAACGTACTCGTAGTTGTTGGGCAACTTCCAAGTGTAGTGTAATTATGATAAGAACTACTTGAGCAACCTAAAATAGCTTTGACACCATAAGTAAAATAATTTTGGGTATAAGTGTTTGCTATTTTGAACAGAAAAGTATTATAGGATGTGCTACTATAAGTTACTCCTGTTGGTAAATCAAAAAATGAATAATCATACGTATGTGAAGTGTCTGTGTTTGTAATTGTCAGTGTTGTGAAACGATAAGCACCACAGCTGTCAATAACTTTTTGAACATTGAATGTAGGTTGTCCTATCCAAATTCTTTTTGTGATTGTTGCATACCCACAGATTTCAGAACCATAAGTTAGAGATAAAGTGCTGTTTCCGCTAAAGCCTGAAACTGCCGTTAAGGTAGCTGTATTTGTTGTGTCGCCAGTGAGTGTTACATAATTTGAATTTTCGGTAACTGTCCAACGATAAATATCGACAACATTTGGGATGGAATAGATACTACTGCCACATCCAGATATAGAGTTGTTTATGCTTGTGTTTCCTGTTATCGAAATAGGGGTATTCCCAGAACAGAAATAAGAACAGTTAAAAATTTGATTGTTATTGGGCATGTTGTCTATTTCTTTTGCTAACCAATCTGCATTTTTATTATTTAGATATATATGATGTTCATTTGTGCTAGAATAATTATCTTGTGCTACAACGAATGAATTTTGAAATGAAGTAGTGAAATTCTGAAAAGGACTATCTTTTGGTGTAACAGGAGGTGTTTGTGAATTATATTTCATTAAATAATCTCCATCAATCAGAATTATATTTCCTTTACTGATGTCTAATGCACTTGTAGAAGGAACAAACGAGAAAGTTGGCTCTGTTGCTATACTCATTTTATACTTTACTAATGCTTGTTGCCAAAAATTTGTTCCGGTTGCAGAACTTGAATTTCGTATACCAGTATCAAACGCCCCACCAGGATAATAATCAAAAGGCAAGGTATTCGAAGGTGAATTTATGCTCTTATCAGTAATAGTAACATTAATAGGAAGTACCCATAATAGTTTTTTAGTGTAAGTAATTTTCCCCTTATACAACTGATTAATACTAGAATTTGGCAAAGAATTTACCTTAAAATCTAACTTTAATTTATTACCTCCAGGAAGAATACCTATTAAAAATTCAGGTTCATTTGTAAAAACAGCTAATGTTTTAAATATTGTTTCATTTACACCCGGGAAAATAGTTAGAACCATATCTGTTAACCAACCAGTACTATAGTTTCCATCAAAAGATAGTAATTGTGAACCCGCAGTTGCGTTTTGTGGAATTGCACAATGATTTCCATTACTTATAGCAATTTTTCGAATACTAGGATACCCTTTTGTTTTTAGCTCAGTTTGCCAAGAGTTGTGTTTTGTATTGTTTATAGAATAGTCTACGTCTATATAATTAATAAGCATTTGTCGAGCTGCGGGTGTATTTTGTAACATTAAATAATCTAGTGGAGTAACTCCATCAGTAAATAATGGCAAAATAATTTCTCCTCCCAAAAAAGCTAATGGCGCTTGTACATATTGATGTAAAGCATGACGGCTAAAATATTGATACCCCATAGGGATGTTTGCTCCTTGTTGTGGAGCATCATGACTTATATAGAGATTAGTCTGATGTGGAATACCTGAATCCTCCATATTTTTTAAGGCATAGCGAGCAATAAGTCCTCCCATACTCTGTCCCCAAACGACATTGGGAGTGATACTGCCACTAATTATTTTTTGCTCATTTACCCATTTTATGACTTCCTGTAAGACATAAGCATTTTTTTGAATGTAATCTACCCCATTGTTCCAATCTACATAAATGATATCATATTGTTTGGTGTTTATATCTGTAAGTATGGATTTTAGTTGTACACTATTAGATTCCAAAATTGTATTTTTTAAAATCTTTAATACTAGTAAAACCGTATTCTTCCTCAGGAGCAATCATAACCCCTGGATCAAAACCTTCTGCAACTATTAGTGGTTTTCTTATTTTATGGTCAGCTGAAGCATAATCAATTTCCACTTTAGCAGAACCATAACTGCCTTCAAATGCTGTTGTTGCAGTAATGTCAACCCTCCCATAAACAGGATTAGTGGCGGTAGGTTGCCCTGATGTAAGCACTCCTTCTTCAACAAATATTTTAGAATGGCTATTTAATATTTTTCCATCACTTAAAATCATTCTATAAAGCCAATGTTTAATTCCTGTATTGGTGTAAGCCACAGCAATATTTTGCCCAAAGGTTATATTTCTAAATCCTAATCCATCATCGGTATCTATTTGTAATGATTGTATGGTTTGAGTTGTATTTGTAATCCACAAATTTTGTGGGAATCTTACAGAAAAATTGTATCCTTTATATGTTCGTACACTAGGTGCTATAGCAAATGCTAATTTACTGTCATATGGATTCTGCCAAATTCCATTAGTGTATTTATCTTTATATTGGTTATTTACAATATCTAATTTCCCAGTTGTTGTAGCATTTGTCTTGAATTGAGAATAATTAAAAAGTAAGCCACTTAAAGTAATAACAGTAGCTGTTCTGTTATTTAACCAACGCTGTTCATAATCTTGTGGAGTAATAAATTGGCTTGCGTTTGCATGAATCCTAGACATCATTAATGTATTATATATTGTTTTTAGGGCTACAGGTGTTACATAATTTGTGTCTGTAACTACACCGTTATATGCCGAAAGTTCTGCAAACTCAAAAGCATAATCTTTGAGTAATCCATTAGGGACTCTATTTTTTTCAAGCAACTGGAAAGCAAGATTTATTTTTGTTGCAAATTCTGTGTTTATTTGATCATTTTGACCGTCAATTGTTATTTCGCCAGGAGTTGGTCCGATCCAAGTGGGTGGCAGAGTGGTTTGGGAAGAAACGAAAAGAGTTGTTAATAAACAGATTACATTTACTAATACGACCTTGACACGAAATATATTTTGTTCCATTTTATAGGATTTGATAATTATTAATTTGAATAATGCACATCGAATCTACCTTCCCTAACTTGTACTTTCTCATTATTGGCATTTACAGCATCATACCAAAATGTACCCGATATGATGAATCGTTGCATATCTAGCTTTGTAATTTTAAGTTCTCCTGTTGCTACATTTGTTGTTGAATAGTTTACATCTCCTGCTCCTGTATTTGTCAGGATATAATATTCTCCAAAGTTTGAAATATAATAATTATTGTTTATGTCTTTAGATTCTGCTGTTAAATTATACGTTTTGTTTTCTATTAATTGAATTGTATTGGTACTAAATTGAATAGATTTTATGAAATCAAATGTTTTATAGTTAATGCTTAATCCAAAACGATAACCAGTTTGGCTTTGATAATAAAAACAACTTAAAACAGGTCCTCCTAAACCTGTTCCTTTAGGCAAAAAAGCTTTTCCGTCTACTAAACAGCCCGCAGTATTTGCACCCGTTTGTGTGGCTGGTGGGAGTTGATCTATTGGATTTGTAGATTTGTCATCGTCTTTGTTGCAAGAGATTAATAACGTAATTGTTGCGAATAAAAAAAGTAATTTTCTCATAAGAAATGTTTTAGAAACTTTTACTCATTAGTTATTTTTCTTGTAAACTATTTTTTTGATTTTATTTTAAGATTTAGATTTAATTTAAAAATCCAAATCTTAAAATAACATTTGCTGAATATATCGTATGAACATTATTTACAGTAGCATTTGGGTTTAAACCAATAGCAAATTTTTTACTTGCTTGAAATAAGAATTTTGCTCTTATTGGAAATCCAATAGCACTTTTACCTCCTGCATCAGCTGTATTGCTTTGAATGATGTAACCTAATCCTAAATAAGGTTCAAAAACGATTGTTCTAGAAACTTTAATTATCCTGCCATACAATGCATCTACCGACATGAAACCCTGTAAATCGTGTATTTTATTGTCTTTTTCCGTGATTCCAAAACCTAAAGTATAGTTAACCGAATACAGGCTTCTTTGATAATTTGATACCAACTCAATATTGGAACAGTAACCTCTAGCACCATTTTTATCTAAATTTGTATAAATTCCAATTGCACCATAATCAATTGATTTTATTTTTAATTTATTAGTTTCTTGTGCTTGAAATTGCCAAACAAAAAGCAGTGTTAGCAAAGAGATTATTTTTCTTACATTCAATTTGTCCTGATTTTGAGTTTGTTTCAAACCGTCTATTTATTCTATTTTTTTAACTCTATTTTCTTTATTCTAAAATCTGCAATCTAAAATCGTTACTGCCCATAATACGAATCCTTACCGTGCTTGCGCTGGTAATGTTTTTTGATTAAAGAATCTTTTAATCGGGGTGCATTTGGGTTTATTTGCAAAGTCAAGTACGCCATTTCGGCTACGACTTCGAGTACTTTACTGTTATAAACCGCTTTGGCAGCATTCTTTCCCCAAGCAAATGGCCCGTGATTGCCTATCAAAATCATTTCTACTTCTTCGTAGGAAAGGTTTTTTTCTTTGAAACAATCCAAGATTTGAATTCCAGTATTGTGTTCGTAATTGCCTTCGATAAGGGCGTCTGCCATTGGCGCAGCACACGGAATATCAGCCGTTAAATGATCGGCATGTGTGGTTCCAAAAATAGGAATATCTCTTTGCGATTGCGCCCATGCTACGGAATACGTGGCGTGCGTATGCGCAACACCGCCAATGTTTGGCCAATTTTTATACAAGTAAGCATGCGTTTTGGTATCTGATGAGGGACGCATACTGCCTTCGATAGTGTTGTTGTCAAAATCAACGATGACAATATCCTCTGGTTTTAAATCTTCGTAAGGAACGCCGCTTGGTTTGATGGCAAAAACACCATTTACTCGGTCAACCGCACTTACGTTTCCAAAAGTATAAACCACCAAATTCAGCGCATTTAATTGCATATTGGCTTCGTAGCATTCTTGTTTTAAATCCTTATACATACTGTTCCTGTTGTTTTTTTAGTGACGGATCGGCAAATGTGCTTAACTGGTCGTAGGCCAAAAGCAACTTGTTGTATGCCGCTACTTTGTCTAATTGCGGGAAATATTCACCATCAAAATCGCTTCCCATTTTTTGACTAGCTTCGATTACCGTAGGATAAATTCCTGCGGCAACAGCAGCATAAATGGCTGCTCCCAATGCGGGTGTTTGGTCTGAAGCGGCAATTTTGATAGGCTTATTAAGCACATTGGCAAGGGTTTGCATGATGTAAGGCGATTTTCTAGCCACACCACCAATTCCGATAACGCTATTGATTTTTACGCCTTCTTCTTCAAAGCGATCCACTATTTTTTTGGATCCAAAACAAATGGCGTTCACCAATGACTTGAATAAATGTGGCGCTTTTGTCCCTAATGATAAATTCGAAATGGCACTTTTTATTCCTTGATTGGCATCTGGAGTTCGTCTTCCGTTGATCCAGTCTAAAGCGATTGGTACGCTTTCGGACAATGGAATTTTTTCGGCTTCGGCGGTTAATTCAATGATTAAATTATCACTGATTTCGGCTTTTAATGCTGCTTTTTGTTCGTCTGTCAAAAGGGTAGAAGTGGCTAATAAATGATCGGTTGGCCATAAAAGTAACTCTTTGTACCAAGCCAATAAATCGCCAAAAGCAGATTGTCCTGCCTCTAGACCAATAAAATCAGGGATTACGGAGCCATCAACTTGTCCGCAAATGCCACGAACTGTTTTGGGACCAATAGATTCCTTGGAGTCAACAATAATATCACAGGTTGAGGTTCCCATTACGCGAACCAAAGTATTTTCTTCAATTTTGGCACCTACAGCACCAGAATGCGCATCGAAAGTTCCTACTGCAATTATCGTATCGGTCGTAAGTCCTAGACGGGTTGCCCATTCTTGGTTCAACGTACCTGCAACAAGATCGGATGTATAGGTTTCGTCATACAAGCGACCACGAAGAGCAGCTAAGTAAGGATGCAATTGTCCTAGGAATTCTTCAGGAGGCAAACCATTCCAGTCTTCGTGCCACATGGCTTTGTGTCCCGCTGCGCAACGACTTCTTTTGAATGTTTTTAAATCTTTGGAATCAATTAATAAATAGGTCATCAAATCGCAATGTTCCATCCAAGTGTAAGCGGCATTTTTTACGGCTTCGTCTTGTCTGGCAATGTGTAGAATTTTTGCCCAAAACCATTCGGAGGAATAGATTCCACCCACGTATTTGGTGAAATTTTCGCCACCCCAATTGGCTGAAAGCTCGTTAATTTCGTTCGCTTCATTGATAGCAGTATGGTCTTTCCAGAGGATCATCATTGCGTTTGGATTGTGTTCAAAACCCTTGGTCAATGCCAATGGTGTTCCGTCTTGAGCAACAGGAACTGGAGAGGATCCGGTTGTATCTACACAAATCCCTTTTATTTGCGAAGGTGAAACTTTACTGTTTTCAACCACATATTTTATGGTACTTTCTAAACCTTCGATATGATCGAGTGGGTGCTGACGAAACTGGTTTATAGAGGCGTTGCAATATTCCTTGGTTGCCCAACGCTTGTATTGGCATACGTTCGATGCTATTTCTTGTCCATTTTCTGTGTCTATTAGCATTGCTCGAACAGAATCTGTTCCGTAATCTAATCCTATAACATAATTTTTCATCCCGAAATCGTTTTAATATAAGTACAAATATAGTATATTTATTTTATAAGTGTATAAAAAACACTTAATTTAATTTAGCCTTAAAATTTTTATTAAAATAGCATAAAAACAGTTGTTTGGTAGCGAAACCAAAAGTAAATGTTAGCAACAAACTTATTCTATTGCGATTATTTCATTTTCAACTTCAAAACCGTTACGGAATAAGCTGGAAGTTGCAATGCTGCAACGTTATTTTTTAACAGATACTCGCTTTCTATTGGGCTAATTTTTTTAGGTGCAGCAAACGAATTTTCATCTTCCAGATTAGGGCTTGTTAGTGTAATAACAGTTCCTTTTGATTGTAATTTGCTTCCTTTTAAATCAACTGTAATGGCTTGCGTTTTTGATGAAGTGTTGACTATTTTTACAATTACTTCTTTGGTAGTACCTTCTTTAACCGCCGATGCAAACAAATCGTTTTGCCCAATTACGGGTTTTCCGTCTTTGGTAATGGCTAATAAATCGGTTCCTTTGTTGGTAGAAAATAATTTTTGCACCTGATAATTGGCCGATCCGTAGGCTTCGAGGTTGTTGAACCATATCATATCGGGTGTCCATTGCCAAGCTTCGGCATGCGCCATCAAAGGAGCGTAGGAGGTAAGATAAACTACTTCGGCATTGCGTTCCAGACCCGTCATAAAAGCAGCTTCAGAGAACGCACATTCCCAATTATTTTTGTTGTCTGGACTGGCAATTGCCACACTTTGGGCAGCATATTCTCCAGCAAATACTTTAGGACCTTTACGATCGTAATTATCATAACGCGTTACATTATCTCTAAACCATTTTGGATTTTTATAATAATGTTCGTCCACAATTTCGGCATTTAGTTTTTTGAGTTCTTGCATTCCGTAATCAAAATAATCGCCATCAGGGAATGGTCCTGCGCCAGATACAATGATCATATTTGGGTATTTATCTTTTATAGCTTTTTCAAAAACCTTGAATCTTTCAATGTATTGTGGACCCCATTGTTCGTTTCCAACTCCAATATGTTTTAAATTAAAGGGTTTTGGGTGTCCCATATCAGCACGAACTTTGCCCCAAGGAGTAGTGATGCTACCGTTTGCAAATTCAATTAAATCCAAAGCATCTTGTACATAAGGGTCTAATTCGGCCAACGGAACCAATTCACCTGTGTTGAACTGACAGGCCATAGCGCAACTCAAGATAGGAAGCGGAGCTGCCCCAATATCTTCGGAAAGTTGAAAATATTCATAAAACCCTAATCCAAAGGTTTGGAAATAATCGGGAGCAGGTTTGTGTGCAAATTCGGTATTCCAACGGTTGATTAATGTTTCTCTTTTGTCCACATCACCCACTGTTTTTTTCCATTGGTAGCGTTGTGCCAAGGTTCTTCCCTCAACGATACAGCCTCCAGGAAAACGCAAGAATCCGGGTTTCATGTCATACAATAATTGCACGATGTCTTTGCGTAAACCGTTTTTTCGATGGTTCCAAGTGTCTTCTGGAAACAAAGAAATCATATCCAAATCAATCGTCCCGGTTCCTTGAAAAGTAATTTTTAATTGTGCTTTTGCTTCGGTTTGTGTTGCTGTAAAATCGGCGGTATAGTTTTGCCACTCTTTTGCCGTAGGTGTAATGCTGGTTTCGCCTAACACTTTTTTGTTTTTATCAATAAACTGAATGATGATTTTTTTGATGCTTCCACTTGGGTTGGCGGCTTTTAGCGAAAGATTGTATTGGGCATCTTTCTTGATTCCCATACCACGGAATCCTTCATTTATCATTTCAAATCCTTTGTCATCATTGATAAGCACGCGGCAAAAATTTGGATTGGTTTTGTTTTCCAATACTTTGATGGTCGTGGCAATACCGGATTGTTTGTTGAACGAATGCGTGTCGCTGTTGGGTTGTGTCCAACCCATAAGCGGTGTTTCAAATTCGAATGAACGGTTTTTGACCATTTCAGCATATAAACCACCATCGGCAGCAAAGTTGATGTCTTCAAAAAATACGCCATACATGGTAGGCTGAATTTTGGTAATGGTTTTGGTGGTATTTACTTCGAGATTTGTTTTTTGTGCCTGGGTATAAATACCATTTAGTAAAAGCCCACAAAGGGTAATTTTGGTTATTATATTTGGTTTCATTGTCCTATTTGTTTAAGGTTTCATTTTTTTAATTGCCTCCTGCTTTAGCTGGAGGGTTTGAAATTTGCAATTGTATTCATTGGCTTTAGCCAAAATTATATGCCTTTTGGCTAATGCCAATTTGATATTTATTTTTATTCCTCCTCCTAAAGCTGGAGGCTATTCAAAAACACCTGTTTCTCCTTACTGTCATTCTCTTTTTTACTCCTTATAATCAATCCAAACCTTCATTTTTCCAACACCTCTATTTGACCAAGAATAATACGGAATGGCTTTTAATTTATTGGTTTGAATGGTATTTACACCTTCTAAAAGGGCTGCTTCTTTGGTTACTTTGAAAGTGTCATTGGCATCCACAGTGATTTTATCAAAGTTGGTTGCATTGTCAATTTCTTCAATAGCGTACACAATTGGCCCGTATTCTAGCGCTACTTTTCCTTTGTTGCTTTCTACTTTGGTATTGGTCACTACTTCTTTTACTTCCATTGGGAGTTTCATTTCTATGATTTCTCCTTTTTTCCATTTTCGGCTGATGGTGATGTATCCGTTATTTTCTTTGTATTCGAAAGGTTTTCCGTTTATAGTCAGCGTAACTTTTGCGGAAGCGGCACTTTTATAATGGTATAAATCGCCTGGCAACACTTGATTTCTAGCCCAACCCGGAACTCTTAATTTGATGGTAAATTCACTTTCTTTTTTTGGTAAAACGGTAAGAGTCACTTTGCCGTCCCATGGATAATTAGTTTGTTGCGAAAGTACTACATCGGTTTTGTCCAATGTTATTTTTGCGGTATTGGAAGCGTATAAATTTACATACAGCACGTCTCTGTTTGTTGAATAAATCAATCCGGGAATGGAAGGAATAAACCGAATCAAATTTGTAGGGCAACACGAACAATCAAACCAAGATTGGCGAGTGCAAGAACCTCTGTTGGATTTGAAAACCCCATCTGATTCTAGTGCATTGGGATAGAAAAATTGTTTTCCGTCTAATGACAATCCAGAAATTAATCCGTTGTATAAAGAGCGTTCAATGACATCAAAATAATTAGAATTTCCAGTTAAATTGTGCAGTCTGTGATTCCAATACACATCGCCAATGGCAGCACACGTTTCGTTGTAAGCGGTAAGATTGGGTAATTCATAGTTCTCACCAAAGGCTTCTCCGTCAGGTCGTGAACCAATGCCTCCTGTGAGGTACATTTTTTTAGTAACAACGTTAGTCCATACTTTATTTACGGCATCGAGGTATGCTTTGTCGTTGTATATTGCAGCAATATCGGTCATTCCGGAGTACATATATACGGCTCGCACGGCATGACCCACGGCTTCTTTTTGTTGAATAACGGGAATTTCGTCTTGCGAATACGCACCATAAAGTTTATGGTTTTTGGGGTTTCCTCTGTTGTCAAGGTAGTATTTGGCCAAATCCAAGTAGGCTTTATTGTTCGTAATTCGGTAGAGATTTACCAAGCCCGTTTCTACAATTTGATGTCCGGGAACGCCGTGAACTTGATTGGGCTTGTCGCCAAAAGTACGCACTAACATATCGGCATTTTTGATGGCAATATCTAGGAAGTTCCGCTTACCAGTGGCTTCATAATGCACCACTGCTGCTTCGATCATGTGGCCGGAGTTGTACAGCTCATGACTGATTTGCAAGGACTCCCAACGCTTTCCCTCGATAACAGGAACCCATGGTGCTGGCGGTTTGGCTGGATTAATGGTTCTCCAAGTGGTTAAATACCCATCTTTTTCCTGACCTATTTTGATGATTCCAATAAGCGAATCCAATAGTTTTTCTAGCTTTGGGTTGGGTTCGCTGATTAAGGTATTCGAGGCTCCTTCTATAATTTTGTACACATCGGTATCATCAAAAGGCATTTGTCCTTTTACGGTTCCTTTCATCTTCCCGCCCGCAATCAAGAAATTGTCCAGACGCCCTTCTTCCTCACATTTATGAATGGCGTATTCGATGGTTTTTTCTTGTACTTTTTTTATTATTGGCAACCAAAAAGCATCTGTTAATTTTACATTCTGAATATTGACGGGTGTAATGGAATAACCTGATTTTTTAGGAATCGTTTTCTGTGCGTTTGTATTCCCCGAAAAGGAAACTAAAACGACCAGATACAGCAGGTTTTTTTTAAAATTAAAAAATGTCATTGGTTGAATTTAGTGTAATTAGCTAAAGATTTCTTGTTGTAACAAAACGTATTATTTTTTTGTAAGGTGCAAGTTAAATAAAATAAGTGTAAAAAATACATTTTAAATAATTTAAATATTTTTTTGTTTTGATAATGCCTACAAGCAACTTGCGACCTTTTATCATTGTTTTAATTGTCCTATTTTACTCAATGTCTCTATAAGCTGTTCCGGTTTATTTGTGCCAATAAGCAATTTCTTATTGTTCGTGAACTCTAGTTGAAGTCCTTTGTCTCCAGAAACGTTAAACGCTGTACCTTTTCCAAATAGTCCGAGTCTTAAACCCCAACCGCCATATTCAGTCATGGCAGAATATTGTCTAACGAATGATTTTGTCAAAGTGTCCCAAGCGTAATGTTTACACTTTATATGAAAAGGAAAAAAGCGAACATAAATTCTAGTAATGGTCGGAAGAATAATCTTCCGACTTTTTTTGTTTTTTATTTATATATTTAACAATATTTTTCTTGTTTTA
>NZ_VJZT01000007.1 GCF_007097245.1 Flavobacterium restrictum | reverse complement strand
CCAGATAATTTCATAAAAATGGTATATTATTTAGGTAATGCCTAAAAACACAATTCCACTAATTTAGGCGAAGAGCCTATTTTTTTTGCCTTAACATATTTTTATATCACAGGCGTTTGCCCTGATGATTTAAAACACAAAGTGTAAAAAAATCCATTTTACTAAAAATAGAATCAACAGTAAATCTTTTATCTACTATTTACTGTTTTCAAAGTATAACCGAAACATTTCTATTAAAGCCGATAAATTATTAATCTCTAGCTTTTCGAAAACTCTATTTTTAAAGGTACTAACCGTAGTCTTTCTAATTTTTAATAACTCTGCTATTTCTGAATTTCCATATCCTTGAATTAACAATCTTGCCACCTCAATTTCTCTATTAGACAACTGTTCTAATGGATTAATGGGGGTTTTTGAAATATAAGAGTCTAGAATTCTATCTTTAATATTTTGCGTCATATATTTTCCGGACAAAATCATGCTCGTTAATGCCTGTTTCATTTCCTCCTCGGAGCTAACTTTATTTAAATATCCAGAAGCACCCGCATTTAGATAGCGCATCGCATAAATATCCTCATCATAGGCAGACAACATTAAAATTTTAATATCTGGTTGACAAGCTTTAATCTCTGAAATGACATTCAAACTGTTACCTTCTGGAAAACTCACATCCAAAACTAATAAATCAATTTTAATCTCTTTCAACACTTTAAAAATATCCTCAAGAGACCCAGACTGACTAATTTTAGCGTTTAAAAACAATTCTTTTATTAGCAATGCGACTCCTTGCCTAACAACACTATGGTCGTCTGCAATTAAAAAAGAATAACTAGTTGATAATTTCATTTCTATTTAATTAAAATCTTTAAACAATAAATACAGCAACATTATAATTAATCCTCATAAAATAATTTCATGAGCGCTGGCTACTTTTCAAAACAGTATAAAAATCTTGTTTCGACCAAAACTTTGGATCGAAGAAGAAGTTTTTTTTTTGAGAAAACAATAAAGAAAAAACCAGCAAGCTACATTATTTAGTATTCCCTATGAAAAAAAACTTCGAAGCAATACAAACTTACTTTTTTTAGCATTTAAACATGACTTAATATCAAATTAAATGCAACTTTAGTACCCTTACCTTCTTGACTTTCAATACTGATATTTCCATCAAATAATTCAACTATTTCTTTACAAATATTCAACCCTAAACCAACTCCTAAATCATTAACATTCGCTGATATTGTTCCTTGATAATAGGATTCGAATATATTTTTCAAATCGTTCTCTAAAATACCTATTCCTGTATCTTGAATTTCAACTTTAAAATTCATTTCATAGTCCGAAACAGGCTCTAAATCAATAGTAATAGTTACTAATCCATTTTTAGTAAACTTGTTAGCATTTCCTATTATATTATAAAAAAGTTGGTGAATTTTCGTGGCATCTGAACAGACTTCTGAATTGGAATTCAAATTAGATATCACTTTTAATTTATTTCCTTTAGTACACAATAAGGAGGTCAGCGTAGAAATTATTTGATCAATTTCAGTTTCTAATTGAAAATTTTTATTTTGCAATTTGGGTTTAAGATTCTCATCTTTGGAATATTCTAAAATTTGATTTGCTAAAAGGAGTAGTGAATTTGCAGTAAACTGAATTGATTTGAAAGTATCTTTTATCTCTATGTTTTTAACAGAAGCACTAACTTTTTTACTGTAGATAGCTATTATATTTAATGGCGATCTAATTTCGTGACTAATCATCCCCATAATCCTATTTTTAAAATTTAAACTTTGACGTATTTGATTTTGGGCAATTGTCAATTTTTTTTCATACTCAAATGCCAAACGTGTAAAGTTTAAAAGTATGATTGAGACAATAAACATGGACACTATCAATATTATTAAAGTATAATTTCTAACTGTTTTATTTAATTGATATTGATTCAATACATTTTTCTGGGTATTCTCCTGAAATAAATTTACTGAATCACTAAAGTTTGGCACTATATTTTGACCTAGATTTAATAATTTACTATTAAGTGCTATTAATTTTAAGTCTTTAACCTTTAGGTTTAAAAACGATTTTTTAAGGTTATTGAATTCATTCTCATGGTATTTATTAGTTATCAAAAAAATATTTGCCATTTGCTCTTCAATACTACCCGTTACAATTCTATCTTTAAATTTCATGGTAACAACTGTATTTAATTGCTCTTTTTGTACCGTAAATTTTCCAGCAAACGCATCTCCTAATCTTGAAAACAAACCTTTTCTCGAAACACTATCCACTTTCATGTAAGTATCCGTTTTTATACTATCCAGAATCTTTTTGAATTGAAATTTTTTAAAATTAAAAAGTTTTGAAACATCCCCTTGGGTTGCACTAACCTGAAGATCAATAATAGAATCTATCGAAGACTTTAGAATTAAAATAGCAACTTCCGTTTTTTTCTTGTTTACTAATATCCGCTTAAAAGTTGTATTTCGACTCGAAACAAAAGACAAGCTATCTAATAAATAGCGAACCTCGTTTAACGTAGCTGTATACTTTTTTAATGAAGCTTCGTCTTTGTAATTGATATAATTATTAAAATGCTCTTGCGATTTGAGCAACGAATTATTTACCAGATTAGCATATTTTGAAATATCATTTGAAGATGCAATACCCTCAAAAGACTTTGTAAGTTGAGTTTCATTTGCTGTTTCATTAAACCATATAACGATAGCTAAAACTTGAAATAAAATAACCGAAAACAACAAAGCATAGTGTACTAGTTTGCGTTGTTCTAACTTTAGATTTTGCAAAAAAAACGGATTTAATTTAATTTTTTTTTTAACTACCATTTATTATTTAGTTTAAATAAGTTTACACCTTGGAAAATTACATTTAGCACTTTGACATTGTTAACAGTCCTTGCTTATTCTTTTAAAAAGAGGAACTTAATTTATAATGCGTACTATTTTAAACAAATATTTAATTAAAGCTATTTTATAATCCTGTTTTTTATATTTATAGCAATATATATAAAAAATCAGCAACTTGTATATACTTATTCCACGCTTATTCATATCGAACTAATATGACAAAATAAATATAAAAATTAAGAATTATCTTAACTATTAAAAATAAATTTTAAAAACAAGCATTACACCATTTCTAACTTCCATTATATGTGGCAAAACTAACCTTCTTTAACACAAGAAAATGTAATTTTTTATCGACATTTCTGTAGAACTTTATCTACAGAAAATACTTACATAACAACCCCAAAGTACTATAGATCCAATTCCTAAATTCACTGGAGAACACCCCAATTTCTATCTAAATTTAAGCCACAACTACAAATCAAAACCAAGTTATTTAAAACAAAAAAAGCTGCCTAAACAGACAGCTTTAAGTATAAAATCCTAAAAAATTTAAGCATCTAAATCAACTTTAGTTTGGCTTGCAATTTCTTTATAAGTACCATTTTCTAATTTTTCACGAATCGCTTCAAAAGCGACAAGCGTTTCGTCAACATCCGATAAAGTATGCGAAGTAGTTGGAATCATTCGCAATAAAATAATCCCTTTTGGAATCACTGGATAAATTACAATCGACAAGAAAATACCGTAATTTTCTCTTAAATCATTCACCATAACCATGGCTTCTGGCACGCTTCCTTCTAGATAAACAGGGGTAATACACGTATTGGTATCGCCAATATTAAATCCTCTTGATTTCAATCCGTTTTGCAACGCATTCACATTTACCCATAATTTATCTTTTATTTCTGATGAATTACGCAACAATTCCAATCGTTTCAAGGAACCTATTGTTTGAATCATTGGCAATGCTTTGGCAAACATTTGCGAACGTAAATTATATTTTAAATAATCAATAATATCCTTATCAGCTGCTACAAAAGCACCAATATTAGCCATTGATTTAGCAAACGTAGAGAAATAAACATCAATTCCATCCTGACAACCTTGCTCCTCGCCTGCTCCAGCTCCTGTTTTACCAAGTGTCCCAAAACCGTGCGCATCATCAACCAACAGACGGAAATTGTATTTCTCCTTCATGGCAACAATTTCTTTTAGTTTTCCTTGTTGACCACGCATTCCAAAAACACCTTCGGTAATAAAAAGAATTCCTCCTCCAGTTGTTTCGGCCAGTTTTGTGGCGCGTTGCAAGTTTTTCTCCATGCTTTCAATATCATTATGACGGTACGTAAAACGCTTGCCACTGTGCAAACGAACGCCGTCAATAATACAAGCATGCGCATCTACATCGTAAACAATAACATCATTTCGAGTAACTAGTGCGTCAATCGTGGACAGAATGCCTTGATAACCAAAATTCAACAAATAGGCGGACTCTTTCATGACAAAAGCAGCCAATTCCTCCTCTAGTTGTTCGTGGTATTTAGTGTGACCACTCATCATTCGAGCGCCCATTGGATACGCTGCGCCAAATTCAATCGCTGCATCAGCATCGGCTTTACGTACTTCGGGATGATTTGCCAAACCTAAATAATCGTTCAAACTCCAGTTCAAGATATCTTTTCCTTGAAACTGCATTCTTGGACCTAATTCGCCTTCCAATTTTGGAAAAACAAAATAACCTTCTGCTTGTGAAGCCCATTTTCCTAATGGCCCTTTATTGTTTTGGATTCTTTCGAATAAATCTTTTACCATAATATAACGACTTACTAATATTAATTTTAAGAGGTTGCAAAATTAATTATTTAATCTGTCTTATCATAATCTTTTTTAGGAGCAATTTCCAGCTGTTCATTTTAAATGAAATTCACTGAACTCAACTAAAAATAAACACATTGTGACGTAATCATTTTTCATAAAATCTTTTTTTCCAAGACTTTGCAGAAGCTTCTTTTGTCACTCTGCAAAGTCAAAAATAAATAGCTTTTCTCAAAAAAAGGATTTCCATTTCCATATAGGCTAGGGAGTAGATTTTACAATAAACTTTGTATATTTGAAAAGCCTTTTTTAATGCCAATACCAATTGCAAAATACAAATTACAATAAACAGTTATGTCACAAAATACCAAAGAACTAAAACTCGCCGTACTCATTGATGCCGATAATGTTCCGTACAGCAACGTAAAAGGAATGATGGAGGAAATTACTAAATACGGTACTCCAACCACCAAACGCATTTATGCCGATTGGACAAAGCCCAATGCCAACGGTTGGAAATCGGTTTTGCTGGAACACGCCATTACTCCTGTGCAACAATACAGCTATACGGTGGGCAAAAACTCTTCGGATTCGGCGTTGATTATTGATGCTATGGATTTGTTGTACTCGGATAAATTGGATGGTTTTTGCATCGTTTCTAGCGACAGTGATTTTACTAGATTAGCTATTCGCCTGCGAGAATCTGGCATGAAAGTCATTGGAATAGGCGAAAAAAAAACACCCAATGCGTTCATTGTTGCCTGCGACAGATTCATTTATATTGAAGTTCTTGAAGGCGCAATCAAAAAGAAAAAACCCAAACCAACTGCTACAAATACTATGGCAGACTCTAAAAAACCAGCCGAAAAAGAAGCCGCTATCAAAATCGACAATCCCACCATAGAACTCATTGAGGATACCATAGACGCTATTGGCGATGATGATGGCTGGGCATTTCTAGGCGATGTAGGAAACCTTATTGTAAAGAAAAAACCCGAATTTGACCCCCGAAGTTACGGTTTCAACAAACTTACACCCCTATTAAAATCCCTGACGGACATCCTCGAAATAGACGAAAGAGAATCCGACAAAAAAGGAATCAAACACGTGTATGTTCGATTGCGCTATAGCTAATAAATCCCTTTTACAACCCTAACATTTACCTTAAAAACATGAGACAAAAATTCTTCCTCTTTGGTACCATCGCCTTTTTAATGGCATTAACAGTATATTATTTTTTTAATTTTGGTTTAACCGCAGCCATTTGTATCGCCTTACTTTTGCTGGTTGGTCTTGCCAATAGTATCCAAAAAAAACATGCTATTTTAAGAAATTTTCCTGTTTTGGGGTATTTCAGGTATTTATTTGAAATGATTGCACCCGAGATTCAGCAATATTTTATAGAACGTTCTACAGATGGAAAACCATTTTCCAGAAACCAACGTTCACTCGTGTACCAAAGAGCCAAAAACATTGACGCCACAACCCCTTTTGGAACGCAACTAGTGCTCAATCAATCCAGTTACGAAGGAATCAAACATTCGATGTTTCCTGCCAAAGTCAAAGAGGACTTACCTCGCGTACTTGTAGGCGGTTCGGATTGTACGCAACCGTATTCTGCATCGCTACTTAATATTTCGGCAATGAGTTTTGGTTCTTTGAGCGAAAATGCCATTATGGCGCTCAATAAAGGAGCACTCAAAGGACATTTTTACCACAATACTGGCGAAGGCGGATTGACGCAATTTCACTTACAAGGTGGTGATGTTACCTGGCAAATAGGTACCGGTTATTTTGGTTGTCGCGATGATCGTGGCGGATTTGATGGCGGAAAATTTGCTGAAAAAGCCAATCTTCCTGCCGTTAAAATGATTGAAATAAAATTATCGCAAGGGGCAAAACCAGGTCATGGAGGCGTACTTCCTGCCCAAAAAAACACTGAAGAAATTGCCAAAATACGAGGCGTACAGCCTCACATCACCATATTGTCACCGCCTAGCCACAGTGCTTTTTCGGATGCTAAAGGATTAGTTGCATTTATTGCCCATTTACGCGAATTGGCTAATGGTAAACCCATTGGTTTTAAACTTTGTATTGGCGAAACAAGCGAATTCGAAACGCTGTGCCAAGAAATGATTAACAGCAATTGTTACCCTGATTTCATTACCGTAGATGGAGCCGAAGGTGGTACCGGTGCCGCTCCACTAGAATTTGCTGATGGGGTAGGAATGCCCTTTGAACCTGCTTTGATATTTGTTACTAAAACGTTAGTCCGTTTTGGAATCCGAGATAAAATCAGGGTGATTTGTAGTGGCAAAATCATCTCTGGTTATGCCATTTTAAGAGCCATTGCACTGGGTGCAGATATATGCAATAGTGCGCGTGGATTTATGTTTTCGTTAGGCTGTATCCAAGCGTTGCGTTGCAACAATAACGAGTGTCCAACAGGCGTGGCGACTCAAAACAAGATGCTAATGAAAGGTCTCGTGGTTACGGATAAATCGGAACGGGTATATCATTTTCATAAAAATACGCTACATGCCGCCAACGAACTTTTGGCAGCAGCCGGCAAAAAAGATTTTGCCGATGTTGACATATCCATTTTTATGCGTGGCGACGAATTTACCCATTTAGCCAATACTTATTTTCCAGATAATTTAACCAATGTTGCCAAATAATACTTTTGAAAAATCCTAGAATCCGGTATTTTATCCTAGTTATAATTGTAATTTTTCTTGGAATTATTTCTAGAAAAAGTGCGATTATTCCATTAGCGACCGGAGATTTACTCTATGCTGTAATGATTTATTTTGGCATCCGAATGGTAGGCACACGTATTCGCAAAAAACAAAGTGCCACCATAGGATTACTGCTTTGCTATGCCATCGAAATTTTCCAGCTCTACCAAGCAGATTGGATTATTCCCATACGAAAATCGCTCTTGGGACGCCTCATTCTAGGGCAAGGATTCCTGTGGAGTGACCTGATTGCTTATACTTTTGGAATCGCCATAGCCGTTGGTATTGATTACACATTCTTAAAAACTACAACCAAATGAAAATCGTTTTTGCAACTAACAATGCCCATAAAATTCTAGAAATACAAAGCATGCTTCCCAAAAATATCGAAATCATATCCTTGGAAAGCATTGGTTGTTTCGAGGAAATTCCCGAAACTGCTGACACTATCGAAGAGAACGCCATCATGAAAGCCAATTATGTTACCCAGAAATACGGCTACGATTGCTTTGCTGATGATACGGGACTCGAAGTAGCCATTTTGAACGGAGAACCTGGTGTTTTCTCGGCACGATATGCTGGCGAACAGCGTTCCGCTGATGCTAATATGAATAAATTACTATCGAACCTAGCCGACAAGCCGAATAGAAAAGCCCAATTCAAAACTGTCATTTGCTTGAATTTAAAGGAAAAACAAGTACTCTTTACAGGCATTGCCAAAGGCGAAATCACACTCGAAAAAACAGGAAATCAAGGTTTTGGTTACGATCCTATTTTTCGACCAGAAGGTTTTAGCGAAACATTTGCAACACTTTCATTGGAAACCAAAAACGAAATAAGTCATCGAGGCAAAGCAACACAAGCACTTATTGCGCATTTGAATAAGACAAACTAATTTGTTTTAAATACAACATTTTTGTCCAAATACTTTACATTTCAAGACGTTTTTCTGATCTAAAAACACAGTATGTTAATCGCGATTCAAGAAAACGAAATCTAACTTTCTGATAATCAAAAGCTAATAAAACATTAAATCTTAAAATAGCATTAGTTTATATGAATTATAAACAGTAATTTTGCACCCTATTTTAAAAATACATATGAATAAATTTGAACAATTAGGATTGAGTGAATCGTTACTGAAGGCGATTTTAGATCTAGGATTTGAGAATCCGACCGAAGTACAGGAGAAAGCGATTCCCCTATTATTGGAAAAAGACACAGATTTAGTTGCGTTGGCTCAGACAGGGACAGGGAAAACAGCAGCTTTTGGTTTTCCAGTTATTCAGAAAATTGATGCCAACAACAGAAATACACAGGCGTTAATTTTATCTCCAACACGCGAATTGTGTTTGCAGATTACCAACGAACTTAAAAACTACTCCAAATACGAAAAAGGTATTAATGTGGTAGCGGTTTACGGTGGAGCTAGCATTACAGAACAAGCGAGAGACATAAAGAGAGGTGCACAAGTAATTGTGGCAACTCCAGGAAGAATGCAAGATATGATAAACAGAGGTTTGGTAAACATTTCTCAAATTAACTATTGTATCCTTGACGAAGCAGACGAAATGTTGAATATGGGTTTCTACGAAGATATCGTAAACATCCTTTCTACAACGCCTGACGAAAAAAGTACGTGGTTGTTTTCTGCAACAATGCCTGCTGAAGTAGCACGTATTGGAAAACAATTTATGACCGACCCAATAGAAATTACTGTTGGTGCCAAAAACTCTGGTTCGGCTACAGTATCTCACGAATTTTACCTAGTAAATGCACGTGATCGTTACGAAGCTTTGAAACGTTTGGCAGATTGTAACCCTGATATTTTTTCAGTAGTTTTCTGTAGAACAAAACGCGATACACAAGCTGTTGCAGAGAAATTAATCGAGGATGGATACAGCGCAGCTGCATTGCACGGCGATTTATCGCAAGCGCAACGTGACGGTGTTATGAAATCGTTTAGAGGTAGACAAATCCAAATGCTTGTTGCGACTGATGTAGCGGCTCGTGGAATTGACGTTGACAACATTACTCACGTAGTAAATTACCAACTTCCTGACGAAATTGAAACCTACAACCACCGTTCAGGCCGAACTGGTCGTGCTGGTAAACTAGGAACTTCTATCGTAATTGTAACCAAAAGTGAATTGCGTAAAATTTCGTCTATCGAAAGAATCATTAAACAAAAATTCGAAGAAAAAACGTTGCCTTCTGGTATCGAAATCTGCGAAATTCAATTGTTGCACTTGGCTAACAAGATAAAAGACACCGAAGTAGATCACGAAATTGATAATTACTTACCAGCAATCAACACAGTTCTTGAAGGATTGTCAAAAGAGGAATTGATCAAGAAAATGGTATCGGTAGAATTCAACCGTTTTATCAATTATTACAAGAAAACAAGAGACATTTCAGGAATGTCATCAGGATCAGATCGTCGCGAACGTGATGATAGAGATGGCGGATCAAGAGAAAGCAACAATGCTGGTGGTGCCACTCGTTATTTTGTAAACATTGGTTCCCGTGATAATTTTGACTGGATGTCGTTGAAGGATTACTTGAAAGAAACATTAGACCTCGGTCGTGATGACGTTTTCAAGGTAGATGTAAAAGAAGGATTCTCTTTCTTTAACACCGATCCAGAACATACTGATAAAGTAATGGAAATATTGAACAATGTACAACTTGAAGGACGTCGTATTAATGTAGAAATTTCTAAAAACGATGGTGGAGGAAGACGTGATCATAATGGTAGAAGTTCTGGCGGAAGCTTTGGTGGCGGACGTAGTTCAGCTCCTAGACGTGAAGGCAGTTTTGCTCCCAGAAGAGAAGGTTCAGGCGGATTTGGCGGAAGAAGTGCAGCTCCAAGAGAAGGTGGCTTTGGCGGAAGAAGCGAATCAAGAAGCGCCTCTGCTCCAAGAACTGGAGGTTTCTCCTCTGATAGAGATAGAGCACCAAGAACAGAAGGTTCTTCTGATAGAGCACCAAGACGTTCCGAAAGCTTTGGTGACGCACCAAGACCAAGAAGACCAAGAAGAGACTAAAGATTTTGAATTGCTAATTTATAATTTGCAATTTTAGAAATCCTTGTTAATTTTCTACTAATTAAATAAAAACTACAAAATATTTAATCCTGATTTACTACTTTTAAAGTCTT
Organism: Flavobacterium restrictum; assembly: GCF_007097245.1. GTDB lineage: Bacteria > Bacteroidota > Bacteroidia > Flavobacteriales > Flavobacteriaceae > Flavobacterium > Flavobacterium restrictum. Next base: position 176,638 of record NZ_VJZT01000007.1, on the reverse strand, counting down.
AAATCAGTTTATGAAATATTTTGTAGTTTTCTTATTTTTAATGCTTTCAGCAACCGTAGTTTCTCAAGTTGCTACACCCTCAATAAAAATTTCTGGTACTATTGTCAATGACAATACCGGCTTTCCTTTATCCAACGCCAATGTAATTAACATCAATAAGGTAAAAGGAACCTCCACCGATGAAAAAGGAAATTTTGAAATCGAGGTTTCTCAAAGTGACACACTTCACATATCACTTATTGGTTTTCAATCCTTAAAAGTTAGGGTTACTAACGACTGGATTAAAAACAAAGTAACCAAAATACAACTCACCGAAAAAGCAATTGCGCTGGAAGAAGTTATAATAAGCCCTTTCTATCTAACAGGTTACATCGAAGTTGACTCCAAACTTATTCCTATAAAAGAAAACTTCAGGTATAGTATTTCCGGACTTAAACAAGGGTATGAAGCGGGAGAATTCTCGCCCAATGCGTTTGGAAAAGTAATGGGTTCTATTTTTAATCCTGCCGATATGCTTTATAATTTCTTTGGAAAAAAACCAAAAGAACTCAAGCGTTTGAAAGAATTAAAGAAGGACGAAACCGTCAGAAAAACATTAGAATCCAAATATGATAGGGAAATGATTGCTACTTTACTAGGTATTGACAAAAAAGAAATCCCAGAAATCCTACAACGCTGCAACTACTCGGAATCCTTTATTCAACTAGCAAATGACTTGCAAATCATGGATGCCATAAGCGGTTGTTATGAAGAATACAAGATTTTGAAGAAAAAATAAATAGTTTTTTGGCTCTAAAAAAGCAGTAAATTACCAATTCAAATCTGTCATTATACACTAATGGCAGATTTTTTTTGCCCAAAAAATATTTCCATCCAATAAATTAACGGTTGCAACTTTTATTTAAAATTAATTACAACTACTTTTGTAATCTAAACGGTAAGTTCTGAAACAATTTTTTATCATAGTACTTTCTTCCCTTATATTGTTGCCTTCTTTTGGCAGTTTATTCGTGTACACTGCCTTTAAAATAAATCAAGCCGAGATTGTAAAAACTATTTGTGTGAAACGAAAACTTGTTTACAACACTTGTAATGGTCGTTGTGAATTGCAAAAAAGCTTGACCAAGTTTGAGAATAATCAAAAAGAAATGCAAAACAACTTGAAGGAAAAATTCGAGTTGGTCTATATTCAAAACCTATTCACTACTGATTTTGCTCCCTTTCCAATTTTTGAAAAGAAGGATTCTAATTTTAGTTTTTTTACTCAAAAAACCAACTCGATAAGCCAATCCACTTTTCGACCGCCCGCCTCTTTTATATAACTTTAATTATTTTTCCTTTTTTGAAAGGAACTTTTCATTGCATTTACCAATGAAAAACGGTGTGTTGCTACAAAACACGCAGTATTAAATTATATAAAAAAAACAAAAGCATGAAAAACGCATTACATAAAGCTATCGCAATTCTTGCGGTAAGCGCACTCGTTATAAGCTGTTCCAAAGATGACAATGAAGTAATTACAGGAACAGGAAATCTTGGAATTGAATTCGATAACGCATTTGGAACCAATGATTTAATCCTAAATACTCAAGCCAATACGACTTCCAATAATGAAGTTTTGAAAATTAGCAATATAAAATACATCATCAGCAACATCGTTTTGACCAAAGAAGACGGAACAATTTTTACCTATCCCAAAAGCGAAAGTTACTTTATAATTGATGAAGCCGACCCAACAAGCGTGGTTGCCGAATTAGAAAACGTACCCGCAGGAAATTACACGAAAGTAAAATTTGGCATTGGTGTAGACCAAGCACAATGGGAATTAGGCGCAACAGGACAAGGCGATTTAGCCACTCGTGCACAAGCAGCAGGTATGTTGTGGAGCTGGTCTGCTGGATACAAATTTGTTGTTTTTGAAGGCACTTTTACATCCGCAACTGTGACTGATAGCACACCATTTATGGTGCATACAGGGCAAACTGCAACCGATTATAATTACACCGAAGTGACGCTTGATTTACCAACAAAAGCAATGGTTAGAACTACCATTTCGCCTGAAATTCATGTCGTTTCGGATGTGTCCAAAATCATAGATGGAACATATAAAATCAAACTTTCTGACAACAATATGGGTGGTATGGGAGCTATGATTATGGGTGGTACCAACCTGCCTTTGATTACAGCAAACCTCAACGGAATGTTTACTGTTGCTCACGTTCATAACGACTAAATAAAGTATAAAAGCGGTTTGTAATAACGAACCGCTTTTAAAAAAAAAGGAAACAAAAATGAAAACAAAACAACTATTGTTACTCATTTTGCCATTGTTCGTGAGTTGTTCCAATGATAGTGATGATACCTATCAAAATATTCCGTTGGAGTTTAAAGTACCTTCTAATTTTCCGCCACCAACGTACAATTTTGCTGCTAATCCTTTGACTGAAAAAGGATTTGAATTGGGCAAAAAATTATTTTATGACGGACGATTAGCATCAGACGGAATAGTTTCTTGCGGCTTTTGCCACGAACAAGCAAATGCTTTTACACATCACGGACATACTTTAAGTCATGGTGTTGGGAACGGAGTTGGGACTAGAAATACGCCTTCGATTCAAAATTTGGGGTATCAAACTAGTTTTATGTATGATGGTGCGACAACACATTTAGACTTACAACCCATCATTCCGTTTACTAATCCAGTTGAAATGAATGGTGATTTTACCAAAGCAATAACAATGATGAAAGCCGATGCTAGTTATCAAAAACTTTTTAAAATAGCTTTTGCAAATGGTCAAATCAATGCCGAAAACATGCTAAAAGCCTTGGGACAATTTATGGTCAGCATCACTTCCAGCAATTCTCGTTTTGACAAATACAGGCGGCATGAAACCGGCGGCACATTAACCGAAACCGAATTAAAGGGGTTTGCCGTTTTCAATGCAAAATGTACATCCTGTCATGCCACAGATTTAATGACCGACAATTCATTTAGAAACAACGGACTAGCCGTAAACCAAGCTATCAATGATGTGGGGAGATATAAAGTAACGCTTTTGGCTGTTGATAAATATGCGTTCAAAGTACCCAGTTTACGAAATATAGCCAAAACTGCTCCGTATATGCACGATGGTCGGTTTGGTACTTTGGAAGCAGTATTAAATCATTATGCTACTGGTGTTGAAAATTCGGCTACATTAGACCCTCTTTTAAAACAAAACCAAAAATTAGGTATTGCACTTTCTGAAACTGATAAAATACAACTTATTGCTTTTCTTGAAACAGTAACGGATACCGAGTATTTGACCAATAAACGCTTTTCTGAATATTAAAATTATGAAAAAAAATAGTATCTACCTCGCTCTTTTATGCACACAACTCTCCTTTGGTCATGCCAAAAAAGAACCCACAAACCGATTTTCGTTCCAAAAAATGGCTCTTGAACTCGAAGAGGATTGTGATGCCTGTGGCTGTTCGGCAAGTGGCGGCAGCATGGGATTTAGCTCTATGTTGAACAGTAATTTTGTTGGATTGCGGTATTTTAATCAAAGTTATTCCAGTCGTGATGGGATTTTTGCCAATTCGCCTTGGGTAAATGAAAATTTCAATACTATCCAAATTTGGAGTAAAATCCCCATTACCGAAAAACTCCAAATTTCAACCTTAATTCCCTATCAATTTCACAACAGAGAACGCAGTACAGGCACCGAAAATATTCAAGGATTAGGCGACATTACTGTAATGGGAATGTACTCGGTTTTTCAAACTCATAAAGACAGCACGGTATTCGTACATAAACTACAATTGGGAGGTGGTATCAAAATACCCACTGGAAAATTTGACGAAGCCAATAATTCTGGAAGCGTTAATAAAAGTTTCCAGGTGGGAACTGGCAGTTGGGATTATTTATTAGCTACTGAATATGTTATTAAAAAGAGCCAATTGGGTGTAAGCACAATGCTCAACTACACTTTGAAGACAAAAAACAAGAAACAATACCAATTTGGAAATCAATTCAATTACGGCAGTACTTTGTTTTATCTTTTTGATTTGCCTACTATAAAAATCGTTCCTCAAGCTGGAATTGCTGGCGAAATTTATAAAAGCAACAGCCAATATGGCGAGCAATTACCCGAAACCGCTGGAGATATTCTTTTTAGTAAATTTGGTTTAGAAATAGGCATCACTAATTTTTCGCTAGGCATAAATACGATGCTACCTATTAATCAGCATTTATCAAATTCAAAAATTGAAGCCAATTACCGTTGGAGCATCAATTTGAATTATAGTTTGTAGCCAATTGTATTTTAGGAGTGCTGGAAAGGATAAAAAAATTTTACTATTTCGGCATTTAATTCTATATTTACTACAAATAAATAGTAATCCACTTAAAAAAATAGCATGGCAAAAAGTCAAGACGCAAAGAAAACCGTTAAAAAAGAACCTTTGAAAACGGCAAAAGAAAAAAAAGAAGAGAAGAGAGACAAGAAAAATAGTCCTAAAAGAGACTAAAAGTTAGTGATCAGTATTCAGTTCTTTAGTAGTTCGCTTTTTAATTGAGAACTTTTTTTTAGACTGAATACTGATCACTTTTTTGAAAAATTGAACACTATTTTACGGGAATAGTAGCTAAAATTTCTAAAAGAAATTTCCAAAATTTTTGAGCCGAAGCGATACTGGCCCTTTCGTCAGGAGAATGCGCTCCGTGAATGGTTGGACCAAAGGAAATCATGTCCATATCAGGATAATTTGTTCCTAGAATACCGCATTCTAAACCGGCGTGACAAGCTACTACTTTTGGTTTTTCTTGATTTTGTTTTTCATAAATACCGACCAAAACATCTAGAATTTCCGAAGTTGCATTGGGTGTCCAACCTGGATACGAACCCGAAAATTCCACCTCGCACCCCATTAATTCAAATGCCGAACGCAAGGCGGTAGCCAAATCCAGTTTTGAACTCTCGACAGACGAACGTGTTAAACATTGCACCGAAAGTTGCCCCTCGCCTACTACCACTTTGGCTATATTATTAGAAGTTTCTACCAAATTATCAAAATCGGCACTCATGCTGTACACGCCATTATGTGCAGTATACAAGGCTCGGACAAAGTAAAATTGAGCAATCGATGGCATTACCGTTTGGGGAGTTACTTTCAATTTCTCAAAAACTACTTCTAGATTTGGCTCTGTTGTTTGGAATTCTGTTTTGATTTCGTTTACAATTTGTTGCATATCAAACACAAAAGCTTCGTCATATATGGCTGCAATAATCACTTTGGCAACGCTTTCTCTCGGGATAGCATTTCGTAAACTACCTCCATTTATAGTGGCAATTTGCAATCCAAAATTATCAAAACCATCAAACAAGAGGCGGTTCATAATCTTGTTTGCATTTCCTAAACCTTTGTGAATATCCATTCCAGAATGCCCACCTTTTAATCCTTTTACGGTAATTGCATACCCAACAGACCCTTCTGGCGTAGGCTCTTGGTCATATTCGGCAGTTGCCGTTACATCAATTCCGCCTGCACAACCAATATCGATTTCATCATCTTCCTCGGTGTCTAAATTCAATAAAATTTGCCCTTGTAAAACGCCACCTTTTAAGTTCAAAGCTCCCGTCATACCTGTTTCTTCGTCAATGGTAAACAAGGCTTCGATAGCGGGATGCGGGATAGTCGTACTTTCAAGAATTGCCATAATTGCGGCTACTCCAAGACCGTTATCAGCGCCAAGAGTAGTCCCTCGAGCACGTACCCAATCTCCATCTACATACATATCGATTCCTTGTGTTTCGAAATCAAAAACGGTATCAGCATTTTTTTGATGTACCATATCCAGGTGTCCTTGCAAAACCAATGCTTTACGGTTTTCCATTCCTGCTGTTGCGGGTTTTCGGATGATTACATTACGAATTTCATCTTCAAATGTTTCTAGTCCTAGGCTTTCACCAAAATTTTTCATGAAAGCAATTACCCGATCTTCTTTTTTGGAAGGACGAGGTACGGCATTCAAATCGGCAAATTTATTCCAAAGTGCTTTGGGTTCTAGGTTTCTTATTTCTTGACTCATTTCTATTTTCAGCGTTTAAATTATAACTCTTTTTTTAGGCAATTTAAAATGGGCAATGCCCAAGCATTAATGGATGAATATGACTTTCCTAAAATACCGTTTACGGCTCGAAACAGTAATTTAGCGGCTACATATTCTTCGGAATTATCGTAGATATAAACTCTATCTACAAAGGTGGCGGCAATACAACAATTGGAAATTGATTTAGTATAACGACTTATTATTTTTGTAATTGGCACATCATGACCACCTTCTAAAACCCTATAAGCAATGCGGCTAGCATTTATTGAAGGATGATTTGTCCCTACAAAAAAGAGACGTATAAAAAAACCTGCTGCTTTTGCTTGCTCCAAAAAATCAATTTTTTCTGTTGCAGAAAGAACTGTTTCAAAAATCAGACTTTCTCGATTTTCAAGACACTTTTCTCGACGTTCGGTTGCTAACTTTGCAGCTTTCAAAACTACTTCGGCATTATTCCAATCGCCTAATTCTTCTTGGGCAATATTATCTGGATTAATATATACGCAGCCAGCAATCCATTCGTGTTTTAAAATTTGAGAAGTAATAGACGTTTTACCAGAACCATTTGGCCCCGCAATTACGATGAGAATTGGTCTATTTTTGGTCATTTTTTATTTTATAAACTTTATGTTTTTCAAAAGCTTCATCAATTTGAAGTAATTGAAGTGCTTCCAATTTTTGAGAACTAATAGAGGCCCGTATTTTAACCTCTTTCAAAACATTTTCCATTAAATAGTGAAGTTCTTTCTCTGTTGGTTCTTTTTCTGAAAGTAAACTATATGTACTTTTCATTGTTTATGAATTTTATTGTGCAATTTACAAAAAACCAAGAATAACTTCATTGATTTTACTTATTTTTATATGCAAAATTCATCTCGTGCAACGTAAATACATTCTCCCAATATTTTTAATCCTACAAATTATAACCCTGAAAACCGTACGGTTTTTTCCCGAATATATTGAAGTTTTTTACAGCAACAGATTGTATCTTTTTCTTTCAAAAACGTTGAGGATTGTTTTAGGCAAAATTCCGTTTTCGGTAGGCGATTGTATTTATTTTATTTTGATTTTTTTGATTTTAAAATGGTTTTGGAACAAAAGAAAAACATGGAAATCGGAATGGAAAAATAACCTTTTAACCATTTTAAGTCTATTGTCGCTATTTTATTTTTTCTTTCATTTACTCTGGGCTTTAAATTATTATAGGGAACCGCTATTCGAAAAAATGAAAATAGAGAGAGACTACACCGACGCTGATTTATTGATTTTTACCCAAAAACTAATCGCCAAAACCAATGCTATCCAGAAACAACTTACTCAAAATGATAGCTTGAAAGTTACGTTCCCGTATTCGCAAGAAAAAGTGTTTGAACTGAACTTGAAGGGTTATAAAACCCTTGCTGCCGAGTATGCTTTTTTTAGTTATTCGCATTTGAGTGTCAAAAAATCACTTTTTAGTTTACCGCTAACGTATATGGGCTTTGGAGGGTATTTGAATCCGTTTACAAATGAAGCACAGGTCAATTATCTGGGGCCAATGTACAGTTTCCCCATGACGACCAATCATGAAATGGCGCATCAAATGGGGTTTGCGAGCGAAAGTGAATGCAACTTTATAGGTTTTCTAGCATCGGTGAAAAATGATGATTTGTATGTGCAATATTCTGGATACAGCTTGGCATTGCGGTATTGTTTGGGCAATTGGCAGGCACGAAATCCTAAAAAACTAAAAGAGTTACTGCAAACGGTTCATCCTGGGATTTTAAAAAATTACCAAGAAAGTACTGCTTTCTGGAACCAATACCAAACACCAATTGAGACCGCTTTTCATGTTTTTTACGATCATTTTCTAAAAGCAAACCAGCAAAAAGACGGTTTGGATAGTTATAGCAAATATGTGAATTTGATGGTGAATTATTATAAAAATCGGGCGTTTTGAGTTGGATATAGCAACATTTTTGAAACGTTTTTTATGAAAACTAGATTTTTGGAATAGCCCCGATGGAAACGGCATCCTTTTGAGCCAGGGTTTGGCTCAAAAGATAAAGTGTACAGCGGGACGACTGCTGATGGAATTCGTAAAAGTGGTGCTCCTGATAAAAAAACTTTTAACTTTGTAACAAAATCTTCTTTGGGATTACTAACGTATATATGACTAAAACTCTAGAACTTTCCTTTGTACAGCAATTGCAGACGAATCAGAATATCATCCACAAGATTTGTAGGTTGTATACTTCTGGGGAGGATGCGCACAAGGATTTGTTTCAGGAAATTACGATTCAGTTGTGGAAGGCGTTCCCAAAGTTTAGGGGGGATAGTAAATTTTCGACTTGGGCGTATCGCGTGGCACTGAATACCGCCATTACTTTGTACCGAAAAAACAAGCGATCGGTGGCTACTATTGCGTATGAATCGCGGCAACATTTTACTCAAGATATTGATTATAATTATGAAGAAGAGGAGCAATTGAAACTAATGTATCAAGCCGTTTATCAACTAAATGATATAGAAAAAGCCTTGGTTTTTATGTATCTCGAGGACAAAGATTATCATGAAATATCCGAAACATTAGGGATTAGCGGAGTGAATGCTCGGGTAAAAATGAATCGAATTAAGGGGAAATTAAAAAAAATATTAAATCCATTAGGAATATGAAAGAGCTGGATTTATTGAAGAAAGACTGGCAACGCAATGAAAATTCGTTTGAGCAAGTATCCGCAACTGATATCTACAAAATGATTCATAAAAAATCGTCTACGATTGTCAAAAGGATTTTGATTATTAGTATTTTGGAGGTGTTGTTGTGGACGGCTACCAGTATTATTTACAATACGGATGACTATTTAGCGCGACTTAAACACGATGAAATTATTTTTTTGTTTAAGGGGTTGACGTATTTTAATTATGGGGTAATATTGGTTTTTATATACTTGTTTTACAAAAATTACCAAGTGATTTCGACGACTGTTGCCACCAAACAGCTGATGAAAGACATTTTGAAAACTAGAAAAACGGTACAATATTATGTGTATTACAATTTGACAATGATTGTAATTAGTTTGATTATAGGTTTTATAATTGCATTTGCCTACAATCCCGATGTGAGTGTATTGCGAGTTAAAATTGCCTCAAACGGAAAAGCGATGGCTCTCACGATAGGGTTATTATTCTTGACAACTGTGGTGTTTTTTGCTGTTTTTTGGTTGTTTTATCGTTTGTTGTACGGTATTTTGTTGCGTAGATTGTATGCTAATTATAAGGAATTAAAGAAGATTGATTTGTAAAGCTGGACTGCAATTATAGTTGAAAGTATGCTGCTGAAACGGATTTTGTTGGGGTTCTACCGCGGATTTTTTTGTTTTACCGCTGATTCGCTAATTTCTTTTGAGATTTAAAGAATTTTGGGGTTGGGTTTACTGCTGATTTTTTTACCGCTGTTTCGCTAATTTCTTTTGAGATTTAAAGATTTTTTGGGTTGGGTTTACTGCTGATTTTTTGTTTTAACGCAGATTTTTTTGAGATTTAAAAACGTGTAGAAAATATAAAATTAGCAAATTAGGGGTAAAATGATACTACAAAATTATTGAATTCTATTTTAATATTCCCATTGTCGCAATCGGTTTAATTCCTCTTGGGCTTTGAGTTCCTCGGCAGGAATTACTTTTAGGAACGAGCAATGTTGCTCGATGGCATATTCTACTTTTTCGACAATTTGGTCTATCGTATCCGTGTCATAATCAATTTTAAGTGGCTCTTTGATGATGAAGGATTGTAGAATTCCTTTCTTTTTCATGCGCAATCCTTTCTTGTCAAACGAACGACGAAATCCATCAATTACAATAGGAACCACAATGGGTCTATGTTGCTGGATAATGTGCGCAGTTCCTTTGCGAACAGGTTTAAAAGACTTGGTTGTTCCTTGCGGAAAGGTGATTACCCAACCATCGTCAAGAGCGATTTTGATGTTTTCGGTGTCGTTTGGGTTCACGTCGCGTTTTTCGGTTACGTCTACCCCTTTGGCACGCCACGTTCGCTCCACAGTTATAGCACCTACATACGCAATTATTCTAGGTAACAAGCCCGCTTGCATGGTTTCCTTGGCGGCAACATAATAAATATTCATTTTGGGTTGCCAGAGATAACACACGTTTTTTATGGAATCCTCTCGACCGCTCAAACTGGCATTAAAAACATGAAACATAGCCACGACATCGGCAAAATAGGTTTGATGATTGGATATAAAAAGCACATTTTTATCGGGCAAATTCCTAATGATTTCCGATCCTTCGATTTGCAATTCATTAAAACCTCGATAGCGCCTATGCGTGATGCCCCCGAAGATTCGAATAAGCCATTTTTTTATAAAAATGATGTGACCAAAAGGATTTCTCTTTAACAATCCCATAATGCTTTTGTGTTTAAAGTTCACAAAGCTACAAAATTATTTTTTGAACTTAAAAATGGATTTTTTTAGTTTTTTATACAATGAAATAGCATTACTATTTAACTATAGCAAGAACTAATTTACAACGTTAGCACTTTACTTAAACTGACAAGAAAATCGCATAAATCATCCCAAAATCCCTTTCAATACTTCTTTCAACTCACTCAACACCATAGCTGTTGCGCCCCAAACTACGTGTTGCTCTATCTGGAATGCGGGCACTTGAATGGTGTTTGCATAGGAGGTATTCAACGTAACTTCTTGTAAAATACGGTCACTCATCAACAAGGTCAAAGGCAACTCGATAATGCCTGCAACTTCAACGGGATCGGGCGTGAATGCAATGGCGTGTTCACAAATTCCTAAAAAAGGGTAAACTACAAAATTGCTTGGAGGAATGTACACGGAAGTAAACGGTTTTAAAATGGTTACAGCTGCTGGCAAAACGCCAATTTCCTCGTGCGTTTCTCGCAAAGCCGTATTTTCAAAAAAAAGATCGGCGGATTCGTATTTCCCACCTGGAAAAGCAATTTGAGCAGAACGAACACCTTCATACGAATTCCGAAGAATTAACACCAAATGCGTTTGCTCGTTTTTAGGATACAAAAGCATTAAAACGGCCGCTTTTCGGGGATTTTTTTGGTTGATATCTAAATTTTCTAATGCGGCTGTGCGTTCTCTAGGTGCCAATTTTAAATGTGCTGCCTCGGCGGGAAGCGTCACATCTTTTATTTGTGGAACTAATGCCAAAAAATCTTGAAAATCCATAATCAAAGTCTATTTTTGTGATTCAGAAAACTATTGCGTTCTTTTTGAGTTGGCCTTTACGGTAAAAAATCCTGCACGAAGGTACAAAGTAAAACTGCGGTTCTAGTTGGTATAAAATCATTTTTTACTACCATATTGCCCTAATTTTATATAAAAATTTGTGCCGTTGTAACAAAAATTAAAATTCAATCGCAGCACCAAAAGAGTACTCAAAATTAAGGTATAAACAAAAGTCTAAAAAAAGATTCCCGTTTTCTATAAACGAATAAAATATTAAAAATGTACAGTAAAGCAGAAAATCAAAAACTAAAACAAGAATTTTGGGTCGCATTTGCCGAAAAACACCCAAGAAAATGGGTCTTGTATGATACTAAAATAAAGGATTTTTCATTTAAATTCTTTGTCGAAAATACCAAAGCGCAAGTTTTAATTGACATCGAACATCGAAGCAAAGAGACCAGACACCAGTATTATGAAAATCTTTTGGCACTCAAAAACATATTGGAAACCGAGTTTGTTTCTGATTTGGTTTTCGAGAAAGAGTACACATTAGAAAATGGCAAAACCATAAGCCGCATTTGGGTCGAAAAACGAAATGTAAGCGTGAGTAATCGCCAGTATTGGAATGAAATTTTTGATTTCTTTTTCGAAAAAATGAATGCTTTGGAGTTGTTTTATTTTGAATACGATGACTTTATAAAAAATATAGCAAAACCAGCATAACACAATAGTTGTTTTTCTTACAAAGTTCAATTAAATTTTTATATTTGATAAACTTCTATCTTCAAATGAAAAAAATACATCTAGTCCTACTTTTAAGTTTTTTTATAAAATCTTATTCCCAAACTGATTATACCGCTGTCTACAACAACGATACCTTTATCAACAAAGGAGTTGCTCTTTATGATGACGAAAAGTACAATGAAGCACTGCTTGAATTTGACAAAATCAAAACTATTGACCCAAAATACCTGCAAGCACAATATGAGAAAGCCCTAACTTTATCGGCATTAGCTCAAAAAGAAGCGTTAAAAGCATTGTTCGAAAAGCTGTATCAAAGCAATAAAATGCCTGAATTCCCCACTTTATACACGCTGTATGGGAGTTATTTGAGCGATGAAAAAGACTATGATTTGGCTGAAAAAATATTCACAGAAGGCCAAAAATACCTTTCGAATTCCTCCAATCACTTGTACAATCTCGCAATTTTATACGTCTGGAAAGAGCAACCACAAAAAGCAGTCGATTTATTAGAAAAAATTATTACCAATAATCCAAATCATGCTTCCTCGCATTATTTATTGGGAATTATTGCGCTAGAAAACGGCAAAATTACCGAGGGAACTTTGGCCTTGATGAGTTACCTAGTAATTGCCCCAAATGGTAGGAATGCCGAAAAAGCAATTTTGAGATTGAATGCTAAATTTGCACAAAATTATTTGACCCAAAACAAATTAGTTTTCTCAAAATCAGGAGATAACTTTGAAGAAATCGAAACCATTCTCCGCAATCAACTTCCTTTAAACCCGGCATATAAAGTAAAATCAACAATTGATGATGTTGTTATTAGACAGGTTCAAGCGGTGGTCGAATACGCATCGGAGCATAAAATAGGAGACGGTTTTTTTGAAACTACTTACATCCCGTGGGTAAAAAACCTGAACGACAACAACCAATTTGAACCCTTTAGCTATTATATGCTATCGGCAATGGAAGCTAAATTAGGCAAGCAACTTACGGCACAAAAGAAAAAAGTAACGGACTTTAATGACCACTATTTATTGAAAGATTTTTGGTCTTTTTATGCAAAGAGGACGTTAAACCTATTTGGAACACCAGAGGAAGTTATTGTGATTTTAAAAAATAGAAATCCCTATTTAATTGGCAAGCAAATAAATGGTTTGAAGGAAGGTCAATACCAATACTTGGACGAAAACGGTAATTTAAGTGGTATCTTGAATTTCAAAAACGATCTTTTGGATGGTGTACAAAAATACTACAACCCAAAAGGAAATCTCACCGAGGAAAAATCATTTACTAACGGCAAATTAGAAGGTACTCGAACCGCATATTATGAAAATGGAAACGTCAGCGTAATCGAAAATTACAAGAATGATGCCCTAAACGGCAACAGTGCCTCGTACTATCCCAACGGAGGAAAACAATGCGAAATCAATTTTACCAATGGAGAACGCGACGGAATACTCACTTGCTTGTACGAAAACGGAAGCCCCAAATTGAGTATGGTGTACGCGATGGGCAAAGTCAACGGCCCGTATGTAAGCCATAACGAAGTGGGCGATATCAAAGAAAGTTCCGTGTATAAAAACGACTTGAACGAAGGCGATTATGTGGAATATTACGATGGTAAAATCAAGAAAGCAACCGCTAATTATAGCAATGGTAAAATTCAGGGATCATACAAAACTTATTTTACCTCTTCCGCTTTGGAAAAAGAAAACAGCTACGAAGCAGGAAAATTAAAAACAATAACCAACTATTTTCCTAACGGTGTCAAAGCAAATGAATCCTTGCATAATGACAAAGAAGAGGTGGAAACCTACAGCTATTATGATACTAGTGGCAATACCTATTTTGAAGAAAAATACAAATCAGGCGACTTGAAATCAGGGTTGCAATATTCGAATAAAAAGGAACAGCCAGTTGCTATAAACTTGACCAAGAACACCTTTGAAATGAGGAATTTTAAAGACAATATTCTGGTTACAGGCTCTTTCGAAAAAGGAAAAAAAAGCCAACAATGGAATTATTTTTACGCATCAGGATTGCCAAAAATGACCGAGTTTTATGTTCAAGGAAAAGAGCAGGGTCTCGATACGGAATATTACAAAAACGGATTGGTAAGCAGCATCAAAAACTATACAAATGATACTCTAAATGGCGTTTATGAAGGATATGAAAACGGAATACTCGATGAAGTGTATGCCTATGAAAATGGAAAACAAAACGGCCCATACCACTCTTTTTACGCTGATGGAACGCTAAAAACCGAAGGCTTTTTTACAAATAACGAACTTAATTATGACAAAATAACCTATCGTCAAAACGGAACTATCGCTCGCAAAGAACGCTATATCAATAATTTTCAAACGGCGTTGACAACCTATACTTTGAAAGAAGAAATCGAAAACAGTATTGATTATAAAAATAAAACGGGTAAATTCAATTATACGTTCTACAATGGAACTATCAGTCAGGAATATGAAATGGTCAACGGGAAATTGAATGAAAAATTCACCGTCAAAGACCAACTAAATACCCCAATTATTACCTCGGAATACGCTAACGGAATGTTGACTAATAACTACAAATCCTTCAGCCCACTAGGAACTTTATATTTTGAAACTACCTATTATTGCGGTCGAATAAACGGCAAATATACCCAAAATGATTTAGTTGGAAATTTAAGACTGACTGATGAAAACACCTTTGGAGAAGAGAACGGAAAAACGATTCGGTACTACCAAAACAAAGTCAAAATGTCCGAATACAATCAATTAAACGGTGTTTTGCAAGGCGAATTATTCTATTACAATCAAAAGGGAGAAGCCATTTTAGCCATTGGATATACGAACAATGCCCCAATTTATTTTACTAGAATGAGTAAATCTGGTCTTTTGGACGATAAAATAATAATCGATAACGAAACCGCCGATATCACTTCAAACTATCCAAATGGCAAAGTGGCTTTGCAAATGCAATTGGTAAAAGGGAATTATGAAGGGAAATTTAGTATCCATTCTGGCGAGGGAAAACCTGAATTTGAATGTGTGTACCTGAACAATTTATTGCATGGAGAGCGAATTGAATATTATGTAACTGGTGGTATTTATAAAAAAGAGAATTTTATAAAAAACAACTTCGAAGGCCCACAAGAATACTTTAAACCCGACGGAAAAGCATGGTTAACCGCCAATTATAAAAATGATGAATTCCACGGAAACACATTAATTTACAGCGAAGGAAAACTAATACTAACCAAAAAATATGATTCGAATGAATTGGTTGCCATCATCAAATAACTACTTATTTTGCATTGCTTTTTTGAGTTTTGGCTGCATTGGCCAAGCTCAAAACTCGCTTCAGGAATACAAAACAGCCTATCCTAATTTTAATGAACTCGTGCTCAATGATGCTCAAAATTATACGATTTCTATTAAAGACAAAAAGCTAAAAATCATTCAAGACAACCAGTATGAATCGATGATTTTGTCCGAAAATGGTATTCAAAACAATCAGGAATCATTCTCCTATTCGGAATTAGTAAAACTCAATTCCTACGATGCCTATACGGTCATCAATGACAATGGTAAAGAACGAAAAATAAAAGTCACCCAAACCACAGAGAAGCAAGCCCAAGAAAGCTCCGTTTTTTATAACGACATCAAAGAGCGACAACTTACATTCCCTAATCTGGAGGCTGGTGCCAAAAAAGTGTACCACTATCAAACCGAATATATCGATCCATACTTGTTGCATCAGTTCATTTTTGGAAGTAATTTTCCTGTGATCAATTCGAGTTTAGAGATCAAAACCGATAAAGAAATTAACATTGGTTACACAATTTTTAACGACCCAAAAAACACGATTGCTTTTTCTAAAACAGAAAAAAAAGGAAAATGGATTTACAAATGGACGTTGAATAACATTAAACCTGTAAAATACGAAAGTAATTCGCCCGGATATTTGTACCTAATTCCCACCTTAAGCATTTTTATCAAGGACTATACCGTAGACGGAAAAACAATTCCAGTTCTGGGCACGGAACAAAACCTTTTTGATTATTACAAAGGTTTTGTCAAGAATTTGAATGAAAAAGAAGATCCCGATTTAAAAGCATTGACATTGGATATCACCAAAAATCAAACGAATGACGTCGATAAAATCAAGAGTATTTTTTATTGGGTAAAAGACAATATCAAATACATTGCTTTTGAAAATGGCTACGAAGGTTTCATTCCCAGGGAAGCTAGTTTTGTTTATAAACGAAAATTTGGCGATTGTAAGGACATGGCGAGCATCATTTCGGGCATGGCAAAATACGCCAATATTCCCAATACCACTATCGCCTGGATTGGCACTCGAAGCATTCCTTATACGTATGCCGAGTTGCCTACGCCGTCCGTAGACAATCACATGATTGCCATTTTTAAAAGCGGTGAAGAATACCTGTTTTTGGACGCCACCGATAAAGAAACCCGATACGGCATCCCAACTGCTTTTATACAAGGAAAAGAGGCGATGTTTAACAACAACGGAGCTTACAAAATAATCCCTGTTCCCGTAGTTCCCGCCGAAAAAAATGAAATCAAAGAAGTTGTAAAACTAGCCATTGACAAAACCAAATTAGTAGGCTCCGGCACAATGGAACTCTCTGGTTACAACCGCAGCCATACGCTGTCGAGAATAGGTGACGCCTCAAATAAAACCCGTTTTGAAATGATTAAAAGCTTGGTTTTAAAGGGGAACAACAAGTTTAACCTCAAAGAATTCAAAGAAGAAAACATCACCGAAAGAGAAAAACCATACGCTATAGCCTTTACTTTCGATTTGGATAATTACATCATAAAAGTTGACAAAGAGATTTATATCAATCTTTTTTTAGACAAAATCTATGATAAATTGACCATCGAAAAAGACCGAATCTCGAAATTTCAATTTGAATTTTTAACCTTAAATACCATTCAATACGAACTCGAAATTCCTAAAAATTACACCGTAAAATACCTTCCAAAAAATTGTAGTATAGACAATGCTTTACTCAAAGCGGATCTTATTTATACGCTAAAAGACACTAAATTGCAATTGAATATCAGCATCAGTCAGAAAAAATTATTGCTCGACACGACGGATTTTGAACTTTGGAACGAAACCATCAAAAAACTAAAAACAAACTATACCGAAACCTTAATTTTATTAGAAAAATAATGAAAAAAAATAGCCTAAAACTCCTTTTTATTTTTGTTACACTCCTCAACAGCAGCGTATTTTTTGCGCAAGAGTTTGATTATACCTTCAAGAATTATGATTGGAGTGAAAAACCTACAACAACCGAAATTCCAGAGCAATACAAGAATGAAAAAGAAGTCATTCTAGACCGAATCATAAAAATAGAAGTTTCGGTTGTGGGCAAAAGCGCCAAACAATACCGCTTGTTGCACGAAAAAATATACATCAATTCAGACGATGCCATCGAAAGAAACAATAAAATTTACATCCCATTTAGCAAAAATGAAATTGTAATTACTAATAAAGCACGGGTAATCCTCAAAAGTGGCAAAATTATTACGCTAGACAAAAATGACATTAAAGAAGAAACCGATGAGGAAAAAGGAGTAAAATTCAACTATTTTGCGGTAAACGGACTTGAAAAAGGAGCGATTATCGAAAAGTTTTATATTCTGGAAGAAAACCCCGATTTAAATGGTAAAACATACAAAATGCAAGACGAATATCCCATTGCCAACTTGAATTTTGAGTTAATTTATCCTGAACATTTGATTTTTAAAACCAAAAATTACAATGGTTTGAGCGAACCAACCATCGATACCAAAAAATTTGATAAAAAAGCAGTGCTTACCATTTCCGAAAAAAATATTGCTGCGCTTAATGACGATGAACAATATTCGAATTGGGATGTAAAACTAAAATTATTTCGTTATAAGTTAGACGGAAACACCATTAGTGGTGCTAATAATTTATTCAATTTCAAAGAGTTTGCAACCAATGTTTACGAACGTATCAATCCCGTTTTAGACAAAAAACAACAAAAAGCAATTGATGATTTTTGTAAAACAATTCCAAAAGCAACTGATCCACAAGAACAAATTTGGAATATTGAAAACAAACTAAAAAAGACAATTGCGTACGGGAAATATATCGATTCCAAAGAATCCTTGACGGATGTTATCACGACCAAACAGGCAAGTGAAAGTGATTTGCTAAAATTATATTTGGCTATTTTCAAGAATTTTAAAATAGAAAACAACGTTGTTTTTACTTCCAGTAGGTACAAAATTCCTTTCGACAAAGATTTTGAAAGTTATGAAAACCTAGATGATTTACTCATTTATTTTCCTAATATCAAAAAGTATTTAACCCCAACCGAGATTGAATACCGCATACCGCTAATTCCAGTGCGACTGGCCAATAATTATGGTTTGTTTGTAAAAGAAAAAATATTTTCGGGAGTTGCCATGGCGATTAGCGAAGTAAATTTCATCGAAATTCCGGGTACCGAAATCACTCATGACATCATGGATATTACCGTTGATTTTACAAAAGATATCGAAAATCCACTCGTAACTAGCACCATTGCCTTTGGTGGGTATTCTGGTTTGAATTTTCAACCCATCAAAGATTTTGCATCGGCAGAGCAATACCAAACTGTATTAAAAAACATAGCCGAAAATTACACCGTTCAAACCGAATACAAAACATTGACCACCGAAAATGATGGCACTGAATTTATAGGTAAAAAACCATTTGTATTGAAAGTTACTTTTGAGGGCAAGGATTTGATGCAAAAAGCGGGCGATACCTATTTGTTTTCGGTGGGACAAACCATAGGAAGACAAATGGAATTTTACCAAGAAAATAAAAGAACACTTCCTGTTGAGATTGATTATCCCCATTTCTACACCCGAAAAATCAAAATTCTACTCCCAAAAGGAGCGTCAATCAAGAATTTAGATCAATTCAATATGGATTTCAAAACCCAAGTAAATGGTAAAACAGAAGCCGCTTTCAAGAGTAAATTTACCAAAAACAACGACGAAGTTACAGTTGAAAACACAGAGTTCTACAACATTATCAATTATCCATTAGCCAACTTTGAGGAATACAAAGCGGTTATCAACGCCGCCGCTGATTTTAATAAAATTGTGATTATAGTTACTAAATAAAAAATGACTAAACCACGATGTGCTGAAAGTTAATGTATTGAGTTTGACAGCATGGCATTCGCTTTTAAAAAGACTGCCACAGATTCACAGATTTCAATAACTTAAAAGGAATTAAATTGACACTGATTTTTGAATTTGTGCAATCAAAAAGCATTATTTTAGTTTTAAAATCTGTGAATCGAACGAGAGTGAACAAGCGAAGCAATCAGTGGTGTATTTTCTTTTTTTATTTACAATTGTTTTAAAAGCGAACGCCCTGTTTGAAAGACTGAAAGTCAAGTTTAATTTTAACTCCAAATGGTTATTAATTTGTGGAATTTGGGATTAAAAACTTTTTTAGAAGCTGAAAGCAAAATGTAGTTTTAAACTATTTATGAAACCAATAAAGCCCAACTAATGTTGGGCTTTATTGGTTTTTATTTAGTGCTGCATCAAAATAGGGCATTCACATTTAAGTCCTAAAAATTAGTACTTCAAAAAATTTGGCCGCTGATGACATAGATTTAACAGATTAGCACGGATTTTTTGTTTAATGTGTCAAAAATGAATTAAAAAAATGAATTAAAATCGGTGCAAAATCCGTTTTAACCGTTAAATCTGTGGCTAACTCTTTTAAAAGTGTATGCCTGCTTCTTGACAATTTTTTTCACTTAAATGATACGGTATCACATATTAAAAATGTTATACACAATTATTTTCCTATCGTAATTAAGATACAACTGCTTCCTATTATCTTGTTTTTTTCGGGTAATAAACGAAAGTGTACAATCATCTCCGATAATATCTTTGCAAACGAACGAATAAATAATGTCCGTATCCGTCTCTACAATATCTTGGTAGGCTACAATTTCAAAAAGTTGCACAATTTGCGAATAAATTACGATTCTGTTTTTATTGGTATCTAAAGAAACAACAATATTAACTAAATCTAAATCAGACCATTGCCCCCATTTTCCTTTTTCATTTTTTTCTAAAACACTCAATCCCGAAGTGGTGAATTTATAGGATTGGCAATACCCTTGTTGCGAAATAAAACACAAAAAAAGAATTACAATACTTTTATGAAGATGGGTCATGGTTAAAAAATTAAAATTTAATGTGTTGCAAAGCTGTTTTTGCCGTTTCAAACTCGGCAATCATGGCTTCAATAATTGCAGCAGCAGGTTGAATATCGTGAATCAATCCCGCTATTTGTCCTATTTCTAATTCACCTTCGATTAAATCGCCTTCAAACATTCCTCTTTTGGCTCTAGCTTTTCCTAGTAAATGAGTCAAATCGTCTTTGGTGGGACATTTTTCGTATAGATCCTGAACATCCTGATAAAACTTATTTTTTATCAATCGGACAGGCGTCAATTCCTTCAAAGTCAATTTGGTATCGCCTTCGTTTACATTTAGAATTAATTGCTTAAAATCGGCATGCGCCGATGATTCCAGTGACGCTACAAAACGGCTTCCTACTTGAACGCCATCTGCACCAAGTGCCATTGCGGCTAGCATTCCGCCTCCGGTTGCAATTCCACCAGCTGCTATAAGGGGAATTTTTATTTTTTCTTTCACCATTGGAATCAATGTAAAAGTGGTCGTTTCATCCCGACCATTGTGCCCGCCTGCTTCAAAACCTTCGGCAACTATAGCATCTACGCCTGCTTCTTGTGCTTTTAATGCAAAAGCGGTGCTGCTAACCACATGCACAACCGTAATGTCTTTTTCTTTCAAAAAAGAAGTCCAAATTTTAGGGTTTCCAGCCGCAGTAAAAACAATTTTCACGTCTTCTTCTACAATAATTGTCATTATTTCCTCTAAATTGGGATAAAGCATAGGGACGTTTACACCAAATGGTTTTTGGGTAGCTTGCTTGCATTTTCGAATGTGCGTTCTCAAAACATCAGGATACATCGAACCAGCGCCTATTAAACCCAATCCGCCAGCGTTGCTAACGGCACTGGCTAATTTATAGCCGCTGTTCCAAATCATTCCTGCCTGAATAATAGGGTATTTTATGCCAAAAAGTGAAGTGATACTATTCATTGTAACGAGGATTCTATTGCTTGATGATTTTTCCTGTAGCGGTAAAGGTTGCGCCTTTTAATTGGTACAAATACATCCCACTAGTTACTGCTTTTAATGAAATTACAGTGTTAGAAACGACTTCTTTTTCGAAAATTTTTTGTCCCAAAATAGTGTAAATAGTCAACATCCCCGAAAGTGATTCCTGCGGAAAAACAATCGAAATAGCGTCACTCGTAGGATTGGGATAAAGCATCAAATCCTTTTTAGAATAATTTACAACTGCCAATTGACCATTGGCCAAAGCGAGGCTAAAATCTGGAATTCCGTAACCATATTGAGTCGTTGGATTCGAATATTTATCAGCTGATTGTAATAGGAGTTGACGCATTTCTTGATTGCTTTTGGTAGGATTCGCTTGCCACAAACAAGCCAACATTCCAGCAATAATTGGGCATGAAAACGAAGTACCACTCGCTGTAACAATAGCTCCAAATTCATCTGAAAGTACGGTTCCTAGTCCTTGCGCCATAACATCAGGCTTTATTCGCTGATCGTAACTTGGTCCTATGGAACTAAAATACGCTCTCGTTTTGCTGGCATTAACAGCACCTACTGTAAGTACAGATACCGCATCGGCAGGAGCCGAAATATGGGGTTCCACTTCGTTTCCTTCATTTCCAGCGGAGGCCACAACAAGCATTCCTCTACTAAAAGCAATTTCGGCAGCACGCGAAATAAAAGTGGTGGTTCCATTCATATCGGCATAAGTGTAATCATAGGCGGGATTGGTGTGTTTATTCGAATATCCCAAAGAGGTCGTTATAATGTCTACACCCAAACTATCCGCTGTTTCGGCAGCTTCGGCCCAATACGATTCTTCTACAGGACTTTCTTGTGAATTATCTTCGGTGACAAATAAATAATAAGTGGCATCAGGAGCCGTTCCTACCAAAGCATTTTCGGTATAACCGCCCATTGTAGAAAGCACCGATGTACCATGAGAATCGCCCGTATAAAAATTAGCATCCCTCAAAACATAGTTGTACCCGCCCAAAATTTGGTTGTTATCGCGCAAGCGGGCAAAAGGTTGCACGGTATTCACGCCAGGGAAACCAGCATCAAGAACTGCAATTATTTTTCCTGAACCCGTATAATTTTGCTGGTGCAAAACATCACCGTTGAGCATGTGGATTTGGTTTTGAGAAGTTCCATATCCATAATCAACTTTGGTTTCTAGTTTCTTGTTTATGGTGGAAGTTTTATAGTTTTTTGCTTTTTTCCCAGTACTATTAAGGCTTCTATCGGCAAAATCAATTTTATCTACAAAGGCAAAATCAAGCAATAAGGTGATGTCGCTACTCGTTCCTTGAACATGAATAGCGTTCAGCCATTTCGATTTTGCTTTGTAAGTGATGCCCGCAGCAGCTTTAATTTGATCAACATACTCCATTGCAATAGGAATATCCTTGGTGTCCAAAGCTATATTTTGATTGCTTCTTCTATCTAGAGCTCTTTGCGTTAGCATCAATAATGGCGTTTCTAAATAAGTTGTTGCATTAGGTTTATCCTTAAAATAAACCCAAGCATCTTCCACTTGAGCTGACACAAATACGGAACTAAAGACAAACAATAACAGGTATATGCTTTTCATAGAATTGAATTTTGAAGCTAAATTAATGATTTAAAACGAGTTTAAAAAGCCGAAAAAAAAGTGGGCTGAATGGTATTAGAAATGCGAAATCCTATTTCAATTCGGATACATGAATTAGCAAGATTGATAGCACTGTTATTTTCTTGAACAAAAATGCCTTTTCATCAAAACCAACTTACGAAATTACTCCAGAACCAAGCAACTCATTACCAGCATACCAAGCAACGAATTGCCCCTCGGTAATAGCGGATTGCGGTTCCTCAAAAGCAATGTACATGCCATTTTCAAACTGATGTAACGTAGCGATTTGTAAAGGTTGGCGGTATCTAATTCGTGCTTTGACAGGCATCGATTCACCATTGGCCAAAGCCAAATCTGTACGCACCCAATGCACCTCGGAGGCGGCTACAAACAATCCTTTCCTAAACAATCCCGGATGCTGGCTGCTTAAACCTGTATAAATGGTATTGGTCACTACATCCGTTGCAATAATAAACAAGGGATCAATAGTTCCTCCTACATTCAAACCTTTGCGCTGCCCAATAGTAAAATAATGTGCCCCTTGGTGTTTGCCTACAATTTTGCCCATTTGGGGAGTATAGGATATTTTTTTGGCGTTCAATAGTAGTATTTCTTGATCAGAAAGTCCTTCGGTAGGAACGGAATTATAGACGGGATTAGTGGCGTCAATTTGAATAATTACACCTTCTTTGGGTTGCAATTTTTGTTGCAAAAATTCAGGCAATCGTACTTTTCCAATAAAGCATAATCCTTGCGAATCCTTTTTCTCGGCAGTGACTAATTCCATTTGAGTGGCTATTTTGCGCACTTCGGGTTTGGTTAATTCGCCAATAGGAAACAAGGATTTAGCCAATTGCTCTTGCGATAATTGACATAAAAAATAGGATTGATCTTTATTCGTATCGACCCCTGCCTGGAGTTGGTAAACGGTTTTGCCGCCAACTTCGATTTCGCTTTTTTGACAATAATGTCCCGTTGCCACATAATCGGCACCAAGACTTAAGGCAATTTGCATAAAAACATCAAATTTTATTTCGCGATTGCAAAGTACATCCGGGTTTGGAGTACGTCCTTTTTCGTATTCGTTGAACATATAGTCCACGATTTTTTCTTTATATTGGTCGCTTAAATCTACCGTTTGAAAAGGAATCCCTAACTTTTCGGCAACTAATAACGCATCATTACTATCTTCAAGCCAAGGACATTCGTTAGAAATAGTAACCGAATCATCATGCCAATTTTTCATAAAAAGACCAATAACTTCATACCCTTGTTGTTGCAATAAATAAGCTGCAACACTAGAATCAACACCACCCGAAAGTCCAACTACAACACGCTTCATCTTCACTAAAAATTATAATTTACAGGCGACAAAGTTACAAAGATTTACCATAGGAAAACAGCAGAAAAAAAGGAGGATTTGATTTTAATAATTTAAGTATTTGCTTTTAAAATCTGGAACCAAATTTCTGGGGTATCCACTAAATATCGCAATTTGATTAGCCATGCTTCCAAAGCATGACTAGAAACGAGGGCAAACAAAAGAAGATAAATACAAAACCTTGCGATTGCGAGGTTATTTGCTGTTAATCTTGATAATGCCCATAGAGAGAAATGACAACAATTTGTTCTTCTTCCACTTTATAAATAATGCGGTGTTCTTGATTTATTCTTCTAGACCAATAACCACTATAATTGGCTTTTAAAGGTTCGGGTTGTCCTATTCCTTCAAAAGGAGTTTTGCAAGCGTTCTCTAAAAGGTTGTAATTTTTTTTAACGTTTTTAATATCGTTTTTCATCCACCAACCCAAGTCTTGCTATGCTTTTGGCATAAAAACCAAATTACGCATTAATCATGGCTTTAAGTTCGGCTAGATTAAGCGGTGTAGGCATAACCTTTTTACTTTCGTAATCTTCAATACCTTTTAAAATAGCGGTATTGGTAATTTCATTAGGAGCAATAGCCTTAATTTTCTTTATAAAAGAAATAGATTTAAAAAACTCTTCGGCAAATGCCATTTTATTTTCTGGTATATCCAAAATATATTTCATTTTTTCTTTATTTTTTAGTTGTAAATTTTGTTTTCAAAACAGTTGCTGCTGCAAATTAAATTTAAAAATAAAAGCATCTAAAAACTATTTAACAAGTAGTTTTTTAGGCAATTTAGTTTTTCAACTTTCTCAAACTGTAATAAGAGTTCGGTACTTGAAAATTGTATTTAGATCTATTTTGATAATTCCGTTATTCCAAATAATACTATTGCTTAAATAATAGAGTTACATGCATCATTAAGAAAGAATTGCTTCGGCTTTTTCGTATTCCCAAAAATATGTCATAGTGACACTACTTATTAATAATGCGAATATAGTGAATTATAGCGTTTAAGCAGAGCGTTCGCTTTTAAAAAGACCGCCACAGATTGCTTCGCCTGTTCGCTATCGCTCGGGTCACAGATTTCAATAGCTTAAAATGAATTAAATTGACACTGATTTTTGGATTTGTGCAATCAAACAGCATTATTTTGGTTTTAAAATCTGTGACCCGAGCGATAGCGAACAGGCGAAGCAATCAGTGGTGTATTTTTTTTATTTACAATTGTTTTAAAGGCGAACGCCCTTCGTTTATGTACGTTCTCGATAGAGATTGAAATACCAATACTCTTTGTAAAAAACTCCCAATCTTTCGAATGATAAATAAATTTCTCACAAAATATAGCGTCTTATTTACATTCCGTACCCATTTATGAGGTAAAAGAAAACAAACTCAAAAAAAACTATACCAACAAAGGATCTAGTTTTTTTTGAGCGATTAATACAAAATCACAAAAAACAAAGCGTTGACTATCCTGTCCATTAAAAAAAACGAATATTTAAGATAGAAAAAACAGCTTTAAATCCTTTTTTCAACGGTTACCATTTTCATAAAACCACCTCGATTATCATTACGTTCTATAGAATGTTGCACAATTAACTGCCCTATTGTAAACATATTATACAGTTCAAAAACAGCCGTACTAATTTGGCTTTTTTTTGCAACGCTTTCAAATTCTTTTTGCTTTAAAAGGAGAACCTTTTTGGCTTGATACAAATCCAAATCATTGCGGACAATTCCAATGTTTTTGCGCATCAAAAGTTGCAATTCTGATTTCATATTCGCAAGATATTCTGGATTCATTTCTGGATTTTCATTCGTTTTCCAATCCAGAATTTCGCCATCGAAAGGGCGGGTTACCACTGTAAAATCAGCTAAATACCTATAAATTTTATCCGAATAAACCAAGGCTTCTAGCAAGGAATTGGACGCTAGACGGTTCGCACCGTGCAATCCTGTTCGGGAGCATTCGCCACAAGCAAATAAATTCTCCACCGATGTTTTTCCGTTGGTATCCACAGTAATACCGCCACAAAGATAGTGTTGCGCAGGAATTACGGGTATCCAGTCATTTTCGATTGCAATTCCAAGAGTTTTACAACGCTCATAAATCATGGGGAAGTGCTTTATAAAAGCGTCCCGATCTAAATGGGTGCAGTCTAGATATACGCATTCATTCTCTCCTTTTTTAAGTTCTAAATCAATGCTTTGCGAAACAATATCTCTAGACGCTAGTTCGCCTCTTTCATCATAATCAAGCATAAAACGGTTGCCATTTTTGGTACGCAAATAAGCACCAAAACCCCGAACTGCCTCGGAAATCAAAAATTTTGAACCCAAAGAAGCATCGTATAAAGCCGTGGGATGAAATTGAATAAATTCCATATCGGCAATTTGCGCATTGGCACGAAAAGCCATTGCAATTCCGTCTCCTGTAGCTATTATTGGATTGGTCGTATGTCCGTAAAGATGTCCAATGCCGCCCGTAGCCAAAACAGTTAAATTAGATTTAAATGTGATAATTTCTTTGGTTTTTTCGTCTAAAGCATAGGCACCAAAACACGCATTATTTTGGGTGATCAAATCCAATGCAAAATGATGATCTAGGACGTTGATATTCTTTTTTTGGTGCACTTGCCCCAGAATAGCGCGCTCTATTTCATAACCTGTTTGATCTTTATGATGAACGACTCTGTTTTTGGAATGTCCGCCTTCTTTACCTAAATCTAGTGTGCCATTAGAGTTTTTATCAAATTTTGCCCCCCAATCCATCAACTCCTTTAATCGTTGTGGCCCCTCGGTGACTACCATTTCAACAACTCCTAAATCGCACAAACCATCGCCACAAATTAAGGTATCGTCAATATGTTTTTTATAGGAATCTTGGGTTTTATCGGTCACAATAGCGATTCCTCCTTGTGCGTATTTAGTATTGGATTCGTCCTCGTAGGATTTGGTTATTATCGTTATTTTTCGGTCAGGAAATTGGTTTGCAATTTTAATGGCAAAGGTCAATCCAGCAACACCTGAACCAATGATTAAGTAGTTTGTTTCGATCATTATTTAGATAATTCAAGCATTCGTTCAATAGGAAGCAACGCTTTTACTCGTATATTTTCTGGTACATCAATGGTTGGCGTTTCGTTGAGCAAACAATCGTACACTTTTTGTAACGTATTCATTTTCATATAGCCACATTCGCTACAGGCACAAGTATTATCCTCCTTGGCTGGTGCTGGAATTAATGTTTTGTGAGGCACTTCTTGTTGCATTTTATGTAGAATTCCTGCTTCGGTAGCTACGATAAATTTAGTATTGTCATTGGTTTTTACATAATCAATCATGCCTGCAGTAGAACCAATGTAAGTGGCTGTTTGCAAAATATGCGTTTCTGATTCGGGATGCGCAATAATAGTCGCATCAGGATGTAACTTGTGTACAGCTATCAATTTATCTAACGAAAAAGCTTCATGAACCACACAAGAACCATCCCAAAGCAGCATGTCGCGTCCCGTTTTACTCATGATGTATTTGCCTAAATTCTTATCTGGTGCAAAAATTATAGGTGTTTCTTTAGGAATAGATTCCACAATTTTCAACGCATTCGACGAGGTGCATACAATATCGCTCAACGCTTTAATTTCGGCGGAACAATTCACGTAAGTGATTACAATATGATCTGGATGTTGTTCTTTGAACTTTTGAAATAAATCAGGAGGACACGACTCGGCTAATGAGCAACCCGCTTTCAAATCAGGAAGAATGACTTTCTTGGTTGGATTTAATATCTTGGCGGTTTCAGCCATAAAATGTACGCCTGCAAAAAGGATAATAGCAGCATCTACTTTCATTGCTTCTTGCGACAATCCCAAACTGTCACCCACATAATCAGCAATATCCTGAATATCCGATTCTTGGTAGTAATGCGCCAAAATTACCGCGTTTTTCTCCTTTTTTAATTTTAAAATACGTTCTTTTAAACTGTTCATTCGCTTGTTTTAAATTGTGATCTGTCACTTTTCATGAACACAAATACCGTTTCATTATAAAATGATTTAGAATCTCAAAATTACTTCATTTAGCGGAAATATCTAAATTTAGTTGGGGTACATTTCTAGTGAAAATTCAGCTAAATGACGATTTTTATTTGAATTTAACAAATCCACACCAATTCAAGATAAAAATAGGTACTCGTTTTCTCTAAATAGGACTTCAATGGTAAGAAGACTAAAAAGGAAACATTGCTATTGTTCTGAAAAAAACTAACTTTTGGTTTTAGTACTAATTTCAGGGAAACTCATGTTTTGGGTTTTTACTAATTTCCCTTTTTCGAAAAACTGCCAAACGCCTTCTTTTTTTCCGTTAACAAATTGTCCCTTCGAAACAATTGTTCCATCAACATCTCTAAAAATTGATGGGCCGTTATACTGGTCTTTTTTAAATTGCGATTCTTCTAAAACAATTCCTTTTTCGGAATATTTTTTATAGGAACCCTCCTTTAAGTTGTCTTTATAGTTGATTTCTTCGGCAATTTTACCGCTAGGAAAATAAACACTTCGAAGTCCTTGCAGTTTTCCATTTTTATAAAACTCGGTCGCCATAATTACGGTTGAGGCCTGATGGTAATACTTCCATTGTCCTTCAAAAACTTTATTGATTACTTTTCCCTCGCTTACTTTATTTTTATTTTGGTCATAAAAAATAGTATACGCCGAGTTGTCTTTGGGAACAAACTCCCGAGTTGCAATTACAGTTCCTGCTTTGGTATCATCAAAAAACTTAAAAACACCCGTTTCTTTGCCATGATTGAAAGTCCCTTCATAGCGTGGTCGTTTGGATTCCTCGTAAATTCCTTTCCAAACACCATCTTTATTGCCTTTACTATCAACTTTATTGTAGGTAGGCGTACTCGTTTGTGCTTGTATCAAAAATACATTACAAAGAATTAAAAACGCTATTGCTTGTTTATAAAATGGGTTCATAATCATGATTTTATAGGATAACGAAAAGTAGTTCTTTTAAGTATCCAAAACAAAAAATCCCGAATTACTCCGAGATTTTTTGCTTTTTATTATTTCTTTTTGTCTAATGCTTTTTGTGCTTCGGCTTGTTCCATTACTTCTTGTAATTTTTGCTGAAACTTACCTTGTTTTTTGGGCTCTTTCAATTTGTTTTGTTGAATTTGAGCATGTATTTTATCGCTATCAACAATGTAATTTTTGATAACGAACATAATTCCAATGGTAATTAAATTAGAAATAAAGTTGTACAAACTCAATCCAGCGCCGTAACTATTGAAGAAAATCAACATCATTAATGGCGAAATATAAATCATGTATTTCATCATTTTGGCCATATCAGGCATTCCTTCTTGTTGCGGTGCAGCCATTTGCTGGTCTCCAGAAGTCATTTTCATGTAAAAGAAAATAGCTATTGCCGCCAAAATTGGAAACAAACTAATATGATCGCCATACAACGGAATGTGAAATGGTAATTTGACAACCTCATCAAATGAGGACAAATCGTCCGCCCAAAGAAAGCTTTTTTGTCGCAACTCAAAAGCCGATGGAAAAAATTTGAACGAAGCCATCATAAAAGGCATTTGAATCAATGCTGGAATACAACCCGCCATAGGATTTACACCTGCTTTGTTGTACAATTTCATGGTTTCTTGTTGCTTTTTCATAGCATCTTTACTATACTTCTCTCCAAGTTCCGTGAGTTCAGGACGCAAGACTTTCATCTTGGCTTGTGACAAAAATGATTTGTAGGTGATAGGCGACATGGCAATTTTTACGATAACCGTAAAAACAATAATGGCAATTCCGTAGGCGATATACGAACTCAAAAATCCAAATAAAGGAATGAATACAAACTTGTTAATCCACCCAAAAATCCCCCAACCTAATGGAATAATTTTTTCAAGATTTTTATTGTATTTTTCTAAAACTTTGTAATCCGATGGTCCAAAATACCAACTCATTTTATAATCAATCTCTCCATTAGCATACGCCAAAGGCAGAGTCGCTTTGAGTTGTTTGGTGAAAATGGTATCCACTTTTGCATCTAAA
The DNA here is from genome assembly GCF_007097245.1 of Flavobacterium restrictum. Lineage (GTDB taxonomy): Bacteria > Bacteroidota > Bacteroidia > Flavobacteriales > Flavobacteriaceae > Flavobacterium > Flavobacterium restrictum. The sequence goes on along the minus strand of NZ_VJZT01000007.1, from coordinate 146,279 downwards.
ACTAAATTATTAGATTGCAATTTTGAGGTAGTAAACGGCGTGTTTGTCAACAATATAGACGTAAAAAAGTGTTGTTTAAAAGCAACATAACTTACTTTTTCAGGCGTTTCTTCTTTGTCCTTTCCTTGACCTACATAGCTGATTTTTCCGTCTTCATGCTCATAATACAATTCCGAAAATTGATTTTCGTAGGAAACGCTTTTTTCATTTCTATAGGTTTTCAAATTCCATTGTAAATCCAATGGTTTTGCAGTATTCAATACTTTGTTTAACCCTTGCGAACGAATATCAAAACCAACCATATACTCGTTTGGTTTCAAAATGTATTTGTACTCAAGAAACTCGTTTGCACCAGCCTTTAACTTCATAGACAGGATTTGATCCGCTCCAACTTTGGTCAAAGTAGGTTCAAAAAACAATTCTTTGGTATTTAAATTGTGGTTATCGCTGGTTTGCAATTGCAAATTTAAATCGGCATTATTGTTTTTGATTAATTCTACCAATTCGCCAGAACCTTTCTTGAATTTTTCGAATTTTTTAAGGGTTGCTTCAACAATATAACCGCCTTTATTGGCGATTTTTAGTTTTACAACTTCATTTTCGATGATTGTAAAACCTTCTTTAGCAGTAGGAAGCGTCGCTGAATAAGCAAAATTACCTAGTGATTTTTGCAATTGTGCCAATTGTGTCGAATCGCCAGTTGTAGCCACCGCAAGCGATGCAGCTGCAAGTGATTTGGTATTCAATTCTTTGGCTTTGGCCGCTTTAATCGAAAGTTCTTTTTTGGCTTTATCTGCTGCCAAGGTTGCCGCCGAAGGTTTGTTTTGATACATAATCCATATCAAAATACCAAAAATCAATACAAAACCAATAATCGAATTAAGGTCTAACTTTTTTTCTTCCATTATATATTTAAAAAAGGTTTAATTTTTATTTTTTCTTTGCTTTTACAGCAGCTGCAATAAAGTGTACAAAAACAGGATGTGGGTTCGCCACAGTACTTTTATACTCCGGATGGTATTGTACACCTATAAAAAATGGATGGTTTTCGAGCTCAATAATTTCTACCAAACCTGTATCAGGATTCACTCCAGAGGCTATTAATCCCGCATTTTGCAATTGATCAACATACTCGCTGTTGTATTCATAACGGTGACGGTGACGCTCTGAAATAGTGTCTTTTCCGTATATTTTATGCGCTAACGAATCGGTTTTCAAATCACATTTCCAAGCTCCTAAACGCATGGTACCGCCTTTATCAGTAATTGTTTTTTGGCTTTCCATCAAATTGACAACTGGATGTGGCGTTTCGTCGTTCATTTCCGTTGAATTGGCATCGGTCAATCCTACTATGTTTCTAGAATATTCGATAATAGCCATTTGCATTCCCAAACAAATTCCAAAAAACGGAACCTTATTTTCTCGGGCATAGCGCACGGCTTCGATTTTGCCTTCGATTCCTCTTTCGCCAAAACCTGGTGCCACTAGAATCCCGTCAAGGTCTTTCAATTTCTCTTTAATATTCGTTGCGTCAATAAATTCAGAATGAATAGAGATCACGTTTACTTTGGTTTCATTGGAAGCTCCTGCATGTATAAATGCTTCTAGAATAGATTTGTAACAATCCTGCATTTCTACATATTTGCCAATCAAACCAATGTTTATGGTGTGTTTTGGATTTTTTAAACGCTTCAAAAAAGTATTCCAATTTTTAAGATCGGGAGCAGCTTTTTTAGGTAAATCCAATTTTTTTAATGCAACTACGTCAAGTCCTTCCTCTAGCATTAAATTAGGCACCTCATAAATAGTCGAAGCGTCGATAGATTGGATAACGGCTTCTCGTTTTACATTACAAAATAAGGCTAATTTGTTACGTATTTCGTCAGATATTTCGTGCTCTGTTCGACACACCAAAATATCGGCTTTGATACCACTTTCCATCAAAGTCTTAACCGAATGTTGTGTTGGTTTGGTTTTTAATTCTCCAGCTGCCGCCAAAAAGGGAACTAAAGTAAGGTGAATAACCAAGCCATTATGCTCGCCTAATTCCCAAACTAATTGCCTAACGGACTCAATATAAGGTAAGGATTCAATATCTCCCACTGTCCCACCAATCTCGGTAATGACAATATCATAATCGCCTGATTTGCCAAGCAATTGCATTCTATCCTTAATTTCATTGGTAATATGTGGTACAACTTGAACCGTTTTCCCAAGGAATTCGCCTCTTCGTTCTTTCTCAATAACCGAAAGATAAATTCTTCCTGTGGTTACATTATTGGCTTGTGAGGTAGGAACATTCAAAAAACGCTCGTAGTGTCCTAAATCTAAATCTGTTTCGGCACCATCATCAGTCACATAGCATTCTCCGTGCTCATAAGGGTTCAAAGTCCCTGGATCTACATTGATATAGGGGTCAAATTTTTGAATTGTTGTTCGGTATCCACGTGCTTGTAATAATTTCGCCAAAGATGCCGCAATAATTCCTTTTCCTAAAGAAGAAGTCACACCGCCTGTAACAAAAATATATTTCGTTTGATTCATGCTGTTGTTGTTTGTAATGTAGTTGTGTAAAAAACGTGGCAAAAATACAAATTTAATTGGATTTTTAAACTTCTTATCTGATTAGATTTTTAGAATTGTAACCGAATTATATTATTGCCTTTTTTGCAAAGAAGTTTGGCAAAAAAATTCAAATTTTTAATGAACTACTACTTTTTTAAGGCTTTGGATATTGTTTCTTGATATTTCGAATTAACTCTTCGAGTCCGTTGAGTTTTAATTCGTATATGAGTTGCAATTGATCGCCAAGTTCCCCCTTTGGAAAGCCTTTATTGCTGTACCAAACGATATAATACTCTGGAATATCAATCAAAAACCAGCCTTCGTATTTCCCGAAAGGCATTTTGGTATGCGCCAGTTTTATGAGTTGTTTTTGGTTTTGATCCAAGGGTTGGGAGTTGTGGGTTAAGTGTTAGGTATTTTTGGAAAACTACCTTTTTAGATTCTATTTATTCTTGAAAAAACTATACTTACTCCGCTTCATGCACTTTCAAATCCGTGTCGTAGTACACGATATAAACACCTTTGTTGGTATACCCACCGTCTTCTTTTTTGTAATACTCAAATTTATTATTGATTTGTTCCGTAGCCGTAGTATCTACAGTTTCTTGAAATGTTTGATCTTGTGACAAACGCATCAGCGTATCAAATGTCACATCAAAACCACGATTTGCAAAGGTACTAGGTAGTACTTTATTTTTCTTTTTATATTCTTTTTCAAAAATCTGGGCTTCAACCGAACTGTTTTCACGAGTCATTGTGGGATACATTAGTTTAAGTTTGACCAAATTTGGAAAACTAATTTCGTCTGTGTCCAATGTTTCATTAGGTTCCAAAATGACCAACTGCACTTTGTACAACCCCATCGCAGCGAGCATAGTAGCCATAGTTGCCTTTATTGTTCCCGTATTTCCTGTTTCTAAAATCACATAATTCATTTGGTTTTTAACGAACAATTGTTTCAGTCCTTCGGCGTTTAAACCACCTGTTTCAGTCAAAGGGGCTAACTGCACCTCTTTTTGGTTTTGCTGCAAATACAATCTTGAAGACTCTTTTTTCTTGTCAACAACGGCAATAATATTCCCGTTTTTTGATTTCATATAATCGAACATGGCATTTTTTATGGTTGCCGCCGTGGTAATAGATTGGTACAAGTTAGGATATGAATTTCCGATGTCTTTAGACAAAGGCGAAATAACGGCAACTCCACTTTGTGCCAATAAACTAGCAGTTTTCTCGACATTGCTTTGGTAAAAAGGCCCAATAATAGCATTGGCAGTTGCCAGATTATTTAGCTGAATCAAGTTCGCACAATTCGAATTGTTCTTTGTTTCTTGGGAGTCAAAAATACTGACATCAACGGCAAGTCCTATTTGTTTAGCCGAATCAATAGCCATCAAAGCGCCTGAATAAAAATCCAAAGTCATGTTCAAAAACTTATCTTTTTTAAGGCGATCCACAGTGGTATTAATCGTATCGCCTTCGATTTTAGAAATATTAAAAGGCAATAATAAGACTAATTTTTTCCTGTCGGAAGTGCTTTTGGGAGCCAATATTGTTGTTACTTTTTTGGTTTCTTGAGACACCACAGCACCAGTTACGGGCACTTTCAAAACCATTCCGTCTTGTACGCCGTTTACCAAACTGGGATTCAAAACCAATAATTCCTCGGCACTCAATCCTGTCATTTTAGACAAGCTATATAGCGTTTCTTTGGGTTTTACCTCATAATTCACATAATCCGTATGAGGTTTGTAGGTATCGTGTGTTGTTTGTACTACAAGCTCTTTTTTGGGCTCCACTTCCACAACTTTAATCTTTTTTGGAGCGGTTCCTTTAATTAAAAGTGGGTAACCAATGGGTAAATTGGGAACAATTTCGGGGTTTTTTTGCTCTAATTCTGCAATGGTCATATTGTATTGTTTGGCAATAGAGTACTTGGTTTCTTTGGGCAAGACCTCATGATAGATTGGCGTTTCCGTCTTTGCAACAGGTTTAGCCGTAGTGGTTTTCGAAACAACAGCTGATGGAATGACCAAAACCTGCCCAATTTGCAAACCACTTTTTTCAAGAAAAGTATTGGCTTTTTTCAACTCTTCATCCGAGACGTTGTATTGTTTTTCGATGGCAAAAAGAGTCTCTTTTGGAGCTACTTCGTGTGTTTTTATTTTAGAATTTGTTTTAGTAACAGCTGGAATTACCACTTTTTTTTCGCCAGAAATAGTTGGAATCAATAAGATACTATTGGGTTTCAAACCGCTTTGCGCATCAGGATTTAGTTGATAAATAGAATAGGGAGTTACTTTATATTGTTGTGCAATTTGATTTATTGTTTCGCCTTTTGCAACTTTATGTGTAATGCTTTTAACTTGCATAAAACTACTTAAAGTAAAAACTAAACTAGCCAAAAAAACTGTTATAAAATATTTCATGCTTTTGAGTGTGTAAAAAAAATTAGTTTTTCAAAGATACAAAAAACGGTATCAAATTTTGTTCCAAAATCTGATACCGTTTTTATATAATTTTGGTTGATAGCGACTCTTTAAAAACTCAAAAAAGTCCAACGTTAACCCTTATTCCCATTCAATTGTTGCTGGTGGTTTAGAACTAATGTCATAAACTACTCGATTCACCCCTTTAACTTTATTGATAATATCGTTAGATACTTTCATCAAGAAATCATAAGGCAAATGTACCCAGTCAGCAGTCATACCATCCGTAGATTCCACCGCTCGAAGTGCCACCACTTTTTCGTAGGTGCGCTCATCGCCCATTACGCCTACGCTGTTTACGGGAAGCAAAATGGCTCCGGCTTGCCATACTTTGTCATACAAGCCCCAAGACTTGAGTCCGTCGATAAAAACTTTGTCTACATCTTGCAAAATCTGTACTTTTTCAGGCGTAATATCACCCAATATTCTAATAGAAAGTCCAGGCCCAGGAAAAGGATGTCTACCCAATAATTCGGGATCAATTCCTAGCGTTGCTCCCACTCTACGCACTTCGTCTTTAAAAAGCATGCGCAAAGGTTCTACAATTTTAAGTTTCATATAATCCGGCAAACCGCCTACATTATGGTGCGATTTGATAGTTGCCGATGGTCCTTTTACCGATACCGACTCAATTACATCTGGATAAATGGTGCCTTGTGCCAACCATTTTACGTCTTCTATAATTTTTGATTCATCATCAAAAACCTCTATAAATACCCGTCCAATTATTTTTCGTTTGGTTTCTGGATCACTAATTCCTGCTAATTCCGTCAAGAATCGATCGCCTGCATCTACTCCTTTTACATTCAAACCCATGCCTTTGTATTGGTCTAAAACCGACTGGAATTCGTTTTTACGAAGCAAACCATTATTTACAAAAATACAATACAGGTTTTTGCCAATGGCTTGGTGCAATAAAACCGCTGCTACTGTAGAATCCACACCTCCTGAAAGACCAAGAACTACTTTGTCATCTTGCAATTTTTCTTTCAATTCTGCCACCATTTCTTCAACGAAAGCGTTGGGAGTAAAATTTTGAGGCACATAGGCAATTTTTACCAAGAAATTCTCCAACATTTTTGACCCATCGGTAGAGTGAAAAACCTCGGGATGGTATTGAATGGCGTAGGTTGTTTCGCCTGCTATTTTGTAAGCCGCAAATTCCACATCATGGGTACTGGCGAGTTTGATTCCGTTAGTTGGCAAGGCTTTAATACTATCGCTGTGGCTCATCCAGACTTGACTATTTTCGGAAACACCTTCAAAGAAAATTTCGTCTTCCTTTATATAGGACAAATTGGCTCTACCATATTCTCTGGTATTGGATGCCGCTACTTCGCCACCACTAAAATGGGCTAAATATTGCGCTCCGTAACATACGGCAAGCATTGGCAATTTGCCTCGAATTTGAGATAAATCAGGGTGTGGAGCGTCTTCTCCACGAACAGAGAAAGGGCTACCTCCCAAAATTACGGCTTTGTATGACGATAAATCACTCGGAAAATGATTGTAAGGAAAAATTTCGCAGAAAATATTTAATTCGCGAACTCTTCGAGCAATAAGCTGTGTGTATTGCGATCCGAAATCTAAAATAAGTACGTTGTGTTGCATGGTGCAAAATTACTTTTTATATTCGGAATTGAAAAATTAATTTATACTTCAATTTCAGAAAACAAATTACTACTAATTCGCTAATTTTAAATTCATGTTTCTGTTTTCAATTAGCGAAATAGGCGTTGCATTTTTTAATTTCACTCTTTTATAATTACAAATTTTCCTTTTACGCCAGTATCCCAATTATTCCAATAATCCGATTTTACCAATATGCCTTGATCATCATAAATTTGAAATTCGGCTGTATTTCCACCAAGCGTGCCCCGATTGAGTGCTTCTAACTCAAATGTATTGATTCCGTTGACCAGAAAAATCTTGAAATCTTTATAATTAGCTTGCATCGACAATCGCTCTTGCTCCACCCTTTGATTTAAAGTTGCTTTTACTAAATCGCCATCAATTTCGCCAAAGTCGCGGTATTTTATCACCAAAAATTGTGACTTCGTTCTAAATTCCCCAAAATTGACATCAATTTTTACCAAAAGTCTAGAATCCTCTTTCAAACCATTATCAACTAACGTTTTATTCAATTCTTTTTCCATTTTGTCTTTATACACATCCCCAGGATTCATAAATTCGTTGGGTTTAGGAATCATACTTATTGGGGTGGGTTCGCCAATGCTAAAAGAAGAACTTGGCGTTTTGGCATCAGGACTTTTAAATACATTAGGAGTCACTATTTTGGGCAAATCCGCTGGGGGAGGAATCGTTTTCTTGGGTTTAGTTGGAAATTTTGTAGGCGCAATAGGTTTGAATTTCGAACTAAACTCGCTTTGCGCCTGCCCTTTGAAGGCAAAAACAACTAGTAAAATTAACACCAAAATATATTTCATACCGCTTATTTATTATTTTGAATACAAATCAGGCTGCTACTGCCACAAAACTAGGGTTTTTATATTTTTGCAACTTACCTATTACAAAATTCTTAACATTTTTCATGCCAAAATCTGCTTTTTAAAAACCCAAATACTGCTTTTACAAATTAAACTTTTTAATTCCAAAACCCTGTTTTTTTATTATTCCTTTTTTTATAAATTGCGACACCAAATAGCAACATGAAAAGAATCTTGTACAATCCAGATTCTTTCTTTAAAAAAAACAAAATGAATAGAAAAAACATCTTAACTGGTTCTCCTTGGGAAGATAAAATGGGGTATTGTCGTGCCGTACGCATAGGAAACACCATTGAAGTTTCAGGAACTGTAGCCCTAATTGACGGCGAAAAAGTAAAAGCTGACGATGCGTATGCACAAACTTTGAATATTCTAGAGCGAGTAGAAAAAGTGCTTGAAGAGCTTAATGCTGGAATGAAAGACGTGATTCGCACCCGAATTTTTACGACAGATGTGAGCACTTTTGAAGCTGTAGCAACCGCTCACGCACAGTTTTTTAAGGACGTTAAACCTACCACTGGTTTTTACGGAATCAACCAATTGGTAGCTCCAGAATATTTAGTAGAAATCGAATTTACTGCTATTGTGGCTTAATACCTTTTACTTGACTGTATGCTAAACGGGCTAACAATTCAATATGGTACACGGATGACACATATTTTCGCTGAATTATATGCAAGAATCGGTTTAAATCCGTGTTCTATTTGTACCATTTTTAAAATTAATACAAGTAAGATTTGTCATGTTAATTTCAAACCAAATACGAACAATTCTAAACTAAAAAGATTGTAGTACTTTAGCAAAAAATACAATTTCTATTACTACGCTAATGAATTTAGAAAAAATAAAAAAAATAATGCTTACCCTACTCCAATGGATTTTCATTTGTGTAGGCGTAGGCATTTTTTCTGGTTCAGCGTCGGCATTTTTTTTGGTGGCTTTAGAATGGGTTACGCACTATCGAGAGAATCATAGTACGCTTATTTGGTTTTTGCCTTTGGGCGGACTTTCTATAGGATTGTTGTACCATTATTACGGAACAACAGTTGTAAAAGGAAATAATTTATTGCTGGAAGCGTACCAAAATCCGCAAGAAAGGATTCCGTTTAAGATGGCTCCATTTATACTTATCAGCACTTTAATCACACATCTTTTGGGAGGATCCGCGGGTCGCGAAGGCACCGCAGTGCAAATGGGAGGTGCGATTTCCGACCAATGCAACCGGTTTTTTGAGTTAGAAAATAGCGATCGAAGAATACTTATCCTTTTAGGAATTAGTGCGGGATTTGCATCGGTATTTGGGACACCTTTAGCGGGAGCTATATTCGCATTGGAAATAATAGCCTTCAGCAAAATCAATTTAAAAAGTATTTTTCTATCGTTTTTAGTAGCTTATATTGCTTATTTTACGGTGGCGTTTTGGCACGTAACACACACTCATTATGCCATTCCTGTGGTGCCCAAAATGAATTTTACAATCGTTCTTTGGGTAGTTTTTGTCGGTATTTTGTTTGGATTAGCGGCTTTATTATTTTCGAGAAGCACCCATTTTTGGGGTAACCTATTTGCCAAAAGCATTCCATATCCGCCGTTACGACCTTTTATTGGCGGTTGCGTTTTGGCTATTGCTATTTATTTTATGGGAACAAACCAATACATAGGATTAGGGATTCCCACTATTGTGGCGTCGTTTTCGCAAAGCAGTGGGTATTATGATTTTGCGTTTAAAATACTTTTTACCAGTTTTACACTTGGTGCTGGTTTTAAAGGTGGAGAAGTTACACCACTTTTTTTTGTGGGTGCCACATTAGGTAGCGCCTTATCGACTGTGATTCCGTTGCCAATTGCCTTGTTAGCAGGATTGGGATTTGTAGCCGTTTTCTCTGGAGCCACACATACTCCTATTGCCTGTACCGTAATGGGAATGGAACTTTTTGGGTTAGAGAGTGGAGTCTTCATTGGTATTGCTTGTGGAGTCGCCTATTTTTGTTCCGGAAATAGTGGTATTTATACCTCTCAAATTGTAAAAGGTCCAAAATCCTTTTTGTACCAAAAAATAAAAACAAACCTGCAATTGTTGTAAACAGAAATTCTTTTTTCTAGTCATAATTCATTATTTTTTTGTAGTATTGTTCTTAATTGAGTAAAACATTTAATTTTACCCCTATGGCATTTGGATTTCCCGCTACTGCTTCGCAATACATTCCGTTAAATAATTTATCCAAACCGCAATTTAGCTATTGGGCTATTGCCACAGTTCAAAAACTAAAATGGGATTTCATTTCCATCAATGAGGACGAAATAATCATTGAAACCGCAAATCTTTTGAACACTTGGACTGAAACTATTTGCATCACAACAAATGAAGAAAACCCATTAATAACAAGCTATAGTAATGGAAATCAGTTGTATGATAATGGTCGAAATCAAAAAAATATCGAAGCTTTTTTGGATCTATTTTATGAAGTTATAAAAGACAATCCCCTTTTAGAATTGGATGAAAATAGCGTAATCAACGGAATAAATAGTGCCCAGACAGGAATTCGACAAGACCTCACAACCGAAAAAAAAGTAACGCGCTTTTATTCCTTTTTATCCCCTTTTATACCTACCAAAGGATATTTTATCACGCCAATACTTATTAATAGTAACATTTTAATTTTTATAGTAATGTGTGTTTCTGGAGTTTCCTTTTTCACTCCCGAGATACAAGATATTATTGATTGGGGCGGAAATTACGGCCCATCGACAACCGATGGTGGCTGGTGGAGATTGCTCTCGGCTTGCTTTCTTCATTACGGAATCCTGCATTTGGTTATGAATTGTTACGCCCTAGCCTATGTGGGTTTGCTATTAGAATCGTATCTCAAAAAAAGAGATTTTTTGCTGACTTATCTTTTTTGCGGGATTCTAGCGAGCTTCACCAGTTTGTATTGGAACACCAATATGGTCAGTGCGGGTGCTTCGGGAGCTATTTTTGGGATGTTTGGTATTGTATTGGTTGCTACTGCCTGCAATAAAATTGACAAAACAACCAAAATCCCACTTTTGATAACCATTGGCTCGTTTATTCTACTCAATATCGCTGGCAGTTTTAAGGAAGGCGTTGATGGGGCGGCACATGTGGGCGGCTTAGTTTCAGGACTTTTGTTTGGAATTATTCTTGTTTTGCTATCCAAAAAAAGAACTATCGGAATCCTAATCGTAACCTTGGTAACCCTTTGTACCAGTTTTACTTTGTATTCGCTTTGCAAAAAAAGCAAAATTTATATCTATCAAATAGTGGAATACCAAACAAAAATGCAAGACTTTGTCGACATGGAAAAAATGGCTTTGGAATCCTTCGACTTGTATTTGGGCGGAGACAAAGCTACCATTTTGTCTAATCTAAAAGACCGTGGTATTTACTATTGGGACGAAAACATTGCCTTGATAACCACCCTAGACAAACTCTATCTGCCAGAAGAAATTCACACCCAAAATGAAAATCTATTGGAATACTGTAAACTACGAAAAAAATATTACGAGCTAGCCTACAAGCGTTTGAATGAAAATTCCAGCGAATACATTCCTGAAATGGACGAAATTGAGCAAAAAATAAACGCTATTGTGATTGTGATAAAAAAAACTCCCAAAAAATAACGAAACCACTTGAAAACAAGTCCTTTTTATAAACCGTGAAATTCCTGTTAATGATTTCAACATTACAGTAAAAAAATGTAATTTCGCAAACTATGAAAATACAAGACATTCAAGTATTAGCCGTGTTGCTAGCTACACCAAAAAAAATTGCCATACTACCACATCGCGGCCCTGATGGCGATGCGATGGGTTCCACACTAGCATTGTACCATTTTTTATTAAAAAATAACCACGAGCCAACTGTTATTGCTCCCAATGATTTTCCTGATTTTTTGGCGTGGCTTCCTGGTTCTGAAACCGTTAAAATATTTGAAAAAGACAAAGAAAACTGCACCAAAATTCTAGAAGAAGCAGCACTTATATTCACATTAGATTTTAATGCTTTGCACCGTGTAGGCGAAATGGAACTCGTTTTAAATCAGCTTACAGCGCCATTTGTAATGGTGGATCACCATCAAAAACCAGATGATTATGCCCTTATAACCTACTCTGACACGGCATTTGGTTCTACTTGTGAAATGATTTACAATTTGATTTTGTTTTTGGATGGAAAAAAAGACATCGACAAAACCATTGCAACTTGCATCTATACTGGAATTCTTACTGATTCGGGTTCGTTCCGATTTCCTAAAACAACAGGAAATACCCATCGAATTGTGGCAGAATTGATTGATTTAGGAGTAGAAAACACGGTAATTCCAACTTTGCTCTTTGACAATAATTCCTATAGTCGTTTGCAACTATTAGGTCGAGCATTGCAAAATATGCAATTATTTCCTGAATATAAAACTGCGTACCTGACTTTGACACAAGCCGAATTAGACCATTTTAATTTTGTAAAAGGAGACACCGAAGGCATTGTAAATTATGGTTTGAGTATAAAAGGAATTCATTTTTCGGCCATTTTTATCGAAAATCAAGCCGAAAAAATCATCAAAATTTCCTTCCGTTCCCAAGGAACATTTGATGTAAACGAATTTGCTCGAAATCATTTTGACGGCGGTGGACACATCAATGCAGCTGGAGGAAAATCAGAACTATCAATGGAAGAAACTGTTGCAAAATTTGAAAATTTAGTTCCAAAACTTAAACTATAAAACGAATGAAATACAGCCAATTATTAGGTATTGCAACGATGGCACTATTTCTTGCTAGCAGTTGCAAACAGCAACAAGAAGCACGAAAACCGCTATCGCATTCCTCGGGGAGCTTTATGAAAAAGTCTATTGTGCGCAACAAAAAACTCATCGCAGGCGAGGAAGAGCAAATTCAAGCCATCATTAAACACAATCCCAAAACAAAATTTTTGGCATCGACCAAAGGATATTGGTATTCCTATGCCACTCGAAACACATTGGATTCGCTTACGCCAAAAAAAGGCGATGTAGCCCTTTTTGACTATGAAGTAAAAGATTTAAAAGGTCACCTCATTTATTCGCAAACAGAATTGAGCCCACAAACCTATTATGTAGACAAACAAGACATTATGATGGGCTTGCGAGACGGAATAAAATTGATGCGAAAAAAAGAAAAAGTTACTTTCCTATTCCCATCACACATCGCGTATGGCTACCACGGCGACTCCAAAAAAATTGGTACCAACCAACCCTTGCTTTGCGTGGTAACACTTCGGGATTTTATGGATGAAAAACAATTCAAAAAACAAACTGAATTACAAGTCACCACAGCACTCAAAAAACAACCAACCACCACCAATCCAACCGATTCGATAACACAATAACTTAAATTTAAAAATGAAAAAAAGCATCCTATTCGTACTGCTATTATGCGCTACCTTTTTCGCTTGTAAAGAAGATTCTAACAATCTTCCTGATGGCTTGTATGCCAAAATAGAAACCAACAAAGGCAACATTATTGTACAATTAGAGTATCAAAAAGCACCTATTACTGTAGCCAATTTTATTACTTTGGCCGAGGGCAAAAATGAATTTATTACCAACGAAAACCTTAAAAACAGACCTTTTTATGATGGGCTAAAATTTCATAGAGTCATTGCCGATTTTATGATTCAAACTGGAGATCCATTAGGAACTGGCTCTGGTGATACGGGTTATAAATTCAAGGATGAATTCTCGGATTTAAAATTTGACAAAGGGGGAGTTTTGGCAATGGCCAATAACGGAATAGCGACCAATAGCAGTCAGTTTTTTATCACCCATCTTGAAACGCCTTGGTTAGACGGAAAGCACACTATTTTTGGTCATGTTGTCGAAAAAGGGATGCAAGTTGTAAACCAAATCAAGCAAGATGATATCATGACAAAAGTGACTATCATTCGAAATGGAGAAGCAGCCAAAAAATTTGATGCCGAAAAAACTTTTCATGATTATTTTGCGGTCGAAGCCGAAAACCAAAAGAAACAAATAGCTGCCGAAGCCGCTTACAACACCAAATTTAAAGCTATTCAAGATCAAAAAGTAGTTGAATTAAAAGCGTTAAAAGTAAAAGCGACCAAAACAAGTTCTGGATTAGAGTATGTAATTACTCAAAAAAGTGGTGGCAAAAAACCAAAAAATGGAGCAACAGTTTACATTCATTATGCTGGTTTTCTAGAAAACGGAACCTTGTTTGACAGCAGTATCGAAAGTGTAGCCAAAACGTTTGGGAAATTTGATCCCGCTAGATCCGAAGCCAAACAATACTTACCAATTCCGTTTCAAGCTGGTAAAAAAGACGGTTTGATTCCCGGCTTTATAGAAGGTATTGAACAATTGAGTTTTGGCGATAAAGCCGTCCTTTTTATTCCATCCCATCTAGCCTATGGCGAAGCTGGAGCTGGTGGTGTTATTCCGCCCAATGCGAATATTATTTTCGAAATCGAGTTACTAGAAAAAATGCCTAAATAAATTAAAAAAGTTTAAATTAATCCAAATGAAATCTAAAATTTTATTCGTCTTGTTTTTGGGAATCATAAACCTGCAAGCACAAGTTAAAAAAAGTACTACCCCAGTCAAAAAAACGACAACAACAGCAACAACTGCGGCGGTTGTCCCAGGGATTTTTGCTACAATTACAACCAGCAAAGGAGCGATAGTGATGCAATTAGAATATCAAAAAACACCTGTAACGGTTGCCAATTTCATTAGTTTAGTCGAAGGAACCAATACCTTTGTAACCGATGCCAAAAGCAAAGGAAAACCTTTTTACAACGGATTAAAATTCCATCGAGTAATCAAAGATTTTATGATTCAAGGTGGGGATCCATCCGGAAATGGTTCTGGTGGACCAGGTTATAAATTCAAAGATGAATTCACCGATTTAAAATTTGACAAAAGCGGCATTTTGGCAATGGCCAATTCAGGACCAGGTACTAATGGAAGCCAGTTTTTTATCACTCACGTTCCAACCAATTGGTTAGACGGAAAACACACCATTTTTGGTCATGTAACCAAAGGGATAAAAGTTGTTAATACCATTGCACAAGACGATATTATTACAAAAATCGCCATTACAAGAATTGGAACTGCAGCCAAAGTATTTAATGCAACCAAAGTATTTTCGGATTATTATGCTAACAAAGCCGAAGACGACAAGAAACAAGCTGCAATAGCTGCTGAAAATCAGCAAAAACAAGCTGCCGTTGAAGCCGAAGCTAAAAAAGTTTATTTCGAAAAATACGGAGCTGTTATCAAAGCAAAAGCTGCGTATTTCGCCACTTTAAAAACTACTGCAACTACCACTGCATCAGGGTTAACGTATGCCATAACACAAAAAGGAAGTGGTATAAAACCCGTTGATGGTTTTACTTTCTATTTTCATTATGCCGGTTATTTTGAGGACGGAACCTTATTTGACAGTAGCATGGAAGAAGTAAACAAAACTTACGGAAAATATGATGCCAACCGTGCCGCACAAAACGGTTACCAACCTTTCCCGTTTCAAGCTGGTAAAAAAGACGGCATGATTCCTGGCTTTCTAGAAGGACTTAATGTTATGAATTTGGGCGACAAAGCCGTATTATTTATCCCCGCTCCTTTGGCTTATGGAGAAAGAGGAGCTGGTGGTGTAATTCCGCCAAATGCTACTTTAATTTTCGAATTAGAAATTACAGCTACTGCGCCAGCACCAAAACCATAAAGCAATTGTGAAAAAAAAGTAAAATACAATTGATTTTTTGATTCAATTCAATAAAAAAGGCAACAGTTATTGGTAAACTGTTGCCTTTTTTAGCTTAATTTTTAAGAACTATTTCTCAATTTCTTTCATACTATCCATTTTTTTGTGAGCCAAAAATCCAGCAATATCTTCAAAATGTTCGACTACTCGCTTGTTTCCAAATTCAAAAACTTTGGTAGCCAAACCGTCCAAGAAGTCCCGATCGTGAGAAACTAGGATTAAAGTTCCATCAAAATCACGTAGGGCGTCCTTGATAATATCTTTGGTTTTCATATCCAAGTGATTGGAAGGTTCATCCAGAATTAATAAATTTACAGGCTCTAGCAGCAATTTTATCATGGCCAAACGGGTTTTTTCGCCTCCCGAAAGCACTTTTACTTTTTTGGTCACATCATCACCGTGAAACATGAAAGCACCCAGAATATCTTTGATTTTGGTTCGGACATCGCCTACTGCAATATCATCTATGGTTTCGAAAATAGTGGCATTTTCGTCCAATAATGCCGCTTGATTTTGAGCAAAATAACCAATTTGAGCATTATGACCAATTTCTAAACTGCCACCATCAATTTCTATTTGCTTCATAATGGCTTTAATCATCGTCGATTTTCCTTCGCCGTTTTTACCCACAAAAGCCACTTTTTGCCCTCTTTCGATAACAATATTAGCGTCTGCAAAAACCACATGATTGCCATAGGATTTTAACATTTCTTTTACAATAACAGGATATTGTCCGGAACGAGCTGCAGCCGGAAATTTTAATTTCAAAGCCGATGTGTCTACTTCATCAACTTGAACAATGACTAGTTTTTCAAGCATTTTAACCCGCGATTGTACGGCATCGGTTTTAGAAAATGTTCCTTTGAAACGGTCAATAAAAGTTCTATTATCCGCTATCATGCGTTGTTGCTCGTCGTAGGCTTTTTGTTGGTGCATGCGACGGTCTTTTCGCAGTTCTAAATAATGCGAATATTTGGCTTTGTAATCATAAATACGTCCCATTGTCACTTCGATTGTGCGATTGGTAATGTTGTCCACAAATGCCCTATCGTGCGAAATTACAACAACTGCTTTGGCTGAATTGATGAGAAAATCCTCTAACCATTGAATACTTTCGATGTCCATGTGGTTGGTAGGTTCATCCAGCAAAATCAAATCAGGTTTTTGCAATAAAATTTTGGCCAACTCAATTCGCATTCTCCATCCTCCCGAAAACTCCGAAGTTTGACGTGAAAAATCCTCCCGAACAAATCCCAAACCTATTAGGATTTTCTCTACTTCGGCTTCGTAATTTACTTCTTCAATGGCATAAAATTTCTCGCTCAAGTCCGAAACTCTTTCGATTAATTTCATGTAAGCATCGCTTTCATAATCGGTACGAATGGTCAATTGCTCGTTGATTTCGTCGATTTCGGCTTTCATAGCAAATATTTCGCCAAACGCTTTAGACGTTTCTTCGATCACGGTTGCTCCATCTTTGGTTAATAAATGCTGTGGCAAATAAGCAACAACGGCATCCTTTGGTGCCGAAATACTTCCTGTTGAAGGTTTACTTTGTCCTGCAATTATTTTTAAAAGTGTTGATTTTCCTGCACCATTTTTTCCCATAAGGGCAATTTTATCATTTTCGTTTATGGCGAAAGAGACATCGCTAAAAAGTGTTGTGCCACCAAATTGCACCGAGATATCGTTAACTGTAATCATTATAGCCGTATTAGATTTTTAGAATTTTTATGTAAATCCGTATTTTTTTGAAGGTGCAAAGATAGGTTAATTAACGCATTTGAGTTACTAGATTTATAGCCATTTTAGATTTTTATAAAAACTAAAAAACCGATAGTTTATCCCTTTAAAAGAGACAAACTATCGGATAAATAGTAGGAGTTGAAATTTAAAAATCAATTACTCTTTTCGCCACTTTTTAGTCACTTCAAAAACGTGTTCTAGAATTGCAGCTTCAACGTCGTCAAATGCTACATTGCGACGACTCATGACTAACCGTGCGGTTTCAAAGGCTTTTTTGGTAATATAAGTCGTAAATCCTGATGCACCACCCCACGAAAAACTAGGCACAAAGTTTCGAGGAAATCCAGAACCAAAAATATTAGCACTTACCCCTACTACCGTTCCCGTGTTGAACATGGTGTTAATGCCACATTTACTGTGATCGCCCATCATTAATCCGCAAAACTGCAGTCCTGTTTTGGCAAATCCTTCGGTTTCGTAGCTCCATAATTTTACTTCTTCGTAATTGTTTTTTAGGTTGGAGTTATTGCTATCCGCACCTATATTACACCATTCGCCAAGAACAGAATTCCCCAGAAAGCCATCATGCCCCTTATTCGAATACGGAAACAATACCGAGTTGTTGATTTCGCCTCCAACTCTAGAATATGCACCAACTGTGGTAGCACCATATATTTTGGCAGCCATTTTTACTACTGCATTTTCGCCTAGAGCAAATGGTCCTCGAATAACGGATCCTTCCATAATTTCGGCATTTTTTCCAATATAAATGGGCCCAGTGATGGCGTTGAGGGTTACAAATTCCAACTTGGCTCCTTCCTCGATAAATATATTTTCGGGAGCGATGGCATTTACGCTTTTGGGAATAGGTTGCGAGGTTCTGTCTTCGGTTATGAATTCGAAATCCTCCCGAATAGCGGCATCATTTTTAGAAAAAATATCCCACGTATGTTCCACCGTAATACAATCAGCAGTAAATTCGATGATTTCGTAGGTGTCAAAATCCACTTCTTCTTGCTCTTCGGAAGTGTAAAAAGCAAGGACTTCATCGCCTTTGAAAATAGCTTGATTGGCCTCGAGATTACCGACCATTTCTGCCAAAATAGGATTGGGCAAAAAGGAAGCATTGATCATTACATTGTGTTCTAACTCAACCATTGGATATTTTTCGGAAAGGTATTCCTCGGTCAAAGTCGTCGTGGTGGAACCCAAATACAATTCCCATTTTTGACGAATAGTCATCAGCCCAATGAGGATATCAGCAACGGGACGGGTAAATGTAAAAGGCAATAAGGCGTTTCGAGCTGGACCGTCAAAAAGAATATAGTTCATAGTATGTTTTTTTGGTTAGGGACAAGTGGCGACTTGTCCGTTCTATTTTATTTGAGGACAAATCGCAACTTGCCCTACTTTTAGATTTCAAAGTTACAAAGTTTTGGAGAGCATTAAAAATAAAAAAGCCCTCCAAAAAGGAAGGCTTTAATGTATGTAACAACGCGTAATTATTATTTAACGTGTTTAGCGTATTTAGTTTTAAATTTATCAATACGACCTGCAGTATCAATAAGTTTAGATTTACCTGTGTAAAAAGGGTGAGAAGTTCTAGAAATCTCCATTTTTACAACTGGATATTCTACACCATCAACAACTATTGTTTCTCTTGTATCTGCAGTAGATTTAGTGATAAAAACGTCTTCGTTTGACATGTCTTTAAAAGCAACTAATCTGTAATTTTCTGGGTGTACACCTTTTTTCATCTTGAATCTTTTTTATTTGTTTAATTATAATGTAGCTTTGAAGCTTTCCTCTTTACCGAAAAGGTATAAACCAATTATAATTTTTTGTTTTACAATTTTATTTTGAGTGTGCAAATTTACATTTATTTTCCAATATACAAGTCATATCTTTCATTTTTTTAAATTATTGTAAAAAACATTTTTTAGTCCCGAATAAATTGGGAATTGTTATATTTGTAGATTAATAAAAATGTGCTTTATGGAAAATAAAATTTCTCCTGCAAAATCAGGAATAATGATTGGTGTTCTTTTTGGTATTATAATGATTTTAGAATTTGTAATTATGTATGTAATTGGAATGAAATCATTGGTAAATTCAAGTTTTGGAATAATTGTAAACTTATTAAACTACATGGTTTTGCCTATTTTGTTTATCTCATTGGGATGTGGCAATTACAAAAAAAACATAAATAATGGTTTTATCACCTTTGGCGAATGCTTAAAAGTTGGGATTGCTATCACTTTTATTGCAGCATTTATTTATGCAGCATTCAATATTATTTTCAATCTGCTTTTTCCAGAATTCATTAACGAAATGGTTGCTATTTCTAAAGAAACGATGATTCAAAAAAATCCAAATATGACTAGTAAGGAAGTCGAAATGGGAATTGCAATGATGAAAAAATTCATGAATCCATTTATTGTTTTTCCAGTAACCATAGCCATGTATTCTTTTTTTGGACTGATTTATTCGTTAATTATTGGTGCATTTTTGAAAAATGAAAACCCTCAAAGCGTATAATTAATGAATTTATCCATACTCATACCGCTTCTTAATGAAGAGGAATCCCTACAAGAATTATACACTTGGATTATTTCGACAATGAAATCCAACAACTATTCGTATGAAATTATTTTTCTTGATGACGGCAGCACCGATAAATCCTGGAATATCATAGAAGGGTTTGCTAGCGAAAATCCAAATGTAAAGGGCATTCGGTTTATGAAAAATTTTGGAAAATCCCAAGCCTTACACGCTGGTTTTGCCAAAGCCCAAGGCGATGTCATTATCACAATGGACGCCGATTTACAAGACAGTCCCGACGAAATTCCGGGATTGTACGATATGATTACCAGTCAAAATTTTGATTTGGTTTCCGGTTGGAAAAAGAAACGATACGACTCGGTTGTTGCCAAAAACATTCCATCAAAGCTATTCAATTGGGCAGCCAGAAAAACATCTGGTGTACAATTAAATGATTTCAATTGCGGATTAAAAGCGTATAAAAATGTAGTTGTGAAAAATGTGGAAGTATCAGGTGAAATGCACCGTTACATTCCAGTTTTGGCCAAAAATGCTGGTTTTAATAAAATTGGCGAAAAAGTAGTCCAACACCAAGCTAGAAAATATGGTGAAACTAAATTTGGAATGGATCGTTTTATCAATGGTTTTCTGGATTTAATCACGATTTGGTTCTTGTCACGATTCGGAAAAAGACCTATGCACTTATTTGGCGCCATGGGTTCATTGATGTTTATAATAGGTTTTATGGCTGCTGGATACATTGGAGTTTCTAAATTGTACCATTTGTATAATGGAATGCGGTACACATTAGTGACCAATAATCCTTGGTTTTATATCGCTTTGACTACCATGGTTTTGGGAACACAATTGTTCTTGGCGGGATTTCTTGGAGAAATTATTTTGAGAACCAAGAATAATGAGGAACGGTATAAAATTGCGAAGGAAATAAATTAATGATGTCACAAATTGTTCCCTTTAAGACAACTTGAGGACGCAAATTTCGTCCTCAAAAACTAAAATGCTATGGAAATAGAAGTTATTCAAAACAAAATATTTGAAATTCGAGGCTGTAAAGTAATGCTTGATTTTGATTTAGCATTGATGTATAATGTTGAAACAAAAGTTTTTAAGCAATCTGTCAGGCGTAATATAAATAGGTTTCCGGAAGATTTTATGTTTGAACTTACTGAAATTGAGTTCAATAGTTTGAGGTCACAAATTGTGACCTCAAACCGAGGAGGCTCACGATATATGCCTTTTGCCTTTACTGAACAAGGAATTGCAATGCTTTCGAGCGTGTTAAATAGCGAGAAAGCAATAGAAGTAAACATTTCAATTATCAGAGCATTTGTTACTTTTAGACAATTTTCGTTAACTTATAATGAATTAAAAGATAGAATTGTAGAAATAGAAAGTCAATTCCCAGACATTTACAAGGCTTTAAATTATCTAGTTGACAAAGATGCTGTTTCCAAAAACAACGAAGAAAGAAATAAAATAGGATATAAAAAATAAAAATCAAATTTTAAAAAACACATAAAATGGAAATCAAACAAAACATTTTAGATGCCGTAAACGAATGGCTCACACCAACATTTGACAAAACTACGCAAGAAGCAGTAATCGAAATGATGACGACTTCACCAAAAGATCTGGAAGAAAGTTTTTATAAAAATCTGGAATTCGGAACGGGTGGAATGCGCGGTGTAATGGGCGTTGGAAACAACAGAATCAACAAATACACCCTTGGAAAAAGCACACAAGGATTGTCGGATTATTTGAAAATTGCGTTTCCAAGCCAACCTTTGAAAGCGGTTATTGCTTTTGACTGTCGTCATAATAGTAAATCGTTGGCAAAAGTGGTTGCGGATGTTTTCTCTGCGAATGGAATCCAAGTGTATTTATTTACGGATTTACGCCCCACTCCAGAATTGTCTTTTGCCTTAAAATATTTAGGTTGCCAATGCGGAATTGTACTTACGGCTTCTCACAATCCCCCAGAATACAACGGATACAAAGTATATTGGGAAGATGGTGGACAAATTGTTCCTCCGCAAGATGGCGACATTATCAACACTATTGAAGCATTGAATTACAACCAAATCAAATTTGACGCTAACGAAGATTTGATTCAATATATAGATACTGAAATTGATCAAGCGTTCATCAAATCAACTATCGAAAATGCTAGTTTTGGAACTTCGCAAGAAGCGAAAGACAATTTGAATATTGTATTTACTTCTTTACACGGGACTTCGATTACTGTAGTTCCTGAAACTTTTGAGCAAGCGGGTTATAAAAACGTAAATATTGTTGAAGAACAAAGAGTTCCAAATGGCGATTTCCCAACCGTAAAATCTCCCAATCCCGAAGAGCCAGAAGCGTTGGCAATGGCATTGGCATTGGCAGACAAAACCAACTCGGATATAGTTATTGGAACAGATCCTGATTGCGACCGTTTGGGTGTTGCAGTTCGAAATAACGAAGGCAAAATGACGTTGTTGAACGGAAACCAAACGATGATTTTGATGACTGCCTTTTTATTGGAAGAATGGAAAAAAGCAGGTAAAATCAACGGAAAACAATTCGTGGGTTCGACTATCGTTTCTACTCCCATGATTATGGAATTAGCTTCGGCTTATGAAGTCGGGTTCAAAGTAGGTTTGACTGGTTTTAAATGGATTGCCAAAATGATTAAGGACTTTCCAGAATTGCAATTCATTGGTGGTGGCGAAGAAAGTTTTGGTTATATGGTAGGCGATGCCGTTCGGGATAAAGATGCCGTTGCTGCAACATTACTTATTTGCGAATTGGCGGCTCAAGCCAAAGCTAATGGTAGTACCACTTACAAAGAATTATTAAAACTATATGTAGCACACGGTTTTTACAAAGAACATTTGATCTCGCTTACCAAAAAAGGAATGGATGGTTTAGCCGAAATCAATCAAATGATGGTTTCAATGCGTGAAAATCCGGTGAAAGAAATCAGCGGACAAAGGGTAATTATGCTCGAAGATTACAAATCGTCTATCGCTAAAAATTTATTGACTGGCGAAGAAGAAACCATCGATATGCCAAAAGCTGATGTATTGATTTATTATACTGAAGATGGTTCTAAAATTTGTGCCAGACCAAGCGGAACCGAACCAAAAATCAAATTTTATATCAGCGTAAATACCGAATTGGATAGCGTAGAAAATTTTACGAAAGTGGAAGCAGTTTTAGACGATAAAATTAAAAATATTATTGCTGCAATGCAGTTGAGTTAATTCATAAAATGACCAAACCGGACACTAATGACGCACCAAAACTCTTAAATTCGATTATCGGTTTAATAGACCAAACACGTCATATTGTTGCCAAAACGGTCAATCAAGAACTGACTTTGTTGTATTGGAATATTGGAAAAACCATCAATGATGACATCCTAAAAAACGACAGAGCGGATTACGGGAAGAAGTTGATTCCAACTTTAAGTTTAGCTCTTACAGATAAATACGGAGTAGGTTTCAATAAAAGAAATCTACAAAGTTTTATTAAATTAAATACTGTTATAGAGGACATTACAATTTTGCACACAGTGTGTGCAAAATTGAGTTGGTCGCATATTCGAAATATCATTTACATAGCAAACCCCATAAAACGAGAGTTTTACATTCAAATGGCAGTTCACGAAAGATGGAGTGTACGAACTTTACAAGAACGAATTGACAGTATGCTTTTTGAAAGAACGGCAATTAGCAAAAAACCCGAAGAAACGATTGCCAATGAATTGAAAGTTTTAGAAATAGAAAAGAAAATAAGTCCCGATTTGGTTTTTCGAGATCCTTATTTTTTAGATTTTTTAGGCTTGCACGATAGTTACTCGGAGAAAGATTTAGAAAGTTCTATTTTGGCACAACTTCAATATTTTATTACCGAAATGGGAAGCGAATTTGCTTTTTTAGCCCGTCAAAAAAGGATAATTATTGACAATGAAGATTTTTATATCGATTTGCTTTTCTATCATCGAGGCCTAAAAAGTTTGGTTGCTATAGATTTAAAATTGGGAAAATTCAAAGCCAATTACAAAGATCAAATGGAGCTCTATCTTCGTTGGTTAGAGAAAAACGAACAAAAAGAAGGCGAAAACAACCCCATTGGTTTAATACTTTGTAGCGAAAAATCACCCGAACAAATTAATTATTTAATGCTTGATAATGACAAGCACATTAAAGTGGCAGAGTATTTAACACTATTGCCCGAAAAACAATTATTGCTAGAAAAACTGGAAAAAGCCATGGCAATAGCAACAAATACTAACAGAAAATAAATGGACAAAAACCTGATAAAATTAATTCCGTATACAAAACCATATCAATCACATATCGTTTGGAATGTGGTTTACAATATTTTGTATGCCTTGTTTAGCACAATCTCAATGTTAACCATTTTCCCGGTGCTTGAAGTCCTTTTTGGTAAAACAAAAAAGATTCTAAAAGAGCCCGTATACAAAGGAATAGGAACTATAAAGGAGTTTGGTTCTGATTTTTTTTATTACAAAATTGCAGCATTGACGAAGGAAAATAATATCCAAGTGGTCCTTTTGTTAGTTGTTTTAGTGGTAATTATTACTTTTTTATTCAAAAACTTATTCAACTACCTCGCATCACATCATATCATGCATCTCAAGAACGGAGTCTTACGAGATTTACGAAGATCAATGTATGATAAAATCGTAGAATTGCCTATTTCCTATTATTCCGAAAAAAGAAAAGGAGATATTATGGCCCGAATGCTGGGTGATGTTAACGAAGTCCAAAACTCCTTTTTCTCCATTTTAGAACTAGTTGTCAAAGAACCGTTAACCATTATTTTTGCCCTTGTTACCATGTTTTTTATCAGTTTGAAATTGACTTTATTTGTGTTGATTTTTATGCCTATTTCTGGTTATATTATTTCAAAAGTAGCCAAAAATTTAAGAGCAAAATCATTAGAAGCACAAAGAGAAAGCGGCTTTCTTATTTCGATAGTGGACGAAAGTTTAGGTGGTTTAAAGGTGATAAAAAGTTACAATGCCGAAACCAATTTCAAAGGAAAATTCAACAAATCAGTAACAAGATTATTAGATTTATCAAACAGTATTGGTCGGAAAAATAATTTAGCTACACCATTAAGTGAGTTTTTAGGAGTGACCACTATTGCGGTATTGCTTTTTTATGGAGGCAATCTGGTATTGGTTGACAAAACGTTGAATGGATCGGCATTTATAGTCTATTTAACATTGGCTTTTAACATCCTGACTCCCGCCAAAGCCATTTCAAAAGCATTGTATTCCGTAAAAAATGGATTAGCCGCAGCGGAACGAGTTTTTGAAGTTTTAGAAGTTGATAATACGATTACTTCAAAAGAAAATGCCATCGAAAAAAACACCTTTGAAACTGCAATTTCGCTTAAAAACATTAACTTCAAATACGAAGATGAAACGGTTCTAAAAGACTTTTCATTGGAGGTAAAAAAAGGACAAACAGTGGCACTCGTTGGGCAATCTGGAAGCGGAAAAAGTACGATTGCCAATTTATTGACTCGTTTTTATGATGTAAATGACGGTACAATTTCTATAGACGGTATCAATATAAAAGACCTGAATTTGCAATCGCTACGGGGATTGATGGGATTGGTAACTCAAGACAGTATCTTGTTCAATGATTCTATAAAAGGGAATGTTGCCATAGGAAAACTAGACGCAACGGATGACGAAATCATCCAAGCTTTGAAAATTGCTAATGCGTATGAATTTGCAAAGGAGTTACCAAACGGCATTCATACCAACATAGGCGATAGTGGGAACAAACTTTCAGGTGGACAAAAACAACGCTTGTCAATTGCTCGTGCCGTTTTGAAAAATCCTCCCATTATGATTTTGGACGAAGCCACATCGGCATTGGATACCGAGAGTGAAAAATTCGTACAAATTGCACTCGAAAACATGATGCAAAACCGGACTTCGATTGTGATTGCACACCGTCTTTCGACCATTCAAAAAGCGGATAAAATTGTGGTTATGCAAAAAGGAAAAATTGTTGAACAAGGAACACATGAGGAACTCATTGCGCTGAACGGAACCTATAATAAACTGGTAACGATGCAGAGTTTTGAATAAATTCTAAAATTAGAATTTTGTTTAATGCGAACTAAAATTTTGTATTTTTGAATAAAATGATTCTATATGAAAACTACTTTAGCAACACGAAAAATAAATTTGGTTCAAAATTTTCTAGCATTAGATAATCAAGAAACGATTGCTAAAGTAGAAGTTTTGCTCGATGCCGAAAAAGCACGTATTTACGAAGAATCTATTTCGAAACGAATAGCGCATCAAGAGCTAAATGAAATGTTAGACAAAGCCGAAGATGATTTTAAAAATGGAAAAGTTATAAGTGCAGCGCAATTGCTTGAAAAAATGAAAAGTTGGTAAAGGAAGTAGTTTGGTCTGAAATTGCCGAATTGCAAATTAAATTAATTTCAGAATTATACGAACTCCAATCGTCAAAACTTAAAGCAAAAAATTTAATTAAAGAAATTGTTACCTCTTCTATGGTCTTGAAAAAATTTCCAGAATTAGGAACCAAACAAGAAGTATATCCAGCCCGAAATTATTATTATCGGTACATCTTGACAGGGCATTACAAATTAATCTATTTTATATCCAATCAATCTATTGTAATTGCAACCGTTTTTGACACTCGACAAAATCCAGAAAAGCTCAACATTTTTTTAAATGAAAATTTTTAATTCCTGATTTTAACTTAAAAAATGTACCTCAACAACCCGAACATTAAATTGCCCGAAGATCCAGATACTATTGTTTGGAAATACTTGGATTTGTCCAAATTTCTAGATTTATTACTTTCGAAAAAATTGTTCATGTCCCGATCTGACAAATTTGAGGATCAATATGAAGGAACTTTTAGCGAACCCACTTATGAGGAAATCCGAAAACTTTCGATAGACAAACCTGATTTTTTAAAATATTACAAATCACATCGCGAGAAAGTCGCCATAAGCAGTTGGCACATCAATGAATATGAATCGTTTGCGATGTGGCAAATTTTCACTCAAAACAGTGAAGGTTTAGCCATTCAATCTACCATTGGAAGGTTGCAAAATGCTGTCGCAAAAGAAGAAAATTTCAAACAATATATTGGCGAGGTGAATTACATTGATTACAAAAAAGAATACATTCCATTTGACGATTTGTTTTTCCCTTTTTTGTACAAAAGAAAAAGCTTTCAGTACGAACGTGAAGTCCGAATTTTATCGGATGTGACAGAGAATAACATCAAAATCAATGAAGGTTTAAAAATAAACATCGATGTAAACCAGCTTATCGAGAAAATTTACATTCATCCCAAATCCGAAAACTGGTATAAAAATCTAGTAATTCAATTGGTTTCGAATCTTAATTTTGATATTCAAATAGAGAAATCGGACTTGGAGAGTGATATTTTGATATAAAACCAAAATTTATATGGGATTGTAACTCATCACATTCCAATCCGCAGTAGACAAATCTACATAATGGTATTGCACGACATCTTTCTTGTCAAATTGCCCGTTTTTATTGGTATCCTCGACGGTTCTAAAATACAATCTATTTGAAGATTCTATTAAATTCCAGTCGATTAACTCCTGAAAATCGGCCGAAATTTTGGTGAATTTCTCACCGCTTATTTTACTTAAATACAACGCTTTGATATCGCTCGCATCTAATTTTCCGTCTTTATTGGTATCCATATCAGCCATAGAATAGACCATAATTTGCTTCTTTATATTATCCGAAACTGATTTTAAATAGGTAGCTGTTTCTATCAAAACTGGTTTATCGGTCAATGCTTTTATCGAATCGGAACCTATTTTTTGGAATTTTAGATTTTGCAAATAGCCTGTAATCTCAAACTGGGAAACATTGGATATGGTAAAACTCAAATCATTCACACTCGAAGAACCATATTTGGTCTTGGTACCTTTATCAAAAACACTTAAATCGCCTACGGGATGAATCAGGTATTGTGTTCCCTCCATTTGAATAGGTAAATCAGCAATTTCTACTTGTGTAGAATCAATTTTCGAAATCACTTTGGCATTAGTAGCTGTATCGTAGCTCACTTTTGGCTTGGCTACATCCTCTTTGCAACTTGTCGCAAGCAAAACAAAAGTCGCTACTAAAACACTATATCTCTTTTTCATATTTCAAAAAGTATTAAAAATCAAATGTAATCATTTAAAAAAAGGGTTGGGTACAAAAAAAACAGTCAAACTCATTTCTCTTTACAACCTCGCATTTAGTTTTATATTAAAAACGCGTGTGGTCATATAATTAGGAATAGCGTATTGATTTTTGGAATACACATCACGAACCCAAGTATTAGTAATGGCATTTTGATTGTCAAATAGATTAAAAATTTCGACACCAATTGCTAATTCTTTAAAATCTTTGAACCAGCCCGATGCTATTTTTTTGGTATTTTTATCGATTAGCACTTTGGAGAATCCCACATCGGCACGACGGTAATCCTTGAGCCTGTTTTGATACAAATAAGGATCGGCATAGGACGGAGATCCACCTGGCAATCCGGTATTATAGACTAAATTCAAGTATAATTTTACACTCGGGATATTAGGCATATAATCCTGAAATAGCAATCCAAATTTCAATAATTGATCCGTTGGTCTTGCTATATAGCCTCTGTTGTTGCTGTTTTCTTCGGTTTTGAGGTAGCCAAAACTAAACCAAGATTCGGTACCCGGAACAAATTCACCGTTCAAACGAAAATCCAAACCTTGCGCATAGGCTTTGGCATTATTGGAAGCATCGTATCGAATTCTAACGTTATCAATTGTATATGTATTGACATTAGTCATGGATTTATAATACAATTCCGAGACTAGCTTGAAAGGGCGATTCCATAATTTGAAATTAAAATCATTGCCTAAAACAAGGTGTACGGATTGCTGTGCTTTTACATCGGGTTGTACCACTCCTGCGGCATCACGTAATTCCCTGTAAAATGGCGGCTGATGATACAATCCTCCCGAGAGTCGAAAAACCATGTCTTTTTGCCAGTTTGGTTTTATCGAAAATTGTGCTCTTGGACTAATGGTCATTTGAGATTTACTCGTTATATCCGCTCCAGAAACTTCCCAATTGTGCATTCTAATTCCCGCATTATACCATACTTCGCTACTTCCTAAAGTTCCTTTTCGGCTCCATTGTGCGTAGCCTGAAAACCGATTAATGGTATTATAATTTGTCGCTCGGGTATTTTGATACGGAACTAATGGCCCTGTGTAAGGCGTATAGGGCTGATCGTTTTTAGGCAAAATAACAACAGGAGGATTAATAGAAAATCCCGCTGAATCGATTACCTCCCACTCTACAATTCGATCTCTAATGGATTCTCTGGTGTATTTTACGCCCCATTCCACCTGATTTTCCTTCCAATCGTGGAATCCTTTGACTTCGGTATTTACAATCAAAGCGTCCAAATCATTGCGTGCATGATTCAATTGTGAACCAATTCCTCTCGAAAAAGCAACATCACCAAAAGTTTCAGAGCCTATATTGGTATCTACTTCCCCCAAACGGTATTGGGCAAAAATATCAAAATATTCTTGCTCCAAAGTGTGGTACAGCGACCCTATAAATTTTAAAGTAAAATTTTCGGTAGCTTTAAAAGTAGTTTTCAATGCTCCAAAATAAGTGTCGTATTTGTCCTTTTCCTGTCCTTCATAATAAATAGAAAGCGCCATAGGACTATCAATTGTACCAAAATTTGTTTGACGCGTCAACGGCTGGTATTGGTATTTATTTTGCGAAATATTCCCTAGAAAACTCCATTGCCATTTAGCCGAAGCTTGGTAGTTGATGTTCGTTTGAACATCGGCAAATGAGGGTGTATAATTGGATTGTGTTTCTTGGCTTTGCACCAGTAAACTGTTGTTGCGATAACGAACACCCGTTATGGCTGTCCATTTTTTATTTTGGGAAATGGCGTCAACAGCAACACTTCCGCCTAAAAAACTTGCCTCCATAGTTGCACCAAATTGCGTTGGCTTCCTGTAAGTAATGTCTAAAACTGATGATAGCTTATCTCCAAACTTGGCTTGAAAACCACCCGCCGAAAAATCGATATTCTGAATTAAATCAGTATTAGTAAAACTCAAACCTTCTTGCTGACCAGACCGAATAAGGAACGGGCGATAGACTTCGATTTCGTTGACATACACTAAATTTTCATCATAATTACCTCCTCGTACGGCGTATTGCGAACTTAATTCATTATTGGAATTTACGCCTGGTAAACTTTTCAAAATATTTTCTACACCAGGATTAGCTCCCGGAATTTTCCGAATCATTTCGGGCTCAATGCTTGTTATTCCCTGTACCCGCTTTCTGTTTTTGGAGGTTACAATAACTTCTCCCATTTGCTCTTCTTGGTTTTTCATGACTAGATTGAGCTCGTAATCTTCTTTGGGTTTTAAAGTAAGCGTTACTGTGATTTTTTTCAAAGAAATATGAGTAAAAACAACTGTCACCTTTTGATTAGACGGAACAACAATGGTATAATAGCCATTATCATTCGATTGTGTTGCACCGCCAGAAGCCGTTATGTTTACATTGGCCACAGGTTGTTGTTTCTCGTCCAGAATGATTCCTTTTATTTTGGCATTTTGACCAAAGGTTAGTGCTGTTGCCCAAAAGAAAACCAAAACTAGTATTATTTTATTTACGTTCAAGTGCATTATTATTTAAGTATTTGACTTCTAAAAAAATGAGTTTCAAAGATAGTTGAATTTCCTACGTTATCGACCACAACCACTTTTAAATCGTTGCCACCTTCAGAAACTTTTCCATCGTTAAAGTAATACGTTATTTTTTTAGTTTTATTATCATACTCCATTAAAATCCAATTTCCGTTTAGGTAGCCGTTATAGGATTTTATTCCTGACAAATCATCGGTAATGGTCAGCTCAAGTGTCTTTTGCTCCGTAATCCATTTCCCTTCAATAGGTTTTTTGATGGTGATTTTTGGTGCAATTGTATCCAGAACAAGCGCATATTTTGCTAATGTTTTTACTTTTGTAGTCCAAACATTATCTTTCAAATAGGTTGGATTATAGTTTATATTTTTGCCTTCCGCCCTTCCTATAAAACCTTTCGCTCGTTGTGCAGCAGTATAAATCGTGTCGGTAACGGTAATTGTAAAATTAGTATGTGCAGGAACGGTATCGTCATGAAGCAGCAACTGATTGTTTTTTACATCAAAATTAAGATCAAAATCGTCATAAAAAGTTCCTGCGGGAAAAAACACAGACCAATCCCCTTTGGCAAACATATTGTCTTTGCTTGCTTTGACAAAATAATCAGAAACGACAGTCTCTTTTTCAATAATCGTTGGCAATAAATCATATTCAATAGGAATAGCAATCACAGTTGTATTGCCAAAATAATCCGAAACTTCTATTCTATAAACACTCGTCAAGTTAGGCAACACCGTAATAATTCCGTTGTTTTGATCCGCTTTGATGATACTCAATCCAAAGGGCGTTTTCCAATACAATTTCTGGATTCGTTGTTGCGTTTTTTTATAAAAAGGATAATCAATGAGTGCATTTACATACCGCATTTCATCAAATGAATACATATTGAATTCATATCCAAAATTGGGCAAACCGTTATAAAAAGTCTGTACTTTGTAAATCCCATTTTTATTAAACGAAACATCATCATAATCATTAGCAATAATTCCGAAACCAATTTTACCATTTGCCCGAACCTTATCTGCCAAGTAGGTTCCGTCTTTTTGCAAGGAAATAGTAAGTGGTAGTTGTCGCATGGATTGATTTACCATTGTTTTGTCGTCCAATGGATACACGTAAACTGCGGAAACAATTGGTTTTTTGGAATCCACAATAGTTTTATCAAAACCAAAAAAAAGTGGATTTATAATTTTCTCGGATGGCGTATCCCGAATTTCAAAATGCAAATGTGGCCCTTCTGACGAACCTGTATTTCCAGAAAAAGCAATCACGTCACCTTTTTTAACCAGCAATTCATTTGGTTTCAAATACATTTCAATCTCAAAAGATTGATCGGCATAATGTGTTTTTTGGATGTACCCTTCAATCGCTCCAGCTGCTCTTTGCAAATGCCCATAGACCGAGGTAAACCCGTTTGGGTGGGTAATATAAATGGCTTTTCCGTTGCCAAAAGTCGATATTTTAATTCTAGAAACATAACCATCAGCCACCGCATAAACGTTTAAGCCTTCTTTTTGTGCAGTTTTAAAATCAAAACCAGCATGAAAATGATTGGGTCGTAATTCTCCAAAATTTCCTGACAATTGCAAGGGTATGTCTAGCGGTGAACCAAAATAATCCTTGGGATATTGGGTTTGGGCAATACAAAAATTGCAAAATACTAGTAGCGTTAGTAAAAATTTCATCCGAATCGTTTTGGCTAAGATAAATAAAAGTATCAGAAATAAATACAATAATAAAATTCAAAATTCAAAAGACTGACTCCCAGTTATTTATTTTTTTTAGCATAAAAAAGCAAATAAAATATTGGAATACTAAAAAGGAATACTAACTTTGTAAGATTAAGTAATGAATTGGACTAATAATGAGTGTAATTGCGGAAATAATTGATACTCTTGAAAATAAGGTTGAAAAACTTTTTTCTAAAATCAAAAATTTAGAAAAAAACAACCTTGAATTAAGAACAGAATTAAGTACAGCCGCACAAATCATACAAAAACAATCCCAAGAGATTGAAGCTGTAAAAGCACAGTATGAAACACTTAAAATTGCCAATACTTTGCTGGGCAGTGACGATAATAAAAGAGATACAAAGCTTAAAATAAATTCATTAATTCGTGAAATTGATTACTGTATAGCACAACTATCAGATTAATAAAAGATATGGACGAAAAGCTTAAAATAAAAATATCAATAGCTGACAGAGTCTATCCGTTAACGGTAGAATTGTCGCAAGAAGAAGGATTGCGAAGTGCTTCTAAAAAAATTGATGTGATGATTAAGCAGTTTGAAGAAAATTATGCCGTTCGTGATAAACAAGATGTATTGGCCATGTGTGCCTTGCAATTTGCCTCACAATCCGAACAAAAACAAATTGATAATGCCATAGATGGCAAAGAAACGATAGCGAGAATAAATAAATTAAACGCGCTTTTAGATCAATATCTCGATAATTAACGTTCTTACAATAGATTAAGATACTGCCTACATTAGTTCTTATTTGGTAAACTCAACACTAACATTTTAGAATGAGCGAATCATCACTACTAAAGCATGCCAAGCCTCGGCTAGGAAACTTGAACAGTGAGTTAGCTCAAAACTTGTCATTCCGAGTTTATACAATCCCACTAATGTAGGTTTTTTTATATATAAATTTTAACAAACATGGACAACATTATAACGATCTTTATTTCAGGAATCATTGGTATTGCAGGCGGTTTTGGTATCGCAAAAATTATAGAAAAAAGCAATATTTCGAATTTGATTAAAAATGCTAAAAAAGAAGCTGCTTCTATCTTAAAAGATGCCAATCTTGAAGGCGAAAACATTAAAAAAGATAAAATTCTTCAAGCAAAAGAAAAGTTTATCGAATTAAAATCAGAACACGAACAAGTAATTTTGGGTCGTGACAAAAAAGTAGCCGAAATTGAAAAAAGAGTTCGTGACAAAGAATCTCAAATTTCTAATGAATTATCCAAAGCCAAGAAAGTAAATGATGATTTTGAAGCCAAAACGTTAGAATACAACACCAAAATCGACACGCTAGACAAACGACAAGTTGAAGTAGATAAACTTCATAAAAGTCAGTTGCAACAATTGGAAGTAATTTCAGGTTTATCCGCAGAAGAAGCCAAAGATCAATTGGTAGAAGGCTTGAAAGCCGAAGCCAAAACCAAAGCTATGGCACACATTCAAGACACAATTGAAGAAGCTAAATTAACGGCACAACAAGAAGCCAAAAAGATAATTATCAACACCATTCAAAGAGTTGGAACAGAAGAAGCGGTAGAAAACTGCGTTTCTGTTTTCAATATCGAGTCTGATGATGTAAAAGGAAGAATTATAGGTCGTGAAGGTCGAAATATTAGAGCGCTAGAAGCTGCTACGGGCGTAGAAATCATTGTTGACGACACACCAGAAGCTATTATCCTTTCTTGTTTTGATCCCGTTCGTAGAGAAATTGCTCGTTTAGCATTGCATAAATTAGTAACTGATGGACGTATTCACCCCGCTAGAATCGAGGAAGTAGTTGCTAAAACAGCCAAACAAATTGATGACGAAATCATTGAAGTAGGAAAACGTACCGTAATTGATTTAGGTATTCATGGTTTGCATCCTGAATTGATAAAAGTAGTAGGACGCATGAAATACCGTTCTTCCTACGGACAAAATTTATTGCAACACTCGCGCGAAGTTTCTAAACTTTGCGGTATCATGGCAGCTGAACTAGGATTGAACGTGAAACTAGCCAAAAGAGCTGGATTACTTCACGATATAGGTAAAGTTCCAGATGCCGAAAGCGATTTGCCTCACGCCTTATTAGGAATGCAATGGGCTGAAAAATATGGCGAAAAAGAAGAAGTGTGTAACGCTATTGGAGCGCACCACGACGAGATAGAAATGAAATCTTTACTATCTCCAATTGTACAAGTTTGTGATGCTATATCAGGCGCAAGACCTGGTGCAAGACGTCAAGTTTTAGACTCTTACATCCAGCGATTAAAAGACCTTGAGGAAGTAGCTTACGGATTTAACGGTGTAAAAAATGCGTATGCAATTCAAGCCGGTAGAGAACTTCGTGTTATTGTAGAAAGCGAAAAAGTTTCGGATGATAATGCGGCAACGCTTTCCTTTGAAATCTCTCAAAAAATACAAACTGAAATGACCTATCCTGGTCAAGTAAAAGTAACCGTAATTAGAGAAACTAGAGCGGTGAATATTGCTAAATAAACACCTCTCACCTATTTATAAAAAAATCCTGAAATAGTATTTCAGGATTTTTTTTTGAACTTAAGACGCTTAATTAAGAAGCAGTACTACTTTTTGAGGTTCTACAAATAGTCGCTTGCAACACCGAGGCTATCATTATAGTCAAGACCGCTCCAATAAAATTAAGCCACAAATAACCTAATTTTTCTTCGCCACTTGGATAGATATAAATGGCGTAATAGTATATGATAAAAATAGTAATTTGACTGATAATAGCACTATAAAAAATAGCTTTGGCATGAACAAATTTGATATAAAATCCCACCAAGAAAATGCCTAATACCGTACC
Source organism: Flavobacterium restrictum (assembly GCF_007097245.1). Classification (GTDB taxonomy): domain Bacteria; phylum Bacteroidota; class Bacteroidia; order Flavobacteriales; family Flavobacteriaceae; genus Flavobacterium; species Flavobacterium restrictum. The sequence continues at coordinate 111,291 of NZ_VJZT01000007.1, read as the reverse complement.
ATAAAACACGGATCCGATGATATTTACTAGCTGGATTAAATTTTCAAACAGAGTGCCAATACACGCAAAAAGGATAGCGATAATCCCCCATAAAAGGGTAAAAAATTTGGTAGCATTGAGGTAATGTTTTTCGGATTTTTCTTCTTTTAGGTTGCGTTTGTAAATATCGATTGCAGTTGTAGATGCCAATGCATTCAATCCCGATGCTGTAGATGACATCGCTGCCGAGATAATTACGGCCAATAATAAACCAATGAGTCCTTTGGGCAAATAATTCAAAATAAAATGGAAAAACACATAATCTTTGTCGTTGGTCTCGCTATTGCTGTCTGCTTTTGAGATGATTTCTTTGGCACGGTCACGCAAATCTTTTTCCTTATTGGATAAGGCCACCAATTCTTTTCGCAAGGTTGGGTTGTCATAATCCTGATTCAATTGATCAATGTACAAAAGGTTGATTACTTTTTTATCCTCGGAAAGGGCATCCAGTTTTTTTTCTAAAACATGGTATTCGTCCTTGTAAATCGATTTTTCGATGATAATTTTATTGTTTGGATTAAAGTTCAGTGGAACAGGATTGAACTGAAAAAAAACAAAAACCATCACACCAGTAAGCAGAATAAAAAATTGCATGGGCACTTTCAAAAGTCCGTTCATGATAAGACCCATTTGGCTTTCACGAACTGATTTCCCTGATAAATAGCGTCCTACTTGCGATTGATCGGTACCAAAATACGCCAATGCCAGAAAAAAACCACCCGTAATACCACTCCAAAAAGTGTATTTTTCTTCGGGGTCGAAAGAGAAATTTACAATGTTCATTTTGTCATTTGCCCCAGCAATATGCATCGCATTTGTAAAAGTCATGTCGTTAGGAAGGTAATGCAAAATCAAGAAAAAAGTAATAAACATCCCCAGCATAATGACAAACATTTGTTGTTTTTGAGTCACATTTACTGCTTTTGTCCCTCCCGAAAATGTGTAAATGATAACTAAAATCCCAATTATAATATTCATATACGTAAGGTTCCATCCCAACAACGCCGATAAAATAATGGCTGGCGCATAAATGGTAAGTCCCGTTCCTAAACCTCGTTGTACCAAAAAAAGGATAGCTGCCAGCGAACGTGTTTTTAAATCGAAGCGTTTTTCGAGATATTCATAAGCCGTAAACACTTTATATTTATGGTAAATGGGAATAAAAGTGACACAAATAAGTATCATAGCAATGGGCAAACCAAAATAGAATTGCACAAAACCCATTCCGTCGTGGTACGCCTGTCCGGGTGTAGACAGGAAGGTGATGGCACTTGCTTGCGTCGCCATGACTGACAAACCCACGGTATACCAGGGCGTCTCGTTGCTGCCGAGAATAAAGTCTTCTACGTTTTTGCTGCCTTTGGTTTTCCAAGCCCCATAAATCACAATGAATAATAAGGTTACGATCAAGATAATCCAATCAAATAATTGCATAGTTTACGAGTATAATTTCATGATTAGAAAAAAAATAAGGATATAAATAACATTCATTGCCAGTACCCAACTGTACTCTTTTTTCCAAGTTTTTGTTTTTTTATTTTCCATTTTAGGATAGGTTAGTGAGTGGTTTTTTGGACGGTTTCTTGCGTAGCATTTTTTAAGGAAATCATATTGGATAGCAATCTAAAAGCCCCCGAAACACCTTCTGGTAATTCTCTAAAAAAGCTTAAACCTGTATACACATAAAATCCTTTTCCGTATGGAGCCACTAATAAAGCCCCATTTTTGGGTGTTTCGCCTTTGTCATTTGCAGTTAAAATTGGAGTAAAAGCTTTGTCAAATTCATTGGGGTAATACAATCCTTGCTCTTGTTTCCAGCCTGTAAAATCCTTTTCCGTAATGGTATTGGGAATATTGAGAACGGGATGATTGGGGGCCAAAAATCGAACTGGAGTATTTTCCTCGGTAACGCGATCTTTTGAAATTTTCATCGGGTATGGTGCTATGTTTTGGGTAATCAATTCGTCTGGATTATTGTATTGTACAATCATGGTTTTGCCTTCTTTGACAAAATCAAAAAGAATAGTTTGTTTTTTGGCAAGGAATTCCATGGTGTTGTAGGCTCTAATTCCAGTTATAATGACATCAAAAACGGCTAATTTTTCGGGCGTGATATCCTCGGGTTTGAGGAGTGTAACGCTATAGCCCATTTGGATTAAGCTTTTGGGAACTTCATCGCCAGCTCCCATAATATAACCTATTTTTTCGGAATTGGTTTTTAAATCAATTTTGATACATTTTGCTTCTGCTGATTTCAAAACCTGCTGCTTGGTAATGTGATTGTAATCGATACTTATTTTTTCTTTATCGAATTGTTTATAATCGATTGTGACGCTACTTTTGGCAGTTGCTTCGGAGGCTTCCTTTGGTGGGGTGACATCAAAATAGAACAGCTGTTCGCTTCCTTTTTTTTCTAAAGTAAATGGAAATGACTGGGGTGAAACAATCCAATTTTCAGGTAATTCGAGTTGTACCCTTCCTGTAATTGCGTCTTTCCCAGCAATTACTTTTACGGGAATAGTTTTGGTTTTTTCCTCTTTAAATAAAAATACTTTGTCCTGAATTGCAGTGGTCACCTCGGGAACAATATCCAAGTAATTGTAGACTTCGCCTTTTACGCCATCATTGTATTTGTAGACCACATTTTGTTCAAAATCAAGTTCGGTTCCATTTATCAAAACCGTAAAAATCACTTTTGCTTCCCTTATAATATCTGGAATCCCTCTATTTTTTTGATCCTTTACGATATACATTCCTACAGTTCCTTTTTCGGCAAGCCAATAGGGTTGTGTGTAGTTTATGGTTGTTGGCAATAGCATATCAAAACCGATTTTTGGGGCACTATTATTTTTCAACATTAGGTTTTGTGGTACAATTTGACGATTAGGAAGTGCCGTTAAACGTACCAATTGCATCGGAACATCGCTCCTATTTATAGCTTCGATTTTGATTTTTATGGTACTGCCGGGAGTGGCTTCTTGGTTTTGAGCCACGGCTTCTAGATACAAACCAGCACAGGCAGCAATGATGTTTTTTATGGCTTCGGATTTTAAAATTGTCCAATGATTTGTGCCTAAAGCTTGCATCTTGTTGTAGGCTTTTATCAAATTTGGAATACTGGCTGCAGGATTTTTGAAATCATATTGAGAGGTGATTTTGGATAGTAATTCGCCAATGGGTTTACCGCCTGCTACACGATTCCAAGTGGTGTCAATTCCTTCAAAAATTGAGGTTTTATCCTTGACTAAATCTCCATTTATGAGGTCTAAATATTCAACATCTTCGCCACGAACACCCGTGCTACCAAAACCTTGTGATTGATGACGACTGCGACTCAAAGCTGCAATTTCTTGGTTTGATTTGCCAATAGAGGGAAAGTAAACTCCGTTTTGAATGGCCAACAAATTGGTTTTATCAGCCGCATCAAATTTAGCTTGACTGCCATAAAACCACCAAGAAGTATTAAAAAATTGTCGTTTGGCTTGCCACGGTTGAACCCATTGCAATTGTTCTGGGAAAATAGTGGGGTCATTGGCCATTGTAAAACTGGCCACACTCAACAGCGCCGATGCGGTATGATGTCCATGTGTTGTGCCTGGCGAACGGTGGTCAAACCGATTGATAATGACATCGGGTTGGAATTTTCGGATGGCCCAAACCACATCAGAAAGCACTTTTTCTTTATCCCAAATTTGCAGTGTTTCGTCGGGATTTTTTGAATATCCAAAATCATTGGCACGAGAAAAAAATTGTTCTCCGCCATCAATTTTCCGAGCTTCAATGAGTTCTTGCGTGCGAATCACTCCCAGTAATTCTCGCAATTCGGCACCAATTAAGTTTTGACCGCCGTCGCCACGAGTTAAGGACAAATAACCCGTGCGCGCTTTGGTATGGTTGGATAAATAGGATATTAAGCGTGTGTTTTCATCATCAGGATGCGCTGCTATGTAGAGCACGGAACCCAAAAAGTTGAGTTTTTGAATTTGGTCATAAATAGCAACTGCATCGGGTTTTTGTGGTTGTTGTGCACATACTATTTGTAAGCTACAAAAAAGAATTAAAAAAAAGTAACCTTGAATTTTTTGCATTGCGTAGGGTTTAGTTTGGTCTTTGCTTCAAAAATACTAATAAAACAATTGGGTTTTTAGCCGTCATTCAAAACATTATGTTAATGTTTGTTTTAAATAAAAGGCAATCGAAGAATTACTATTTTGAATGGGTTAAAAAAGTATCTTTTGAGAAAAAAATATCCTAAAAAAAACGATACTACAGCACTAAAAAACCAAGTGTACACTCTTTTTTGATTCAGAAAAGTATTCAAAACGACTCCTTTTTTATTCAAAATGATGCGTTTTTCTTAAGATTGTATTAATTTCATGGAATAAACAGTTACAAATTGTGGTTATACCAATATTAATTTTAGTTTTGGGGGCAAAATAGGATTACAACAGCCATTTAACACCGTTCTATGAAGCAAGAAATAAAATATATCGAAGATGTTTTAAGCCATGGTTTTGAACAAACAACGATAAACCAGCCCAATGATTATGAGGGCAAAGTAATCACAACTGTAATCCGAAAACGCACTACAATACCCAGCACAAAAGCCGTTTTATACGTACATGGTTTTAATGATTATTTTTTTCAGGAGGAAATGGCTGCTGAATTTATTCAAAAAGGGTTTCATTTTTATGCGGTTGATTTAAGAAAATATGGTCGTTCGATATTGCCGAATCAAAGACAAAACAACACACGGAATCTTGCGGAATATTACACAGATTTAGATGACGCATTGCTTCTTATGAAACAAGAAGGAAATGAGAAAATCTTGCTTTACGGTCATTCAACAGGAGGATTGATTGCCAGTTTATATGCTGCGGAACGCATTGAATATGAACTTTTTGATGCTGTTTTTTGTAATAGTCCATTTTATGATATGAATCTACCCGAGATTCAAAAGAAAACGCTAATCCCGATTGTTGCTTTATTGGGTAAAATCATTCCAAATCTTCCAATTCCCGTTGGCTTTTCGGCATTGTATGGCGAAAGTTTGCATCAAAACGATCATGGCGAATGGGATTATAATTTGAATTGGAAACCTCATTTGATTGGTACTTTGAATGCAGGTTGGATAGCAGCCATTCACAAAGGGCATCTTAAAATAAGAGCTGGAATTACAGTAGGCGTTCCTATTTTGATTTTACATTCGGAGCAATCCCTTTATCCTAAACAATGGAGTGAATCACTATTTGAAGGCGATGCTATTTTGAATGTAACAGCTATTGCGCATAAAGCGTCATTAATACAAGCACCCAAAAAGGAGATTTTGGCTATACGTGGCGCCATTCACGACCTAGTTTTGTCCAAAAAAGCGGTACGAAAAACCGTTTTTGAAACATTGTTTGGTTGGTTGAACGCTAATTTTTAAAAGCTAAATTGGTATATAAAAAAAATGAGGCTGTACATAAAATACAGCCTCATTTTTTTAGGAAAGCAAGTTCTAGAAATTAGTGCTTCCCGTGACCATTTCCTTTGTTACCATGATTTCCATTGTCATGATTTCCATTGTTGTTATGTTCGTTCCCACGGTTGCCGTTGCCGTGTTCAAAATTTCCTCTATTCTCGTTTCTTCTATTTTCTTTTGAATAGTTTTTGCCATATACTTTTTGAGGATTTCCTTTGTAACCCCTATAATAAGTAACTTTGTGCTGGTTGAAATTCGCATACGGACTGCGACCATGGTAATCGTTTAAGACCACTTTATATCCATGATACAAATCGTAATTGCTATATTTTTTGGGCAAACGAGCAGAACGAATCCATCTTCCGTTTCCAAAATAAATAAATTGTGACTCCCTAATATCATAATACGCTTCAACATCAGGTAGGTAGTAATAGTCTACAGATGAATATCCTACTGGCCCCCAAGCTGGTGGAGTTCCAAAATTAACACTAACCGAAATTTGCGAGTGCATAGCCGTTGTTACCAAAAGGATTGTACCTACTACAATAAGTTTTACTATTTTCATTTTTGTTTTTATTCGTTATTTTTTTGCAATTTGCTTTACTACTATTTTATTAGCCAGCAACTGCCTGTTTTATTACAAGATAAGAATCAGCAAAAGGATTACAATGATAATCGCACCTACTGAAAGATACACGCCGTTACCGCTTGATTTTAAGTTTGCTTTAATGGTGCGTACTTCCTTACGAAGTTCTTTTTTTTCAGTCGAACTCAAATTGGATTTGTCCATGTCTTTGATTTCGTTCAAGCGATTCAGCATTACTTTTACGTTTTCGGGCATCTCTTTTGGTGTGGTTGCAATAGCAGTTGGATTTTTTTCAGCTGCATACAATGAACTAGGAAAAGCATTTAAGGATAAAACGATTACCATTAAATAGAAAGTCAATTTTTTCATTTTATTTGTATTTTGGTTTAACATTATTGTCAGGGTAAAGGTCAATAACATTCCAAAACAATTTGTTGTACGATTATTGTCAATTGTTGTAAAATTCACAGTTCAAAAAAATATAGCGGTCAAACTACTTGAAAATTACGGTTCTTGGTTTAGCCAATTCAAAATCTTGCAAACCAAAATCATCAGTATCAAAAGTGTTTGTTCTAAAATTGGAGTCGCCATTGGTACCTGTATTAGGAAAATAGGCCAATGAGATTTGGAACGAACTAAACACCAAAAAATCATTATTGATAATTAATCCAATCCCAATTTTGGAATACGGTTGACTGTGGTTTAAATGCTTTTGGGGAGTTCCCAAATACCCTAAAGAATAACTAAAATAGGGATTTAATCGAAAACCCCAAACATTCCAGGGCGAATAGGCTTGGGTTTGCAAGGTTAAAACCATTTTTTGAGTGCCATAGAGTGCACTATTAAATCCTTCAATTCCGTATTGCTCGTTGAGTGTGAGGCTATCGCCAATAGCATTCAATCTATGAGATCCTATAATAAATTGGGGTTTTATAAACTGTCTAATTTTCCAATCGCCCAGGTGCATTAGGTTCGTAAAATAGTTGGCTTGAAACGTAAAGGCAGTTTGACTGGTATTTGATTTTTCAAAAAAAGTACCTAATTCCATATTAACACTCAAAAAACCCCACGAATAATAATTTCCTAACGAAGCTCGAGCACCCAAATAAAAACGACCCGTGCTATTCTTGTATTGATACCCACTCGTGATGCCATAAATTTTGCCAATGGGAATATCCTCAACAACACCATTTCTAAAAATATACTTGTCTTGCACAAATTTTTGAGACGTAATACCAATTCCCATAAGGTACAATTTCTCATCCGAATAGAAATTAATAGGATCGTAAGCAGCAGTAGGATTTTCTAAATAATTGATATGTAAGTAACGCCCTGAAACAATTAAGTTCGTTGTTCTATTGTTTGGAGTATTTCCCTTAAAAATGCTAAAGGCGTGACCCACCCAATAATCCTGTGAATTGTACTTGAAATTTTGCGAAGCATACTCGAGCGCACTGTCAGGGAGTGTATCTTTCCTGAACTGTTGGTCAACATAAATCCCGCCCGCCCATTTAGTAAAAGCAGAGTAAAAAGGACGCTCGATAGTAATGCTTTTGCTGTAATAACGGTCTAAATCTATTTGATATTTAAAGTTTGTTTTGATAAAAGTGTTCTTGATATTAGGAATCGTATAATCCCATAAATAGCCAATATTCCCATCGTTTTTCCGACTCTTATACTCATTATGAAACTCGTGCCCCATGCCCATAAAGTTGCGTTCGTTGAGCTTTAAAGTCACCTGTGATGGCGAAAAAGAAGCTCTTGGAATCAAACTCCAAGAATCTAAAACACGAATCACAACATCAACCGAATCAGCAGCGTTTGAAACTGGTTTTACAACAACATCGACCGTGTTTATGAACCGTTGCGCTCGCAACAATCGTTCTGATTCTTTAACCAATAACGAATCTAGTACGTCATTTTCCTTAATGAGCAGGAAATTTTTTACCACTAGTTTTTTGGTCTTAACGTGGATTCTATTTCCTGTTCTTTCTCGCCATTTATCTGGTTTTTGTGTGGTATCGGTTGTTGAATAGCCAAAAGGATCTAGCGTTGTAATTGTAATCGTGCGGATAATCTTTCCTTCAAAAGGCCCAAAATTTTGAAGGATAATTTTGTTTTTTCTCTTTTTGACATTTACAGGTCTAAAAACTAATTTGTGCAAAAAAGTAGTGAATTTTTTCTTTTTCGAATAGTTTTGAATGGAGTTATAAACCTTCGAACTATCGGTTTTAGGAACGCTAACTTGCGAAAACAAGAGTTGACCGTTTAGCATTAAAAAAAAACAGATCAAGGTAAAGAAGACTTTCATAAGCAGTATTCTATGTTTTTTTTAGCAAGAATAAAGAAAAATAACGCCATCAAAGGTGGTATTTATTTTAAAAATAATAATTATAGATTTAGTCAAAAAAATTATAAAATTCACACATTTACTATGTGTACTTACAAGCTGTTTTTTTCTAGCTACTACTACAGCAACGCAATACGGTTTGACTAAGCTAATGTACTCAAATAAGCGTACACCTTATCCGTAGGCAATCCCATAACATTGGCGTAAGAACCTTCAACTTTTGCAACGCCTATAAAGCCAATCCATTCTTGAATACCGTAAGCACCCGCTTTATCATAGGGTTTGTAGTGTTCTAAATAATACAAAATGGCTTCATCGCTCAAGGCATTAAACGTCACTTTGGTCGTTTCTTGAAGCAGCGTCGAGCCAGCATTTGTCTTGAAACAGACTGATGTAATTACCTCATGAGTGGCATTAGACAATGATTTTAAAATAGCAAAAGCATCCTCGTGGTCTTTGGGTTTTCCTAATGCGTTGCCGTTGTGCCAAACAATCGTGTCGCTGGTAATTAGAATATCGTTGTCTTGCAAATCGCCCTCAAAAGCACTCGCTTTTAGTGCCGCGAGATAGTTCGTAATGGCTCCCGATTTTAATTCAGGTGGGTAAATTTCAGGTATTTCTTTTAATCGGATTTCAAAATCCAAATCCAAATCTTTGAAAAATTGTTGTCTTCTAGGTGATCCCGAAGCCAAAATTAAGTTGTATTTTTTTAATTTATTTTTAAGCATGGTGCTGAATGGTATACATGAGAAGCGCTATTGAAAAAAGTCCAAAAAGCAATATTAATTTTAAAATGGTACTCAAATGATGAAAAGCTTTGGTGGTTTTGGCAGACCAAATTTGAATTGAAAAATAGAGCAAAGGTGCGGCAATAAAAGCAAAACTATAGGCGGTAATCAACATTAAATTATTGGGAACAAAATAAGTATTGATGTAATTCAACAGTACCAAAACGGGAACACAACTCAACCCAAAAACAATTTTGGTAGTTCTTGAAACTCCCAAAACAATAGGCAAAGTGCTCATACCCTGTTGGTAATCGCCATCCAAATCTTCTAAATCCTTGACAATTTCCCGAATAAAATTAATCATAAATGCAAAAACAGCATAATCCCAAAGGATCGAAAAAAGGTTTCGCATTTGTTGTTGGTTGCTTGCATCGGTTGCAGGAAAAATATCAAAAACACCAATGACAAGAACGCTTATAGACAGCAATAATGCCACAACAATATTGCCTATTAGCAGCATTTGTTTCAAACTCGTGGCGTAGAAATAAAGTGTTGCTGCAATTAAAATAAAAAGCGTTGCAAAGCTAGGTCTTTGGATCACATTCGATAAATAAAATCCAATGGCAACACCCGTAACCGTAAGCCCCATATAGATAGTGTATGCAGTAGTTTCGGGAATAGTTTTGCCTACAACAACTTGATTGGGTTTGTTGATGGCATCCGTATCTTGGTCAAAAATATTATTGATAACATAACCACCAGCCGCAATTAATAATGTCGAAAGCACTAATAAGCCATATTGCCAATAGGCCAATGCCAAGGAAACGTTTTGCAGTTCCAGAAAACCATACCTAAAAACCAGTTGCATAATGGCAAGAAACAGTAGGTTTTGGTAGCGTATGAGTGTAAGGTATTTCATTTTTTTTGTCTAAAGAGTATTGCTTTTTCAATAGAAAGTATACTGAATTTTAGTATTTTAAAAGCTTATTTAATCGTGTTTCCCGTCAAAATGTGCCATCCATTTTCCTTGTACTTTCATAACTTGCTCAATGACATCTCGAGCGGCACCTTTTCCTCCATTTTTATGCGAAATGTAGCCTGAAATCGCTTTTATTTCGGGGCTAGCATCTTGCGGACAGCTAGGCAAACCAACCAATTGCATCACATGATAATCTGGAATATCATCGCCCATATAGAGCACTTGTTCTGGATTTATTTGGTACACCGCTGTATATTCTTTAAAAGTTTCGACTTTATCAGGCGTTCCTAAATGAATGTCCGTAATGCCCAGATTGCGCAAACGCACCCGAACACCTTCGTTGCTTCCGCCCGAAATAATACAAACATTATAGCCACTTTCTACGGCTGCTTTCATAGCATATCCATCCCTGATATTCATGGTTCGCAATATTTCGCCTTCATTGGTTACCAATACGGAACTGTCCGTAAGTACTCCATCAACATCAAAAACAAAGGTTGTGATGGTATTCATTATTTCTTTATAGCTTTTTGCCATGATTTTGTATCGATTGGGTTAGTATTTTATAGATAAGTATTTGATTGTCATGCGTCAAAAAATTCTCGTGCGATTGAATTGTAGTCTCGTCATGCCGCCTTGCAGGCCCCGTTTGTGCATCTTGAGGCGAAAGGGTTTTTATTTTTTGAGCAGTTTCTTGAATTAAAGGCATCAAAATTCCAAAAGGAATTTGGTGTTCCTCACATATATCCTGCCCTATTTGGTACAAATGATTCGTAAAATTATTGACAAAAACAGCCGCTACATGCAAGGCTTTTCGCTGTTGCGAATTGATGGTAAAAACAGCTGTCGAAATACTCTTGGCTACTTTGTCTATCAATTGAAAATCAGTAGGATTTTCGGTTTCTAAACAAATTGGAATAACGCTAAAATCGATAGGTTTATTTTTAGAAAATGTTTGCAAAGGATAAAAAACACCTTTCCTATTCTTATCGTCCAAAGCAGTAATTGAAGCATTTCCAGAGGTGTGAACTACCAATTTATTTACAAAAGGCAGTTGCGATGAAACGGTACTAATTGCGCCATCGGATACTGCTAATATATACAAATCGGCTTCTTTCAAATCAGTGTATGCGGTAACAATTTTGTCAAAATCAAGCAAATGAAGTACGGATTCTTTTTTTCTAGCAAAAACCTGTACGAGCTCAATTTGCGCACTAGCCAAAAACACGTTGATTAAGTGCTGTGCTACATTTCCTGAACCTATAATTGTTACTTTGATCATGCTACAAAACTACCATTTTTTTTTAAAGGATAAAACAGCTAGACAACCAGGGCATTCGCTTTTAAAATTTTTCATCACAAATTTTCACAAATTCAAAGTCTGTTTTTGGTCTGTTTGAGTTAATTATGATGTTATTGACGGGTTCATTTTTGCGTAAATTTATATAATTTGTGTAATTTGTGTAATTTGTGTAATTTGTGTAATTTGTGTAATTTGTGGTTAAAGAAGATTATGCTTTTTAAAAGCGAATGCCGTGGCAAAGAATCCAGGGCATTCTCTTTTAAAATTTTCTACCACAAATTACACAGATTATCACAAATTTAATAATTGAACAGAATAAATTTTGCCTATTTTTAGAGTTAGTGTAATTAAAACTGATCGTAATTCGTGAAATTCGTGTTTAACTTTTTTTTAAAAGCGAATGCCCTGCTAGATAACCGCTTTTAAAAGTTCACCGCAGATCGCTTCGCCTATTCGCTATCGCTCGGGTCACAGATTTTGAAATAAAATACTACTGTTTTTATTTCACTGATTCATTATGATAGTAAAAACCTTAAAAACGAATGCTTTTTGTTGGTTTTTGTATCGTAAATTCTCTTTTCATTCAGCAAAAAAGGCTTCCTTAATTTTGGATTAAATTAACAAATGTGTCAAGAATGGAGTCAACATTTTTGAGTACTTTTGTACCACTTTTACAAAACTATTCTCTTTATAAATGGATAAAAAATACTACTCCTTTTTGTTTTCGACACGATTAATGGCTGTTTTATTTCTAGGATATGCCGTTGCCATGGCCTCAGGAACCTTTATCGAAAGCAAATACAATACGGATACCGCTAAAATTTGGATTTACAATGCGTGGTGGTTTGAAGCCATTCACGTTTTTTTCTTGATAAATTTCATTGGAAACATCAAGCGATACCAACTTTTGAAGAAAGAAAAATGGGCTACTTTATTGTTGCATTTGGCTTTTATATTCATCATTTTGGGAGCGTTTGTAACCCGTTATATCAGTTACGAAGGCATGATGCCCATTCGCGAAGGTGCTGCCGAGAATCAGTTTTTTTCGGATAAGACTTTTTTGACCGTTTTTGTAGATGGCGAATACAAGGGCGACATGAAACGCCGTATTTTCGAGAAGCCTTTGCTCCTATCTCCTGTTACCAACAATGCTTTTTCGATCAAAGAAAATTTCGCTACAACCCCTTTTGAAATTGAATATCAAAAGTATATTATGGGTGCCAAAGAATATGTAAAACCAGATCCAAAAGGGATTGTGTATTTGAAATTAGTCGAAGCGGGTGCGGGTGGACGTGAAGAACATTTTTTGAAAGAAGGCGAAGTTCAAAACATTCACAACGTACTTTTTGCTTTAAATAAATATACTGCTGGAGCCATAAACATCAATACAACGGGCGCAACCTACACGATTCAAACCCCATTTGAAGGAAATTTTATGCGCATGGCTGATAAATTACAAGGCAAGGTAATCAAGGATGCCGCACAACCATTGATGATGCGATCGCTATACAGCATAGGCGAAAAACGGTTTGTTTTTCCGGATCCTGCTAGCAAAGGCGTGATTGATTACGAAGAAAAAATTGATTACAAAGCCAAAACGCATGAAGATGCTTTGGTCTTGAAAGTCAAAGCCGAAGGGCAAGAAAAATCAGTTACCGTTTTGGGTTCCAAAGGCAAAGTAGGAGATTTCAAAACCGTAAAAATTGGCAAGATTGAGTACACCTTTTTCTATGGTAGTAAAGCATACGTTTTGCCTTTTAAAATAAAATTAAACGATTTTATAGCCAAAAAATATCCCGGAACCGAGAAAAGTTACTCGGCCTTTGAAAGTAAAGTTACCGTTCAGGATTCTTTAAAATCATTTAATGCGCGTATTTTTATGAATAATGTACTGGATTACAAGCAATATCGGTTTTTTCAATCCTCTTTTGACCCTGACGAAAAAGGAACGGTGTTGTCCGTAAACCATGATTTTTGGGGAACTTGCATTACGTATGCGGGCTATTTCATGCTGTTTTTTGCCATGATGTCCATTCTATTTACCAAGCATTCCCGTTTTGCCGATTTGAAACGCAAGTTAGAAGTGGTCAAAGCCAAAAAAGCGGCATTGCTTACACTGTTGTTCTTGTTTAGCTTTGTTGGTTTTGCTCAAAATCATGAGGCCCATCAACACCAAATTCCAACCCAAAAAGCATTGGACTCCTTACTCATTAAATACACCGTTCCCGAGTCGCATGCGACCAAGTTTGGGCGATTAATCATTCAGGATGCGGGCGGTAGAATGAAACCAATCAATACCTTTTCGTCGGAATTGTTGCGTAAAGTGAGCCATGCCGATACGTACCAAAATATGAATTCTGATCAGGTATTATTGTCGATGACGCAATATGCCAAAATTTGGATTGAAGTACCGCTCATTTACATTAAGCCAGAAAACGACAGTATTCGCAAAATTATTGGTATTGATTCACAGGCAAAATATGCTCCTTTTATTGCTTTCTTTGACGAAAAAGGGAACTACAAATTGACACCGTATCTTGATGAAGCCTACAAAGCTGCCAATCCAGATTCTTTTGAAAAAGGTTTTATAGAAACCGATAAAAAAGTAAACCTAATGGAATCCGCTTTGACGGGAAGTATCTTGCGCATTTTCCCGATTCCAAAAGACCCCAATAACAAGTGGATTTCGTACCTAGAAATCGATCATGCTGGACTCAAAGGAATGGATGCTACCTATACCAAAAACGTTTTGCCGTTGTATTTTGGCACTTTAAACGATGCCGCAACTAGCAAAAATTATAAAACAGCAAACGAATTAATAGAAAGTATAAACGGTTTCCAGAAAAAATTTGGAAGCAAAGTAATGCCTTCACAGCGTAAAATAGACCTTGAAATTGCGTACAACAAATACGATATTTTACCCAAATTGTTTTACTGCTATTCGCTTGCGGGAATCTTGATGCTCGTTTTTACACTGCTCTCTATTTTCTTTGACAAAAAAGTATTCCGAGTTACCGTTAACGCTTTTCACATCAGTATTGGGTTCTTCTTTCTTTTACACACCATAGCGCTAGTGGCACGCTGGTACATATCTGGGCATGCCCCATGGAGTAATGCCTACGAAGCCATTATTTATGTGGCTTGGGCAACGATGTTTTTTGGATTGGCATTCGACAGTAAGTCAAAATTAACAGTCGCCTCGGCAGCATTTGTCACTTCAATGATTTTTATGGCCGCCAATGCCAACTGGATTGATCCCGAAATTGCCAACCTGCAACCCGTGCTTAATTCCTACTGGTTGATGATTCACGTGGCGGTTATCGTGGCAAGTTACGGCCCATTTGCTTTAGGACTAATTTTAGGTTTTGTATCGCTTGTTTTAATCTTTTTTACCAATGAAAAAAACAAAGCCAAAATGGATTTAAACATTCAAGAAATCACCTACATCAACGAAATGGCATTGACCATTGGACTCATTATGCTTACCATAGGGAATTTTCTTGGCGGACAATGGGCAAACGAAAGTTGGGGACGTTACTGGGGTTGGGATCCAAAAGAAACTTGGGCTTTGATTAGTATTATGGTCTACGCCTTTGTGATTCACGCTCGATTTGTTCCTTCGTTACGAGGGAAATGGATTTTTAACTTAATGAGTATGTTTGCTTTTGTATCTATTTTGTTCACGTATTATGGAGTGAATTTTCACTTGGTGGGCATGCACTCCTACGCCAGTGGCGAGGCAAAATCCTTGGATTGGATTTATTACTCATTAGGAACTATTGCGGGTATTGGTGCCATCACCTATCCTAAATACAGAAAATACTATAAGAAATAAAGATCGTTTATTGACCCAAAAAAAAGGTTCAACTTTGTGAGTTGAACCTTTTTTTGTGATTGTTATTTGGGATTTTAATAGTCAAAAACGATTGATACCGCAATAAACTTAATCCCTTTTGATTTCTATTTCTACTCCCATTTGGATAAACAATAGTATTAAAATCAAGTACTTAAATGAGTCCTACAAATAGCAATTACGCACTTTCGTCAAACATAATTTCGTCGGAACTGCCTATTTTATATAAAGGCTCATTGAGTAGCAATGTAAAATAAAAAGTAGATCCCTCGCCTTCGATGCTTTCAACCCAAATTTCACCACCATTTTTTTCTAAAAATCCTTTTACTAATAACAATCCAATCCCAGCTCCTTTGTTCTTTTTTCTTGTTTCCGAAAGGGTTTTCATTTGTGGCGTAAAAAGTTTTTCCATGATTTCTTTTGACATTCCAATTCCTGTATCCTTGACTTGGACAATGATTTTATCTGCCATAGTTTTTGCAGAAATTGTAATAGACCCTCCTTTTTCGGTATGTTTTATAGCGTTTGAAACGATATTTTGAATTATCGAAATCAGCATTTTACCATCGGCAAAAACGGAAGTGTTTTCTTCAATTTCGTGATGCAAATTGATAGCGTTTATCGAAGCCGTTTCGTTCAAGGTTTCAAAAACTTTATTGATGTATTCCGTTAATTTTATTTTTTGCGGAGAAAAAACGTCAGATGCGTATTTTATTCTTGCCCATTCTACAAGATAGTCTAACATTTCCAACTCGTCGATAGAGGATTTGTAGAGTAAATTAAGCATTTCCTGAACCGCTTCGGGCTTCATTTTTTGGAAATTCTCTTTTAAATACTTGGCTGTTCCAATGATAGCCGATAATGGACTTCTTAAATCGTGAGACAGTATGGCCAAAACACTTTCTTTATGTGTGTTGAGTTCCTCTAATTCTTTGACGTATTTTTTGATAGCATCTTCAGAATGTTTTCTTTCTGTCAAATCGCGTAAAATTTTTACATAACCCAACATTTCTCCCCCTAAACCAATGAGTGGAAAAACCAACCCATAGGCATAAAAAAGGCTTTTATCTTTGGCAATATGCCACCTATTATCAGTTGCTCTGCCTTCTTTAAGAGCAGTTTCAATTTCCTTTTTTGGAACACCATTTTTTAAATCTTCGTCTGTAAAAATCAATTCAAAAGATTCTCCTATAACTTCATCGGTTTCGTAACCAAATATTTTTGCAGCACCTGAACTCCAGCTGTTAATGACAAATTCTTGATCTAATGTAAAAATCGAATAATCCTGTAAGCTATCAATTATTTGACTATAAAATGCAGCCGTAGGCATGTATTTGTTCTTTGTAATTTTCGAATTTTCTTGTTTATTTTCCATTGAAAGTATATTATATAAAATGAATTATCTTGTTGTTTCCCCTAAAATAGCGCAGGAAGTCAGTTTGAAAAAACGGTTATTTACTGTTGGCAAATATAGCAAACCCATTATATAAAAACAGGATTTTCGAGTTTTAAAGAGTATCATTTATTACTGGGAAATAGCATCCCTGTTTTTAGGAATTAATATGCAAAAATCCTATTTAAATCCCTAAAAAACAACGTTTATAACACCCGAAATCAACCTCCAAACAATTCCCTAACAATCCGCCATATTCACAGCAATTGCTAGTCCGCCTTGTGAGGTTTCTTTGTATTTGGAGTTCATATCTTTGGCGGTTTGCCACATGGTATCAATCACTTTGTCGAGGGGAACTTTGGCATTTTTGGCATTGGTTTCTAGGGCTAATTCGGCGGCATTTATCGCTTTTATAGCACCCATTGTATTGCGCTCGATACACGGTATTTGAACCAAACCACCTATAGGATCACAGGTTAATCCTAGGTGATGTTCCATAGCAATTTCGGCAGCAATTTGTACTTGCGCTGGCGTTCCTCCCATGACTTCGGTTAAGGCGGCTGCTGCCATAGCACTCGAAACCCCAATTTCGGCTTGACAACCTCCCATAGCGGCTGATATGGTAGACCCTTTTTTGAAAATACTACCAATTTCGCCCGCAACCATTAGGAATTTTTTGATTTCGTTGTCGCCCGCTTCATGTTTTTCTATGACCAAATAATACATTAAAACGGCAGGAATTACACCAGCACTTCCGTTTGTGGGAGCGGTAACAACACGACCCAAGGCGGCATTTACCTCATTTACCGCTAGGGCAAAACAGGAAACCCATTTTAATATTTGTCGGAACTTCACTTCCGTTTTTCTAATTTCTTCTAACCATGTTTGTGGCGAGTTGTAATTGGCCAACCCAATGAGATTTTGGTGCATATCAAAAGCACGTCGGTGCACGTTCAATCCGCCAGGAAGCACGCCCTCCGAGTGGCAACCTATGTACATACACTCGAGCATTGTATGCCAAATTCGTAATAATTCATGATGGATTTCGGTTTCGGAACGCATGGATTTTTCGTTCTCATAAACAATTTCGGATATGGATTTGTTTTGAGAAATGGTATAATTTAAGAGTTCCTCGGCATTTTGAATTGGAAACGGAAAAGCACATTTGATGTCCAATTTTTTCTTGGCGTTACTCCGTTCTTCTTTGACTACAAAACCACCACCGATAGAATAAAATGTCGAAACATACTGGGTTTTATCCTCAAAAAAAGCGGTAAAACGAAGTCCATTAGCATGAAAAGGAAGGAAGTTTTTATTGAAAACGAGGTCTTCCAAACAATGAAATGGAATCCTTTTTTGATTACCTAAAAGAATCTCGTTTGTGGTCTTGATTGATTTGATGATGGAGTCAATATTTTGAATCGGAATCGTTTCTGGATCTTGCCCCGAAAGTCCGAGCATAATGGCCAAATCAGTGGCGTGACCTTTTCCTGTCAGCGACAGGGAACCATATAAATCAACTCGAATGCGGGTTATTGCTTGACGCTTATCTAATCCCAATTCTAACAAAAAGCGTTCAGCGGCACGCCATGGCCCTAATGTGTGCGAACTTGAAGGCCCAACACCTATTTTTAACATATCAAAAACAGAAATACATTCTTCCATGAGCATCGATTTTCTAAAGCAAATATAAAGTAATGCTAACGCAAAACGAATTTTATAATTAAATTAATGTATTTTTGAGACAACACTAACAATTCTTATTTTTATATCAAATGAAAAAAATTGTCACCTTATTATTCGTAGTTTTCTACCTCACAAATGGCATTGGTCAAACCTTTAAAGTTTCAAAAAAAATAGCAATAAATGGCGATTCTGGCTGGGATTATTTAGCTGTAGATGATGTAAACCAAAAGCTATTTGTCTCTCACGGAAACGTTGTTAATGTGGTTGATTTAAAATCGGATGCCGTGATTTTTACCATTCCCAATACCAAAGGCGTTCACGGAATTGCGATTGCCAATGATTTGAACAAAGCTTTTATCACTTGCGGTGCAGAAAATGCCGTTGCAATTGTCAATCTAAAAACTTTTGAATTAATAGAAAAAGTCGCCATTGAAGGCCAAAAACCAGATGCCGTTTTGTATGATGCCTTTTCTAAAAAAGTGTTTACTTATAATGCCAAATCCAATGACGCCACCGTTCTAGATGCCGTAACCCATAAAGTCATAAAAACGATTCCGTTAGGCGGAAAACCTGAATTTTCAGTCACCAATACCAAAGGGTTGATTTATGTGAATATTGAAGATAAAAACCAAATTAAAACCATAGATGCCACCAAATTAGAAGTTACAGCAACTTGGTCTATTGCGCCTGGTGACGAACCGTCTGGTTTAGCAATTGATCTGGAAACCAATCGTTTGTTTTCGGTTTGTGGCAATAAATTGATGGTAATTGTTGATGCTCTTAAGGGTAAAATAATCAAAACGCTCCCAATTGGAGATGGTTGCGACGGTGTTGCTTTTGATGCCAAAAAGAAACTCGTTTTTAGTTCCAATGGAGAGGGAACGATTACGGTAATTAAAGAAAAAAATAACACTAGTTTTATGGTTCAAGAAACAGTAAAATCCAAAAAAGGAGCACGAACAATTGCTTTGAATCCAAGCAATAGTAAACTATATTTATCCACAGCAAATTTTGGTGCAAAACCAAAACCTACTCCCGAAAATCCAAATCCATGGCCAAGCATTGCTCCCAATTCCTTTATGATTTTGGTGGTTTCAAGCGGGCAATAAATGCTGATTTTTCTACCCTTAAATTTACTAGGAATCAAATGAAAATACCCCTTGCAATACTTTTTTTACTTTGTGTAACCAACTCTTTTTCGCAAGAAAAAGAGTTGCGCTTTTATATCGAAAAAGCACAAACCAACTCGCCTTTGCTTAACGATTTATCCAATCAAATTAAGTCGAATGCAATAGATAGTTTAATCACTAAAGCTTCATATAAGCCTCAAGTTACTGGAAATCTTCTTGCGAATTATGCGCCCAATTACAATGGTTTTGGTTACGATAATGCGATTACAAATGGGCAATCGGTGTCGGGATTGGTTGGAATTAATCAAAAAATAATGAGTAAAAATAGGATTAATACGCAAGCCGAAACCTTTAAATTACTAAAAGAAGGTTTGGTTTTGAATAAAAAAATTGCCTTCAAGGATTTGAATAAAACGATTGTTTCTCAATACATTTCGGCTTCTGGAAACCAAGAACAAATTGTTTACAATCAAAAAATATTGGAATTATTAAAATCCGAATCGCAAATTCTAAAAAAATTAACCCAAAATTCCATTTACAAACAAACTGATTATTTAATTTTTCTGTCCACAGTACAGCACCAGGAATTGCAAGTTTTAAGTTTAAAGCAACAATATCAAAACGATTTGGGGTTGCTAAACTATCTTTCGGGCGAAAATGACACCACTTTTGTACGATTAAAAAACCCAAAAATCACTTTAAAAAGCCTGAAAAACAACGAAAAATTCGTGTTTCTAAAACAATTTGAAATCGATAGTTTGAAAATCCAGAATCAAAACAAACTCATTGACAACAATTACAAACCCACAGCAGCATTGCTTGGCGATGCAGGATATTTATCCAGTTTTGCCAGTCAAGGATATAAAAATTTTGGATTAAGTGTTGGTTTTGGATTGTCAATTCCCATTTATGATGGCGGACAAAAAGCATTGCAACATCAAAAAAACGAAATCGCTCTAGCAACCAATTTAGGATATAAAACCAATTTCAATAAACAATACCAACAGCAATTGACGATGCTACATTTGAAGTTACAACAAACCTTTGCCACCGAAAAGCAATTGCATTCACAACTCCAAATTAGTGAGGCACTTATTGAAGCTGATAAAAAATTATTAGTCAGTGGCGATGCACAAATTACCGATTTTGTGATTGCGATAACAACTATAATTGCGATAAACAACACCATTTCGCAAAACAAAATAAACCAACTGCAATTGATTAACGAAATTAATTATTGGAATTCTAATGACTAAAACTATGAGAAAAAAGCTATTCCTATTTGCCCTAATTCCGCTTCTGTTTTTTTCTTGCCAAAATAAAACAGCCGAAGAAAAACCTATCGATACCACTATTCCCGTAACAATTACCTCTATTGATACATCAGGAATTGATACTTATGTGGAGCTAAATGCAACGGCAACGTATCTAGTCAAAAACGTTGTCAAAGCCAATGCAACCGGTTATTTGAACTCGGTAAATGTGGCAACAAATGATTTTGTAACCCATGGAAAGGAACTGTTTTCTATCAAAACGAGAGAAGCAAAAATTTTAGGCAATTCGGTAAATAAAATTGACCCAACGCTCCATTTTGGCGGTGCTATAAAAGTAACATCCAATACCAGCGGTATTGTAACGATGGTCAATGTGCAACAAGGCGATTATGTGCAGGATGGCGATGCGTTAGTAACGATTAACGATACCAAAAGTTTTGCAATGGTGTTGAGTTTACCTTATGAATTGAAAAAAATTGTCACTATTGGCAAAACGTTTTCCGTTACGCTTCCAGACGGCAGTAGCAGAATAGCAACAGTTCAAAAATTTATGCCAACCGTTGATACCGCTTCGCAAACGCAAAATGTGGTACTCAAAATCAATGGTAAACAGGACATTCCAGAAAATTTAATTGTAAAAGTTCGAATCAATAAAACTTCGAATTCGAATACTATTTCGTTGCCCAAAGCCGCAGTTTTAAGCGACGAAACCGAAACTAATTTTTGGATTATGAAAATGATAAATGCCAATACCGCTATAAAAATTCCAATCAAAAAAGGAACTGAAACCGAAAATAAAATCGAAATTCTATCGCCAGTTTTAACTCGTGAAGACAAAATTTTATTGACCGGAAATTATGGTGTAGGCGATACGATTAAGGTGAAAGTAGTTAAAAATTAAAATGGTTTGCCACAGATTAAAAAGATTTTCACAGATTCTTGAAATCCTTTTTAATCCTTTAAATCTGTGGCTAAAAAATATAAAACATGAACAACTTCTTTGTAAAGCATAAAAACGGTTTGAGTGCCATAATTTTCCTGATTATTTTGGGAGGTTTTTTTGCGTATTCTAAAATGCAAACCAGTTTATTTCCTGAAATCACATTCCCAAAAATCAAAATCATTGCCGATGCAGGTCAGCAACCCATTGATAAAATGATGGTTACGGTGACTAAACCGCTAGAAAATGCCATCAAAAAAGTACAAGATCTAAAAACCGTTCGCAGTACCACGAGTCGTGGAAGTTGTGAAATTTCGGCTTTTATGGATTGGAAAGCGGATATTGATTTGAGCAAAACGCGTATCGAAGAGCAAATAAGTCAAATTCAAAACGATTTGCCTCCCAATGTTCAAATTACAGTCGAAAAAATGAATCCGTCCATACTGCCAGTTATTGGTTATGCGATTGAAAGCAAAGGAAAATCGGCTATCGAACTCAAGAAAATTGCTACTTATACCATCAAACCCTTTCTGTCGCAAATCGATGGCGTTTCGGAAATTCGGATTATTGGCGGTAAAGAAAAAGAGTATTGGTTGGCATTGGATTTTAATAAAATGACCGCTTTAGGAATTACTCCCAATGCGATTACGCAGGTGTTAAGTGAGACCAATTTTATAAAATCCAATGGATATTTGTCGGATTATCGGTATTTGTATTTAACCATTACTGATGCGCAAGTCGATAAAAAAGACGAACTCGAAAACCTCGTGATTAGCAATAATGGCAAAGGAATTATTACCCTAAAAGACATTTCGAGCGTTGCAGTTAAGGAAGCCAAAGAATACATAAAAGTCAATGCCAATGGCAAAGAAAGTATATTGGTTGCCGTTATCAAGCAACCCAATGCTAATTTGATTTCGCTTACGGATGCGATGAATG
The DNA here is from genome assembly GCF_007097245.1 of Flavobacterium restrictum. Lineage (GTDB taxonomy): Bacteria > Bacteroidota > Bacteroidia > Flavobacteriales > Flavobacteriaceae > Flavobacterium > Flavobacterium restrictum. Next base: position 88,627 of record NZ_VJZT01000007.1, on the reverse strand, counting down.
CGAAATTAGAAGAGCTAAAAAAAATACTTCCCAACGGGATCAAAATCACACCTTATTACCAGCAAGCTACTTTTGTAAACGATGCCGTAAAAAGTGTGACCGATAGTTTGTTAATTGGACTATTATTAGCCATAATTGTAGCTGTTTTATTTTTGAAATCAGCCAAAGCAAGTGCTACTATTTTGATTGTAATTCCAGTAACATTAGGATTGACCTTGCTCGTTTTGTACCTAACTGGACAAACATTCAACATCATGACTTTGGGTGCTATTGCAGCGGCTTTAGGGTTAATTATTGACGATGCAATTGTGGTTGTAGAGCAAATTCATCGCACACACGAGGAACATCCAGACGAGCCAACGGTAACGCTTTTGCAAAAAGCCATTCAGTATTTGTTTCCAGCAATGGTGGGCTCATCCGTCAGTACGATTGTGATTTTTATTCCATTTGCATTGATGAGTGGCGTGGCTGGTTCCTATTTTAAAGTGCTTACGGATACCATGATTATCACTTTGGTTTGTTCGTTTTTTGTGACTTGGTTGTTGCTTCCTGTGATTTATTTGTGGTTGTCTAAAAAAGAAAATTCAACTAGTTCTGCTAAAAACAAAACCGAAATTCACGAAGTAAAAACCCAAAACTGGGTGGCGTATTTTATAGGAAAACCCATTATTAGTCTTGCTTTTTGTGTTGTTTTACTCCTTTCCATAATTATTATTTTGCCTAATCTTGAAACAGGATTTTTACCTGAAATGGATGAAGGAAGTATTGTTTTGGATTATGAATCTCCGCCAGGAACTTCTCTTGAAGAAACTGATAGAATGCTAAACGAAGTGGAAAAAATCATCATAAAAATTCCCGAAGTCGAAGCCTACAGCCGCAGAACGGGAACACAAATGGGATTTTTTATCACCGAACCCAATCGTGGCGATTATTTAATTCAATTAAAAAAAGACCGAAACAAAACGAGCAACGATGTCATTGATGAAATTCGTACCAAAGTAGAAGCCACACAACCCGCTTTGCGCATCGATTTTGGGCAAGTTATCATGGATATGTTGGGCGATTTAATGAGCTCTGTTTCGCCAATAGAAGTAAAAATTTTTGGGAACAACCAAGCCGAATTACAAAAAATAGCCAAAAAAGTAACCGCCATTATCGAAAAAGTAAAAGGAACTGCCGATGTTTTTGACGGAATTGTTTTGGCTGGCCCAGCAATAAATATTGTTCCAAATTATGCACAACTAGCGCAATACGGCATTACGCCAACCGATTTACAGTTTCAAATGCAAACCGCTCTCGAAGGAAATGTGGTAGGTACTTTATTAGAAAACGAAAAACAAACTCCCATTCGATTGATTTATGCCAATGGTCAAAAACGAAGCTTGGAAGACATCAAACAACTCAAAATATTTTTGCCAAACGGTCAAGCGGTTCCCATTTCGAGTATGGTGACTATTTCGGTGCAAAAAGGGGTTGCCGAAATCGAGCGTGAGAACCTCCAAATGATGAATGTGGTAACTGGACGATTGGACGATCGGGATTTAGGAAGTGTCATGCAAGAAATTCAGTCCAAAGTTTCCAGTCAAATTCATTTGCCCAATGGCTATTATATTGAATATGCTGGTGCTTACAAAGACCAACAACAATCCTTCAAGGAATTATTACTAATTTTAATCGCAGCCTCTTTACTCGTTTTTGGGGTTATTTTATTTCTTTTTCGAGATTTTAGAATCGCAATTGTTATCCTATTCATTTCGGTTTTAGGAATTGCAGGAAGTTATATGTTGCTTTTTGTAACTGGAACTCCTTTAAACGTGGGAAGTTATACTGGAATTATTATGATTGTTGGTATAATTGCCGAGAACGCTATTTTTACATTTCTTCAATTTAAGGAAACGTTCAAAGCAACTAGAAACGTAAAGGAATCCATAATTTATTCTATTTCAACTCGATTGCGCCCCAAATTAATGACGGCTCTGGGAGCAATAATTGCACTTTTGCCATTAGCAATTGGCATAGGAACTGGGTCTGAACTGCACCAACCGCTTGCCATTGCCGTAATTGGTGGGTTTGTAATCGCCATGCCATTATTATTGATTGTTTTGCCGAGCTTATTGGCGCAAGTGTATAAAAACGAAAAGCATTTTAAACATTTAGAGTAAAAGTAAATTCCTAAAATACGGTTTTATTTCATCAATTGATTGCTGATTTTGTGGTACAATAGTTTTTCGTCAATAGGTTTTGAGATATAATCATTCATACCTACTTCCAACGATTTCTTGATGTCAACCGTTGTCACATCTGCTGTTAGAGCGATAATAGGAATTTTTGAATTCATTTTGTTTCTAATGAATTCAGTCGTTTCAAAACCGTTCATTTCGGGCATTTGAATGTCCATTAGCACAATATCGTAAGTGTTATTTTGTAGCTTTTCAATAGCAATTTTACCGTTTTCGGCAATATCACATTGAAAACCAAAATCTTCCAATATGATTTTTATCAACAGTTGATTGAGCGGCATATCCTCGGCAACCAAAACTTTGATGTTGTTGATGGCGTTATTTTTATCTATGGCAACTATGGTTTCAATGGGGATTTCTTGTGTTGTTTTTTTAAAACTCATTACAAATCCAAACGTGGATCCTTTTCCTAATTCGCTTTTAAGGATTAGTGTTCCTCCTTGATGTTCCACCAGTTGTTTTACAATGGCGAGTCCCAATCCAGTTCCGCCATACAATCGTGATGTTTCGTCAAAAGCTTGTTCGAAATTATCAAAAATAGTTTTTAGTTTATTTTCGGGAATCCCAATTCCTGTATCCGTTAAGGCAAATTCTACAGTTGTTTGTTGCACATCTTCGTTCAGGATTTTAACACTTAATGTGATTTTGCCAATTTCGGTAAACTTGATGGCATTGCTAACGAGATTTAAAATAATTTGACGTAAACGAATGGCATCACCCAATACTATTTTTGGAATTTTGGTGTCTATTTCTTTTACTAATGCTATCTTTTTTTTGTGGCATTTAATTTCGAATAAATGAAAAATTTCTGTGATTGTTTGTTCTAAATGAAATGGCTTTTCTTCAAAATTCATTTTGCCTGCATTGACTTTTGCAAGGTCTAGAATGTCATTTATAATCACAATCAAGGCATTTCCAGAGGTTTTAACGGCGTTGATACATTCTTTTTGTTGGATGTTCAATTCGGTTTTGAGCATCACATTTGTAAAACCAATAATAGCATTCATAGGTGTTCGTATCTCGTGGCTCATGTTCGATAAAAACTGTTGCTTGGCTTTGAGGGCATCTTGCGCAATTGTTGTTTTTTGTTCTGCATTTGCAATGGATTCAATCAATTTATCTTTTAAAATAACATGATTCGTGACATCATACGCAATAACCGCCACGCCCGAAATGGTTTTGTCAGCCTCCATATACGGTTGATACACAAAATTGAAATACACATCCTCCATTTTTCCTTTTCGCATAAGCGGCACCAGAAGTTCATATCCGTTAAAGGGTTTTCCAGTTGTAAATACTTCGTGAAGTAAAGCGGGCACTGCGCTAGTGACAATTTCTGGCAAAACATCAAATAGTGATTTTCCTTCTATGTGATTTCCTTTTCCCCACAGTTTTTTGACACTATCGTTAGCCAATGCAATGGTCATTTCTTTTCCTTTCAAAATAGCAAAGGCAAATGGCGATTGCAAGAGCATCATTTCATAGCGTTTATTACTATCTTCGACGATTTTCAGGGCTTTCTTTTCGACATCCATTTGAATCTCACGAATTTTTTGCTCTTTTTCTTGGACTTCCAACGCTAGTTTTCGAACCGCTGTAATGTCAATAATAGTAAGTACAATTAACTCTTCATTTTGACTAGGTTGACTTACTCGATGAGCATTCAATAGCAGGATTTTGTGTCCAATTGTTGAAAAAGTATGATCGACTTCAAAATCATGGAAACGAATATTTTTGGGTACAATATCCTCCAGAAGCTCCCGTAATCCTTGAAAATTCCATTGGTTATTATTCAGTTTATACAGCGATATTCCAATGCTTTCCTCCTCATTTACCTGAAACATATTACAAAAAGACTTGTTGGCTGATCTAATTTTCATGTCTTTGTCCAGTACCAGCATAGGTTCGTGAATAGTTGCCATAATGGCCTCGGAGTAGGAATACAATTCCTCTATTTGCTGGTTGCGAGAGTGTAATTCTTGGTTGCTTGTGGTAAGTTCTTCATTGGTCGATTCAATTTCCTCTTTGGAGGTTTCGAGCTCTTCGTTTAAGCTTTGCAACTCCTCGTTGCTGGACACAATTTCCTCGTTTAAGCTTTGTAATTCCTCGTTTGCAGCTTCTTGATCGTGCGTTATGGAACCCATATCTGCTCGGGCAGCGGTCAATTCTTCTTCTAATTTTTTGATGCGGCGGTCTTTTGCAATAGCGTTATTATTATCCGCTTTTATAGGATCATGTTCTACTTCTGCAATTTGTTGTCCCGTAAATACAACAACCAGTAACGGTTCTTCGCCTTCAATCGCAATTGGGGTAACTTCTAGATTTACAATTCGGAACGCATTTCCCGTTTTGTCACGGTTCATTTCAATACCTGTTTTTATGACCGTTTGCTTGGTTTTGATGGCGTGGTGAATGGCGTTGCGCAACTCAAAAGTAATTTCTAGATGTGCCATTTTCAGGATATTAAAACTGGCTTTTCCTGATGAATGTTGCAAATAAAGTGTTGTAGCACCTCTAAATTGAAGAATCTCTAAATCATAATTGATAATCACACTGGCTGGAACATAGTTTTCGAGCAATACCGAATCGAAAGCCAATCCAACATTTCCGTTGGGAGAAGTGGTGTTTTTTTTATGAATTAATGCGGGATTTGTATTTTTATTTGGCATAGTATAATTGGCTATTCGGGATGTTATATCCGGTATGGTTTTCACTCCCGAATGGTTTTTTCGAGAATAGAATTTGTATTTTTTATTGGTAACCCCAAAAAGGTGTCCCGATGCTCCAATAGTTTCCGACTTGCCGAGCATTAAATAACCGCCTTCGTTTAAGGCGTAATGAAACGTTGCAATAGCTTTTTTTTGTGCAATGGTATCTAGATAAATAAGGACGTTTCTACAACTAATAAAATCCATTCTAGAAAAGGGTGGGTCACGCAAAATATTGTGATGTGCAAAAACGCAAACATCCCGCAACGATTTAGAAATGCGGTATTTGTCTTTGGATTTTGTAAAAAAACGCTGCAGTCTTTCGGGAGAAACTGTCGTTAATTGATGTGTCGAATATTCCCCAATACGAGCTAGATTTATGGCATCGGCACTCAAATCCGAAGCAAATATTTGAAAAGGAATACTGCTAATCGTATGATTCTGAATTTCCAGCAATGACATGGCAATGGAATAGACTTCCTCGCCAGTAGCACAGGCTGCAACCCATATTCGGAGTGTTTCTCCCGAAGTTTTGGCGTTTAATAATTTGGTTAAAATTGTACTTTTTAGAAGAGAAAAAGCATCTGGATCTCTAAAAAAGTCGGTCACATTTATTAATAAATCTTGATAGAGCAAATCGATTTCGGTAGTACTTTCTTGAAGTAATAGGGCATATTCCTTTAGCGTTTTTATTTTATGAATAAGCATTCTACGCAACATTCTCCGTTTGATGGTATTCATTTTATAATGACTAAAATCTACATTTTTATGCTTGTGCAAAAGTTGCAAAATAAGTTGTAAATTAGAATCATTATTTTCAATTTCTGCTTCGGGATTTTTTTTGGTAGGATTGCGTTTAATCAATGGATGTTTGCTTATTCGGTTTATTTCCAACCCAATTTCTTTGGGTGATAAAACAAAATCTACAACCCCAGAAGCAATTGCGGAATGTGGCATACTCACAAATTTAGCCGAATCGTCTTGAGCAAAAGTAATGCCTCCCGCTTGTTTTATCTCTTTCAGACCACTAGTTCCGTCATGTGCATTGCCTGACAAAACGATTCCAACAACATTTTCCTTATGCGTCTCGGCCAATGATGAAAAAAGCAAATCGATGGAGAGATTCGAAATTCGGTTTTTAGGTCTGGGTATTAATTTAATATGCCCATCAATAACTTCAATTTCTTTATTATACGGAATTACATACACATTATTAGGAATCATTTTTTCCATGTCATCAATATCTTGCACTTCCATTTGGGTAGCCTTGGACAATAAGGAAGGGAGAATGCTTTTATGATCGGGACTCAAATGTTGTACATATATAAACGCCATTCCTGTGGTTGGCGATACACTTTGCAGCAATTGCGTAATGGCTTCAAGACCACCTGCCGATGCGCCAATGGCCACTACTGTAAAACCATGCGCAACGCCCTCATTTTCTTGATTGGAAAGTAATTGAGTTGCTAGTACTTCTGGATCAAGATTGTGATTTGACTTTACTTTTTCGGTTTTGAGGATTGGTAAAGGAGAACTTTTAGGAACTGCTGATTTCATTTTCGCCACAATTTATTTAGGAAAATAGTAAATCAATTTAGAGTTGTTTTATGATAAACAAATGTTAATTGCAAACAAATGTAGTCAAATTCAAACACATTAACTAACAACAAATCATAATAATAAGCAACCAGAAAGACCTATTTTTGCATTATTGAAATACGATAACAATTGGAAAAAAAAGTTTTTGTCCTAGATTTTATAGATTAAAAACATTTTAAAGCTTTGTAATGCGTTAATCTGTTGCAAATAATTTAGTCTGCATTGAAATAGTCGTTCTTTAAAAAGTGCAAAAACAGGCAATAAGATAGTTTTTAGTATCACTATCAATACATTAAACTACAAAAATTTAGCATGGAGCAGCTGTTTTTTTTGATAAAAAAGACATAAAGCGAACTAATTTTTTTATGTTTACAATTCCTTTTACAACTAAAAAATGAACCCAATGAACCCAGTTGATTCCAGTCCAATTCCCAATAAATTTGATAAAATTGTAGATATCATCATCCGTTTGGGCGTCCTTTTCGTGTTGTTGTCGTGGTGTTTTGACATTTTAAAACCCTTCATATTGATTTTGATTTGGGCAGCAGTGATTGCTATTGCGCTATCGCCAATTTATAGTGCCATTGTAAAAATCTTTAGGGGAAAAAAAGTGGTGCCCGGTATTTTTTTAACACTCTTGTTATTAAGCTTTTTGATTCTACCCAGTGTTCTGGTTGGAGAATCGCTGTATGAAGGCATTAGCCACATCACCGAAATGTATACCGAAGGCCAACCTTTGATTCCGCCACCGGGTGCTACCACAGCTAATTGGCCTACTATTGCCAAACCAATTGTTGATATTTGGCAATCAGCATCGGATAATTGGCAAGATACCATGTTGCAATATTCGGATCAAGTGACCAAAGTGGGTACGTGGCTTTTGAACTTATTTGCAGGTTTTGGCAAAGGCATTTTGGAGTTTATCGTTTCCATCATCATTGCGGGAGTTTTATTGATTTACTCGGAATCGTTACAAAGCGTTTCGCAAAAAATATTCCTAAAATTGGCGGGACAAAACGGAGAACATTTTGCTGATGTTACGGTAATGACTATTCGAAATGTGATAAAAGGATTTATTGGCGTAGCTATAATTCAATCCGTAATGGTAGGAATTGCGTTTTTTATCGCAGGTGTTCCTTTTGCTGGTTTGTGGACAGTTGCTTGTCTTGTGTTAGCCATTATTCAAATAGGAATTGGCCCTATTGCGATTCCAGTTGCCATTTATATGTTTTCGGTTTCAGATACAACTACGGCTACTATTTTGTCCATTTGGTTGCTTATTACAATGCTTTCGGATAATATTTTGAAACCCATTTTGTTAGGAAGAGCATCTCCTGTACCCATGTTAGTCGTTTTTCTGGGTGCAATTGGTGGCTTTATTTACAACGGATTTTTGGGATTATTTCTTGGAGCCGTGGTATTAACCATTGGATACAAGCTGTTTTTGATTTGGTTAAATACCGAAAATCAGTAATAGAACGATAGTGAAAAAACCAAAGGAAGCAACATTAGGGACAAAAAAAGTGTTCCGTTTTTAGTGTTCAGTTAAATACTAATCACTAAAAACTGACTACTGATTACTTAAAATTAAATCTTCCCAAAAACCAAACAAACTGGTGCGCACAAAGCAATTCTTTTTCCAGTATCCGTAAGGCTTCCCGTAGTTTTATTGATTTTGAAAATTACAATTTCATTTGTGTATTGATGCCCTACCAAAAGAAAATTCCCAGTTGGATCTATAACAAAATTTCGTGGGCCTTTGCCCAAAGAACTCGTTTGCCCTTTGGATTCTAATTTTCCGTTTTTCAACACTTTGAAAATCGAAATCGTATTGGCTTCTCCCCTATTCGAAGCGTATAAAAATTTTCCGTCAGGCGAAAAATGAATGTCGGCTGCGCTGAAAGTTCCTTTGAAATCAGGAGCTAAAACAGTCGTTTCGTCCATTTTTTTAAGCACACCGTTGGCGTAACTAAAGGTGGTCAAAGCGGCATTCAATTCTTGCAAAACATAGACTAATTTTCCGTCTTGGCTAAAAGTCAAATGCCTTGGTCCACTTCCTGCTGTTACTGATATACTGTCTTTTAATTCCAAAACATTCGTTGTGGCAGTTGGGTTATAGCGGTAAGTGTATATTTTATCGGTTCCTAAATCATTCGATAAAACATACTTTTTGTCAGGCGAAAAATAAACCATGTGCACATGCGGACTTTCTTGTCTTTGTGTGTTTTTTCCTTTTCCAAAATGCTGAATTACTTGTTTGGCTTCGGTTAAACTACCATCAGTGTTTTTTCCAAAAACAGCAATATTCCCACCTGAATAATTGGCAACAATCACATTTTTAGCATCATTTATTAGGTAGCAAGGATCAGCTCCTTTGGAATCTTGTTTGTTAATATAATCTAATTTTTCGCTTGCAGCATCAAATCCAAACGAACTAACGGTGCTTTCTTTTCCATTTTCGTTAACGGCATAAATGATTTTATTGTTGCTAGAAAGCGAAACATAACTAGGATTTACAGTGCTTTCGGATACATTTTTTAATTTAAAATCCCCTGAATTGGTATCAAAATCATAGACATAAATCCCTTTGCTATCGCAGCTATTGGTGTACGTTCCTACAATCAAGTTGATGGATTTAGTTTGTGCTTGCACGGTTGTAAACATTGAAATTAGAAGAAGAATAACGAACGATTTTTTCATAATACTAAAATTTATTGAAAAGCTAAAATACATAATAATTAAACAATACATGTCATCTATTTCATCATTTGAAAATTTATAACAACTTCACCAAAAACTGTATACAAATTCGTATTTTTGAACCAAACTAAAATCAGAATGCACTTCAAACAGCCCGAAATTTTATACTTTCTTTTCCTTTTGATTGTTCCCGTTTTGGTGCATTTGTTTCAATTGCGACGGTTTAAAAAAGAATATTTCACAAATGTTCGCTTGCTCAAAGCCCTTTCGATTCAAACCAGAAAGAGTTCCAAAATCAAAAAATGGTTGCTGCTTGCCACTCGAATGCTATTGCTAACCTGCATCATAATCGCTTTTGCACAACCCTATTTTGACGCCAAAGACAGCAAAAACGCCAACAACGAAATGTATATCGTACTGGACAATTCCTTTAGCATGCAAGCCAAAGGCAAAAAAGGCGAATTGCTCAAACGTGCCGTACAAGAATTACTCGAAGAAACGCCCGAAAATAGCACTTTTTCTTTATTGACCAACTCCGAAAACTACTGGAATACCGATATAAAATCCATCCGAACCGAGTTGCAAAACCTAAAATACAGTACCGCTCCATTCGAATTAGACCCAATCCTAGCCAAGATAAAAGCACACCAATCTGCGGCTAAAAAAGACATTATCATCATCACCGATGCCGTTGGGTTAACGACCAAACAACTGCAAAATAACGACAAAACCAACAACACGTATTTCATTATTCCAAAAGTGGAACAAAAAAATAACATTGCCATTGACAGCGTTTTTATACACCAAACGCTAGATGATTTTTATGAAATAAGCGTTGCTTTATCAGGTTATGGCGAGGATTTTAAGCCAGTTTCAATGGCGTTGTACAACCAAAACAAACTCATTGCCAAAACAATAGTCACGCTTGATAAAACGAAAAAAAATGTTCTTTTTACCATTCCCAAAAAAACATTCCACGGCTACGTTTCTATCGTAGATTCGGGTTTAGCGTATGATAATGTGTTGTATTTCAGTATTTCAAAAACCAAAAAAAGCACCGTTTTGAGTATTGGCGAAACCGCAAAAAGCGACTTTTTGTCCCGAATTTACACCAATGACGAGTTCGATTACAGCAATTTTTCGTTGCCAACTTTGGATTACAATAGTTTAGAAAAACAAGATGCTATAGTTCTAAACGAATTAGACGAAATCCCGCAAGCCTTACAAACCACTTTGAAATCATTTGTGGCCAAAGGAGGCAATTTAATTGTGATTCCATCGGCTTTGGGTTTGATTACAACAACGAATACATTCTTAAATACCTTTGGAAACATCCAATTCAAAACACTCGAAAATAAGGAAAAACGAATTACCAAAATCAATTTCAACCATCCTTTGTTTGGCGGAGTTTTCGAGACTAAAATTAGTAATTTTCAGTATCCAAAAACGACGCATTCCTTCGCCATTACCACAGCAAATCCAGCGGTTTTGACGTACGAAGATCAAACGCCTTTTTTGACGAGTTTACAAAATATCGTTGGATCCGTTTTCCTTTTTTCGGCGCCCATAAATAGGTTGAATTCTAACTTTCAGCAATCGCCGTTGATTGTTCCTGTTTTTTACAAAATGGCGTTGCAAAACCAAAATACGGGCATAAATGCGTTTACAATAGGCACAACCAATCCTTATTTTGTGGATGTTTTACTGGAAAAAGATGCCGTTTTGAATGTAAAAAATGCCTCCGAAGATTTTATTCCAATTCAGCAAATGATGTCTTCCAAAGTCAAGTTGACCTTTGCTGATTATCCCGAGCAAGCAGGAAACTTTAGTATTTTCAACAAAAAGGAATGGGTAGAAAACATCAGTTTTAATTACAATCGATCCGAAAGCAACCTCGCTTTGACCAATGAAAACGCCGTATCCAACTATAAAACAATCGATTCCATTGCGACCGTTTTTGACACATTACAAACCAACAGAACGGACAATCAAATTTGGAAATGGTTTCTTATCTTTGCATTATTATTTCTAGCAACCGAAATGGCAATCATCCGATTTGTGAAGTAAAACGAGGTTCAAAAAATTATAAAATCTATGAAAATAATCATCCGAAACGCAACAATTATCGACCCAGAAAGTGCTTTTCACAACCAAACTCTTGATGTATTAATAGGTGATGGTTTCATACAAAAAATAGGAACTTCGCTTGAAAATCCAGATAATGCCACCGAGGTAAAACTCGATAATTTACACCTTTCGCAAGGTTGGTTCGATTCGAGTGTTTCGCTTGGAGAACCTGGTTTTGAAGACCGTGAAACCATTGCAAACGGCTTGAATGTTGCTGCCAAAAGTGGTTTTACCGCCATCGCTTTACAACCCAACTCCTTCCCGATTATTGACAATCAATCGCAGGTGAATTTTGTGAAAAATAAAGCCAATGGTTATGCTACCGAGCTTTTTCCGATTGGCGCTTTGACCAAAGAAAGCGAAGGAAAAGACATGGCGGAATTATTTGACATGAAAAATGCAGGAGCGATTGCTTTTGGTGATTATGCAAAAAGTTTAGATAATGCCAATTTGCTCAAAATTGCCTTGCAATACGTGCAAGATTTTGACGGATTAGTAATTGCTTTCTCCCAAGATGATAAAATAAAAGGCAATGGTGTGGCCAATGAAGGCGTAGTTTCCACAAAATTAGGCTTGAAAGGAATCCCGAATCTAGCCGAAGAATTGCAAATTGCCCGAAACTTATTTTTGCTAGAATACACGGGTGGAAAATTACACATCCCAACGATTTCGACTGCCAAATCAGTGCAATTAATTAAGGAAGCCAAAGCCAAAGGATTGCACGTTACGTGTAGCGTCGCCGTGCATCACCTAGTTTTAACCGACGTAACACTAGAAAATTTTGATACCCGTTTCAAAGTTTCGCCACCATTGCGTACCGAAACCGATAGACAAGCGTTGCTCGCAGGAATTCTGGACAACACGATTGATATGATTACTTCTGACCATAATCCGATAGACATTGAACATAAAAAAATGGAATTTGACGGTGCCAAAAACGGGACTATCGGGCTCGAAAGTGCTTTTGGAACTTTGATCACCATGTTGCCAATGGAAATTATCATTGCGAAATTAACTGCTGGAAGAATCCCTTTTGGACTGCAAATAAATCCTATTGCCGAAGGACAAAAAGCAAGTTTTACGCTTTTTAACCCCGAAGGAGAAAGTGTTTTTACAAAAGAAAACATTTTATCCAAATCAAAAAACTCCGCTTTTATTGGTATAAAAACCAAAGGAAAAGTGTATGGAATTGTGAATCAAAATCAATTGATTCTAAACTAAAAACAGCATGAACAACACCATCGAAGCTGGAAAAACAGCCGCAATTACCAGTTATATTTTAGGCATTGGCGTACTTATAGCAATGTCTATGAACTCCGAAGACAAGAATGAATTTGCCAGTTTTCATATTCGCCAAGGATTAGGACTAACGCTCACATTTATTTCTTTAGGATTGATTATCAGCAACTTTGACAGCCTGATGATATCGGCTCCCATGTGGATTTTTGTTTCTGTTTTATGGTCGTATGGCATTTTTAGTGCGATAAAAGGCGAGACAAAACCAGTACCGTTATTGGGTAAATACTTTCAGAAAGGACTGAAAAGCATTTCATAATTTTTAAATCCAAAATCAAGAATTCTAAAATCTGAATTCTAAAATCCTATAATCTGATTATGAATCTATCTTTAGAATATAAAATACGAGAACCCAAAATAATTCTGGAAAAAAACCCCGTGTTACTGTTGCTTCACGGTTATGGCAGCAACGAAGACGATTTGTTCTCGTTTGCCACGGAATTGCCAGACAACTATTATATCATTTCGGCTCGTGCGCCTTACAACATGCAATATGGGAGTTATGCGTGGTATGCCATCAATTTTGATGCCGATCAAAATAAATTTTCGGATGTGGCACAAGCCAAAGAATCTCGAGATTTGATTGCGGGATTTATTGACGAATTGGTTGCAAATTATCCTATTGACGCTACACAAGTGACGTTAATTGGCTTCAGTCAAGGATCCATTTTGAGTTATGCGGTGGCACTTTCGTATCCCGAAAAAATCGAAAAAGTGGTGGCTATGAGTGGCTATTTGAATCTAGAAATTGCAACCGACGATTACTTGAAAAACAATTTGACACAACTCAAAATATTTGCTTCTCACGGAACGGTTGACCAAGTTATTCCCATTGATTGGGCTCGAAAAACACCAGCAATTTTAGAGAATCTTGGCATCGAAATTACCTATAAGGAATACCCTGTTGGTCACGGCGTTTCTCCACAAAATTTCTATGATTTCAAGAATTGGTTGCTTGGAAAATAGTTTACAGCATTCAGTTGTTAAGAAACCGAATACTGCAGCAGTACATTTTTACTTTTGGTACAACAAGGATTGATTGACTTCAAATGAAATACTTTCGTCCTCATTGACAAAATACTTCAATAACACTTCGCCCCAATAATCACCATCGCTAAAATCGGCAATAATCCAGCGGTGGTTCAAAACCTTTACTTTGTTGATTATAAATTTATTAACCCCTATTTGGTCTTGACCAGTATAGGGATTCCCTTTTGGATTGGTATTTAAATCCAGTAACTTTTCGGTAATTACAGGTACTAATTTTTCGATTTGAATGGTTTTGGTAGCAGCTTCTGGATTGAAATAATTTTGAGCATTTTCATCTCTTTCTAATGAAAAATAGTTAGCATCGGCAAGTTTTCCCGAAACAACATTTAAACTATCTTTGAGTCTGGTGGTCACTTTGTTGAATTTATCTTGTTCAAATTTGACTTCTTTGCTCAAGAACATATAAGTGTATACATTAAAAAGTAAGGCTAAAATAAAGGCATAAAGGAGTAATGATCGTTTCATTTTGTTGGAATTAAATTGTAATTTCTAAATTGTCGTAAGCGAGAAAAACATGGTCTGGAAGTCTTTTTTGTACGGCTTCATGAAAGCCTAAAAGATGGCTTATGTGAGTAAGATACGCTTTTTCGGGCTGGATTAAGGCTATAAAATCCAATGCTTCTTGCAAGTTAAAATGCGTATTGTGCGGCGCATCACGAAGCGCATTTACCACTAAAACTTTGAGGTTTTTTAGTTTCGCAATTTCTTCGGGCGCAATTGTTTTCACATCGGTGAGATAGGCAAAATCATCGATACGGTACCCAAAAACCTGTAAGTCACCATGCATCACATTGATAGGAATTGCAGTTTTATTGCCTATTGCAAAGGGTTCGTTGTTACAAACAGTAATCGTTTTGACAGATGGCGCTCCAGGGTATTTATTTACGGTTTCAAAAACGTACTCAAAACGCCTTTTTAAATTAGCAATTACCCGCTGATGCGCATAAATGGGAATTTCACCTTGCTTAAAATTAAATGGCCGAATATCGTCTAAACCTGCTGTATGATCCGAATGTTCGTGGGTAAAAAGGATGGCATCTACCTTTTTGCAACCGCAAGCAAGCATTTGTTGTCTAAAGTCAGGACCGCAATCGATTACGTACGAATTGTTTTCCCACGTAATCCAAACTGCAACTCGGAGTCTTTTATCCTTATAATCAGTGCTTTTACAAACGGGGTGATCGCTTCCTATTATGGGAATACCTTGCGAAGTGCCAGTGCCTAAAAAATATACTTTCAATTGTTTCTTTTTTTTACAAAAATAGGGTTAATTCCCTTTCATTAGAAGCCTATTTAATTAACTTTGTAACATATTAGCCCTATTTATACAAAAAAAATGGATCCAAAAAAGATAAAACTCAAAGGAGATAAAGTTATTGAACAAATTCCTTCGATAAAAGACAAAGCACTTCGTATAAATTTGAATGAAAATATATACGGAACTTTTGCTGAAATTGGTGCTGGACAAGAAACCGTTCGCCATTTTTTTAGATCTGGTGGCTCATCTGGAACGATTGCAAAAGCAATGTCAGCTTATGATAAAGACTTTAGTGACGCGGTTTATGGCATCGAAGGCGATGGACGTTATGTAACTGAAAGTCGCCTCAAAAAAATGCTGAATTTTGAAGGCGAATTAATTGAAGAACGATTAAGCCGAGAAAAACATCCCAATAAAATGTTTTTTAGTTATGCTAATACCGTGGCAACTATTGATTTTGCTAAACAATTTAAAGGACACGGTTGGGTTGGAATTAGGTACCAAATAGATCCTACCGAAGCCTACAACGAAATCATTATTCACATCAGGTTTAAGGAAACGGATTCGCGACTGCAACAAGAAACTCTAGGTGTACTTGGTGTAAACTTAATTTACGGTGCTTTTTACAAATACAATGACCCCAAAAAATTACTCCGTTATTTATACGATCATTTAGACAAAGACCAATTAGAAATTGACACGATCAATTTTTCAGGACCTCGTTTTGCTCATGTAGACAATCGCTTGATGAGTTTGCAATTAGTAAAAAACGGCATGACCGATGCCGTAATGTTCAATCCCGATGGAAAAAACATACTTCCAGCAGCCATTCTGTACAAGAAAAACATACTAGCGTTTAGAGGAAGTTTTCGTCCTGTAACCAAAGTAAATATGGACATGTACGAGAAATCACTAAAAATGTTTCTCGAAGAAAATAAAGTCGAAAAAAATAATACTCTCGTTATTTTTGAAATTACCTTGTCGAATTTACGCTCCGATGGCGAAATAGACGAACGTGACTTTATGGATCGTGCCGAATTATTGTGCTCGTTGGGACAAACGGTTATGATTTCTAATTTTCAGGAATATTACAAAGTAGTGGAATATTTTGCCAATTATACCAAAGCTAGAATGGGACTCGCCATGGGTGTTAATAATTTAGTCGATATATTCGATGAAAAATATTACCGCCATTTAAGCGGTGGCATACTCGAAGCTTTTGGAAAATTATTTTACCGCGACATGAAGGTCTTCTTGTACCCAATGATTGGTGAAAATGGTGAAATCATCACTTCCGAAACCTTGAAAGTACATCCTAGAATGAAAGAATTATACAAATTCTTTAAATTCAACGGAAAAGTAGTCGATATAGACGATTACAATCATGAAATTCTAGAAGTTTTCTCTCGTGAAGTCCTCAAAATGATTAACGCTGGAAAACCAGGATGGGAATCCATGCTACCCGCTGGTGTTGCCGAAATCATAAAGGACAAAGAACTTTTTGGGTACGACCCCAACAAAGTATTGAAAGAAAACGATTAATTTCCCTTTACAACAATCCATTAAAAAAGTCCCAATCCGAAAATAACGGTTGGGACTTTTTACATTTTAAATGGTATATGAAATACTATTTTTTAGTCAATGCAGCACTCATTTCCATAGAAATAGCGGAGCGTTCCATTTTCAATTTTCCTGACATCGTTTCGATAACCACTGTGGTAGCTGCCAATTCAGATACTTTACCATGAAGACCGCTTTTGGTTATAATTTTGTCTCCCACTTTCAAGGCACTTTCGAATTCTTTTTCGTTTTTTGCTTTCTTTTGTTGTGGTCTAATCATAAAGAAATAGATTACTACAAACATTAATGCTAACTGAATATACAATGTGTAATTTCCCATAATTTTAATTCTTTTTTGTTTTTTGTTTTTTTTTAAATGTCTAAAATTTCAAATTTACATCAAACCACGTCCCACTTTAAGAAGTCTGTTATTGGTTTGCAGCTCTTTGACTAAATTATCCAAAATTCCGTTGATAAAAATACTGCTTTTTGGTGTAGAATACTCTTTGGCCACTTCTAAATATTCGTTAAGAGTTACTTTTACTGGAATAGATGGAAATTTCAAGAATTCACAAATAGCCATTTTAAGAATAATCGTATCAATTTCGGCAATACGATCACTGTCCCAATTGGGTGTTTTGTCGTCGTATTCCTTGGCCAATTCTTTTTCGTTAAGCACTGTTTTTCGGAACAAGTCTTTCACAAAATCGCGGTCTTCATTGTCTTTATACAATTTTGGCACTCTAAAATTATCGTCTTCGCCTTGTTTAATTCTACCCAACTGTTTGATAATTTGTGTATTTACTACAGGAATATCATCAATCCAAGTTAGTTTATCGTCTTCTAAATACTCGTATAATTTTTCGTTAGGAACAATCACTTCTGTAAAAACAGCGATAATAAAGGCTTTATCTTCGGCAAAGGTGTTCACGGTATTGCTCATATAATCCGCATACAATTTGCTTTCCTTGATAGCATTTAACAGCAAAATAATGTAATCATCGTTAAGTGCCCAGTTGTTTATTTTTCTAGTTTCAAGGGCAATACTCAAGGAATTATTTTCGGCGAGAATTTGAAAAATACTGTTTTTTATAAACTTTTCGTTGGGTTTGCGTTCTTGCGGAGTAGCAAGATGTTTTTGACTTGATAGGTGTAAAAAGATGGTTTCTTTTTTGCAAATTTCTATCAATGAACTTACCATTATAAGGTATAAATCTAGAATATTATCAATACTGTAAAAAAGAAATTTCTCTTCTTTTTCGAGATTATCCGATCCGTTTTGATGCATCGCATAAATAGATTGCATGACTTTTACCCGAATGTGTCTTCTGTTTACCACCTTGTAAGAACTTTAAAAATTAGTTTGCAAAATTAAGAATTTCATCGCTTAAAATAAAATTAAAACCACTTTTTTTAACAATCCCTATTTAATGCAGTAAGGAGTAGCGTTTTATTGCATTTTTAACTAAAAAAAGTAATTGCACCTCCCAATCAAAAACCATAAAATAGTATTAAAACCTGTATCTTTGTATGGAGAAAACAGGATTTACATCGTGGCGCAAAAGCGATACAAAAATCCTATTACTAGGGAAG
The DNA here is from genome assembly GCF_007097245.1 of Flavobacterium restrictum. Taxonomy (GTDB): domain Bacteria; phylum Bacteroidota; class Bacteroidia; order Flavobacteriales; family Flavobacteriaceae; genus Flavobacterium; species Flavobacterium restrictum. The sequence continues at coordinate 70,496 of NZ_VJZT01000007.1, read as the reverse complement.
TATTTACTATTTTCCTTCCCAAAAAAAGGAACACAAAAAACAATTCAACACCGCATATCTTATAAAAATGAAAGAATTACGTTATTTAAACAAATACTTTATTAAATACAAATACAGTTTTTCACTAGGCATTATATTCACGATTATCGCACAAATATTTTCGTTGTTTACCCCAAAACTCATTAGCAAATCCTTCAAAGCAATTGAACAATTTGACAAGTTAACCAAGACCCAAAGACAATCACAAGTGGTTATTTCTCATTTTACGGAGGAACTCGTTCATAATGTCCTACTCATTATTGGCACCACAATCATTGCAGGTCTACTCACTTTCTTGATGCGACAAACGCTCATTGTGATGTCCCGCCATGTAGAATTTGATTTAAAAAATGAAGTTTTTAGACAATACGAGAATCTTTCGCAAAATTTCTACAAGCAAAACCGCACGGGAGATTTAATGAACCGCATCAGCGAAGACGTCTCCAAGGTACGAATGTACGTAGGTCCAGCGGTAATGTACACCATAAACACCTTCATTCGATTTGCTATTGTGATAGGATATATGTACAATGTATCGCCTCGATTAACGCTCTATACCCTATTGCCGCTTCCTATATTATCGTATTGCATTTTTAAATTAAGCTCCGAAATCAACATTCGAAGTACCGTTTTTCAGCAATATCTTTCTAAAGTTTCCAGTTTTACACAGGAAATATTCTCTGGAATTCGGGTCATCAAAGCCTACTCACTAGAAAACCAACAGCAAAACAACCTCATCGATCTAGCTGACGAAAGCAAAAGCAAAAGCTTGAATCTAGCCAAAGTACAATCTCTTTTTGGTCCTTTAATGCTGGCACTCATTGGGATTAGCAACTTGATTGTCATTTATTTTGGAGGACTTATGTACATCAACGGCAGCATTCAAAGCATTGGAACCATTGCTGAATTTATTTTATATGTCAACATGCTCACTTGGCCAGTTGCCTCATTGGGCTGGGTTTCCTCCATGGTTCAAGAAGCCGAAGCCTCGCAAAAAAGACTCAACGAATTCCTGAAAATTGTTCCCGAAATACAAAATAAAAACCCAAATCCATCTCGAATAGATGGTGCCATCAGTTTTGAAAACGTAAGCTACACCTACCAAGACACGAATATTAAGGCATTGCAAAACATTTCATTTTCGGTAAAAAAAGGCGAAACCATTGCCATTCTGGGCAAAACAGGTTCTGGAAAATCGACTATTCTATCGCTTCTTTCTCGTCTTTACAATGTCAACCAAGGCAGCATTCGCATTGACAATCATGAAATAGCGAGCCTAAACTTATATGATTTGCGCAACAGCATTGGTATTGTTCCGCAGGACGCTTTCTTGTTTTCGGACAGCATCAAAAACAATATTAAATTTGGCAACGAAAACGCCACCGACAATCAAGTAATCGAAGCTGCCAAAAGTGCCGTCGTTCACGACAACATTATGGATTTCAACAAGCAATACGAGACCATTCTTGGCGAGCGAGGCATCACCCTTTCTGGCGGTCAAAAACAACGCGTTTCCATTGCTAGAGCCATTATCAAGAATCCAGCAATACTGCTTTTTGACGACTGCCTTTCGGCGGTGGATACCGAAACCGAAGAAGCCATCTTGAATAACTTATTCGAAATTTGCAAGGACAAAACTACAATAATTGTTAGCCACCGTGTTTCATCAGCCAAAAATGCCGACCGAATCCTCATTCTCGAAGACGGAAAAATTATCCAACAAGGTTCTCATAATCAATTGATAAATCAAGATGGCTATTATGCAGCACTCTATTTGAAACAACTTTCTGAAAAAGAATTGCTTTAATTGTTGCGTAATAGATATATTTTTATGATTTTTGATTGCTATTAAATAAAAAATGGAGAGAAAGAATTATGAGAGAAAATGATATGTTAGAAAAAGAAGAAATCTTTTCTAAAGTTTTAAGAGCGGGTCGACGAACCTATTTTTTTGATGTAAGAGCCACCAAAGCCGACGATTATTACATCACCATCACCGAAAGCAAAAAATTTACCGAAGAAGATGGATCATTCCACTTCAAGAAACATAAAATCTATTTGTACAAAGAAGATTTTACCGCTTTTGCCGAAATTCTAGGCGACATGACTTCCTATGTTTTGAACCACAAAGGCGAAGAGGTAATTTCCGAAAGACATCAAAAAGATTTCAAAAAAGAATATCCTGCCGAAAATACCGCTGAAACCGAATTGCCAGCCATTTCCTCGTTTACCGATATTGATTTCGACGATATTTAGATTACAATTCCCTACTTACACTTCCAAAAAGTCCAAAAGTCATTTGATTTTTGGACTTTTTGCATTTTTGTAGCATAAAAGTCCGTTCCTACCAAAAAATCTGTCCCGCTGTACGCAGTATCTTACGTGCCGAACACCGGCACATAAGGATACTTGCTCCCATCGGGGCTACGCCAAAACATTTTTTTTCATAAAAACAGTAGAACGCAACGAACAAAAAACAGTACTTTTATACATCAAAATCAACCCAAATGAAAAAAATCACACTTTGCATTTGCTTCCTCCTTTTTGGGCTTTCCCTTTCGGCTCAAAAAACCGAATATACCACCCAATTAAACATTCCTTATTACCCAGAATCCGTCACCAAAACCGATTCCTACCTAAAAGAACGCTGTGTGCTGGATATTTATTACCCCAAAAACACCAAAGGTTTTGCCACTATCATTTGGTTTCACGGAGGCGGTTTAACCTCCGGCAACAAAGAACTGCCTGATGGATTGAAAGACAAAGGCTTTGCCGTAGTATCCGTAAATTATAGATTATCGCCAAAAGTAAAGGTGCAAAAATGTATTGAAGATGCCGCTGCTGCCGTAGCTTGGGTTTTCAAAAATTGCGCTGCTTATGGCGGTGATGCCTCCATGATTGTTGTTTCTGGACACTCGGCAGGCGGTTATTTGGCTTTGATGGTAGGATTGGACAAAAAATGGTTGGCTACCAATGGTGTCGACGCCAATTCGATTGCGGAACTAATCCCATTGAGCGGTCAAGCCATAACCCATTTTGAAATTCGAAAAGAAAGAGGCATCCCAGATACACAACCCGTAATTGATGAATTTGCGCCCTTGTACCACGTTCGCCCGGATGCGCCGCCACTTTTACTCATTACAGGCGATAGAGAAAAAGAACTTTTAGGACGCTATGAAGAAAACGCCTACCTCATGCGCATGATGAAAATTGCAGGACACAAGGAAACCACTTTGTATGAATTACAAGGATTTGGTCACATGATGACCGAACCCGCTTTTCCGCTGGTTGTAGCAGCAGTACTCCGAATATCAGCTTTAAAAAAGAACTAAAATGATACCTCATTTACTCATAATCCCAGGACTTGGTGATTCTGGCGAAAAACATTGGCAGCATTTTTGGCTACAAAAATTCCCCAATGCTACCAAAGTAGTGCAAGACAATTGGAACGAACCACAACTGGATCAATGGCTAAACCGACTAACCCAAACGATTCATAAACTGGATCAACCCACCATTCTAGTAGCACACAGCCTTGCGGTTTCGCTAGTCCTGCATTGGGTTGCTCAAAACAGTAATCCAAACATCATAGGCGCATTATTAGTCGCACCCGCCGATGTGGATTCACCTGATCACACACCCGATTTTTTAAGGAATTTTGCACCCATTCCAACTGACAAATTGCCTTTTCCCGCTATAGTTATTGGTACCGAAAACGACACCTATTGCGCCCCAGAAAGAGTACAATTTTTGGCCAAAAAATGGGGAAGTACTTTTATAAATATTGGATATGAAGGACACATCAACTCGGATTCCGACCTTGCCTTTTGGGAGGAAGGGCAACAGTTTTTAAACCAATTAATAGCACAAATAAACCCTACAAAATGACACATCCTATAGTTACCGCAGCTTGGCTCAACAGCCATTTGAATGACGAAAATATCATTGTCCTTGACGCCCGTTTGGAACAAAATCAAGCCAATCTTGACAATCAAAATCCTGATGTACAAATAAAAGGTGCTCGCCTATTTGATATTAAAAACAATTTTAGCGACACGACAAATCCCTTGCCCAACACGTTCCCTACCGAAGAACAATTTACGCTCGGAAGTCAAAAATTAGGCATCAACACCAACAGCATAATTGTAGTTTATGATACGGTAGGAGTGTATTCGAGCCCAAGAGCGTGGTGGATGTTTAAAGCCATGGGACATGCAACTGTTTTTGTACTAGACGGCGGCCTCCCAGCTTGGATTAAAGAAGGCTATCCTACTGAAAATCAAGAACAAAAAAAGCATGAAAAAGGAAATTTTGAAGCCAAACTACAACCCGATTCAATCAAAAATAAAGAGCAAATTCTAGAAAACAGTACTACAAAAAAAGCGGTACTTATAGATGCTAGATCAGCTGATCGTTTCGAAGGTACACTAGAAGAACCAAGAGCTGGTTTAAAAAGTGGTCATATTCCAGATTCCATAAATATTCCTTTTACAGCCTTGCAACAAGACGGAAAATACAAATCGACAGCCGAGCTAAAAGAAATCCTAAACCTAAACGGACAACCTTTACTCTTTACTTGCGGTTCTGGAATTACTGCTTGTATCGTTTTATTGGCCTGCGAATTAGTTTCGGACAATCCAAAAGCTGTTTATGATGGCTCCTGGACGGAATGGGGTTCTAGCGATTTGCCTATTGAGAAGGGTGCATAATACCAAAAATCATTCATAAACTATCATTCCTATTAACCCAAACAGGAAGATATTCGTTTAAAGAAACAATACTTTATTTGGAAACTGGATAAGTAGCAACTCAATTGCTACTTATCCAATTTATTTATTATCAAAAAAAATTTCGAAAGTTGTCCCCGCTGCTATTTCGCTGGTCACGTCAATACTTGCGTTCATAGCCTCAATTTGATTTTTGGTAATATACAATCCTATTCCCTGTGCATCTTCATTCTTGTGAAACGTTTTATACATCCCAAACAACTGATCACCATATTTATCTAAATCAATTCCTAAACCATTATCCGAAATAGCCAAAACAAATTTACTAGTTTCAAAACGGAACTCAATACTAGGAAATCGATCAGGATGTGCATATTTTATAGCATTAGTAATAAAATTCAACAAAATACTTTCTAGATAGGCTGGATTAAAATTAACAAAAACTAAATCCGAAACGGTGTTGATAATCTTAATTTTCTCATCGTTAATATTGATGATAGCAGCAATTTTATCAATATAATACTGCAATTGTAAGGGTTCTTTGAAAATTGTTTCATTGTTTTGAATAGCTACAATTTTAGTTAAATTACGAATCGTTCTATTCAAATCATTTGAAACTGTCCGTAAATGAGCTAACATTTCCTCTTTTCCATCAAAGGTTTCTTCCTTATCAATATAATCTAGAATGGACTTAATATTTCCTGCATGGGTATTCAAATTATGAGAAACGATGTACGAGAAATTCAATAACCTACTATTTTGTTCCGCATACAACTCCATTGTTTTTTGGAGTTCTAATTCTTTTTGTTTTTGAGCCGAGATATCCGTATGAGTTCCTATAACACGCAAAGGATTTCCTAATTCATCTCTCTCGATTACTTTTCCTCGGTCAAGAATCCATTTGTATTCTCCTTTTGACGTTAAAACCCGATGCTGATTTTCATAATAAGGAATTTTATTTTGAAAATGATTTTGAATATCTGAATAATAGTTTTCTAAATCATCACTGTGTACCATTTCATCCCATCGTTCAGGTGTATCAAATACATCCATAGCATCTACCTCTAAAATTTTCATAGATTGCGAAGAATAAAAAACATCATTTGATTTCAAATCCCAATCCCAAACACCAGCTGTAGACGCCTCAAGGGCAAATTGAAATCTCGCTTCCGAAATTTTGAGTCGCAAGTCTTGTTCTTTTTTATCGGTAATATCCGAAATTCGTCCGTAAAAAGTAATCGCACCATCGGATTGCAACTCGGATTTTGAGGAAACTTTTAACCAACGCTCCCCTTTTATGGGTACAAAAATCCGAAACTCTAGTTCCCAACGCTCTAAATTGGCTCGTGCCAAAGTGTATGATTCCAGAAATAAATCCCGGTCTTTATCCAAAATTCTATCATAAACAGCATTCATCGAATCTCTATTCAAATCCTCAGGCGTTAATTCGAAAATTTCGAAAATAGAGTCGCTTATAATTGGAAAAAAATAATCATCACTAGGCGTAACAATAAATTGAAATATCAAATCTGGAATCTCGGCTAACAATTTTTTATAAATAGTATCCGACTCAAGTTGGGTCGCTTTTTTTGATAGATTAAAAACCATAACAAGACTTTTTTAAGAGCATTACCGCTAAATTAGATTAAAATAATAAACTGTGAATAGCATTCGACATCTCTAATTTATTAAATATTTTTATACGAATTTATCAATATAAGTCTAAATATTTTAAAGCATTCCTTATGTTTGATGAATACAATATATACAAATTATTGTTACAATACTAACTTAAAAATTAAAAATTAAGAAAAATTATTTTCGAGGATGAAACGTATTCAGTACTTGTGCCAAATATTTTCGATCCAAGTGAACATAAATTTCTGTAGTAGTTATCGATTCATGACCAAGCATAAGTTGAATAGAGCGCAAATCAGCACCATTCTCTAGAAGATGTGTAGCAAAAGAATGCCGAAAAGTATGTGGACTAATTTTTTTTTGTAAATCAATTTTGACTGCTAACTGTTTTATAATTGTAAAAATCATGGCACGTGTCAATGGTTTTCCTCTTCGGTTCAAAAAGAGCGTGTCTTCTGCAACTTTTTGAATTGGGATTTCGGTCCTACTGTTTTCTTTATAAATGGTAATGTATTTTTGATTTAGCAATCCTATAGGCAAAAAGCGTTGTTTGTTTCCTTTCCCTGTAATCAGAACAAATCCTTCTTCAAAAAACAAGTCGGAAATTTTCAACGCCACCAACTCCGAAACCCGAAGTCCGCATCCATAAAGTGTTTCCAGCATAGCGCGATTGCGTTCGCCTTCGTTCGAGGATAAATCTACTGCGGCAATAAGCGCATCAATCTCGGCAACGGCCAATGTATCTGGAAGTTTACGTCCCATTTTGGGCGATTCTATCAATTCTAATGGACTATCCGTCCTGTACTCTTCGAATAATAAGTACTTAAAAAAACTTTTCAATCCTGAAATTATTCGTGCTTGAGACCTAGGATTGACCTCTTTGGAGACCTGATAAATAAATTCTTGGAGCGTCTCTGCCTTGATTTTAACTGGTGAAATGGCTATATTATTTTGTTCCAAAAAAAGGCACAACCGCTCTATATCAAAACAATAATTAGCAATCGTGTTTGCTGACAAACCCCGCTCAATTTTTAAATACGATTGATAGCTTTTTATGTAACTTTCCCAATTCATAATACAAAGTAACGTTATTTTTGGGCATAAAAAAACCCTTTGCTACTGCAAAGGGTTGTGTTTTGTTTAAAAAATTGATTAGAATTTATATCCCAAAGAAATTGAAAAAACATTATTTTTTATTTTAACATCTTCTCCAGGATCGGTATCAGCGGTGTTTGACAATCCTAAATTATAACGCGCTCCAAGTGAAATATTTTTAGAAAAATCATACCCCAAACCAAAATTAACACCAAAATCAATAGATTTAAAACCATCTTTTGCGTCTTGCTCATTAGAATTACCATTATATGAAGCCTTTATTTTCGCAGAAGTCAAAAAACCAATTTGCGGTCCAGCTTCAAAACTAAACTTTTCAGCCGCATAATATTTCATCATCAAAGGAACATTCAAATACGCTAGTTTAAATTGAGTAGCTACAACATAATTAACACCGTCTATTACTATTTGCTGATCAAATTTTGAACCTTGTGTAGAATAAAGTAATTCCGGTTGAAATACAAGCTTATCAGCAACATCAATTGCTACAAAACCACCAACATTAAAACCTGTTGTTGCAGATGTACTTGGTTCAAAAATTCCCGTAAAGGACTGGTTCGCAAGATTCAAACCTGCTTTGATTCCAAATTTAGCTTTTTGTGCATTTACAGTTCCAAATACCAATACAGCAACTGCTGCTAAAATAATTTTTTTCATTTTTGTTTTGTTAAATTTAAGCGGCAATATTATGCTAATTCTTGTTAAATAAAAAATAAATACCATTACCGAATCGTTACTAAATCAAAAAAAAACAGGAAAACAACCACCAAAAACAATTTGACAATAAACTCATTTTCAATTGACTAAAAAAAAATCTATCACTATATTTAGTGATTTTTATTTATTTTTGAAAACGCTTAAAAATTAACAAGTATAAACTTCAAAATGATGCGATGACATATTATAAAAACTCCAGAAGTAAATCCAAAGAGGCAAAACCATTTGCACTGTAAACCAAAATTTTTTTTGATTCAATAAAAAAACTAGGAATTATTTCTTTCAAAAATCATTTTTATAAATTGCTTTTTTTATTTTTACCAAAATAGAAATTATGAAAATTTGCATCATCAACGGCCCCAACTTAAACTTACTAGGAAAAAGAGAACCCGAAATATATGGAAGTCAAACTTTTGAGGATTATTTAGAAATCCTTAAAAATACTTTTCCGCACGTTGACTTTACTTATTTCCAAAGCAATATTGAGGGCGAATTAATAGGTAAAATTCAAGAATTTGGTTTCGCCTTTGATGGTATTATTCTCAACGCAGGTGCCTATACACATACCTCAATAGGCATAGGCGATGCCGTAAAAGCCGTTACAACTCCAGTGGTCGAAGTACATATTTCGAATACTTTCTCCAGAGAAAGTTTCAGACATCAATCGTATATTTCAGGAAATGCCAAAGGAGTTATTCTAGGTTTTGGCATGAAAAGCTATGAATTAGCGGTACAATCGTTTTTGTAAATCAATCCATTTTGGCTCTGCTAAAATAGTATAAAACCTATTCTACAAATGAAATACCAAATCTAAAAAGCTCCTACAAATCACTTTTTTTCAAATAACATAGTTTAACAAAAAATTATAGTACTGAATTCTATTCGGTTGCGGTAAAAAATCTTTATTTGAAAAAAATTAAATATGAAAGAAAAATACATCGTTTTGCCTTTGCTTTTTGTTACCATTTGTTCTGCTCAAGTAAAAGGAACTATTACTGATCTCAAAGGCAATCCGCTTCCTTTTGTTACTGTATTCGAAGAAAATACGTATACAGGAACCACCTCAAACGAACAAGGAAAGTATGAATTGAATCTTAAAAAGGAAGGAAATCATACTGTTATTTTTCAATATTTGGGGTATAAAACGCTGAAAAAGAACATTCTTCTTGACAAAAATCTTTTACAATTAGACATTCAGCTTTCCGAAGAAAGTTACACTCTAAACGAAGTGGTCATTAACACCAAGGAGAATCCTGCCAATGCAATTATAAAAAGTGCTATTGCAGCTAGAAAAGAAAACGGTGCAAAAACAGCTCGTTTTATTGCTGACTTTTATTCTCGAGGACTTCTAAAAATAAAAAATTTGCCTAAAAAAATATTAGGCATGAAGGTAAATATTGGCGATCAATTGGAATCTAATTTAGATTCAACTGGAACTGGAATTTTATACCTATCAGAAACTGTTTCTAAAATAACCTTTGAAAAACCCAATAACTTTAAAGAAAAAATTATAGCTTCCAAAATTTCTGGAAACGACAAAGGCTATAGCTATAATACAGCGAAATCCTCCAATTATGATTTTTATGAAAACACCCTGAATTTTGACACCAAAATGATTTCGCCCATTGCCAGTAATGCCCTCAACTATTACAAATACAAACTTGAAAGCACGTTTATGGACGAAAACAACCAGTTAATAAATAAAGTCAAAGTAATTGCAAAACGAGATAAAGAACCCGTTTTTGAAGGATATATTTATATTGTTGAGGATAGCTGGTCGCTTTATGCGGTAGATTTAGACATAAAGGGGTATCGAATGAACGATGAATTTACCCAAATAATGACGGTGAAACAAAACTTCAACTATAATTCTAATACTAAAATTTGGTCTAAAAACAGCCAAAGTATCGCTTTTTCAGCAGGGGCATTTGGAATTAAGTTTTCGGGAAAATTTAATTATGTGTTTAGCAATTATGAGTTTGTTACCGCTTTTGAAAAAAATACTTTTGGTAACGAAATCGTAAGTATAGAAACCAATGCTAACAAAAAAGAAGAGGCATTCTGGAACACCAATCGCCCAATTCCACTCACCGAAGAAGAAAACACGGATTACATCAAGAAAGACAGCGTTCAAACCCTACATAACTCAAAAGTCTATTTAGACTCTATCGATAAAAAAAACAACAGGTTCAAATTACAAGATCCCATTTTAGGATACACCTATACAAACAGTTATAAAAAGCAGTCCTTTAACTATGATGGATTGCTAAATATTAGCTCATTGAGTTTTAATACCGTGCAGGGATTCAACCTAGACTCTGGCTTTTCATATAGAAAATGGAACGATGAAACTGGGAAAAACACCACCATAAATACCACTTTTAATTATGGTTTTTCTGAAAACAGGCTACGAGTAATAGGCAATTTCAGCCACCGTTTTAACAATCAAAACTATGCCTACATGGCAGTAAGTGGTGGCTCTAGCATCAATCAATTCAATGATGCTAAGCCAATAAGCAATTTGATAAATTCAGTTAGCACCTTGTTCTTCAAGAACAACTTTATGAAATTGTATAACAAAGAGTTTGTGCAAGCTTCCTTTGGTCAGGACATTGCAAATGGGGTTAATCTAACTGCTCGTATCGAATATTCACAACGAAAACCACTCTTTAATACCACCGCTTATACCGTTCTAAAAAGTGATGATTCCTATACTTCAAACAACCCTTTGGATCCAAGCGATTATCTAAATGCAGGATTTACCAACCACCATCTAACAAAACTAAATCTGATGGGGCGCATCAATTTTGGGAACACCTACATTTCTCGCCCTGACGGAAGGTTTAACATTCGCAACCCAAAATACCCAACCCTACTATTGAGTTATGAAAAAGCATTTGCCGCAAGCGACAAGAATTACAACTATGATTACCTTGCCACTCGCATTATATATGACGTTTCATTAGCTAACAAAGGCAATGTGGGAATCAATCTCAAAGCAGGAAAATTTTTTAATGCTCAAAATATTTCTTTCATCGATTACAAGCATTTCAACGGCAATCAAACCCATATTGGACAAACGGATCAGTACCTAAATGTATTTAATTTACTCCCTTATTACAGCAATAGTACTAATGATGCCTATTTTGAATTTCATTCAGAGTACAACGACAAAGGCTTTATAATGAATAAAATTCCGTTATTAAATCTTTTAAAGACCAATTTAATTTTAGGATACCACAATCTATCCGTCCCTAACACTAAACCTTACAACGAAGTCGGCATTGGTTTAGACAATCTTGGTTTTGGAAAATTCAAGATGCTCCGTTTGGATTATGTTCGATCCTATCAAAACGGTTTTAAAGGAGACGGAATCGTTTTTGGTCTTAAATTCCTAAATATATTAGAATAAAAAACAGGATTATTTTTTCCATTTGGGCGTGACCCCATTTATAAAAGGCGCTCTCGAGTAACTGCTCAGTTGCGCCTTTTATAAATGCGGTCGGGCTATACGCTCCGCATGGCGGATTACTTCTATCCCTCACGCAGCCCATTGTAAGCCAAAAGAATTTCGATTTTTAATTCGGTTCTATGTGAATCAAAACATGCCCAATTTGAGGAATCTCTAATCGCAAGGTATCTTTAAGATGGTGTGCAATATCATGTCCCTCTTTTACTGTTATAGTAGCATCTACTCTAGCATGCAAATCAACATGGTATTGCATTCCTGCTTTGCGAATGAAGCATTTTTCGGTGCCTATAATCCCAGTAACGGTCAACGAAATCACTCTAATTTCCTCTACTAAATCATCGTACAAATGCTCATCCATGATTTCTCCCAAAGCAGGTCGAAAAATCAAATAGCTATTATACAATATAAATCCCGAAGCAAAAAGAGCAGCCCAATCATCGGCAGATTCGTATCCTTTTCCTAAAATCAAAGCAATAGCGATGCCTATAAAAGCAGCAATCGAGGTAATAGCATCGCTGCGGTGGTGCCAAGCATCCGCTTTTAGCGACGAACTATTGGTCTCTTTACTCCTTTTCATGACTACCCGAAACGAGTATTCTTTCCATAAAATTATAATTCCCAGAACATAAAGTGTCCACGATTTAGGCAGTTCATGTGGCGTTTGAATGTTACTAATACTTTCATAAGCTATAATTGTTGCCGAGGTAATCAAAAAACCAACGATAAGAAACGTGACCAATGGCTCGGCACGACCATGCCCATAGGGATGGTTTTCATCGGCAGGTTTATTGGAATATTTGATTCCAAACAAGACCAAACAGGAGGAGAAAATATCAGTTGTCGATTCTATTGCATCAGCAATTAAGGCATAGGAGTTCCCAAAAAGTCCCGCCAATCCCTTGATAATGGCCAATAGTGTATTTCCAATAATACTAAAATAGGTGGCTTTGACAGCAGTTTGCTCGTTAGTCATTGTGTTTTTTTATTTAAATTAAAAATCGTTTAAATTAAATTTTGCACGCTAGTGACAACCTTTAATTTAAACGATTTTTTTGGGTAAGAATTTTAAAATTAAGCTCTTACTATATTAGCTCCAATAGCACGTAATCGTTCGTCTATGCGCTCATATCCTCTATCAATTTGCTCAATATTTTGAATCGTACTTGTTCCTTTGGCCGAAAGCGCCGCAATCAACAAGGAGATTCCCGCTCTAATATCTGGCGAGGACATCGTGGTTGCTTTGAGTTCTGATTTAAAATCATGCCCCATTACCACGGCTCTATGTGGATCGCAAAGCATAATTTTGGCTCCCATATCTATTAGTTTATCCACAAAGAACAGGCGGCTTTCAAACATTTTTTGGTGAATCAAAACATCCCCTTTGGCTTGAGTTGCAACGACCAATATGATACTCAATAAATCAGGTGTAAATCCTGGCCAAGGCGCATCGGCAATGGTTAGTATAGAACCATCAATATCGGTTTTTACTTCGTACCCATCATTGTGTTCTGGAATGTAAATGTCATCACCTCGTCGTTCCAATGTAATTCCTAGTTTTCTAAAAACACTAGGAATTACACCTAAATTATCCCAGCTTACGTCCTTAATAGTAATTTCGCTTCGGGTCATGGCGGCTAAACCAATCCATGATCCTATTTCAATCATATCAGGAAGAATTCTATGTTCACAACCGCCTAAACGCTCTACTCCTTCAATGGTCAATAAATTAGAACCTACACCGGTAATAGTAGCTCCCATGGCGTTCAACATTTTGCACAATTGTTGCAAATAGGGTTCACAAGCAGCATTGTAAACTGTTGTTTGCCCTTTGGCCAAAACTGCAGCCATAACAATATTAGCCGTTCCAGTTACCGATGCTTCATCCAGCAACATGTGCGAACCTGTAAGTCCATCGGGTGCTTCTACGCCATAGAAATGGTCTTCGCGATTGTATCTAAATTTGGCTCCTAAATTAATAAATCCTTCAAAATGGGTGTCTAATCTGCGGCGACCTATTTTATCTCCACCTGGTTTTGGAATATATCCTTTCCCAAAACGCGCTAGCAATGGCCCAACAATCATGATGGAACCACGAAGCGAACCACCTTCTTTTTTGAAAGCCTCGGTTTCTAGATAGCCTACATTGACTTCATCGGCTTGAAAAGTATAGGCACCTGCACCTGTTTTTTGAATTTTTACACCTAGATTTCCTAAAAGCGTAATCAATTTATTGATATCAATAATATCTGGAATATTAGTGATTGTAACTTTTTCAGGTGTCAATAGCACTGCACATAATATTTGTAATGCTTCGTTTTTTGCGCCTTGTGGTGTGATTTCTCCTTTAAGTCGAATACCACCTTCGATTTTGAAAATTCCCATTTTTTTGATTTGCGTTTTATGATTTTATGATTTTTAAATTAGCGTTTGCGGGCAAAGGATTACCTGTAAGCACCTAATTAAATCTAAAGCGGTTTTCTATTTTGATTTTTGTGAATCGGAGTTTTTCCGAGTTTTGCATTCTTGTTGCTTTGAATTTTTGGCGGACCAGCCGGCGAAATTTTATTCGACACTCGCTTATTGGTTCGCAATAAATCCGTGGTTCCCAAAAGCTCTTCGGTACTTTGAATTAGATTCAATTTTCCGTCTGACAATTCATATAAATGTTCAAAAATAACGTCGTCTTTGACGGTATCTTTGTTCCAACTCAAATACGATTTTTTCATGTGGTTGGCAATCACTTTTACCAAGGCACTTTTCATATCGCCATCTTCCCATTTATTGGCAACATCAATCATGTACTTTATATTGTTGCCGTAATACCGGTATTTAGGGAAATTTTGTGGGTATTGCAAAATTTCTGGTTTGAGTTGCAGCACCTCACGAGACGGAATAGGATAAGGCGAGGAAACATCTAATCTAAAATCAGACATGATAAAAAGCTGATCCCACAATTTATGTTGAAAATCTGGCACATCCCGCAAGTGAGGATTCAAACTTCCCATGACTTGAATGATGTATTTTGCCGCTTTATTGCGCTCTTCGCCATCCGTAATAGCGGTAGCTTGCTCAATCAATTTTTGCAAATGACGACCATATTCAGGTATAATTAAATGCTGCCTTTCAGAATTATATTCTAAATTAAAGACCACATCATTGGCCACTTCTTTTTTATATTTTTCGATCATATTTATAGGGAAACTATACCTTCTATTGTAGCTACTTCTCGGTATTTATCAACAACTTCTTGTGCATTTTTCACGGTAGCATCTATAGAAATGCTGGTGAATTTTCCAGTTTTTGACTTTGTGGTTTTGATTACAGCTCCCATACAATTAAAAGCATTTTCAACTCGATCTACATTGTCATCAACTGTAGGCACAATAAATTTGAATAAATATGCTGCTGGCCAAGTATTACTGTTATCCAACTCCACTTTTAACCTTTCGTAAAACTCAAAGGCTTCTCTTTCTTTATCGTTATCCATTTTTAAATTAAAATAAAAGCAAATATACAGTATTGCTTTTAGTCCCGAAAACTTTCGGGATAGAATTACGATTGCTGTTTTCGTATTTTTTTTAAAATTGATTACTCGACACAAATACTAAAATATGATTTAACTCCTAATTTAGTGTTTTTAAAATCTTTTTTTTTAAAAGAAGCCTTTTAAAACCCATTTCTTCCAAAATGTAGCTTGAAAAATTCATTTTCAAATCCCAAAAAGTTTCGGTAAATTTGTCCCTTATTTGACAAATGTGCAAAAAGAAATTATAGTTATCATTGGCGGTCCCGGAACCGGAAAAAGCACTATTATAACCCAATTAGAGGATAAAGGCTATTGCTGTTATCCCGAAATTTCTAGGCAAGTTACCCTAGAAGCTCAAAAAGAAGGAATTGACCAGCTCTTTCTAGAAAATCCCTTGCTGTTTAGCACCAAACTTCTGGAAGGACGAAAAAAACAATATGAAAATGCGGTTTCCGAATCCTCAAATATTGTTTTCATAGACCGCGGAATCCCTGATGTTTTGGCTTATATGAATTACATTGGCGATCCGTATCCCGCTGATTTTGAAACCGCTTGCCAAGAATACAAATACTCCAAAATATTTATTTTACCGCCTTGGGAGGAAATTTATACCAGCGATGGCGAACGTTACGAAAACTTTGAACAAGCCACAACTATTGATGCGCATCTAGTGGCTACCTATGAAAGTTATGGATACGAACTTATTGAAGTTCCAAAAGATAGTGTCGCAAACCGAATTGATTTTATTTTGGATAAAATTTATCAGTAAGGAACGAAATCAAATTTAGGATTGCTACTTCCAACCCAAACTGTACTGTATGCAAGAGGCATTAGGAATTTTAAAAAAATACTGGAAACACGACGCATTCCGACCTTTACAAAACGATATAATCAATTCGGTTTTGAGCGGACAGGACACCTTTGCATTGCTGCCAACAGGCGGCGGAAAATCAATTTGTTTTCAAATTCCAGCTCTGATGCAAGAAGGGATTTGCCTTGTCATTTCGCCATTGGTCGCCTTGATGAAGGATCAAGTTGCCAATTTACAAAAACGGGACATCAAAGCCGTTGCGCTTACTGGCAGCATACGCTCCGAGGAAATGATCGATTTACTGGACAATTGCCAGTTTGGAAATTACAAGTTTTTATACCTTTCTCCAGAGCGGTTGCAATCGGATTGGATTTTGGAACGTATAAAAAATCTGCCTATTAATTTGATCGCTATCGACGAGGCGCATTGTGTATCGCAATGGGGACATGACTTTAGACCCGCTTACCTGAAAATTTCGGAACTGAAAAAGCATTTTCCTAAAATTCCATTTTTGGCCTTGACAGCCACAGCAACCGCAAGAGTAAAAGACGATATTGTAGCGCAATTGCAGTTGCAAAAACCACAATTTTTTCAGCAATCCTTTGCCAGAAATAACATTGCCTATATGGTTTTTGAAGTCGAAGACAAGCTCCACCGAATTCAACAAATTTTAAAAAAAAATCCAGAATCCTCCATACTTTATGTTCGCAATAGAAAATCTTGTTTAGACATTGCGGCTCAATTAAACAGTCTAAATTTCAAAGCTACCTATTATCATGGTGGGCTTTCGCCAAAAGAAAAAGACAAAAACATGCAGCTTTGGATGAACGAAGAAGCACAAGTTATTGTGGCGACCAATGCTTTTGGGATGGGAATTGACAAGGCCAATGTAAAAACGGTACTTCACATTCAATACCCCGAGAACATCGAGAATTATTACCAAGAAGCAGGACGTGCGGGACGAAATGGCGAAAAAGCATTTGCCGTTTTACTCACCAGTCCCTCGGATGCACTACAAGCCAAAAGTCAGTTTTTGACTATTTTACCCAACACAGATTTCTTAAAAACGATTTATATTAAACTGTGCACCTATTTCCAAATCGCTTATGGCGAAGGAATTAACGAGCAGTTTACTTTTAATTTGAATCATTTTTGTCAAAAATACAGTTTCCCAATACTCAAAACCTATACTGCAATTCAGTTTTTAGACCGTCAGGGAATTTTGAGTTTATCACAAGAATTTTCAGAAAAAATAACATTACAATTTTTAATTTCTTCCAAAGAAGTGATTCGGTATATGAGTTTAAACCCGAACGATGAGGAAATTATTTTAGCCATTTTGCGAACCTATCCCGGAATTTACGAAATGCAAACAGCCTTCAACCTCTCTTTAATTGCCAAAAAATCAAATCATAAAGAAGCCGAAATACAAGCCGTTTTAGCACGATTAAAAGAAAAAGAAATCATTGATTATCATGCCAAAAATAATGATGCCACAATTATTTTTAATGAAGTTCGGGAGGACGAGCGCACCATTAACCGTGTGGCCAAATATTTAGAGAAACAAAATCGATTAAAAATAGCACAATTAGATGCTGTTCTTTTTTACATCAATGAAAAAAAGACTTGTAAAAGCACTTTGATTTTAGACTATTTTGGCGAAAAAGCAACCAAAAACTGTGGCATTTGCTCCTATTGTATAACTAAAACGGCTAAAAAAACCAATTACAACTTGCTTACCAAAACAATTCTGGAACTTTTAGAAAAAGAAGCTTTAAGCTCCAGAGAAATTCAAAATAACACCAAGAATACCGCTGACGATGTTATCTTTGTCTTGCAAGAATTATTAGAAAATAATAAACTAATAATACAACCTAATAATAAATATACGCTAAAATCATAATGGAAAAATTACGAATTATATTCATGGGAACCCCAGATTTTGCAGTGGGAATTCTCGATACTTTAATCCAAAAAAACTATACTATAGTAGGAGTAATTACAGCTGCAGACAAACCAGCTGGACGTGGTCAAAAAATAAAATTTTCGGCAGTAAAGGACTACGCATTAGCAAACAACCTCCCCTTATTACAACCTACTAATTTAAAAGACGAGGTTTTTTTGACTGAATTAAAAGCATTAAATGCCAATTTACAAATTGTTGTAGCCTTTAGAATGTTGCCCAAAGTAGTGTGGGCAATGCCCGCATTGGGCACCTTCAATTTACACGCGTCGCTACTTCCTGATTATCGTGGAGCAGCTCCTATAAATTGGGCTATTATCAATGGAGAAACCACTACCGGAGTTACCACATTTTTTATCGATGACAAAATTGATACGGGAGCTATGATTTTGAGTTCCAAAATAACTATTGACGCGACCGAAGATGCAGGTTCACTTCACGATCGATTGATGCTTTTAGGAAGTCAAACCGTGCTAGAAACGCTAACCCTAATCGAAAACAAAAAAGCAACCACCACCATTCAAAACGATACGCCCGATATTAAAACGGCCTTTAAATTAAATAAAGAAAATTGCAAAATCGACTGGACAAAATCGGCGACTACAATTTACAATTTGATTCGAGGATTGAGTCCGTATCCGGCAGCTTGGTGTTATATTACCGATAAAGAGCAGGAATTTGCGGTCAAAATATATGCCGCCATACTAGTTTTAGAACCCCACGAACTAGCAATTGGAAGTCTTTTTTGTACCAAAAAAGAAATTAAAATAGCAGTTGAAAACGGATTTATTCAGGTGTTGAGTTTACAATTCCCTGGAAAAAAGAGAATGACAACATCCGAATTATTAAATGGAGTCACTTTTACACCCCAAGCAAAAGCGCATTAACAGTAGGAAACACGGGAGTTAATCGTGTTTTTTGAATGAAAATTCATGGTTTTATGAACAAATAAAACAAGTTATCAACAAAACCAGCTAAAAATAACAAAAACGCTTGCAAGGAACGGATTTCCCATTAAATTTGTCTATTAACAATTTTTAACCAACAATTAATAACTATTATTATGAACAAATCAGAATTAATCGACGCTATCGCTGCTGATGCAGGAATTACAAAAGCTGCTGCAAAATTAGCTTTAGAATCATTTTTAGGAAATGTAGGTGGCACTTTGAAAAAAGGTGGAAAAGTATCTTTAGTAGGTTTTGGATCTTGGTCAGTTTCAGCAAGAGCTGCAAGAGATGGTAGAAACCCTCAAACAGGAAATACAATTCAAATCGCAGCTAAAAATGTGGTAAAATTCAAAGCCGGTGCAGATTTAGAAGGAGCTGTAAACTAATCCAGTTTGCTATACTATAAATTAAACCTTCCTCACGGAAGGTTTTTTTTTGCATTTAAACGATTTTATTTGGTAGATTAAAAAAAATATCGCTAAATTTAATAAAAAATAGAGCCGTATGATTTCAGAAAAATTAAAAAAAGGACATCTTCTTATAGCAGAGCCTTCTATAATTGGAGATTTATCATTCAATAGATCTGTAATTTTATTAGCCGATCATAATGCTGAAGGCTCAATAGGCTTTATCATCAATAAACCTTTGAAATATACCATCAACGATTTAATTCCTGAAATTGAATCTAGTTTTAAGATATACAATGGTGGACCAGTTGAGCAAGATAATTTATATTTCATCCACAATATTCCTGAATTAATACCAAACAGTATCGAAATTTCTAATGGAATTTATTGGGGAGGCGATTTTGAATCAACCAAAGAACTCATTAATAATGGTGAAATTGGCAAAGAAAACATTCGTTTCTTTCTAGGATACACCGGTTGGGACGAAAACCAACTCGAAACAGAAATGCAAGGCAACTCTTGGATTATTACCAAAAACAGCTATGATAATAAAATCATAGGCAAATCGACCACTCATTTCTGGAAAGAACAAATAATGGAACTCGGTGGCGACTATCTTATTTGGTCTAATGCACCCGAAAATCCGTATTTGAATTAAAAAGCGATACTAGCATTCAATTGCTCCAACAACGCATCTGCCGTAGTGGTTTCGAATGTTTTTTTACGATAATGCGTAATGGGTTGTATGCCTTTTATCACATTGGTAATAAACAATTCATCTGCTTTTTGTAAATCAAAAGGAGAGATTATTGCCTCGATAACTTCAAGCGAAGTATGTTTTTTGGCCAAAGCCAAAATTTGCCTTCTCATAACCCCATTCAAACAACCTTCGGAAACTGGCGGCGTGATTAAGGAATTGCTTGTGCGCATAAAAATATTTCCTTGCAAGGCCTCAACAACATTTTTGCTATCATTCAACAAAATACAATTGTCTAAACCATTTTCGTCAGCAAAAATACTTCCAATGGTATTAATCATTTTATTAGTCGTTTTAATGGACGAAAGCAATTGCTTGGTTACATAAAAATCCTTGTACAAATCCACTTCATATTTCTTTTTTTCTAAAAAATAAGCTGTAGTAGCAAGAGCTTGAGTTTGAATCAAAAAAGAAACCGTATTGGTCGCTGGCAAATAGAATCCGCCATCATTGCGATACACCGTAATTCTACCTCTAGCCGATGCCATACACGAATTATGTTGCGCCGTCAAAAGAATTTGTTCCTCCAGGTATTCCATGGTAAAATTCATTGGAATTTCCATTCGTACCACACGCATAGCAGCCATTAACCTAAAATAATGGTCTTCTAAAAACAAAATGGTATTGTTAACTATTTTTACTGTTTCAAAAACACCGTCACCATACAAAAAAGCGCGGTTTGAATGTAAAATATCCGATTCTTGAGACACTATTGTTCCGTTGCAATTTATCATAAAAAAAGCCCTAAATTTAGTTTAGGGCAAATATAAGTTATAAAATAGAAATACCGTTATACGGAACCAATTAGATGTTTTAAATCTGAAACCTGATTTTCCCAAAGCTGTTTGGCTTCAGTAACTTCTTCATCGTAGGCAAAATCAACAACCATCAACGAAACGTCTTTGGTTAACTCATCTTCTAAAATATGCAATTCAAAAAAATATTCGGTATCCTTATTGTTTTCATCAACCCATTTAAACTTTACTTTTTCGCCTGTTTTTTTGGAAGCAAGTCTTGCTTTTTCTTCGGAATCATTCCAAATAAAAGTAAAAAACTCACCACGTGAGTTCACATTATCTGCAAACCACTCCGACAAACCAGAAGGAGTAGAAATATATTGATATAATAATTGTGGAGAAGAATTTATAGGAAATTCAATTTCGTACCGTATTTTTAAATCCATGAGCTGCCTTTAATTTTTTGTGAAATATAGAGCTTATTATTACTAAAAAAAAGGATTTATAAAAATATTTTTTTTTCTTTAAATTTGCTTGCCAACTCTAATATTATTTTTATATTTGCACCCGCAATCAGAGACAGTAATTGTCTTGATTATGGCGAGGTAGCTCAGTCGGTTAGAGCGCAGGATTCATAACCCTGAGGTCACGGGTTCAACTCCCGTCTTCGCTACAAAAATAAACCCTTAAACAGCAATTGTTTGAGGGTTTTTTAGTTTAAAAAAAAAAATCAAATTCAGTTGATTACTAATCCTAGCATTAGAAAACAATAGTCTATTGCGATTGGAACCAAAAATAAGAGCAACGCAAAACAAAAAACTAACTCCAGAAAAGAGATTATTTTTTTTGCGTTTAAAGAAAGTGTTTTAAAGTAGATTTATTTTAGTTTACTGTTGGAACGGGCACATAAAAAATTTCTGCGCTATCAGTAAACGATAAGATTTATTTTAAATCCGAGCAATCGGGGAAACCAGACCAACGTCAGCTTGACAACAAATGTACACAAGGTAATACACCCTCGTTGAAACCGTCCAAAAGTTCAGAAAAAAATAATTGATTTTCAATGCACGGATTTAAAAACATTGTATCAAAACCTATCATTAGTTTGATAGGTTTTTTAGTTTATACCCATTGTGAGTTTTCAAAAAAGACAAAAAATTTTTGCCCGATTTGTCCCCCTCGCAACCCCTATAAAATCTACAATCTCAACTTTTAAGAATGAAGTAATAAATCATAAGTATTTGATTTGTTGCTTTTTTTATTTTTCAATACTCTGAAATTTTATGTCCTTTTCTATTTTAAGCCTCAAAATTACTTTAGCATATAAGAAAGTTACATAATGTAACCCGCAATTTATATAAAGATTCTTCAATTTACAGATGGAAATTTTGTGTCCTATTTTATTTTAAAGCCCAAAATTACCTTTGCAAAGGAGAAAAGTTAAATGTTTTAACCATTAATAAAGTAAATGATTCTTCAATTTGTAAACGAGTGATATATAATTTAAAAAAAATAATTATGAATAGTTTTGAATTTATTCTGATACTAACATCAATGGTTATGGCATTTCCAAAAAGAGGAAAGAAAGCTTTTGAATGTTTTATTCAAGTATTAGGCGCTTTGTCTATCAGTAAATTTTTTCAGGCAATGATTGCTTATTATACTAGAAATAATAATATTTCTAAATGAAAAACATCACGTTTTAATCGTTAGGATTTAGAGAAATGGATGTTCTTATTACACAATAGCAACTTTGTAAAAGCTTACAAGTATAACTACAACTGGAAAGAGCTTCAAGACGAACCCAAATCGCTAGGATATGCACTAAATATCTCTTGTTGGAATAGCAATCCCGAAAGCTTTCGGGAAGCAAACTGTGCCAACAAACGAGAGTAAACAAAAATAAATTTACATCACAACAATCCAATAAGTGACTTTTCATTTAGCATCTGTATAACTTTTTCCCAATCTTGCAGACATATATCGCCAGTTGGAATACTATATTTTTTAATGATTGTAAAATCTTCGAATTTTGTCTTTCTAAATCCCTAAATTTGAAGTTATGAAAAAATCAATCGTTATTTTGTTGCATATTGGTTTTTGGCTGTGCTATTTGCTATTAATAGGGATCCTATTAGCAATTTTTTACAGAAGCAGTAATCCTGCAATTGATCAAACTGCTAGAGTTTTGAATGCCTTCAAATCGCTATTTTTGTTTGCATTTTTGCCTTCATTCCTAACATTTTATGGTTGCTATTTTATCGTTTTTCCAAAATACCTCCAACAAAAAAAGTTTTTCTTTTCTTTTATTTTTGGGGTATTACTTTCAATTCTTGCTTCGACAATAGCCTATATTCTGATGCGATATTTAATTGAATCGGGGCAATTGATTGACATGGATAAAGGTGGTATAAACGGAAGATCTACTGCTGTAAGAACCATACTGTTTATGAGTTTTATCGCTTCAATAGCTGGTTTAGCGGCATTAATTATTAAAGGTTTTATCACTTGGTTTAACGAAATAAAATTAAAAGAAGAGCTGAAACAAAAAAATCACGAGACCGAAATGGCATTGATAAAATCCCAGTTGGATCCTCATTTTTTATTTAATACGCTCAATAACATCGATGTATTGATTTTAAAAGACGCAACCGAAGCATCCAATTATTTAAACAAGCTTTCTGATATTTTGCGATTTATGCTTTACGAAACGAAAACAGATGAAATTTTACTTAAAAAAGAGATTGAATACATAGAGAAATACATCGAATTACAAAAAATTAGAACGGCAAATGTAAACTATGTTAGCTTTGAAGTAATAGGCAATCCAGCCAACATATCTATTGCGCCAATGGTTTTTATTCCCTTTATTGAAAATGCTTTCAAGCACAGCACCAACAAAAAAATTGACAATGCGATTACGGTTCAGCTCTTTATTAACAAAGGAAACATCCTATTTGTATGTAAAAACAAGTTCGATTCCAATCGAAAAGTGATTCAAGAAAGCAATGGTTTAGGTAATGGTCTTATACAAAAACGATTACATTTGATCTATCCGGAGCAACATCAATTAGAAATTGACAAACAAATTAACTTGTACAGTGTAAAATTAACAATCAAAAATGGATAAATATTCTTGTATTATAATCGAAGACGAACCCTTGGCGCTAGAAAGAACCAAGAGTTTTGTTAGTAAAATTCCTTTTTTGAATTTGTGTGGCACGTTTGAAAATGCACTTGATGGGTTGGCTTATTTAAAAGCTAATAAAGTCGATTTACTTTTTTTAGACATTAATATGGATGAATTGTCTGGAATAGAATTGCTGGAAAGTTCTAAAATTGACAGTCAGGTTATCATAACCACAGCCTATCAAGAATATGCTATAAAAGGCTACGAACTCAATGTCACCGACTATTTATTAAAACCCTTTACATTCGATAGATTCTTAAAAGCGGTAAACAAAGCACAAGAAAATAGCAACCAAAATCCTCCGAATGTACCATTAGATTTTATTTTTGTAAAGACCGAAAATCGGCTAGAGAAAATAAATGTGAGTGACATATTATTTATAGAAGGAATGCGGGATTATCGTCGAATTCACACCGCAAATAAAAGGATTATGACGCTACAAAACTTTAGCGAATTGGAACAAATTATCCCTTCGAATTTGGTTTGTAGAGTGCATAAATCCTATATGGTTGGAATTAACAAAATAGATTCTATTGAACGGATGAGAATTAAAGTTTCGAATCAGATAATCCCAATTTCCGAAACCTATAAAGAGTTGTTTTTTAAGATAATAAACAATAGAATATAGCTTTTCAACAAAAATTTTGCAGACTTAAAACACTAGTTTGCAGACAACCTACCCTACTTCGCATAGTAAAATTGTAGCCCTTGTTTTATTCTTGGACTTTTGTATAAAATTATACATAAGAACAATTATGAAAACAAAAAATACAGTTCTAATTATCCTATTGTTTATTGGATTTTTAATGCAAGCGCAACCTAAAACCCAAAACCTATTAGTAGGTTCTTGGATGGGGAGAACCATTACCAAAGACTTATCTACATCAGAATTAGTACTTTTTAAATTGGAATGGAAAAACAATTCTATCAAAGGAAAAATGGATTTTCCTGATAAAAGAGTAAAAGATGTTTCCCTTGATAAAGTATGGATAATCAACGATAGCGTTTTTGCCGATGCCAGAAAATCGTTGGGATGGGCAGAGACCGCTCCTTTAATTTTTAAAGGAAAAATAATGCCCGGAGATTCTATCATTAACGGAATGTGGGGCGGTAATACACCTTTAAAATTAAGCCGAACCAATTATATATTTCAACTAAAAACAAATTCAAATCCAAAAATTGCAGGCTTTAAAATCATAAAATTAATAGAAAGCACACCCATCAAAGACCAGCAAGCCACTGGTGATTGTTGGAGTTTCGCTACCACTTCTTTTATAGAAACTGAAGCGATGAGATTGGGTAAAAAACCGGTGGTGCTTTCGCCAATGTTTTTCGTCAGACCAACTTACATCAACAAAGCCGAAAATTATATCCGCCGAAATGGAGCCAGTGCTTTTACCGAAGGCGATTTGACTTTTAGTGTTTTGAAAGCTTATAAAGAATTTGGTGCCATTCCAGAAAGTGTGTATTCCGGAAAATTGGATTCTGATAACAGACACGATCATGCAGAAATGAATAAAGCCTTATTAGAAAAGGTGAAATTTTATGTGAATTCCCACGGTGATTTAACTACCGAAATCTACCGAAATCAAGTTGATGAAATCCTAAACCAAACTTTAGGCAAAGTTCCAAATATTTTTATTTATGATGGAAAGACATATACTCCAAAGTCATTCGCAAATGAAATGATTGGAATTAATCCTAATGATTACGTAGAAATTACTTCTTATACGCATCATTCTTTTTATTCGAAGTTTACTTTAGAAATTGAAGCAAACTGGAACAACAATCAGTATTTGAATCTGCCAATAGACGATTTCACATCGGTGATTGACAACGCTTTACTACACAATTATTCGGTTTGTTGGGATGGTGATATTTATGAAGGATTTAAAAATGGTTTCGCAGTATTGGACAATCCTAAAATCATTACTCAACAAATTAGACAAGCAGCATTCGACAATCGCACTACCGAAGATGTACATAACATGCACATTATTGGAATAGCAGAAGACGAAAAAGGGAAACCTTATTATATTCTAAAAAACTCCTCTGACAACAATGATTGTGGCGGGTATTTGTATATGTCTAAAGACTATTTGCTCTTAAAAACAATTTCGGTACTAGTTAATAAAAACGCCATTTCTAAAGCAATAAACAAGAAAGTAGGCAAAAATCTATAATGCTTTTGTCAATTTAAAAACCCTTTAAAAAATAAAAAAATGAATGCAAAATTAATTCTTTTCCTAACTACAACACTGCTACTTTTTTTTAGCAATGTGTTTTCGCAAGACAAGAGTGCTAAACAACTGGCGAGGCAAAAATTCACTTTAAGTGGAACAATCACCGATGCCAAAAGCAACGAAACCATAATTGGTGTAAATGTGTATTTTCCTGAATTAAAAACAGGAACAACCACCAATGAATATGGCTTTTATTCTATTACAATTCCAAAAGGCAACTACGAAGTGGAATTGAGTTTTGTGAGTTTTCAAACGCTTACTGCTAGCGTTAACCTCAACAAGAATACCAAAACAAACTTTCAACTTTTCGGTAGTGAAGAGCAATTACAAGAGGTAGTTGTTACAAACGAACGAAAAGCAACCAACATCAGAAAAGCGGAAATGAGCATCAATAAACTTTCTATTGCTACTATAAAAAAGATGCCTGTTGTTCTTGGAGAGGTTGATATTCTCAAATCGCTTTTGCTTTTGCCCGGAGTTACCAATGCTGGCGAAGGAGCTTCTGGTTTCAATGTTCGTGGCGGTGGTGCTGACCAAAACTTAATCCTTTTGGACGAAGCAACAATTTTTAATTCTTCGCATGTTTTTGGTTTCTTTTCGGTTTTTAATCCTGATGCGATAAAGGATTTGAAATTGTACAAAGGAGGAATCCCAGCGAGATTTGGTGGGAGAGCTTCATCGGTTTTAGATATGTATCAAAAAGATGGTAACAGTTCTGGTTTTCACATGAATGGTGGCATCGGATTAATTTCTAGCCGATTATTAGCCGAAGGACCAATTGTAAAAGACAAAGGTTCGTTCCTTATTGGCGGACGTGCTTCGTATGCGCATTTATTTTTAAAACTCTCCGAAGAGCAAAAAAACAATGCCGCTTATTTCTATGATTTGAATACCAAATTGTCTTATAAATTAAATCCAAACAATAATTTGTTCTTGTCTGGTTACTTTGGTCGTGACGTCTTTAGTTTGGACAAAAGTTTTACAAATACGTACGGAAATTCTATCTTAAACTTGCGTTGGAATCATTTGTATACTGACAAATTATTTTCAAATTTATCGCTAATTTACAGTGATTATTACTTTGGATTGGGTTTGGATTTAGCTGATTTCAAATGGGATTCGGGCATAAAAAACTACACTGTAAAATACGATTTCAAAAATTACATTACAGACAAATTCAAATTAAATTTTGGTGTCAATAGTATTTATTACGATTTCAATCCCGGAACGATATCACCAACTAGTTCAAATTCTGGAATAAATTTTAAACAATTGGATAAAAAATACGCTTTTGAACCTGCACTATATGTCGCAGCCGAACAAGAAATTTCAAAAAAGACTTCGCTTTCCTATGGTTTACGATACAGTATGTTTTATAGATTGGGTCAATCCAATGTAAATCTTTATGCCAATAACGACCCCGTAACTTTTAATCAAGACACACAAACTTATCAAAAAGCAACGCCAATTGGAACCCAATTTTATGATAAAAACAAAGTGATTCAAAGCTATAATTACTTGGAGCCTCGTTTTTCTGTGGCTTATGAATTGGATAAAAATCAATCTGTAAAAGCGAGTTATAATAGAATGGTGCAGTATTTACAACTGGTTTCTAATACTTCATCTCCTACTCCATTGGATGTTTGGATGCCTAGTGACAATTATATCAAACCGCAAATTGCAGATCAAGTGGCTTTGGGATATTTCAAAAATTTTAGCGATGAAAAATATTCCTTTGAAGCGGAAACTTTCTATAAAAAAATCCAAAACAGAATGGACTATATAGATGGTGCTGATTTAGTTGCCAACGAAGCTATTGAACAAGTGGTACTCAACGGTCAAATGCGTTCGTATGGTTTGGAACTGATGTTACGCAAAAACGAAGGTAAATTAACAGGCTGGATTTCTTATACTTTATCTAAATCAGAACAGCAAACTCTTGGAAGAAATAGTTCCGAAATTGGAATTAACAATGGACAATGGTACAATTCCGCTTATGATAAATTACACAATCTTGCCGTTACAAGTTCCTATAATTTAAATAAAAAATGGAATTTTGGAGCCAATTTCATGCTACAATCGGGTCAGCCGGTAACCTATCCAAACGGTCAATATACCTATCAGGACATTCTGGTCCCTAGTTATGGATTAAGAAACGAAAACAGACTGCCAGTTTATCATCATTTAGACATTTCAGCAACGCTAACGCCTCATAAAAATGACAATAGAAGTTGGAAATCAGAATGGGTATTCAGTATTTATAATGTGTACAATCGTAAGAATGCCGCTTCCATAAATTTCAAACAAAATGCTGACACTGGAAATAATGAAGCCTTGAGAACCTCCATTTTCGGAATGGTTCCTTCGGTAAGCTATAACTTCAAATTTTAATATATAAAAAGATGAAAAATAAAATAAATTTAATAATCGTAATGCTTTTGGCTGTCTTTTTTAACAGCTGTGAGGATGTAGTTAACATTCCTTTAAATACTGATAATCCTAGATTAGTCATTGATGCTTCCTTAATTTGGCAAAAAGGAACAACTGGAAACAATCAAACCATAAAACTATCAACCACCACTGATTTTTATACCAATACAATTCCAGTAGTTTCTGGCGCAACGGTTTTTATAAAAAATAGTTCCAATATAGTTTTCAATTTTGTGGAAACACCCAATACTGGAATTTATTTATGTAGCAATTTTGTTCCAAAAATTGATGAAACTTACACCTTAACGGTTATCAATAACGGACAAAATTACACAGCTAAAGAAACCTTAAAATCAGTCGCTGCAATAACTTCGGTAACGCAAGAAAAGCAAAGTGGTTTAGGAACCGACTTCCTAAAATTAAAAGCTTTTTTCAATGATCCGGCAGATGCTGATAATTACTATCTTTATAAATACAAATTCTCTAAAAACCTAAAACCAGAATATTCAGTAGATGATGATCAATTTTTTCAAGGCAATGAATTTTTTAGTTTGGTACTCGAAGAGGATACAGCACCAGGACAAACAGTCGAAATTACCCATCACGGAATTTCAAAAGGGTATTATAATTACATGAGTATTCTATTGGGTGTGGCAGGAAGTTCTGGCGGAGGTCCGTTTCAGACCCCACCAGCTACAGTGAGAGGAAACATAAAAAACCAAACGAATTTTAACAATTATCCACTGGGTTATTTCACATTGAGCCAAGCTGATACCCGAAATTATACCATTCAATAAAACAATTATTAATAATCCTCTTATTTTAAAACTTATGAAAACAATTACCACCAAACAACGAATTTTAAATGCACCGTTAACCAGAATCCTACTAGGTCTTTTAGTATGTTTTATTGCCTTTATTTTGGCACAACAAATCACTGGAAAATTACTTGATTTCACTTCATTAGATAAAAATTTCAGAAACCTCACAAAAGGCATCATCTCGTCAACAGCGGTCATTCTTACCTACATTTATTTTTTAAAAAAATATGAAAAAAGAGCCATAACCGAGTTTTCAAGCAAAGGAATAGTCAAAAATATCCTTATGGGAACTGGGATAGGAGTGTTATTACAAAGCCTTACTATACTCGTGATTATTGCGAGTAATGGTTTCGAAATCGTTACTGTCAATCCTATAGCATCAATAATTATTCCGTTCACGATAGCCTTTTCGGTTGCTATTTTTGAAGAAATTTTGATTAGAGGGATTATTTTTCGAATAGTGGAAGAAAAATTAGGAAGCTACATTTCTTTATTAATTACTGCAATTATTTTTGGAGCATTGCATGTAGCCAATCCAAATAGCACGTTACTTTCAGGATTATGTGTTGGTATAGAAGCAGGATTTTTAATGGGTGCGGCTTATATATATGCTAGAAATTTGTGGTTCCCGATTGCCATTCATTTTGCTTGGAATTTTATGCAATCCGGTATTTTTGGTGCTATAACATCGGGTAACGAAAAAACAGCTAGTTTACTTACGACTAAAATTACTGGAAATCAATTCATTACAGGAGGCGAATTTGGCCCCGAAGGAACAATTCAAGCGATTATTTTTTGCGTATTGGCTTCAATAGTTTTGCTAAAATTAAGTGCCGATAAAATGGTAAAACCCTATTGGAAAAAGGATACCAAATAAACAAGTCTCCAAATTTGATTCCCAACACTGTTAGTTTCAATTTTAAATCAAAAAATCAATTTTAGTAAAAAAAATCACAAAAAAAAACCCCTAAACAGCAATTGTTTAAGGGTTTGTTAATTTGCAATACATGTGAAATAGGCAGTCCCTTTTTTACTTTTTAATAAATTTTGTTACATATTTAGCACCATTTATTTGAACCTGTACTATGTAAATTCCTGCAGTCAAATTACTCACATCAATATCATTACCTTCTTTTTTGAAAATACTCCTAAATCTACCTTGGATATCATAAATCCGAATGGTAGCTTCCGATAAATTACTATCCGAAATCAAATGCAATATACGATCCACAGGATTTATTACTATGATTCCTTTGTTTAATTCTTGGTCTACAATGCCAAGACTATTGGTCGTAAAAAGTACTGATGAAGAAGTACTTTGTCTCCCAAAAGTATCATAAACAATGGCTGTAATGGTATGTGAACCATTGGCAATACCCAACCAATCATATTGAAATGGGGCACTACTATCCGTTCCTAACAAAATGTTTTCAGCATAAAATTCAACTTTGAAAACTACCGCATCACTATCTATAATACTTGTTGTTATAGTTACATTAGAACCCAAAACCGAATTGGCTACTGGAGAAGTAATGTTAACAGTAGGAATATAAACATCCCGAAACAAAACCGAATTGGGTATGAATTGTTTTGCAATTCCTGGGCCAGAGTAGCTAGTTTGCAAGACTGCCTCCCCTCCTTTTTGAAAAAACAATTCGGTAATGGCGTGTTTGCCTTTTTTCAAACCTATTGATCCATAATTTTCTACTGTAGCATGCAAACCGTCATTATCAACAACTAAATTGTCGCCAATATAAAGTCGGCTACCGTCATCGGAATTGGTATAAAATGTATAATATCCATCCGTAGGAATGTCGATATATCCTTTGTATCGAAAAGCATAATTACTAGCAGTGGTTGCTGGACTTAATGTGAAATTTGCTATTGAACCCCTTTTTAAGGGAGTCAAAGCATTAAAGTTGGGCAAATAATCATAACTACCCGTATAGTATTCATAACGAAGTCCGTCAAGGGTAGCAACAGGATTGTCGGGATTTCTTTTGGTAGGTGTTCCTAATCCATAAACGACCAATTGATTCGAGAAAGTAGCCATATACACTTTGCCATTGGCAATGGTAGGAGGAACAAATTTGGCAAATTTTCCTATTGCATCTCCAGCATTCATGCTGCTATTCCAGATTTCTTTGGTAACATCATTAGCATCAAAAGCTCTCAAAATTCCGCTCACAACATCATGATTCGCATCTCCATTAAACGGATGCGATGCCCAAAGAATTCCAGTTCCCGCTTGATTGGCATTGGAACTTACGGAAAGCATGGCGCCCGGCATACCGCTTGGCAAGGAAATGATCCCTTTCGTTTCATTGGCAACATCAAAACGCAAAGTAGCTCGATTGAAAGGGACTTGTTTTAAATAACTATTTTCTGCCCAAGCATATACGTATTCTTGTCCTGAATTATTTTTATAATAAACTGGAGAGCCGTGCAAATGTCTATTGTTCGTATTGGGTACTGCGCTAATGTCCCATTTTTGCAAAACGTTAGTATTGTTTACATTCATGCCTCCCATTGCATTATTGTCAATCAAATAAATAAATCCTTGTTTACTTCCCGAAAGCGACAAATGCGTATCCGGAATAAGCAAAACCCCATCCGAACCATAATCCAAATCGGCATCTTCTAATTCTTGATAATTGTTTGGCGTAAAAAAATCTTGCACTTGAAGTTGGGCATTCAATTTGACCAAACTTTCGCCTCTATTTATTGGATTATTGAGATTTCCTGCAGTTCCTACGCTTCCGTTTCCAGTTGCGATGTAAAAAAAGCCGTTTTCATCTACCGAAGGCGGCTGCCCACTCATCCAAATACCTGCATTATAGCCTGATGGAGTGGCATTATACACATACTTTTGTTGCAAAGTTGAAGCATCATATCCCATCATCCAACCATGATATGGTCCCCAATCGCAATGCGATGCCCAGCAAATGTAAACGATGCCGTTATACAGCAAAAGTCCTGGTCGTTGATTTTGAGTTTGCTGATTGAAGGTGATTTTACCATTTACACTCCCATCTCCCGTTCCAGTGACAGTAGCGGTTATAAATATGGGGCTATTGGGTTTCTCGGCTCCAGTGGTCAAATCGAGAGCATGTAAATACTGTTGGTAGGTATTGCCCGCGGTGACACTTCGCGCTACTACATACAGGGTATTTGTAACGGGGTCAACTGCAGGAGTACCTACAATGCCCATATTACCACTAAAATCTTTATAATTGCCCCCACAAGCGCCAGTCATGTCCGTATTTTTTACTGGACGAGAACCTTGGGGAGTAAGATTGGTTTGCCAAAAGGTGTCGGTTCCTGTATCCGCATCAAAGGCGTAAACAGAATTATTAACAGTTGCTACCAAAACGATAGTTTTTAGTTTGCCCCCAATACTAACGTTACTTATAATTAAGGGTTGTGTATAAATTTGATCGTCAACCGGTTTTGCAAATAGCTTTGTAAACGTTTCTGGAGTAACATTTTGTGTCGTCAAAATAGTTTCGCTATCATTCCATCCAGTACGCTTGAGATTATTATGATTGGAAAGCACATTCACCTGAGCAACAACTGCGTTGCAAAAGAATATAGTGCAAATAAGTAATGAAATTTTCTTCATAAGAAGGTTTTATTCTGTTTTTTGTATGAAAAGGTAATTTGACTAATGAATAGGGCTTGAAACAACTTTTTTAAACTTAAAACCAATCAAATTGAATTAGTTGCCCTTAATAAAGTTGGATGCATAAAAAAAATAGCGTCGTTAAATAATTCCCGTTTTCATGTTATTTTTTGGTTGTTATAAGAATTACACCACTGGAAGCTTGGGAACCATAAATCGAGGCATCCCCATCCTTTAGTACGCTAACCGTCTTTACATTAGCAGGCACTATATAATCAATACTTGATGAAATCATGCCATCCACTACAAATAATGGTTCCGAAATATTACGTATCGAACTCACCCCACGTATCGTAATTTTATTGTCTCTTGATACCGAAACGCCTGGCAAACGACCTCTTAGCAATTCATAAATATCACGATACACCACAGCATTATTATCGCCATTAGTACTTAATTTATTGGCAGTATTCACTTCGTATTGCTTTTTTTCGGCTGAATAGCGCAAGGCAACTTCGCCATTTTTGTTTTTTGCTGGTACCCCGTCTTTAGTTTCCAAAAACATAAAATTCATCACCGCTTCTTTGTTGTACTTACCAGATAACAAGCCCTGTTTTTCGGAATAAATGTTTATTACAGTTACGTTATCCGGAACCATAATCTCAAAATCACCCTTTTTGTTGGTCGTTACCTTAGTGTAGGTGGAGTCAAGATAGACTTTGGCTTTGGCAACAGGTTCGTTACCCGCAGTAACAACTTTACCTGTTAATTTGGTTTGTGCATAACCAAAACTGAATACGAGCAATAGTAGAGAAGCAAAAATAGAGGTGGTTTTCATAGTTTTTTTAAAAAAATTCTATCAAATATATAAAAAAATAGAATACTAATTGCAATTACTAACCGTGAATTACTTCATAATAGCTTGTTTGCAAATAGAATAGCAACAACTCAAATTTAAAAAGAAAAGAAAAAAAAATACTTTGATAGTCTAAAATCAAAACATCAAACATGCAGTACAACTTATAAAAGATACCCTTTATCGAGTATAAAAAAAAATCAAGGGTATCCTAATTTATTATAATTAGTTTTGAATGATTGATGCTATAATTACAGATAAATCATAATAATAAAGGCTAAAAAACACCAATTTGATATACACTTTAGCCCAAAAAATTGTAGCAAAAAATATCAAAATTAGTTTTAGTTACCCGAATTGATTTTAATATTCTATTGAAAAAAAGTGAAAGAAATATGAAAAAAAAATACACCTTTAAAAAGTACATTTTAGTAACATTATTAATTTTTTCTTGCGCAAATAGCTTTTCTAATACTCCCAAGGAATTAATTGTTTCAAAAAAAATAAGTAATATCCTTAACAGCACCACAAATAAAAAAGTACTTGTTGCTGGGCAAGAAATTAACGTACAAAGCAATGGCATTACTATACCAGATAACTATACCATTTTGAGCGTTGCTGACAACACAGACTTCGGCTCACTTGAGATAAGTTCGGGTACTATTATTAAAACTTTTGTTATTCAAAATACTGGCACTGGTACATTAGCTATAACTGGTATTACCGTACCAGGATCAGATTTTACTTTTCCAACTACTTCATTCCCTTTCAACATAAATGCTGGTGCTAGTTTCAATCTAGTAGTTACTTTTAACCCAACAACCGTTGGTCTAAAATCCACGACAATCACAATCAACAATGATGATAGTAACGAGGGTACGTATGATTTTAAAATTCAAGGTACTGGTATACAAACGTTTTATGATAGCGATGGCGATGGTATTTATGATAACGTGGACATTGATGATGATAACGACGGAATAAAAGACGTAACCGAAGAGACCAATTGCGAATCCATTAGTGCCAACAAAGCCAATTACAAATTTTTGAACGAAACCTTTGGTAACGGAGGTCGAACAACAATTAATACAACGTATAGTGCTACCACCACCTATTGTTATCAGGATGCCAGCACAGCAAGTGTTTGTGAAGGTAGTCCTAACTCAACAGATTTAAATGATGGTAAATACACCGTAGGTACAAGTGCGCAAATAGCGTCATGGGCGAGTCAATATTGGTATACTGGAACAGATCACACTACTCCCACAGCTGCAAATGGGCGGATGGCATTATTTAACGCCTCGAATACAGCAGGGATTTTTTATACCGCACAAATAACAGGTGCTTTACCAGGAATTCCTATTACCTATAGTTTTTGGGTGCTCAACCTAGATAGAGCAGATGCCCCAGGTATAGCTACTCGAAAACGCCCAAATATAAAAGTGGAGTTTAGAGATTTAAATGACGTATTATTGACCCCACCCATAACAACAGGCGATATAGCTCCTTGTGCAGCTTCACCAACAACTGGCGACTGGAAGCAATTTACTGCTAATTTAAATTTACCTGTAAATGCTTTTAAAGTTGTTTTTATAAACAACAATACAGGAGGTACAGGAAATGACTTGGCGCTTGACGACATACAAATTTCGCAACAATTATGTGATTTAGATTATGATGGCGTAGCCGATTTATTTGACCTAGACACTGATAATGATGGTATTCCTGACGTGGTAGAAGCAGGATTAGGAAACCGAAGCAACGGAAAAGGAGTAATTGATAGAACTGCAACTTCAATATCTTCCACATTCCCAACACTTTGGGTAGATACAAATGGTGATGGTCTAGACGATAATGCACTAGCCACAAGACCAACTCCTTTGGATTCAGATGGAGACGGAATACCTAATTATATAGATTTAGATAGTGACAATGATACGGTTTTTGATGTGGATGAATCGGGTGCTGGAAATACCAATGCGGTTACTGGTTTTATAAATGGTGACGGAGACATAACAGGTGACGGTCGCGGTGATGGACCTGAATCGGAAGTGTTTAGAAGTAAAGATATAAATGGTGACGGTGTAGTCGAGGGCTATGGTGATGGGATATTAGACTTATACGATTATGGGACTAAAGCAGGAGCAACAACTACAATATCTGTAGCAGATTTTAATATTGCTTTTGGAAATTCCAGTCAAGGTATTGCCAATGCTACTTTCCCTTCGGCTACCTATTTATTGGATTCTGACAATGATGGTATTCCAGATTATCTTGATGTAAAATCAGATGGAGTCAATTTTGACATTTCAAAAACACTCTATGCCGCGCTTGACACGGATGCGGTAAAAGATGGAATTATTAATGGCAGTACCGATGTTGATAAAGATGGTATTCGAGATGCCTTTGATACCAATACCGCCGTTGTTGGTTCGCCAAGAAATCTAAACCAAAAACTTTACTTGGACTTTGATGGTCGAAATGATTATGCCAAAGATCCAGTTGCGATTTTAGATAATCTTCCAAAAGCGTCACTAATGGCTTGGATTGATTTGAATACCGCTTTTAGTACAACGGGATGCATTGTTGGGCAAGATAATTTTCAGTTGCGGGTTACTAGTGCACAGAAATTAGAAGTATTCATCAAAACATCCGGAGGGAATAAAACGCTTACCTCTACAATAGTGTTAGACAAAAAGCGATGGTATCATGTGGCTGCAGTGTACGATGGTGCCAATCTAAACTTGTACTTGAATGGAACTAAAGTAGCCACACCTGCAACATTAACCGGAACCATAACAGGCAACACCACCACACTCACTATTGGTAGAGATCCTGGCTCGATTGTAGCGGCTGGAACTAACTATTTCAAAGGTAAAATAGATGAGGTGCGCGTATTTAACACCTCCCTAACCGATGACCAAGTGCAACGAATGATTTATCAAGAAATGGATCCTATTAGTACCAAACTTAAAGGAACATCATTAACTTTTAAAGAAATAGGTCAAGATTTGACCACATCTACTAGTACATTAACTTATACCAATATGGTGCGTTATTACCGTATGGATGCCTACAAAGATGATATTATTGATGACCTCTCAACCACAGCAATTGATCTAACAGGAACCAAAATCTACAACCATAAAGTAATCAAAGTTCAGGAAGCGCCACTACCATTTATAACCACTGCCGATGGTGATCTAGCCACAGTGGTTACTGATGCAACTAGAGACATTCAAGGTACTGATATCAATACGTATAGCACTATTGTAAATGTCAAACACAACGTAACTACAACTGTAGACAGAACTGATTTGGGTTTAATTATTGATGCCAACAAAAGTTTAACCGTCAACAACGATAGCGGCTTGACCAATACCTGGTTGTTGCGACTAGATGGAAAATTAGATTTACAAAGCAAATCGCAATTAGTTCAAAACAGTACTAGCGACCTTGACATAGCAAGTACTGGCTATATCGAAAGAGACCAACAAGGACAAACCAGTAAATACAATTACAATTACTGGAGTTCACCCGTGAGCCCCATCAATACAACGGCAAACAATACTAATTACACCATTTTGGGAGTGATGAAAGATGGTTTCAATAGTACCCCAAGAAACATTTCGTTTATATCAGGATATGATGGCGTTGCAGGTAATGCTGCAACTCCCGTAAGTATTGCGCGCTATTGGCTTTATAAATTTGAAAGCAAAGCCGATGATTATGCCAATTGGGTTCGCATTTTAGAAACAGACGCCTTACGTGTAGGTCAAGGTTTTACTATGAAAGGAAGTGGCGCAGCTAGTAACTTTACTTTTGTTGGCAAACCTAACAACGGCACCATCAATAATGTACTCAATAAAGCGGGTACCGATGAGCTATTTCTAACTGGTAATCCCTACCCATCGGCTTTGGACTCTAATAAGTTTATTTCGGACAATTTAATTTTAAGTACTACTGATGATTTAGGTATAGAAGGCACGCTCTATTTTTGGGAACATTATACCACTAACACTACCCATGTTGTAAAAGACTATCAGGGCGGTTATGCTGTTCGGAATCTTTTGGCAGGAATAGCGCCTGTTTCTCCGACTTCTATCAGTGGCTTGGGATTAAGTACCAGAATCCCACAAAAATACATACCCGTAGGGCAAGGTTTTTTTGTGTACGGAAAAACAACTGGCGGAGGAACAATAGTTTTTAACAACAGCCAACGTGCTTTTTTTAAGGAAACTGATGCGTCCAATTCGAATGCAATGTT
This sequence comes from Flavobacterium restrictum, assembly GCF_007097245.1. Lineage (GTDB taxonomy): Bacteria > Bacteroidota > Bacteroidia > Flavobacteriales > Flavobacteriaceae > Flavobacterium > Flavobacterium restrictum. The sequence goes on along the minus strand of NZ_VJZT01000007.1, from coordinate 32,210 downwards.
CAAATCAACTTCAACCACCAAAATCTTACCAATAACTATCCCCGAAAATACCAACCAAATCATTCGGTTGGGATACAATTCCAACGATGGCTACCATCGCCAAGTGGTTTTAGGTTTTGTTCCCGAAAAAGCAACGAGCCAAATCGATTATGGATACGATTCCTATTGTTTAGATGAATTTCCAAACGATATGTATTTGCTAAATGGCGAAGAACAATTAGTCATTGAGGGCGAAGGCGCTTTTGACAGTGCACTTTCCTATCCTATTGGTGTCAAAGCGGATGCGGATGGAATGGTCAGTTTTAGAATCGATGCGCTAGAAAATTTTGATGTCAATCAACCCATTTTTATTTATGATGATGCAGACCAAAGTTACCACGACATCCGAACTGAAACCTACCAAACAACACTAGTAACAGGTCAAGATGACACCCGATTTGCCCTACGATTTACCGATAAATCTTTAGGCGTTATAGACACAACAAACAAAGACATTCGTATTTATTTCGAACAAAAAAATGCCAGCTTAAACATCTCGAATAGCCTAACCGATTTGGTTGTCGAAAAAGTAGTTTTATTCAATATCTTGGGACAATCCATAAACAATTGGAAAGTAGCCGACCAAGACCAACAAAACATCAAAATCCCAATTAAAGGAATACCTGCAGGTGTTTATATTGCCAAAATAAAAACCTCAAAAGGATTGATGAGCAAAAAAATAATTGTAAAATAATACTATTCCTTTTTTTATACTAGAAATAACCATCCATTAAAAGCTTTATTGCAATGGATGGTTTTTTTTGGGCTAAGTTCAAAATACTTTGATTTTACATACCTTTACCAAATGGCTGAAATTATAAATCAAAAATTCTAAAATTCCTATGTCCTCACACCACATTGTTCGCGACGATCAAGAACCCGCACTAATTATTGCCAACGGTGCTTCCTGCAATCCCGAGCTTTTAGGGCAATTACTGGAGTGGTCACCGCTGGTCATCGTTTTGGATTCGGCTATGGAACGAGTGATGCAACTTGACATAAAAGTCGATGTTTTATTGGGTGATTTTGACCGAGGCTTTGACCCAGAGCAGTACCAAACCACACAATATCCGCTAGAAATTGTACACACCCCAGACCAAAACAAAACCGATTTAGAAAAAGCATTAGATTACTTAATTGCTCGAAAAATTCCTGCCGTAAATATTGTTTGGGCTACTGGCAAAAGAGCCGATCACACCATTACCAATTTGACTAACATTGTACGCTATCGCAATTTAATCCAAATTGTCATTCTGGATGACCATTCGAAAATTTTCTTATTACCTAACAAATTCGAAAAATGGTACACCGCAGAAACGCCTATCTCCTTAATCCCTATTGGGGTAGTCAACGGAATTGACTCGGATAATTTGGTTTATCCCCTACAAAACGACACCCTAACTATGGGGTATAGAACGGGCAGCAGCAATGCCGTTTTGCACGATGGAATCGTAACTATAACACACATTGACGGCGATTTATTACTCATGGAATGTATGGATTAAAGGGATGTTTAGTTCAAAAAAGAACTGAAAAAGAACTCTAAAAAAAGCATTACCATACGCAAGTACGCCTATTTATTCCCAAATTCGTGACCAAATCCCAATCTATAAGCGAAGTAAATGTGCACAAACCTTCCTTAAAATCGAATGCCCTATTAAGTACTAGGGATTTACAAGATTCTATTGCTTATCTTTGCACCGAAATTAAGAAAATGAAAAGTACTAAAAGTCCCGAAAAAACAAATTTACATCCTCGAAACCAACACCGTTTTGGTTACGATTTTGAACAATTAGGAATCCTATTTCCTGAATTAGTCCCTTTTGTTTTCATCAACGAACACCAAATCGAATCCATAGATTTCAGCAATCCCGAAGCCGTAATAGCCCTAAATAAAGCCTTGCTAATCGCCAATTACGACATTCAAAATTGGGACATTCCTACCAATTACCTCTGCCCACCCATTCCTGGAAGAGTCGATTATATTCATTACATCGCTGACTTGTTGGCCTTGACAAACAATGGAATCATCCCTATAGGCGAAGCAGTTCAAGGATTAGACATTGGCGTTGGTGCCAATTGTATTTATCCAATTCTGGGAAATTCAGTCTATGATTGGAGTTTTGTAGGCACAGATATTGACGAAAAAGCGATTCAAAATTGCAAAAAAATAATTGCTAATAACCCACAATTAATCGAGTCTATTAGTTTGCAACTTCAAGTGGAATCACGTTTTATTTTCAAAAACATCATCACTCCCGAAGACAAATTTACCTTTACCATTTGCAATCCTCCCTTTCATAACTCCAAGGAAGAAGCCACAAAATCATCGATTCGCAAAGTAAACAACCTTGAAAACACTAGAACTACTAAACCAGTTCTGAATTTTGGAGGTCAAAATGCCGAATTATGGTGCGAAGGTGGCGAGTTGGGTTTCATCACGCAAATGATTTTTGAAAGTGCTAAATATCCCATGCAATGCTTGTGGTTTACCACTTTGGTCTCTAAACAATCGCATTTGACCAGCCTTTACAAAACCCTAAACAAAGTAAATGCCGCTACCATAAAAACCATTGATATGGCACAAGGCCAAAAAACAAGCCGAATAGTAGCTTGGACTTTTTTGTCAGAAACACAACAGAAGAACTGGAAGTTTGAATAGTATTTTTTTTAAAGTTTTTCTTTTTAATCTAAAAAATAACCCCACACGATTTCAAGTTGCTTGAATTCTTGTGGGGTTTTACATTTAAAATAGAATCTATTCTCCCAAAAAAGGATATCTATAATCCTCTGGAGTTACAAAAGTTTCTTTGATGGTTCTTGGCGAAGCCCAACGCAACAAATTCAATGCTGATCCTGCTTTATCATTGGTTCCAGAAGCTCTTGCGCCACCAAAAGGTTGCATACCTACAACGGCACCAGTTGGTTTATCATTGATATAAAAATTACCAGCAGCATTTTGCAAAGCCGTTGTCGCTTGCTCAATAGCATAGCGATCTTGACTGAAAACGGCTCCTGTCAAAGCATATTCCGAAGTGGTGTCTACCAATTGTAATGTTTCCATCCAATTGGCATCTTCGTAGACAAAAATAGTCATTACTGGCCCAAACAATTCGGTTGCCATGGTGGTGTAATTAGGATTTGTGGTTACGATTATGGTTGGTTCTATAAAGTAACCTATGGATTTATCATAGTTTCCGCCAACGATGATTTCGGCATCAGCATCTTTTTTGGCTTGATCTATAAAACATGCCAGTTTATCAAAAGATCCTTCATGAATAACGGCTGTTATAAAATTGCTAAAATCTTCTGGAGATCCCATTTTCATTGATTTAGTATCGGCAATCAATTGTTCTTTTACCGCTGACCACAAACTTTGCGGTACATAAGCTCTGGAAGCAGCCGAACATTTTTGACCTTGAAATTCGAATGCACCACGAACGATTCCTGTGGCCACTTGTTTCGCATTGGCACTTGGATGCGCAATAATAAAATCCTTTCCACCCGTTTCACCAACAATTCTTGGATAGGTTTTGTAATGATGAATGTTCATTCCAATTTTGGCCCAAATGTCCTTGAACACATGTGTTGAACCTGTAAAATGGATTCCAGCAAAATCACGACTTGCCAAAACAGTATCGGTAATCATTAAGGCATCGCCAAAAACTACGTTGATCACGCCATCTGGAACACCAGCTTCTTTAAAAACATCGATAATTATTTTTGCAGAAAAAACTTGACTATCACTTGGTTTCCAAATCACTACATTCCCCATCATGGCGGCACTTGCAGGAAGATTAGCGGCGATGGCGGTAAAGTTAAAAGGCGTAATGGCATAAACAAAACCCTCGAGCGGACGGTATTCTAACCGATTCCACATGTCCGAGGTCGATGCAGGTTGATCGCTATAGATTTGTGTCATGAACTGCACATTGAAACGCAAAAAGTCTATCAATTCGCAAGAGGCGTCAATTTCGGCTTGGTGTATGTTTTTGGACTGCGCAATCATTGTTGCGGCATTTATTCTAGCTCTGTAAGGCCCAGCAATTAACTCGGCTGCTTTCAAGAAAATAGCGGCACGTTGTTCCCAAGCCATATTTGCCCATGCCGTTCTGGATTCAAGAGCATTGGCAATGGCTTTTTCGACATGGCTTTTTTCGGCTAGATGATAGGTTCCTACAACGTGTTGGTGGTCATGAGGAGCGGTCATATTTCTAGTATTTCCAGTTCTAATTTCTTCGCTACCAATATACAATGGCACATCGATTTGAGTATTCCACATGGTTTTGTAAGCGGCTTGAACTGCTGCTTTTTCGGGGGAATTGGGTGCGTAACCTTTTACAGGTTCGTTTACGGCTTTGGGTACATTAAAAAATCCTTTTAGCATATTGATAAATTTAAAAGAGTAAGCGTTCGTTGTGAATGTGTTTTGTACTATTTCACAAAAGTACGAATGATTGTTTTAAAAATTGGTATTTGTTAGTATAAACTATTGGTAAAATAATGGTGATTGTATGACCCAGCCCAGATAGTAATGGAAAGCCCGGACTGAAAAAAACTAATTTTTCTTGTTCTAAAAGAGCGACCAAAGGAAGCTCCTTTTAGGGCATAGAAAAATAGTTTTTTGAGGGAGGACTTGTAGTGGATAGCTGGAAATAGCTCCTAAAAATAAAAGTTACGCGTTTAGTTTAACGCAAAAGGGGCGCAAAGTTTGAAGGTAGGAACGATCACTTTGAATGTTTTGGTGCTGGTGAAATTGATCATATTAAAATGTCCTTTCATAGCGCCATAAGGCGACGATAGCAGGCAACCAGAGCTGTAGGTGTGAAATTCGCCTGGTTTTAGAACGGGTTTTTTACCTATTATTCCTTCGCCATCAACGATTTCTACATCATTTAAAGAGTCGATTATTTCCCAGTGACGTGAGGTCAATTGCACGGAATCTTTGCTTTGATTTTCGATTGTTATTTCATAACTAAAGGCAAAATGAATCTTGTAGTTTTTGAAGTAGGTACCTTCAAAACTGGTTAGAACTGAAATTTTTATGCCTCTTGTGATTTGTGAAACCATTGCAAAAAGAAATTATATGCTTAATAATGACAAATTTACAAAAAAATGATTTTGTTTTGTCATTTTTTAAAATGTTTTTTTAGTTGGTGATATTTACAGAATTGGCTACTCCCTTGCCAATTACGCGATCATACCGATCCGTGTTTTCTCGATAATAGACCAGAATGGTATAGTCGTTTTCGGTTTGATAAAAATTACCGTTTATGGCATTTTCGGGGTCGAGAACACCTTTGGAATCTGCTATTGAATACTGGAAATTTGTAAATCCTTGTTTGATTAGAATTGCTTTTTCGTACACCGCTTTTTTGGTATTGTACTCCATTTTGTATTCTGGTGTTTGGTTGTAATTGTTGAACATGCCGCCTACATAAATGTCTTTATTCAATCGGAAGGTGGGTGCTGATAGGCTAAAGTAAACCCAAGCATAATCAGCTTCGACGGCATTGTTGGTTGCATTAATGTTCTTGACTACAAAATTCCCATTGACATCTTGCGTGAAGTTATATGGAAAATTAGCTCTGGCATCACTGGTATATAAGTAGGTGCTGTAAATGGCGCTGTTGGTATCCACGTGCGAAACGTTATTGTTAGCGGCACGAATGTCCTTGTTTTCAAAATACAAATACTCGTTGCCAGCCCAAAATTGGGTTTCGGTGTCGTATTTATAAATCAAATCATTGCCAATGGTATATTGTGGCGCAACGTTTTTTATAGGATTGTTTACTTGTCCGTTTTGAAGCAAAAGCACTTTTATGTTTTTTGACGGATTTTGAAACGTAATGGTATTGGATTTTATGGTAAAATCTAAATTTTGTTTGGTCTCAATATTGGCTATTGTTCGCGCTCTTTTTACTGCTATCGAAAGGGTTACCAGGTCTTCATAAAGAATGAATTTTCTAGAAAAAACGACTTCTTTATCCTCATTTAAAATTTTGAGCATGTAATTGCCACTAATTTTTAGTTGCGTAAATTGGTTTGGAATGGCCACTTTATAATGCGAATACAGTTGCAAGGTATTGAAGGAATTGGTATAATCCTGAATTCGTTGCCCATCAAATCCTTGCATATACTCGTTTTTAGCAATATCCGAAGGAATCCAATTGTAATCACAATGTACGATTTCGTAATAATAATTGGCTTCATTGCCAAATAAATCATCAAAATCTAGGGCAAAGGATTCTCCTAGTTTGAATATCGGGATTAAATTCGCTGTGTTTTGAGTAAACGAAATTGTTTTGATGTTGTAGGGCGGAACCACTTCGTTCTCGACTTGAGCCCAAAGAGTTACTACTTTAAATACGATAAAAAAAATGCATAAAACCGATTTGTTCATAAGGCTGTATTTCTTGAATTGTAAATGTAACGATTTTGAATCCAGTATATTGCTAGAACTTTGATTAATACGATTTAAAACAAACCGGGATAATTTCGCCTTTGGCCAAGCAGTATTTGTCGACTAATTGGGGTGCTATTTTTTGAGTATAATCCTCTTCAACTACTGTAAAACCGATGCTTCGCAATTTATCAAAATAATCTCGACCGTAAATGCGCACGTGATCGTATTGCCCAAAAATTTTGGCACGCTCTTTTTGATCTGTGATGGTATCGTCAGCAAAAGTTACGTCGCGTTTCAAGTCTTGTGGAATTTGAAGAATCGCCATTCCGCCTGGTTTTAAAACCCGATATAATTCCTGCATCGCTTTCGTGTCGTCTGGAATGTGTTCCAAAACGTGGTTGCACAAAATCACATCGTATTGATTGTCCTGAAAAGGCAAATTACAAATATCCGCTTTGACATCGGCCAAGGGCGAAAACAAATCGGTGGTGGTGTAATCGAGGTTTTTTTGCTGGCGAAACAATTTATAAAAAGCTTGTTCGGGCGCAAAATGCAAGACTTTCTTTTTTTCTTTGGACGAAAAAAAGTCGGTTTCATCGTTTAAATATAGCCAAAGCAAACGGTGTCTTTCCAGCGAAAGTGTACTTGGCGAAAGTACATTATTGCGTTGCGTTTCGTAGCCATACGGCAACATCGACTTGAAGCTTTTGCCATCAATAGGATCCGTAAATTTGTCTCCTTTTAAGGTAAAAGCGATAATAGGTCGCGCCACGTAACTTAATCTTATTAGGATTGGGCGTGGTATGGTATTGAGGATGACTTTGAAGAGTTTTTTCATTTATATTTTAAAATCGGATGCTTTGACTAATTTTAACTTTGAATAAGTGCCTAAATATTCTTTTTCTAGTAGTCTTATTATTTTATTAAATTCTTCTAGCTTTGTAGAAGGAGTTCTAGCGTCATTATAGACATAATGAATTTCTAAAAAATTATTTGGAAAACAAATGTTCAGAGATTGGTCTTCTTTTTTAAGATGTTTAATGAAAGTCATCAATCCTTCTGTTGCTTTTAAACGAAAATCAATTAGTTTAATATTTCCATTTTTAAATTCAACGAATATAATTTTATTTTCTTTAAAAAAAATGGTGTCGGATGATTTTATAGCGCCTTTTAAACTATCATAATTAAACACTAATTCTTCTGAATCAATGAGAGACGTAGAATTTGCGGAATCTATCGAGGCTTCTTTTAGTTTTATTTTAGAAACAGTTTTTTCAAAAAGCTGTTCAATTTCATTAATCCTCATCGTTCAAGTCTTGAATTGTATAAAAAGCTTCAGAAATAGAATTTAAAATAGGCATAATATCTTCAGTGACATCAATTATTTTAGAAGACAACCCATCTTCATTTTTCTTTGCAAAATAAAAATTTGTTGAACTTTCGTACTTATATTTTTTAGTATAAGCTTCTAAAGCTTCAATAAAATAAGGACTATGAGAAGTTAAAATAATAGGAATAGCAAACTCTTTAGATAATAAAACTAAAATCTCTGCAAATTTTACTTGCCAAGTTGGGTGTAAATGGACTTCTGGCTCGTCTAATATTAATAATGTGTTTTGATTCAGTACACCTTTTTGAATTAACAATTGTAATATTCCAAAGCTTTTTATACCAGTTGCAACATTTCTAAAATCAAATGCAACATCATTTTTTTTGTAGATTAATTCCCCTCTTTTATTAAAATCGAATTTTCCTTTGAGTATTTCAAAAATATTCTCTTGAAAACGCTTAAACTTCTCGGTGTTGTCTGAAAAAATATCAACCTCTTTTTCTTCTTGGAAAATTTTACTGTTTAAATAAATATTTTTATCTCTCATTAAATTACTTCCAAAAGAGCCAAAAAACCTTTCTTGAAGTTTCATCGGAGATTCGATAAAAACAACGTCTTGATAATAAAAGTCAGATATTGAATCAAAACCTTCAAAAGATGTTTTCTCGTTAAATGTTATTTTTTGATTAGAAAAGCCTTCTGCAGAAACAAAAGAATCATTTGAGTTGAATTGGTTTTGAATTTGATTTCCAAACCCATCTTTAAAATACGTTTCAATTTCAAAATGTTTGACTTCAATTGAATCAAATGAAATAGAAATGCGATTTATTATTTCTTCGGTGATATTCGAAAGCCTATTTTTTGTAATTTCATCCGAAAATGAATTAATTAATCTATTAATTCTATCTAATTCTAAAATTAATTCATTTTGATCTATTGAAACATTGTTTGACCTAAAACGTATGCGATATTTGTCAAAAATTGAATTTTCGGATTCTAAAATGTCATTAAGAATTGATTTTTGAATTTCTTCTTCTTCTTTATCTAATGGTTTTATCCTTGTTAATAAAATCCGAAGGTCTCTTATACGTTCAACTATGAAATCGTATTTAGAGGCATTGAAGCTTTCTTCGTCAATATTAACACCTCTAACCAAAGCATACAAAACCTTTCCAACAGTACTTTTTCCAGAATCGTTTTGACCTGCAATTAAAGTAATTCCATCAACATTAATATCGGCTTCTTCAATAATTCCAATATTTTGAAGTTTTAGTCTCATTGTACTATTTTTTTATAAAAGTAGTTATTTTTTCAAACTTAATTGCAAATGTATTCTTCGTAAAATTAAATCACAAAAGGTACTTTCCTAAACTCCTCTTCTTCGTTGCTCACAATCCCTAAAGCTTGATAAACATAAGCAAATGTGGACAAAATTTCTGGTTTTCCGTCAATAATAGCCACATCGTGTTCAAAATGTGCTGATGGTTTCCCGTCGGCAGTGGTGATAGTCCAGCCGTCTTTATGCTGTCTTATGTTTTTTGTCCCCAGATTTATCATGGGTTCTATGGCAACAACCATTCCTTCAATAAAAAGTTTGCCACGACCGCGTTTTCCATAATTTGGCATTTCAGGATCTTCGTGCATTTTTTGACCTACGCCGTGACCTACTAACTCCCTAACAACGCCATATCCATGGGCTTCGGTATATTTTTGAATAGCATTACCCACATCCTCTACTCGATTTCCTAGTTTTAATTCTCGAATTCCTACGTATAAAGATTCCTTGGTCACTCGCAATAATTTTTTTACGTCTTCGGCTACTTCACCAATTTCAAATGAATAGGCGTGATCACCATGAAAACCGTTTTTGTAAGCACCACAATCTACCGAAATCACATCGCCACTTTCTAGTGGTTTATTGTTAGGAATCCCATGTACTACTTGGGAATTTGGACTCATGCACAACGAATTTGGAAAACCGTACAAACCAAGAAAACTAGGTTCCGCACCATGATCCCGAATAAATTCTTCGGCTCTTTTGTCTAGGTATAAAGTAGTTACGCCTACTTTAATTTCGGAAGCTATCATTCCGAGTGTTTTGGATACGATTAAAGCACTTTCGCGCATTAATTCTATTTCTTCACGAGTTTTTGGGATAATCATATTTTCGTATTTTTGGTGCGCAAAAATACACTTTTTAAATTATTTAATTTGTGTTGGCCATAATTTTAAATAATTCAGAATTCGAAATATAGAATCTATTTTCTAATGTTATAGCGGCTAATTGAGCGGAAACCAGATTATTCTCTCGAGTATTGATTAAAAACAAAGAACTTTCTCCAAAAGTAAACAGTCGCTCCTCGGAAGTAAGCATTGTGGTATTGTCTAGCACCAACCCTTTTGCAATGACACGTTGCTTGGCTAATGAAACAATTTCAATTTTTTGAGCATTTATTTTATTGGTTAGCTGTACTTTTTCAAGACTTAAAATAAATTCAGTTTCTTGAATTTTATATTTAGCAAGTTTTAGACTTCCTCGCTCTTTTCTTAAAAAAATAGGGAATGCAAAATCCAATCCAACTTTGTAATCCTTAAATTGATAGTTGTCAAAATACCGAGGTTCTGATAGATAGGAATAACCAATGTCGATTTTGGGTAACAACATATTACTTTTCACTTTTTTATCGATGGTCAAAAGCTCAATTTTTCGTTCCAAAGAATTAATTTTTGGATGATTGGTAAGTATGAAATCTGCTTGTAATAATTCATTTGTTTTAAGTGTTTCTTGAATAGTGTTTTCTAATTGCTCTTCGGGAATCATACCATCTGATAATTCAACAGGAATGGTATTCTCGAGCCAAAGAAAATTGGAAAGTTCTAATTTAGCTTTGGACAATTTTAGTTTAGCATCTTCAAGGCTTAATAACCTATTTTTTACAACAATTCCCGCTTCTGTGCTGTCAATTGCTGGCTTATCTCCGTTCTTGATTAGGACTTGAATACCTTTGAACCGTTTTTCGGCATTGCTTAAATATTGTTGATATAACCGTAGCTCATCGTAATTTTTTTTCCAATTAAAGTAAGCAATTGCTGCGTTATGCAAAACCGAAATGGCTTCTAATGCTCTTTCTGCTTTGCTTACTTGTATTTGAATTTTAGCTTTTTGCAGGTCAGCCATTCTTTGATTAATGAGCAACCCTTGTCCAAGAGGAACACTAATTCCTAAAGAAGTCAAACCTTGATTAGGTGTTGTATTTTCTGGGTTTAAGTAAACACCATCATTATTATCAAAGCTCGCTTTTATCTCAATTCCATACCAAGTTGGTATTTTAAAACTACTGTTTAAAATAGAATAATATTCTTTGTTTTTGAACTTTTTTTGGTTAAAATCAACTTCAATTTTAGGATCAAAAGCACCTCTTGCCATCATTAAATTAGCTTGTGCACGACTAATTTCTAAATCTGCATTTTTAACAAGGGGATGGTATTTTTTTACGAGACCTAAATATTCATCGAAAGATAGTTGTACCTCTTTACTTGTTTGTAAGGTGCTCGTAATGGTTTGAGATTTTGCTACAAATCCCATAATTAAAAAGGCAAAAACGAATTGTCTCATTATTTTTTTTCTTTATTATTTTTGGATAATTTGGATTTAGTTTTATAGTAATCAGGGGGAAACCCGTTTAAAATTCTCCATATTTCGAACCAAACTGGCACTGTGTTTAAAAGTGCAATAGTTTGTGCACCAGAACCTATACTTAATTGTTTTGGCCATTTATCTTGTGTTGGATCTGGAGCAATTAAGACTCTAAATTTTCCGTTTTCGCTAATAAAATTTTCAATAGCAACTATTTCACCTCCAAAAGTACCATAGGACATTTCTGGCCATCCAGAGAATACAATTGTTGGCCAGCCATCAAACCAAACTCTAATTTTTTCCCCTTTTTTTATTAATGGTAAATCAACTGGGTTGACAAAAGTCTCGACAGCAACATCATATTCAGAGGGCATAATAGTAACAATTGGCGTTCCTTCTTTGATAGTTTCACCAATTCCAGCTTGTAAAGCTCTGTTTATATATCCGTTTTGTGCTGCTTTTATGTAGTAAAGACCGTTCCTTATACTATAATTTGCATATTGATTTTCTAGTTTATTGACTTGAGCTTCGGTATCAAATTGATTGCTTAATGCCGTGAATTGATCACTTTGAGCTTTTGACACTTTCTCGGAATATTCGGCTCCAATTCTATTTATTTCTACTTTAGAATTTATATACTCATTTTTGCTGGTTAAGTATTTATTTTCTTGAGTAATGATTTTGGCATCAACTTCTTGCAATTTCAAGCGTTTCTCTTCAACATCGGTTACTGGCTTTAACCCTTCTTTGTTTAATTGTACGGAACGATTGAATTGTGTATTCGCAATTTTTACTTGTGTTTTTATGGCTTCAAGATCCATCGAATCACTTTTAATTTTCAAAAGAGATTGTTTTATTTTATTATTTGCTTGCTCTAATTTTAGTTTTTTCTCATTTTCAATAGCTTGAATTTGAACGGATACCGTATTGACTTTATTGGTATACGATGTAAGTGCTTGTTTTTTGGCAGTTACTTGATTTTGGGTGTTAGTAACTAAATTAGGGTCTAAATAATCTTCCTTTATCTCGGATATAAATAGGATTGTATCCCCTTTTTTAACAAAATCCCCTTCTTGAACATACCATCTTTCTATTCGTCCAGAAATGACACTTTGAATAGACTGTGGCCTTTGATTGGGTTTTAGAGTTGTTACAGCACCCGTACTAGAAATATTTTGAGTCCAAGGTAAAAAAAGTGCCACTACTGCCAAAATCGAAACCGTGGTAATAATTCTATTTAAAATTTTGTAATGAGGCCTATTTTCTAAATTTTGAACGTTTTGATACTTTCGTAAGGATTTAGAATAGTGGCTAATGTTTTCGGATATATTAAGCATTGTTTGTTATTTTTTTGTATCAAAAACAATTTGTCCTTTGTCCATGATAATGTTACGAGTAGATTTAGTTTTCCAATACGGGTTTTTTGACGAAACTATAATAGTCCAATTGTTTTCCTTTGCGGTAATAAAATCAATAATTGAATTGGCTACATTTTGATCCATTGTATCTGTAGGGTCTTCATAGAACAAAATTTTTGGTTTGTGAATAATACTCCTTGCTAGAAGAATTTTTTGAGCATTAGAGGATGACAATTGTCTACCTTCAGGAAAAACAATCGTTTCCAAACCGTTTGGTAATGTTTTTAGATAGGAATTAAGTTGTACGCCCTCGATGGCCCATTTCAAGTCTTCTTGTTTTATAGTGGGATTTTTAAAGGTAATATTATCAATAATACTGCCTTGAAATGGAGTCTCACCATAAATTATACTTCCTATTTGAGAACGATATTGTTTTAAATTAATTTTCCCAAAAGTGTCATCATTAATGTAAAATGAACCAAAAGTAGGATAAATCAAACCTGATAATAATCTAATCAAGGTGGTCTTTCCGGAGCCATTGGCACCATCAATTACTATTATCTCCGACGGGTCAATTTTTAAGGTTATGTGTTTAAGAATATTACTTTTAGAATCCGGAAATTTAAATGACACATTATCAACTTCAAGGCTCATGGAGGTATAACATGTATTCAACTCATCGCTTGACTCCTCCTCAAGTTTCATATCGGTTACCAAACCTATTTTTTCTACCGATGTTAGTACATCATAAAACGTTTCTAGTCCAAGAATTATTTTCTCGACTGAACCAATAACCAACAAAATAATGATTTCTGCTGCAACAAACTGTCCAATATTCATTTCCTGAATGAGCACTAAATAACCTCCTATACTCAATAAACTAGCCGTAATAACTACTTTGAAAACGATAAGTTGACTAAATTGTCTCTTTACGATTTCAAAATGTTTCTCCCGATAATTCAAATAGTCACTAACTAATGTATCGTTTTTTTGAAGCGCATAATCATAATTAAGTTCGTTTCTAAAACTAAAATTATTGCGCGCCATCTCTTGCAACCATGCCGCTACTTTATACTTGTATTTAGACTCTTTCAAACTAGTTTCTAAACCTGGAGCGTACGAAAATTTGAATATAAAATAAAGCAATAGTAATAGCAATAATCCAAAAACAATAAAATAAGGATGGTAAAGCGATAGTAAAATAACCCCAAAAATTATTTGCAATAATGCTGCCGAAAAATCAATTAACAATTTTGAGCTTCCTTTTTGAATGGTCATAGTATCAAAAAAACGATTGGCTATTTCGGGTGGATAGGAATCATATAATTCCTCAAATTTTATTCGAGGCAATCGTCCAGCAAATTCAAATGAAGATCTAACAAATATTTTTTGCTGGATATTTTCAGTAATACGAAGCTGCATTAAGGATAATATCCCCACTAGAATTACCCCTATTACAACCAAAACCACTAAAACTATCCAGGAAACACTCACGCGACCCGATTGAATAAAATTGATAATTGCTTGAATACCTAATGGCAATGAGAGGCTAACTAAACCGGCAAAGATGGCGTAGAAAAAAATTTGATAAACATCCTTTTTATCTAGTAATAAAAGATTAAAAAATCGTTGTAGAGGAGTCATAATTATTTTTTTAGTAACGTTGAAATTAAATGGAGATAAAAATTAGTAGGTTTGTTATGTTCACTACAATTCGTAATTGTTTTTAAATGACACATCAAAAAATGCTGGTGCAAAGAGCCTTCAACAATAGAAGAAACAAGGCTTTTTGCATAGGGATAATCGGGATTTACTTCGTTCACAAAAGCAATAATTGTATTTATTATTCGCTTGTATATCAAAAAAAAACCTTCTTTGTTTTCCTCGTCAACTTCTTTAGTATGGAGCGTTTTGGTAAACTCTTGAATAATTATTTTGTTCAAAATAGATTCATTGATGTGCGCTGTAGTAGAATCGTCTTCTATTTTTTCGGTCGCAATTGTAATTGCCAAAGTTAACTTTTCGAAAGGATTTACTACCGCATTTGTTGCTACATGGATTCTATATTCAATCCAACTCCAATACCAACTCGATAAATAGATTAAAAACTTATGCTTATTCTCGAAATAACGGTACAGTGAACTTTCGTTCGAACCTATTAAATCTCCTAATTTCTTAAACGTAAATTCTTCAAATCCTATTTCATCAATCAACAAAATGCCATATTCAATAATTTTTTTTCCTAAAACAGATGTTTCAGGATCTTTGACATATATTTTTGAATTGACTTGAATTTTAAATAGTAATTGGCTACTTTCCATAAATTATCAGTATCGCTTAATTGATTCCTCTTTATTTTTGCTTTTTGAATTCAATTGAAATTGACCAATTGTACTCTTATTAACTGCAATAAAAAAATTTAATTTTCTGTAAAGTTAATAGTAATACTTTCAATTTTATTTTTTTTAACAATTATTTTAGTTATTAAAACAATTTTAGAATAACCAAAAGCATCTTAAAAAAATAACCAACTGAATATTAAACAATTACATAAAAAATTAATTTTTAACTTTAAACTACTCGAAACATAAAATCATAAAAAAAGCTGCCCAAAAGATTAGGCAGCTTAACTATTTTTTTGAAAATTAATTAAAAAAGGTGGTCCTACAACAACGAATGCTGTGTCATTGCAGCTGGTTGCGGCACGCCCATCAATTCCAAAATGGTTGGAGCCATATCTCCTAGAACGCCATCGTGAATTGTTTTTAGTTCATTATCTACCAAAATAAGTGGCACAGGATTAGTAGTATGCGCCGTATTTGGGCTTCCATCAGGGTTTATCATCGTTTCGCAATTTCCGTGATCCGCAATTACTAGCGTGGTATATCCATTGGCAAGAGCCGTAGTAATTACTTTTTCGACACATTTGTCAACGGCTTCGCAGGCTTGTATAGCGGCATCCATTATTCCAGTATGTCCTACCATGTCGCCATTGGCAAAATTCAAACAAACGAAATCTACTTCGCCTTTTTCGAGTTCTGGAACCAAGGCTTCGGTGAGTTCAAAAGCACTCATTTCAGGTTGTAGATCATAAGTGGCTACTTTTGGCGAGTTTTTCAAGATGCGACTTTCACCATCAAAAGGCAATTCTCTACCGCCAGAAAAGAAAAATGTCACGTGTGGATATTTCTCTGTTTCGGCAATTCGGATTTGTTTTTTACCTGCTTTTTCTAGGACTTCGCCAAGGGTTTCGGTAATATTATCTTTGTTGTAAACTACTTTTACATTTTGGTACGTTTCGTCATAATTCGTTAGCGTAACATAATACAAGTTGAGTTTGTGCATGTTTTGCTCGTGAAAATCCTTTTGCGAAAGCGCTTCGGTCAACTCACGTCCTCGATCAGTTCTAAAATTGAAGAAAATAACCACATCGTCTTCTTGAATAGTTGCTAGTGGTTGGTCATTTTGGTCAACGACAACAAGTGGCGCAATGAATTCATCCGTAATATCGTTTTGATAGCTTTGTTCCATCGAAGCAACAGCATCTTTGGTATGTGTACCGGTTCCATTTACCAATAAATCGTAGGCAAGTTTTACTCTTTCCCAACGTTTATCGCGATCCATCGCATAATAACGCCCAATTACCGATGCAATTTTTACGGTAGTAGCAGCAATATAATTTTCTAAATCCTGTATGTATTTTTTTCCTGATTTAGGATCTACATCACGCCCGTCAGTAAAAGCATGTACAAATACATCTTGCAAACCACATTGTTGCGTAGCATCAATAAGTCCGCGCAAATGCGAGGTATGTGAGTGAACGCCACCATCCGAAACTAGTCCAAGGAAATGTACCTTTTTATTATTTGCTTTTGCATAATTAAAAGCGTCTATCAGAACGGGTTCTTTGGTCAAGGTATTATTGGCAACGGCAAGGTTTATCTTGGCCAAATCTTGATACACAATTCGTCCTGCTCCTAAGTTCATGTGTCCCACTTCGCTATTGCCCATTTGTCCTTCTGGAAGTCCTACGTTGAGTCCATCGGTACGGAGTTGTGCGCTAGGGTAGTTTTTATACAAACTATTTATAAAAGGAACGTTAGCGTTATCAATTGCAGATACTTTAGGATCTGGAGATTTTCCCCAGCCATCCAAAATCATTAGAATTACTTTCTTTTTCATTAGAATATATTTTAAACAAAGGTAAAGTATTTCTAAAAAAAGTACCTACAACTCGAAACACTATTATGCCTAAAAAAGACAAAAAGCAGTAATAATCACAAATTTACCCGCAGAAGTACTTTTTTGAAAAGGAACTAAAAAACGTGTTTCACCTGATTGTAATCTATAAAATAGCGCACACTGACTGAAAAAACATGCTGCAATTCCTGATTATTGAGTAGGTTTTTGACATTTTCGCCAAAGTCTTTATTGATGACATTTTCAAAATTAGCGGCACTATTGCGGTACAAAACCGAAACTTGACTCCCCGGAGCAAACCACCAGGAATAGGACAAATCCATATTCCAGGAATAAAAACTAGAATTTTTATTCTCGGTGTAGCTGGGTAATTCTTTGAGTCTGCCGTTTTGTTCCAATGACAAATAATTTTTATTTTCGGCATACGACCAGTATTGTCGTACCGAAAGATTAAAATTCATTTTGCTATTAATCGAGTATTTCCCGCCCAAAGTATTAGAATAGGTAATCACATCACGATTCGCAAAAACAATAGTTTCCGGAGTAATTGGATTCAAATCACCATCAATGCTATCCACAAAACCCTTATTATTGCTACGTTTTGAGTATCCAAAATTATAATTCAACGCCAATTTATCATTGAAACGGTAGCGTGGTCCTAAATTTATTTCGTAATAATTTCGTCCTGCTTCATTTGCTTTGGAATATTCGGGATTGATTTCAAACGCAAATTTATAATTGTAATTTCTGGAGTAATACGCCCAAAAACTGTAGCTTGTGGGAGAAATTGCAAACCTTCCGGCAGTTCTAGGTTCGTAATAATCATAGCGTTCAAAGGGATTGACGTTAATTCCAAAACCTACTGAATTGTTTTTTTTGGTCTCCAAATTTACATTTACGTTAATATTACTGCCTTGTATTTTTCCAGTGTCTTTGCGGAATTGTAAAAAGTTGTTGTAGTTCACTCTAAAACCATTGAAGTGTTTGGTAGGATTCAAAATTCTATAATTGGCATTGCCATAAAAACTGTAATAATTCGTTTCGAAGTTGATTCCCAAATCATTATTGTCAAAATCTTTGGTATACAAATCACCACCAAAACTATAACGGTATTTCCCGGTTGTTTCGGCAAAATTCAAGGTTGTTGCGATTCCTTTTTTGGACTCGACATCCGTAACATAACTGTATTTAAAATCTCCAGCCAAATTGTAGGTGTTCTTTTTAGTATTCAAATCCCAAACCAATGCAGATACATTTCCGTCTCTAAAACTACCGTTTCGAGTGACATTGGTATTCACAAATGCGATAGAGGAATTTTTGCGAAAGCGTTGATCCAAGACCAAAACATTATAATTAGCAAGCGGTTCTACTACTTCATTTCGCGTTTGCTGGTTGTCATTGTTGCGAATTACAGCCGAAGTTTTTTCGGTAACAGCATTCAAAATCCCTACTCCAAGTCCGTTTTTGGTTCTTCCAGACACTTTTAATGCGTTTATCAAACTCACATTTGCGGGATTATCAATAATTTCTTCGTTGCTCTTAATTGTTGGATAATTACTAGGAGAACCACCAATTCGTCGCGAATAAACCAAATTTCCTTTGCTAAACAAATCGGTTCCTTCGGTAAAAAAAGGCCTGTTTTCATTAAATTGTTGCTCGAATGGGCCTAAATTCAAAATTTTATCATCGTATTTGGTTTGACCAAAATCAGGAATCAAAATCATGTCTAAAGTAAAAGCATCGTTAATTCCATACTTAAGATCCAATCCGCCTTTGAGCGTTCCATACGTTTTTTGGTGTGCACCAGAATTGATGTAAAAGGAAGAATAAGGGAGCAAAAACAAGCGTGTAGATGTTTTTATGTTCTGAATTCCTTCCAAAACGCCATTTTGTTGCGTGAAAGTACCTATTTTTGAGTCGATATAATTCCAAGAATATTTTTGTCGGTCTCGCTTGATTTCTCTAAAAAAATTGAGTCCCCATTTTTGAATTTTTTCACTCGAAAAACGCAACGCTGCATACGGAATCCTCATTTCGACCACCCAACCAAAGTTGGTTATGACCGCTTTGCTCTCCCAAACGGCGTCCCAAGAATAATCTTCACCATTGGTATCTGTCGATAAGCAATCCGCTTGACCATCGGCGGCATTGACAAAAAACTGAAAGTTTTGTTGCCCATCGTTGTATCCATTTACAAAAACACCAAAAAAATCAGTGGTGCCAAAATCATCTCGTTGTGAAATTTCTTTTAGGATTTTATCAGGTTCATCATCGTATAATTTTGCCGAAATATAAATGGCATCATTATCATACAAAACCTTAACTTCGGTTCTTTTATTTTCGGCAATTGGCTTGCCGTTATCGGGTTGAAACATCACAAAATCAGTAGCAGGAGCAACCGTTTCCCAAACGGCTTCGTTTATTTTTCCATCAACCGTTATTTTATCTGAAATGATTTTAGTTTGCAGTGTTTTTTTTTGGGCAAAGCCAAGAAAAGAAATAAAAAGCGTACTTATAAAAAGTAGTTTTCTCATGTGATTTTGATTGATTAAAAGTGATTGATGATTGAAATTTGTCCAATTGTTATAATAGACTTTGCTTTTAACTTTTTGTTACAGTTTTTAAAATAAAAATACAATTACTATTGTTAGGACATTTCTTAAGCAAAAAAACGTATTTATTTTAGTTTTAGTACAATCAATCTACACTTTTAATCGGGTTATTTTACAGGCATTTTAACAATAAAAACAATTGCTAATTACGTATTTTACTTTTCAAAAAGGCTTAAAATTTATTTTTAACAACATTATAATCAATAAAATACCGAAGACTTACGGATACAATATTGGTCAAGTTATTTTTAAACACATTATTGATGTTGTTTCCTAAATTCGTTTCGACTTGATTGGTTCGTTCTTGAGCAAAATTGCGATATAAAAACGAGATTTCGCTCCCCGGAGCAAACCACCAGGAATAGGACAAATCAAAATTCCATGAATTGAAATTTCTATTTTTGTTTTGGTCATAAACGGTATTTTGAACTAAATGTCCGTCGTTTTGCAACGTCAAAAATTGATGGTTATTGGCATACGACCAGTAATATCGCGCAGTCAAATTAAGCGTCATTTTGTTATTCAAAGCATATTTTCCTGTAAAATCATTTTGAATGTATTCTCGATTTCTTTCGGCAAAAATAATACCCGTTTCATCCTCATCTACCCAGCCACGGTCGTTTCTTTTATGCAAATAATCAACGGCATACGCCAAGGAAAACTTATCATTGAAACGGTATTTGGGACTGGCATAAAAGCCATAATTAAAGCGACCTTGTTCCTCAAATTTGGCTGCCGAAAGGGTCAAATCAAATGTAAAAGGATTGTTCCTATTCAATTCAAATCCAAAATAAGACGACACTCTTTTTGGGATATACACATAGCGATCAGCTGCTCTTGGCTCGTAAAAATCATACGTTTCAATGGGATTCATCACCAATGCGAACTCAAAATAATCATTGTTTAATGTTGTTGCTTTAATTACCGTTTTATACCAAGCTTCTTGCAATTTGCCAAACGTATTTTGAACTTCAACATTCAGTTCTTGCTCTACTTTAAAGGTATTGAAAACGTGATTAGGGTTCAAAATCCGGTAGCTTGCATTGGCCAAACCGCTGTGGTAATTGGTATAGAAAATGATTCCTAAATCGTTGACATCATAATTTTTTGAAATGTATTTTCCTGAAAATAAGTAACGGTATCGCCCACTGGTTTTTTTGAAATTCAAGGCTGTTTTGAATCCGTTAGTAGATTCTATATCATTAATAGCGCTGTATTTGAAATCGCCAGACAGATTGTAAGTATTGGCTTTGGTGTTCAAATCAAAAACTAACGCGGACACATTGGCATCTCTAAAACCGCCATTTCTAGTCGTATTGGTGTTCACAAAAGTCACGGATGAATTTTGATTAAAGCGTTGGTCAAAAACCAAAACATTATAATTTGTCAATGGCGCAATCACTTCCTTGCGGGTTTCTCCAGTTTGGGTATTGGTAATTGTAGCAAAAGTTTTCTCGGTAACGGCATTCAGGAAACCTATTCCCAGTCCTTTTTCGGTTCTGCCGGATACTTTTACGGCGTTCAACAAATCGACACTACTAGGATAATTTGTAATTTCTTCGTTGGCACCTAAATCTGGATCAGTAGTAGGCGCACCACCAATTCGTCTGGAATAAAAGAGATTTCCTTTGCTAAATAAATCAGTTCCTTCAGTAAAAAAAGGCCTGTTTTCCTCGAGTTGCTGTTCAAAGGGTTCCAAATTCAAGATGGCATTATCAAATTTTGTTTGTCCAAAATCAGGAACCAAAATCGCATCCAAGGTAAAGGATTCATTGATGCCGTATTTCAAATCCAAGCCCGCTTTAAAAGTAACCTCGGAGCCCAAATCACTTTGTTGATAATAGGACGATGTATAGGGTATAAAAAACAATCGGGTTGGCGGCTGAATGTTTTCAATTCCTTCCAAGATTCCTGCTTGTGTGATAACTGCACCAATTTTTGTATCGACCCGATTCCAAGTATAGGTTTGTACATCTCTTTTTATTTCCCGCGTACAATTGAGTCCCCAAGTTTGTTTTTTGGCATTCGAAAATCGCAGGGCGGCATACGGAATTTTCATTTCGACTACCCAACCAAATGAGGTTAACGCTACGTGACTGTCCCAAATGGCGTCCCACGAAAAATCCTCATTATCCTCCGTTGCCAAACAATCCATTTGCACACCAGCGGCACTTACATAAAAACGAAAATCTTGTTGCCCATCATTAAACCCATTTATCGCTACCGAAAAATGGTCCGAAACTCCAAAAACATCCCGATTGGTAATTTCTTTCTGAATTTTATCTGGTTCATTATCATACAATGTGGCGGCAATATAAATGGCATTGTTGTCGTAGAGGATGCGAACTTCGGTTTTTTTATCGGAACTAATTGGTTTCCCGTTATCTGGCTCAAACATCACGAAATCCGATGCCACCGAAGCGGTTTCCCAAACGGGTTCGTTAATTTTTCCATCAATTGTAATATTTTCTGTAGTAGATTTCGCCAGAAGAATTTTCTTTTGAGAAAACGCATAGTGGCTACTAAAAGCGAGTAGAATTGAAAAAAAACAGCAGTATTTCGTCATATTTTTGGCTGATTAATAGGTAAATATAAGAAATTTAACATAATAGCGTATAGATTTTTGAATTTTAACAACTATTTTTTTCATGCAACTTTCCGAAAAAAAATGTTAAACTTTACAAAAACTACCAATACTTATTCGATAGCATGCATTTTTTCATACTTTTGCCTTCCCCAAACAAGTGTATAACCTAAAGATTTTCAATGCTATATAAAATATTTCCTTCATTACTTTTTCTATTAATGACCTATTCTTCTGGTCCGTTTAATTTTTCAAATTCTGAAAAAATAGCCCCTACTAAAATAGCGAGTGTTGCTAAATCAAGTTTTGATATGAAAGTCGAACTAGTATACAATTCGCTACAAGCAAATGAGTTTACCTTGCCTAATTTGGAGAGTTTTACCCAAGCCCTAAAAGGATTTTATTTATTGAAAGAAAAAGGGCTCGTCCAAAAAGATATTTTGACTTTGGTCGATTTTAGTTTGTCGTCCAATGTAAAACGACTTTGGGTTATTGATCTAGCAACCAATACTATATTATTACAATCGTTGGTCGCGCATGGCAGGAATACTGGCGAAGAATTTGCATCTAAATTCTCGAATTCACCACAATCCTTCGAAAGTAGTTTGGGATTTTACGCCACCGGCGAAGTATACAAAGGAAAACACGGACTTTCACTAAAATTAGACGGTTTAGAAAAAGGAATTAACGACCACGCTCGCGAAAGAGCCGTTGTCGTTCATGGTGCTGATTATGTGTCTGAATCCTTCATTCGAGGAAACAAGAGATTGGGCAGAAGTCAAGGTTGTCCCGCAATTCCAGAAGCTTTGGCGAATACAATTATCAACTTAATAAAAGATAAATCCTGCCTTTTTATCTACCATCCGTCCATGAATTTTGAAAACACAGCCAAGCTAATTTCTTAATTTCGAATACAATTCCGAATCCAATTTGTAAATATCGGTTCGGAAATACAATTTATTTTTTTCGCTCCAAGCGGTCCAATACCACAAATAGATAGCGTAATTTTTATTGATTTTGACGTAATTCGTTTTTTTGGTAGCCACAACAGAATCAATCCGTTGTTTTGACCATTTTTCAGAATCGTTTAAAACTTGTTGTGCCAATTCCAACGGATTTTCGACCCTAACGCATCCTGAACTCAAGGATCTATTGTGCATTCCAAATAAATTCCTGTGGTTCGTATCGTGCAAATAAACACTGTGATTGTTGGGAAACAAAATTTTCATCACCCCCAATGAATTGCCCATTCCCGGACTTTGTATGTACTTGTAATTATTTGGTTTACTCGCATTCCACTGATTTGGACTCACTTCCTTACCGTTGCTATCATATATAGTAATACTTTTATTTTTTAGATAATTTCTATTTCGCATCATTGCAGGAACAACATCTTCTTTCAAAATCGTGGGTGGCACCGTCCAAGTGGGATTGAAAACTACCGTTTTTAAAGCCGAAGTAAGAATTGGAGTTCGCCTTTTGGCTGTGCCCACGACCACTTTTCTAAACACCACCGTATCCTGCTTTTCTACAACATTCAAACTGTAATTTGGAATATTAATAAGGATATAATTTTCATTAAATTCCTGATTAAACCAGCGCCAACGTTCCAAGTTGGCAATGATTTGTTCTTTCCTCTGGGTTTTTGTAAAATTAAGCGCGACAACAGTTCCAGGCCCAATAACACCATCCGAAATTAAACCGTGTCGGTATTGAAATCGCTTAACAGCCTCAAATGTTTTCTTGTTGTAAACCCTATTCAAACTGTCTTTTCCTCCCAAATCATTCCAATACCGAAGGCGTTTTTTAATTTGAATTAATGACGAATTGGTATCATTCAAAACTAATTTTTGACCAACAATAATTGGTTTTAATCTGTCTACTGGGTAGGTGTTAATAAGTGCCAATGCTTTTATCAAACTGTTGTAGGTAACGGATTTGGGGTGGTATTTTTCAAGAATACCGTTGAATGAATTGGTCGCAAAGCCTTCGGATAAAACGGCATTGACATCAAAATGGGGTTGTTTTAAATCCCAATCCGTGTATAAATTCGTTGGATTTAGTTTGCCCATATTGACCTGAATCAAGTATTTTTGAAAATTATGTGTTAACAAAATATCGTAATGAACCAACTCTTTTCCAGTCAGTGATGCGTGTTTTTGTTCTAATTCCTGCAAATTATCCACATGAAAATCCTTTGGATTTAACCCTTCCTGCTCCGATTGAAGGAGTTGCTCCACTATAATTTTCCTATTTGTGTCCGATTGCCAAACGGTTTTATACCCAGATGCCTTGTAAAATTCAGTGAGTATTCTACTGTCAAAAAGGGCTAAATCGAGACTATCAATAGGCAAAGCATTACCAGTAACACGTATTTTAGACAGTGTTTTTGGGGCAATATTTTCATAACTGGCAATCGTTTTAGGAACTTCCTTTTGACAACCCAAAAAGAAACAACCAACAATAAAAAGGCAAAATTTAGTCATTTTTAATTTTTTTAAACAGGACAATATGTTCTCCAACACCAGCAATAGCAAACAATTCCCCTTTTTGGGTATATCCTAATTTTTCATAAAATCCTACAGCTTCTTTCCTTGCATTGAACCAAATCAAATCGCAGTCCGATGCACAAAATGCCTCACAAAACAGAACGAGTTTTTGTCCAAATCCCATTCATTGATTGGGTTTTAAAACTGCCATACCCCGAATTTGCATTTGATTTTTCTCGGCAAATAAAGCGTTATTTTTTTGTAAACCGAAAGAATTCCCACTAAATTATCCTCTAAAAAAATTCCAAAATGAGTGGTCGTTCCTAAATTATCGCCATCAAAATAGCAGGTATCAAGCGGTTTTCCTTCCCGAAGAACAGCTTGACGAACAGGAAAAGTAGTTAAAGCAGGTATTTTATTGATGTATGGCATTCCTATTTTAATTTAAAATAAAAGTATAACATTTTAGTTTTAAAAAGGTTATAAAATATATCTCTTTTGTGATGTAATTTTATATTTAAAAGTTTGCAAATAAGTAAAAACTTTAGCTATATTTGCACCGCAGTAATGCGAAAGTAGCTCAGTTGGTAGAGCTCCAGCCTTCCAAGCTGGTTGTCGCGAGTTCGAGCCTCGTCTTTCGCTCTAAAACCTCAAATGAAAATTTGGGGTTTGTTTTTAAGACTAGAAAAACCATTTTCTAATTTCAAAAAACAATTTACCTATCCTGCGAAAGTAGCTCAGTTGGTAGAGCTCCAGCCTTCCAAGCTGGTTGTCGCGAGTTCGAGCCTCGTCTTTCGCTCCAAGCCGAAACAAATTTGTTTCGGCTTTTTCATTTCAAGTAATCAAGGTTTGTTTCGGGCAAAATTTCTTCAGGTGCTTTATTTTGCATGAAGAGTCTTGCCGACAACGTTCCTTTTAAAATTATTTTTTCGTCCTTCACTTCCAACCAACTTCCTTCCCGCAGCCCTAAAACAGGCGCCGAATTAAAAGCGTGATATTCACTTATACGCGTTTCACGAGTTTCGCCCATGTGTTGTGATAGCGCATCGGCATCTAAATAATGAGGGTTTAAGTTAAAAGGAAGCATTCCTAAAGTCAGGAAACTTGGCGGATAAACAATAGGCATATCATTAGTAGTTTGCATCGTAAGCCCGCAAATGTTACTACCAGCACTAGTACCTAAATAAGGAGTTCCGTTTTTTAGCGTTTCGGCAAGTGCGTTCATACCGTTATTTTTATACAATTGGGAGACCAATAAAAACGTGTTTCCACCTCCAGTAAAAATCCCTTCGGCTTGTTCGATTGCTTTTTTGGCATTTTCAAATTCTTGAATTCCAACGATAGTTTTGTTTATTTTGGCAAAAGCCAAAGCCACCTTTTGAGTATAAGCTTCATGCGTAATCCCTCCAGGTCTTGCATACGGAATAAAAAGTAGGGTCGTGCAATTTTTAAAAAGAACAGCTAATTCAGGTAATAAATAATCCAAATAATCGCCTCCGTGAAGGGTTGATGTACTGGCTATAATAAGATTTTTCATGGCGGAGTAAGAAATCAATAGTTGGTGTAAAGGTATTCAATCTGCTTTTTTAATTAACATATTTTTACCAAGTTGTTAATACTAAATTTGGACGTCATTACAATACTTTTACTACGCATAATGTAATTTCAAAGCAATGATTCGAGCGGTTAGTATTTTTTTTCTTTTGGCAACAACAACCGTTTGGGCGCAAGAAAAAAACGTTTCGAAACTAAACGGCAAAATCATGTCAACCGTTTCAAATCTGGAAGGGATTTACATTATTAATTTAAAAACCGAAAAAGCAGCCATTTCTGATCGTGATGGTTATTTTTCGCTCCCCGCAGCCGTTGGTGACACGCTATTATTATCGGCGGTACAGTTCAAAGGACTACGAATTTGCTTGACGCCAAAGAGTTTTGAAGGCGATTTATTTTATGTAAAAATGACTCCCATCATGAATCAATTGAATGAGGTAATCATAAAAAGATACGCTACTATCAATGCCGAAGCGTTGGGGATTATTCCAAAAGGACAAAAATCATATACGCCAGCCGAGCGAAAACTAAAAGCAGCAACGGGTATGGATGCTAAATATGGTTTGAGTACCTCATTCTCGATAGACCCGCTACTTAATTTACTTTCGGGAAGAACGGCAATGCTCAAAAAAGAGCTCGCAGTCGAAAAGAAAGAACAACACATGCAACAAATTGAAAATCTGTTTGACATGGATTTTTTTACAAAAAAATTAAAAATTCCATCCGAATATGTTAAAGGTTTTGAGTATTATGCCGTGGAGAATGAAAAATTCATCGTTATCCTTGAGTCCAATAACAAAACTAGCACCGAATTTTTAATAGGCGAATTGGCTACCAAATACAAAGACCTACTTGCAAGTGAAAAATAACTTTACGTTGCTATTTTTTGTTTTTTGCCTCGTTCCAAAAACCTCTGGACAAACTAGTGTCACGCCTATTTTGAAAGGAAAAATTACCGTGAATTCGGTTCTTGTAGAGGGCGTAAACATAAGCAATGTAACGAGTCAGGAAACCACAACGACAAACAAAAATGGCACTTTTATATTGCCTGTAAAACCGGGAGAAATCATTTTGTTTTCGGCAGTAAATTTAGAACCCTTTCGCAAAAGAATTAGTCTTCAAGACCTTGAATATGGAATTCTTGAAATTAAAATGGAATCCAAAAACAATGTTCTCAAGGAAGTAATCATCAATGAACATCCCGAACTAACAGCCGAAAATTTAAGAATCATCCCGTCTGGACAACGAAAATACACGGCGGCTGAACGCAAGTTGAAAACGGCAGGAGATTTTAAACCCATTCAATTGCTAGGAATTCTTGGTGGCGCACTTGCTATAGACCCTATACTCAATGCAATTTCTGGCAGAACCAAAATGCTGAAAAAAGAAGTACAAGTAGAACGAAAAGAGCAATTATTATCTAAAATCGAAGTCGTTTTTGAGGAGGAATATTACTCAAAAACCCTAGGAATTCCAGCAAATTACATCAAAGGTTTTCACTATTATTGCATAGAAGACGCTGAATTTGCAGCGGCTTTACAATCCAAAAACAAAACGATGATGCAGTTTTTAATCGTCAAATTAGCCGAAAAATACAACGCACTTCTTGCTGATGAAAAAAACTAAAAAATTAATCATATTCCTATTTTTGATAGGTCAATTGGCTTTGGCGCAAGCCAATAAAGAACAGCTCCTACACGGAAAAGTCACAGCGACATCGGGAAATTTACAAAGCATAACGGTCGTGAATTTAGTAACCGAAAAAAATACGACTGTTGACAGCAATGGTGAATTTTATATTTTGGCGAAAGCCGATGATTTATTGCTTTTTTCGTCCAACGATTTTGAATTCCACAGAAGATTAATCGAGGAAGAAGATTGGAATAAACCCCTATTGATGATTGAAATGATTCCTAAAAGCATTGTTTTAGACGAAGTTATTGTCAATAAAAACGCGAATATCAATGCGGTTTCATTGGGAATAATTACCAAAGATATGAAACATTACACTCCCGCAGAAAGAAAATTAAGTTCTAATTCAGGTGGAATTATTGGCTTGTTGAATACTTTTTCTGGTCGCAAAGCCATGCTGAAAAAAGAGTTGGAAGTCGAAAAAAAGGAGCTTTTATTAGGCAAAATGAAGCCCCTTTTTAACGACGATTATTATATTGGAGTTTTAAAAATACCATCGGATTACATCAAGGGATTTCAATATTATTGCATTGAAGATAAAGAAATTGCCCAATCATTACTTACCAAAAACAAAACCATGACCCTGTTCCTAGTTTCAAAATTGGCCAAACAATACAAGGAAATACTTGCTGATGAAAAATAGACAAAAAATACTCGTTTTATTAGTGCTGTTCTCTTTTGGGATTGCACAAGGACAGTTTCGCAAGGTCTTGAAAGGACAGGTTTTAAACGATTCGATTCCAGTTGAAAACGGATATGTTTTTAATCTAAATTCCAAAACAAGAACGCTCATACAATCCGATGGCTCGTTTGACATTCCAGCAAAATCAAAGGATACGCTGCTAATTTCGAGCATGGCTTTTCGATCTCAAAAAATAATTCTGACAACTAAAAATCTCGAACTACCGCTTTTAATTATCAAACTTGATTTTTTTGAAAACGAATTAAAAGAAGTCCTCGTTTCCAAGAAAACAGCACTAAAACCAATTTCTTCCAACTCGCAAAAATATGTCGACATGCCGTTTTTTGACGACGAAAAATCCTCGCCCAAGAACACTACAATGCCGTCTTTTGCAGTCGAAAACAGTATGGATTTATGGCGAATAGGAACCAAAGTAATTCCGAGATTATTCAAGAAAAAAGCTGTCGAAAAAACACCTGAACTTCCCGAAAAAGATTTTACAAAAGAGGTTTTTACAACTATAAACAGGGATTTTTTCACACAAACATTAGCATTAAAATTGGATGAAATTAATCTCTTTTTGATGTATTGCGAAACCGATTCCAGAGCTAAAGAATTACTCAAACCGGAAAACAAATTCCAATTGATTGATTTTTTGATCACAAAAAACAAAGCTTTTAAAAGAATTAGTACTTTTGAAAAATGAAAAAAATAATTCAATTTGCTTTTTTGGGTGCGCTATTCATTCTCATTTCTGGATTTGCCATTCATAAATTTTATGCCGCTATTTATCAGGTGAATTTTGTTCCCGAAAAAAAAATGATTCAAATTACGGCACGTCTTTTTAGTGATGATGTAGACAAGGCTTTAGAAAAAAAATACCATGTAAAAACGACTTTAACAAGTGATAAACCTACCACTACTGATATGGCATTGCTGAAAAAATATAGCAACGAAAACTTTGTGATAAAAGTAAACGGACAAACAAAACCTATGAATTTATTGAGTAGCGAATTGGAAGGCGACGTTATAATATGCTATTTTAGCATCAAAGAAATTTCGAAAATCAATACGCTTGCTATACAAAACAGCATTTTGGTAGAATGGAATGCAGAGCAGCAAAACATCATGCACTTTACCATAAACGGAATCAAAAAAAGTCTGTTGTTTAGTGATTCAAACAGAAGCGAAATGTTAAAATACTGAATAAAATAGCCTCATTTGTTATAAATCATTATTTTCACACCCTGAAAATTTTTGTTTCAACCCTATGAAAAAACTAACGCTATTATTGCTTGTTCCAGCATTTGTATTGGCACAAGAAAAAACAACTCCCATTTTACCCAAACAACAAGGCAAGTACGACACGAATAAGTTCAGCCAGATGTACGATTTATTGGCTACGCCCAATATGTTTCGTACGGCATCTGGAGCGCCAGGTCCTGCGTACTACCAGCAACAAGCCGATTATAAAATTGATGTAGAATTGGATGACAAAAACTCCAAATTAAGCGGCTCCGAAACCGTAACCTACTACAACAATTCGCCTGATAATCTAGAATATTTGTGGGTACAATTAGACCAAAATCAAGCCGCAAAAACCTCGCAAACACCACTAGCCGAAAATGAAAAATTAGAGCCCGTATTGCCTGCTGATAAATTTGCAAATGAATATTTGAAAGCGGGTTTAGATCGTGGTTTCAACATTGAATATGTAAAAGATGCCAAGGGAAACCCCGTGTCGTATACGATTAACCAAACCATGATGCGCATTAATTTAGCCACACCTATGAAACCAGGCGATAAATATTCGTTCTCCGTAAAATGGTGGTATAATATTAATAATTACAAGCAAGATGGTGGTCGTTCTGGTTATGAATTATTCGAAAAAGAAGGCAATAAATTGTATGTAATCGCACAATTTTATCCTAGAATGGCCGTCTACAATGATGTCGAAGGATGGCAAAATATGCAGTTTTGGGGTGGAGGCGAATTTGCCTTGCCATTTGGAAATTTTGATGTAAACATTACCGTTCCAGCAGATCACGTGATGGAAGCCACTGGAGAATTGATGAATAGAAGTCAAGTATTTACTCCTGAACAAGTAAAACGATATGAGCTAGCGCAAAAATCTTTTGATAAACCCGTTGTCATTGTAACACAAGCCGAGGCCGAAGCCGCAGAAAAAGGTTTTTCGAACCAGAAAAAAACATGGAAATTTAGTGCTCGAAACGTCCGCGATTTTGGTATTGCCACATCTCGAAAATTCATTTACGATGCTATGGCGGTTCAGCTGGGCGGTAAAGTGGTTATGGCTGCATCCGTTTATCCCAAGGAAGCCAATCCGTTGTGGGGAGAAACCTCAACAAGGACCGTGGCGCATACCTTAAAAAGCTATTCATCGCATACATTTGATTATCCGTATCCCAAAGCCGTTTCGGTTTCGGCAGAGGATCAAGGAATGGAATACCCTATGATTTGTTGGAATTTTGGTCGTCCAGACGAAAACGGAGTAACAACACCGCAGGTCAAAAACGGCATGATGGGCGTTGTAATTCACGAAGTAGGACACAACTTTTTCCCCATGATTGTCAATTCCGATGAACGCCAATGGACTTGGATGGACGAAGGATTGAACTCGTTTATGGAGTTTATGGCAGAACAAGAATTGGGTACCAATTATCCGTCAAGACGAGGCCCACCTAAAAATATTGTACCTTACATGAGTGGAGATCAAAAATTTCTAGAGCCAATAATGTCAAATTCCGAAGGGATTATCCAGTTTGGAAACAATGCCTACGGTAAGCCAGCAACGGGACTTAACATATTGAGAGAAACTATTATGGGGCGCGAATTGTTTGACCATGCATTCAAGGTATATGCCAACCGTTGGAAATTCAAACACCCAACTCCCGAAGACTTTTTTAGAACCATGGAAGATGCTTCGGCATTCGATTTGGATTGGTTTTTCAGAGGTTGGTTCTATTCTACAGATTTTGTAGATATTGGCATCGCCGATGTAAAACAATATTATGTGACCGATACACCAACAACCGAGTTGAAAAACACCAAAGTCAGAAAAGGTCGTTTTGGCGAAGACAAAGGCCCATTTGTATATTTGGTTTCTGAAAAAAATGCCGAATTAAATCCTGCAGCCAAAAAAGCATTGAAAATTGAGGATTTCAAAACACTGTCCGATTATGTCAACGAAAAATTAACTGCCGAGGAAAAAGCAACCTTGAAAAAACCAAGTTACTTTTACGAAGTAGAATTCAATAAACCAGGCGGTATGCTCATGCCTATTTTGGTCGAAATCACCTATGAAGATGGTAGCACCGAAAATTTTAAATACCCTGCACAAATTTGGAGAAAAAACAATGATACCGCCAAGAAAGTGTATGCTACCGAAAAAATAATCAAAAAAATACAAATCGACCCTAAATTAGAAACTGCCGATATTGATGTAACTAACAATGTTTGGCCCAAAGAAGAAGTAAAATCCAAATTCGATTAAATTCTAATTACAATTATTTAAAAAGACTCTTAACG
This sequence comes from Flavobacterium restrictum, assembly GCF_007097245.1. Lineage (GTDB taxonomy): Bacteria > Bacteroidota > Bacteroidia > Flavobacteriales > Flavobacteriaceae > Flavobacterium > Flavobacterium restrictum. Next base: position 78 of record NZ_VJZT01000007.1, on the reverse strand, counting down.
GTAGTAATGGTCGGAAGAATAATCTTCCGACTTTTTTTGTTTTTTATTTATATATTTAACAATATTTTTCTTGTTTTA
>NZ_VJZT01000006.1 GCF_007097245.1 Flavobacterium restrictum | reverse complement strand
CCAGATAATTTCATAAAAATGGTATATTATTTAGGTAATGCCTAAAAACACAATTCCACTAATTTAGGCGAAGAGCCATTTTTGTTTCTTCTTCAAATTCAACGTCATAATAACCTCCAATTACAGAAGTGTCAATATATAAATTAAGTTTTTTTGTTTTCATTCTACAAAAATAACCAAAACTTAATCAAAATCTTATTAAGTTTAATTAATACGTTATGAAATTTAAAAATAATTTTATTTACGATTGAGTATTATGTTAGTTCTATTTACAAGAATCTACTCTAATCAAAACTTCACAAGTTACAAAAAAATAGAGTGCAAAAAAAAGCCTGAATCATTAGAATCAGGCTTTTACATTATAATTAACTAATTATGTGAATTATTTAACCAGCAATTTATGTGAAGGTGCAAATTTAGTTAAGTTAATCCCTTCAACTGCCGTTATGTATTCTTCAATTGTTGGCGTTCTACCTAGGATTGTTGACAAAACTACAACTGGTGTAGAAGAAAGTAAGGATTCTCCTTTTTTACCTTCGGTATCCTCCACAACTCTTCCTTGAAAAAGACGGGTAGATGTAGCCATAACCGTATCGCCTTTGGCTGCTTTTTCTTGGTTACCCATACAAAGGTTACAACCCGGACGCTCTAAATACAACATATTTTCATACCCAGTACGTGCCACACCTTTTGGAGCGTTATCGTCGAATTCGAAACCAGAATATTTTTGTAAAATTTCCCAGTCCCCTTCTGCTTTTAATTCATCAACAATATTATAAGTAGGAGGAGCAACAACTAGTGGTGCTTTGAAGGCTACTTTACCTTCATGCTCATCAATATTCTTAAGCATTTGAGCTAAAATTTTCATATCTCCTTTGTGAACCATACACGATCCGATAAATCCAAGATCTACTTTTTTAACGCCACCATAGAAAGACAATGGTCTAATCGTATCGTGCGTGTATCGTTTAGAAACATCCGCATTATTTACATCTGGATCGGCAATCATTGGCTCGGCAATCTGATCCAAATCGACTACTACTTCAGCGTAATATTTGGCGTTTGCATCCGGTCTTAACGCTGGTTTTTCGCCAGATATAACCTCGGCAATTCTTTTGTCAGCAATGGCAATCAAACCTTTCAACACTTGATTTTTGTTATCCATTCCTTTGTCGATCATAATCTGGATTCTACCTTTTGCCATCTCAAGAGATTCGATCAAAGTATAATCTTCAGAGATACAGATAGAAGCTTTCGCCTTCATTTCGGCAGTCCAATCCGTAAACGTAAAGGCTTGATCCGCATTCAGCGTTCCTAAATGAACCTCAATAATTCGACCTTGGAATACATTTTCGCCACCAAATGTTTTAAGCATTTGGGCTTGTGTAGCGTGCACTACATCACGGAAATCCATATAGCCTTTCATCTCTCCTTTGAAGGTAACTTTTACCGATTCTGGAATTGGCATAGAAGCCTCACCAGTAGCCAATGCTAGAGCAACAGTTCCTGAATCCGCACCAAAAGCAACCCCTTTAGACATTCTGGTATGCGAGTCACCACCAATGATGATGGCCCACTCGTTTACTGTAATATCATTCAATACTTTGTGAATTACATCCGTCATAGCATGGTAAACGCCTTTCGGGTCACGAGCTGTGATTAATCCGAAATCGTTCATGAATTTCATCAATCTAGGAATATTTGCTTTGGATTTATTATCCCAAACCGAAGCCGTATGACATCCCGATTGGTACGCACCATCAACAATTGGAGAAATCACAGTTGCAGCCATAGACTCTAATTCCTGCGAAGTCATCAAACCAGTTGTATCTTGTGAACCCACAATATTTACAGTAACACGAACATCCGAACCAGCGTGTAAAATTTTACCAGGAGTGGATCCCACCGCGTTTTTATTAAATATTTTTTCAACAGCCGTAAGCCCTTGCCCTTCAACAGAAACCTCCTTTGACGGCGCGTATACAGGAACAATAGCAATGCCTAGCGTTTTTGAAGCAAAAGTTTGCAATTTTTTACCAAACACAATGGCGTAAGATCCACCCGCTTTTATAAATTCAATTTTTTGAGGCGTGAAAGCTTTAGAAATATCAATTAATTCTTTATCGCCGCTATATAATTTTTTTGTTTTTGTATTGATGGTAAGCACCGTGCCCGTAGCTACAGAATATACTTCTTCCAGAATAGGATCACCGCTTTCATTACGAACAACGTTTCCATTTTCGTCTACTTTTTTTACCCAGTTTTTAAGATCCAAACCAATACCACCCGTAACATCTACAGTGGTTAGGAAAATCGGAGAAATTCCGTTTGTTCCAGCAACTATTGGAGCAATATTAATAAATGGAACATACGGACTCGCTTGTTTTCCGCTCCAAAGTGCCACGTTATTTACCCCTGACATTCTTGAAGATCCCACACCCATTGTTCCTTTTTCAGCGATTAACATCACGCTTTTATCAGGATTTGCAGTTGCTAATGCTTTAATTTCAGCTTGTGCTTCAGGAGAAATTAAACATTTTCCATGTAATTCACGATCGGAACGAGAGTGTGCTTGGTTTCCTGGAGAAAGTAAATCCGTGGAGATATCGCCTTCGCCGGCAACAAAAGTAACCACCTTAATTTCTTCGGCTATTTCGGGTAATTTTGTAAAAAACTCCGCTTTGGCGTAGCTTTCTAAAATAGCCGCAGCGATTTCATTACCACTTTTGAACGCTGCTTCTAAACGATCTGTATCGGCTTCGTAAAGGAAAACCTGTGTTTTTAAAACAGCTGCAGCCTCATTTGCAATAGCAACATCAGTACCCAAAGCCAAATCAAGTAAAACGGCTATCGAAGTTCCCCCTTTCATGTGCGATAATAACTCTAACGCAAAAGCAGGTGTAATCTCGGCAACTACGGATTGACCTAGAACGATTTCCTTTAAAAAATTAGCTTTAACATTGGCAGCCGGAGTAGTTCCAGGAACCACATTGTAAATAAAGAAGTTAAGCGAATCCGCTCGGTACTCGTTATGCAAATCTTTGATTTGTGCAATGATTTCGCTTAATAATTCGGCGCCATCAATTGGTTTTGGGTGAAGCCCTTGACCTTTACGCTCTTCGATCTCCTTAATGTAGTCGTTATAAATGTTCATAGTGTCTTTTCGGTGTTACTGGCTGATTTCATTGATTATTTCAAAATCAAAAAGCCTTATTATTTAGATTTTTTTTATTTTTTTTGGTGATGCAAATTTAAAGAATTTATGATGATAATTAAAAAGAATTTAACACAAGATAGCAACTCAAACACTATAATTACAAATAAATGAAATTATGTGATTTTTATTGAAAAATTCTAAATATCCGCATGATTATTTGCCTAATTACCAAATAATAAGCCAGAAAAACAAGGCTGTTTACGATCTATTCACTTCAATTGCAAAATTACAACGCTGGAAAGCTGATTTCTCGCTCCTAAAAAAGCCAAAGGAAGTGCTTTACATCAATTTATTGATAATGATTTCTTCGGTAATTCCTTCGGCATCGGCTTTGTAGTTCTTAATGATTCTGTGACGCAAAATTCCAGTAGCCACGGCTTTTACATCTTCAATATCAGGAGAGAATTTTCCGTTGAAAGCGGCATGCGCTTTGGCTGCCAAAATTAGATTTTGCGAGGCTCTAGGTCCTGCGCCCCAATCAAGATAGTTTTTTACAAATTCATTAGACAATACATTATCAGGACGTGTTTTACTGACCAGAGTTACGGCATATTCAATCACATTATCGGCAACGGGAATCCTGCGAATAAGGTGTTGGAAATCGATAATTTCTTGTGCTGTAAACAATGAATTTATCGTTGTTTTCGTATCCGAAGTGGTGCGTTTGACCACCTGAACTTCTTCCTGAAAAGAGGGATATTCCAGTTTGATGGCAAACATAAATCGGTCTAATTGTGCTTCTGGCAAGGGATAGGTTCCTTCTTGCTCAATAGGATTTTGGGTTGCCAAGACAAAATAAGGCAAGTCTAATTTATGATTTTCGCCTGCTATGGTCACCGAACGTTCTTGCATGGCTTCTAGCAATGCCGCTTGGGTTTTGGGTGGCGTTCTATTGATTTCGTCCGCCAAAATAATATTCGAAAAAATGGGTCCTTTTATGAATTTGAACTGCCGGTTTTCGTCTAATATTTCACTTCCCAATATATCCGAAGGCATCAAATCTGGCGTGAATTGAATTCGTTTAAAATCCAATCCCAAGGCTTGCGCCAAAGTATTTACCAACAAGGTTTTGGCCAGACCAGGAACACCAACTAATAGCGCATGACCGCCAGAAAAAATACACAGTAGAATTTGATCTACTACCGCATCTTGACCCACAATTATTTTGGCAATTTCGGATTTTAGTTCGTTTCGTTTTTGAACCAAATTATGTATAGCAGCAACATCTGACATTTGATTTTAGATTTTAGATTTTAGATTTTAGATTTTAGATTTTTAAAATGAAAAAGCGTTAGTTTTATGAATTCATAAAACTAACGCTTTTATTTATTTAATAAAATTATTTTTTCAACCAATTGTTTGTAAAACTACAATCTCTATATTCCCCTACTATTTTAATGTAGGTTTCTTTGATTTTTTCGTCAAACCATTTGGCAATTGCCTTAATTTGTTTTTCTTTCAAGGCAAGATCTTTAATCTTGATATAATCCTTGGCGTAATCCGCAGTGTGCTCATTGATTCTATTGGTAACCGTGATAATTTTGAAGGTTTTCTTTCCTTGATCTTCTTCAAGATACGGTATTGAAACCTCGCCTTCTTTTAAATTAGACACTTTAGCATATAAATCTGGATCCATTTTGGTCAATTCAAAACGGGTATCTTGCGTTTTAGGATTGATAAGAGCCCCACCATTTACTTTGGTTTCTTTTTCTTCTGATAGTGTTCTGGCCGCTTCCGCAAAAGTAATTTGCTTGTCTTCGATTCGTTTTTTAATCAAATTGATTTTTTCTTTGGCCTCTTTAACCGCATCATCTGTAACACTTGGCGTTAATAGAATATGACGCAATTCAATATCTTGCCCTTTTATTTTTTCGACCATTATAATATGATATCCAAATGAAGTTTCAAATGGCTCCGAAATTTCGCCTTCGCCAAGGCTAAAAGCCACATCTTTGAACTCTTTTACAAAAGGAGTTTTTCGGTTCATTTTATAAAAACCTCCCGTAGATCTTGACCCAGGATCTTGGGTGTACAAAACGGCTTTTGTAGAGAAACTAGCGCCTTCTTGTACTTCTTTTTTGAATCCTTTTAATTTGTCTATTACTTTTTGTTTGTCAGCCTCCGTAACTTGTGGTTTAATAACGATTTGGGCTACTTCCATTTCTGAACCAAAAACAGGTAAATCAGCTGCTGGGATCGTTTTAAAAAAATTACGTACTTCTTCAGGAGTAATTTCTACGGCATCTACAATCTTTTTTTGCATTTCGGTAGTCAGCTTTTGTTCTTTTAAAACATCAAAGAAATAAGACCTAAAATCCTCTTCGGAATTCTTTTTGTAATACTGAACTACTTTTTCCATAGAACCTATTTGTTCTATCATATAATTCAAACGATCGTCCATCATTCCTTTAATTTCGGCATCCGAAACCTTAACACTATCCTGAATCGCTTGGTGCGCATAGAGTTTATCCTCTAATAATTTCCCTAGCATTTGGCATCTTGTAATGTCTTTTACGGAACCGCCTTGACTTGAAATTTCCAAAAAAGATTTATCAATATCCGAATCTAAAATAAGGTAATCCCCAACGGTCGCAATCACACCATCGACCTTTAAACGCTGACTTGGTTTAACTCCCGTTTTAGAAACGACAACAGTGTCTTTGATAATTTCTTGAGCATCTGCGATAGCAATAGAGAAAAGTAACAGAAAAAAAGGAAGTATAATTTTAGGATTTAAAAGCTTCATTAGTAGGATTGTTAATCGCATTTTTTTAATTTTTATTTTAATTTTTAAAAGCAAGCTGAGAGTACACTTACAAGTGCTTGTTTAATTTTTGCCAAATATACACTTTAAGTACTAGTAAATCGAAATTTTAAAATTCCAAATTGCTTACTTAAACGAACAAAAATAGCAATTCAATTACATAATACAACTTTAGCAACTAGTATTAACAAAAAATTATAAACACCCGAGACCTAGTGCCAAATATGCAGGACATTTTGATTTAACCCTAAACATTTAGCATTACATAAAATTTGTCCACGGATGACACGGATTTAACAGATTAGCAAGGATTTTTTTGTTTTGTGTGTCAAAAAATGAATTAAAATTAGTGCAAAATCAGAGCAAATATGTCTAATTATTGCTTCAAAATAGTTGAGTTTAGCAAAACAAGGGTAAAACAAAACTATTTATATTACCTGTTTTACGGAATTTTTTCTTTTTTTTTTTCAAAATCAAAAAAAAGAATGTTGCCAATGCCAAGTAGTAGGAACGCCTATAAAATTGTAATTGATGTGCGATACAAACCTTACAATTTATTTAAAGTTTTAAACACTACAACGTTATCGCTATCAAATATAAAATTCCCATATAAAATTAATTAGTCGTTTCCTTAAATTAGCAAAACGTTAAACATAACGCTATAAAAAAGAAATAAAATTATTATTTTAACATTAAAAAAACGCATTTAATTAAATATCAATAAAAACCCAAAATCTATTAACCTAACCTAAATTACTTTTTTTATGAAAAACCCAAATTTCAAACTTTATTTAGCATCACTCGTTATGGCTGGCTTGTCCTCCTGTAATTCGAATGACAATCTAGAAGCAGATACTTTTGCTTCGACCTCTAAATTCAAAATAATAAACGTAACTACTGACGGTCGTCCTTTTAGCACTGGAAAATCAAGTAGCTCAACCACAGCAAAATATGTTGCCAATCCAGGCGGCGGCGTGATGATGCAAGCTTTTTATTGGGATGTTCCTGCTGGTGGAACTTGGTGGGATACTGTAAAATCCAAAGTTACGGCTTGGGGAAATGCAGGAATTGGATCTGTATGGTTGCCACCTGCTTCGAAGGCTCAAAGTGGTGCATTATCTATGGGATATGACCCTACTGATTATTTTGATTTTGGGAATTACAATCAAAATGGCTCTACCGAAACTCGTTTTGGTTCAAAGACTGAATTGGTCAATCTAATCACACAAGCACATGCCGAAAACATGCAGGTCTATGCTGATATTGTAATTAACCACAATAGCGGTGGGCAATTAGAAAGCAATCCTTTTACAGGAACACAAACCTATACCAACTTTACTGGCGTAGCATCTGGTAAATTCCCGAGAACAAGTGCCGATTTTTACAAAAACTCTTACGGCACTAATGACGAAGGATCCTTTGGAGGATTTCCAGATTTATGTCATGCGGCACCAAATGTGCAAAATTGGCTCTGGTTACGAACTGACGGAGTAGGAAAATATTACAAGAACACAATGAAGTTTGATGGCTGGAGATTTGATTATGTAAAAGGTTTTGGGGCTTGGGTTGTAAATAGCTGGAATGCTAACGTAGGTGGATTTACGGTTGGAGAAAACTGGGATAGTAATGTAGATAATTTGAATAATTGGGCTAATAGTGCCAATAGTTCCGTATTTGATTTTGCGTGTTATTACAAAATGAATGATGCCTTTGACGGCAATAATCTAGCCTTGTTGAACGATGACATGATGTGGAAAAGAAACCCGTACAAAGCAGTTACTTTTGTCACCAACCACGACACAGATGAAATTTGGAACAAAAAATTGGCATACGCCTACATTCTAACTCATGAAGGATACCCGACTATTTTTTATAGAGATTACGAAGAATGGTTGGACAAAGCCAAACTAAACAATTTAATTTGGATTCATAACAACAAAGCAACTGGCACCACCTCGATTTTATATGCAGATAATGACGAATATGTTGCTAGAAGAAATGGTTACAACGGCAATCCCGGATTGGTGGTGTATATCAACAACTCATCGACTACTCTTGAAAGATGGGTTCCTACCAATTGGGTTAGTACTCAAATCAAAGATTTTACAGGAAACTCTACTTGGATTCCAACCACACAAGCTGATAAATGGGTAAAAATACAATGCCCTCCTAACAGTTATACCATTTGGTCAAGCAACTTATAAGTAATACGAGGAAGCCCATTTCATAAACTGGCCTCCAAACTTTGAGATTGCAGTTGAAAGAGGATGCCTAAAAAAGACATCCTCTTTTTTTTGATACTACTTTTTTTATTCGCATTTATAAATAGTACTTTTGCAAACTAGTACCATATATATGAGTTTTTTAAAAGAAATACAACGACGCCGAACCTTTGGGATTATCTCACATCCCGATGCTGGAAAAACAACACTAACCGAAAAACTATTGCTTTTTGGTGGGGCGATTCAAGAAGCGGGTGCCGTAAAAAATAACAAAATCAAAAAAGGAGCCACGAGCGATTTTATGGAAATTGAACGCCAAAGAGGGATTTCGGTATCGACATCGGTTTTGGCTTTTAATTATCACGACAAAAAAATCAATATTCTCGATACACCGGGGCACAAGGATTTTGCCGAAGACACCTTTAGAACCTTAACAGCGGTGGATAGCGTAATTGTTGTGATTGACGTTGCCAAAGGGGTCGAGGAACAAACCGAGAAACTGGTTGCCGTATGTAGAATGCGCAAAATTCCCATTATCGTTTTTATCAATAAGTTAGACCGTGAAGGAAAAGATGCTTTTGACTTGATGGACGAAGTGGAGCAAAAGCTAGGTTTAAAAGTTACCCCCTTGAGTTTCCCGATAGGAATGGGGTATGATTTTCAAGGAATTTACAACCTTTGGGAACAAAACATCAACTTATTTAGTGGAGATAGTCGTAAGAATATTGAGGAAACAATCGCTTTCTCGGATGTTAAAAGTCCCGAACTAGAAAAAATAATTGGTCAAAAACCAGCTGATAGACTCCGAGAAGAACTTGAATTGATTGATGAAGTGTATCCAAAATTTGACCGTCAGGATTATTTGGACGGAAAATTACAACCCGTATTTTTTGGTTCTGCTTTAAATAATTTTGGGGTTCGAGAATTGTTGGATTGCTTTGTTGCCATTGCACCATCGCCAAGAGCCAAGGATTCCGAAACGCGTTTGGTCGATCCAAAGGAAGAAAAAATGTCCGGTTTTGTATTTAAAATACACGCCAATATGGATCCGAAACACAGAGATCGTTTGGCTTTTATAAAAATTGTTTCGGGTACTTTTGAACGAAACAAACCGTATTATCATGTGCGCCAAAAGAAGAATTTAAAATTTTCGAGTCCCAATGCTTTTTTTGCCGAAAAGAAAGAAATTGTAGATATTTCCTATCCTGGCGATATCGTAGGATTGCACGATACTGGGAATTTTAAAATTGGTGATACGCTGACCGAAGGAGAAATTATGAGTTTCAAAGGGATTCCGAGTTTTTCTCCAGAGCATTTTAGATACATTAATAATGCCGACCCAATGAAAGCCAAACAGCTCGAAAAAGGTGTGGATCAATTAATGGACGAGGGTGTAGCACAGTTATTTACGCTTGAAATGAATAATAGAAAAATAATTGGAACCGTTGGTGCCTTGCAATACGAAGTTATTCAATACCGATTGGAACACGAATATGGAGCCAAATGTACGTACGAAAATTTCCCAGTCCACAAAGCCTGTTGGGTAAAACCGGATGATATAAAAAGTGAAGAGTTTAAGGAATTTAGACGAATAAAACAAAAATTTCTGGCTCATGACAAGTACGGACAATTGGTTTTTCTAGCCGATTCGGATTTTACGATTCAAATGACGCAAAATAAATATCCAAATGTGAAGTTGTTTTTCACCTCGGAATTTGAGTAAATAGTAAACCATTCACTTGAAATAGCACACATAAAAAAAGCCTCTTCATTCCTGAAGAGGCTTTTCAATTTAGTTGAAATTGCTGCTTATTTCTTAATCACTCGTAGTGTTTTGGTTTTTCCGCCTTGGTTTACAATAACATTGTAAACACCAGCTGGATAATTCAATCCTAACACAACAGTATTTGTTGCTACTTGCACTTGTTCTACTAAACGTCCTGCCATATCGTACACCAATATTGCTGTCTGTTCAGTAGCAAGGGCTGTGAACTCAATAGTAAAAACGGTAGCAAATGGATTTGGATAGGCAATTGCAGTAAATTCATCCAAAGCTATTACTGGTTTCTCCTCCGTAATTTGTCTCGCTACTGTTCCGCATGGATTTCCTAACCTAATAGTATAGGCAGAAGCGCTACTTGATCCAGTCCCATTAGATGCTTTGACATTAATTGTAAAATAAGAAAGCGGTGCCGATGGTAATTGTGAAACATTAATTATTACCTCGTTACCATCGCTGTTGCTTGTAACAATAGTGGCCAAAGCACCTCCTACTACTGACCACGTATAGGTTACTCCCAACACATTAGGTACTTTTACAGCAAGTGTAGTACAGGTAGGATTGTAAGTTACTAAACCTCCTGACAAAGTTGTCAAAGCACCAGGTCGAGATGGAATTGAACTTGTCAATGTCAAATTTCTTGCTAGCAACGACGTTCCGTTTCCGTTTACACCATATACTTGTATCAAAAGTGATGTTGCAGTTCCAATAGCTGTTAAATTAATATGTATTGCTTTTGATGTACTTGTATAGGTTTTAAATCCTGATGTTTCAGAGACAAAAACAGCACCAGCATCAACTACGGTAACACTTGAAGGCACAATCCATTTATAGGATGTTGGCTCGTATCCTGATACTGTTGAAGGTGTAGCTGTCAATGTCAAAGGCGTTGTTTTTAGTTTTCCAGTGTATGCCGAAACATTCGTGATTTTAGTCACGCTAGAAATACTATCATCTGTAAGAGCGAGAGCTAGAGGAGCACTTGGCAGATTTCTTTTTACGGTTAAAGTTCTAGCAATTGAAGTGCCACAACCAGCAATAGAATAGGCTTTGAACACAAGATCTGTATTTCCAGCAGCAACACCTCCTAAATTAATAGCAATAGTGTTATCATAATTTTTATCCCCACTCACAACAGCAACACCTACTGGTAAATCCCAAGTATAGTGATTTGCAGTTCCGCTGATATCGGTAGCTGTTAATACTAGTGTTTTAGTAGCATCTCCAATAAAGTTACCAACTCTTACTTTAGCAACACCATTGTAGGTCAGTTTTACTACTGAAGGGGCAACTGGAAGTCTAGTTGACAATGCAATACTTTTTGCGGAAGCGGAAGTACAACCTGAAGCATTAACCGCTTTAACTCCAATACTACCTATTAAAGTAGTAGCATTATGAAAATCGACAACTAATGTGTTTGTACCTTGTCCGCTTACAATACTCACACCAGTTGGAACGGTCCAAATATAAGAACTAGCACCCAAAGTGGCAGTATAGGTAATGGTGTTAGTAGTGCCTATATATTTACACAAAACACTATCCGATGTGGTTACCGTAGCCACAGCAATTGGTAACGAATTTATAGTAATGGTAACTGGTACTCTTGGAGTACTTTCTAATCCGTTCACTATTTGAGTAGCATAATATGTTTTTGCTGCTAAATTTGTAGTAAGTGCTAAAGCAGACCCACCAGTTATAGCCGAATAAAATTTTAAAGTGGTTGCTCCCACAGCATCAGCTACTTTTGCGCCATAACATAAACTCCATGCGGTTGGTATTGTATTGGTTACAGTTACTGTAGATGATGCTACAGTACAAGGTGAGATACCTGACAGCGTATAGGTGTAAACCAATCCTGAATGACTCCAAGTTCCACCTGAATCGGCTCCTGTTAATGCTGCAAATAATTGGGCATCGGTAGGTGTTTTACCAATTTCTACAGAAAGTGTCCCACTTGTTCCTGCATTAGTTGCTGGAATAATGGTCAGATTTAATTTCTCGGTTACACAATTAATAGTAGTTCCAGTATACATTCCCGAAGTCATGTAAGTAGTCCCATTCCAAGTATAACTATTACAAGCTGTTATTACACTAGTATTTATAGAACTTGACGTAATAGTCAAATTCAATTTCTCGGTTACACAATTAGTAGTCGTTCCAGTATACATTCCCGAAGTCGTGTAAGTAGTCCCATTCCAAGTATAACTATCACAAGCTGTGATTACACTAGTATTTATAGAGCTTGATGTAATTGTCAAATGCAATTTCTCGGTTACACAATTAGCAGTCGTTCCTGTATACGTCCCTGACATCGTGTAAGTAGTCCCATTCCATGTGTAACTATCACAAGCTGTGATCGCAGTAACAGAATCGGTTATTGGATTCTCTATAATAGTAACTGATTTTGTTGCTGTACACCCTTTGGCATCTGTAACGGTATAATTAAATGTACCTCCTCCAACTGTAAAAGGACTTCCAGAAACAGTATAAGGTAGCGTACCACCAGTTGCAATTACGGTTACTGTAGTAGTTGCACCAGCACAAACCGATAAAGCTGCAGGTGTTACTGTAACTGTAATTGTAGGACAAGGAGCGGTTACAATAGAACCTGGCGAACCAATTTCGGATATACTATTGGCTGCAATGAAAGCACCTTTAGTACCTATAGCACTTGCTTGTGTAATCGCAGTTGTTATAGTAGTAAGTCCCGCTGCATTATCGAAAGTTGCAAAAGTAGTCGTAGGTGATGCCCCAAACAATACGGACGCTTGTGGAGTAGCACTTGTAGCGTTGTATAAATTTACTTGATCTCCACTCGAACTCAACCCAACACCACTTCCGGTATAATTTCCAATTCGTATGCCTGATGATGGATTTGTTCCAAACCAATTGTTCAAGAAAGCCGTTGTTTTTCCTGCCAAATCATTAGTTTCTATAAAAATCACAGATTCTCCAGGATTAATACTAGTAATTCCGTTTAAGGCTACAGCAGCTGCAGGAGATTGTGAATTGTCATCTATTTTCCATCCTGTAATATCAACCGCTACGGCTTTGGTATTGGTTACTTCAAACCAATCGGCACCAACTGGACTGCTATTGCTGGACCAAGGTGCTATTTCAGAAATGAATAATTTTCCAACAGTACCTGGTGAACCAATTTGATTGGTATCGTTTACCGCTGCAAAAGCATCATTCACTCCTACTTGACTCAAAGTTGTTATAGTCGAGTTTGTAAGTCCTAGAGCATTATTAAATGTTTTATTTGTAGTAGCAACTCCAAAAACTACATTAGCCTTTAAAACTCCAGAAGCATCATATAAATTTACTGCATCACCAGATGAACTTAAACCTGCTCCGCTTCCAGTATAATACCCTACTTGTAAACCAGAAGGCACATTAGTTCCAAACCAAGCCGATTTGAAATTGGCAATAATAGTAGCCGAATTAGTAGCGCCTGTTTCCAAGAAAATTACTGATTCGCCAGCAGCAATACTTGTAATACCTGACAAAGCCAAAGCTGCAGTAAAAGTATTCGAATTATCATCTATTTTCCAACCTGTAATATCAAGAGTTGTAGTACCAGTATTAGTTACTTCAAACCAATCGGCTGCCACTAGACTATTGCTACTAGACCACGATGCTACTTCAGAAATGCTTACTGATACTGCTGCTGTTGTTTCGACAGCTACATCGGTTACTGCCAAAACGAAATTGACACTAGCATCTGGTGTATTCCCAACGGTTGTATCGTCTACATTTACCGTAACATTATAACTTGTTTTTGTTTCATAATCCAATACCGTTCCCGCTTTGATATACAAACTGGATCCTGTAATTTGGAAAAAATTAGCATCGGCACCAGATAGCGTTATATTATTTGTTCCTAATCCGTCATCTGTAACTGCAATATCTGCCACCTTAACAGCGGCAGTAGTATTAGAGTTTTCTAAAACACTAGTCGTTGTATTAGTTAAAGCAACGACAGTAGGTGCTTGATTTGGAATTGTTGAAGGAGCATAAACCCAAAGTTGCGGATGGTCAATATCGCCACCGCCATTTTCACTAGTTATATAAAGAATACCATCACGATCCATTGTAAGTCCTTCGTGTTGTTGTGAAGCAACGTCTAAAGGATTTCCTGCGTCAGAAACTATTGTTAAGGAATTGGCAACAACACCGCTTCTATTACTATTGACTACTTTGGCATTTTCTTGACTCAAAACCAACAAATTATTGTACAAGGGTTGTCCGTTGAGCGAAGGTATATTGGATAGGGCAAAAACATCAGCAACATCCGAAACACCCAACAAAGCTGGATCAAAAAGATTAACTGAATTCTCTGTCGTAGCCGATCCATTAGTTGCCGTTCCTGCAGCAAAGTCAATACCTGTTTGGAAAATTCCTATTGGAGATATTTCTTTTAAAACCACATAACCATTGGTCAAAGGATCATAAGAAAGTCCTTCGGTTCCAATATTATTCACAAATGTCCCTAGTTTTACGGTTTGCGTGGCACTTCGAGTAAGTGTAGATCCTGCAACATACGTAAATTTAACCACCTGCCTGTCACGCTCTTCCGTCATTACAAACTGACCATTCCCAATATAAGTAAGCCCTTCGGTATCATAAAACTCCGTTCCTTGTGGACTACTTCCCTGAGCTAATGTCATCGAATCTATTAACTGTCCAGTCTTGGATACCTGAACAATAGAAGTACTACCATCACCAACAACAAAAAGTGTATTCGTGTCCCAATTGTAAGTCACTGCCGAAACTTCTTGTGCCAACAAACTATTTGCTGGAGCAGTAGTTCGTGTAGGTTCTGGTAAATTATAACGTCCTACTCTAACATAAGTAGAAAGATCGATGTTCAAAGCAGTATCATTATCGGCTATAGTTACCGTTTGGACATTACTAGTTGTTATTGCAATTCCAGTTGACGGATTAGTAATAGCAAAAGTGGCAATCTCTGAACCTTCAACCAAAACATCATCTAGAACAGTAAAAGTAACCGAACCAGTTGTTTGTCCGTTTAGTATCGTAATAACTGAATTGCTTACTGAATAATCCCCAGAAGTAATATTAGTTCCTGTTATTCCTAAATCTACCGTTTGATTTCCATTAACTGCGTTATCCGATATAGCGGTAATGGTTATAGCAGTAGTACCTGTTTCTGAACCCGTATTAGAACTTACCGAAAGTGAAACTGTGGGTTTTGAAGTTGTAAATGCAGTAGTTTGCAAAGTTGTTAGAGCATTATTACTCTCGTCTTCAATTGTATTTGGTAATAAAGCTACATAATACAATTGATTTGAAGTCAAAGTTACTGTAGGGACAATAGTAATTTTATTAGCTGTAAAGGTAGCATCAAAAAGAATCACAGACCCTGAAGCATTATTTAATCTCACTTCAACTAACGCATCTACATTTGTATTTGTAATAACATCATTGTTTAGCAATCTAATATTTTCATTGAAAGAAATAGTTGGATTTACCGTAGAAGCAACATTTGCTGTAGCAGTTGTTGGAAAGAAAGTTGCAACTGGGGCTGTAGAATCGGCAGCAACAATAAGTGTCCCTTTAGCAGTAAAATTATCAAATCTATTGTTTCCAGCGATACCGCCAGTCCCTTGAGTAAACTCCACTTTAAGCTTAAAGTTAGGATTATTTTTGGCAAGTGTAATAGCCGAAAAATCGAGTGTTGCCAATGCAGGATCACCATTATTAGGAACCACAGTTGCAAAGGAAACATAATTTGTCCCATCAATAGAATACGACCATAGCTGATTTCCGGCACCCGTACTTGAGCGTCGAGTAGCAAATTTCACTACAATGTTTTCATAACCAGTGGTTGGTAATGCAAATACTAACGAACCGCCAATAGGATTATTAAATCGTAAATGCGTGCCCGAAACATCACTATTTTGAGTATTTAGATTTTGAATATCAAAATTTTGTGCGGTTCCATTTGCAAAATCAATAAGACTTGTAGCCGAATTATTTGCAGTTAATGAGGCACCCAAAATATTTGTTTGTGTAGGCGTAGTAATTGCACTTACAGATGCATTACTATTGAAGTTCCAATAATGCAACAAGGTCTGTCCCTCTGAAAAGGAATAAAACAACAACAGTAAGAGTAACAGTGTTTGTTTGATGTACTTTTTTCTCATAGTTTACTTTTTTTTTGAGTTTCAAAATTAAAGACTCCATCTTGATTTAAGTACAGCCCAACAACATCAAAATGTTAAAAGCAGCTACCCAAAACAGTGATTTTTAAAACCCAAATCACTATATAATAACCACATAGACACAATGGCTTAATTTTTAATTAACATTTAAAGTAGATTTTATAAAATAAATTTGGTTCACTGCACCAACAGGCTATTGAATTTTACGATTGAAATGACGCAAAATAAATATCCAAGTGTGAAGTTGTTTTTTACCTCTAAATTTGAGTAAAAACAAAAAATATAAAACCAATAAAAAAACGCTTAATTGTATAGCAATTGGCGTTTTTTTATTGGTTTTAGTAATTAAATAAAATGTTCCGACTTGGATAAAAAACTAGGACAATTCAAAATACTTTACGTATTTCTAGTAGGAAGATCAGTTTTATCGGAAAACATAATTTTAGTTATCGTTTTTGCAATAATACGCATATCACCCCAAAAAGACTGCTCTTTATAATACCTTAAATTCATTTGAACTTTATCTTGAAAAAGGATTGTATCATTAAATTCCAACGGATTTTCTTGACATTGCAACAAATACTCTTCGTTGAAATATTTTAACGACGCCAATGAGGTTAGCCCAGGTTTCAATTCCAAAATTTTTCTGTTTTCTCCTTTCAATTCATCGTAATAGCCCGCAACATCAGGTCTTGGTCCTACTATGCTCATTTCTCCTTTTAGAACATTAAACAGTTGAGGCAACTCATCCAACTTGTATTGCCGGAGAAATTTTCCGATTTTAGAAATTCGGTCGCCTTGGGATACCGCAGTAACCTGCATGGTTCGAAGTTTATAGACTTTGATTTTTTTTCCAAATTGACCAATGCGTTCTTGAATAAAAACACCATTAGTTTGCGTGTCCAATGCTGCTGCAAACCAAGCAAAAACCATTAATCCAGAAAAAATTAATAGCGATAGCATTGCAAAAAAAACATCAAAAATTCGTTTAGTCATTCTTCTTATACTTAATTCTAAACGTGATTGTCATTTATTAAGCGTATTTTACGAATTATTACTGCTCTAAAACAAAGATAGAAAACCGTTAGCATCAGTACAATCATAAAAACAACTCCCATAGACAACTGCCCTTTTTTATCTAAATAAATCACACCTACATTAAGTATCATTTGCAACACAGCGTATCCTATTGCTACAATTACATGAGAAAATTCCATTTCATTGGCCAAAAATTGGTATAAATGGGAACGATGTGGTTCAAAAATATTTTCTCTTTTCTGTAATCGGCTAAAAATAGTAACAATAGCGTCAATACCATAGATTGAAAAGAAAAGTAAGTAGCCTATTTGCCCCGTTTCTTGTATTGTTTTTATCATAAAATAGCCCAAAAAAACAGCCATTGCTATACTACCTACATCGCCAGCAAAGGTTTTTGCTTTTTGACGTATGTTAAAAAATCCAAAAACCAAACAAGCCAATCCCATAGTGCGTAACACGGGTAAACTGGATGTATTTACGGCTAATAAAGAAAAACTAATTAAAGCAGAGAGTGCATATAGAACGGTAATTCCGTTGATACCATCCATAAAGTTAAACGCATTGATCCAGCCAATAAGGAGTATCAACACTACTAAAAGCAACCCTATAGAAGAAGTGAACAAATGTAAATCATAAAAAATCAATGCAACTGCAAGTGCTTGTGCCATAAATCTTGGTATTTGACTCAAAGGACTTACGTCGTCAACAAAACTTACTATAGCTACAATAAGCACCGCAATGGTAACATATCCTGAAACAAATCCTAACAAATAAGCTGTAATTAAAGCTATTGCAAATATGATTCCGCCACCTCGTATGGTAACTAAACTGTGCGAGGACCTTGAATTGGGGATGTCAATAATAGCATATTTATGGGCTAATTTGAAATAAACCAATTCTAAAACCAAAAATAAAAAAACCAAGAAAATATAAATCATATTTTATATACTAGTGTAAAACTGTATCTAGAAGCGTTACAACTTTTGTTTCAACAAACCCAAAAGATATTCGCCATATCCTGATTTTTTTAACGGCTCTGCCAAACTTCTCAACTGCGCTTCAGTTATGAAACCTTGTCGCCACGCAATTTCCTCAATACATCCTATTTTGAGACCTTGACGCTCTTCGATAACCTGAACAAATTGACCTGCCTGCATTAAGCTATTAAATGTTCCAGTATCTAACCAAGCGGTACCTCGGCTTAAAATACCAACTTTTAAAGCTCCTTTTTCTAGATATACTTTATTAACATCCGTAATCTCATACTCACCTCGAGCACTTGGCTGGATATTTTTGGCTATTTCAACCACTGAATTGTCATAAAAATAAAGTCCTGGTACGGCATAATTGGATTTGGGCACCAACGGTTTTTCTTCAATAGAAATGGCTTTGTGATTGTCATCAAATTCGACCACTCCGTAACGCTCCGGATCCGAAACATGATATGCAAAAACCACTCCCCCGTTAGGATTTGAATTTTTAAGCAAAAGCTTATCCATATTGGAACCAAAGAAAATATTATCTCCAAGAACCAAAGCAACACTATCCGTCCCAATAAATTTTTCACCAATAACAAAAGCTTGTGCTAGACCATTAGGAATTGCCTGTTCTTCATAACTAAAAGAACATCCAATTGCAGACCCATCGCCCAACAATTTCTTGAAATTAGGCAAATCATGTGGCGTTGAAATAATTAAAATCTCATGAATACCTGCCATCATCAAAGTTGACAACGGATAATAAATCATGGGCTTGTCGTAAACGGGCATCATTTGCTTGCTCATGGCGAGCGTAAGCGGATGCAATCTTGTGCCAGATCCTCCAGCAAGTATTATTCCTTTCATAATTAATTTTTAGATTACATCAAAAACTGCTTATACAAAGCTGAAAGTTTATAGTTTTACCATCATTTTTTTTAAACTCACTTTGTAATCTGGGACTACAATTCCGTAAACAGCTTTAATTTTGGTTTTATCCAATAGTGAAAAAGCAGGTCTTTCGGCAGGCGTTGGATAACTAGAGGCTGGAATTCCGTTCACTTCACAGGTTTTTCCAGCAATTTCTTTAATGTCTTTGGCAAAATCAAACCAGCTTATTTCTCCTTCATTCGAATAATGATAAACCCCCGATTCCCATTTGCCACTATCCAAAATGGTCAAAATCACCTGCGCCAAATCACCCGCATAGGTAGGCGAACCCACTTGATCGTTGACCACGCTTATGCTTTCTCGTTCCGTCATGAGTCGCAACATCGTTTTTACAAAATTATTCCCAAATTCCGAATATACCCAAGCCGTTCTAATAATAATACTATCCGGGCAATTCGTAGCACAAGCTAACTCACCGGCTAACTTTGTAACTCCGTAAACACTTTTGGGATTTGGTAATGCATCCTCCTTATAAGCCATTGGTGAGGTTCCATCAAAAACATAATCGGTAGAAACATGGACTAATTTTGTCCCATTTTGTTCGCATAATGTAGCCAGTGTGGCAATGGCCAAATGATTAATGGCATCAGCAACAGCGACATCCTGCTCGGCTTTGTCAACGGCGGTATAAGCCGCACAATTAATGACAATAGCTGGCTTCAATTGATTAAAATTTGTAATAATAGTCTCTTCTTTGTCCAAAGGAAAATCAGCAATATCAGTAAAAACAAAGTCAAAATCAGGATAATTCCCGGCCAATTCTTTTATTTCAGAACCCAATTGTCCATTGGCTCCTGTTACGAGTATTTTTTTCATATTATTCAAAAGTCCAATCAATTTGGTTAAAACTAGGTAAAATTACATCTTTGTCGGATACAATTATTTCTTTTGGAGCTACTTTCCAATCAATATTTAAGGTAGCATCGTCAAAACGAATCCCTCTTTCACTGTCTTTATTATAGAGTTGATCCACTTTGTACATGACTGATGCTGTATCGCTTAATACAGAAAATCCATGAGCAAAACCTGGTGGAACCATCAATTGTTTTTTGTTATTAGCGCTTAATACTACGCTAAAATGCTGGCCGTACGTAGGCGAGCTCTTACGCAAATCTACGGCTACATCTAGAATTTCTCCTTGCAACACTCTTACTAATTTGGCTTGTGCAAAAGGGTTAATTTGCAAATGCAATCCCCGAATTACTCCCCGAGTGGAAAAAGATTGATTGTCTTGAATAAACCTATAAGTAATACCATTTGCCTCAAATTTTTCTTGATTGTAAGCTTCAAAAAAATAGCCTCTGGAATCTTCAAAAACTTTTGGAGTTAGTATTACTAAGTCTTTAATTGGGGTTTGTTCGATGTTCATAAGCTAGTATTCTATTTACTTTATTAAAAAAAATCATTTCGGAACAGTATTTATTACACTTACTTTTTACGAAACGACTCAAAAGTATGTAATAAACCTTGTTGCGTGTTCACGGGTAATGGCTTATTTATAGCCTTAACAATCTTATCATTACTAACCACATAACTCTCGGTTAGTTTTTGTAATCGTTCTGAATTTAGTGGTAAATGTAAAAAATCTCCTAAACCTGCTCCCTTTTTTATAAATGAAATAGGCAACGACCAAATTACCGTTTTTTTATCTAAACTCTCTCCTAATAAACCCATTAATTGATTAGTTGACAAGGCTTCATCATCGCTTAAATTATAAATTCCGGAAGGTATCGTCTCGTGAGTAAGCAACTCATTAATTACAAAGCATAAATTTTCAACACTCAAAAAAGAACGTTTATTCTTAAAAGCACCTAATGGCCAAGGCAGACCTTTGGCAACCAATGTGTATAATAAATTTAAATTTCCTTTATTCCCTTCTCCATGTATCATGCAAGGTCTCAAAATATAAACACGCTTTCCTTGAGGAATGGCTTGCGACAAAATATACTGTTCTGCTTGTTGCTTGGCAATGCCGTAATGTGTTTTAGGATTTGGCTGTATTTCTTCTGTAAGTTCTCCTTTTACCTCATCAGCAACTGCTTTTACGGTGCTCATAAAAATGAAAACACCTGCCTCTGATTTTAAAAAGGCATCGAAAACTTGTTTGGTCAATTCACAATTAGCTTCGTAATACTCAACGGGATTCACAACTTTTTTGAGATCATGGGCTTTTCCTGCTAGATGAATTACCGCATCAGAATTTATTTCAAATTGTTGATTTTGCTTATAACGAACAGCCAACCCTATTACATCGTTACTTTTTTTTAAATATGCTTGAAGATTTAAACCCACAAACCCTGTACTACCAGTAATTGTTACTTTCATTTTTTAATTCATACTTGTTAATGATTCATTATAAAAATTAAATTTTTCTAATAAAAATAATACTTTTAGAAAAATGAGTATAATATACAACTAAAAAATTAGATGATTAAAATAAAAGAAATCATTCTTTTATTTTAAATTTATACCTGCTAAATTTTTCTTCAAAAGAAATACAATACTTTTACCTTTAAAAAATATAAAACATGCGCCAATTAATATTACTTCTTTTTTATACAATACTTGGATTTTCACAACAAATAAATGTCAAAAATTTTGGTGCAAAAGGCGATGGTCAATCTGACGATACTGCTGCTTTTACTATAGCATTATCCGAAATAAACAAAAAATATAGTCTACAAAAAAAGCATGTAATATTGTATGTTCCATCGGGAGAATATGTAATTACTAAACCTATTTTACTTAATAAATACATAAGTTTAGAAGGAGAATTTGTCAACTCGACAAGTATAAAAATCAATTCTACTTCTTGTGAAGGAATTCTTCTTGAGGAAAACAAGACAGAAAAAGACATCTATAACGGGTACAATACGATTAAAAACATATCAATTTTAGGTCCTGATTTCAATAAAAATCCTTTTGCTTGGAAAGATGTTAAGCTAAACAATCCTAAAAGTGTTGGTATAAAAATTTTAGGTTTACGAAACCGAATTGAAAATTGTTTAATTGATGGATTTTTATGGAGTGGTATTGAAATTACATCTAGTTATTATAATTTTTTATCACACAATTTCATAAAAAACAATCGTATTGGGATTACAATCGATAAAACCTCAACAAGCACTTACATTAATAACAATGAAATTAGAACAAACGCTATTGGAATTTTAATTTCAAACCAATCGTATGCAAATTTCATTAATAATAATATAGTAGAATCTAACATTTCTAATTTTTTAGAACCTCAAAAAAATGATGAAGATCATAATCTTTTTACTAGTGGTAAAGGAATTTTGATTTACAAATCGAATACTAATTTTATTCAAAATAATTATTTTGAACAACAAACAATTAATTATGTAATTGCGGAGTCGAATGCAAATGAATTTTCATCAAATTTTATTGCTTTACAAACTACTAACTCAAAAAATCAATCTATTGTTCGCTTTTATGGCAAATCGAATGATAATACGTTGCTGTCAAATAAAACAGTAGCTGCTACACCAGAGGTCGATGCCACAAAAATAATCCTATCAGAAACCGATGATTATTCAAGTAATACTATTGATTTTGGAAAAGAAAAAAACAAAATTATAAAAAACAAATTTGAAAAAAACAATAAAAATCAAAAATTCATTCCAACTTTTTTAAATTAAAAAATTAGTTGGCAAAAATTTTTTCTAATCTGCTCAATAACATTTCTCTTTCAAACTCAATGTTGAAATAGTCAATAGCATTTGTTTTCATCATATTTTTTTGTTCTGTTGCTAAATTATAAAAATCAATAGTATTTTGAGCAAACATTTGAGCGTCGCCTGGTGGGGAAACAAATCCTGCTTTTGCCTCTAATATAACTTTTGCTCCTTCGCCGTCCAAAGCGGCCAAAATAGGTTTTCCACTGGCTAAATAAGATTGAATTTTGGAGGGTATGGTTAAAGAAAAAATGATGTCTTTTTTTAATGAAACTATGAGAGCATCGGCACAAGCGAAAAAATACGGCATCGTTTCAGCAGAAAAAGAGCCTAGAAAATAAAAATTTTCATGTAAATTTTTACTTTTAATTTCAGTAAGATAAGCCTCTTTTTGTCTCCCTTCACCTAAAAAAATCCAATTTACACTAATGCCATAATCTTTTACAATTCTTGCTGCATCAATTAGGGTGCTAATACCTTGCGCTTCTCCTAGATTACCTGCAAAAATAAGATTAAATCCTTTGGGCAATTTTTTTAAATAAGCATCTTCAGGTGCTACTGGTTTGTAGAAAGCTTCGGCTGTATTAGGGTAATAGATGGTTTTATGTTTAAAGTCCCCTTGTTTTTCTATATAATCAACAAAACCTTTGGATTGAACGAGGATTAATTGGGCTTTTTTGTAAATATAAATTGTTACTGTATTAAACAATGAAAGAATTGTTTTGTTTGAAATTCCTCCTGCAGCTGATAAACTAGCTGGCCATAAATCTTGCACCCAAAAATAAAAAGGAGCCTTCATTTTTAAACCTGCAATAATTGCAGGAACCCCTACCGTAACAGGAGATGGTTGATAAACAAGTATTTTGTCAAATTTTTCTTTTATGAATAGTACTTTTATACTACAAAAAAACATAAACGAAAGGTAATTAATCATTAACCGTATGGCTCCATTGCCTCTTGGAAAAATTTTAGATCTATATATTGGAATCCCATTCCAAATTTCATCATTTTTTTTAAAAAATGCATAGGTTCCAAAAAAACTTCCTTTTGGATAATTAGGGATTCCTGTTAATACACTTACCTGATGCCCACGTTCTTTAAGACCAACTGCTAAATCATTGATTTTAAAATTTTCAGGCCAGAAATATTGTGATATTATAAGTATTTTCATTATTAATTTTTATTATCGGTAGTTTGCTTTTAACCGTTATTTTTTCCAAACAGTTCTGTTTACAAAATCTACATAACTAATAATGGTACGAACTACTTTAAGAGAAAAATTGTCAACATTGTAATCGCTAACAATTCTAGTAACTCTCTTTTCTCTTGAAAACTGTGAAACAATAATATGGATAGACTCAAGAATCCTATCTTTTTTAAGACCACTCATAATCAAAGTCCCTTCATCCATACCTTCAGGTCTTTCGTGTGCTTGCCTAATCGTAATTGCAGGAAAATTCAAAATGGACGATTCTTCAGAAATGGTTCCACTGTCAGAAATTACACAAAATGCTTTTTCTTGCATCTTGATGTAATCAAAAAAACCAAGTGGTTTCAAAAATTGAATTAATGGATTTAAGTCTGTTCTGTTTAAACTCTCCAGCTTCATTTTAGTTCTGGGATGTGTAGAAACAATTATTGGATACTGGTATTTTTCTGCAATCGCATTCAGTGAATCCAGTAAATCACTGAAATTTTCTGGAGAGTCTACATTCTCTTCTCGATGCGTGCTTACTATAAAAAATTTATTCTCTTCTAGATTAAGTTTTTCCAAAACCGTTGATGCTTCAATTTCTGTAGCATGAAAATCTAAAATTTCTTTCATTGGTGATCCAGGCTTGATAATTGTATCCGGTTTAATTCCCTCAGCAATAAGATATCTCCTCGCATGTTCAGTGAGAGGGAAGTTGATATCACTTAAATGATCCAATACTTTTCTGTTCAATTCTTCAGGAACTCTTTGATCAAAACATCTATTACCAGCTTCAAAATGGAAAACTGGAATTTTTCGTCTTTTTGCTGAAATTACAGCCAAACAACTATTAGTATCGCCATAGAGTAAAACGGCATCTGGTTTTTCAATTTCAAAAATATCATCTGATTTTGAAATAACATTACCTATGGTATAAGCAACACTTTTTCCTGCCACATCTAAAAAATAATCTGGTTTCTTAACCCCTAAATTTTCAAAAAAAATTTCATTTAGTTCGTAATCATAATTTTGCCCAGTATGTACCAAAACGTGATCTGTATATTTTTCTAGTTCAGCCATAACACGACTCATTTTAATAATCTCTGGTCGAGTGCCTACTATTGTCATTACCTTCATTTTCTTTTATTTTAAATTTTTAATTATTTTTGTAAGAGTAAAAATCTTTATTTAAAGCCAAATCAATCATCATTTCCTTCCATGAAGGAATCTTTAAATCCATTGCATTTTTTAATTTTGAACCATCTAAAGTTGGCAAATGAACATATTTTTCGTCAGCATTAATGGTAACTGATACCTTAAACGCCTCTTTTGCAATAGAAAGTAATTCATATTTAGGAATAGCATTTTCTGGAGCTAATTGATATAATCCTGACAAATCCGGAAAATTTAATAAAATGTTTTTCACAACACTAGCCATAAACTGTGTAGAAACCCCTGAATAAAGTACTTTTTTAAAACCATTAATTGTTTTCCCTTCTTGCGATAAAAACCAGTCTAGTAATTCCGTTTTATCAAATAACTCTTGTCCTATAAATGATGATCGAATAGTTAATGTATGGCTGTAATTTATTTCTCCTAATGCTTTAGTTCTACCATAGAGATCCTCTGCATTAGTCAAACTTGTTTCATCATAATTTCCTTTTTTTCCGTCGAAGACACAATCTGTACTAAAATGAATCACTCTCTTTTTATTTTTTTTGGCCCAACGTGCCAATTTATGCGGGAAGACTGAATTGACCATTAGTACATCTAAAAAATTATCCGTGTTAATTTTTCTTTTTGTAATTCCTACACAGTTGAGGATAACGTCAGGATTTACTGCAAATAATACTCCTTTTAATACTTCATAATCTAAAACATCAATATTTTCAATAATATTTTTTTCAGAAAACAAAGGTAAATCTCCATAATCACTTTTTGCTCTATGGAGTGTCGCGTATATTTCAAAATCTTTTTTTAGATCTTGTAAAAGTTTATGTCCAATAAGACCTGAAACTCCTAAAATTAATATTCTCATATATCTTTTTATTAATTTTTATTCTATAAAATAATCCAATGGATAGCGATATTCATCATTTATTTCACCCAAAAAATAATCACTCATTACTAATAATTTAGACCCTTCTTTTAAGGATTGAATACTGCTTACATAGCCACTAGGAACATGGAGAACATCAAGTTTTTCAGCTGTAACAAAATAAGTAGTTGGTTTCAAATTCTTAAAAGGTTTTTGCCAATCATCGATTTTAATCAACTGAATATTAAAAGACCCTATAATTGGCGAAAACCATCTCTGTTCAATTTTATGTCCCTGCCAAGCTCTAATGAAATCTATTTTTTGATTTTCAACAACATAAATCCTTTTAATTGCCGAAGCATCAAAATCATTATTATAAAATAAGACTCCTCTTGAATCAATATGAGAATCTCCTTTAATTATTATTGGATTCATAATTTTTATAAAATTGACTTCAACATTATTATCACAACATGAAGCTAACCAAGCATTTGATCTATATCTTCTTGATATATTTCTTTTCGTATTAAAGGTAGTTTGACTAATAACTGTTTCGTTCCCTCAACGCCTAATTGAAGAGTATTATGAGAATGATAATCTTCAACTTCTGCAATATTTTGTGTCCCCTCCGAAAAATATTGTGCATAATTCAAATCGCGATTATCCGCGGGGATTCTATAAAAATTTCCCATATCTTCCGCTTTTACCATTTCTTCTCGAGTACATAATGTTTCGTATAATTTCTCCCCATGACGAGTTCCAATTATCTTTATTTCATTATTGGCATTGCAAAGTTCTTTCAATGCTTGTGCCAAGTCTCTAATGGTTCCAGCTGGTGCTTTATTGACAAACAAATCACCAGAATTGCCATTCTCAAAAGCAAACAACACTAACTCAACTGCTTCATCCAACGACATCAAGAACCGAGTCATATTGGGATCAGTAATCGTAATGGGTTCACCGCTTCGTATTTGTTTCAAAAACAAAGGGATTACAGAACCTCTAGAAGCCATTACATTACCATATCTAGTCAAACAGACAGTTGTTTCAGACAAATTTCTTGAAGCTGCTACAGCAACTTTTTCCATCAAAGCTTTAGAAATCCCCATAGCATTTATTGGATAAGCGGCTTTATCTGTACTCAAGCAGATTACTTTCTTTACTTTGTTAGCACTTGCAGCATCAATTACATTTTGAGTCCCAAAAACATTAGTTTTAGTTGCTTCTAAAGGAAAAAACTCACAAGAAGGAACTTGCTTTAAAGCTGCTGCATGAAATACATAATCTACTCCTCGCATGGCACGCTCTACACTATTATAATCTCTAACATCGCCAATATAAAACTTTACCTTATCATTTTTTATTTTGTTTCGCATATCGTCTTGCTTTTTTTCATCACGAGAAAAAATACGGATTTCACTAAAATGTTCAGTGGTTAAAAAACGATTTAAAACAGCATTCCCAAATGAACCTGTACCACCAGTAATTAAAAGGACTTTATTTTGCAACATCATTATTTGTGTTTAATATTTCTAGTATGACTTGTTCCCAGCTAACGAGATTTCGTATATCGATTTCTGAAGCTTTTACAACTATCATGTCTTTAGCAATGCTGTTGAAATTTGAAATAGAATATGGCAAATTCTCTAATAATTCTTCATGAGGTTTAATAGTAGATATATAAGACTCCTCTGCTAAAAAAATAGCTTCAGATGCAGCATTGTATGAATTTTCAAGTACGGTTGTTGAAATATAATACTTGGCTTTTGATAATAAACTCATGATAACTTCACGATTTAAAACACCCAAAATTTCAACATTTTTATCCGCTTTAATACTTTGAGAAATTACTGAAGCATCCCCAATAATTTTAAGTTTTAAGTTTTGATTTTCTTGGGCAATTTCTTTGAAAAGTAAATAACTGTTGTCTACAAATTTATGCTTGTGAGTTCCTAAAACGACCGCATAATTTTCATAAACAATTGGAGTTTTTTTTGCCAAAAAAAGTGACATTTCTTCATCGGAGCCATTCTTGGACACTAATGTCTTTCCGTTATAATAATTGTGAACCAAAGAAATAGAAAAATTAGATTCTGCACATAAAACATCAGTCTTTGAAAAAGATTTTATGAAATAAAAACGCAATAATTTAAATTTTAATCGTTCCCAAAAAGTATAGCCAAATTCTACTTTTACAAAAGGCAACACGTTGCTTATATGCAATAAATTTATTCTAGCTATTTTTTTTGTAATTGGAATTCCATAGGAATAATACAAATCAAATTGTTGCTGCTTTAATGAAAAAGTTTCAAAATATTTTTCACTATTGAGTATTCTTGATAATTTAGAAATCCTAGGAATGTGATACACATTATTTGGGTACTTGGCCACAATAGATTTGGAACGTTCATTAATCAAAAAAGTGGCTCCGCCATTTATTGAAAACCATTTAGAAAATTCTTCTAACCTTTTGAGTCCACCCCCGGAATAGGAGGAACTAAAGTTAAATAATATTGTATACATGTTTTGATTTTAAAAAATTAATCTTTCAATATTTCTAAAATATTCTTCAACTCATTTTCGAAGTTAGCCACGCGTTCATGGTCTTTGATGAGTCGGGCAATGCTAATTTTAAGCTGATATTCAATTTTTTTTTGATTACAAAAACCTCTTTTATCAATATTAAATTTTTCTAGATAATACTTCAAGGACTGACTTTGAACTTTTATTGTAAAATCAGAAACTGTTTTTCGTTCTCCTATTAAATGCTGATATTTTTTTTGCCTAGAAAAATATATATCATAACCCTTTTTTAAAAATCGATTCGCTATATCAGGCTCTTCATAATGCAAAAATATGTTTTCATCAAATTTTCCAATCAAAGAAAACTTGCTTTTATCTAAAAATACAAACGCTCCAGAGAGATAAAAATTATTAGAATTAAAAAAATTAATTCGATTAAAAAGTTTTACAATCCCAGAACTAAAAATACTCCATTGGTTTTCAGGTTTTAGATAAAAAGAAAGGTTTTTGCCACCCATTTGCTTATAACCTAACAAACCTAGTTTTTGATTGGACTCAAATTTTTGAAACACATCCTTCAGTAAAGGCTCTGTAAAACGAACATCTGGATTCATAACGCAAACTATAGTGCCCGTCGAAGCGTTTATACCTAAATTATTCCCGTGACCATACCCTAAATTAGTTTTATTTTTAAGTAACAAAACGCTATCAGAATACCGCTTTTTAATTAACTCAAAAAGAGCAAAGGAGGCCACATCATCACTATTATCAACAACTATAATCTCAATTTGTTCTTGCAAAACATCACTAAAATTAAAAATTGAATCGATACAATCTTGTATTAAATCTAGAGAATTATAAGTAACAATAATTATTGAAATTTTTTTCATTAGGAAATTATTAAAAAAAAGAAACTATTTTGAAATGAATACCATCACAACTACAAATCCGGCAAATACCCAATCGAATTATATGATTTTATAAATTCAACTAAATATTCTGATTGTGTTCCTAATACAATTTGTGGTAAGAAGTAAATATAATACACTAAAAAAATCATATATACACTCAATATTGAAAAATAGAATATGTTGGTATCTCTTGATTTGATAAACGACCATACATAAACAAAAAGACAAAGCCACACAATAAAAAAAGCTTGAACATATCGATGCCCTAATACTTGAATGTTGAAAGAAATTGGGATAAAAATTATTGAAAAAAAAGTTAACTTGTATAAAAACACAAAAACTTTATTGTCTAAAAGTTGTGGCAATTGCACTAATACATTTTGTATCCAAAAATAAATAACTATCAAAGTCAATATAAAAGGTAATTCATTAAAAACGCCTCCAATAAAACTACTTACTAAATCGTCATTAATAATATACTCCTTAAATTTCCCTAAAAAATCAAGTAATCCAAAAGTGACAACAAAATTAAAACCAAAAAATATAACTACAGAAAGTAATAAGCATGTTTTAACAAAATTAGCCATCGCTACTTGCTTCTCTAAAACAAAAAAACCAAAAAGCACAATCATAGATGAGTGCGATAAAAAAGAGAGTGCTAAATAGTAATAGCTCTTTCTCTTTTGGTCAAAATAAAAAAAATACAACCCATTTAAAAAAAGGCTTAAGGCTAAATAATAACGTATTTGGTTTGCTAATGGGACATAAGCAATAAAAACATAGAAGCCTAATACTAATAAAATATTTTGTGTAAATCGAGAAATAAACTGAACAAGAAGAAAACCATATAATAGTATGTGAACCTGAAACAAATCGGTAAAAGAGTATCCTAAAGCAAATACTACTAGCGAAAAATACCGAAATAGAATATCCGTTTCTATGTCATCAATGTTAAACAAATCGTCATACATTCTCCAATCAGCCGTATCAGTAATACCAATAAAGAGTATATAAAAGGCAAAAAGCGAAAGAAAAAAAATAGTTTTTTTATACCATTTAATTTCTGCGATAAACTGAAAGATAAAACTGAAATAAAACTGAAAAAAAATAGCTACTGCTAACATGTTTATGTGATTCTATATTCGAAAGAATGCGCTATCGTAAATAGGAAACTGATTTAAATTACTTCACTAAATCCCAGAGCTGTGTTTCAGGATGGAACTTTTTTATAACTTTACACGGAGTCCCCGCGGCTATGCAATAAGGGGGCAAACTTTTTGACACTACAGAATTTGCTGCCACTATGGTACCAAAACCAATCTCAACATTTGGCAAAATAATTACACCATCGCCAATCCAAACATTCTCGTGAATGACAACTGGCCCACTCGAAAAAAGTTGGCGCTTCACTGGTGGTTCAAATGGTGAGCTTTGATGAATACCAGAATACCTTCCGTGATTGTGATCTGTAATCAAGACCCGAGAGCCAATCAAAACGTTGTCTTTAATTTCTATTGAATTAAAAGCTCCAATATGAACGCTTTCGCCTAAAGCAACATTGTCTCCTATTTTTAAAATTATATCTTTGGAGTCACCTATGGCTTCTAATCTTAAAAATCGGTTTGCAAAAAATTTTTTTCCGAAAATAATTTTTTCACATCCAAGAATCGATGAATTTGATTTGATAAAAAATAATCCTGAATGCTTTATTCTAAAACAATATTTAAAAAAATTACACAAAAAAATAATATAAGAATATAACTTTGCCATTTTTTATTTTTTGAAACTACTATATAATTCTTTTATTTCGGCTTTCAGAAAACAAAAATAAAAAACAAAATAAAGCATTACTGTTAATGCTAAACCAACCAAAAGTTTGAGTAAAACTGTAGTCATAAAATTCACTCCGAATAACGTAATGCTCAAAATTACAAAACAAATTAAAATATGCGGTACAATCATTTTTAATTGTATAAAAACACTCTTACCCAAAAGCTTATTTAAATAAACAGAAGTAATTATAAGTTGCAAAAATTGTTGCGTCAAAAGTCCAAAAGCCATTATAACAATACCATATTTCATTGTTAATAACAGAATAAGTATCCCTGATATTTTTGTTACAACTTCGAGGGCTAAATACACCTTTGGCTTATTCATAATTTGAAATAAATACATATTATTAACGATAACAGGATAAAAAACGTATGCAATTGCTAAAATCCTTATCAAAGGGATTATTTCAATCCAAGTATCTGAAAAAACAATCCGAACAAACGGTTCTGCTAATGCGCTTAATCCAAAAAAAAATGGAGCAATGAGTAGCAAATTCATTTTAGTAAACTTCTGATTTAGCGAAAATAATTTTTCACCATCATTTTGATATGAGGAAAGATAAGGAAAAGCGACTCTTTGCATCATACTTGTTAAAGTGGAAATTGGAAATAAAGTAAACTGATTTGATTTAGAATACAATCCTAACTCTTTTGTAGAAAATTTTTTCGCAATCAACACAGAGTATAAATTGTTATAAATAGCTTGAATAAAAGAGGCAATTAAAATTTTTGAGCCAAAGTAAAATAATTCATTAAATGATTTTTTTGAAAAAATAAATATAGGGGTCCATTTCAAATGCAAAAACAGAAAAACAGCATTAAAAGTGTACAACAATACGGATTGATATACAAGTGACCAAACACCATACCCGTGTAAAGCCAAAAACAAACCAATTGCTCCTGATATAGTTACCGACAGTAAAGAATATTTTGCTTGAACTTTAAAGTCTAATGAAATACTTAATTTAGTACGATGCACTATAACCGCTGCATTAATAATTATAGCAACACAAATAACCCTTATAATTGAACTTAAAATAGGTAAGTTATAAAAAACAGCAATAAAAGGAGCACTAAAAAAAAGCATACAGTAAATAACCGTTGCAATGGCAATATTGGAAAAAAAAACTGTAGAAAAATCAATTTCGGTTCGGTCTTGCTTTTGAATTAATGCATTTGAAAAACCACCATCAGTAAACACTTGACCAATAGCTATAAAAACAGCCACAACTCCCAAAACTCCATAATCAGAGGGCAATAAAAGTCTTGCCATAACGATTTCAAGAATAATTTGAACGGCTACAATACCAAATTTATCGATAGCACTCCAAAATATTCCATTTACAAATTCCTGTTTCTTATAAACCATAAAAAGGAGTACTTTTTTTATCTTTAAATTCTATTTTTTGGGTATTGGAATACAATTTATTGGATTATTTTTCTAATAATTAATATTAGAATTAAAATTAAACTACCTAAAAAGGCACCCGATATAAGACCTTTTAACTTGCCTACTTTTTCCTTTTTCAAAGGCAAAATAGGTCGATCAATTATTTGAATCAATGGAGTGTCTTTTCGTAAGGTAACTTTAGCTAATTCGGTTTGTTTGACTAATTCGGTAAGTATAGCGGTGTTCGCTTGAACATCAACTTGTCGTCTTGCAGAAGGGGTTCGACGAACATTCAAAGCTGGATTTAGATTAAATGTATTATCATTGGCCACTGCTACCCCGGTAATCGCTCCGTTTAGTTGATCACGAATAGAATCCGTTTGCTTTTCTAAAATGAGCATGTTCATACGTGATTTTTTACTTTTGGTGGCAATGTAAAAATCAGATACTTCTTTAGCTAACGCTTCGGTAAAATATTTAGAAAATAATTCATTGGTAGACATCATATCAATGGTTATGATGTCTATTTTTTTATCTTTTTGGCCAACTGACAAAGACTCTTTTGATAGATTTTCATAAATTACTCCTAAAATACTATCGTGTACTCTGGTATAATATTTACGTTTTATATTGGGCAAAAACTGTATGTTTTTTAAATTAGGTTTATTTTCCCATTTTTCCCGCCATTTCATATTTTGAATGTACATTTCTGCAAGAGTAATCGTTTTGTTATTCCTTTTTACTGGAGCCAATAAGGTTTTTTCAACCATATTACGGGATTTAAAAAGCTCCATCAAGTTGGTTCCCGAAAACATACTACCACCACTGCCTCCTAAATCAAAACCTAATGAACTAGCTAATCCTAATGCGCCACCCAAACCGCCGGAACTTTTGTCATCCTCTAAAGCAAAAGACAAACTTGCGGTATAAACAGGTTTTTTAATAAACGAATACGTTAGCCCCAAAGCAGCACCAATGCATCCTGCTAAAACAATGATTTTCCATTGAGTAAACAAATAAGAAAACCATTCTTTTACTTTACCAATTAATTCCTTCAGGGAGATTTGCCCTTCCTGTTGCTGTTTATTTTCCATATCCAAGCTCAAAATTTATTTAAAAGCAGTTACAATTAATAACGCCAAACTGGTCAAAACAGTACCTATACTTACCCATTCGCCTGTACTCATTTTTCGAGTTTCGGGTTTTTCGGGAACTACAATTTGGGAACCAGGCAATACTTTAGGATAAGATCGAATAAAAAGGAAAGATTTTGACACACCTGCTTTACCGTTTGGATAAATAATGTACGCTTTTTTTCTCCAACCTTTGGCATCTGTACCACCAACCGAGTTTAAATAATATCCAAATCCTTTTCCTTTATCATAAGGAATTTCGGAAGTCAGCAGCACATTTCCTGTTATTTTTACACTCTCATTATAAGTAGCCACCTCAATTTCGTCACCTGCAAACAAGGTAACATTGGTATTGCTATTTGGATTTTTAACAATTTTATTCCAATCTACAGGGATAGTTGCGAATTTTAAATCCTCTTTTAATTTTTTCTCTAATTTGTTTTGAATGCTATCTTTTTTGCCCAAATTCAGGTTTACATTTTCTAAATCTTCAATTTGTTTGGCTTGAATAGGTCGCTTAATTTTCACCCCATTCAAATCGGCTACCGACGTTAATCCACCGGCTCTTTGAATAATATCATAAATTTTTTCTTGTTTTTGTACTAAAACATATTTTCCTGTATAGTTCACAGCACCACTAATTTTAACCATTTGTGGTTTCTCATAGACAGCCATTCTTCTTATGTTGACCACATCAAAAGGACTTAATGTAAAATTCTTGGTTTGTTCATTCGTATCTGCAGTAATTTCTAAATTATACAATTCAACTTTGTTTGGATTGGCATCATCAATAGTTTCGGATTTGGTCATTCTAGCAATTTCGACTCTTTTTGAGGCTGAACCTGTTAATCCTCCAGCTTGAATTAACAAATCATTCAAGGTTAGCTTATCATGATAGTCATAAACGCCCGGTTTTTTTATTTCGCCATCAATAGTGATTTTATAATCTTCTTTGAAATCTAAAATAGAATAGACCGTAACAACATCTTCTTTGCTCAAAGCGACATCACTCGCTTCATCTCCAGCCAAAGCTGCTGCTAAATTGACATTTACCACCTCGGTAGTCAAATTAGATTTTAAACGAACAATTGTTGCACGATTGGTATAGGCATCTTCTTTGAGTCCATCGGCTTGATTAACCAAATCAGAAATTCGCATGCCCTCATAAAAGGAATAAGTATCCGGTCTAAATACAGCACCTTCTATTTTAATTCGGTTTTCAAAGCGATTCAAAATTTTAGAAACCCGATACACATCGCCTGCAAGTGGTTTGTAAATTCCATATTCAGAGGCTTTGATGTCTTTTACCTTAAAATCTTTACTGGTTTTTTGCAACACATTTACCGAAGCCGTGTATGCAAATTCATTAAATCCCGAAGCAAAATTGATTAAATCCTTAAAGGTTTCGCCTGATTTCATTTCGAAAATTCCAGGTCTTTTTACTTGACCTTCTACTGTTACTCGCTGGATATACGCAGGAATCCGAATCACATCATTGTCTTTTAAACCAATATTATCCGATTGATTTCCGTTGACTAAAAAATTATAGATATCAATCTTTTTGAATACTTTATTGTTACGCAATAACTCAATATTTCTATAACTCCCGTTTTTACTTGGACCACCTCCAAGAAATAACGCATTGTACACGGAGGACAACGAAGATACCGAATAATTACCTGGTTGTTTACTCCCTATTATCGTGATTTTTATGGTTCGAATTCGGCTTAAACTAATCCCTACTTGAGATTGTCCAGAACGCACCGTGCTGTAGACTCTTGCTATAGCGCCTTTAATTTTTTGGGTAGCGGCCTCGATTGTCATTCCCGACACTGGAATTTGTCCTACATATTGTATGGTCACTTTTCCTTCTAAAGATACTGGAACACTTGCATTGTATTCCTGCACTCCATAAACACTAACTTGTAACTCATCACCAGGACCAAGTATGTAGTTTACTGGAGTGGCTAATTTTGAAGCAGGTTCAAAATTTAAAGTGGGATTATCAAACAATTCTGAACCAAAAACCAATGAATTTAGGGTGTCCTTGACTTTTTTATTAACAATTTTTTCTTGCTTGCGGGTTAGTTCTGGTTGATCGTCCTCTATATTTTCTGTTTTAACAGTAGTACTTTTGACCATAGTAGTTCCACCCAATCGTATTTTTAATTTAGCAAATTCGGTAGCACTCATACCTTTGGCCAATGCCATAGGTTCGGCTTGATCAATGGTTACATTATTCGTTTGTAGTTGTGATTTGATTTTTGCAATATCAGTATCCGATAAATAATCAACCTTGAGCGTACTCAAATCGGTACTTTTTAATAAATCTTGAGCTACTGCTGTATTTGGTTTAAAAAGTGCCAGCAATAAAACTAAAATGACAACTATTTTTTTCATACTTTGTCGTATTAAAATCGGAAAATGATTTGTATTTAATTTTGGAGAAATACCCTAAAAACGCTACGGCTTCGCCCTTGTGAATCCCATTTTGGAATTCAATTATTCTGTTATTTATACTAAAAAAAGAAGCGTTTACTCCTTTTTAATTTACTACTCTTCTCTTTTCTCTACTTTAAGAATACATCCCAAAGACTCTAAAACCAAAACATAATAGTTTTGTTTTACCTCTTGCACCGTTGCCTCGTGTGCGACAAAAGGGCCTGAATCCAATATCACTTTATCGCCTCTTTGCCATTTATCGACAGCAACTTTATAACATTCCGGTGCCGAAAGCCAATTTTGAATGGCTTTAATTTCTTCATCTCTAACAATAGCTGGTTTACTTAACCAAAATAAATACCGAACGGCACCTGTAACTTCAAATATTTTATTCCTCTCTTTTTCAAGTATTTGAACAAAAATATAAGAATTAAACAAGGGAACTTGAATCGTTTTTTTGCGATCAGACCACTGACTGATTTTGTTTACCAATGGGCAATAAGTAACAATTCCAATAGCATTTAATCGTTCGGCTACTTTTTTCTCCCATTTTGGTTTTGTGTAGACTACATACCAGTTCATTGCTTTTTATTTGCTCTTTTGTAACCAAAAAATTAAGAATATTGTTTTTCGTAATACGAGGCATAATCACCTGAAGTTACATTATTTAGCCATTCTTGATTGTTCAAATACCAATCAATTGTGATTTCTAGTCCTTGTTCAAAAGTTACCGAAGGTTTCCAACCCAATTGAGAATTTATTTTTGAAGCATCAATTGCATACCGTAGATCATGTCCTGGTCGGTCTTTTACATAGGTAATCAACTCCGCAGATTCTCCTGCTGTTCTTCCTAACTTTTGATCCATCAACTCACAAAGAACTTTGACTAAATCGATATTTTTCCATTCGTTAAATCCACCAATATTGTAGGTTTCATGATTGTTTCCTTTATGAAAAACCAAATCAATTGCCACAGCATGGTCTTTTACAAAAAGCCAGTCACGAGTGTAATTCCCATCACCATAAACAGGTAAAGGATTCTTATGGATAATATTATTGATAAACAAGGGAATTAATTTTTCGGGAAAATGGTTGGGACCATAGTTATTAGAACAATTCGTAATAACGTACGGTAAACCATAGGTTTCACCATAAGCCCTAACAAAATGATCCGAACTTGCCTTGGAAGCCGAATAGGGAGAATTTGGGTCGTAAGCCGTAGTTTCAGTAAAAAGTCCTTCGGAACCCAAAGAACCGTAAACTTCATCTGTGCTTACATGGTAAAATCGTCTTCCTTCAAAGTTGCCTAACCATTGTTTTTTGGCTGCATTTAAAAGATTCATAGTCCCAAAAACGTTAGTTTTAACAAATGATAATGGATCTTCGATGGAACGATCCACATGAGATTCGGCTGCTAGATGAATAACGCCTTCAAAATGATGCGTCTGAAATAATGTGTCTATAAAATGCTCATCGGTGATGTCTCCTTTTACAAATGTATAATTGGGCCTCTTTTCGATATCAGTAATATTTTCTAAATTTCCAGCATAAGTCAACGCATCCAGATTAAAAATATGATACGCTGGATAATTTTCTACAAACCGTCTTACGACATGAGAGCCAATAAAACCTGCTCCTCCGGTTATAAGTATTTTTTTCATCATTATAAATTACATCTTTACCTAAAATTATTATAATTTTCCGTCGACTTGAATATTCAAAACTCCTTTAACATCATATAAAACACTCGGTGTATTCAAAAGTGTTGGAAACTCGATGTCCAAAAAGGCTTTATGAGCAACTCCCAAAATTACTGCATCAAATTTTGATTCTGGCAATTGGTTGGTTGTTGTAAGCTGGTATTCATGCAATACTTCCATAGGATTTGCCCATGGATCGTATATCGTAACGGTAATTCCGTATTCTTGAAGTGCGGCAATGACATCCACAATTTTGGTATTCCGAACATCTGGACAATTCTCTTTGAACGTAATTCCGAGCATTAATAAGCGCGCATTATTAATGGCAACCCCTTTTTTAATCATCAATTTAACTACTTGCGAAGCTACATATTCGCCCATACTATCATTTAAACGTCGTCCTGCCAAAATTATTTCAGGGTGATAGCCTTTTTCTTGCGCTTTTTGAGCTAAATAGTAAGGATCTACGCCTATGCAATGACCACCAACGAGACCGGGTTTAAAGGGCAAAAAGTTCCATTTTGTGCCTGCTGCTTTCAAAACTTCAGCCGTATCAATGTCTAAAAGATTGAATATTTTGGCCAATTCATTAACAAAAGCAATAT
Source organism: Flavobacterium restrictum (assembly GCF_007097245.1). Classification (GTDB taxonomy): domain Bacteria; phylum Bacteroidota; class Bacteroidia; order Flavobacteriales; family Flavobacteriaceae; genus Flavobacterium; species Flavobacterium restrictum. Next base: position 152,858 of record NZ_VJZT01000006.1, on the reverse strand, counting down.
TAATATCTCGTTGCGAATTCTCGATAACTTTAGCTGCTTCGGCCACTTTTATAGATGGTGCTAGATGTGTTCCAGCGGTAATTACAGATTGGTATAGTTGGTTTACTTTTAGTCCAATTTCTGGAGTTGAGCCAGACGTTATTTTTAATATTTTTTCTACGGTATGCTCTTTATCGCCGGGATTTATTCGTTCAGGAGAATAACCCGCAAAAAAATCAACATTAAATCGCAATCCTGAAATTTTTTCTAAAACGGGAACACATTCCTCCTCGGTAACACCAGGATAAACTGTAGATTCATAAATAACTATATCTCCTTTTTTTAAAACATTGGCTACCGTTTCGCTCGATTTATACAAAGGAGTTAAGTCAGGACGGTTGTTTTTATCAACTGGTGTTGGAACAGTAACGATGTAATAATTACAATCCGCTATATCTGCTATGGAGCAAGAACAAAACAAACCATTTTCGTTCCCATTGGTTTGTAGCAATACTTTTTGAAGAGTAGCATCATCAATTTCAAGTGTACTATCACTACCTGATTGCAATGCAGCAACTCTATCTTTATTAATATCAAATCCAACTACAGGATATTTAGTAGCAAATAGTCGTGCTAAAGGTAAACCTACATACCCTAATCCAATGACTGCAATTTTTATATTTTGATCCAACTTTTCTATTATTTAATAGGGATTAATCAATTTTATTTATTTTCTAAAAAAAATGCAAAGGCTGAATAAACAAAATCGAATCGCAAAGGTAGCTAAATATAAACGAGCTTCTTTACTATTTGATTTCTCTAATGCAACTCACGAAAGCAAAAAACAACAAAACCACACTCTAAATTACTAAAGACCAAACAAAAGCATTTAGAAAATTATGTTTTAAAAAAACAAAAAAATCACGGAAATTAGTGAGAACAATTGCCACTAAAAACCAACAAAACGGTCCTTTTTACGAACCAATTGCTTGATAAATGAATCCTATTTCTTTTAATTTTTCACCATCTAAAATGTTACGACCGTCAAAAATAAATGCTGGTTTTTGCATACTATCATAAATTTTTTGCCAATCGTAGGTTTTAAACTCATCCCATTCGGTCAGTATTGCTATGGCATGCGCATTTTCGCAGGTGCTATACGCATCAGGAAACGAAGTGATGTGTTTTGCATTTGAAACAGCCTCTCTAGTTTCGAGATAATCCAGATCGGAAAGAATTTTTTTCAAGGCTACTTTTGGGTCATATACCACAATATTTGCCTCCTCATTAATTAAATCATTAGCCACATAAATAGCCGCCGATTCTCTAGTATCATTGGTATCTTTCTTGAAAGCCCAACCTAAAAAAGCAATCTTTTTATCGGCAACTGTGTTGTAAAGCGTTTGAACAATTCTATTAGAAAAACGCCTTTTTTGGTGGTCATTCATAATAATAACTTGTTCCCAATAATCAGCTACTTCATTCAAACCATACGATTTAGCAATATACACCAAATTCAAAATATCTTTTTGAAAACAAGAACCTCCAAAACCAACAGATGCTTTAAGGAATTTGGAACCAATTCTACTATCCATTCCTATTGCTTTGGCTACTTCATTGACATCGGCACCTGTTTTTTCGCACAATTCTGATAAAGCATTAATAGATGAAATACGTTGCGCTAAAAAAGCATTTGCAGTCAATTTAGACAATTCTGATGACCAAACATTAGTAGTCAAAATATTTTCGGGTTGCACCCAATTTGCATATACATCAACTAAAGCTTGAATCGCTTTTTGCCCTTCCTCGGTAGTGTCGCCACCAATTAAAATTCTATCGGGATGCATTAAATCCGAAACGGCTGTCCCTTCGGCAAGAAATTCAGGATTTGATAAAATTTGAAATTGCACGCCATTTCCTGTATTGTCAAGAATGCTTTTAATCGCTTCGGCAGTACGTACGGGTAAGGTCGATTTTTCGACAACTATTTTATTATCTTTGGCTACTTTAGCTATCTGTCTGGCGCACAATTCAATGTATTTTAAATCTGCAGCCATTCCTTTGCCTTTTCCGTATGTTTTAGTGGGCGTATTTACTGATATGAAAATCACTTGAGCCTCATCAATTGCTTTTTCAACATCTGTTGAGAAAAAAAGATTGCGTCCTCTGGCCTCTTGAACTACTGCGGACAACCCTGGTTCATAAATAGGAATATTATTCACATCGTCATCGTTCCAAGCTGCAATTCTTTCACTATTTAAATCAACAACTGTAACTTGAATATGAGGGCATTTTTGAGCGATAACTGCCATTGTTGGTCCACCAACATAACCAGCTCCAATACAGCAAATTTTTGTAATTTTCATATATTTCAAATTTAAAAATGGGTTGTTACTTGATTTTCAAAATTAAAAAATCAAACTTTATTTAAGGTTTTCCCAATACCAAGCAACCGCTTGTTGCAATCCTTCCTGCATTGAAAATTTTGGATTATATCCTAAAAGTATTTTAGCTTTATCAATACTAGCCAAAGAATGCGGAATATCACCAGCTCTATTTGGGCCATATTCTATAGTTACATTTGCAATTCGTTCGTCGTAAACAGATAAATACTCTTTTAAATAAGCGACCAAAGTATTCAGAGTATTTCGATCGCCATAAGCAGTATTATAAACCGTATTCAAAGCATCTGGGTTGGTCGTAGTAATGGCCAACTCATTCATGTGAATTACATTATCAATATAAGTAAAATCTCTGGAATAATTACCGTCACCGTTTATTTTTGGACTTTGTAAAGCCTTTAATTGCATTACAAATTTTGGAATTACAGCGGCATAAGCACCATTAGGATCTTGCTTGCGCCCAAAAACATTAAAATAACGCAAACCTATTGTTTCCAAACCATAGGTTTTGCTAAAAATATCCGCATATAATTCGTTAACATATTTAGTAATAGCATAAGGAGAAAGTGGTTTTCCTATTACTTCCTCAACCTTTGGTAATCCTTGAGAATCGCCATAAGTCGAAGAACTTGCGGCGTAAACAAAGCGCTTTACTTTGGCATCACGAGCAGCAACGAGCATGTTCAAAAATCCAGAAACATTGACTTCGTTAGTCGTAATTGGGTCACTAATTGAACGAGGAACCGATCCTAAAGCGGCTTGATGCAAAATATAATCCACACCATTTACTGCCTTTTGGCAATCACTAGCATTGCGAATATCGCCCTCTATTAATTGAAAATTAGGATGATTAATACAGTTTTTTAAATTATGGAGATGTCCAGTTGCAAAGTTATCTAAACAAACTACCTCATATCCTTTAGCCAAAAAATAGTCACATAGATTCGACCCTATAAATCCAGCTCCACCAGTAATCAAAAGCGTTTTTTGAGTTTTCATTGTGTTTAAAATACTAAAAAATTACTTGTTTTTCTTGAATTTTTTGATTGTTTTAGAAAGAATTCCATTTTTGATTTCTTCATCATGATACCCACTGGAATAACTAGCATTTCCATAGCCGTAACCATAGCCGTAACCATAGCCTGCACCATATTTAGCTTTATTTTCGAAACTGTTTAAAATAATGCTTGTATTATTGAGTTCCCCTCTTTTTACTCTATTATTCAATAGGGTAATCATTTCTTTTTTAGAAAAATTTTGTCTCACAATATACAAAGTCACATCACAATATTGGGACAATTCCAAGGCGTCAGAAACCAGTCCAACAGGAGGAGTATCCAGGATGATGTAATCGTATTTTTGTTTCAACTCTTCGATTAATTCTCTCATTCCATCACTCAAAATCATTTCGGCTGGATTAGGCGGTACTGGCCCAGAAAGAATAACATCTAGGTATGGAATTTGAGTGTGGTTAACAATTTCGTCTAACGATTTTTGTTTAATTAAATAGTTTACAACTCCAACTTCATTAGATAAATTAAACTCTTCAAATAATTTGGGTTTTCTCAAATCTAGACCAATAATCACAGTCTTTTTTTCGCTTAAAGCAAAAACCGTAGCAATATTTATAGAACAAAAAGTCTTTCCTTCACCGCTGACAGAGGAGGTAATCATTAAAGTTTTTGCCCCATCGACATGCTGCTTTTTGTACAAAAATTGCAACGAAGAACGAATGGCTCTAAAGGATTCTGATAAAGCCGATTTAGGTTTATCAAAAACAGCAAGTTCAGAAATTTCTCTATTCACACCAACGACTCCAATCAAAGGAATTTGAGTTAGTTTACTAACATCCTCTGTGTTTTGAATCGAATTATTAATGAAGAAAATACCAAAAACAAAAAGTAACGGAATTAAAAGTCCTAGAAATAATGCTAAAACATAATTAACCGATGTTTTGGGTCCTATGAGTCCACCACCAACGTCTTTGGCAGGATCAATAAAATGAATATCGGATAAATTGGCTGCTTTAACAATATCGGCTTCGCTTCTTTTTTGCAAAAAAGTGCTGTAAATATTATCGCTTAAATCGTATTTACGTTTAATCTTAATTAACTCTTGTTGGTCATCTGGCAATTGTTTGATCGTACTCTCTGATTCACTAATTTTACTATTAATTGTAGCTAAATCATATTGCAAAGATGCTTTGGCAGTAGCTATATTTTCTAAAAGTACATTTTTGACGGCTACCATTTGATTGTCAAAATCCTTGAAAATTTTATCACTTTTAACAGCATAGGCCATTTCTGATCGCTGCGTTGAAAGTGAAATTAATTTAGAAACATTCACCATCACATTAGGATCCTCAATTCCAGCGACTGATGGAGCAGGAAGTTTGGCATAGTCAACACTATTTTTCAAATAGGATTTTAAGGAATTGTAATACGCCATTTTACGAGTAATCTCGTCACGCTTTACATCAAACTCCAACATTTTTTCCGAAAATTTAATCCCTCCATCTTCAACGTCACCTACATTTTTGTCTTTTCGAAATATTTTAAGTTCATTACCTGTTTCCTTAAGTTGCGATTCCATGGCGACCAAGGTGCTGTCTATAAAGCTTATAGTATTGGTAGCAAATTGATTCTTGCTATCTAACTGTCTTTTAATAAGCATTTTAACAGTAGCATTCAAGTATTCAACCATTCTAGCCTTATTGGTGCCTTGCATGCCTAACGTAATTATTGACGCCCCTTTGTCATCTGTTTTTACGATTATTCCTTTATATCCAGAAACGGTACCATCAAAATCATTGAAACGAATAAAGTATTCGTTTCCTTTATAAAATCCAGGATTGTCTTTAATTTGTAGTTTCAAATTCAAAAAAGGCAGCGAAACCTGTTCCCCAACTTTGTATTTTTTTACAAATTCGCCAATAGCAACTGCTGTGGTTGAATACGAATTATCGGCATAATGAATCAATGAAACCGAATTGCTTTCGAAAGGAATTTTGATTTGGTATTCGGTGTCACTCAAAAACTTAATGCTAATTAATCCCCCTGCTAATTGTCCTTTACTTTTATCAATAGCCACATAAAAAGGGACCACTCCATAAGCGTCAACCATATTGTATTTGCCTTGTGCCAAATAGTCAATATAATATTGCAGTTTATCAACAACTAATTCATTATGGGAACGTGACTGTAGTGTAGTCCCAATAGATTGTACTTGGTCTGAAGTTCCTCCCCAATTAAAAGTCAAACTGGTATTAGAGGTAAATAAAGGATTATTTTCTTCTTTTACCTCAATAAGGGATTCGATACCGTAAATTTTTTCTTTACGAATATTTACTTGATAAGCAATGGTAAATGCAATGAACAAACTTACCAAAAACCATCTCCAATAACTTCCAATTTTAATTAAAAAGCCTTTAAAATCAAAACTAGTTTGGCTTTCAAAAATCGCAAAATCTTTTATATCTAACATTTTTTTAAATGTATATTAATTTTTCAATAATAAAAAAACAGTTGTTCCTAATGACAATATCGTAATCAAACTGGTTAGCGATTCGATTCCCGTTTTTCCTGTTCCCCATGTTTTTTGTTTTAACGGTTTTACATAAATGTAATCGTTAGGTTGCAAATAATAATAAGGTGATTGCATGACATTAACATTGGTTAAATCCAAATCATGCATTTGCACCCCAGTTGGAGATTTACGCATAACTGTTACTGTTTTTCTATCCCCAGTAATGGTTATATCTCCCGCATTGGCGATAGCCTCCATAATTGTCACATGCTCTTGATACAATGTTTTAGTACCAGCACTCCCAATTTCACCATTGATTGTATATTTAAAACCCGCTAATCTTACCGTTACAAAAATATTGGCTTCTTTATTAAAGTATTCAGCTAGTAACTGTTTTTCGAGTTTAATACGCACTTCGTCAATTGTATAGCCAATAACATTTATTTCTCCCAAAACGGGAACACGAATATTACCATGCTCATCTACTGTAAAACCATCAAAATAAGCTCCTATTTCAGATTTACCGCCGTCTCCTGCACTATTTGTCGGGCTAAATATGGCTACCAATTTAGGATCTATTGCTTTTATGGTAATACTCAAGACATCGTTAGTTTGCAATCTATACGGTTTAGATTCCACTTCCGAAATAGTATTTTCGGTACCTGTACCGTCTTTCTTCTGAAGGTATATCAAATCTTTAGTAGGGATACAAGAGGAAAATAACAAGGTTATGACTATAAATAAAAAGCCTACTGATTTACTCATTTTGATTTTTTTAGTGGCAAATATAGCTTTTCATTTACGATTTAAAAAGCATCACGATTTATTAATTATTTAATTATTTTTAAAGGAATTCTCAAAAGGAACTCGATGTAAAATACTTCTCCCCAAAGTCACTTCATCAGCATATTCTAATTCATCTCCAACGGCTATACCTCTAGCAATCGTTGACACAACAATGGAAGCAGTTGCAATTTGTTTGTAAATATAAAAATTCGTCGTATCGCCCTCCATTGTTGAGCTTAACGCAAAAATAATTTCGTTTACGGTACCTAATTTTACTTTTTCGACCAGAGTACTTATATGGAGCTGACTAGGACCTATACCGTCAATAGGGGATATTTTACCACCTAAAACATGGTAAATTCCTCTAAATTGTCCGGTGTTCTCTATTGCCATAACATCCCGAATATCTTCTACAACACAAACTATTTGATGATTTCTATTGGGGTTTTTACAAATTTCGCAGGTTTCAAAGTCAGAAATATTATGACAAGTTGTACAATATCTAATTTCCTCCCTCATGGTTACCAATGCTTGAGCCAAAAACCCAGTATGTTCCTTGGGCTGTTTTAGCAAATGCAACACTAATCGCAGCGCTGTTCGTTTACCAATTCCAGGCAATTGCGACATTTCGTTTACTGCTTTTTCAATTAATTTTGAAGAAAATTCCATGAATACAAAAGTATATTATTTACCTATAAAACTGGCATTATTTACCAAAGAAACCATAAAAATAGATGAAAAACAATGCTGTAAAAACAAAAAAAATTCGCAAAGAATAATTCTTTACGAACTTTTAAATTTTAATATTTTAAAAAATTAAGCTGAAAATATTTTTTTATACCATGGTAGTTTTTTTGTTTTCACACCATAACCGTAACCATAACCATAGCTACTAGCTCTGCCATAACCATAACCATATCCATATCCTTTTGTAGCAGAAGAATCGTTTAACAACATACACATGTTTGGTAATTTTTTATCTTTAAACAAGACATTTGCCACAGCTAACATTCGCTTTTCTAAAAAATTAGCACGAACTACATAAACAAAACAATCAGCATATTTAGCAATCAACAACGTATCCGTTACCAAACTCACTGGGGCAGTATCTACTATTATGTAATCAAATTTAGATTTCAATTCTTTAAAAAATAATTCCACTCTATTACTCATTAATAGTTCTGCTGGATTAGGAGGAATTACACCCGCTGGCAAACAATAAAAAGCTTCATAACCCTCCTGTTTTACAATCAAATCATCAAGAACATAATCGCTGGAGTGTAAATAATTAGTTACCCCAACAATATGAGGTGTGTGTACATATTCATCAATTTTAGGATTTCTAATATCCATACCCACTAGCAATACCTTTTTGCCAGAAAGTGCAAATGTTGCCGCTAAATTTACTGATGCAAAAGTCTTTCCTTCATGGGGAAATGTAGAAGTAACAAAAAAAGTTTTCGCTAAACTCTCATCTACTTGGTTAATCATAAATTCCAGGTTAGTCCTAATAATTCGCAATGCTTCTGCTGTACTTGTTCTATTTTCTGACTTAATAATTTCTGTAGGTGTTTCTGATGTAGGAACATCTCCAATAAAAGGAATATTGGTTCTTCCTTCTAAATCAAGACGACTTTTAATTTTAGTATCCAATAAATCATCAACATAAATGAATCCAAACGGAACTAATAATCCCAATAAAAAGGCAGCTAAATAAACAATATTCTTCTTGGGCGCAACAGGAATAGTTGATGCTCTAGCCGCATCAATAACTCTTGCATTGGGCTCCGTTGCTGATAATGAAATAGCAGTTTCCTCACGTTTTTGAAGCAAATACAAATACAACTCCTCTTTAACTTTTTGCTGTCTCGCAATTACTCTAAACTGCCGTTCTTGAACTGGAATTTTACTAATTTTAGCATTGAACACCCCTTCATTACTATTCAAATCCCTTTTCTGTATGGATAATGTAGCTTGAATTCTATTTAAACTAGCCACTACATTCGCTTTTAGTGAAGTAATTTGTTGGTCCAATTTAACTACCGATGGATTAGCAGTTGTGGCTGACTTTAAAATTCTATTTCGATCTAAAACCAATTCGTTATACGAATTTATCATACCCGTAGCATCTGTTTGACCTGCAATAATACTTGTAGGTAATAAATCCGAATTAGTACTTTTTTTCATAAAATCCAGCATCGAGGTAACCACATTCATTTGAATTTCGGTTTCAATGACTTGTTTACTGTATTCGTTAGACCCTTTTATAAAAAGTTGTGCTTCGGACTCTATATCAGTCAATTTATTAGTTTGTTTAAAGCTCTCTACATCCTGTTCTACACCATCTAATTCTTGGGTAATCAATTTTAATCTATTAGAAATAAACTCCGATGTTTTTTCTGAAATAAAATTTTTATCCTCTACCGCATCACGATTGTATATTTGAATTAAATTGTCTAAAAAATCTTGCGCTTTATCAATAACGGGGTCTGTAATAGTCAATTCTACCACACTACTTGTTTTACTTATGGAAGTAACCCCCAAACGACCTAAATAACTATCCACAACAACATCTATAGGATAGATTTTAACACTTATTGGACTTCCATCAAAAGGATATTTCTTTTTATCATAATCCTTTTTGGCAATTTGTAAATCACCATATATAGTTTTGATGATTTCTCCATATTGAAACTCTTTTTTTACGCCTAAAACAAATTTAGAATTATCAACACTCAGATGCCTGTCTAATTTGAAGGTGTTTGCAGTAACAGGGATAAAATCAAAACTCACTTTGACTTTATCAAAATCAGCAATAGTATTTACGAAATAAACTGTAATAGGACCATCATTATAAATTTCAACATCCCTAACATTACCTTTTACAATTAAACTAATATTAAAATTTAATTTTTTAACAGTGCTTTCAACTAAAGTTCTTGATTTTAGAATTTCGACTTCATTGTCCACATTGCTTTTTAATCCTCCACCTAAACCCAAGTCAGCAAAAGAGGAGAGTTCTGAGAGCATACCCCCTTTTTTATCGTCCTTAACTAAAATTGTTGTGGTTGCTCTATATTGCGGCGCGGTATATCTCAAATACATAAAAGCAACTATCATAGAGACAAGCACACAAAGCACAAACCATTTCCAATGGATACTGTACTTGTCAATAATAGCTCTTAAATTAAAATCCTCTTCTTCTTGACTTTCGCCTGCTATAAAATGTTCTTTCATTAAAATACTATTTTTTATTTAACTATTAGTGTAATTAAAGTTATCAACAAAGATGTAACTGAAATAATGATTCCTGCATTCGTTCCTATGGCAGCACCATTTATTCTATTTTTGTTAGGCTCAACATATATTACATCGTTTTGTGTTAGATAATAATAAGGTGAATTTATAAAATCAGCTTTTGTAATATCTACTCTGTTATATGATTTAATGCCATTTACTTCTCTAATAATTAAAATATTTTTACGGACACCATAAATAGTTAAGTCTTTGGCCATAGCCAAAGCTTCAATTAAGGTTATACGTTCTGAATTTACGGGATAGGTTCCAGGAAAAACCACTTCACCTTGCACCGAAACCTTAAAGTTCATTATCCGCAAATTAATTACCGGATTCTTAATGTAAACGGTTATTCTATCCTGCAACATTTGCAACACTTCTGTTCGGGTCATACCCCCTATTTTTAATTTACCAATCACAGGAAAATCAATAAATCCTGCACTATCAACAAGGTAAAGTTGATTACTTTCTGCACCTCTAACTAAATCTTGTTTACCAGGAGAAACAACACTTACTGTTTTTAAGTTAAAAGGTATCGCAATTTCGGGATCTTCAGTAGAAACAATAATCATCAATAAATCATCGGGTTGAATTGTAACTTCATAGGAATTTGTTTTTTCTTTAGAAGCCGTTCCGTCGATGTTTTGGTAATAAACAATATCTTTTCGAGACGCACAAGAAAAAAAGGCAAGAGCCAAAAAAAGTAATATTCCTATTTTAAATAATATGTTTTTTTTCGAAATCATTGTTTTGGGTATTATAGAGGTTTTTAGCGTATTATTTTTCATTCAAATTGTATTTAATTACTACTTACACAAAATAAATTAATAGGGAACAAAATAAACTGTTAATCGATTCTTTACTTTAATCAAGTTTGTAGGATATCATAATACCCCCTCTAAAAGGCAACCATTCGCCACTTTTATTCCAATTTGTAGCATGATCACTTCGGATGCCAGTAGAAAGTTCATATCCGTGATAAAAACCTTGATGCCAACCGCCACCTACAAAATAATCAATAATAAATTTATCATTCCACTTTTTTTCATAGCCAATAGTAGCCCCAAAAAAATACCCAAATCCTTTTTGATATTTACCTAAATCTAAATAATTCCACTTTTGAAAATTAAATTTGGACATGCCTGCATTGCCTCCTGCATAAAAACCATTGTATTTTTCATTAAAATGGTACCGCACTTCATTAGTGAACGTATAAAATTGTCTTGGTTTACCATTAATTGATTTCCAAGGAAAGGCTAGTATATCAAACTGAAACGTTGTTTTTTTACCAATACTAGTTTCAACACCAAAGTTGGGCATTAATATCAAAGCAGTCAACGCGTTTCCTTTAATATAGGTTTGTCCAAAGGATGCTATTGATGAAAAGAAAACAACAACTAAAACTAATTTTTTCATTTTTGTAATTCTAGAATATTAAAAATTATAATTTTCGACAAATGTAAAGATATTTGACTTTATAAATACTCATATCTAATTATAAATTGATGAAGACAAAAAATTTGAACCTTAAATAAAAACTTCCTTTTTAAAATTAAATTAATACGCATTTTTCTCTCCTTTAAAAGTATTGAAAACTGTTTTCCAAATAATTTTAATGTCAAGTAGTAAACTCCAGTTTTCAATATACCAAATATCATACTCCACTCTATTTTTCATATCAATCAATTCTTTAGTTTCTCCTCTAAAACCATTTATTTGTGCCCAGCCTGTAATGCCTGGTTTAGCATAATGACGCACCAAATAATTATTTATTAGTTCCGAATATTGTTCCGTATGTTTAATCATGTGCGGTCGCGGACCAACAACAGACATTTCTCCCCACAAAACGTTAAAGAACTGGGGCAATTCGTCTAAATTAGTTTTACGCATGAAAGCCCCAATTTTAGTAATACGACTATCGCCAAGAGTTGCTTGCACTTTATCCGAGTCGGTATTAACACGCATCGTTCTAAACTTAATACACTTAAAAGATTTGTTGTCTCTACCGGAGCGCTTTTGCACAAAAAATACGGGTCCAGATGAACTTAATTTTATTAAAACAATTAAAATTGGAAACAAAAATGGAAACAAAAAGATAATTACCGCTAACGAAAAAACAAAATCAAAAACTTTTTTTGTGATTAAATTGAAAGTAATTTCAAGAGGCTCTTTGCGTAACATCAATACAGGCGTATTTTCATAAAAATTAACCTCAACCTTACGTGACTTGGTATACTGCTGAAAATCAGGAATGAACTTTATACGAATCATGTGTCGTTCACATAGCAAAGTCAATTCGTTAATAGTTTTAATTTTATCTATATGAAGAGCAATGTACATTTCGTCAACAGAATGATTCATAATATAGTTTTCGATGGCATTCAAATCTCCTAAAATGGGGGTCGAAATAAAAGCAAAAGGATCTACCTGATTGTCAAAAAAACCTAAAAATCGATAGCCGTAGGTTAAGTCTTTGGACAAAATTTTACGCATATTTTCCCCAGCATCATTAGCACCAACAATAATAACGTTTCTAAAATTATATCCCTTTGATCGGATACATTTTAACACTCCCATGACCAACCATCTGGATATTATCAGTAATAAAAAAAATAATCCATAAAAATAAGAAACCCTCAATCTAGAAATTTGCTCGTATTTCAAAACCAAAACAAATAAGGCAATAATTACAATATGAATAGTTACTAAACGCAGCGTCCTAAGGATAACGTTCTCAAAAGGTTCTATACGAACAATTCTATACGAATCTTTGTACAATAACAAAATGATCCAAAGCACATTAGAAAGCAAGTAAATAGTCTTCACTTCTTGAAGATTCAACCGCTCTAAATTGCCATATCGCAGAATGAAGGATGCTATAAAAGCAACATTTAGTATTATAATATCCCCTAAAAGAAAACCTATTTTAAAGTAGCGGGATAAACCAATAGAAGATAAAAACTTGAGTAAGGGCATCTATAATATTCTTTTTTTAATTCTTATTGATAATGAAATAGCCAAAACAAAAAATTATTGATTGCTTTGTATGTAACATGATTATTTTTTTAAATATTGCGATAAAGCGTACATTTTTTTTAGAAGAACAACTTTAACTGCTGAAAGGTTATGAAACTTATAAATTTTATAATCTTCATATAGCACCTCAAAAGCTCTTTTGTAATTGGTACTCATTCCACCCATCCGCATTTTTACAATATAATCGCTAATATAAACCATCTTTATTTTATGTCGAAATAAATACCGTAATAAAAATTCGGTATCGGATGCAATTTTAAAATTTAAATTATAATGACCATAGCGTTCTATAATCTCTTTTTTTAGATAGACCGTAGGATGTAAAGGCAACCATCCTTTATTTATATTTTTAATATCATAATTTCCACCTATACGATTGCGGACTATTTTCTCCTCGGAATCATTTGTAACGTATATTCCATCTCCATAAATACCATCGGTATCCAGAGAATTTTTGAAAGCATTTACAATTTTTGAAACAACGTTAGAATTATAAAATTCATCATCGGAATGCATTAAACCAATGATATCCCCAGTTGCTAATTTTAATCCTTTGTTAATGGCATCATACATTCCTTTATCGGGTTCAGAAATATAATGGGCTATTTTTCTAGAATAGGACTCTATAATTTCTTTTGTACCATCTTTAGAATTCCCATCTATAACAATGTACTCAATAGTAGAATAATCCTGACTCAAAACACTTTCTATCGCTTTTGCAATAGTTTCTTGGCGATTGTAACAAATGGTTATAATAGATACTTTCATAAAAACTATTCTTAAGAACAAATAAAAAGGCTACTTAACCTTTTTTTGATTGATTAATTCTTCACTTCTTAAAACAATGAAGTATTCATAAATTGCTTGTAATGAAGCGTAAGTAATTCCCGCTTTGCCGTCTAAAAAAGCACGTCTAACTAATACCATGTACAACCATTTAATCAAAGGTCGTCCTGGTAATTGATAAAAAAGCCCTTTTTGATGATACCTTTTCTCTGTAAAATCACTACTGAATAGCGCTTTTTTTATAGAAAAAGAGACTCCTTGGTCTACATCTTTTAATCTAGTTAATGCTTCCATATCAGCATAACTTAAATGACGTTGAATCCAATATTTAATACCTTTGCTAAAAGGGTAATGATCCAAGAAACCACCTACTTTATCCGTTTTACCATCGGGAATAGAAACTGGATTAACTAATCTTTCGTAACGCATTTTATCCGGCCGAAATAAACGCAAATAAAAAGGTGACATTTGTGCATGCCTTAACCATTGCCCATTCCATGCAAAATCTCTCCTTTGCAACTCAAATGCAACAACATCGCCTGTCGCAGGGAGCTCCAGCAATTGAATTGCATTACGAAGGGACTCTGAAACTCTTTCATCGGCATCAATATATAACACCCAAGGATGTTTGAACTGAATGTTTGCTAATCCCCAATTTTGATGAGCTGACCAATTATCAAAAATTCGCTGTGTGATTATTGCACCTGCTTTAATGGCAATTTCTAAAGTTTGATCTTCGCTAAAAGAATCATATACATGAATATCATCACACCATGAAACCGATGCTAAACAATCAGGCAAATCTTGCTCTTCGTTTTTGGTTAAAATGAGAACTGAAACCATACAATTTAGTTATTAATATTTCTATTTTTCGTTAATAATTCTACTTTTAATAAATTTTGCTGGGTTACCTCCAACTATTGACCAAGAATCGACATTTTTAAAAACAACTGCTCTAGCACCAACAATAGCACCCTCTCCAATGGTAATATTAGTCATTATGAAAGCTTCTGAAGCTATCCAAACAAAGTCATTGATTGTTATAACCCCTGTCAGCAGTGGTGTATTAATAGAAGCTGTGTCATGTGTAGCACTACACAAATAAGTTCTTTGAGAAACAGTAACTTTACTTCCTATAATTGTTTTTCCAAAATGCAATTTTACTTCAGGACCTAGTGTTGAATGCACACCCATAATCAAATTTTTAGGCGAAGGTATGTATGTAGAAGAATAAACGTTACAATTATCACCTAATTTAGCTCCAAAACATCTCAACAAAAAAATACGCCATGCATTAAAAAAAGGCAAAGAAAAAGGTTTGAATAAAAATAAAGAAGCTATCCTCCAAAGCAAACGGTACAATTTATCTGATTTAGGGATGGTATCTATATATTTTGGTATTTCACTTTCCATTTATAATTGATTTAAAACCTTTACCAAAACAGTAGCACGGTCTTGAACATTAAAGTTAGTTTGAAAAGTTTCATAAGCCGCTACTCCTTTTTGTATTATTTGAGTTTCGGAAAGATAACTAATAGCTAAAAGAACATTGTAAATCTCCGCTTCATTTAATTCATTCAATATCCATCCCCCATTACCAGCTTGAACTTCTTTCCAAATATTTACATTTTTTGATATGACAACAGGTTTTTTACACGCCATAGCTTCTACAATGGCAATACCAAAATTTTCCTGATGACTTGGTAACAAATAGGCTTCACAATTATAAAAAGCTCCCCATTTTTCAGCACCTTGTAACATTCCTAAAAAATGAATTTTTGAATTCTTTGAAGCCATTGCAATCATTTCTTGCGCATAATTGGATGCTATAGGACCAGCAATAACCAAATCAGGAATAGTAGATTTATTAACTGCTAATTTACAATAAGCATTAATCAGTAAATCGACACCTTTCTTTTCGTGAATTCTACTTAAAAAAAGCCAATATTTATTTCCTTGAATAGTGATACATTTTTGTTCAAAAGCTGTTTTAAATTCTTGGGAATTTTGTGGTGGAGTTTGAATTCCGTAGCCTATATTTATGGTTTTTTTTGGATGATATCCTTTGAAAGTAGTAGCTGCCAAACGAAGTTCTTCTTGGCAAGTAAATAAAATAGCATCGGCTAGATTAATACATTTTTTTTCTATTAATTGCCAAACTATTTCATTTCTTAACGCTTTCCATTTTCTATCAGAATCTTTTTGAAAATAAGGATCTAGCATACCGTGTGGAATAATAACAACTTTAGGCACTATTCTACTTTTTTTCTTGAGAAATTTTATTGTTCTATAAACGGCTAAATTATGATATTGCCATAATCCATGTACTATTAATACATCAAAATTGAGAGCATTTTCTTTTAGCCAATCAAATAAGGGAGGATGGTATTGATAAGAGGATCTTCCTTGCCCTATTTTATGGATAACAAAATCATCGTTTACATCATAATTATCCATACAATTATCCATACATACAACTTCAACCTCTATTCCTAATTTTCTTATATGGGGATTGATATTACGGATGCCTTGGCTAGGCCCTCCGTTTTTGGGATTCATACTAGATATAATACGCAGAATTTTCATTTGTAAGAAATTATTAATATTTTAAAACCCTTAAATAATACTTTTCAATTTCATCTAAAAAAAGTTTAGCATCAAATCTTTGATTAGATTTTAGTGCTATGTTTATACAATTTACTCGTTCAGAATCCGAAAGATTTAAAATTTTTGTAATTTGATAAGAAGCTTTAATAGCCCATTTGTTAACTATAGTCTCGTCAAAAGGTCGCCTATCTATTAGAAAAAAATTAGCCATACCAACGACCTCATTCATTGGAGCTCTATTTGTAGTGATTACAGGACAACCACAAGCCATAGCCTCCACTATTGGCCAACCAAACCCCTCGTCTAAAGAAGGAAATAATAAACAACAAGCTCCAGAATAAGCAAAATTAATAAACTCATCCTCTAAACCTGATATTAAATGAATATCCTTTTTGAAAAATGAATTTTGATAAAGATTTTCCAATATGCCATTAGGCTTCGGGCCAATCATCAAAAGAGGCAAAGTAAATTCTGATTTAGATCGCCATGCATTATAGATTTCTATAACACCTTTTCTGTTTTTATAATACTGATTCCCACCAATATGAAGAATATAACCTTTGGACAAATCGATATTAAGGTAATTGCCTAAAAAAGAACGAGATATATTTGTGTCCAATACTCCAAAAGACCTATTCAAACCATTATAACAAACAACAGATGACTTAATTTCATCACTATGTAGTTCATGTAAATCCTGTTGTGTTTTTTTTGAAATTGATATAAAATGTTTTCCTTTAGAAAAGCCTCTTCTAATAAAATTTTGGTAAATTTTTCCAGTTATTCCTGTTGGATTTTCAGGAATATTACCTAAAGCAGAATTCAAGGCTAAAAAATCATGACAATGAATCACATGTGGTCTATTTTTTACCAATGATACCCAGGGACCCAAGGCTTGATCAGTAAAAACAAAAAGAGTATCTTTTGAACTGTTACGAAGTTCCTGCTTTACTCTTAACGGAAAAACAATATATTGATCTATATAACCTAGCCATTTTTTCATGAATTGCAATGGTAGTCTATAAAAAAAAGCTTTAGGTTTCCAAACCATTACCTCATAGCCTCTTTCTAGCATTCCTGCTGCTAACATTTTTGCATAACGAGGCATACTTTGGGAACCAAGAAATTTAGGATGAACAAAAAGAGTAATTTTCATTATTAATTTTATATTTTTGAAATATTAGTATTAAATACATTTTTATTCGCTAAAAATTTTGAAAAATTACTGTTGTGCTTCTTACTAATTTGACCAACTCTTGTCTTATTTTTACTAAAGATTTGTTAACTAAAAACTAGCTATAAGGCTCACCTATGGAATTTTAATAATTAAAAATTTATAGCTTGTAAAGAAATTTTTTTATAGTTCTTTTTCAAACCGAATATTCTTCCAATGATAAAAACCAACAGCCAAAACGTGAAGCATTGTTGAAAAAAACCTCTCAATAGATATTCTAACGGAACAATGCAACCGATAGAATTACGAAAAATACCAAAAAAACCAAAAATATTAATTAACCCTAAAGTTGAAAAAACAATATCGGTTTTGGTAAAATATATAAAACTGTCCATCAGTTTGAAAGAAAAAAATAATAGAACAAAAACAATAGGAAAGCACCAATACCCAAAAGTAGCTAAACCGTCTCCTATCAAACTAGTAACCCTATGTCCTCCGAGTGCGTTGGGATTTCCCGTACCAATAAAATAAAGCATATCACCTGGAGAAAAATCTAAATTGGTTTTATCAACATCTATTCCAAGAGCGGTTAATATTGGAAGTGGATATATCGCAAATGTTTTGGTCAAAAATGTTTCTTGCATCTTACTGTTTGCAAATCCTATTTTATTGGCATAATAAATAGTTTCATCAACAACTCTAAGATTACCATATCTATTTAGCATAAAATTATTCAAATAATTTTCATCCCATGTAGTTTCATAAGTCACAACACTACTTTGATTTTCTAGAGATTTAGCTCTAAGCGATTCCATAACGTCATCTTGTTGTAGAGTTTCAAAAGTCTTTGTCAATAACTCCATTCTATCGATGTTGTCTTTTCGCAAAATTCTATTTTCAAGCATTGCTAACGAAATATCAGATAAAAACCCCAAACCAAAAAAAACAAAAAACAGGGCGAAAACTATTTTTGAAGGAGAAAAAAGACTAAAAACTGAAATATTATCTTTTAACAAATATATGGAAAACAACAATAAAATTGTTAAAAGCGGATAAATCATTTGCTGTCGACTATTTGTAGCAAAGCTCAAAACAACCAAAAAAATTACATACACAAATATGGATTTATTTCCTTTATTACTATTGGAAACACCAGACAAAGTTGGAAAAAGTAAAATCAAAGGTGCATATTGTAAATATACAAAGCCATCTAAAAACTTGCTGCCTACATCTCCAATTTGAACTTCATTCACAACAGCAAGAGTCTGTATTCGTGAAAACAAACCTATAATACCTAAAACCCATAAAACAGTTGGATTTGTATTAAAAAAATTAAGTCTGTATAAAGTTTTTTGCAAATAATTATTGCGTCTAGCTTTTTTATAAATAACTGCAAAAAATGCTAAGGAGGCAACAATAAAGATTAGTGTTTGATAAAAAAAAGTTTCAAGCGGATTTTGAAAACCATAACTGATTGGTTTAGCTTCAATTAATGTTGCTGGCAATGGAATATAACAAGCTAAAAACATACTCAAATAGGCCAAAAAAGAAAATGTATGAAATAAAATTATTCGTTTTTTTAAAAATAAAACATTGAAAATTATCCAAGAAATAACTGCCATTGCGCAGCCTGCTACATTAGCCCACGATGGAAAAAAAATAATTTCTCCAATAACTGAAAATACAATAACAATGTTACCATACTTGATAAAAAGCTTTAAGATTTCTTCTTTATTTTGTTTTTTCAAACTATAAATCATTATGAACTTTAGTTTTAATTATTATTTAAAAAGTACTATCAACTTAATAATACTCTCTTACTTTGCACAAATTTTTATTACAACTAATTTTTTTTCTATTTTATAAGTACTTATGCGACATTACTAATTAACATCATTTATTAGTGAGAACATATTGAGTATTTATTAGTCATTAATTTAAAACCTGTTTTAACTAAAATAATTGATAATGTTATTATTTATTATAATGGCTTAATCAATTTATTTCGTTAAACCTGTGAATAATACCCTAATATTCAATTAACAACTTTTGGATATCAAAATTTATTGTTAGTGATAAAAATTAAATTAAAAAAAAATACAAGTTCATTTAAATAATTTATAAAATTAACTTTCATTTAAATTTTAAAAAATTTCTCATTTTATAATAGCATTTCAACTACCAATATTTTAGCTTTCTACTTGTCAGGATTAATAATGTAAAGACAATTAATCACTCAAAGCACAAATAAATGAAAAAACAGCAAATGAGCACTATTTATTTTAACACTTAAATTATTTAGAAATTAATACTAAAATTTCATTTACAAATTCTTTTGTTAAAGTCCTACAGTCTTCCAAAGCATTTGGATAAATATGCGCTCTTGAAATATCGTCCTCCAAAACACCCGAATAAAAAACTGGTGGGTATTTGTGATATTTATGCTTTTCAGATTTGGTTTCAAACAATATACACTTTCTCTGCAATAAAGCACTCCAATAGGCAACATGGTAACTATTTGTAAGTACTACTTCTGAATTTCCTATAAATTCAATCATATCGTCAAGCGAGTCACTATTTGATATTCGTTCAAGTTTATGAATTTCATTTGGAAGATGAATTGGAATGTCTTTGTGAGTTACGACTCCAATTCTCCTAATAATTGGGTACTTCTTATCTAATTCTGGTAAAAAGCAAGTAGCACAAGGAACACAACGATAGCCTTTATAATTAAAATCACGAACAGCAAACAATTTAAAATCATTTACGTTAACAACATTCCAGATTTTTTTTTTTGAATAAGAATTAAATCCAGCAGACCAAACAACAGATTTGTTAGATATAGAAACTGCTTTATTAATATTATAGTTCCATTCAGCTAAATTATTA
Organism: Flavobacterium restrictum; assembly: GCF_007097245.1. Lineage (GTDB taxonomy): Bacteria > Bacteroidota > Bacteroidia > Flavobacteriales > Flavobacteriaceae > Flavobacterium > Flavobacterium restrictum. The sequence goes on along the minus strand of NZ_VJZT01000006.1, from coordinate 132,377 downwards.
AGAAGTCCACCACCTCCTATTATAACAGAATCATTTTTTTTAATCAATGAAAAATTAACACAATTTATATCATGAATTATACATCTGTAATTTTCAAATTTATAAAGAAAATATCTATAGTAACCACACGCTAGATCACCTGTATTATCTGTAATATATCTATGTAAAAAATGTATTGTAGGTGTATCAGTATTATAATTTTCATTTAAATATTTCACAGGGTACTTATTTCTAAATCTCCAAATTTGAAAACGAGTAAATACTTCGTAATTATCTACTAATTTCCTGTAGATTTTTTTTATCTCCATAATAATAAAATTTAATATATAAAATTTATTTGTAGTTATTTTTTTAATGTAATTATCTAGAAAATTGTGTGCTTTTACGGAAAATAAATTTTGACTGGTACCAAAGTATATAACACATTTCTTTTAAGGTAATATTAAGAAATTTATTATTTTCTTTTGAAGAATAAATAAAAAGTGCTAGTTCAGTTATTATTAATGTAAATGGAATAAATAAAATATTAGGATTGATCTTAAGGAATATAAAGCATAAAAGAACACCCGAAATTTGGGATATAAGAAATGCAGTAGTGAATCGAAGATGTGTGTTCGTAGAAAGTGGTATTACTCCAGATAAACTCGTCAAACAAGAAATTAAAAGCACGAATAACATTCCTACAAAGAAACCATAATTAAAAACTATAGTGTGTTTTGTCCATTCGGTATATATAAATTTTCCCGTAAGAAGCAAAAAAATAATACATCCTACAGTAACGACAAATGTAATTACCAAAGATCTATTATAAATATTTAATATAGTTTTGTAATCATTTCTTCCGTATGCTGAACAAATTTCAGGATTAATTGAAATAGATAGCATATTAACCATTTGACGCAAAAAATTTACAAGTGTCCTAGTTGTAGTGAATGCGACCAGAACAGTTCCACCAAGCAATACATTAACAACAAAAACCATTCCTTGACTTGAAACTGCTTGCCCCAAGGGAAATAACATAAATGCAAGCGATGGTTTAACAATTGATTTAAAAACACCACTATCGAAATTAGATAATGAAAGTCCTGAATCAAATGCTTTTCTAGAACTAAAATGTTTATATAAAACACCTAATAAATCTGGTATAATGTACAATATAAGCATATTAATTATATTCATTCCAAAATAAATTCCGAAAAACATTACCATTAAACTCCCTAAACGAGACATATTATCTATAACAATGACAACATGAGTCCTTGAAGTAGCCCTAAAAATACCGTGATACACTCGCCCATACATAATTACAAAAACATCGGTTAATAGCAAGATAAATCCTATGGAGGTCTCTTGCTCTGAAAACTGCTTTACTCCAAGTATCTCTTTAAATCCCCAAAATGTAGAAACAAAAACCGAAATCATAAAAAAAACTGTGAATACAAACAAAATAAATAGAAAGCCATTGGTTTGTAATTTTGAACAAGTTTCATAATCCTTTTTATGGTATTTAATAACAAATTCATTGTTACTAGCTAAATTCAAACCCATATCCGACATCATAAAAATTGTAGAAAGAGCAGTAATCAATATCCAATCGGCATATTTATCAATTCCCCAAAATGAAATAAATAATGGCACCATAGCAATTTGACTTAAGAAATTCACACCCATACCAAAAGTACTGGCAGCAAGATTTTTGGCAATTGATTTATAAACCGACATATTGATACTTAATTTATTAATTTTAAGATTATTAACCAAAAACACTATTAGTTTTAATAAAAACCAAGTGTAAGATATTGTTTATTAATTTATTTAAAGATTGGAACCGTTTTATTAGAATCACTTAACAAGTTTCCAAAAGAATCATATTGTACCAATACATCTATATTAATCCAAAATAAAAGGCATAAATAATACCCAGGTGTCAAAATATATCCTTCAGCCAAAGAGTGAATGCATAAAAAAACAAAAACACTATAGAAAAGCAATATCTCCTTATTTTGTTTTATATAAATATAACTTTTAATAGCTTTTATTAAAATAAGTAAAAAACAAAAAAAACCCAACAAACCTGTTTGTGATACTATTGAAAGCCATCCACTACCACTTTCCATTCGGCCTCGATACATCTTGCCTTTTCTTAAGTGAGATGAAAATCCTATACCAAAAAAGGGAGAAGACTCGAATTCATGAATTCTTGCATTCCACAATTTATGCCTAGAATTAACCCCAAAATGTTTGTCTTCTTGAAATTTATTTTGCAAACCTGTTAAATTATTTTTGTAAAGTGGATAACAAATAACAAAAATAGATAAAAGTAAAATTAAATATTTTAAAATATTTTTTTTTGTTTCATAAAACAGTAACAATAACAAAACAACAATTAATGAAGCAACTAAAGCAATGCGTGAAGCCGATACAAGCGTCACAAATACAGAAAAAAAGACTAAAATTAAATAGGTAATTTTAAAATTTCTATTGGTACTTTTTAAAAAAAAATAGAATGAAACTATGATCGATATACCAGATAAAGCGCTTAACCACATAGAATGAATCGTAATCCCTGAAAAATAATTTGCAGCTTGATCTTTAAACAAATAAGGAGCAGCATTCACATCCAAAAAAAAACAAAATAAATTTAATACTGTTATGAAAATAATTAAATGAAAAAAAACATATAAAAAACGAATCTTAAAATTGAAATTTTGCTCAGATGAAAACAATGGACTACAAACCAAAATAAGACAAATAAAATAAATATACCTAATGTTAAAAGTATTGTTATATAAACAACTCAAAAGTATAGCCGATAAAAACAACCCATAATGAAGAAAATTTTTAATATGCATAATACCATTTGAAAAAAGATAACCTAACATATAAACTACAGCTATTGCGAAAAAAACAGTTTTAAAAGGCACAAACGCTATCACACTTAAAATAATACCTATTGAAACTGACAAATAATTAAAATTATTTAATATAAACTTATAACCTTTCATTTTTTATTTTAAATATATCTAGTTGAGTCTAATTATTGCTAAAAAAATACTGATTATTTCAAATTTTAAAATCTAAACTAATAGTTGAAAATATTTCATTCAAAGGTTGGTGAAGTAATCTACAACTAAACGGTAGTAAATACATGCACAATGTAATATCCATAACTAAACTTCCAATCGCAACTCCTGATAGACCAAATTTCAAAGCAAAAATATAAGAAATTAAAATTGAAACTATTGCCATTACTGTTGCTGGAATAGTAAAGCTGTAAGGTTTATTAGCAGCTAAAATCACTTCAGAAGATATAGCCCACAAAGAATTAAATACTATTCCAAAAATAAAAACATACCACATGACATTGGGTGGCGCTAATTCCTTTCTAGTCCAAACTTGATAAAACCATGATCCAAATGAAATTAATAACAAAACTCCTAAAACTGACATTAATAAAACAATAAAGACATTAAATCTGAACAGTTTTCTTGCCTGATTAAATTGTCTTTTTCCAAGAGCATATTGCAATTCGGGCATTACAGAACTAACAACTAAAGTATTGACTTGAAATATAGTTCGCGATAATTTTCTAACCGTATTAAAAATTGTCACTGCAATTGGACCCAGTACAACTCTTACCACAAAAGTAGTTCCTTGAAAAAAAATAGCCTCCCAAACTTTTGCAAGTAAGTAACCAATTCCGACTTTGAACAAGTTCTTAATTTCTGAAACAACAACTTGTCCATTAAAAGATTTCAAAGGGAGTATTCTTTTTGCAATTATTGCATAAATAAAAACATAAAACAAGGTAACAATGAGGTTAACCAAAGAAAACAAAACAATTCCTCCTTTGAAAAGTAGTATAATAACACTAGAAATAATTAATAACGTAGAATATATCGCTTGTAAATTTACACTTATGTTAAACTTTCTAGAGGCTACAAAAATCGCATCGAAAAGTTGTTTATAAAATAATATAATTTTTGAAAATATTAGAATAGAAACTGCAATTATAGCTTCATTTTTAGGTATTAATAATTTATCAAATATATCAAAATAATTAAGTGTAAAAACAAAAACAAAAGCAACAAGCATGCTTAAAAATACAATTAAATGCAAGGTAAACATCCCACTTTTGTATGTATTTGCAGCGGCTTGCTTATTACCTGAAACATAGTTTAATATAAAAGTATTTGCTACTGCTAAACCAAAACCTACATCTAACAAACCTACTATTGAAGGGATAATTGTAAGGGTTAACCATTCTCCATAATAATCTGCACCCCAAGCACTAATAAAAATAGGCACCAATAAAAATTGTTCGGATATAGTAACTAATCTTAAAAAAAGGGAAGATATTCCGTTTTTTAATAAACGTTTTTTAACTGACATTAAATTAATTACTGTTTTGTTTAGATTATTTTTTTAATTAATTTGAAAATCTGTTTACTAAAGGTAAGTTCTTTTAAAATTAACAAATCTTAAAAAATAAATTTTTTAAATATTTAAGTTTTATTATCCAAACAATTAAAAAAAGACCAATCTATCGTTGTCTTTTCAAAATTTCCAAATCACTAGCCACCATTTCTTTTACCAATCCAGCTAGGTCATATTGTGGTTCCCAGCCTAGTTGCGTTTTGGATTTTGTTGGATCACCAAGTAATAAATCAACCTCTGTTGGTCTATAATATTGAGGATCTACTCGTACCACTACAGTTCCTATTGCTAATTGGTAGTCCGGATTATTACAGGCTACAACTTTGGCTATTTCCTTTTCATTTTCGCCTTCAAAGGCCAATTCTATTCCTATTTCAGCAAAAGAAAAACGCACAAAATCACGAATGTAAGTCGTTACGCCTGTTGCAATTACATAGTCTTCGGCCACATCTTGTTGTAAGATTCTCCACATAGCTTCGACATAATCTTTGGCATGTCCCCAGTCTCTTTGTGAATTCAAATTCCCTAAATACAAACAATCTTGTTTCCCCAAAGCAATGGCTGCAGTTGCCATTGTAATTTTTCGAGTAACAAAAGTCTCTCCTCTTCTAGGCGATTCATGGTTGAATAAGATGCCATTACACGCATACATATCGTAAGCTTCACGGTAATTTTTGGTAATCCAAAAGCCATATATCTTGGCTACACCATAAGGAGAACGAGGATAGAATGCCGAGTTTTCATCATAGAAACCTGCAGCATTTTTATTTTCTGCTAAACCACCATACAATTCAGAAGTTGATGCTTGATAGATTCTCGTCTTTTTTTCAAGACCAAGTATTCTAACGGCTTCTAATATTCGTAAAGTACCTATTCCATCTACATTAGCCACATATTCAGGAGAATCAAAAGAGACTTTCACGTGAGACATAGCGCCTAGGTTGTATATTTCATCAGGTTGCACTTCCTGAATGATTCTTATAATATTAGTAGAATCAGTCAAGTCACCATAATGCAATTTGAAATCAACATGATTCTCGTGTTTATCTTGGTAGATATGATCTATACGTTGGGTGTTAAAAGATGACGCCCGTCTTTTTACCCCATGAACTTGATACCCTTTTTCTAATAATAATTCTGCTAAATAAGACCCGTCTTGTCCTGTAACTCCTGTTACAAGGGCTACTTTTTGTGTTGCTGCCATAGTACTTTTTTCTTATTGAGTTTATTAACTCAATTATAGTTTGACTTTTTTTACGTTTTCTATATTTTCTAAAAACCAATTATAGGTTTTTTGGATTCCTTCTTCAAGTGCCACTTGATGTTTCCATCCTAGTGCATGCATCTTGGAAATATCCATTAATTTACGGGGTGTTCCGTCAGGTTTGCTTGCGTCCCAAATAATTTTGCCTTCGTGCCCTATAATTTTCTGAATGGTTTCAGCCAATTCTTTTATGGTTAAATCTTCGCCAGTTCCAACATTATAGAGGTACTCTGGCAATTTATTTTCTAAAGCAAAAACTACTGATTGTGCCATATCATCTACAAAAAGAAACTCACGCATAGGTGTTCCGCTTCCCCAAAGGGTTACATCGGCATGATTGTTCATTTTGGCTTCGTAAAATTTTCGCATCATTGCAGGCAAAACATGCGAGGTATTCAAATCAAAATTATCGTGTGTGCCGTATAAATTGGTTGGCATTAAACTCACATAATCTTTTCCAAATTGTTGCCTAATGGCTTGACAGGTTTTTACGCCTGTGATTTTAGCAATGGCGTACCATTCGTTGGTTGGCTCCAAAGTATCAGTCAGCAAATAATCTTCCTTTAAAGGCTGTGGTGCTAACTTGGGATAAATACAAGAACTACCCAAAAAAATAAATTTTTCAACACCTGATTGCAAAGCCGAATCAATCAAATTATTTTGGATTTGCATGTTCTCCATTATAAATTGATAAGGGAAATTGTTATTAGCCAAAATCCCTCCCACCCTAGCAGCGGCATCGATTATTACGTCTGGTTTTTCTTTGGCTATAAAAGCAGCAACTAATTGTTGGTTTCTCAAATCCAAATCGGCACTTGAAGAGCCAATTAAATTAGTATATCCTTTAGAAACGAGTGTTCTCCAAATGGCACTTCCTACCATTCCTTTGTGACCTGCAATATAAATTTTAGTATTGGTGTTCATAGGTACTTTTTTGGAACTATTACAAAAATTAGATTCAGTAAAATTATAAAATATCGCTATATCGTTTCATAGCTTCGCTACTCCTACTCCCAAAGGGGAAATAGAATATGCTTATATTGGTATTGGCAAATATAGTTAGAAAATTTTAATTTTTTTTTAACAATAAAAAAGTTCTATATACGTTCATACTGACTTTAATACTTTTTGAACGTAATCCATTTAAAATCAATGCTTTTTACAAAGTTAAAATCTTAAACATAATTATAACTTAATGTACACAAAATAATCTTACCTAATGATTACCACCAAATCAATAATTAAATTAGAAAATACTCATAAATCTTCAATTTACAAAAGGACATTTTTAGATTTTAATAAAACTTTACTTTAGTTTCATTTATTCTTTCTAACAAAAAAAACTATTCTGGAAAAATACATTTTCAAAATATATTAAACTTTATTTTTACCGATAACTTAAAAACAAATAGCATTAACCTGTTATTAAAATAAGTTGGGCGAACACCAATTCCTTTATAGTGCATTAATCCAATAGTATATGCTGCTATCTCAAGGCTACATTATAGCTATACCTCTCATAAAATAGATTGGTATTGTTTCCAAAAAAAATCCCAGAAATCAGGTGCTTTGCATTGATTTCTGGGAAAATAAATTTGAATTCACATCAAACTAATATTGATTTGTCGCCAGTAAGACCAACGTACAAGCAATTTCTACTTTAATATTATTTAACTCCAACAACTGATAAAACTCTGGATTTTCGGTTCCTGGATTAAAAACGACACGTTTTGGTTTGGTTTCAACAATATAGTTATAATAATCCCGCTGACGAGCTGGGTTCAAATAAAGCGTAATTGTATCAATGTTTTTCAACGGAATTGCTTTGGTTCGTATTTTTATCCCAGCTACTTCTCCTAAATTTTGTCCAATAGCAAGTACTGAATGCCCTTTTTCAACAAGCATTGTAATAGCCTTGAAAGCATATTTATCTGGTTTAGAAGAAGCTCCTAAAACTACCGTTTTTTTATTTTTCATCATTTTGTATCAATATATCAAATGCAAAAGTAAGCAAAATGCTTGGAGTGATTCGCATTTTTAAAAATAGATCCTCCATCTACTCTAAATTAAAAATCCTATCGAATTAAACGGATGGCTATAAAAAATGTAATTTTACGCCAAAAAAAAATATGGATCTTTTTATTTACCTTTTTGCGGCTCTTTTTTCAGTCATAAATCCTATTGGAACTGTACCTATTTTTGTGGGACTTACCCATGATGAATCCAAAAAAGAGCGTTCTAGAATTTCTTTATGGACAGCCATAAACGTATTCATCATTCTTATTGTTTCCTTTTTTATCGGGCAATATGCGTTAACTTTTTTTGGAATTGGCATTGATTCCTTACGAATTGCTGGTGGATTAATCATTGTAAGCTCTGGTTTTTCGTTGCTTTCAGGGAAATTCAACAAAAAAAGAGGTGTTAATAAAAAAGTAGAAACCGATGCTCAAAAACGAAACGATATCGCCTTAACTCCTTTGGCAATGCCAATGCTTGCTGGACCTGGATCTATCTCCTTATTAATTGCTTTTTACCAAGAACATCAAACCACAACCGAAATTATCATTGCAACACTTGCCATTTTAAGTATTGGCATCACCATATTCATTATTTTGCGTAGTGCCCATTATCTAGCACAACTTTTAGGTGCTGCTGGAATTGTAGCCATTTCTAGAATTGTAGGCTTTATAGTAATTGCAATAGGAATTCAATATATTGTAAGCGCAATTATCAATATTATAAAAGCTAACTTGAGCTAATAAAAAAGCCTTTTCTGGTTTGGTACAAAAAAGGCTTTTTATGTTTTATTTATTCTTTTGGTAGAAAAATTTCGGCCATCATACACCGGGCACTTCCACCTCCGCAAGCTTCTATGGTATCTAAACTGGAACTCAAAATGGTCACATGCTCTTCTAGTTGCCCTACTTGTTTTTTGGTCAAGCTCTTGTGAGCTGCAGCACTCATGACTAGAAATCGTCTTTCGTCGCTACCTATTACTTCAAGCATATTTCCGGCAAAATTGTTTACTTGATCCTCGGTAATGAGGATGATTTCTTTACCGTCACTTTTTAGATTATCCAAAACCATTTTGCGCTCTTTCTTGTCATCAATACAATCCGCACAAATAATTGCAAATGTTTCACCCAAACACATCATCACATTGGTATGATAAATTAATTTACGTTCTCCATTAACCGTTTGAAATGCTTCAAAAAGTACTGGTGCATAATCAAAATCCTCGCAAAATTCAATAAATAATTCTTCGTCGGCTCTTGGCGATAGTGCACAATACGCTTTGCCATTAGCCCTGTCAAGAAGTAAACTTCCTGTTCCTTCCAGAAAAAAACCATCGTCTTCGGCAATGGTATAATCCGTGATAAAATCATTGATCACAAATCCTTTGTCTTCTAGAATTTCTAAAATATCTTCTCTTCGTTCCAAACGACGATTTTCAGCAAACATAGGATACAAAACTACATCGCCACTTTCGTGAAAAGAAATCCAATTGTTTGGAAAAATACTGTCTGGCGTGTCTGGATTTAAAGTATCGTCAACAACTGTTACATCAACACCAACCATTTTTAATTTAGTGACAAAAACATCAAATTCATCTTGCGCTTTGGCATTGACCGTTTCAGGAGATAATCCGTCTAAAACTTTTTGATAATAATTATTAACTGCGGTTTGTTCGTTCATTCTAAAGGCTACTGGGCGAATCATTAGAATAGAATTGGTAGTTTGTTTCATTTTATTTTTATTAAAAGTAAAAAATTGTAATTCAAAAACGGCATTAATCTCTAATCAAAGGCAAGGTAGAACAGCGCAATAATCCTTCTTGTTTTGCAATTTCGCCATAAGGGATTTCTTCAACAACAAAATCATTTTGTCGCAACCAATTATTCAATCGTGTAAAATTTCTTTCGGAAACCACTACATTTGGTGCTATAGAGAACACATTTGAATTCATATGATACATTTCGTCTCTGGTGATATGAAACAGGTTTTCTTTTCCAAATAATTGTACTAGAAACATATAATCAGCTTCTTCTCGAAAACCACTTTTATAAATAATCCCTTTATTTGTTCCAACAGGTTGAAAGCAACAATCTAAATGTAGCGCATTATCTCGTGCCTCAATTTTTGATTTAACCAAATCAAATTCTTTGATGATTTTATTAGGAAACAACTTTTTGATGTATTGCACGCCCTGCCAATTGGTTCTGGCCGTAATATACTCTTTGTAATCGCTTCCTTTATAAGTGCCTATAAATATGTAGTCGTTCCAAAGCATCACATCACCACCTTCAATGTGCACTTCCTCTGGAGGACGAACCACTTTGAGAGGGTCTATTTGATTCAAAACAAACTCAATAGCTTCCAGTTCGCGTTCTCGGTCTGGCAAAATATTAGATTTAACAAACACGTCATCAATAACAAAACCTATGTCTCTAGCAAATATTTGATTGTAATTTTCAATCATTTCTGGACGAAAAACAGTCACATCATATTTTTCAAAAACGGCATTAAAAGCAGCCATTTCAGGAATCATATCCGCTTCTTTTGGATAGGTACCCGCTAGAATATGCTCCAGAGATTTAGGATCATAAGCCTCATTTTCATTAGGCGTAGGTCCATTATTTACGGCTGACCCAAGAACGACAGCACGCAATCTTGACGTTTCATTCTTTATATTTAATTGTAGCATTTTGTCTTTAATTTTGCCAAAGATAAAAAAAAGCTTCACGATATGTGAAGCTTTTTGAAATTGAATTTATCTTTTGTCCGAGGACTTGAAATCTCTCAAAGGATGTCCTGTATATATTTGTCTCGGACGACCTATTGGCTCTTTATTTTCACGCATTTCTTTCCATTGTGCAATCCAACCTGGTAAACGTCCTATAGCAAACATTACCGTAAACATGTCTGTAGGAATACCTAAAGCTCTATAAATTATACCTGAATAAAAATCGACATTAGGATATAGATTTCTAGCTTTAAAATACTCATCTTCCAAGGCTGCTTTTTCAAGTTTTTTGGCAATTTCTAGAATTGGATCTTCCACTCCTAATGTTGCCAAAACTTCGTCGGCTGCTTTTTTGATAATTTTGGCTCTTGGGTCAAAATTCTTGTATACTCTGTGTCCAAAACCCATTAATCTAAAAGGGTCATTTTTATCTTTGGCTTTAGCCAAATACGTTTCGGTATCAGCTCCAGAAGTATGAATTTCCTCTAGCATTTCGAGCACTGCTTGATTAGCACCTCCATGCAAAGGTCCCCAAAGTGCGGATACTCCCGCAGAGATAGAAGCAAATAAACCCGCATGAGAAGAGCCTACCATACGTACCGTTGAAGTAGAACAATTTTGCTCGTGATCCGCATGCAAAATAAACAACTTGTCAATGGCACTTATTATAACTGGATCTGGAGTATAAGGCCCTGTAGGCAATGCAAACATTAAACGCATAAAGTTTTCTACATATCCCTTGGTATTATCATAATAATTCAAAGGGAATCCCATGCTTTTTCTATACGTCCACGTTGCAATAACTAGGAATTTACCCATAGTTTTACATACCGCTTCGTACATTTCTTTTTCGTTATCAACATTTACTGATTTAGGGTTAAATGCTGTTAACGCACTTGTTAATGCCGAAAGTACACCCATTGGGTGAGCCGTTTTAGGAAATCCATCAATGATGTTTTTCATTTCTTCATTAACCAAGGTATATTTCCTGATATCGGTTTCAAACTGTTCTAACTCTTTAGTGCTTGGAAGTTCACCAAAAATTAACAAATAAGATACCTCAAGAAAATGTCCTTTATCTGCTAATTCTTCTATTGAATATCCTCGGTATCTTAAAATCCCTAGTTCCCCATCTAAAAAAGTAATTTCACTTTTACAAGAACCTGAATTTTTATAACCAGGATCTAATGTAATGACACCTGATAAATCTCTTAATTTACTAATATCAACGGCTGCTTCATTTTCGCTTCCTACAGTGATAGGAAGCTCAAATTTATTACCGTCAATTTCTAATGTTGCTATTTTTGACATACTATAATAGGAATAAAACTTTTGAATAAATATTTCTCAAATCTAATCAATTTAACACTAATTAAAAAGGCAATACTGCATTGAAATTGTTAAAAATTCATAAAAAAAGCCACTCGTTTGGGACGAATGGCTTTTTTATAAAATAATTAATAGTTATTTGATATTGAAAGCGTTTTTACCAGGAAAATAAGCAGTATTTCCAAGTTCTTCTTCAATTCTTAACAATTGATTGTATTTCGCCATACGGTCAGAACGCGAGGCAGAACCCGTTTTGATTTGACCACAATTTAAAGCTACAGCTAAATCAGCAATTGTATTATCTTCAGTCTCTCCAGAACGGTGTGACATTACAGATGTGTACCCTGCATTTTTGGCCATATTCACAGCAGCAATTGTTTCCGTCAAAGTACCAATTTGATTTACTTTTACTAAAATAGAGTTAGCAATTCCTTTTTCGATACCAGTTGACAAACGTTCTACATTGGTAACAAATAAATCATCACCTACCAATTGTACTTTATCACCAATTTTTTCAGTTAGTAATTTCCATCCATCCCAGTCGTTTTCATACATACCGTCTTCAATAGAAATAATAGGATAATTAGCAGCAAGTTCCGCTAAATAATCAACTTGTTCTGCTGATGTTCTAATTTTTCCAGTCTCGCCTTCAAATTTAGAATAGTCATATTTACCATCAACATAAAATTCTGAAGCAGCACAATCAAGCGCAATCATAATTTCATCGCCAAAAGTATACCCAGCATTCTCAACCGCTTTTTTAATAGTATCCAAAGCATCTTCGGTACCACCAGCTAAATTTGGAGCAAAACCACCTTCATCACCTACAGCTGTAGAAAGTCCTCTATCATGAAGAACTTTTTTCAAACTATGAAAAATTTCAGTTCCCATTTGCATAGCATGTGAAAAAGAAGTCGCTTTTACAGGGAAAATCATAAATTCTTGAAAAGCAATAGGCGCATCAGAATGGGAACCACCGTTGATGATATTCATCATTGGCACTGGAAGCGTATTAGCAGAAACTCCACCAACATATCTATACAAAGGCAATCCTAACTCATTAGCAGCCGCTTTGGCAACAGCAAGAGAAACTCCTAGAATAGCATTAGCTCCTAAATTTGATTTGTTTGGCGTTCCGTCTAAATCAATCATCATTTGATCAATTACGTTTTGTTCAAAAACAGAAGTACCAATTAACTCTTCAGCAATAAGAGTATTAACATTTTTCACAGCGTTCAAGACTCCTTTTCCTAGAAAAGCTTTACCTCCGTCACGTAATTCAACAGCTTCATGTTCACCGGTTGAAGCTCCTGATGGTACCGCAGCTCTACCTAAAACACCGTTTTCAGTAATTACATCCACTTCGATAGTTGGATTTCCTCTTGAATCAAAAATTTGTCTTGCGTGGATTTTTATAATAATACTCATTATTCTTATTTTTTATGTTATTAATTTGTATTTTAATCAAAATTAAAGAAAAAATCTAGTAGTCTTTAATTCTAAATCGTTTAAATTATTTTTTTATTAACGATAACGTTTTAGTTCTTGGCAGCTTTAATATTTTCGACAAATTGATCGAATAAATAAGCAGAATCATGTGGTCCTGGACTGGCTTCAGGATGGTATTGCACCGAAAAACAATTTTTGCTTTTCAATCGCATCCCCGCAACGGTACCATCATTAAGATGCAAATGAGTAATTTCTAAATCGGGATGATTCTCTAACTGTTCTTTGTTTACAGCAAAACCATGATTTTGAGAAGTAATTTCCCCTTTACCCGTTATCAAATTGGTAACTGGATGATTGATTCCACGGTGACCGTTGAACATCTTATAAGTCGAAACGCCATTTGCTAATGCAATTACTTGATGACCCAGACAGATACCAAATAAAGGATGGTTGTGCTCCAAAATTTCTTTTGCAACCTGAATAGCACCAAAAAGTGGATCTGGGTCACCAGGCCCATTAGACAAGAAATAACCATCAGGACTAAAGCTAGCAAGATCAGCATAAGAAGCATCAAAAGGGAATACTTTGATATAACAATCTCTTTTGGCTAGATTTCGAAGTATGTTGGTTTTAATTCCTAAATCTAAAGCTGAAATTTTATAGGTCGCATTTTCGTCACCGTAAAAATAAGGGGAAGTAGTTGAAACTTGAGAAGCCAACTCCAATCCAACCATATCAGGAGTTTTATCCAATGCACTTTTCAGCTCTTCTAGGGGTGTACCATCAGTACAAATAACCGCATTCATTGCGCCATTGTCACGAATATAACTCACTAATGCTCTTGTATCAACATCCGAAATACAGATGAGATTTTGTTTGATAAAATAGGATTCTAAACTTTCTGAAGAATCTGCTCTTGAGTAATTAAAACTGAAGTTTTTACATACCAATCCAGCGATTTTAATACTTTGAGATTCTACTTCTTTTTCATTAACACCATAATTACCAATATGCGCATTGGTAGCCACCATTAATTGCCCAAAATAAGAGGGATCTGTAAAAATTTCCTGATAACCAGTCATTCCTGTATTAAAACAAACTTCACCAAAAGTAGTTCCAGCAATTCCAATAGATTTACCATGGAAAATAGTACCATCGCTTAATAAAAGTATGGCGCTTTTTCTAGTTGTATATTTCATTTGTATATAAGATATTATGCAAATTTAATTTTTAAAAGTAGCGAAAACAAAAATTTCGTGTAAATTATTCAACATAAACAGTAAAATTGTTTCCAAAAAAAACAAAAAAAAAGGATAAACTAAAAATAGTCTATCCTTACATTTTATAAAATAGTTATTCTCATAACTACTCTGCAGCATCAGTTGTAGGTTCAGCTTCGGCGGCTGGAGCTTCAGTAGCTTCATCTGCTTTTTTTGCTTTTCCACCACGACGGCTTTTTGCTTTTTTAACTTCTTTTTTACCACCATTGTAAAGTTCATTGAAATCTACAAGTTCGATCATTGCCATATCAGCATTATCTCCCAAACGATTTCCAACTTTAATGATACGAGTGTATCCACCTGGACGGTCACCTACTTTAGCAGCTACATCTCTGAACAAGTCAGTTACAGCATATTTACTACGTAAGTTAGCAAAAACGATACGACGATTGTGAGTTGTATCTTCTTTTGATTTTGTGATAAGCGGTTCAACGAATTGTTTAAGCGCTTTTGCTTTAGCGACAGTAGTGTTAATACGTTTGTGCTCAATTAGAGAACAAGCCATATTAGCTAACATAGATTTTCTATGTGCAGTCTGTCTGCTTAAGTGATTGAATTTTTTTCCGTGTCTCATTGCTATTTTAAATTTAATCCGCCGTAGCGGACTGAATTATTCTTTATCTAGTTTGTATTTTGCCAAATCCATTCCGAAGTTTAAATTTTTAATAGCTACTAGTTCGTCTAGTTCTGTTAAAGATTTTTTACCAAAATTACGGAATTTCATTAGGTCATTTTTATTGAACGATACTAAATCACCAAGTGTATCAACTTCAGCCGCTTTCAAACAATTTAATGCTCTTACAGAAAGATCCATATCAACAAGCTTGGTTTTAAGCAATTGTCTCATGTGTAATGACTCTTCGTCATACGATTCTGTTTGCGCAATTTCGTCAGCCTCGAGTGTAATTCTTTCGTCAGAGAACAACATGAAATGGTGAATTAAAACTTTAGCAGCTTCAGTAAGAGCATCTTTTGGATTGATTGAACCATCAGTTTTTATTTCAAAAACTAATTTTTCGTAATCTGTCTTTTGCTCTACACGAAAGTTTTCAATTGAATATTTTACATTTTTTACAGGAGTAAAAATAGAATCCGTAAAAATGGTTCCAATCGCAGCATTTTGTTTTTTGTTCTCTTCAGCAGGAACGTAACCTCTACCTTTTTCGATGGTTAAATCGAAACTCAACTTGATTTTACTGTCTAAATTACAGATAACTAGTTCTGGATTCAAAACTTGGAAACCTGAAATAAATTTTTGAAAATCACCGGCTGTTAATTGATCTTTACCCGAAACAGAAATAGTAACTGCTTCATTATCGATATCTTCAATTTGACGTTTAAAACGTACTTGTTTAAGATTAAGGATAATTTCGGTAACGTCCTCAACAACTCCTGAAATAGTAGAAAACTCATGATCTACACCTTCTATGCGAACAGATGTAATTGCATAACCTTCTAATGCTGAAAGCAAAACTCTTCTAAGTGCATTACCAACGGTCAATCCGTAACCTGGTTCTAAAGGTCTAAATTCAAATTTACCTTCAAAATCGGTTGAATCGATCATGATAACTTTATCGGGCTTCTGAAAATTAAATATTGCCATAAATTTCGACTAAGTCAATTATTATTTGTTGTACAACTCTACGATTAATTGTTCTTTGATGTTTTCTGGAATTTGAAGTCTAGCAGGAACAGTAACAAAAGTACCTGATTTAGTTTCATTATTCCAAGTAATCCATTCATAAACATGACTTGAATTAGATAAAGAACGTTCGATAGATTCTAAAGATTTAGATTTTTCACGAACACCTACTACATCACCTGGTTTCAAGTGGTAAGAAGGAATATTAACATTTTCTCCGTTTACAGTAATGTGACGGTGA
Source organism: Flavobacterium restrictum (assembly GCF_007097245.1). Classification (GTDB taxonomy): domain Bacteria; phylum Bacteroidota; class Bacteroidia; order Flavobacteriales; family Flavobacteriaceae; genus Flavobacterium; species Flavobacterium restrictum. The sequence goes on along the minus strand of NZ_VJZT01000006.1, from coordinate 115,991 downwards.
GAAACGATTTGACGAGCACCTCTTCTAGATGGAGCAATCCCCATTCTAAAAACAACATTGTCTAATCTTGCTTCACACAATTGTAACAAAACTTCACCAGTAACACCTTTGGTAGCTGATGCTTTTTTGAATAAACCTCTAAATTGTTTTTCTAAAATTCCGTAAGAATATTTAGCTTTTTGCTTTTCCATTAACTGAACAGCAAATTCAGATTTTTTACCTCTTTTTTTAGCCATCCCGTGTTGACCAGGAGGATAATTTCTTTTTTCGAATGCTTTATCATCACCGAAAATTGCCTCGCCAAATTTACGAGCGATTCTTGTACTAGGACCAGTATATCTTGCCATTTTAAATTGTTTAAGATTGAGATTATGAATTCAGGTCTTATCCTTCAATAATCGATATTCAATCTAGGTTATACTATAATATTTTTTGAGTATTAAACTCTACGTCTTTTTGGAGGACGACATCCGTTGTGAGGCATTGGAGTAACATCGATAATCTCTGTAACTTCAATTCCACCGTTATGTAAAGAACGAATAGCAGACTCACGTCCGTTTCCTGGTCCTTTAACATACACTTTTACTTTTTTAAGTCCAGCCTCAAGAGCTACTTTGCTACAATCTTCTGCTGCCATTTGGGCTGCGTATGGAGTATTCTTTTTGGAACCTCTAAAACCCATTTTTCCAGCTGAAGACCAAGAAATAACTTCACCTTTTTTGTTTGTCAAAGAAATGATGATATTATTGAAGGTAGCAGAAATGTGAGCTTCTCCCGTTGATTCAACGATAACTTTACGTTTTTTTGCAGTTGCTTTAGCCATATCTACTTATTATTTAGTTGCTTTTTTCTTGTTAGCAACAGTTTTTCTTTTACCTTTTCTTGTTCTAGAGTTGTTTTTAGTTCTTTGTCCTCTTAAAGGAAGACCAGATCTATGACGAATTCCTCTGTAACAACCAATATCCATTAAACGTTTGATGTTTAAAGAAACTTCTGAACGTAATTCTCCTTCAATTTTAAAAGTTGATACCGCCTCACGAATTGCTCCGATTTCGTCATCATTCCAATCTTGAACTTTTTTATCTTGGCTAACTTGAGCTTTTTCTAAAATCTCAATAGCTCTACTTTTTCCTAATCCGAAGATGTAGGTAAGTGCTATAACACCTCTCTTGTTTTTTGGGATATCTACCCCTGCTATTCTTGCCATAATTATCCTTGTCTTTGTTTAAATCTAGGATTCTTTTTGTTGATTACGTATAATCTGCCTTTTCTTCGTACAATTTTGCACTCGGCACTTCTTTTTTTAACTGATGCTCTTACTTTCATTTTGAATATCTTTAATACCTATAAGTAATTCTTGCTTTAGACAAATCATAAGGGCTCATTTCTAGTTTCACTTTATCACCAGGTAATAATTTGATATAATGCATTCGCATTTTTCCAGAAATATGAGCAATTACAATATGCCCGTTTTCTAATTCTACTCGGAACATCGCATTCGATAATGCTTCAATGATGGATCCGTCTTGTTCTATTGCTGATTGTTTTGCCATAAGTTAAGCTACTGCTTTTCTATTTTTACCACTTTTCATCAAACCATCATAGTGCTTATTTAACAGGTATGAATTAATTTGTTGAATTGTATCAATGGCAACACCTACCATAATTATCAATGAAGTACCTCCGAAAAACATTGCCCAAGATTGTTGTACATCCATAATACTTACAACAATTGCTGGGAACACAGCTATCAAAGCAAGAAATAAAGATCCTGGAAAGGTTATCAAGGACATCACTTTATCAAGATAATCAGAAGTTTCTGCACCAGGTCTAACCCCTGGAATAAAACCACCGCTTCTCTTTAAATCATCAGACATCTTGTTAGTAGGAACAGTAATGGCAGTGTAAAAGAAAGTAAATACAACTATTAGAGTTGCAAATACAAAATTATACCAAAACCCAAACATATTACTAAAAGCACCAACGATAGATTGTGAAGTATCTGATTTAGACAAACCTGCTACAGCAGCTGGAATAAACATAATAGCTTGTGCAAATATAATTGGCATAACTCCTGAAGCATTAAGTTTCAAAGGAATCCATTGTCTATTTCCACCCATCATATCTTGTTCAAAATCGCCTGATGTTGTACGACGAGCGTACTGTACTGGGATTTTTCGAACAGCCATAACTAATAATACACAAGAAATAATAACCAATAACCAAACAATAATTTCAACAACCAATAACATTGGACCTCCATTGTTGTTTGTAACTCTAGTCGTAAATTCTTGAATAAAAGCTTGTGGCAATCTAGCTAAAATTCCAACCATGATTAAAAGTGATATTCCATTTCCAATACCTTTATCAGTAATTTTTTCTCCTAACCACATGGCAAATATTGTACCTGTAACAAGGATGATAACTGAAGAAAATAAGAATGCAGGAGAATTAAAACCTAAAAGAAAAGCACCGCTAGGCAATGTTCTGTAAAGGTTATAAATATACGTTGGCCCTTGAACTAAAGTAATTACAATAGTTAACCAACGCGTAATCTGATTTATCTTTTTTCTACCACTTTCTCCATCACTCTGAAGCTTTTGAAGATAAGGAATTGCTATTCCCATCAACTGAACCACAATAGATGCTGAAATGTAAGGCATAATACCTAAAGCAAAAACAGAAGCTTTAGAAAATGCACCTCCAGTAAACATATCAAGAATAGATCCGATACCATTTTTAGTTTGACCAGCAAGACCAGTCAATTGTGTTGCATCTATACCAGGAAGCGTAACATGTGCTCCAAAACGATACACTAAAAGCAGTCCTAATGTAATAAGGATTCTATTTTTTAGCTCCTCGATTTTCCATACATTACTTAATGATTCAAAAAATTTCTTCATGTTAATTGAAAAATTATATTATTACAGCTTCTCCACCAGCAGCCTCAATAGCAGCTTTAGCGGTTGCAGTAAATTTGTGAGCAGTTACCTTCAATTTAGCCGTTAATTCTCCTCTACCTAAAATCTTTACGATTTCATTTTTGGTAGCCAAACGATTTGCTACATAAACTGTCATATCAACAGATTCAGTTACAATACCATTATCAACTAATAATTGAAGTGTATCTAGATTTACACCTTCGTAATCTTTACGATTGATGTTTGTAAAACCAAACTTAGGCACACGTCTTTGAAGAGGCATTTGACCTCCTTCAAAACCAATCTTTTTAGAATAACCAGAACGAGATTTTGCTCCTTTGTGACCTCTTGCAGAAGTACCACCTTTTCCAGAACCTTCACCTCTACCTAATCTTTTATTTTGATTGTGTGTAGCACCTTCAGCAGGTTGTAAGTTACTTAAATTCATAACAGTATTTGTTATTTAGCTTCCTCTACAGAAACTAAGTGTTTAACTTTATTTATCATACCAAGGATTGCAGGATTTGAATCATGCTCTACAACTTGTCCCATTTTACGTAGACCTAAAGCTTCCAAACCTCTTTTTTGAGTAAGAGGGCAGTTAATTTTACTACGTACTTGTTTTACTAATAATTTAGCCATAATTTCCTTGAATTAACCTTTAAAAACTTTCTCTAATGAAACGCCTCTTTGTTTTGCAACAGTATGAGCACTTCTCATTTGCAATAAAGCATCAAAAGTTGCTTTAACTACGTTATGAGGATTTGAAGATCCTTGTGATTTAGATAATACATCATGAATACCTACTGATTCAAGAACTGAACGAACAGCCCCACCAGCAATAACTCCTGTACCATGAGAGGCAGGAATTAAGAATACACGTGCACCACCAAATTTACCTTTTTGTTCGTGAGGAACCGATTGTCCATTCAAAGGAATTTTTACTAAATTTTTCTTTGCATCTTCTACTGCTTTCGCAATTGCTTCAGAAACATCTTTAGATTTTCCCAATCCATGTCCAACAACTCCATTTTCATCACCTACAACTACAATAGCAGAAAAACCAAAAGCTCTACCACCCTTTGTAACTTTAGTAACACGATTAACACTTACCAAACGATCTTTAAGTTCAAGACCACTTGGTTTTACTAGCTCTACATTCTTGTATTTACTATTAGACATACTATATTAGAATTTAAGTCCAGCCGCTCTCGCGCCTTCTGCTAATGATTTAATACGACCGTGATATAAATAACCTCCTCTATCGAATGTTACTACATCTATACCAGCTTTCAAAGCTTTCTCTGCTACTAGTTTCCCTACGGCAGTTGCTACTTCAATATTCGTACCTTTTTCTATTTCTTTTTCTCTCGAAGAAGCAGCCAATAAAGTAACACCGTTTACATCATCAATAAGTTGAGCGTAAATTTCTTTGTTACTTCTAAAAACAGATAGTCTTGGATTTGTAGCAGTACCACTAATCGATTTTCTAATTCTGAATCTAATTCGTTGTCTTCTTTCAGGTTTTGTTAATGACATAATCTTATTTTTTAAGCTGATTTACCTGCTTTTCTTCTTAATACTTCACCTACAAATTTAACCCCTTTACCTTTGTACGGTTCTGGTTTACGGAAACCTCTAATTTTGGCAGCAACTTGACCTAACAGTTGTTTATCAAATGAAGTTAACTTAACAATTGGGTTTTTTCCTTTTTCAGAAATTGTTTCTAAAGTTACTTCTGGAGCAATTTCTAAAACAATATTATGAGAAAAACCTAAAGCTAAATCTAATTTTTGTCCTTGGTTTGAAGCTCTGTAACCTACTCCAACCAATTCTAATGATTTTGTAAAACCTTCGTTAACACCAATAATCATATTATTGATTAATGAACGGTATAAACCGTGTTTTGCGCGTTGGTCTTTGTGATCAGAAGATCTTTCTACTTGAACCTGATCTCCTTCAACTGTAACAGTTACGTCCGAAAACTCCTGTGTAAGTTGACCATTTTTTCCTTTTACTGTAATAATACCATCAGCAACTGAAACAGTTACTCCAGCAGGTATTGTTACTGGGCTTTTACCTATTCTTGACATCTTATTTTAGTCTTTAAAATTAGTATACGTAACAAATTACTTCGCCACCAACGTTTAATTGTCTTGCTTTCTTACCAGTCATTAAACCTTTAGAAGTAGAAACAATAGCAATTCCTAATCCATTAAGGATTCTTGGAATTGTTGTAGAGCTAGAATATTTACGTAAACCTGGTTTACTAATTCTTTGGATATCTTTTATTACAGACTCTTTAGTATCTTTATCATACTTCAAAGCAATTTTGATTGAACCCTGAACAGAGTTGTCTTCAAATTTGTAACTTAAGATATAACCTTGATCAAATAAGATCTTTGTTATTTCTTTTTTTAGATTAGATGCTGGAATTTCGACAACTTTGTGGTTTGCAGCCACAGCGTTTCTAACTCTCGTCAAATAATCTGCAATTGGATCTGTATACATATGTATTGATTTGCGGTAACGGTTTTCAATTAAATGTAATTGAACCTGAAACCAGTTTATAAATGTGAAAAACAGACGTGATTACTCACGTCTGAATATTTTTCTACCAAGATGCTTTTTTAACACCTGGTATCAATCCATTGTTGGCCATTTCACGGAATGTAACACGTGAAATACCGAATTGACGCATATAACCTCTTGGTCTACCTGTTAATTTACAACGATTGTGCAAACGAACTGGTGAAGCATTTTTCGGTAATTTTTGCAAACCTACGAAATCTCCAGCTTCTAACAAAGCTTTTCTTTTCTCAGCATACTTTACTACCGTTTTTTCTCTCTTAACCTCACGGGCTTTCATTGATTCTTTAGCCATATCTTAATTCTTTTTAAAAGGTAAACCTAGTTCAGCCAATAATGATTTTGCTTCTTTATCAGTTTTTGCAGTAGTTACAAAAGAGATATCCATACCTGATATTTTGTTTACTTTGTCTATATCAATTTCTGGGAAAATGATTTGCTCCAAAACACCAAGGTTATAATTTCCTCTTCCATCGAAACCTGTAGCTTTGATACCACTGAAATCTCTAACACGCGGCAAAGCAGAAGTAATAAGTCTATCTAAAAACTCATACATTCTCTCACCTCGTAAAGTAACTTTTGCTCCAATAGGCATCCCTTTTCTCAATTTAAAAGACGCAACGTCTTTCTTTGAAATAGTAGATATTGCTTTCTGTCCAGTGATCTTTGTCAACTCATCAACTGCATAGTCAATTAGTTTTTTATCAGATACAGCTGCACCAACTCCTTTACTTAAAACGATTTTTTCCAATTTTGGAACTTGCATTACGTTTACGTATCCGAATTCCTCTTTAAGAGCAGCAATTACTCTGCTCTTATATTCTTCTTTTAGTCTAGGTATATACGCCATTACTATAGTACTTGATTAGATTTTTTTGAAAATCTTACTTTCTTATCTCCTTCAACTCTAATACCTACTCTTGTTGTTTCCTTTGTTTTAGGATCAATAAGAGAAATGTTAGAAATTTGTATAGAAGCTTCTTTTTTAACAATACCACCTTGAGGGCTTTTGGCACTCGGTTTCGTATGTTTTGAAACCATGTTTACACCTTCAACAACAGCTTTGTTTTTCTCACGGTAAACACGTAATACTTTACCTTCTTCCCCTTTATGGTCTCCAGCAATTACTCTTACTATGTCTCCTGATTTTATTTTTAGCTTTATCATCTTAAAACGAATTAAAGCACTTCTGGTGCTAATGATACAATTTTCATGAATTGTTTTTCACGAAGTTCTCTTGCTACTGGACCAAAAACACGAGTACCTCTCATTTCACCAGCAGCATTTAATAACACACAAGCGTTGTCATCAAATCTAATGTATGAACCGTCGGCTCTTCTCACTTCTTTTTTGGTACGTACTACAACTGCAGTTGAAACGGCACCTTTTTTAACGTTTCCGTTAGGTGTTGCGTCTTTTATAGATACTACAATCTTGTCTCCAACAGAGGCATACCTTCTTTTGGTACCTCCTAAAACACGGATAGTTAAAACTTCTTTAGCTCCTGTGTTATCTGCTACTTTTAGTCTTGATTCTTGTTGTACCATAATTATTTAGCTCTTTCTAGGATTTCAACTAATCTCCAACATTTTGATTTACTCAAAGGACGCGTTTCGCTAATTCTCACAGTATCTCCTATGTTACAGTCGTTTGTTTCGTCATGTGCCACAAATTTCTTTGTTTTCAACACGAACTTACCGTATAATGGGTGTTTTACTTTGGTTACTTGAGCAACAACAATAGATTTATCCATTTTGTTTGAAGTAACAACACCAATTCTTTCTTTTCTTAAATTTCTTTTTTCTTCCATCTTTCAGCAGAATTATTGTAATTCTCTTTTAGTAAGTTCTGTAGCTAATCTAGCAACCGATCTTCGAACGCTTCTTATTTGAAGTGGGTTCTCGATAGGCGAAATAGCGTGAGCCATTTTTAAATCGGAATAAACCTTTTTAGTTTGACTAAGTTTTTCTTGCAACTCCGCTGCAGAAAGATCTTTTATTTCTGATTGTTTCATAATATAATATAGATTATGCTTCGAAATCTCTAGCAACAACGAATTTAGTTTTTACTGGTAGTTTTTGAGCTGCAAGACGCAATGCCTCTTTTGCAACTGACAAAGGAACTCCACCAACTTCAAACATAATTCTTCCGGGTTTAACAACAGCTGCCCAATATTCAACGGCACCTTTACCTTTACCCATACGTACCTCAAGAGGTTTCTTTGTGATAGGTTTGTCTGGAAATATTTTAATCCATAATTGTCCTTCTCTTTTCATAAAACGAGTTGCAGCGATACGAGCAGCTTCGATTTGACGAGAGGTTAAGAACATTCCATCTTCATGTACAGATTTAATACCAAACATTCCATTAGAAAGTTCATGTCCTCTTTGAGAATTTCCTTTCATTTTACCTTTCTGTACCTTACGGTATTTTGTTCTTTTAGGCTGTAACATTTTTCTTTAGTTTAAAAATTTACTTTCGTTTACGAGCGTCTGGTTTTCCACCTTTATTGAAAGGTTTTCTGTCACCTCTAGGCGCATCACCTTTACCACCACCAGTACCAGACTGTTTTTTGTCCATTCCAGCAAGCGGCGAAAGATCTCTCTTTCCATAAACTTCACCTTTCATGATCCACACTTTAATACCCATTCTACCATAAGTAGTATGAGCTTCTGCAAGCGCATAATCAATATCGGCTCTGAAAGTTGATAGAGGAATTCTACCTTCTTTGAAACCTTCTGAACGAGCCATCTCTGCACCATTCAAACGACCAGAAATCAAAACTTTGATACCTTCTGCGTTCATACGCATAGAAGCAGCAATAGCCATTTTGATTGCACGTCTGTAAGAAATTCTGCTTTCGATTTGACGACAGATGCTTGTAGCAACTAGATACGCGTCAAGTTCAGGTCTTTTAATTTCAAAGATGTTGATTTGAACCTCTTTGTCCGTAATTTTCTTAAGTTCTTCTTTCAACTTGTCTACCTCTTGCCCACCTTTTCCGATAATGATACCAGGTCTAGCAGTAGTGATAGTAACGGTTACAAGTTTCAAAGTTCTCTCGATGATTACTTTTGATACACTAGCTTTTGATAAACGAGCATGGATATACTTTCTGATTTTATGATCCTCGGCTAATTTATCGCCATAATCATTTCCACCATACCAGTTTGAGTCCCATCCTCTGATGATACCAAGTCTATTTCCAATTGGATTTGTCTTTTGTCCCATGCTGCTTAAGAATTGCTTTGTGTGTTATTGATAGCTCCCAACACGATTGTTACGTGATTTGAACGTTTTCTTATTCTGTGTGCTCTTCCTTGTGGAGCTGGACGAAGTCTTTTCAACATCATGCCACCATCTACACGGATTTCCTTAACAAATAAACCAGCTTCTTCCATATTAGCTTCAGGGTTTTTTGCTTGCCAGTTGGCAATAACGGATAAAACCAATTTTTCTAATTTTCTTGAAGCTTCTTTAGAACTGAATCTTAAGATGTTAAGTGCTCTTTCTACCTTCTGACCTCTTACTAGATCTGCTACTAAGCGCATTTTTCTAGGTGAAGTAGGGCAGTTATTTAACTTTGCGAAGGCCAAAGACTTATTAGCCTCTTTTCTTGCGTCTGCTGTTTCTCTTTTACGAACTCCCATTGCTTCTTATTTTTTACCTTTATTTTTTGCTCCAGCATGACCTCTAAAAGATCTAGTTGGTGAAAATTCTCCTAATTTGTGACCTACCATGTTTTCTGTTACGTAAACTGGTACAAATTGACGACCGTTATGAACTGCGATAGTTTGTCCAACAAAGTCTGGAGTAATCATAGAAGCTCTAGACCAAGTCTTAACCACTCCTTTATTCCCACCTGCAATGTTTTCTTCAACTTTCTTTTCTAACTTATAATGAACGAAAGGTCCTTTTTTTAATGAACGTGCCATATCTTATTATTTCTTTCTACGTTCTACAATGTACTTGTTACTCGGGTTTTTCTTAGAACGTGTTCTATAACCTTTAGCAGGTATACCGTTTCTAGAGCGTGGATGTCCACCAGAAGAACGTCCTTCACCACCACCCATTGGGTGATCGACAGGGTTCATTGCAACAGGTCTTGTTCTAGGTCTTCTTCCTAACCATCTTGTTCTACCAGCTTTTCCTGATACAACTAATTGGTGATCTGAATTAGAAACCGCTCCAATTGTAGCCGAACAAGTCAACAAGATTAATCTTGTTTCTCCAGAAGGCATTTTGATTGTTGCATATTTTCCATCTCTTGCCATTAATTGAGCAAATGTTCCAGCAGAACGAGCAATTACAGCTCCTTGACCTGGTCTCAATTCGATACAAGAAATAACAGTTCCAAGCGGAACTCTACTTAAAGGTAATGTATTACCAATTTCTGGTTGAGATTCTGGACCAGAAACTAACTTCTGTCCAACTTTCAATCCGTTTTGAGCAATAACATAAGTTTTCTCACCATCAGCATAAGCTAATAGAGCGATAAACGCAGTACGATTTGGATCGTATTCGATAGATTTCACTGTAGCTGGAATTCCTTCTTTAGTACGTTTAAAATCAATAATACGATATCTCTGCTTGTGACCACCACCCGTATAACGCATGGTCATCTTTCCTTGACTATTTCTACCTCCAGAGTTTTTTATCGGCGCTATCAAAGAGCGTTCCGGCTTATCAGTTGTAATGGCGTCATAACCATTCACAACTCTAAATCGCTGACCTGGGGTAATAGGTTTTAATTTTCTTACTGACATTTTATCTTAGATATTGTTGTAAAAATCAATTGTTTCTCCTGCTTGTACTTGTACAATTGCCTTTTTAACAGCATTTGTCTTTCCACTGATTAAACCACTTTTAGTGTATTTAGTAGTTCTGTCTGGTCTTACATTCATCGTATTAACACTTAAAACAGTTACACCATAAGCAGCTTCAACAGCTTTCTTAATTTGCACTTTATTTGCTTTTTTGTTAACTTCGAATCCAAAACGGTTCAAAACTTCACTTTCTTTGGTTACTTTTTCCGTTACTATAGGTTTAATTATGATGCTCATATCCTATTATTTACTTAAATTTTCTTCAATTACTTCCAAAGAACTCTCTAAAAGCACTAAATTATTAGCATTCAAAATAGCATAAGTACTTAATTCTAAACTACTTACTACGCTTGAAGACTTCAAATTACGTGAGGACAAATATACATTTTTATTTGTATCACCCAACACGAATAGTGATTTTTTATTTTCTAACTCTAAAGCTTTCAAAACATTAATGAAATTTTTAGTGTTTGGCGTTTCAAAACTGAAGTCTTCAAGAACGATAATATTCGATTCTTTTGCTTTAATTGAGAAAGCAGATTTTCTTGCCAATCTTTTCAAGCTTTTATTCAATTTGAATGAATAACTTCTTGGTCTTGGTCCAAAAACTGTTCCACCACCTTTAAACAACGGATTCTTTGCACTACCCGCACGAGCAGTACCAGTTCCTTTTTGTTTTTTAATCTTACGTGTACTTCCCGCAACTTCAGCTCTTTCTTTGGCTTTGTGCGTTCCTTGACGTTGATTAGCAAGATATTGCTTAACATCAAGATATACTGCGTGATTATTTGGTTCTATACCGAATACTGAATCAGAAAGTTGCACTTTTCTTCCAGTATCTTTTCCGTTGAAATCTAATACTTTTGCTTCCATTACTTCTGAATGATTACATAAGAGTTGTTACATCCAGGAATACATCCTTTTATAACAAGTAGGTTCTTTTCAGCCACTACTTTTAAAACTCTAAGGTTTTGAACTTTTACATTGTCTCCTCCCATTCTTCCAGCCATACGCATTCCTTTGAATACTCTAGATGGATAAGAAGAAGCTCCTACAGAACCTGGCGCTCTTAAACGGTTGTGTTGACCGTGAGTTGCTTGTCCTACACCACCAAAACCGTGGCGTTTAACAACTCCTTGAAAACCTTTACCTTTAGATACACCTTGTACATCTACAAACTCTCCTTCTTCAAAAACAGAAACGTCAATAACGTCTCCTAATTTTTGTTCTGTTGCAAAATCTTGAAATTCAACGACTTTTTTCTTAGCTACAGTTCCTGCTTTCGCAAAGTGACCAACGGCCGCTTTTGTGGAATGTTTCTCGTTTTTGTCATCGAAACCAAGTTGCAACGCTTCGTACCCGTCAACACCTTTGGTTCTGACTTGGGTAACTACACATGGGCCAGCTTCAATAACAGTACAGGGAATGTTTTTCCCGTTCTCGTCAAAGATGCTTGTCATGCCAATTTTTCTTCCGATTAACCCAGACATAAATAGTAATTATTAATTATTAAATATAAATATAGAACGCAGCTTTTAAGCGAACCTTATTTTTTTTAGTGGTGCAAAAGTAAACATTATTCACACACAAACCAAAAAAAATATTTTCACTTAAAAACAGCGTCCTTTTTTACTCTTGAACTACTTAAACTTTGATTTCTACTTCAACTCCACTTGGCAATTCAAGTTTCATTAATGCGTCAATAGTTTTTGATGAAGAGGAATAAATGTCAATCAATCTCTTGTACGACATTACTTCAAATTGCTCTCTTGCTTTTTTGTTTACGTGTGGAGAACGTAATACTGTAAAAAGTTTTTTGTGAGTTGGTAATGGAATTGGCCCTGTTACTACTGCACCGGTACTTTTTACCGTTTTTACAATCTTTTCAGCAGACTTGTCTACCAACATGTGATCGTAAGATTTTAGTTTTATTCTGATTTTTTGACTCATTTTCTTAAAGATTATGCGTTTCCTTTTGCTTTTTTGATAACTGCTTCCGAAATATTAGAAGGCGTTTCTGCGTAGTGCGAAAATTCCATTGTAGATGTTGCTCTACCAGATGACAATGTTCTTAATGTGGTTACATATCCAAACATTTCTGATAACGGCACATCCGCTTTGATAGTCTTTGCACCGGCTCTATCTCCCATGTCATTCACTTGACCTCTACGACGGTTGATGTCACCTACGATATCCCCCATGTTTTCTTCAGGTGTAATCACTTCCATTTTCATGATTGGCTCTAAAATAACAGCACCAGCTGCTTTAGCTACCTCTCTGTACCCCATTCTAGCTGCCAATTCAAAAGAAAGAGCATCAGAATCCACAGGATGGAAAGATCCGTCTAATAAAGTTACTTTCAAACTATCTACTTGGTATCCTGCTAAAGGACCAGTTTTCATAGCTTCACGGAAACCTTTTTCTACAGATGGAATATATTCTTTAGGAACGTTACCTCCTTTTACCGCATTGATAAACTGCAAACCTACAGGAGTTTTACCGTCAACTTCATCAGCAGGCTCTAATTTAAATACGATATCACCGAATTTACCACGACCACCTGATTGTTTCTTGTATGTTTCTCTGTGTTGAGCTAGTTTAGTAAAAGCTTCTTTGTATTCTACTTGAGGCTCCCCTTGATTTACTTCAACTTTGAACTCACGTTTCATTCTATCTACCAAGATATCCAAGTGAAGCTCACCCATACCAGATATAATAGTTTGACCAGAAGCCTCATCAGTTCTAACTGTAAATGTTGGATCTTCTTCGGCTAATTTAGCCAAAGCCATACCCATTTTATCAACGTCAGCTTTAGTTTTTGGTTCAATAGCGATACCAATTACTGGCGCTGGGAATTTCATTGACTCCAAAATAATTGGGTGTTTTTCATCACACAATGTATCTCCAGTTTTAATATCTTTAAATCCAACTGCTGCTCCAATATCACCTGCCTCGATATATTCGATTGGGTTTTGTTTGTTTGCGTGCATTTGGTAGATACGAGAAATTCTTTCTTTGTTTCCTGAACGTGTGTTCAAAACATAAGAACCCGCTTCTAAACGACCTGAATAAGCACGGAAAAACGCTAAACGACCTACGAATGGATCAGTAGCAATTTTAAATGCTAAAGCAGCAAATGGCTCCTTAACATCTGGCTTACGCAAGATTTTTGTTTGATCTTCTTCTAAAAGTTCAGCATCATCAGGATGAATCCCTTCGATACCATCTTTATCCATTGGAGATGGCAAATATTTACATACCGCATCTAGCATGAATTGAACTCCTTTATTTTTAAAAGAAGAACCAGCAATCATAGGAATAATAGCCATGTCCATAACAGCAGCTCTCAACGCAATGTTGATTTCTTCTTCTGTAATAGACTCTTCGTCTTCCATGAATTTTTCTAACAAATTTTCATCATAATCAGCTACTGCTTCAATAAGAATTGATCTGTATTCTTTCACTTCTTCCAACATGTCTTCTGGAATAGGCACAATATCATAAGTAGCCCCCAAACCTTCTTCATGCCAAACAATTGCCTGATTTTTAACTAAATCCACAACACCCCTGAAATCATTTTCTTCACCAATTGGCAAAGTGATTGCAACAGCATTTGATTTCAACATATCTCTTACTTGCTGACATACCATCAAGAAGTTAGATCCTTGTCTATCCATTTTATTAACAAATCCAATACGAGGTACTCTGTATTGATCAGCTAGTCTCCAGTTTGTTTCTGATTGAGGCTCTACACCATCAACAGCACTAAACAAGAAAACTAAACCATCCAACACACGCAAAGAACGGTTTACTTCAACTGTAAAGTCAACGTGTCCTGGAGTATCAATAATATTAAAGTGATAAGGCAATGTTTCAGGTAAAATTTTACCTTGAGTAGTTGGAAAATTCCATTCACAAGTTGTAGCAGCAGATGTAATTGTAATACCTCTTTCTTGCTCTTGCGCCATCCAGTCCATTGTTGCAGCACCATCATGTACTTCACCAATTTTGTGTGATTTTCCCGTATAGAATAATATACGCTCTGTTGTTGTTGTTTTACCAGCATCAATGTGAGCAGCAATTCCTATGTTTCTTGTGTATTTTAAGTCTCTAGCCATTTCTTAAGAATTAAAATCTAAAGTGAGAGAATGCTTTGTTAGCCTCTGCCATCTTGTGAGTATCCATTCTTTTCTTAACAGCTGCCCCTTCTTCTTTAGCCGCAGCTAAACATTCTGAAGCTAATCTTTGAGCCATTGATTTTTCGTTTCTTCTTCTTGAATAAAGAATTAACCATTTCATAGCCATTGATATTTTTCTGTCTGGTCTAATTTGCATTGGAATTTGAAATGTTGCTCCACCTACTCTACGGCTACGTACTTCTACGTGAGGCATAACGTTAGTTAAAGCATCTTTCCAGATGTCCAATGAAGGTTTTTCTGCATCTTGCTTTTTTGATTCTATAATATCAATTGCATCATAAAATACTTTGAAAGCTGTTGATTTCTTACCATCCCACATTAAGTTGTTCACAAAACGCGTTACCAATTGGTCATTAAACCTTGGATCTGGTAAAAGTGGTCTTTTCTTTGCCGCTCTTTTTCTCATGTCTTTTTGTTTTAGAAAGTTAAGAATTGTGCGCTATTTATCATCGTGTAAACACTTAATAAACAACCCCAAAACTAACGTTTCAGATTACTTTTTCTTTCCTGTTGTAGCTGGCGCTGCACCTGGTTTTGGTCTTTTTGCTCCGTATTTAGATCTTCTTTGCGTTCTTCCTGCTACTCCTGACGTATCAAGCGCACCACGAACGATGTGATATCTTACTCCTGGCAAATCTTTTACCCTTCCACCCCTAACTAATACTATCGAGTGCTCTTGTAAATTGTGTCCTTCACCAGGGATGTAGGCATTTACTTCATTACCATTTGTCAAACGTACACGCGCTACTTTACGCATTGCAGAGTTTGGTTTTTTTGGTGTTGTAGTGTAAACACGCGTACAAACCCCTCTTCTTTGAGGACAAGAATCTAAAGCAACCGATTTACTCTTCTTAGTTATTTGAGTTCTTCCTGTTCTTACTAATTGTTGAATTGTTGGCATAATTAATACTAAAAATTTCTTATTATATTAAATTCCCGCTTTTTACGGGGTTGCAAATGTATAAAATATTTTTCAATCTACAAATGTTAATCCATTAATTTTCAACAACATTATTTTAGATTATGATTCTAATAACAAACAATAGATATTTGCGTTACTTTTATCAAAACGGCAATTCCATTGAAATCATTTGCAATACTTATCACCCTTTTTATTTTGAGCCTACCTTGCAATGCTCAAAACTTTAAATTAAAAATAACTGGAATCACTTCGACCGAAAATCAAATAATAGATTCTACAAAATATATTTCGTCACTTAAAAACATAAAATCAGTAACCGACGAAATAACAAAAACAACGCAACAACTCACCAAACAAGGCTACCTTAATAACAAGGTTATTCAAAACACGAGAGAAAATGATAGCCTATTTACTGTCATTATAGCACTTGGACAACAATTACAATCAAGTCATATATATATAGGTATAAATTCCGAAGCAAACAAACTCCTAAAACTTGTTCAAAAATCAGACACTTTGATCTTAAAATATTCAGATACAGAAACATTTTTGAATCAAACTTTAAAGGAAACTGAACAAAAAGGATTTGCTTTTGCAAAATTAAAGCTACTCAACATTCAATTAAAAAAAGAGACACTCTATGCCGATTTAGATTTTAACTCAAACGAAAAAAGAGCCTTAAACACAATTGTCATAAAAACAGAAAAAGATAAAAAAAACAACTTCCCAATTGGCTATACCAAACAAATTAACAGGAAATACAAAAACACCCTCTTTAACCAAGAAACGGTACGCCATATTCATGAGGATTTTGATAAATTCAAATTTGTATATCAAATAAAATATCCCGAGATTTTATTTACCAAAGATTCGACCAAAGTTTATGTTTACCTAGAGAAAAGAAAGGCGAATACTTTTGATGGATATATTGGTTTTTCGAATAAAGAAAACAAAAAAATAAAGCTGAATGGTTATGTAGACATCAATTTAGAAAATATACTGGGAGCCGGCGAAAATTTATCAGTTTACTGGAAAAGCGATGGTAATAATCAGAAAACCTTTAAAACAAGTATCGAAATTCCTTATATCTTCAAAAGCCCATTAGGCATAAAAGCAGAAATTAATATTTTTAAACAAGACAGTACGTATCAAAACACTAAAACAGCACTTAATTTAGGTTACTTTTTAGATTATACAAGTCGAATTTATTTGGGATATCAAAGCAATGAATCTAGCGATATTCAAAATACAAATAGCACCTTTTTGAGCGATTACAAAAACAGTTACACCACTTTAGGAATAAATTGGATAAAACAGGATAACACAAATTTAACATTTCCAGAAAAATCATTTTTTAACATCAATTTAGGATTTGGAAAGCGAAATACTACAAACACCAATCAAAATGTAAAACAATTTTACTTGGCAGTAAACGCCATGCATACTTTTTATTTAAATCAAAAAAACAGCATTAATTTAAAAACACAAAACTATTATCTACAAAGTCAAAGCTATCTAACTAATGAATTATTTCGATTTGGCGGCATCAACTCCATAAGAGGTTTTGCCGAAAACAGCCTTCAAGCAAACCTAGTAACTTCAATGCTTACAGAGTATCGCTATCAAGTCTCCTCCAATTTATACCTGCACTCCATAGCAGATTATTGCCTTTACAAAGACGAAACCAACACACAAAACAAAGAAAATTTCGAAAAAATATTAGGTCTAGGAATAGGTTTTGGAATACAAACCAATAATGGATTGCTAAAAATAGCACTAGTCAACGGAAGCACAAAAAATCAAGAAATAAAATTTTCTAACACTAACATTACTATATGTTATAATGTTAAATTTTAGATGCGTGCATAAAAAAACAATTCAAACGTTAGGAAAGTTAACAAATTATTAAGATTTTTGTCAAACTAATTCAAAATATTTAAAAATGAAACTAAAGTTCAATGGATTCTTAGTGCTACTAGTAGTACTTATGGCGCAACTAACTTTTGCGCAAGAAAGAGCTGTTTCAGGGACTGTTTCTGATAATGCAGGAATGCCAATACCAGGCGTAAGTGTATTAGTGAAAGGAACTAAATCTGGAACACAAACTGATTTTGATGGAAAGTATTCTATCAAAGCTACACCTACTCAAGTATTGATTTTTAGCTATGTTGGGATGAAAACCCAAGAAGTTACAGCTAAATCAGCTTCGGTAAATGTAAAAATGGCAAGTACTGCTACAGAACTTGAAGGAGTTGTGGTAACCACGGCGTTAGGTATCAAAAGAGAAAAAAAATCTCTTGGATACGCTACACAAGAGGTTAAAGGTTCTGATTTAACTTCTGGTGCAGGAAGCGGGAATTTTATTAATGAACTTTCTGGTAAAGTTGCTGGGGTTTCTATTAAAAGAAACAACAACTTTGGAGGTTCTTCTAGTATTGTTTCACGTGGTATAAAAAGTTTGAAAGGAAACAATGAAATGTTAATTGTTATTGACGGAATGCCAATAAACAACTCGAACATCAACTCGAATACAGGAAATCAAGGTGCTGGAGTAGGTGGAACTTACGATTACGGTAATGCAGCAATGGACGTTAATCCTGATGACATTGAAACTATAAACGTATTGAAAGGTGCAGCAGCATCTGCATTATACGGGTATTTAGGAGGAAATGGAGTTGTAATGATAACAACCAAAAAAGGGAAAGCAAAAAAAGGTTTGGGCGTTACAGTGTCTAGTGAAGTAGTTACTGGAAGTGTAGACAAATCAACTTTTGTAAAATACCAAGATAAATATGGAGCGGGATATGGTCCTTATTATGAGGATCCATCGGGTTTGTTTTTATACAGAGATATTGATGGTGATGGTCAAGAAGATTTGGTTGTTCCTACATCAGAAGATGCTTCTTTTGGTGCCGCTTTTGACCCAACTTTAATGGTTTACAATTGGAATGCTTTTACGCCATATTCAGACAATTATGGCAAAGCTACACCATGGCAGGCGGCAAAAAACGGACCAATTACATTTTTCCAATCACCTCTTTCTTTAAATAATTCTGTTTCATTGGAAGATGGTAATGACAAAACTAACTTTGTTTTAAACTTTAACAATTCAAAACAAACAGGTATTTTACCAAACAGTGAATTGAAAAAAAATAGCTTAAGTGTAAAAGTAAATCACCAATTTACTGACAAATTATCCGTAAGTGTTTTTGCAAATTATTTAGCTCAAAGTACAGTTGGTAGAAACTCAACAGGATATAATGAAAACATCATGTCTAATTTCCGTCAATGGTGGCAAACGAATGTTGATGTACAAGAACTAAAACAAGTATACGAAAGATCAGGAGGACAAAACATCAACTGGAATTATTCAGATCCATCAAATTTATCTCAAATATACTGGGATAACCCCTATTTTATCAGATACAAAAACTATCAATCAGACGAAAGAAATCGTTTTACTGGTTACAGTAAATTAGATTACAAAGTGAATGATTGGTTAACAGCTACTGGAAAAATATCTACCGATACTTACTCTGAACTAAGAGAAGAAAGAAGAGCAGTAGGTTCCATTGCAGGACAGTTTGGAATCAATAGGTTAGACGAAACATCAGGATACCAAAAATATAACCGTACTTTTTCTGAACAAAACTATGATTTCATTTTAACTTTCAAGAAAAACTTTTCAGAGGATTTTAGTTTTAATGGTATTGCTGGGGGAACAGTTGTAAGAACAAGAATAACATCAACCTTAAACTCAACTCAAGGTGGTCTTATCGTTCCTGGCGTATACAGTTTATCAAATTCAGTTGCAAGTGTGCCATTTCCATCAGAAAGAGAAGATAATTCTGGAATAAACAGTTATTACGCTTCAACATCATTTGGGTTTAGAGATTTTTTATTCCTTGATGCCACAGCAAGAAGAGATGCTTTTTCTCAACTACCAACTGGAAAAAATGCAATAGAATCTTATTCTGTATCTGGAAGCTACGTATTTACTAAAACTATTGATGTACCATGGTTGTCATTTGGTAAAGTTAGAGCAGGATATTCAGAAAGCCCATTAGGAACTCCAAATCAATCTTTAATTGACACTTACACTAAAATTGATCCCTTTGGAACTAACCAACAATATTCGGTTGCAAGTACAAAAAACAATCCAAATTTGAAAGCTGTTAAAACCAATACACAAGAAATTGGTTTAGAAATGCAATTTTTGAATAGAAGAATTGGATTTGATGTAAGTGCTTATAAAAACGTAAATGATGGTGAAGCTTTTGAAGTTCCATTTTCAACAGCTACAGGTAATAGTTCAAAATTTATTAATGCAGCTACAGTAGAAAACAAAGGAATTGAAGTTCAATTCAATGCAACACCTATCAAAACAGAGAATTTCCAATGGGAAGTTTTTGTAAACTGGTCGAAAAACGACAACAAAGTAACCAAGTTAGCTGAAGGTATCGAAAATCTACAATTAAACAGTTTCCAAGGTGGAGTTACTCTTAACGCAACGGTAGGTCAACCTTACGGAGTAATTAAAGGTACAGATTTCACATATTTAGATGGTCAAAAAGTTGTTGGTACAAATGGTAGATATATCATTAATGCATCTACAAACAATAATATAGGAAATGTTAATCCTGATTGGATAGGCGGTATTCGTAATAAATTTACTTACAAAAACTTATCGTTAGGTTTCTTAATTGACATGAAACAAGGTGGTGATATATTTTCATTAGACCAATCGTATGGCCAAGCAACAGGATTGTATACTGAAACAGCTGGCAATAATGATTTAGGCTACCCAATAAGAAATTCAATTGCCAATGGTGGTGGTATAATTCTACCAGGTGTTCAAGCTGATGGAACTACAAATACAATAAGAACAATCTCTCCTGATCAATATGGAAATATTTCTGGATATAGAAGAGCCCCAAACAAAGCTTTTGTATATGATGCATCGTTCATAAAATTGAGAGAAGTAAACATTACCTATAGCTTCCCTTCTACTATGGTTTCTAAATTAAATCTTACAGCTATGACTTTTAGTATAGTTGGTTCTAATTTATGGATCATAAAGAAAAACCTTCCTTATGCAGACCCAGAAAGTGGATTAAGTGGTAGCGCTTTATCTACTGGTTATTCAGCAGGATCATTGCCAACAACAAGAAATATTGGTGGTAACATAACATTTAAATTTTAAATTATGAAAAAGATAGTATTATTACTAGCATTTTTTGCCCTGACTATATCTTCTTGTACAGATGATATTACGGGATTAAATGAAGATACAAAAAACCCAACTACAACGAAACCAGAGTTTCTTTTTACAAATGCTCAAAAAACGTTAGTAGACCAAATGGTTAATACATCTGTTAATACAAATGTGTTTCGATTGTTCTCCCAATATTGGACAGAGACAACGTACCCTGATGAAAGTCAATACGACATTACAACAAGAACAATTCCTGACAGACATTTCAGAATTTTATACAGAGACGTATTGAGAGATTTACAAGAATCAAAAATGTTGTTAGACAAAGAACTTCCAATAACACCAGAAGCAATAGCAATATTGAACAACAAAAAAGCTTTAATTGAAATATTATCTGTTTACAGTTATAGTGTTTTGGTTGATACATTTGGAGATGTACCTTATTCAGAAGCATTGGATATTGAAGGTCACCCACTACCAAAATATGATGATGCTAAAACCATTTACAAAGATTTAATTTCAAGATTAACCGTTGCTTCAGGTTCATTAACTACTGGAACTGAAAGTTTTGGCGATGCTGATCTAATCTACGGAGGAACAGCTTCTAAATGGAAAAAATTTGCAAATTCATTGAAATTAAGATTAGCAGTTAATATGGCAGATGTAGATCTTCCTTACGCCACTAGTCAAATAACAGCTGCGGTTACTGCAGGTTTAATAAGCAGTAATTCAGACAATACAAACTTAATTTACTTGCCACTACAACCAAATGCAAACCCATTGTATGCTGATTTAGTAGTTAGTGGAAGAAATGATTTTGTAGTAGCGAATACTTTAGTAGACAAAATGAATACGCTTTCTGATCCTAGAAGAGCTAAATATTTTGACTACAAAACTGGAACTACAAATTATGTAGGTGGTGTTTATGGAGGGTCTAATAACTTTGCGGCTTTCTCTCATATTTCAGCAACTATAGCAGATCCAACATTTGCAGGTACTTTATTTGATTATACAGAAGTACAATTCTTACTTGCAGAAGCTGCCGCAAGAGGTATTGCTGTAGGAGGTACTGCTGGGTCTCATTATACTGCAGCAATTACTGCATCAATGGAAAACTGGGGAGTAGCAACAGCTGATGTAGCCGCTTATTTAGCACAACCAAGTGTTGCTTATGACGCAACAAATTGGAAAAAAAGTATTGGTGAGCAAGCTTGGTTGGGATTATACAACAGAGGTTTTGAAGCATGGACATCTTACAGAAGATTAGATTTCCCTGTATTGGTTGCCCCTGCTGTTACGTACAATAACCTAACAGAAGTTCCAAAAAGATATTCATATCCTTCAGTAGAACAAACATTAAACGCTACAAATGTAACTGCAGCTTCTACTGCAATAGGTGGTGACAAATTAACAACAAAAGTTTTCTGGGATAAATTCTAATTAAAAATAAAATAAAATGAAAAAATACATAAAACAAATTGTTGCGCTGGCATTAATTATGTCTTTTGCATCTTGTTCACCTGATGACGAAAAGATAGACATGCTTTCTGCTGGCGGAAGTTCAGCACTACCGGGGAGCATAAGCCGTTTAGACAATAACGTCCCTATAAACTTTACTGTAAAATTAAAAGAAGGGGTAACAGTTACTAAAATTGAAATTTACAAAAATATTGCTGCAAGTTCAACAGCTGCAATAATACTTGGAGATAAAGTTTCAGATGCAACTACAACTACTGTAGATAATGTAACAACAGCAACCTATAGTTCTTCAACTTTGGGAAGTTTTGATACATTCCCAACTGCCACTGCAGGAAATACTGGAAAAAGCGGGACTTTTGCATTAGCCATCAAATCTACTTTTTCAGACGGATCTGTTACAACAATACCTTATGTGCAAACCGTTGGAAAAGGAATTGTTTGGAAAGTTCTTGATGCTGATGGGAATGCCGTAACTAGCTCAACTAGTGGAGTTACTAGCTTTATGCTAGATGACCCAACAGCTGTTAACATTAGATATGCTGTAGTTAAAAAAGCCGCAACAGCCATTGCAAGTGTTGTTGGAGAATGGTCAAAAGATGGATTAACTTATGCTGCACTTCCTGGTAGTTTTGCAAATACAAAACAAACTATAGACATTGCTGCTATCCCATATTCTACATATGGAGGGTTAGCTGTAGACGATGTGATTTACTATAAATTCACGGTTACAACTTCAACCGGTCAAAAAGATTATATAAATACAAAAGTTACAATTGCTACTCAACCTTTAGGTTCTGAAATGACAGCAACTCTTTCTGATGATTTAGCATCTAACAAATTCAGTTTAAAAACTGGACTGAATTATGCTAACACTGACACAAAAAATGGAGAAATTATTTTTACTACTCCATTTGGAATCTCAAAACAAGGTACCACTGTAATTGATTTTGTAAAATCAAATGCGACACCTTATGATACAGCAGATTTATTTAAAGTTCAAGCAGATTACAATGCAGGAACAAAAGTAACTTCATTAACTGGCTTAATGATGAACGATATAATTCTTTACAAAATTGTAAGAGGTACTGGTACAGCAGCTGTAACTTCATACGGTATGATTAAAGTTGGTGATATAAACACCACTACTTTAAATGCAGTTACAACAAATTCATTCGGAATAGTATACAAAGAAGCATCATTCTTATAAATAGAAGATTCTTTAATTTTAAAACCATCAGCTTCTGCTGGTGGTTTTTTTTATACAAACCTTTTACCTAACTTTGCCACATGGAAAAAGAACATCAAATATTTGGGATTAGAGCAATCATTGAAGCCATACAAGCAGGCGCAACAGTAGACAAAGTCTACATTCAGAAAGAAGCAAGTAGCGAATTGATGAAGGATTTAATGAAAGTAATGAAACGAGGAAATATCAATTTTTCCTATGTTCCTGTCGAAAAATTAAACCGCCTCACTCCAAACAACCACCAAGGTGCTGTAGCTAGCATCTCTCCTATTTCGTTTTTTGATTTGGAAACATTAATCGAAACGGTTTTGGAAAATGGTAAAAAACCGTTATTCCTAATTCTAGATCAAATATCAGATGCGCGTAACTTTGGTGCTATTATCCGTACTGCAGAATGCACTGGAGTGAATGGTATTATTGTTCAGAAAGCAGGTTCTGCTCCCGTAAATGGTGACACCGTGAAAACATCGGCTGGTGCTGTATTTAATATTCCAATTTGTAAAGTAGAACATATTAAAGATGCCATCTTCTTACTGCAAGCAAGTGGTATTAAAACTATTGCCGCAACCGAAAAAACGGATCAAAATATTTACGACCTTTCCTTAAACGAACCAATTGCAATTATCATGGGTTCCGAGGATCGTGGTGTAAACCCATCAGTATTGAAAATTGTCGATGAAAAGGCCAAATTACCAATGTTTGGAACTATTGGCTCACTGAATGTTTCTGTAGCTTGTGGTGCTTTTTTATACGAAGCCGTTAGACAAAGAAGCTAAAGAGTTCTATACGAAGAGTAAAAAAATTTTATTTCAGATAAAGCACAAAAATGAATTAAGACTTTGGTTTTGATTCATTTTTTTTTGTATTAGCAAAACTAAAAAACAAAAACTCTTATCGCAATTACCTATTGTTTAAAAATATTTTTTACACTAAACTTTAATGTTGGAAATGTTGGACTTTCAAGTTTACCACTTTCAACGATTGGTTTCAAACCGACGAATTTATTTTCATTTAGCACATAAATCAAAATAGTTTTATCAGATTGGTTGACAATCCAATATTCTTTTACCCCGTTCTCTTCATACAAATCGAATTTAATAGTCATTTCTCGATACGAATTCCCAGGAGAAAGAATTTCAATAATCAAATCTGGTGCTCCAATACACCCCTTATCATCAAGTTTGTTTATATCACATACAACGCACAAATCGGGTTGCACTACCGAAGTTATTTGATTATCCTTTGTACTTTCTTTAAAATTAATTAGGCGGACATCAAAAGGAGCAGTATACATTTTACAAGTAGTCTTGTAAAATGTTTTATCTAACTGGCGTGCTATCGACCATGAAGTGTCTTGATGAGAACGACTTGGAGCTGGACTCATCTTAAAAATCTTGCCTTTTATTATTTCAACTCTATCCTTAAATTGCCACAACAAATAATCGGCGTATGTATAACTCCCTTTTAAGTCAAGTTGCTTAATATTTGTAATAATTGTGCTCATTTTTAAATTTTATACTTACAAAAATACAAAATAATTCAATTCATCTCTTCAAAATCACAAATCTCATTTTCTTCTAGGACAGGTATATTTACAAAATTCCCGTTCTCGTCAAATCGCTGCATAAACTTGTCTTCTAGCGGATTGTAATCCGGTTGCTCCCAATCGTATTTTGCGACCTTTTTGTACTCGGCAGTTTTGTATAATAAAGACAAAACGAAACCTGTAATAAGTCCTGCCAAATGCCCCTCCCACGAAATGGTATCGTCTACTTTTGGAAAAGCATACCAAATCATCCCGCCATACACTAAAATTATGGTTAATGAAAGTGCTACCAACCGATAATACTGGGTTTGTATGCCTTTGAAAAAAATAAAACTAACCAGAACATAAATCAATCCACTGGCACCTATATGATAATTCTCTCTGCCAATTACCCAGGTAATAAAACCAGAAAATAAGATTCCATATCCAATAACTACAACTGTTTGCTGGCGATAAAAATAACGCAATGCCGCTAGTAACACCAAAAGAGGAATGGAATTATGATACAAATGACTTACATCCGAATGGATAAAGGGACTAAATAGAATTCCTTGTAAACCAGAAAATGTTCTTGGTAGAATTCCATTTTCATCAAAATCAAAGTCAAAGCGAATTTCTAACCAAAAAACAAACCACAAACTCAAAACAAATACAAGAGGGATTACAATAACAGAATTGCTATATTTAAATTGATTGTCGCTCATTATAACTTTTAGATTTTTGATTTAAAAGATTTATTCAAAAATTTATCCAAAAAAAAAACCTGCTATTTTGTCATATTTAGAAAAAGAGAGCATAAAATATAGACCAAGACATTCACTTTTGAAAGCTCTAAAAACAACGAACGAATTTATTTACATAAATTCAAAATAAAATTCAATCTAAAGAAAAAGTTTGTATTTTTATGTTACATTTGCATGAATAAATTATTTTATGGATAATCATGAATTAAGAATAACAGCGATAGAGACCAAAGTGGATAGTATTGGGGATCAACTTACAGCTGGTTTTGAATTGATATTAGCACGCCTTGACAGTATTGATACCAAAATATCAGACATTAAAGGAGATGCAAAAGGTAATTTAGGAGCTGTTGAAGTTGCTGTGAATGATGGATTTAAAAAAGTAATTGAAGAACTTAAAAAGATAAATCACGTAACAAGATACGAAGAACAAATAAAAAATACTTCAGGTCTTCGCAATTAATTAAAAGTTAACATTTATACATATAAAAATTCGTTTCAAAATTGAAACGATTTTTTTTTGACTTTAAAAAAATATACTGCGTAAAATCATTTCGAAACACCCAACATTGATAGTAGCTTCAAATAAAAGCAGTATTTTTACCAAAGTTACTTTTTGATTCCAGATTAAAAACTAACCCTTTTTGATTTAAGATTAAAAAAATGGAAGCACCACTAGCCGAACGCATACGCCCACAAAAACTAGAAGAATACATCAGTCAATTGCATTTAGTTGGCTCAAACGGTTCTTTGACCCAACAAATTGCCAAAGGAATAATTCCGTCTTTACTTTTTTGGGGACCACCAGGAACTGGCAAAACGACTTTGGCTCAAATTATTGCACAAGAATCCAAGCGTCCGTTTTATGTACTGAGTGCTATTAATTCTGGTGTGAAGGACATTAGGGATGTGATTGAAAAAGCCAAACAAAGTGGCGGTTTATTTACTTCCAAAAATCCCATATTGTTTATTGATGAAATTCATCGATTTAGTAAATCGCAACAAGACTCCCTTCTCGCTGCAGTCGAAAAAGGGTGGATTACGCTCATAGGTGCCACCACCGAGAATCCAAGTTTTGAAGTTATACCCGCTTTGCTTTCGCGCTGTCAAGTCTATGTTTTGAATGCATTTACAAAAGTAGATTTAGAAACGTTACTAGCCCGAGCAATGCAAACAGATGCTTACATGGCATCAAAAAATATTCAATTAAAAGAAACCGAAGCGTTGTTGCGACTTTCAGGAGGTGATGGACGAAAACTATTAAATATTTTCGAATTGGTCGTAAACGCCTCCAATGAAGATGAAATCATCATTACCAACGACCGTGTTTTTGAATTGGTGCAACAAAATACCGTTTTGTATGACAAAAGTGGCGAACAACATTATGACATAGTTTCGGCATTTATAAAATCCATACGCGGCAGTGATCCTAATGCAGCCGTATATTGGTTAGCACGCATGATTGAAGGAGGCGAAGACGTGAAATTTATAGCCCGAAGAATGCTAATTCTGTCCAGTGAAGATATTGGCAATGCAAATCCAACTGCTTTTATTATGGCAAACAATACCTTCCAAGCTGTGGCCATTATAGGCTATCCCGAAAGCCGAATTCTATTGAGTCAATGCGCTATTTATTTAGCAACATCTGCTAAAAGCAACGCCTCCTATCTAGCCATTGGCAATGCTCAAGCAGCCGTAAAACAAACAGGTAACTTATCCGTACCGCTTCATTTACGAAATGCTCCGACTAAATTGATGAAAGAATTAGGCTATGGCGAAGAATACAAATATTCGCATGATTATGCCAATAATTTTGCCGATCAGGAATTTCTCCCCGATACTTTGAGCAATACTGCCTTTTACGTTCCTGGCAATAATTCGAGAGAAAATACGAATCGGGAGTTTTTGAGAAATCGCTGGAAAAGTAAATATGGGTATTAATGCAATCCAAAAAAACACTAGAATAGAAATAGTATCTGATTCTATAAGCAATTGGTATTATATTTTAATCCTACGGTAATGTTGTAAAGTAGAAAAAACATCAAGTATGTAAATTCTGTTTTCTTCTATGCTATAAATTATTTTGTAATTCCATTTTGGAAAAAATCTAATTTTTTCAGAATTATAAAGTGGTTCTTTTGGATTTTTTTCTGGGAAGACATTTAATTTTTCTCCTAAATCAAGTAAAGTATCAACAACAAAATTTGCGTTTTGAGGACTTTCTATAAAAATATAATCATAAATAGATTGCAATGAAAATATAGAATCTTCTGACCATTCCACTAATTTCATTAGCGTATAATTTTATTTTTCGCCTCTAATGTAGAATAGCCCAAAGTACCAGAATCTGATGCAATCAATATTTTATCTAAATGATTTTTATATTCTTTCACAGAAAGTGCTTTTCCAGAGGCAGTATAAGTAAAAACATTTTTATTAAGCAATTCTTCAATTTCTTTAAGCAATTCTGAATCCGTTATATCTAAAACTCTGTGCACAATATTATTACGTTGCGTTGCTATATTCATACCTTTTCTTTTTAAATTTAAATAATTCATTTCGTCTCAAAAAAACTAAAACTTAACCGAAATTTTCTCTGAAATTAATTTATCGTCTTGGTAATATTCAAAAAACCACTGCTTGTCTTTGGTAATAAAAACGCCTTGAATCGTTCCTTTTACAGCGGTATAATAATCTTTTACGGATGTTTTATAGATTTTGATAACCACTTTTGGTGTACTATCTACCAATTGAAATCCGTTTGAAGATGGTTGCGCATACAGCAAATCAGTACTAGTTATTTCCGCTTTTGAATCGGCAGTACTAGTAGGTATTGCGATTACTGGTACTGCAACAGCTGCTATCACAGGAACGGCAGGAACGATGGGAACAGCAGGAATCAAAGTGTTCGCAACTGGACTGTATTTATATTGCAAAGCATAAACAGACTCGAAGGCTTCGTTTAAAGCTTCGGTGTAGGCAAGTTGATAATCCTTTTCTTTACTCATACCGTTAACCGATTGAAAAACAATTTTACCGTTACAGTCCTTGAAAACCACATGCAATTTGGTCGTTAAAAAAGATTTTTCTTTAATCACATCATAATACAACAAACTGCATCTATCATTATTTGCTTTTGGCAAACTTTCGCTGGTATAAAATGCTTGAAAACCTGCTTTATTCAAATTAAATTTGGACAAAGTCGATAATCTATATTGATTTTCGGATTTGGTAAAATCAAATTTCAAAGGAATCAAAACAGTTTCATAGTCATTTACCGATTGTGAAAAACAATAGGATACTGCAAAAAGGAATACGAATAGATACTTTTTCATGGGTTATAAATATTTTTTTAATTGAATTAAGTGGTTGATTTGTTTGATATTTTGATCGGTTTGTACGTTATGTGTATTAAAAAAAATAGCTTCCAACCCAGCATTCAAAGCACCATAAACATCGGCTTCTATACAATCCCCAATCATTACGCTGGTTTCTTTTTTGGCATTGGCCAAATTCAAAGCATAGTCAAAGATAATAGAATTTGGTTTCTTTACACCTGCCATCTCGGAATTTGTAATCGTTTGAAAAAAATTAGCAATATTCGAATTCTTAATCTTCTTTTCTTGAACGGAAGCAAAACCATTTGTAATGATATGCAAACGGTATTTTTGATTCAAATAGTCTAAAATTTCAAAAGTACCCTCAAAAAGATGATTATTTTCGGGCAAAATAGTAATATAATCATTTGCCATTTGGTCAATCTCTTCATCCGAAATGGAATAATTCAAGGCGTCAAAGGAATGTTTGAGTCGGTTGTAACGCAATTCCTCGTGTGTAATGGTATCGTATTGGTACAATTTCCAACAGGCTTGATTGATGGGAATATATTTTTCGATAAATAGATTCACGGCAAGATTTGGATACTTTTGTTCGAAAATAGTCGCAAAGGCCATTTCCGAATTTTTATCAAAATCCCAAAGGGTGTGGTCTAAATCAAAGAAGACATCTTTTATGTTATTTATCATCATGAAAATAATTAATTTAAAAAATTCCATCATCAGCAAAACTATAATAGCCGTGCTCGGTAACGATAATGTGATCCAAAACTGGAATCGTAAGATGTTTTCCTGCGATTTTTATTTTTCGAGTAATTTCGATATCAGCATCACTAGCTTCTAATTTTCCCGAAGGATGATTGTGCGTTAGGATAATGGCAGCGGCATTTTGTTCGAATGCTGTTTTGAAAATCAACCGAATATCGACTACGGTTCCTGTCATTCCGCCTTTGCTCAATTGGGATTTGAAGAGAATTTTATTGGAATTATTCAAAAACAAAACCCAAAATTCCTCGTGAGACAACTCGCCTATTAGAGGTTGCATGACTTCAAAAACGATTTTACTAGAAGTAACTTTGGTCAGCTCAACCACCTCCTCGGTGCGGCGGCGGCGAGCTAATTCCATCGAAGCAATAATCGAAATAGCCTTGGCCTCGCCTATTCCCTTAAAAGTCATCAATTGCGAAAGCGACATTTTTCCCAAACTATTAAGGTTATTTTCCACAGAGGCAAGGATGCGTTTGCTTAAATCCACAGCACTTTCGTTGCGGTTGCCCGATCCAATCAAAATAGCCATTAATTCGGCATCACTCAAAACGCTTTTGCCTTTTAGCATCAGTTTTTCTCGTGGCTTGTCGTCTTCTGCCCAATGGGTAATGGGGAAATTAGGTTGTTCCATTATTGTACGAAAAGGAATAATTAATATTAGGCTAAAAGTAATGAAAGCATTTTATTTTTTGACTTTTACAATACCAATTAATTTGTTCTAACAAAATAAAAAAGAGATTCCTACGGAATGACAAAAGCGCTACATCGTTTAGGAAAAAAAACTAAATTTTACGCATTAAGGACAAATACTATTTACGAATTTGTCATTCCGTAGGAATCTATTATTTAAAATGATAATTCCAAAACTCTAAATTGGGATTTGCTTCTTTTATTAAATGTAACTTTTTCTCTCTTGAAAGGTTTTTAATGTCCTTCTCTCTTTCAATTGCCAATTGAATCCAAGTAAATTTTTCATAATGAATCAAAAAATGTGAATTATATCGTGCAGTAAAACTATTTGGATTTAATTTACTTTCATGTTGTTGCAATCGTAACTTCAAATTATTAGTTACACCTGTGTATAAAACAGTTCTGTTTTTATTCGTCAAAATATAAACATAAAACGTGTAAATTCCTTCAGTGTATTCAATCATGACAATAATTTTAATTATTTAAAAGATTCCTACGGAATGACAAACAATGTATTCTATTATACCACCAACCCCTTTACTTCCTCAAAATTCAATCCGCCATAGTTACCGGAACTCATCAATAGCAATGCGGAATTCTCCAGGTTTTGGTTGAATAAAAAAGTTTTAAATTCCGCTGGATTCGTATATATAATCAAATCTTCCCGGTTAAATGCTTTGGCAATTTGTTCATACGTTACTTCTTCCAATTGCTTAATTTTTACCGCATCGGGTGAGTAAAACACTACTGCCACATCGGCATATTCCAGTGCGCCTTCGTACTCTTTTAGGAATTCGGCATTCAAACTACTGTAGGTGTGCAATTCCAAACAAGCTACCAAGGTTCTATTAGGATATTGTTCTTTTACGGCTTTGGTAGTGGCAGCAACTTTGCTTGGAGAATGGGCAAAATCCTTGTAAGCGACTTTGGTTTTGCTCTCGGCAATTTTTTCTAGTCGTTTGGAGGCACCTTTAAAACTGGCAATCGCTTCATAAAAATCAGCTTCATCCACACCCATATTTTGGCAAATCCATTTGGCTCCAGCCAAATTATTGAGATTGTGCGCTCCAAAAACTTCAATAGGCATTAAGCCTTCGGGGGTTTCTAGAAGCGTAACTCCATCTTTTACTTCATATTTTGGGGTACTGTACGGCATTTTTCGGATGGGATTTGTGGCGGCTTCGGCAACACGTTTCACTTCCGGATCTTCTTCATTGTAAACTAGAATTCCTCCGTTCGTAATTTTGGCAATAAAGGTTTCAAACTGCTCTACATAGAAATCATAAGTAGGAAAAACATTGATATGATCCCAAGCAATACCTGAAATCAAGGCAATATTAGGCTGATACAAATGGAATTTTGGACGTCTATCAATTGGCGAAGATAAATATTCATCGCCCTCCAGAACTATAAAATCAGTTGAATCGGTAAGGTGCACCATCGTGTCAAATCCTTCGAGTTGCGCGCCCACCATGTAATCGACTTCAATGTTATGAAAGTGCATGACGTGCAAAATCATCGAAGTAATGGTCGTTTTTCCGTGGGAACCGCCTATAACTACTCGGGTTTTGTTCTTGGATTGCTCGTACAAAAATTCGGGGTAGGAATAAATTTTAAGTCCTAATTGCTGTGCTTTTAACAATTCAGGATTATCTGCTTTGGCGTGCATTCCTAGGATTACGGCTTCAATAGCTGGTGTTATTTTTTCGGGAAACCAACCCATTTGAGCTGGCAAAATTCCTTTTTTGTCCAAGCGAGATTTGGATGGTTCAAAAATAGCATCGTCACTTCCTGTAACTTGATACCCTTTGTTGTGCAATGCCAAAGCCAAGTTGTGCATCGCGCTGCCGCCAATGGCTATAAAATGTGTTCTCATTTTCTTATTTCAATATTAATCTTGTTGTGAATTTTCTATTATTCTAGAAAGATTGTCAAATAAATTGACAATATCTTGATGTAAATCTGTTTCTTTCATATTATTAGAAACAGATAATCTATTAATTATTAAATCATCATTATTTAATTTCTTAATTTGTTCAAAAAGACAGTTCTGGTTTTCAAATAATAATTTTTTCCCATCCAATACTTTAAAAATAGAAGCATTAAGTTCCCTCCAAGTAGAATTAAATGGTAAGGTTAAATTTTCGCTACTAAAAAAATTATCTATTAAATTCATGTAGGGTACCGTGTACAAATTCGGACTTTCAAAATCGAAATTTAATGTTGAACAAACTGCTCTTTTCCAAGCATCAGGAACAAGCAGATAATTATCTATATTTTTTCGCTTCCATTCATTTAAAACGATGTTGTCTGCTTTTGGATTTATTGCAACTTCTTCGCTATCATAGTCAAGTAGAATAGCTCTTTTTACTAGTGGATTAATTTGTTTTAAAGCTCTGAAATGTTTGTCAGCTTTATCCTGCATTTCTTTTTTGGTTGACCCCCCTAATATAAATGGATAAAATCTCTCATAAATATTTTTTTTATTTAAAATATTAGCCCATGAAGATAATAACCTTTCATCGTCTTCACCTTCAATATACAAAATGAAAGGACTAGACTGCGTTCTTACAACATCAATATTATCAATCTCACTTAAAGCATGGAGAACTTCATAATTAGAAACAACCCTTGTGGGCTTACCTGATAGCATTGATAGAATTGATGGTATTTCTACACTCTTTATAAACTCTTCAGAATGTGTTGCAATGATAAACTGTTTTTTGTTAATCAACTTAAAATAATTGACTATTTGACGCTGTAAATTAACATGTAAATGCGCATCGGGTTCATCTAATAATATCGTTGTAACATCAGGATATCCATAAACAAAAGCTAAAAGTGTTATAATTTGATGAAAACCACTACCGCCAGAAATTACATCAAATGTTTTTTTATTCGCTTTATATTCCGCGATTATTTCGGTGCTTATTCCCTTTTCATAAGAGGGAATTTTTAATTCTATATCAAACCACTCTTTTATTCTTTCTACAATTTCTTTCCAATCTTCATTCTTTTTTATTTCAATATCTTCTCTATCAATAACTCTATACAATAAATTCCTTAATACAGAACCAGGCTGTGCTTTGCCAATTTGTTGTCGTACATTACCGTCATCAATCCACTTTTCGTGAGGCTCTAAACCTGAAAAAGGGGGCACATATACTACTTTTGGAAAACTTGTCAGATTCACTTTTTCAGTAAAATTTGCCCAATCACCTTGAGGAATTGCAAAAGCAGCTTGAGGTGACTGGTATCTCATTTGCACACAGAAATTTTGTTCGGTTTGATTTTCATCATACCAATAAACATCGATTTCAATATAAATAAATTTTTGTGCTTTTTTCCCTGACTTTAATTCATCTGCAATATATTCTCTATCCGTCCTATCTGTCCATAAAAGGTTAAATTCCGGCAAAGGTAGTGCTGTAAAATTTGGCAAAACAACTTGAATACCCTTGCTTCCTTTCCTTTTTGATGCTGAAAATTGATTTACACAATATTGCCAAATAGCTAACGCCTGTAGGGCTGTACTTTTACCACTATTATTTGCTCCAACAATTAAATCAAATTCATTAAATAAAAATATTTCTGATTTTATTCGTTTGAAATTTTTTAATACTAGTTTATGTATCATAGTTACTCTTTGTTTTATCAAAAATTTTCATTACACCTTATACTGTCATGTAAATTAGCCGTGTATTGTAACAAATATATAAACCTCATTTAGTTTTTTCCATTTGTTCGTCATTTATTTTATCTAAATAATATTGGATTATAATAATCCATCTATTTATGAAGAAGATTAAGGTGAATTAATTGCCTCAAAATGTTTTTTATCTTTTTTTTTGATATTCGTCTAAAACTGCTTTTGCCTTTTCGGGATTATTCATTTTATTTTTATACAAATTAGCCAGCATTTGATAGCTCGTTTTGGAGCCACTTACGGCAATTGCTCTTTTATATTGTTGCTCGGCATCCGTGTAGCGTTTAAAATATTCGTTGATATGCCCTTTGGACAAAAAGCCATCAATAGGTGATAATTTCAATAATTCATCGGAATATTTAAGTGCCACCGACTGGCTTCCGCCCACAATACCTGGCAATTGCAAATTCAATTCTATCAATGCCCAACGCGCTTCAATGTGTTTGGGGTCGAGTGCAATTGCTTTTTCAAACGAACTTCTTACCTCCCCAATCATTCCTAAAGCCCTGAATTTATTGACCTTGGTAGCTTTCATTCCAAGTGCGCCACCATATTTATAGTAATAATTGGCTTCGGTGGGTTTTAAGGATTTTAGTTTTTTGTAATATCCAATGGCTTTATCCCACGCTTTAGAATAGCCCGCAATATCCCCCAAATATTCGATTGCTTTTAGGTTAGAAGGATTTTCTTTTACAATACTTTCAAAAAGAGGGCGTGCTTGATCAAATTTCTCTTCTTTGAACAATTTTTCGGCGGTATCAAAGTTCACTTGCGACCAAATTAGGAGTGGAAATAGTAAAAATAGCGTTACAATTTGTTTCATGGTTCAAAAATAAGGAAATTTTAACTTACACTTTCTTAAGGTTTTGTAAAAGGTTCATAGGTTTTCAAAAAAAAAGCGATTTTATTTTTTTAAATCAGCTAAACCATTCGTAACACTAAAAATACATTGTCCTAACACAACCCGATTAATTTTGGCAACAAAAAACGAATGAAAATATTTTATGCCATACAAGCAACAGGCAATGGACACATTAGCAGAGCGATTCAATTGTATCCTTATTTACAAAAATTTGGCGAAGTCGATTTTCTTTTAAGCGGTAGTTATTCGTCCTTAACCCCAACTATTCCTATCAAATACCGTAGCAATGGGTGCAGCTTGCATTACAGCCAATGTGGAGGACTTGATTATTGGAATATTGCCAAAAAAGTAAAACCAAATCAAATCTATAAAGATGCTCGAGCTCTTCCTCTAGAAAAATATGATTTAATCATCAATGATTTTGATTCCATTACGGCACTCGCTTGCAAGTTACAAAACAAACATTCGGTCTCTTTTGGACATCAAGCAAGTTTTGAATCCAAATTGACACCTCGACCGGACAAAAAAAATTTTATTGGCGAAACTATTTTCAAGCATTATGCCCCAGCTTCCAAATATATCGGGTTGCATTTTGAGAAATATGATGATTTTATCTATCCTCCCATTATCAAAGACGTAATTACAAACGCAACACCCAAAAACGAAGGGCATATAACCGTTTATTTGCCCTCTTTTCAGAAAGAATGTTTAGAAAAAGCGTTTCATAAACTCTCAAACACGGCCTTTCATTGGTTTTTGGACACGGTAAAAACCAAATACACTTCAAAAAATATCACGTATTATCCCGTAAATCAAGACTATTTTAATCAAAGTCTCATCAGTTGCGATGGAATAATTACAGGTGGCGGTTTTGAAACACCTGCCGAAGCCTTGTTTTTAGAAAAAAAAGTGCTTTCAATCCCCATCAAAAACCATTACGAGCAAGAATGCAATGCGGCTGCACTGCATAAAATGGGTGTTCCTGTGCTCTATGAAGTAGGCAATGATTTTGATTTGGTTATCGAAAACTGGTTAAACTCCACTCCTATTTACCCAAAAATCAAAGCCAACAACATTCAAGAAACCTTGCAATTTCTATTTGATACCTATAAAGTTTAAAATAATTAAAAGCCAAAAAAAAGAGGATTTCAAAAACTGAAATCCTCTTTTGTAATCTAAAATATTGAATTAATCATTCAACATTTTCCAAAGTTTATCTTTCAACTCTGTTAAGCCTTGTTGTGCTACCGAGGAAATGAACATATAAGGAATATCTTTGAATGCAACGTCTAATTGTACTTTCAATTCAGCTTTGAGTTCGTCATCAAGCATATCACATTTTGAAATGACCAAAAGGCGTTCCTTGTCGAGCATTTCGGGATTGTATTTAGTCAATTCGTTGACTAGAATATCGTATTCGGCTTTGATGTCTGGCGTGTCTACAGGAACCAAAAACAATAAAGTCGAATTGCGCTCTATATGACGCAAGAAGTAATGACCAAGACCTTTACCCTCGGCGGCACCCTCGATGATTCCTGGAATATCAGCAATAACAAACGATTGAAAATCGCGATACGCCACGATTCCTAAATTTGGTTTCAAGGTCGTAAACGGATAATCCGCAATTTTGGGCTTGGCCGAAGTCAAAACCGATAACAATGTTGATTTTCCAGCATTAGGGAAACCTACCAAACCTACATCTGCCAATACTTTGAGTTCTAGAATTACGTCCATTTCTACCCCAGGCAAACCCGGTTGCGAGTAGCGTGGCGTTTGATTGGTCGAACTTCTAAAATGCCAGTTTCCTAATCCTCCTTTACCTCCTCGAGACAGTACTTGTTTCTCGCCATCTTCGGTAATTTCGAACAAGGTTTCCCCAGTTTCTTTGTCTTTTACAACCGTTCCTAGCGGCACTTCGATGTATTTATCATCGCCATCGGCACCTGTGCTACGATCGCCACTTCCATCACCACCGTGACCTGCTTTGATGTGACGAGCAAATTTAAGGTGAAATAAAGTCCAAAGTCCCTTGTTTCCCACTAAAAAAACGTGTCCGCCACGACCACCATCACCTCCATCAGGGCCGCCTTTTTCGATAAATTTTTCTCTATGCAAATGCGTAGACCCTTTTCCTCCTTTTCCGGAAGAAACATATATTTTTACGTAATCTACAAAATTTCCTTCTGTCATTTTAATTTTAGATTTTAGACTTTAGACTTTAGATTTCAATACAGAACTGAAACCTGCAAACTGCAATCCGATTTTAATTTTTTAAGGCTTTCACTAGTACTTTATCAATCTTCACGCCATCCATATCAATGACTTCTAACTCAAATTTTTGCCAAATCAATTTTTCTCCTTGCTTTGGAATATGAGAAAGTTCAGTCATAATTAAACCACTTACAGTGGTTACTTCATAATCATTTATCAAATCATCTAACTCGAAATACGTTAAAAAATCGTGTAACGAATAATGTCCGTCTACCAACCAAGTGCCATCTTCTCGTTCAATTAATTGAAAATCATCTTTATAAAAATCAGAAGCGTCGCCTACCAATGCTTCTAGAATATCATTTAAGGTTATAACGCCCTGAAAAACACCATATTCATCTGAAACAAAAGCATAATGAATTCCTGTTTTTTTGAATTCTTCAAGGGCTCTGTAAGCGGTGGTTTGCTCCATTATAAAAGGAGCTTCGGTCATTATTTTGGCTAAATTAAAATTATCGTTTTCAAAATGAGCAAAAATATTTTTTAGGTTGACCACTCCTACAATATCATCATAATTAGCACCATAAACGGGATAAATAGAATGCAGCTCTTTTAACATCAACTCTTTAACTTGCTCTTTATCTGAATTTAAAGGCAGAAAAACTACTGATTTGCGGTGCGTCATTAAGGAATTTACTTTTCGATCCCCAATGTGAAATACGCGTTCTACAATGTCTTGTTCTATTTCTTGCACTTCGCCACCCTCGGTGCCTTCTTTGATGATGGCTTTGATTTCTTCCTCGGTTACTTTCCCGTCAGCGGTGGGTTTTATTTGAAGTAGGTCTAATAAAAAATCCGTAGATGTGGTGAGTAACCAAATAAATGGAGCTGTTATTATGGATACTATTTTCATAGGCAACGCCACAGCTTTGGCAATGGCTTCGGGATGATTTAAACCAATACGTTTGGGTAATAATTCGCCTAAAACTAGCGAGAAAAAAGTCAACGTAACTACTACAATTCCCACGGCAATAGAATGTGCGTAAGGAATTAAAACGGCATAGGTTCTAACAAAATTTTCTACGTTTATGGTTATTTTATCACCACTGTAAATTCCGGTTAGAATCCCAATTAAGGTAATCCCAATTTGTACGGTGGACAAAAACTTATTGGGCGAATTGGCTAAATCCAAAGCGATTTTGGCACTTTTATTCCCTTTTTTGGCGGCGGTTTCTAACCTATTTTTCCTAGCCGAAATTAATGCAATTTCCGACATCGAGAAAACTCCGTTGAGGAGTATTAGAAAAAATATTATTAGTATTTCCAATTTTATATTTGTTGGTTAATTCTATTTTATGTTCCATTTGGGTTTTAGCCCAGATGGAAGTGGAAAGCCCGGAGTCCAAAAAACTAATTTTTCCTGCCCTAAAAGAGCGACCAGCGGAAGCTCCTTTTAGGACAGGAAAAAATAGTTTTTTGGACGAGGACTTGTAACGTACAGCTGGATTAGCTCCTATAACTGATCAATAACTTGTGTCAAACGTTGCGTAATTTCTTGAATTGTCCCGATACCATTTACGGCGTGAAACTTGTTTTGTTCCTTGTAATAGCCCATTAAAGGAGCTGTTTTATCGTTGTATTCTTGGTAGCGATTTCTAATTTTTTCTTCGTCTTGGTCGTCAATTCTCCCGCTTGTTTTGCCACGTTCTAGGAGTCTTGCTACTAGGATTTCGTCATCGGCTTCGAGGGCTATTGTGGCGGCAACGCTTGAGTTTATTGTGGTCAAAAAAGCATCTAATGCTTGGGCTTGAGCGATTGTTCTAGGATATCCATCGAACAAAATGCCGTTAGTATCTGGGTGCTTATTGACTTCGTCGATGAGCATTTTGGTCGTCAATTCGTCAGGGACTAAATCACCTGCATCCATATAAACTCTAGCTTCTTTACCTAAATGGGTATCATTTTTAAGGTTGTATCGAAATACATCTCCTGTAGAAATGTGTGTGAGTTGGTATTTTTCTTTTAGGAATTCTGCTTGAGTCCCTTTTCCTGCGCCTGGTTTCCCAAATAAAACAATGTTAATCATTTTTAAGTAGTATGTGTTTTGTAATTCGTTTTATGTTTATTCCTGTACTTGATAGACTTCTGGCAAGTTTCGTCCTAAACCGTCGTAATCGAGTCCGTAACCAACAATAAATTTGTTTGGAATTCGGATCCCGATATAATCAATTTTGAGGTCTTTTTTGTAGGCTTCGGGTTTGAAGAAGAGGGTCGCAATTTTGAAATGTTTTACATTTTGTTGTTTGAACAACGCTTTTAATTCGACCAAGGTGTTGCCGGTATCAATAATATCTTCGAGGACAATAACGGAACGACCGGTTAAATCCTGATTGAGACCAATGAGTTGTTGTATGGCGCCTGTTGAGGCAGTTCCCTCGTAAGAAGCCAGTTTGATAAAGGAAACTTCGCAAGGGGATTTGTATAATTTCATAAAATCAGAAACGACCATAAAAGAACCATTTAAAACACCCACAAAAACGGGTATTTCATCAGCAAAATCATCTTCTATTTGATTGACCATTTTGGCAACCGCAAATGCTATTTCTTTGGAAGAAATAAACGGAACAAATTGTTTATCGTGTAGTTGTATCATTATTTTTGTGTTTGAAATAAGGTGCAAAGATACAGAATTCGTATTTGAGAATCGATAATTGCTGCTTTTTTTGTATTTTTAAATTAAAATAGGAGAAATGCTTTCGGAATTGCAAACAAAACTTAAAAATGGGAGTGGTCATAGGGAAAACAGACAAATTCTGGCTGGATTAGTTTTGAATAATTCTAGTTTTTATCCTGAATTAATTGGGATAAGCTTGGATAATTTGGACAAAAACGGGCACAAAGCGTGTTGGATTTTAGAGTGTATTTCGTACGAAAAACTAGACTGGTTATTGCCTTATTTGGATGTTTTTTGTTCAAAAATTGGAATCTTGGAACACGAAAGTTCGATTCGTCCAATGGCAAAAATTTGTTTGCTACTCGTTAATTCCCATTTCAAAGATGGAGCCATATCCTTGACCGAAAATCAATTGCAAAGCCTGACCGAAGTTTGTTTCGACTGGTTACTCAAGGATACTAAAGTGGCAACAAAATGCTATTCGATGCGGAGTTTGCATTTTTTGGGCAACCATTATGAGTGGATTCATCCTGAATTAAAAATTATTCTCGAAAAGGAGTATCGCAATCATTCTGCTGCTTACAAAGCGGTTTCACGAGAAATTTTGAAGAAAATAAAATAGAAATACCTTTCATTTATTTTGTAAATTTGTTACATAAAATCATTGATTATGACCATTCAAGAAAAAAAAACCGCCTTAATCGAACACATTCAGAACGAAAATTCCGAGGAAATGATTGACAGAATTTATGACGATGTAAACAATATGAAAAGTTGGGAGTTAGAATATGGGCAAAACATTCTGAATCAATTGTTAATCAAGTCACAGGAGGAAGTACGTGAGGGAAAAACGTACACCAGCGAGCAAATGAAGGAAATGAGAAAAGAAAGAATGGAAAGTCGAAAATTGACTTACAAATGAAAATTATTTGGTCACACAAGGCTACAAAATCCTACTTTGAAATTTTAGATTTTTTAATATTTCTTTGGAACGAAGACGTGGAATCCGATTTTATAACTTTGGTTGATGACATTGAAATCTTATTATTAGAAAATAATTATTTAAGAAAACCTTATAATGAAAACGTTAGAGAAATTATTTTGCACAAAAACGCTTCCCTTTATTATAAAATCAATATGGAAAAGGATTGTTTAGAATTTTTACTTTTTAAAGACAATCGCCAAAATCCCGAAAGTTATTTGAAGTTGTTATAGTCCTAGTTTTAAATCTTGTTTATCTTTGCGCAAACAACTATTTCAATGAACTATTTCTCTTCCCATTTCAAATTAGGCATTCTTGGGGGTGGTCAATTGGGCAAAATGCTTTTGTTTGACACCCGAAAATTCGACGTTCAAACCTATGTTTTAGATCCAAGTGACGAAGCACCTTGCAAAATTGCTTGTAATCACTTTTTTCAAGGCGATTTAATGGATTTTGAAACCGTTTATAATTTTGGCAAACAAGTCGATGTTTTGACTTTCGAAATTGAATTGGTCAATCTTGAAGCCTTGGAAAAACTAGAAAACGAAGGTATAAAAGTATATCCATCCCCAAAAACCTTGAAACTTATTCAAAATAAAGGAATCCAGAAAGAGTTTTATGTGTCAAATAATATTCCAACAGCTCCTTTTGAGAAGTTTGAAAATCTAGAAATTCTAAAATCTAAAATCCA
Source organism: Flavobacterium restrictum (assembly GCF_007097245.1). Taxonomy (GTDB): domain Bacteria; phylum Bacteroidota; class Bacteroidia; order Flavobacteriales; family Flavobacteriaceae; genus Flavobacterium; species Flavobacterium restrictum. The sequence continues at coordinate 74,386 of NZ_VJZT01000006.1, read as the reverse complement.
AAATCTAAAATTGCCGTTTGTATGGAAATGCACCGAATTTGGGTACGATGGCAATGGTGTAAAAATCATTAGAACCCTCGAAGATTTAGATAATTTACCCAACGTAGAGTGCATTGCCGAAGAAATGGTGCCGTTTAAAAACGAATTGGCCGTTATTGTTTGCCGCAATCCTTCGGGCGAAATAAAAACGTATCCTGTTGTGGAAATGGAGTTTCATCCCGAAGCCAACCAAGTGGAATATGTAATTTGTCCAGCTAGAATTGACTACAACCTAGCCGAAAAAGCCAGAGCAATCGCCTTGAACGTTTCCGAAAAATTCAATCACGTGGGACTTTTGGCGGTCGAAATGTTTCAAACCGAAGACGATGAAATCTTGGTAAACGAAGTCGCTCCTCGCCCACACAATTCGGGTCATTACAGCATCGAGGCCAGTTATACTTCGCAATTCGAGAACCATTTAAGAGCTATTTTGGATTTGCCTCTCGGAAATACCGACAGTAAAGTAGCTGGAATTATGGTCAATCTAACTGGTGCCGAAGGTTTTTCGGGAGATGTAATTTACGAAAACATCGAAACTATTTTAGGCTGGAATGGCGTTACGCCACACATCTACGGAAAAAAACAAACGCGTGCTTTTAGAAAAATGGGGCACGTTACGATAGTAAATGAAGACATTAATGAAGCGAGGCGAATTGCGGAGGATGTGAAGAATACCATTAGAGTGATCAGTGGTCAGTAATTGAGTGTTCAGTCGCAATTAACACCTTGAATAAAAAACATAAAATATAAAAAGTATATACTAAAAAGATATACATTTGTAATATTAATTTTTACTATTATGAAAACAATTTCTTTAAAAATAGATGACGCCATTTACGGTGAGACAGAAAACATTGTCAAATCCATTAAAAAACCAAGAAATAGGTATATAAATGATGCTTTGGAATATTACAACAAAATGCAAAGCAGACTTATTTTACAAAAAAAGCTACATTTTGAGTCAAAATTAGTTTCAGAAAGTTCTATGGAAGTTTTAAAAGAATTTGAACAAATAGACACTTTACATGAATCAATATGAAATTTGGCTAGCCGATTTGAATCCACAAATTGGTACCGAAGCGGGAAAAGTAAGACCTGTAGTAATTGTTCAAACCAATCTTCTGAACGAAATAGCACATCCTTCCACTATTATTTGTCCAATTACAACCAAACTTAACAACGAATCTGATGTTTTAAGAATCCGAATCCCTAAAGGAAGTTGCGGATTGAACGAGAATAGTGATATTATGATTGACCAAATTCGAGCCATTGATAATTCGAGATTTGTCAAAAAAATTGGATTTTTAAACAATGATATGAAATCGAAAATCAAAGAAAATATAAAAAATGTTTTAGATTTTTAATTAAAAAAACAAATGAGCAAAGTAGCCGTAATAATGGGAAGCATCTCCGATATGCCCGTAATGCAAGAAGCCATCGACATCCTACAAGGATTTGATATAGAAACCGAAGTCGATATTGTTTCGGCACACAGAACACCCGAAAAACTATTCGATTTTAGCAAAAATGCCCACACACGTGGCATTTCGGTAATTATAGCCGGAGCTGGCGGAGCGGCACATTTACCAGGAATGGTAGCCTCAATGTCGCCACTTCCCGTAATTGGAGTTCCCGTAAAATCAAGTAATTCTATCGATGGTTGGGACAGCGTTTTGTCGATTTTGCAAATGCCAGGTGGCGTTCCAGTGGCCACAGTTGCCTTAAACGGAGCGAAAAATGCCGGAATTCTTGCCGCCCAAATCATTGCAACATCAGACAAATGCGTTTTAGACAAAATAATTCTTTACAAAGAAGGTCTAAAAACAGCCGTCAATAAAGCCGCCGAGGGTTTAAAAAAATAAAAACATTTCACGAAGATTCGCGAAGAATACAGGAAGATGCACCAAAAATATTTTGTGAATCTCTGTTTAGCTTTGTGAATCTTTGTGTAACAAAACAATATATTCATGAGCATCTTAACTTCAACATTTCATACCAAATACAATACTGCGCCATTTTTGCAGATAAACCTTTCAGATTATAAACCTGCTTTTATCGAAAACATCGCTACGGCAAAAGCAGAAATTGATGCTGTAATCAATAATCCAGCAGCTCCAACTTTCGAAAACACTATCGAAGCTTTAGATTTTTCAGGAAATGCCTTGGATCGATTATCGTCTATTTTCTTCAATCTAAATTCGGCAGAAACCTGCGAAGAAATGCAAAAAATCGCTCAGGAAGTTTCTCCGTGGTTAACCGAATTCAGCAATGATATAACGTTAAACGAAGATTTATTCAAAAGAATAAAAGCCGTTTACGAGCAAAAAGACAGCCTGAATTTATCTCCAGAACAAGCCACATTATTGGACAAGAAATTCAAAAGCTTTTCTAGAAATGGGGCTTTACTTTCTGACGAAAAAAAATTAAAACTGCGCGAAATCGACACGGAATTAGCGAAACTAAAACTGACTTACGGCGAAAATGTTTTGGCAGAAACCAACAACTATCAATTGCATATTACCAAAGAAAGCGATCTACAAGGCCTTCCAGAAGGAACCATTGAAGCCGCAAAATCATTGGCAAAAGACAAAGAATTAGAAGGCTGGATTTTCACGCTTGATCATCCCAGTTATATTCCGTTTCTAACATATGCTGACAACCGTGAATTAAGAAAGGAAATGGCTATCGCTGCCGGTAAAAAAGCATTTCAAAACAACGAATTCGACAATCAGGAAATCACTTTAAAGATTGCCAAATTGCGTTTCGAAAGAGCCAATTTATTAGGTTACGAAACTCATTCACATTTTGTTTTAGAAGAAAGAATGGCTCAAAATCCTGATAAGGTAAAATCCTTTCTGAACGATTTATTGGCCAAAGCCAAGCCTGCAGCACAAAGAGAATTTGCCCAATTAACGGCTTTCGCCAAAGAATTAGACAGAATTGACCAATTAGAAAAATGGGATGGCGCGTATTATTCTGAAAAATTGAAACAAAAATTATTCAATTTAGACGACGAAAAACTGAAACCTTATTTTCAATTAGAAAACGTTTTGAATGGAGCTTTTACCATTGCTGGTAAATTATACGGATTGACTTTCACCGAAATATTCGACATCGATAAATACCACGAAGAAGTGACTACTTATGAAGTTAAAGACGAATTTGGAGAACTGGTGGCGATTTTCTACGCCGATTTTTTCCCAAGAAAAGGCAAACGAAATGGAGCTTGGATGACTTCGTTCAAATCACAATATAGTAAAGATGGCGTAAACGAAAGACCACATATTTCGAACGTTTGCAACTTTACCAAACCCACAGAAACCAAACCATCTTTACTAACATTCAATGAAGTAACCACTTTATTCCACGAATTCGGTCACGGATTACACGGAATGTTGGCCAATACGACTTACCCAAGTTTGTCAGGAACATCGGTATATTGGGACTTTGTAGAACTGCCAAGTCAAGTGATGGAAAACTGGTGTTACGAGCCGGAAGCTTTGGCTTTGTTCGCTAAACATTATGAAACTGGCGAAATTATTCCACAAGAATATGTCCAAAAAATCAAGGAAAGTGCGAGTTTTCAGGAAGGAATGGCGACTTTGCGTCAAATTAGTTTCGGATTATTGGATATGGCTTTCCACAGCAACAATCCAACTGAAATTACCAACATCAAAGCTTTTGAAAAAACTGCTTTTGAAGACACCACTTTATATCCTGATGTAGCCGAAAATTGTATGTCGGTTTCATTTTCACATATTTTTCAAGGCGGCTATTCTTCTGGATATTACAGCTATAAATGGGCAGAAGTTTTGGATGCCGATGCTTTTGCTTACTTTCAGGAATGCGGCATTTTCAATAAAGAAGTCGCAACCAAATTCAAAGACAACGTCCTTTCAAAAGGCGGAACGGAATTGCCAATGGAATTGTACAAACGCTTCAGAGGTCAGGAGCCAAAACCTGATGCTTTGTTGAAGAGAGCGGGACTTTTATAGATTTCAGATTGAAGATTAACAATTTTTGATTTAAGATTTAAACCGAAGTAGAAATGCTTCGGTTTTTTTTAATTGCTTTTTAAAAAGCAAATCTTTCTATACATTTGGCAAAACAAAAATTAGAATGGATATCAAGGCAATAAAAAAACACATTAAAACACATAGCAATCCCAATTCAAGGAGCAATTCACATTATGTATATCCAGTAGTTACTGAATATTCTCCCAATGAATTTGAATTGGAATGCGAAGGTAATTCTGGCGAAGCTTACATCATAAAAATCGACATAGAAAACAACAACATAAGCACCTCTTGCTCTTGCCCATACAAAAACACCTATTCCGGCATTTGCAAACACGTAATTGCTTCTTTGAAAATAATTATCGAAGATTATAATGGTGCGATTCCAACAATAGTTCCAGAGAAAGACAAAACATATACTTTATTCGAAGAACTTCCTGTTGCAACAGCAAACAAAACCGAAAAACTCAAAGGCAACCAAGCCAAACTAATTGACGGAATTATTACATCAAACACGATTAATAATTGGACGGTTGCACCAAGATATCGTGGCTACAATTATGATGACTATAAAATAACAGCAGTCTCCCAAACCGAAGTAAACACTCAAACAACGGGTTGGAACGGTTCCCGACAAATTTTTAGGTACAATCCCGAAACCGAAATTTTAGAATTTGAATGCAGTTGCACCAAAACAAAAAAACCGTGTGAACATACGGGTAAAGCACTACAAGAAATAGAGACGGTTTTTGGAGAAAATTTGTTTGCTAAAAACTATATCGAAGAAAAAACTAAAGAAGCCATTGCAAAATATGGTTTCACAACGGAGGATGATTACAACAGTGTTTTTAATTTTAAAATTACGCCCAAAGGATTTGAAGCTAAACCCAAAGCAAAAAACATCACAACCGATTCCAGAGATTACTCAAAAATATTCAAAACGACCGAAGTAGAAACTATCATAAATTTACCTTTTTTAGAAAGTAAAGACAACGATTTTGGTTTAGGGGTTTGTTTTGAATTTGAGAGAAAAAAATTCACGGAACTCATTCTTTTTCAAGCCAAATACAATAAAGCAAAAACCGATTTTTCTTCCTCCATTACAAGAATAAATACTTATAATTTTGAAGAAGCCTTGATGGTTTACAGTTCGGATCAAGAGCAAAGTTTGATTGTAAAAACAATGCAAGTCAATACAGCATTATCCAAATACAAGTCTTCCAAAGACGTAAATTATTTAAAAAAAGCCATCGCTTCCAACCAAGAACTTTTGGTGGTCTTGCAAAACAATTTCAGCTATACTTATGACGGTAGTAAAAACTTGGTTTGCAAAAATTTAACGCCCTGTTTTTATGACAATAAAACGATAAAGTTGTTTTTTACAATAAGCGAAACTCCCTATTTCTATACTCTAAAAGCTAAAGTTGCTTTAAACGACAAGAACTATAATTTAGACAGTCCCACAATACAAATCACTCCATTATACATTTTTGTAGATGACGTAATTGTACCCATAAATGACGCCAAGCTTTCGGTATATCTAAACCATTTTAGCAATTATGCGGAGATTAATTATCTAAAAAAAGACACACCTGATTTTTTTGAAAAAATAGTAAGACCATTGTCCGAAAAATTTGAAATTCAAACAGCTATTTTCAAAAAAAGCAAAGCTGAAATTAAGGAAACTACCCTCGAAAAACACGTTTACATCACTGATTTTGAAGGGCAATATGTCGTTTTTAAACCCGCTGTTCAATATCCTAATCAATTGATTTCTGTTTTTTCCAATGAAATGCTGGTCGAAGAATCAAAGAACGGCACCGCCAAAAAAAATATTTTATACCAAGAAAGAAATCAGTCTTTTGAGGACAATTTTATTGAAGAATTTAGAGGATTGCACCCCGCATTTGCCGAGCAAGACGAATTCTTTTTTCTCACACCAGAGCAATTGATGGAAAACTATTGGATGCTGCACGCCACCGATAGAATGCAGCAACAGGAAATGAAAGTTTTTGGAGCAAATAACTTAAAATCGTTCAAATTCAACATCAATAAACCCGTTATCAAAATCGGTTTAAAGTCGGATATTGACTGGTTTGATTTGGAAATCGACATTAGTTTTGGCAATCAAAAAGTGGGCTTAAAAGAACTACAAAAAGCATTTTTAAAAAGAACCAATTATGTGGCTCTTGGCGATGGAACGCTTGGAATAATGCCAGAAGAATGGATGAAAAAATTCTCTAATTATTTTAAAGTTGGAGAAATTAAGAAAGATGGCATCAAACTTTCGAATTATCAATTTGGAATAATCGACGAATTATTTGAAGAAATAGAGAAAAAACCTCCGTTTCTAGTCGAATTATTAGAAAAAAAGAAACGCTTACAAAACATCTCCAATATTGAAGAAGTTCCGATTCCGAAAGGCATCAAAGCAAAATTGAGAGATTATCAGCACCACGGATTGAACTGGCTGGCATTTTTGGACAAGAACCAATTGGGCGGATGCTTGGCGGATGATATGGGATTGGGCAAAACATTGCAAGCCATTACGTTTTTGCAATATTTGAAGCTGAAAGACAAAAAATGTTTGCCTTCGCTAATTATTGCGCCGACTTCCTTAATTTTTAACTGGAAAAATGAAATTGCAAAATTTTGTCCCACGCTAAAAATGCTGACTTTTGTAGGTGGAAATCGATTGGAAAACAAAGACGACTTCTCTAAATACGACCTAATTATTTCCACTTATGGTTCGCTCTTGAATGATGTTGAATTTATGAAAGATTACAAGTTCAATTATATTATTTTGGACGAAAGTCAAGCCATTAAAAACCCAAATTCCAAACGATACAAAGCCGTTCGTTTATTGAGTTCTTACAATCGATTGGTACTTACAGGAACTCCTATCGAGAACAACACCTTTGATTTATACGCTCAAATGAATTTTATCAACCCCGGTTTATTGGGCAATATGACGCATTTCAAAACCGAATTTTCGGATGCGATTGATAAAGAAAAGAACCACGAAGCCTCGCATTTGTTGAGCAAAATGATTGCCCCGTTTTTACTTCGAAGAACCAAAGAGCAAGTGGCAAAAGAACTTCCGGAGAAAACCGAAAGTATTATTTATTGCGAAATGGGCAACGAACAGCGCAAGGTGTATGATAGTTTTAAAAACAAATACCGTGATTACCTCATCAACAAAATTGACGAAAACGGAGTAGAAAATGCCCAAATGTACATTCTGGAAGGATTGACCAAATTGAGGCAAATATGCAATTCGCCCGCTTTAATTTCGGATGAGGAAGATTATGGAAATCAATCTGTCAAATTGGATTTATTGCTAGAAAATATCAAAGAAAAAACAGGAAATCATAAAATATTGGTGTTTTCGCAATTTGTAAAAATGCTACAACTGATAAAAACACGATTAGACGAAGAGCAAATTCACTACGAATACCTCGACGGGCAAACGACCAATAGGGAAGAAAAAGTCAATAATTTTCAGAATAATATCGATGTTCGAGTGTTTTTAATCAGCTTGAAAGCAGGCGGAACGGGACTCAATTTAACCGAAGCCGATTATGTTTTCCTAGTCGATCCGTGGTGGAATCCCGCAGTCGAAAACCAAGCCATTGACCGTTGTTACCGCATTGGACAAAAGCAAAAAGTAATGGCCTACCGAATGATTTGCAAAGACACGATTGAAGAAAAAATAGCGCTATTGCAAGGCAAAAAGAAAGCTGTCGCCACGAGTATTATTAGTATCGATGAAGAGAAAAAATCATTTGATGTAGACCAGGTAAAGTCGTTTTTTAGCTAGTCTTTTAAAAAAAAAGAGGACAACTAACTTCTAAACGTTCCAAAAAATCAACAAATACAAATTCAATTTTAATACCTTTGTTAAAAGAAAACCATTGAAAGAGAAAGTATTCTATATCATTGCTGGTTGCAACGGAGCTGGTAAAACTACGGCTTCCTATACTATTTTGCCCGAAATTTTGGATTGCAAAGAGTTTGTCAATGCCGATTTGATTGCCAAAGGATTATCCCCTTTTCAGCCCGAAACCGTTGCTTTTGAAGCAGGACGAATTATGATTGAGCGAGTAGATTTACTATTGTTGCAGGAAGAAAGTTTTGCTATAGAAACGACATTGTCAACCAGAAGTTATAAGAATAAATTGATTCTGGCAAAAGAAAGAGGGTTTAAGGTTGTGCTTTTATTTTTTTGGTTGCCCACTGTCGAAATGGCTGTAAATAGAGTTGCAACTAGAGTAAAAGAAGGTGGACATAATATTCCGACAGATGTAATCGAGCGAAGATATTTTCGTGGAATTGAAAACTTATTCAAAATATACATACCTTTGTGTGATAAATGGGCTGTTTATGATAATACACAATTCATATCAAAAATAATTGCTAAAGGAAAGCGAGATAATCAAATTGATATTATTAACGAAGACACTTGGTGTTTTTTTAAAGCGAAACCATAATGAAAACTAAAAGAAGTTTATATTCAGATTTTTTTGAGAAAGTTGAAATGGGTTTAAAAATTTCAGGTCAAAAAATGATTGCCGAAAAAATAGCCAAAGACCAATCGGTAGTAATGATGCACAAAGGCAAAATGATAACCATTAAAGCAGCCGAAGTTTGTAATTTGAAATAATAGTACATAAAAAACAACAGAAACCCACAGGATTATCGGTCTTGTGGGTTTTTTGTTTGTTTTTTTATCGTAAAACATCTTCGTGTTTATAACACCAATACTGTTTGTAAAATAGTTGCAAAAAGGCGAAGTTATTTTTTAAGGGAGCATTGTCGAAAAAGAACGAGTTGATTGGACTATTTTATAAACAGTATTAGTATGATTTATAGGTATTACTAGTATGCCTTAAAAATAAATACTAAACTTATGTTAACAATTAAACCAATTAAGGTCATATCTATCTTATACCTATAACTTAAAAATAAACAAATGAAAAAAGTACTTATTGCCGCATTATTACTAGTGGGATTGAACAGTTTTGCTCAAGAAAGAAACGACAAACCCAATAGAGACGAAATGGAGAAGTTAACTCCCGAACAACGCAACGAAAAAAGACTGAAAAAATTGACTGCCGATTTAGATTTGAACACCAAACAGCAAGAACAAGTAAGTAAAATTATCACGCAACAAGGGCTTAAAAGAGAAGCCATGAAAGCCAAAAGAGAAGACTTTAAAGCCAATCAAGAAAAACCTAGCCCAGAAGAACGAGCTGATTTCAAAAAACAAATGATGGATGAAAAAACCGCTATGGATGCTCAAATGAAAGCGATTTTAACTCCTGAACAATTTGCAAAATGGACCGAAAACAATGAAAAAAGAAGAGACAAAATGAAAGAGAGAATGCACGAAAGAAGGAATAATTAATTAATTCAAAAAAAAAGGAGCTTACCGTTTTGGTAAGCTCCTTTTTAAAATATACATTTTTACTCTAAAATGTTTGCGACACTTTATCAATTGCTTGAATGGTAAAATCCAAATCGTCATACGTTAAGGCATCAGTAATAAACCACGTTTCATAAGCCGATGGCGCAATATAAATCCCTTCGTTCAACAAACCGTGAAAAAATTTCTTAAAGGTTTCGTTATCACCTTTTGTAGCGCTTTGAAAATCAACTACTGGGTTTTCATCAAAATGTACCGATATCATAGAACCAATTCTATTAATGGTAAAAACGACATTATTAGCGGTCAAAACCCTACGGATACCTGTTTCTAAATAAGCGGTTTTGGCTTCCAATCGTTTAAAAATTTCCCGATCAGCATCTAATGCTTGCAACATTGCCAATCCAGCAGCCATCGCCAAAGGATTTCCTGACAACGTTCCTGCTTGATAAACGGGACCAAGAGGTGCTAGATAATTCATAATTTCGGCTCTTGCGGCAAAAGCACCAACCGGTAAACCACCTCCTATCACTTTGCCAAAACACACTATATCGGCTTTGATATGCAACAATTCTTGAACGCCTCCTGCTGCCAAACGAAAACCAGTCATTACCTCATCAAAAATCAATAGGATTCCGTTCTCTGTACACAATTGGCGTAGGCCTTCAAGAAATCCTTTGTTAGGAGGAATACAGCCCATATTTCCTGCTACTGGCTCTACGATTATGGCTGCAATTTCGTCTTGATTCGCTGCTATCAAGGTGGCAACATTGTCTAAATCATTGTATTTGGCCAGCAAGGTATCTTTGGCAGTTCCCGCTGTAACGCCCGGACTATTGGGTGTTCCAAAGGTAATGGCACCACTACCCGCTTGAATCAAAAACGAATCCGAATGACCGTGGTAACAGCCTGCGAATTTGATAATTTTATCTCTCTTGGTGAATCCGCGAGCCAAACGCACCGCACTCATACAGGCTTCGGTACCCGAATTCACAAAACGAATTTTATCAATATTAGGCACCATCGCCACTGCCAAGGCGGCAATTTGAGTTTCTAATTCGGTTGGCATTCCAAAAGAAGTTCCTAGTTTTGCCTTTTCGATTACGGCTTGAACCACGGGCTCGTAGGCATGACCCAAAATCATTGGCCCCCAAGAATTGATATAATCGATTAATCGGTTGCCGTCTTCGTCATATAAATAGGCTCCTTTGGCACTTTTTACAAATATTGGCGTTCCACCTACTGCTTTGAAGGCTCTAACTGGTGAATTTACACCACCCGGAATTACTTTTTCTGCTGCTGCAAATAACTGACTGCTTCTTTGGTATTTCATTTTATATTCGTTTTAAGAGTCTTGCAACTCTGCTTTTTTTATTTTACAATTAATTGTTGCCCTACCGCTATTGAAAAATCAGGAAGGTTGTTTTTTTGTTTTAAATCCTCCACCAAAATATTGAATTTTTTGGAAATAGAATACAACGTATCCCCTTTTTGAACTTCATAAACCTTTCCTTCTGTATTGGTAACGGGAATTACGGTTGCATTTTGACTTTTGTCAATTACATACTCTTTACCTAAAACCTGATTGTCATATTGATCTAAATGGTAGCGCTCGATGTAACTAATTAATTTTTCGGGATATTTAGCATCCGTTGCGTAACCTGCCGCACGTAGTCCTTTGGCCCATGCCGCATAATCGTCTTTTGGCAAACTAAATAAGGAAGCGTATCGGGTTCTTTTGGATACAATTTCGGCGTGATCCTGAAAAGATTCTTCGGGATTTTTGTATTTTCTAAAACATTCGTTGCTGCTATCATCGTCATGATAGACCGTTTCGCCAGTCCAATCTTTATAGCATTTAATCCCAAAATGATTGTTCGCTGTAACGGCTAAATTGCCTTGTCCCGCTCCCGATTCCAAAATACCTTGAGCCAAAATAATGCTCGCTGGAATGCCATATTTTTTCATGTTTTTCATAGCAACATCTTTGTAATGAAAAACATAGCCATTAACAACATCGCTGGTAACGAGTGTTCTGGATGTTGATTCGATAATTTCGGTATCTGAATTGGATTTTTTGGGATACCTAGAATTTGATTTTTTAGAACTGTAACTCCCCTCATTTTTGGACTTATAATGAGAGCCTTTAGTGGTAATAATAGCTGGTTTTGACGAGCCGCAACGTATCAATAACAAAAACGATAATAGCAGTAAACTTTTTTTAAACATGGGTATCAATTGTTGGTAATTGTTTCTTTTTTAATTTCAAATTCATGCCTTGAATTCCTTGTAAACCGCCGGTATGAATCAATAAAATTTTGGAATTTTTGGGGAAATAATCCTTTTTTATCAAATCCATAACGCCAAAAACCATTTTTCCAGTATAAATAGGATCTAATGGGATTTGAGTTTCGCCATAAAACTGATTGATAAAAGCTACTAATTCTTCATTCACTTTTCCGTAACCGCCAAAATGATAATCGGAAATGATTTCCCATTGTTCATTTTGCACAAAATTACGAATTTCATCTTTCAAAAAGTCTCCTTTTAAGGCAGGAAATCCCAAAACTTTTTGGTGTGGCAAAATACTATTTATAATTCCCGAAATCGTACCGCCAGTTCCCACCGCACAACATACAAAATCAAAAACAGCATCTTCGTGAGTTAGTATTTCCTGGCAACCTTGTATTGCGAGAGCATTCGTACCACCTTCGGGAATGCAATAGAAATCGCCCTGTTTTTGTTTTAATTCGTCCAAAAATGAAGTTTCATTTTTCAATCGATACGCAGCTCTAGTCACAAACTCAAAGTGCATCCCGCATTCTTGAGCAAATTGTAATGTAGGATTTTCATTGATTTTATTGCGCAATTCTTCCCCCCGAATAATCCCAATGGTTTGAAAACCGCGTGCCGCACCCGCATAAGCCACTGCCGCTATATGATTCGAAAAAGCACCGCCAAAAGTGAGTAATTTCTCTTTGTTTTGAATTTTGGCTTGCTGCAAATTATACTTTAATTTTCGGAATTTATTTCCTGAAACAAACGGATGAAGCAAATCCTCTCTTTTGATAGTCAAAGAAATAGCATTAGGAAAAAGTAAAGGTATTTTCTGGTTCAAAATGGTTTTTTATTTTAAATGTAAAAAGGGTAAAAATCCCCAAAAAGATCTTTTTTTCAAATAGTCACAATCCAATTCATAGGCATACGCTTCTCGTTCGAAACTAATATTTCGGTAGGCTAAATCCTTTTTTTTGTACTGCATAAGCCGAAAAAGATATTCTAAACCATACCAAATAAAAAATGGAATCACTAACAATTCCAGCTGCTGCCGCAAATGAATACGCTCATGAGTAACAAAAGTTTTATTCTCGATATCGCTCCGATATTTTACAAAAACAAACGGAAAAGCCGCCAAACCACGATATCCTTTTGGTATTAAATATTTCGTAACAATGAAGTACATTCGTTATAAAGTTTATAAATTTGTTGCTATGAAGGAGCAAAATAACGAAAATAAATTAATAGAAGGCGAAGATTTTTATTTAACCCCCGAAGGCTATAGGTGTTTCACCGAGAAATACCATTTAAAAAGAGGTCATTGTTGCAAAAGCGGTTGCCGCCATTGTCCGTATGGATTTGATAAAAAAACGGGGCTTTTGAAAAAGTGATCAGTGTTCCTTTTTTTAGTATTCAACTTTCAGAAAACAGTATTACATTATTATTTATGGACATTCTTTCTTTAAAATATAAAATAAAAATTCATAAATCCTACCACAGGTCGGATATACGATATCCCTAGTGGATGTTGTTTTTCAGCATTTTTAAAAACAATACATACCCTTTAATTTTAGATTTTAAAAACCAAAAAAATGACTTTTCAAGAACAAATACAACAAGGAATTCCTGCTATATTACCTCAACCAAAAGCGTACGAAACAAACATTAACCACGCTCCCAAGCGAAAAGACATCTTGTCAAACGATGAGAAAAAACTGGCCCTTAAGAATGCTTTGCGTTATTTTGAACCACAGCATCACGCCGAATTAATTCCTGAATTTCGCAACGAACTAGCCACTTACGGCCGTATTTACATGTACCGTTTGCGTCCCGATTATAAAATGTATGCCCGCCCAATCTCTGAATATCCTGGAAAAAGTGAGCAAGCCAAAGCCATTATGCTGATGATTCAGAACAATCTGGATTATGCCGTGGCGCAACATCCGCACGAATTGATTACCTATGGCGGGAACGGAGCGGTTTTCTCGAACTGGGCGCAATACCTGTTAACGATGCAATACTTATCAGAAATGACAGATGAGCAAACCTTGACGATGTATTCCGGGCATCCCATGGGATTATTCCCTTCGCACAAGGAAGCGCCGAGAGTGGTGGTGACCAACGGAATGGTAATCCCTAATTATTCGCAACCCGATGATTGGGAAAGGATGAATGCTTTGGGCGTTTCCCAATACGGGCAAATGACTGCGGGAAGTTATATGTACATTGGTCCACAAGGCATTGTACACGGAACAACCATAACTGTTTTGAATGGTTTCCGTAAAATAAAACGTTCCCCAAAAGGAGGTTTGTTTGTAACTTCTGGACTTGGCGGAATGAGTGGTGCACAACCCAAAGCGGGAAATATTGCGGGTTGTATAACGGTTTGTGCCGAGGTAAATGCCAAAATCACCCACATTCGCCACAGTCAAGGTTGGATAAACGAAGTCATCGAAGATTTAGACCAATTGGTCAAAAGAGTTACTTTGGCGAAAGCCAATAACGAAACGGTTTCTATTGCCTACCTCGGGAATATAGTTCATGTCTGGGAACGATTTGATGAAGAAAACATTCATATTGATTTGGGTTCTGACCAAACTTCACTCCACAATCCGTGGGCTGGCGGTTATTATCCTGTTGAAATTTCATTTGAGGAAGCCAACGATATGATGGCGAACAATCCAGTTTTATTTAAGAAAAAAGTACAAGAAACTTTGCGCCGCCACACCATAGCCATCAACAAACATACCGTCAAAGGAACGTATTTCTTTGATTACGGAAATGCTTTTTTGCTGGAAGCTTCTCGTGCTAGTGCTGATATTTTAAAAGAAGAAAACGGTGCTTCTCCCTCTCCTTCGGGGAGGGCTGGGGTGGGGATTGACTTCCGATACCCAAGTTATGTGCAAGACATTATGGGCCCTATGTGTTTTGATTATGGTTTTGGTCCTTTCCGTTGGGTTTGTGCTTCAGGAAAACTGGAAGATTTAGCCAAAACAGATGCCATTGCTTGTCAAGTTTTGGAAGAAATGTCCAAAACTGCTCCTATTGAAATACAGCAGCAAATCCAAGATAACATACAATGGATAAAAGGCGCGCAAGAAAATAAATTGGTCGTAGGTTCGCAAGCCCGAATCCTTTATGCCGATGCCGAAGGTCGTGTAAAAATTGCCGAAGCATTCAATCAGGCTATTGCCAAAAGCGAGATAGAAACCGTTATCCTGGGTCGGGATCATCACGATGTTTCTGGAACGGATTCGCCCTACCGAGAAACTTCGAATATTTATGATGGTTCCCGCTTCACAGCTGATATGGCGATACAAAACGTGATTGGCGATAGCTTTCGTGGTGCTACTTGGGTTTCTATACACAATGGCGGCGGCGTAGGCTGGGGCGAGGTTATTAACGGTGGCTTTGGTATGGTTCTTGATGGTTCTACAGCAGCTTCCAAACGATTGGCATCTATGCTTTTTTGGGATGTCAATAACGGAATTTCCAGACGCAGTTGGGCCAGAAACGAAGGAGCCATTTTTGCTATAAAAAGAGCCATGGAAAAAGAACCATTATTGAAAGTAACTCTCCCAAATAGTGTCGATGAACAGTTATTTTAGAAACAAAAGAATAGAACCCAAAATTTAAAAAAGACTAAATATGAAAACAATTAAATTAGTACCGCTATTATTCCTCTTTGTTATGGCTTCTTGCAGTTCCGTAAGCGTCAACTCGGATTACGATAAAAACGTGGATTTTGCACCGTATAAAACCTATGCTTTTTTTAAAGCGGGGATTGACAAAGTAGAAATTTCGGATTTGGATAAACGCAGAATTCTACACGCCATTGACGACCAAATGACAGCAAAAGGATTTACAAAAAGTGAAAATCCCGATTTATTAATCAATATTTTCACCAAATCCCGCCAACAAGTCAACGTAAACCAGTTCAATGCCGGATGGGGTTATGGTTGGGGATACGGTTGGAATCCTTACATGATGGGCGGTCAAACCAGCGTTTCTACATCGACGGAAGGCACTTTGTACATTGATTTAATCGATGCCAAAAAGAAAGAAATGATTTGGCAAGGCGAAGGAAGTGGTATTTTGACCAAAAACACCGCACACAAAGACGAACGTGTTGCCGAGTTTGTGAGTAAAATTTTAGCGCAATATCCGCCAGTTAAAAAATAGAATCATCCATTTATTTTTATAAAACAATTACAAATAGCCTACCTTTGCGTAGGCTTTTTTACACGCTATTATGACTCCAAATACAGACATTACCAGTTTAGAAGACATCAAATTATTAGTAAATTCGTTCTATTCCAAAGTGCAAGAAGACGCACTTATTGGTCCTATTTTTAACGAAAAAATAATGGGAAGATGGCCTGAACATTTAGAAAAAATGTATCGTTTTTGGCAAACCATTTTATTAGAAGAACACACATATACAGGAAGTCCTTTCCCACCTCACAAACAGTTGCCTGTGAACACTCAACATTTTGACCGTTGGATGGCGCTATTTACGGAAACCGTAGACCATTTATTTACAGGAAAATTAGCCGATGATGCCAAATTAAGAGCCCAAAATATGGCGCAAATGTTTAATTATAAAATCGAGTATTTTAGAAACGCCGGACGCAATTAACTAAAACGAAGAGCAACAGCCACCATACAATAGGGATACTTTCTACCCAAAAAGCAGTATAATAATTCGAGCGTTGGGTATTGGCAAAAGCCAGAAAAAAAGCAATAACAATTGTTATTATAAAAACCAATTGCAATTGTAAAACTTCAAAATTAGCATTAGCATTAACAGTCCAAAACGCTAGTGCACAAAATACAAATAATAAAACAAATCCAAGAGTTTTGGTTTTCTTCACCCCTATTTGCTGCGGAACTGTTTTTAAATGGGGATCATCCTTGGTCAAATCAATGATTTCAAAAATAAGAATCAGTACAAAGATCAAGACAAAGCGTTGCACACATTCGAGATAAAAACCATACGAAAGCGTGCTTTTGGAATTCAAAAAAGGCAAAACTACTGTAACCCCAGCCCAACATACCGCCACGATATAAATTTTTACACCAGCCCAATTGCGGGCATTTTTTTTGTTCGGAAAAAAAGAAAGCGTGTACAACAACGTAATTCCCAATACAGCTACAGAAACTAGTTGCGTGGCTCGTTGCAACTCCCAAAAATAGTAGCACACAAGCAACAACGCGCAAAAACTAAAAACGGCAATCAATTTTAATTGGTTTCGCATTTCAAATTTTTTGGCTCTTGCCAAAGCATCGTACTTCACAAAATTATACCCCACAATTGTACCAAAAAAAGCAAAATAAGCTACCGACTCATCCCCCAAAATGTGGAACTTCATTTGCGTGATTCGCACCAAGGCATAACAAGACAAACCCACATGAATGCTGCTATTGATGTAAAAATCGAGAATATGTTTAAAAATCTTCATTAGACAAAATTAATCAATTGTGAACAAATCAGCGATTTAGTTGAAAAATTCATATAAAATGAAGCCAAAAAACACCTTTATTAGAAGATTAATATTTATTTTTGCACCTCAAAAAACAATACTTTTACATTGCCATGAGAACAGATGCTTTTGCTTTAAGACACATTGGGCCAAGAGAAAATGACCTACAACACATGTTGCAAACAATTGGTGCAGCAACACTTGACCAATTAATTTCCGAAACGATTCCGAATGATATCCGCTTAAAATCTGATTTGGATCTAGATCCCGCCATGACCGAATATGAGTTTGCCAATCACATTCAAAAATTAGGAAATAAAAACAAAATGTTTCAATCCTACATCGGTTTAGGCTACAATCAAGCCATTATTCCCGCTGTAATTCAACGCAATGTATTCGAAAATCCGGGTTGGTACACGGCTTACACGCCTTATCAAGCCGAAATTGCACAAGGGCGTTTGGAAGCAATTTTGAATTTCCAAACCATGGTTATTGAGTTAACCGGAATGGAAATTGCCAATGCATCACTTCTTGACGAAGGAACCGCAGCTGCCGAAGCAATGGCACTATTATTTGACGTTCGTTCTCGTGACCAAAAGAAAAATAATATAAATAAATTCTTCGTTTCCGAAGAAATTTTACCACAAACGCTATCTGTTTTACAAACACGGGCTACACCAATTGGTGTGGAATTAGTACTAGGAAACCACGAAACATTTGATTTCTCAAAAGATTTTTATGGAGCAATCCTACAATATCCAGGCAAATACGGGCAGGTAAATGACTATACGGATTTTATCGCAAAAGCTGCCGCAAATGAGATAAAAGTTGCCGTTGCTGCCGATATTTTGAGTTTAACCAAACTGACACCTCCAGGAGAAATGGGAGCGGCAGTAGTACTTGGAACCACACAACGTTTTGGAATTCCGTTAGGATACGGTGGACCCCATGCCGCTTATTTTGCAACCAAAAACGACTACAAACGTTCGATGCCAGGACGTATTATTGGTGTAACGGTTGATACCAATGGCAACCGAGCACTTCGTATGGCGTTACAAACACGGGAACAACACATTAAGCGAGATAAAGCGACTTCAAATATTTGTACGGCACAAGTTTTATTGTCCGTAATGGCGGGAATGTATGGCGTATATCATGGTTCAAAAGGTTTAAAATACATTGCTAACAAAGTGCATGCAATGGCTGTAACGTTGGAAGAGGCATTAAAAAAATTAGGTTTCGAACAAACCAATACCGCTTTTTTTGACACCATTGTGATTAAAGCTAATGCTCAAAAAGTAAAAGAAATTGCCGAACAAAACGAAGTTAATTTTTATTATATAGATGAAAATACGATTTCTATTTCGTTGAACGAAACCACAAGCATTGGGGATGTAAACAAAATAACAGGAATTTTTGCAGAAGCAAGTAATAAAGAATTTTTTCCAGTTTCAGCTCCCTCCACTTCGGGGAGGGCTGGGGAGGGGATTAGAACATCCCCCTTTTTACAACATGATGTTTTCAATAAATACCATTCAGAAACGGCTTTGATGCGCTATATCAAAATGTTAGAACGTAAAGATTTAGCGTTAAATCACTCGATGATTTCATTGGGTTCTTGCACGATGAAATTGAATGCAGCTTCAGAAATGTTACCTTTAAGTATGGCACAATGGAACAACATTCACCCATTTGCTCCGCTAGATCAAGCACAAGGATACCAAGAAATGTTGTCTAAATTAGAGCAACAATTAAACGTAATTACTGGTTTTGCAGGAACAACATTACAACCCAATTCTGGTGCGCAAGGGGAATATGCCGGATTAATGGTTATTCGTGCCTATCACCAATCTCGCGGCGATTATCATAGGAATATTGCTTTGATTCCGTCATCGGCTCACGGAACTAATCCAGCTTCGGCAGCGATGGCAGGGATGAAAGTTATCGTTACCAAAACATTGGAAAACGGAAATATTGATGTAGAAGATTTGCGAGAGAAAGCAATTCTTCACAAGGATAATCTTTCTTGTTTAATGGTGACTTATCCATCAACACACGGTGTTTTTGAAAGTGCCATTAAAGAAATAACGCAACTTATTCACGATAATGGTGGACAAGTTTACATGGATGGTGCCAATATGAATGCTCAAGTTGGATTAACAAATCCAGCAACAATTGGAGCAGATGTGTGTCACTTGAACTTACACAAAACCTTCGCTATTCCTCATGGAGGCGGTGGTCCAGGAGTTGGGCCTATTTGCGTTGCACCACAATTGGTTCCATTTTTACCAACCAATCCTGTGATTCCTACTGGTGGTTCAAATGCTATTACGGCAATTTCTGCTGCACCTTGGGGTTCGGCTTTAGTTTGCTTGATTTCTTACGGATATATTTGCATGTTGGGTGCCGAAGGTTTGAAAAAATCGACTGAATATGCGATTTTGAATGCCAATTACATCAAAGAAAAATTAAACGGACATTACGATACGTTGTATTCTGGCGAAATGGGTCGCGCAGCACACGAAATGATTTTAGAATGCCGTCCCTTTAAAGAAAAAGGAATTGAAGTAACGGATATCGCCAAACGATTAATGGATTATGGATTTCATGCCCCAACAGTATCATTTCCAGTAGCTGGAACGCTCATGATTGAACCTACCGAAAGTGAAAACTTGGAAGAATTAGATCGTTTTTGTGATGCTATGATTGCTATTAGAAAAGAAATTGAAGCAGCTACAGCTGACGATTCTAACAATGTTTTGAAAAACGCACCACATACTTTAATGATGGTTACGACTGACAATTGGGTCTATCCATACACTCGTGAACAAGCCGCATTTCCGTTGGATTACATTGCCGAAAACAAATTTTGGCCTACCGTTCGTCGTGCCGATGAAGCGTATGGTGATAGAAATTTAGTTTGCAGTTGCGCTCCAATTGAAGCGTATATGGAAAACTAGTTTGCTTTAAAATACCTAAAAATGCCTCGCTAGTTTCGAGGCATTTTTTTTGGACAATACTTTCCAATTCGATGTCAATCAAAAAACAGCTGATTATCAATCCCTACAATTACTAAATTAAAAACGCAATCATTTTGACAATTCATTAAAAAATTATCAGTAATTTAGCCAAAAAGATAAAATTCGATAATTATATGCACGCATAGCAAATTGTAGCGCTTTACTATTTTTTTTATCTTTAAATTAGCAGAAATTTTTTGGAAAACAGCCCGATGAAAATAAAAATAACTGGAATAGGAAGTTATATTCCCGAGAAAACAATAAGCAATACAGACTTCGATAAACATGTATTCTTAAACGAAGATGGATCTCTTTTTCATTACCCAAATGAAGTCGTAATCAACAAATTTAAAGGCATCACAGGCATCGAAAATAGACGCTACGCCGAGGATAATTATACCGCATCGGATTTGGCACTTTTTGCCTCTCAACGCGCCATAGAAAATGCCGCAATAGATCCTGAAACCCTTGATTACATCATATTTGCCCATAATTTTGGCGATGTAAAATATGGTCATTCCCAATCGGATATGATACCTAGTCTTGCCACTCGAGTGAAGCATAATTTAGGCATAAAAAATCCAAAATGTGTCGCCTATGATATCCTTTTTGGATGTCCTGGTTGGATCGAAGGCGTGTTGCAAGCCAATGCGTTTATCAAATCCGGCATGGCCAAAAAATGCCTAGTCATAGGTGCCGAAACCCTTTCGAGAGTTGTGGATCCACACGATAGGGATTCCATGATTTATTCGGACGGAGCTGGCGCATCCATCATTGAGGCCTCCACTGACAATGCTGGAATGCTGTCCTACGAGAACGCCACTTTTGCCATCGACGAAGCGGGCTATTTATTCTACGGTAAATCGTACAATCCCGAGTTAGATCCCAACACCAGTTACATCAAAATGCACGGTCGCAAAATCTACGAATTCGCCTTAAGTCAAGTACCAGCTGCCATGAAAAGCTGTCTCGATCAAAGCGGAATCGCCATCGATGACGTCAAGAAAATCCTGATTCATCAAGCCAACGAAAAAATGGACGAAGCCATCGTGCATCGTTTTTATAAATTATACGGCAAAACACCGCCCAAAAACGTCATGCCCATGAGCATTCACGACCTTGGCAACAGCAGTGTAGCCACGGTTCCAACCCTTTTTGACCTCCTGATTCAAGGCAAAATCGAAGACCAAGAAATCTCAAAAGGCGATATTTTACTCTTTGCCTCCGTGGGAGCAGGAATGAATGTCAACGCATTTGTTTACCGCTATTAATTGTATTTTCAGGAGCTAATCCAGCTATACATTACAAGTCCTCCCTCAAAAAACTATTTTTCTATGCCCTAAAAGGAGCTTCCTTTGGTCGCTCTTTTAGGACAAGAAAAAATTAGTTTTTTTCAGTCCGGGCTTTCCATACCTATCAGGGCTAAAGCATCGGTTTTCAAAAAAGATTTAGATTTAAAACCAGGGAACTAAATTCATAAGCCTATTAAAGCACACTTTTTTTTATGAAATATAGCTACTTTCTTCTACTAGTAAGCACGTTTTTTTTGCAATTATTTTTCTTGAGAATGTGGCTTTTTCACCTATCTTTGTAGAGCGTTGTTAAGTAAAACAGGCGAATACACTTTAAAATCAACTTATTATGAACGCCATCAGACAATTTATTGACGTAAAAAACAACTCGTTTAATGTTTTATTACCCGATGATTTTAAAGCAAATAGAGTTGAAGTTATTGTCATACCTTCAGAACTTGATGATGTCCCGCAATGGCAAAAAATAGAAGCTTTACGCAGATTAGAGATCTATAAAAACAATCCTGATTCTGCATTAGATTTTGATCAAGTTATGGATAAAATTGATCAAGGTTTATGAAATGCAAAAAAGTCATTTCAGAGTCTGCCAAATTAGATATTATCGAAAACACATTATGGTACAACACTAAACGAAAAGGTTTAGGCAAAGAATTTGCTGTTGAGATTCGAAAAACAGTCAATTATATTAGTGATTTTCTATTGGCTTTTCCTGTAAAATACGACGCCATAAGAGTAGCCGTAGTACGTACTTTTCCTTATACAATTCATTATTATTTTGACCAACCCAACAATACAATTTTCATTTCTTGCGTTTTTCACGACGCAAATGACCCTGAAATCCTTAATCGCAGAAGTTCAATTTAACAATGCTAATAGTAATAAAACAATAAATTTCGATTTTGTTCTTTTCAAAAAAAAATTGAAAACAAGTTTTAAAATTCGTGTAAACTCCTTTTTTAAAGCGAATGCCCTTTAAAATATACCAATCCTACCATTTTATTTATAAATTTGCACTTTAGTAGCTTAAGGCAAAAACAAAAAAAATGTACGAGAAAACCTTTCCAAATAAACGCTTCAAACACACTTTAGAATTTTTACAAAAACACATTCCCACATCCGAAACAATTTTTGATTTAGGAGTTCCCAATCCGTTTTCCAAAATCATGGAAGCCAATGGATATGCCGTAAAAAACACTACTGGCGAAGATTTAGACAACAACCAAACCGCGTTACAAACCCAAGAATATACTGTTTTTACGGCTTTTGAAATTTTCGAACATTTATTAAATCCCTATACCATTCTGGAAAACGTAAAATGCGATAAATTACTCATATCCATTCCGTTGCGACTATGGTTTTCCCCAGCATACCGCAGCAAAACCGATATGTGGGACAGGCATTATCACGAATTCGAGGATTGGCAACTCGACTGGCTACTCGAAAAAACAGGCTGGAAAATTACCGCTCGTGAAAAATTCACACATCCTGTTAAAAAAATTGGTTTCAGACCCTTATTGCGCTATTTTACGCCAAGATATTATATTGTTTTTGCAGAGAAAATTAAGATTTAAGTGTACCGATTTTAAATTTATTGGACAACACCAAGAGAAAATCTAAAATCTAAAATTTTTCAATGAACTACTCCATCATCATCCCCGCATATAACGAAGAAGCCTATATTGCATTGACCTTGCAATCCCTGGTTTCTCAAACACTTTTGCCCAAAAAGGTAGTCGTTGTAAATGATAATTCAACGGATGCAACGGCTCAAATTGTATTGGCTTTTGCCAAAGAAAATCCGTTTATCACTTTAGTCAACAAAACCTCCCAAACCATTCACATGCCGGGAAGTAAAGTCATACAAGCATTTCATAAAGGATTCGAAACCATCGATGACAACTACGATGTAATTGTAAAACTAGACGGGGATTTAATTATTCCAAACCATTATTTTGAAACTATTGCAACCATTTTTAAGAACGACCCAAAAGTTGGGATGGCAGGCGGATTTGCTTATGTTGAAAAAAATGGCGAATGGATTTTGGAAAATTTAACCGACAAAGACCACATTCGAGGCGCCTTTAAAGCCTACAGAAAATCCTGTTTCCTACAAATAGGTAATCTAAAACCCGCTATGGGTTGGGACACCGTTGACGAATTACTCGCTAAATTTAATGGATGGAAAGTAGTTACAGATGCGTCCTTAATTATCAAACATTTAAAACCAACTGGGGCTAATTACAACAAAGCGGCTCGTTACAAACAAGGCGAATCGTTTTATACCTTGGGTTACGGGTTTTTCATCACTTTGATTTCATCGGCAAAACTAGCGATGATGAAAAAAAAACCATTCCTGTTTTTTGATTACATAAAAGGATTTTGGAACGCAAAAAAGGCTAAAACACCTTTATTAGTTACACCAGAACAAGCAAAATTTATTAAAAATTATCGTTTGATGAAGATGAAGGAAAAGCTCTTTGGGTAATTTGGCCATTCGAAAAAGACGCCACTCATACGCCATAACTCATAACTTATACCTATTTTTGACAATATTTTAAATCTATGATGCTCATTCGCTATATATCTCAAATTGGAAAATATTTTTTGATGTGGAAAGAAATTTTCAACAAGCCAACTAAATGGTCGGTTATGAAAGGTCTTATCTTTAAGGAAATCGATGATATAATTATTAATTCTCTTGGAATTGTAGCATTTATCTCGTTTTTTGTTGGCGGTGTAGTAGCCATACAAACGGCTTTGAACTTATCCAATCCTTTGATTCCCAAATACCTTATTGGCTTTGCCACAAGACAATCCGTGATATTAGAGTTTGCACCTACCTTTATATCGGTAATTATGGCGGGTAAAATGGGCTCATTTATTACCTCAAGCATAGGCACCATGCGTGTTACCGAACAAATAGACGCACTCGAAGTTATGGGTGTTAACTCCTTAAATTACTTGGTATTTCCCAAAATAATAGCCATTATGTTGTATCCTTTTATCATAGGCATCAGTATGTTTTTAGGCATTATGGGAGGCTATGTAGCTTGTGTTTACGGCGGTTTTGGGAGTAGCGTTGACTTTATAGTAGGTGTACAACAAGAGTTTATTCCCTATCACATTGCCTATGCATTTATCAAAACGTTTATATTCGGTATTTTGCTGGCTTCTATCCCATCGTTTCACGGGTATTACATGAAAGGCGGCGCGCTTGAGGTAGGAAAAGCGAGTACCGTGGCTTTTGTTTGGACTTCGGTTATGATTATTTTGACCAATTATATATTAACTCAATTGCTTTTGACCTAATGATAGAAGTAAAAAACATAGAAAAATCATTTGGTGATAGCAAAGTGCTCAAAGGCGTATCTACGGTTTTTGAAACAGGTAAAACCAATCTGATAATTGGACAATCTGGTTCTGGAAAAACGGTTTTATTGAAATCGTTACTCGGAATTCATACGCCTGAAGTAGGAACAATTTCCTTTGACGGACGCATTTATGCCGATTTGGATCCCGATCAAAAAAGAGAATTACGCACCGAAATTGGTATGGTATTTCAAGGAAGTGCTTTATTTGACTCGATGACAGTTGCCGAGAATGTTGCGTTTCCGCTAAAAATGTTCACCAAAAACAACCGATCAGAAATAAAAGATCGCGTTGATTTTGTATTACAAAGAGTCAATCTTGTGGGAGCTCATACAAAATTACCTTCGGAAATTTCAGGTGGAATGCAAAAAAGGGTTGCCATTGCTCGTGCCATTGTAAACAATCCAAAATACTTATTTTGTGACGAACCCAACTCTGGTTTAGACCCAAACACGGCGACTTTAATTGACAACCTCATCGAAGAAATCACCGAAGAATACAACATTACAACGGTAATCAATACCCACGATATGAACTCGGTAATGGAAATTGGCGAGCGAATTTTATTTCTAAAAAACGGTGTGAAAGCTTGGGAAGGCACCAAGGAAGAAATTTTTAGAACTGACAATGAAGCAATCATCGAATTTGTATATTCCTCCAATTTATTCAAAAAAGTCCGAGAAGCCTATTTAAAGGGATAAAGAAGGCTTTGGATAAATAGCTACACAATTTTAGACCCTAAAATTTCAATTCAAGTTGAAGTTATATACAATTTTACCTACTTGTTTTTCGGGAGCATCGCTGCTAGCATCCCATTTAGTGCTCATTGCGGCTATTTTGGCTTGATCCAAAAGGCATTTTGCAGTATTGGTAGAACCTTTTATACCTGGAATTGCGCTAGTTGTATTCCCGTTTCGATCAACTGTAACTTCTACAACTACTTTTCCTTGTTCGTTGCAAGTGTATTTTGGTGCGGGTTTGGAGAGCGCTTTTCGATTTCCTAACGAGTACCCACCACCCGAGCCATTCCCTGACCCACCGCCACTTCCTGCGCCATAACCGCTGCCAGTTCCTATGCCGTTTCCAGTTCCATTACCGCCACCTGTGCCACCTCCAGAACCACCAGTTCCGTAATAACCAGTTGCTGTTAAGCTTCCGTTCGATTTTCCTTTATTGCCTGCTATTTTATCATCGCCATCGCCTCCTTTGTTGGAACCTTTTAGGATACTGGATAAGGCATCATTCGTATTTGTAGCCACTTTGGGTTTGGTTACAGTAGGTTTTAGTTCTTCTTTGATTACAACTACTGGCTTTTTTGGTTTTTCTTTTGGTGCTACAACCACACTTTCCTCGGTGGTGTTTTCTTGCGTTAGGATGGCTTCTTCGGGAGCAACTTTAGAAGGCGTTTGTTGGGCTTGATTTTTTACTTCGAGTACTTCACTTTTATAATTATCGCCAGAACCTAGCTCACTGTCTCCAAAATTTACGGTCACACCGCCACCACCTCCGCCACCAGTTAATTCGACCAAATTAGACGGTGGCCAAAAGCGAACGAAGAATAAAATCAATAACAGTATGGTATACAAAAGCAAAGCGTATCCAATTGATTTTTTTTGGTCAGATGAAAAAGTAGCATTCATTTGGTTTTTTTGAATTAAAAAAGCTGTTAGTAGAAAACGCTGAAAAGTACTAAAAATTGTTAAGAGTTGAAAGGAAGAGGCATTCCTTTTATAGATAAATATTCCCCGAGCTATGATCCCATTTTACTCCCGTAACACTACTTAAAACATTAATTTCTCCTCGCAATTTCAAAACACCCAATAGGGCAAAAATCAACGCTTCTTTGAATTCAAGTATCTTTTTTTCGGGGATAATAAGTGTCATTTTAGGCAAATAAAATTGGATTCGGGCGATTAGAAAATCATTGTAAGCGCCGCCACCAGTAATGAAAAGATTCCCTGTTTGGGTAGGCAAAGCCAAAGCAATTTGGATGGCAACATGCTCGGTAAAGGTATTTAATTTATCGTTAATGGGGATTTCAAAATTTTCGATGAGTGGCAAAACAGTTTCTTTTACATACTCAAAACCCAATGATTTAGGGGGTAATTGGGTATAGAAATCCAAAGCGTTTAATTGCGTCAAAAGCGTTTGGTTGCAACTTCCTGTACTCGAAATGGCTCCTTTATCATCATAATCCAAACCCAATTGATTGGCATAAAAATTAAGAACGGTATTGACAGGCGAAATATCAAAAGCCACTCGTTGATTATTTTTTTCGAAAGAAACGTTAGAAAATCCGCCAAGATTCATACAATAATCATAATCCGAAAACAAAATCCGATCGCCTATAGGTACCAATGGCGCGCCTTGACCACCCAGTTGCACGTCATGAACTCTAAAATCGCAAACCACTTTTTGTCGCAGCAAAATAGCTATTTGAGGTAAATTACCAATTTGTAACGTAAATCCGTTTTGAGGTTGGTGCAAAATGGTATGTCCGTGAGAGCAAACGGCATCTAAATTCTTGATATTGTATTTTTGAATAAAAGCATCAATAATCCCAGCCAGTAGCACTGTGTAGGATTCGTTAACTTCTTGCAGTTGTTTTTTAGAAAAATCAACAGCTGTTTTCAAAATTATAATCCAGCTTTGACTATAGCCAATGGTTTCACTTTCAAGCATTTCAAAAGTCCATTTGCCGTTTTTTATACTGAACAAAATGTGCGCTAAATCGACTCCATCAAGAGACGTTCCTGACATAACTCCGATAACGTTGTAGTACTCTTTTTTCATGTGCCAAATTTACGATTCAAAATGGATAATTTGCGTATAAAAAAGTACCTTTGGCTTTAATTTTTAAACAAAAAGCAACTTTTATTTTATATAAATATGGATTTTAACCTAACCGAAGAACATCTAATGATTCAACAAGCGGCAAGAGATTTTGCTCAAACCGAATTGTTACCCGGAGTAATCGAACGTGATGAACACTCTAAATTTCCAACCGAACAAGTAAAAATGATGGCCGATCTTGGTTTTCTAGGCATGGTGGTCGATCCTAAATATGGTGGTGCGGGTTTAGACAGCATTTCGTATGTTTTGGCCTTGACCGAAATTGCCAAAATTGATGCTTCGGCAGCCGTAATTATGTCCGTAAATAATTCGTTGGTGTGTGCTGGATTGCAAAAATATTGCAACGAGGAACAAAAAATGAAATATTTAGTGCCCTTGGCCAAAGGGGAAGTTTTGGGCGCATTTTGCCTATCAGAACCAGAAGCGGGCTCGGATGCGACTTCGCAAAAAACAACCGCCATCGACAAAGGCGATCATTATGTGTTGAACGGCACCAAAAACTGGATTACAAATGGATCATCGGCATCGACTTATGTGGTAATAGCGCAAACCAATGTCGAAAAAGGACACAAGGGCATCAGCGCTTTTATTGTCGAAAAAGGCTGGGCTGGTTTTGCTATTGGCCCTAAAGAAAAGAAAATGGGTATTCGGGGTAGCGACACCCATTCGCTACTATTTACGGATGTGATTGTCCCAAAAGAAAATAGAATTGGCGAGGAAGGCTTTGGTTTTACCTTTGCCATGAATGTCCTCAATGGTGGGCGCATTGGGATTGCCTCACAAGCACTAGGTATTGCAACAGGAGCTTACGAACTGGCTTTGAATTACGCACAACAGCGCAAAGCTTTTGGCAAAGAAATTTTCAAACATCAAGCTATTGCATTCAAATTAGTTGATATGGCTACGAGTATTATGGCGGCCAAAATGCTTTGCTTGAAAGCAGCATCCGAAAAAGATGAGGGAAAAGACATTTCGCAATCCGGTGCTATGGCCAAATTGTATGCGTCGCAAGTCGCTATGGATACCACAATCGAGGCCGTTCAAATTCATGGTGGCAACGGTTATGTGGCTGAATATCATGTGGAACGAATGATGCGCGATGCCAAAATAACCCAAATTTATGAAGGAACATCGGAGATACAACGCATTGTGATTTCGAGAACTTTGGTTTCGTAAAATAAATTATTTCATACCAATTGACCCTTTCAGTTTTTAAATTCTGAAAGGGTTTTTATTTCAGGGCATTCGCTTTTAAAATAATTGTAAATAAAAAAAGAAAATACACCACTGATTGCTTCGCCTGTTTACTCTCGCTCGAGTCACAGATTTTAAAACCAAAATAATGCTTTTTGATTGCACAAATTCAAAAATCAGTGTCAATTTCATTCCTTTTAAGTTATTGAAATCTGTGAATCTGTGGCAGTCTTTTTAAAAGCGAACGCCCTGTTTTTATTTTCAAACATAAATTTCTATACATTTACAAAAACATTTTACTTTCATGTCTGAAGAATTAAAATACTGGTACTTGCGGGATCACAAGCTGTTTTGGACATTAAGCATGTCACAAATCAAGCAATTGTGCATCATTACAGGTTTTAAAAAAGCCAAAAAAGGGGAAATTATCTATTTTTCGTCGTCCGATGTGCCTCGAATTTTTTTGCTCAAAAAAGGAAATATCAAAATCGTATCTATGGATGAAGATGGAAACGAAACCATTAAAGATATAATTCAAAAAGGGGATTTGTTTGGCGAATTGACATTGGAAAATGATACCACTTCTAATGAATATGCCAAAGCCTTGACCGATGAAGTAGCTATTTGTAGTTTCTTAATGTCCGATTTTGAGAATTTAATGCTTCAAAATCCTAATTTGGCTTTGACCTATACTAAATTTGTAGGACTCAAAATGAAACGCATCAAAAACAATTATTCTAATTTGATGTCAAAAGATGCCAAAACCCGCTTGAATACTTTTATCAAAGAATGGGCTGAAAAAGAAGGAAAAATAGAAGGCAATAAAGTCACCATTGAAAACTATTTAACCCAAGCTGATATTGCTCAAATCATAGGAACTTCACGGCAAACTACTACGCAATTACTCAATGAAATGGAGGAAAACCAACTGATTTTTTATTCCAGAAAACTCATTTTGATTGATGATATTACTAAATTATAGCATTCACTTTAAAAATCATACATCGTATTAATTCCTAATCTAGCAAGTCAATTCGTCTTGAATCGACTTGGATTTTAATTTTAAAACTATGAATCCAATAGAAAAAAAACTACCTCTGCCTCCATTTACTTTGGAAACCGCTCTACAAAAAGTACAACTTGCCGAAGATGCTTGGAACAGTAAAGATCCCGAGCGCATAGCCTTGGCATACACCATTGATACCGAATGGCGTAACCGTACTGATTTTATCAATGGTCGTGAAGCGGTAATAGCTTTTTTAAAAGGCAAATGGGAAAAAGAACTCGACTACAAACTCAAAAAAGAGTTGTGGGGTTTTCGTGAAAATCGCATGGCGGTTCGGTTTGAATATGAATATAGAAATGCGCAAGGCCAATGGTTTCGTGCTTACGGAAACGAAAATTGGGAGTTTGACGAAAACGGTTTGATGCGCAAGCGTTTTGCCAGTATCAATGATTTGCCAATTGACGAAAAAGACAGAAGATTATAACAACTAGAATTAAACCAATATGAATATTCAAAACATCATTTTCCTTTTTGATCGCGATTTGAGTAGATTAAAGAGTGAAATGGAATCCTATAAAAACGAAAATATTATTTGGGTTATTGATAAAGGAATAGCCAATTCAGCTGGTAACCTTTGCTTGCATTTGATAGGAAATCTCAATACGTATGTTGGATTAGGTATAGGAAAGGTGGATTATGTTAGAAATCGGGAAGTAGAGTTTTCTAGTAAAGGGATTTCTAAATCCGAATTACTATCCAAAATAGAAGCAACTCAAAAAGTTGTGCAAACAAGTTTGATGCAATTAGAAACAAGTGATTTAGAAAACGAATTCCCAATGCTAGTATGGGAAAAACCAACCACTACGGAATTTTTGTTGATTCATTTAACCACGCATTTAGCCTATCATTTAGGACAAATTAATTACCACAGACGACTTTTAGACGAGTAATTTATCGTTTCATCCAGACAAAAATTTTTAGTCAACCCATTTTAGGACGAGCCAAAACTCCAACCGATTTAATCTTGGAGCGAATTATCATTGAAGCCAAAAGAGAGTTGTATTTAACCAACAAAGCCGTAAAAGAAATCGCCTACGAATTGGGGTATGATGACGAACATTATTTCAGTCGGTTTTTTAAAAACAATGCCAATGTTTCTCCACAAATGTATCGTGATACGGTAGGTTTTGCTAGGGGAATGAGTTAATTCCAACTATTTTACTCGAAATGTAAACTTCCCGACATTTCCATTTTTTATATCGATTTACTTTTGATTCATTAAAAAAGTAATCTTTATGAAAACAAATTTTTTACTACTTCCATTACTAGCCTTATTTTGCTCCTGCGAAGTGGAATGCAATCTCACAAAAGATCCTATGAAAATAATTGTTGATCCCATAACTATGCCAACGGTTATTGAGGGACAATTTCAACCTACTTCAGGGATTACGGTTTCGGGAACTGCAAAAGTGGTTCAGGACGGAACTAGTTTCAAAGTGGTTTTAGACAATTTTAATATTTCTAGTGGTCCAGATTTAAAAGTCTATTTATCCAAAACCAATTCGCCAAGCGATTTTGTAAATCTGGGCAATTTAACCACTTCAAAGGTTTATGCTATTCCTGCAAACGTAGCGGTTTCTAACTATAAATATGTATTAATCCATTGCCAGCAATACAATCATTTGTTTGCTGTTGCGGAACTTAAATAATACTACCTATGAAAAAGATACTTTTTATACTTACGACCGTTTTTAGTGTTACAATTGCTGCGGCTCAAGGGTGCAGCGACGCTGGAATATGTTCTATACATCACGGTTTTGATTCAAACAAAAAAGAGCTTAAAAACAGTATAGAAATTGCCACTGTTTTTGGAGCTGGAGAAGCAGATGTGACCTATTTTTCGCCCTACGTTTCTTATGCCAGAAAAGTAAATGAACGTTTTTCTTGGAGCAGTAAAGTATCCTTTTCTGCGGCAAATGGCAGTTTTGGTACTCGTGCTAGTTTTGGCGACGCTTTTTTGATTGGGAATTACAGCTTTCGAGCCAAAAAAAATACGCAATGGAGCCTTACTTCTGGATGGAAAATTCCTTTTACAACTGCCAATTTAAAAATTAATGGCTATTCACTGCCATTAGATTATCAAGCCAGTTTAGGAACATTTGATTTGTTTTTGGGGACGAATCTAAATTATAAAAAATGGAATTTTAATGCGGCGATTCAAATTCCAGTTTTCAACAACAATAAGAATTCGTATTTCAAGGAATTTTCTGGGACCAATGATTTTCCGTCAACAAATTTATTCGAACGTAAATCGGATGCTTTGTTGAGAGCTACGTATACTTTAAAAACGCCAAATCAGAAGTTTACATTCAAGCCTAATGTCTTATTTATTTATCATCTTGGCGAAGATACTTTCGAAAATACTTTTGGTCAACGTGAAACTATTTTGGGTTCTGATGGGTTAACCATTAACGGAAATTTAATCTCGTCATATGCTATAAATACTAGGAACAGCATCGAAATTTCGTTGGCTACTCCATTTGTAGTTAGAGACATTCGCCCTGACGGTTTAACTAGAAGTTTCGTTTTAGGGGTACAGTATAAAATCTTATTTTAGAAACTTAAATAAAAGCAAATCATAAATAAATATTTTTTTTGCAAGCAATGTAAACTAGCGGACAAACCGTTTTTATGGGTAGTTCTATCTTTGTATTAGAAAAAATCAGTTATCCTAATTTAAAATAAAAATCATGAAAAAAACAATTTTACTCCTGTTGGTCGCTCTTGCAACAACAACCTTTGGACAAAACGCTAGCAAAAGAGTTGCAGCATTCAATTTAGAAAAAAAAGTAGCCATTCAAGGCTATGACCCCGTGGCTTATTTCAAACAAAATAAAGCTGTAAAAGGAAAAGAGGCCTTAACGACAACCTTTGAAGGCGTTGTTTATCAATTCTCGTCGCAAATAAATAAGGATATTTTCATAAAAAGTCCAGACAATTTCGAACCAGAATATGGTGGCTGGTGTGCTTATGCCATGGGCAGTGCTGGCGAAAAAGTGGAAATAAATCCCGAAACTTTCAAGATTGTTAACGGTAAACTCTATTTGTTTTACAATGCTTTTTTTAACAATACATTAAAAATTTGGAACAAAGACGAAACGAGTTTGAAAGCAAAAGCAGACTTAAATTGGAAAAAAATTAATAAATAAAACGAACATGAAAACAACTATTTTACCTTGGTCTTTACGAATTGTAGCAGCTGTAATTTTACTGCAAACACTGTATTTTAAATTTACTGCTGCCCCAGAAAGTGTGTATATATTTGCAACACTTGGCATCGAACCTTTTGGCCGAATTGGCTCTGGAATTGGCGAATTAATTGCGGCAATTTTAATTTTGATTCCTCGAACAACTTTGCTCGGTGCGCTCATGGGATGTGGCGTTATGATTGGGGCTATTGCATCGCATGTATTTGTTTTGGGTATCGAAGTGCAAAATGATGGTGGAGAACTTTTTATTTTAGCGGTAATTACCTTTCTTTGTTGTGCAATTTTAGTTTTTTTGAATAAAAAGCGAATTCCCAATTTGTTACATTTAAAATTTTAATATGCTAATTCCGTCTATCCATAAAAGTCTTACCGAATTGACCCTCTTGTTAAATCAAATTTCTAACGAGGATTATGCGCGGCCTTGTACCGAGTTGAGTCACGCCACCATTGGAGAACACACGAGACATATCATCGAAATGTTTCAATGTTTAGCTACTAATTACGAATTGGGGATTGTAAATTATGATGCTAGAGCGCGCAACATTCAAATCCAAACCAATACGCATTATGCGGTTCAACAACTGCTAGAAATTCAACAAAATCTTGTAAAAGAGAATAAACATATTGAGTTGCAACAACTAATTGATGGCGAAAAAATTACAATTCAAAGCAATTATAACCGAGAATTACTTTACAATTTAGAACATTGCATACACCACCAAGCCTTAATAAAAGTGGCGCTTTTGCAATGCAAGAACATTAGCATTGATGTCAATTTTGGCGTTGCCCGCTCTACAATCGAATATAGAAAACAATGTGTACAGTAAGTTTTGTTCCAACTAGTGAAGGCGTAGTTATTACCTCCAATCGGGACGAAAAAACAATTCGGTTGCGTGCGATTCCTCCTCAAAATTATACCATTAATGGTAAAAATATTATTTTTCCTAAAGATCCCAAAGCAGGCGGAACATGGTATGCCATAACGGCTGACGGAACAGTTTTGGTCTTGCTAAACGGTGCTGCCGAAAAACACGAAGAGCAACTTCACTACCGTAAAAGCCGTGGATTAATTGTTTTGGATATCATTAGTAGCGCATCGCCAAAGGATTTTTGGAAACAAATTGACCTAGAAAACATTGCCCCTTTTACCCTAGTTTTGTTTCAAAACAAGCAGCTTTTTCAGTTGCGCTGGAACGGATTTGAAAAAGAAACCACTGTATTATCCGTTACCGAAAAACACATTTGGTCTTCAGCCACATTGTATGCAGCTGCAATTCGGGATCAGCGTTCGGATTGGTTTTATCGTTTTTTGGAACAAAACCCAACTATTTCCGCTTCAGAAATGCTCCATTTTCATAGGAATACCGAAAGTCAAAATTCCCAAAACGGATTGGTTATTGACAGAGAAAATGGATTAAAAACCATGAGCATCACCCAATCCGTTATGCAACACAATAAAGTCGCTATCTTGCATTGCGATTTGATTGCCAAAGAGGATTTTGCAACCACTTTCATAACCGTTTAAAAAGCAAAAATGCGATTATTTTTTCACAAACTTTTTCATTGGGAATATTGGCCTTTCCAGATTGTTTATATTCCCATTTATTTTTTGTGGGCGTATTATGCACTGCGAGCCAGATCGATTTTTTTCTTTAATGCTTCGAATCCGTCTATCAAAAATGGTGGTTTTATAATGGAATCCAAAATGGCGATTTACGATTTGATTCCAAAACAGTTTTATCCCGAAACGGCATTAGTTTTAGAAGCAACATCCGTTGATAAGGTGGTTAAAATTATCGAAAAAGCAAAAATAAAATACCCATTTATAGCCAAGCCAGACATTGGATTGCGCGGATCGGCGGTAAAAAAAATAAATGGAATTGAAGATTTAATAACTTACGCCAAGCAAGCTAATTTTGATTATGTGGTGCAAAACCTAATTCCTTATGAGAACGAAATTGGCATTTTTTATGTTCGTTTCCCACACGAAAAAACAGGTCGAATAACCGGAATCGTTGCCAAAGAATTCTTGATTGTTCAAGGAAATGGTACAGCAACCATAGCCGAATTGATCAAACAAAATCCTCGTTATGAATTGCAATTACCCGTTTTACAACAAGAATATGGATTGCAATTGCAGGATATTTTGGCTCAAGGCCAAAGAGTAAATCTAGTCCCATACGGCAATCATGCTCGTGGAGCCAAATTTATAGATGCCAGCCACTGGATTACACCCAAATTAACCCAAACAATGAACGCAATGTGCCTGCAAATTCCAGAATTTTATTTCGGAAGATTGGACGTGATGTACCATACTTGGGAGGAATTAGAGAACGGAAAAAACTTTTTGGTTGTGGAGTTAAACGGTGCTGCGAGTGAACCTACACATATTTACGATCCCAAACATTCCTTGTGGTTTGCTTGGAAAGAATTGGCGCGGCATATTACCTATATGTACAAAATTAGTGTTGAAAATCATCAAAAAGGGTTCCCATATTTGTCCCACAAAACGGGTATGAGTGAATATAAATTGCATTTGGCGCAGAGCAAAAAAATTGTAAATTTCTAATCCATGCAGCAATCAAAAAATTTATTCTTCGGGTTTTTGGTCAGCTTTTTGGGCTCGTTGCCAGTAGGATATTTGAATTTAATTGGGGTAACTATTTTTACACAACTTGGAACCAAAGCCTTGATTATTTATTTATTAGGCGTAATTTCTGTTGAATCTATTGTGATTTATTGCACCGTTATTTTCGTAAATTATTTGACCAACAATACCAAATTAATGAAAAGTATCGATTTTTTTGCGGTATTTTTTCTTTTGTTAGTCGCTTATTTATTTTATGCCCATACAGGTTCTACAACTCAAAATCAGGATTATCTTCACGATTATATCCAGTATTCTCCGTTTATGATTGGTATGGTTTTGTGTGCCTTAAATTTTCTTCAAATCCCTTTTTGGATGGGCTGGAACATGTATTTGACGAATGCTAATTATGTTTCGCTCGTTCAAAAAGGAAAATTTTATTACCTATCTGGAACTTTGGTAGGCACTTTTTTAGGGATGTTGTCCGCCATAGTTTTGTTGCATTCCGTATCGCAACAAACCCAATTTTTTTCTAACTATTTGCCCATTCTGTTGCCGCTATTTTTTATCGTTTTGGCCATTTTTCAAGCGTTCAAAGTGTATAAAAAATACTTGCGTTAAACCATAACGGGTACATTCATATCATAAGCCAACGCCAGATACGTATTGTTGTTAAACGTAAATTCGGTAATTACCTCCCATTTTAATTTGTTAATATGCGCTTTTTGCGAAGGCATATTGGTGGTATTGATAAAAGTGATGCTCAACGGATATTTTTTGAGCAAATGAATCCTCATAAATTCAAAAAAAGGCTGAATCAAACCTTGACCGCGGTATTTTTTAGCAATGCAAATGGGACCATACTGAAAACTATTGGTTGTCGTGATTTCAAAATTTTTAAAACTCAATTCTGGAAAAAGGGAGATCATATAATTGAAAATAGGCCATTGGCTAAAAAATTCCCAACTCGCTCCAAAAATATAAGCAACAATACAACTGTTGTCAATAGCCAGAAACAATCCTTCTTGCCTAATCACCTCGGTGAGTTGTTCTATGGAGAAAGGAGTGGTTACAAAACCCTCTTTTTTTTCCTCATCAGATAAATTAGACACTAAATAAAGGTCTTGAAGTGCTAGAACACCCGGAATATCTTCGATTTCAGCAACTTTAAAGTGTGTATTTTGAATCATTTTTTGCGGTTTGAATTTTTTTGGGGTAAAATTAGATAAAATACTGGAAGTTTAAGGACAAATGATAAAGAATCCTTTACGTTAAAAGCGGCTTGTTTTGGGGTTTTTGTTTATTTTTGCTTTATGAAAAACATCATTATTACTGGAACAAGTAGAGGAATTGGATACGAATTGGCATTAGAATTTGCTGCAGCTGGTCATCAAGTGCTGGCTCTTTCTCGAAAAATACCGCAAACCCTTTTAGAAAACAAAAACATAAGCTGTCTTTCGGTCGATTTATCCAAGGAATCAGAGTTGCAAAAAGTAACTGATTTTCTCGCTACATCTTGGCAAAAAGTGGATGCAGTTGTTCATAATGCAGGTGCTCTATTACTCAAACCATTTGAGGAAACAACCCAAATTGATTTCGAAACTATTTATAAAGTCAACGTTTTTGGCGTAGCAAATCTCACCCGAATTTGTTTGCCCTTTTTGCAAAAAGGAAGTCATGTAGTTACGATTAGTTCTATGGGTGGCATACAAGGAAGCCTTAAATTTTCTGGTTTGGCGGCATATAGCTCCAGCAAAGGAGCAGTAATTACGTTGTCCGAATTATTAGCCGAAGAATATAAGGAACAAGGAATAGCGTTTAATGTTTTGGCGCTTGGTTCCGTAAATACCGAGATGCTGCAAGAAGCGTTTCCTGGTTATGAAGCACCACTTTCGGCAGCAGCAATGGCACATTATATTTACGATTTTACCCTTACAGGAAACACCTATTATAACGGAAAAGTGCTAGAGGTTTCCTCTACAAATCCTTAATCAAAAGTGATAGAGGTAAATGTGCTTTGTTAAGTGTCTATTGCCTCATAACTCATAATCTATAACTCATAACTATTGTCCGAAACCTTATCAAAATATATCCCTGAACAGGCCGTGAAACCAGTTTTTGAACTGATTGTCGCTAATCAAGTGCATCTTAAAATTGTGAACGAGCGGCAAACCCGTCATGGAGATTACAGGAAAGGGTTGAGCGGCAAACACGAAATTACGGTTAATTCGAACCTTAATAAGTACAAGTTTTTGATAACTTTGATTCATGAAATTTCGCATTTGGTCGCATTCGAAAAATTTGGTCGCAACATCAAACCGCATGGTAACGAATGGAAATATTCCTTTCAACGGTTGATGATCCCGTTTATACGTCCCGAAATTTTTCCCAATCAATTGCTGCCGTTACTGGCCAGACATTTCAAAAATCCTACGGCAAGTAGCGACACCGATGCCACTTTGGCATTGGCCTTAAAACAATTTGACCAACAAAACGACAAAAACTATATCTTTGAAATTCCGTATGGAAGCGTTTTTCGAATACAAAACGGAAAAATTTTCAAGAAAATAGCCATTAGAACCAAACGATTTGAATGCCTTGAATTGAGTTCCAACCGATTGTATTTGTTTAATCCCAACGCAGAAGTAGAAGTGATACCGAGTTCAAATCAATAAATAACAACTAGCTTTTTGGGCTATAAAAACGATAAAGATGAATAAAAATTATTATGCAATTTTAATGGCAGGTGGCGTAGGATCGCGATTTTGGCCAGTAAGTACCACCGAATTTCCAAAACAATTTCACGATATGTTGGGAACTGGCGAAACACTTATTCAAAAAACTTTTAGCCGATTGTCACAATTAATTCCGCAAGAAAATATTTTGATTTTGACCAATGAGAGCTACAATGCCATCATTCTGGAGCAATTGCCAATGGTGAAACAAGAGCAAATTGTCCTGGAGCCAGCCATGCGAAATACGGCTCCGTGTATTTTATTTTCTTCCTTGAAAATAAAAAAAGAAAACCCTGACGCAGTAATGGTTGTGGCACCAAGCGACCACTGGATTGAAGACGAATTGCAGTTTATTGCTAATTTGCAACGCTCTTTTGATTTGTGCGAACGTGAGGACACACTTATGACTTTGGGGATTTTACCTACGTTTCCTAATACGGGTTACGGCTACATCGAGTTTGATAAATTAGACAGTCGTCCTATAAAAAAGGTTGTTCAATTTCGTGAAAAACCGGATTATGCTACTGCTAGAAAGTTCATACAGAGTCGGAATTATTTATGGAATGCCGGTATTTTTATTTGGAGTGTTCGCTCCATTTTGAAGGCTTTCGAAGAATTTCAACCCGAGATGTTTGCCCATTTTATGAACGGTTACGCTAGTTACAACTCCGAAAGTGAAAAAGCATTTATTCAAGAAAATTATCCATTGGCAGCTAATATTTCTATCGATTATGCCATTATGGAAAAAGCAAAAAATACCTTTGTGCTTCCCGCAACTTTCGATTGGAATGATTTGGGAACTTGGGGTTCTTTGTATGATAAATTACCCAAAGACAGTCAGGATAACGCGGTTGTAAATGCAACGGTAATTTTAGAAAACGCTTCTAATAACATCATCCGAACGGCAGGAAAAAAACTAGTCGTTATTGATGGTTTGAATGATTTTATAGTAGTCGACAAAGAGGATGTATTGTTGATTTACCCAAAAAGTAAAGAGCAAGAAATCAAAGGGATTGCCGCCAAATTAAAAAAATAAATACGCTACAATTTTTCATAAAAAAAAGGCTTAAAGTGGTGTATACTTTAAGCCTTTTTTTATGATTAAATAAAATTATTATCTAATCATTTTTCTTCCGCTTTTGATGATTATTGTCCTTACTTGGGACTTGTAGCAATTACAAATTTCAAGTTGTTCTTGACTCCTATTTGCAACACATCGACTAAATCTTGCACTTGTAAATTGAATGGAATTCGGACCACTACGGTTTGGTCTTTTTGCGCATTCATTTTAGACATTAATGTGGTTTCAAGAGCTTCAAAAGGTACTGGTTCCTTATCAATAAAGAATTTTTTATCTTCGGTTACGGATAAACTAATGAATTGCTTGTTAGTTTTTTCATTGGCTTTGGCTTTTGGCAAAGTCATTTTGATAACATTTGGATTTGCCAAAGTTGAGATAATTAGAAAAAACAACAGCAAAAAAAACATAATATCACTCAAGGACGAGGTCGCCACTTCGGCATGAAATCTTCTTTTTCTTTTGATAGACATGACTTAAGATCTTTGAATAATATTTACGAATTCTAGAATTTGTTTTTGGATTTTCAAGGCAAAATTATCTATTTTTCCGTTCAATAAGTGATACGCACTATAGGCAATTATGCCTACTAATAATCCAGATCCACTACTAATCATTTTTTCGTACAAACCACCCGATATGTTGCCAATACTGATGTCCTCGGTTACGGATATGCTATAAAAAATTTTTATAACACCTGATATTGTACCTATAAATCCTAATGTGGGCGCAATTCCTGCAATGAGTCCTAGGTGGCTCAACTGTTTTTCCATTTCACCAATTTCTATATCGGCAGCACGATCCATATTCGACTCAATCTCGGCAATTGGTCTTCCAATAACCAGAATTCCCTCTTTGATAATATTCCCCGATGCCGAGTTGCTTCGCTCTGCTATAGCACGCGCCATATCCAAATTACCTGAAACCAAATTGTCCCGAACGTCACCCATCAAGCGAGGATCAATTTTTGAAACTTTGTTAATGTACCTGTAGCGCTCAATAATGACATAAAAAGTATAGAACAATAAAATAGCAATTGGAATCAAAAAGAATCCCCCTTTTAAGATAAATCCAAGAACAGAGATTTCAGTATTGGGAGCAATTTTCTCAATAACTACGCTAGAAGCAGCGGTTGTAAGCGTGTCAGCTTGTAATTGTATAAAACTAAACATATATTAACAGTGTATTTTGGGTGTTATTTATAAAAAATATTTCAATTTTGCACTAAAGATACTTTGCAGTGTAGTAGTAAACAAAAAAAATAGAGAAATATTTTATTTTTCGATCGCATAATTAAAAAAATGAATTACCAAGAAACCACCAATTGGATGTTTAACCAGCTCCCCATGTACCAATTGCAAGGCGCATCGGCCTATAAAGAGGATTTGACCAATGCTCAATTACTCGCCAAACAT
The DNA here is from genome assembly GCF_007097245.1 of Flavobacterium restrictum. Taxonomy (GTDB): domain Bacteria; phylum Bacteroidota; class Bacteroidia; order Flavobacteriales; family Flavobacteriaceae; genus Flavobacterium; species Flavobacterium restrictum. Next base: position 33,307 of record NZ_VJZT01000006.1, on the reverse strand, counting down.
TTAGAGCATCCCGAGCAAAAAATAAAGTGCATTCATGTAGCAGGCACCAATGGTAAAGGCTCGACCTCACACATGCTCGCCTCTATTTTGCAAGAAGCAGGATACAAAGTGGGTTTGTATACCTCTCCACATCTCAAGGATTTTAGAGAACGTATCAAAATAAATGGCATTGCAATTTCGGAGGACTTTGTTTGTGATTTTATCCAAAAAAACAAAACGTTCCTTGAAGCGAACGAGATGAGTTTCTTTGAAATGACGGTTGGTTTGGCTTTTGATTATTTTGTCAAAGAAGCTACGGATATCAATATAATCGAAGTGGGTTTAGGCGGACGATTGGACGCAACAAATATTATCACCCCCCTAATTTCTGTCATTACCAATATAGGCATTGACCACACACAGTTTCTAGGCACAACGCTCGAGGCAATTGCTGGTGAAAAAGCTGGAATTATCAAACCGAATATTCCTGTCGTTATAGGCGAATACACCCCCGAAACTAAACCTATTTTTTTGGCCAAAGCCAAAGAAAACCAAGCTCCCATTTATTTTGCATCCGAGTTAATTGCCCAAACACCACCCTCGGATTTACAAGGCGATTATCAAGCACACAACAAAAAAACAGTACTTCAAACAATTGCAGTTTTGATGGCTCAAAAACAATATAATGTGGCTCCAACCAATATTAACTTGGGATTGTTGCATGTGGTTAAAAACACCGGCTTGTTAGGCAGATGGCAACAATTAGGAAAATCTCCCAAAATAATTTGTGACACAGCCCACAACAAACACGGTTTAACCATCGTGATGAATCAAGTTCAAAAAGAAAAATTCGATACGCTACACATTGTCTTGGGTGTGGTAAACGATAAAGATTTAGACGAAATTCTACCTTTATTTCCCAAAAAAGCCATTTATTATTTTTGCAGACCCAGTATTTTCCGTGGATTAGATGTTGCTGTTTTAGCAAAAAAAGCTACTGAATTCAACTTAAACGGCACTATATTTCACTCTGTTTCAGATGCCTATCAAGAAGCTTGCGCAAAAGCACAATCCACCGACTTTATTTACATTGGTGGCAGCACCTTTGTCGTGGCAGAAATTTTATAAATATTTTTGATAATTCGCTTGCAAATCAAGAAAAGTAGTCTATATTTGCACTCGCAATAACGAAAGACATTGCAGCCCGAAAGGGCGATTAGCTCAGCTGGTTCAGAGCACCTCGTTTACACCGAGGGGGTCGGGGGTTCGAACCCCTCATCGCCCACAAAAAAATCCTTTAAATCTTATGATTTAAAGGATTTTTATTTTAGACGTTTTTGAATTATTGAGGATCAATACAACTCTTCTAAAGTGATGGAAAAAGGCTGGTTTTAGCCATTTTATCTGACGAAAAATCAACCGAAAGCCCTTGCCCATAATTGCCTTGAAAAAATTCTACCCGAATTGGATATTGCCCTTTCTTTAAGGTTGTTTCGCCACTTTTTTCATCAAAAGCATGCAGTCCGTCATTATCAATAAGCAATTGGTTATTGATGTAAAAGGTGCTACCATCGTCTGAAGTGATATAAAAAGTGTATTTTCCGTCAGCAGGAATGGTTATAAATCCGTTATATACTATGCCATAATTGGTATCATCATGTTTGATTTTACTCAAATCAAAATCAGGAACAGCTCCTTTGTCAACGGGAGTAAGCGTTTTGAAATCGGGCATTTTTTCCCAAGTTCCTTTGTATAAACTATACTTTAATCCTGTTTTGTTATTATAAAATACTTTGGAAGCAACAGCACTACAAACACCATTTGCCGCAGGACAGGCAATTGCGTTTACACGTGCAGGCAGGGTTACTTCTATCGCTTTTGCGTACAATTGTGAACTGCGTGTTGGCGTAGTTCCATTGGTGGTACAATATATTTTGTCGGTTCCTTTTGTTACAAACTCCACCTTTGTTTTGGTTTCAAGGTCTAGGTTGCTTGATGCGGTTTTAAATTCTGGTCTTTCGGCAATACTCCCGTATTGTTTGAGCAATTCGTAGTATGGCTTGAAGGCTTTATTGGTTGCGCTAACGGTTTGAATTGTCAAAAGTGCGTTGTTCCATCTATCATTAAACGTATTAATTTCCGATTTTATATCTCCCAGATTGTACTCTAGGTTTTGACCAAATTGCGAAAGTGATATGATTCCAGAAGCATCATACAAGCTATTATTCCAGTCATTTAGAACCCTAAATGTTTCAAATTTCTTCAAATATTTAAGCTGTGCTTTCTTACCAGAAAGAAGCTGTTGGTCATAATCAGGAAATTGTACTTTGATAGCAACGGCTTTGTTTGTTGGCAATTCTGGTAAGTAAATATGCGTTTCAAAATCGTTTCCGGTATAAGACCAACTACCCACTTTAGCGGCTGCATTATAAATGCTATTTTGACCGTTAACCGTTACCGTTACTGGAGGAAAAGAACAAGGAAAACGAAGTTCGTATCCTCTTGAAGACAACATTCCAGGAAATGAACCTTCAACAGGTGCTATGGTAATATTCATAGTGTTTCCAATGCGTTCTGAAGTTACTGGGGTGTAGGTAAAAGCTCCTTTTTTGAAATTGTTGTTATTTCCTTCGTCTTCATACAGCCTTAATGCACCTTTTTTACCAGGATAAAAAGAAAGAATAAGCGGGTTCAATGGTTTCTCATCGGTTCTTTCTACCTTTGGTTGCATCGGGATAATAGCACCTTCTTTTACAAAAACAGGAATATCTCCTAATGTAAATGGCATTGTAACTTTTTTGTTTCCGTCAACAATACTTCCTTTACTGGTCTCATACCACTTGCCTTCTGGCAACCACGTTTCGTGCGAAAGAAAAAGACTTCCCTCTTCAATAGGTTTGGTAATAGGGTGTGCCATCATATCTCTACCAAACATATATTGGTTGGCAATAGTATAAGCGTTTTCGTTCTTGGGATACTCATAATACATAGGATGAACTGTAGAAACACCTGTTTCATAAGTATTACGTGCTTCGTTATACAGATAAGGCACCAACGAATATCGCAACTTATAAGCTTCTCGCATGATTTCAAAATTTTCTAACGGATATACCCATATTCTACGTTCGTGCCAAGGCATAGCCGTAGCATGAGTTCTAAATATAGGACTAAAAACACCCCACTGAATCCATCGGGTATAAAGTTCAGGTGTGCCTGCCCCTCCTTGGTGTCCTCCAATATCATGACTCCAATACCCAAAGCCAACATTTGCGGCTGTAGCCGTGAAATAAGGTTGATAGTCTAGTGTTTTCCATGTCACATAAGTATCGCCAGAAAAACCTATTTGGTATCTGTGATTTCCTAATCCTCCCCAACGGTGAAATATTAATGGACGCACTTTGTTTTGGCGTTCCATATCGCTATAATGTACATAATTGAGATAGAAAGTAGGGTTTACACCCGGAATTTTGGTATTGCCCCATTGTTGCCAATCGAGCCACCAAAAATCGACCCCCATTTTTTCGACAGGATGCAACACAAGATCCATATAATTGGTTGCAAATTTTTTGTCGGTAATGTCAAAAGGGACAAACTTTTTTGTAGCAGGATCTATTCCCATGGCTTTTGCCATTTCGGGATATACATCCTCAAAGGGTTGTATTCCAGAAGCTGGATGCAGATTCAAGCAGGTTTTGAGATGTTGCTCATCGGTCCATTTTAAAAATTTTTCTGGCGAAGGGAAGAAATTTTTATTCCATGTAAATCCAGTCCATCCCGCATCTTCTCCTGCTTGATCACGTTGTCGCTGACCGTTTTTAAAAAAGCTAGGTAACGATTTTATATGCCAGTCTATATCTATTACAAACACATCCAGTGGCACATCGTGGGTCTTGAACTCGCCTACCAGTTCCCGAAATTCAGTATCAGTGTATTCCCTGTATTTTGACCACCATGCCCCAAAGGCAAAACGGGGAGGCATCGCAATTTTGCCTGCAATGTTGGTGTACTCTTTAAGAGCCATCTTATAATCTGAATCATACGCAAAAAGGTAAATATCTTGTGGCTTGTATCCAGGACGAGCCATTACCCAAGCCCAATTGGAATTGTCAAAAAGCGGACGTCCGCTGTCGTCTATCGCATACCAGCCGTCACGGGAAATAATACCTTGTTCCAGTTCTTTACTTTCGCCATCAACATTATCTAATGTGCGTGTTGTACCCATAAGGTTTCCTTTGTTTTGCAATCCTATTGTCCAAGTAGTTGACTTTCCGTTAGCCATAAAATCTACACTTAGGTTGTTTTGGGTAAACTTGCCAGAGCCCGTTTTGTATTTTAGTTTTACTAGATCGGTAGTAATTTCTAGCATACCATTAGTTTCTTTTTGAGTAAAAGCAGGTACAGGAAGGTTTCTATTTACAATGGTTAAAGAAGCATTGTCTGTAAATTTTGCATCAGCGCTCCATTCCATACGGATAACGCGTGGCGAAAGCACTGTAAAGCGTGCATTGCCAGACACTACGATTGCCGCTGGATTGGCAACAGGGTTGTTTTCTTGGGCAAAAAGAGTTGCCGAAGCAAGAAAAAAAAGGATAATCAAAAATTGTTTGGTTTTCATTTTCATTTTTAAAATTAATCTTGAATAAACACTTCAAATAATACCATCAAAACAATGCTGTTTTAAAATTTGAACCCTTTTATTTGAAGTGAATTTGTTATTTTGAGTTTATTTTTTAATAAATTTTTTAATACATTTAGCACCATCAATTTGAATTTGAAGCACATACATCCCTTTCGTCAAATTTCCCACATACAATTCATTGCCAAATTTTTTTGGATTACTCAAAAGTCTGCCTTGAATATCAAATATTTTGATATCTGCAAACGAGAGATTAATATCAGACATAATATGCAAAATTTCATCAACAGGATTTGGTATAGTGATTTTGTTACTTAATTGTTGGTTGTCATTAATAGACAAACTACTGGCATACAATTGGGTCATTGGTATTATTTCTCTTCCTAGTAGAAAATTAGACCATTCTAGTTTGCAATTAGCGGCACTACTGTTGTCAAAATATTCTAATTTGATATCGTATTTTTGCCCCGCCACAAGAAAAATTTTGCCCCTGTATTCTCCTAAATCATCTATCCACCCATCAATAATAAGTTGGTTATTGATCCATAATCGTCTTCCGTTATTACTGGTTGCATAAAAAGTATATTCGCCACTATACTTGGGTTGTATTTGACCTGTCCAACGTATGGAGAACTGATCGGCATTGACGCTAGGGTTTGGAGAAGCAAATGCCCAATCAAAATTAATAGTTGGATCTACTCTATTGAATACAGACGTTTCAAAATTCATTCCGTTGAAATAGTTTCCATAAACACCTGTTCCGTTGCCAATTACTGGATTTACGTCTGGCATTAAATCCAATTTCCAGCGCTGAGCATCGTTGCCAAGATCTGTCCATTGCTGAATATTAGTACCTGGTTCTGCAAGATTATTGTTGACATCAAGGCATTTATTGGTGCCTTTATGGGTTAGTTTATAATAGCCGTCGGGCATCAAATCCAGTTTCCAACGTTGGGCATCATTATCCGTATCATTGTATTGGTGTATATTGGCACCATCGTTACTGCTATTATTATCCACATCCAAAACTTGGTTGGTTCCCTTGTGTTTCAATTGATAAAACCCATCACTTTCTAGCGTAATATACCAGCGTTGTGCATCAACATTGCCACTGTCTGTCCATTGATGTACATTGGCTCCTGCGGTGGTGCTATCGCCATTTACACTGATGACCTGATTGGTTCCTTTGTGCGTTAATCGATACAATCCTCCTGAAAGAATTGGGGCTTGAACCAATTCCAATTTCCAACGCTGTCCATCATTGCCACTATCGGTGTATTGTTTTACATTGGCAAGAGGAGCAGTACTGTTTTGATCTACATCCAAACATTGATGGGTTCCTTTGTGGGTTATCTTAAAATAACCATCAGTCATAGCTTCCAAATTCCAACGTTGTGCATCGCTACCGTTGTCTGCGTTTTGTTGCACATTGGCATCGGGTAGGTTGCTTGCATTTGCTACATCCAAAACCTGATTGGTTCCCTTGTGCGTCATTTTATAAAACCCATCCGATTCTAGGGTAATAATCCAACGTTGTGCATCATTGCCACTATCGGTATTTTGTTGAACATTGGCATTAGCTTGACTACTACTGCCCGCAACTTCCAAATATTGATTGGTACCTTTGTGCGTTACTTTAAAAACCCCTCCAGAAACAATTGGGGCTACGGCTGTAGAAGAACAAGAATTATCGGGTACTCTGGGTTTTACGCCATAATTGGTCATGTTTACAGGATCTATCAATCCAGCCGCATTAAAATAAAGGTGGTCGATGGCAATTTTTCTGTCTCCGTTTGATGCGTTTTCGTATCGATGATATACAATATAATACTCATCACAATCGCCTATTTTTATAACCGAGTGATGTCCTGGCCCTTTGTCTTCGCTATTTGAGCTAAGTATAGAACCTCTGTATGTCCAAGGCCCTATTGGCGTATTGGAAGTTGAATATTGTACGTTATAACTTTGATCACCCCAATAGCCATTAGAATAAGTCATGTAATAAATACCATTTCGCTTAATCATAAAGGGGCCTTCGGTATAATTTTGAGGAGTTATATCTGTAGGTGCACCAACTGAAACCATATCGGCACCCAATATGCGTACCGACAATTTGCTTTGACCCGATCCTCCATAATACATGTAGTTTTGACCATCGTCATCTGTAAATACCATGGCATCAATTATATCTGTCATTACAGGGTCTGTTGCAATAAGCGGTGCAGCATTAGAATCCTTAAAAGGACCAATGGGAGTATCGCCCACTGCCACTCCTATTTTGGTTTCGGCAGTATAATAAAAATAATATTTATTGTTACGGAAAACAACTGCTGGTGCCCAACCATTATTTTGTGCCCAAAGACAATCTGGATAAAGATCCATAATAACACCTTCGTCTTTCCAGTTGGTCAAATCTATTGAGGAATAAGCATGAAACTGTGTGCCGTAGGTGGCCGTAGTATAGATGTAATATTTATTGTTAAAATAGTGAATCTCTGGGTCTGCTCCAGTAAACAAAGGATTACCACTTGTTTGTGCTTGAACGGAATAAGCAAAACTCATCAATACTAAAAATAATGTAAAGCGAAATCTTGTTGGGTTAAATATTGTATAACTGCTTTTTGTAATTCGCATCATGATTTCTATTTTTAAAACATTTCTAAAAACTATATTTTTTACAATTATTTATAATTTTTAACCCGCAAAAAAAAGTGAGTTTTTAGAAATGCCAATTAAATTAATTCTTGGTTTAAAAAAACAAGAAAATAGTGTTTGCTATTATTTTTTAATAAATCGTTTTGTTATTTTTTCACCATCTTTATCAAAAACTATGATGTAAACTCCCGAATTTAGACACGAAACATCTATGGAATTTCCAGTAATTTTTTGTTTAGAAACCGATTTTCCTGATATAGAATAAATACTCGCATTGGTTCCTTTCATCTCTGTGTTAAAGAAAAGTGTGTTGGTTACCGGATTTGGATAAACAGCTACTTTTTCTACAGCTAGGTTAACAAGCCCCAAATGCGCACTGTCTAGTATCGTAATTGTATTATCCGTTAGGTTGATACTTATTTTGTATGTCCCGGCTTCTGTAGCTGACACCTTCCATTTGTTATCAGGGTTACCTCCTCTTGATTTTAAAGCTGGATCATTAGTCAATATTTGACCACCGTTCATTATAGAAGTACCGTCTAGTACTGAACCAAACCATTCATTATCAACCCATTCTCCTGTACCTAAATTGATTTTGAATTGTCCTGCACCCAAGGCTCCAGTCCAAGTCAAAATGTTTGGATCTGTTGTAGGTGTAAATGGAAGTCCCTCTGTAGGATTCCAACCAGCTGTACATGCGTCGCCTACTATAGTAGCTATTGGTGCAGTTGGCACTACTTGGATTGTGTTTTCTAAAACATTTATAGTAATTTTATACAGCCCTTCTTCTCCAGCTTGTACTACCCATTTATCATCAGGTTGATTAGGGTCATTGTTTATACCTATTTTGTCGGTTGATGCTGTGAGTATAGCACTATTTGCAGCAGGTGCATATAGCCATTTATTAGCATTCCAGTCACCATCACGATCAGCATGAAATTTTAATTCTCCTGCATATAAGTTACCTATCCAAGTAAAAATATTGGGATTATCCGGAGATTGAACCATTGGGTTTCCCCAAGACTGCCATCCTCTAGCAGTGGCATTACCTACAACACCAATTGAGTTGAATTGGCTCCATGATGACAGACTTAATGTCATGATTAGAGCGGTTACGAGTAATTTAAAACGATTTTTCATAATTGTTAATTTTTAAGGTTATTTGTTAAGTGTTATTATTTTTTTAAGAATTTTACAGTTGGGTCGCCACTTTTCGTCGTACCAATAAAATAGGTACCCGTACTTAATTTGGAAACATCAACACTATTATTGCTACTTACTTTTTGTTCCGAAACCAAACTTCCTGTTGAAGAAAAAATACTTATATTTTTTCCTTCCATTTCTGTATTAAAAAATACAGTGTTATCCACTGGATTTGGATAAACGTATACAGTTGAGGCTAATTCTTTTTTTTCTAGTCCCAAAGATGCTACTGAAATTAATTTCCATTGTCCGCTGGCTTGACTACCCACATCTGTCCATTGTTGTACATTGGCACCATTGGCACTACTAAAGTTGGAAACTTCAACTAGTTTACCACTAATTCTAGGTATAATTTTGTAATATTCGCCAATTGATGCCAACACAAACTGTTGATTTGACGCACCAGTATAGGGGGATTGAATCATATTGACACCATTGTCTGAGTTGCAATCGGCAACGGTTACTGCCTGACCGCTGTGCTTGGCAATAATTTGATACAAACCATCCCCCAAATGAGTCAAGATAAATTTTTGATTGTCTCCTGTCCCAACCGTTCCTTGTACTATATTACCACCGTATGCTTGGCTAGAACCCCAAACATCCATATTCAAGCTACTGTTTTTATTTTGGATACTGTACACACCTCCCAAAGTAGGATCGCCATTGGCACGAACACGCAATGAAGTTGTTTTGTCATTCCAATCAGCAAGCCAAGCACCGTTGGAAGTTAAGTCTATGGATTGTCCTGAAAAATTATCCCCATCGTAGAGTGTCATTTTAAAACCTTTTAAAATCTTAAAAGAACTAATATCGTTATCCAATATACCTTTGGCTTGCAATTGTGTTAAAGTATAATCTCCAATATCAAGTGCTACATTGTAACCCGTATAGTTTATTTCTTGAAAAACATTTATTACCGATGTGTCAGCAGACACAGGAGTAACAGCTGGACTATTGGTATCTGCTATTTGTATAGAAGAAATTCGATCGTTCCAATCGGCTAGCCAAGCTGTGTTTGTTGAAAACGTTTTGGAAACTCCTATGAAATTGTCATTTTCATAAACAGTAACTTCATACCCTTGAGGAATAGTTATAGAAGTAATATAATTGTCTGGAATACCACTTGAAAAAAGTTGTGCTGTTGTATATTTGCCTGGTGAAAGTTGCGCATAAGATCCAGCATAATTGCTGTCTTGATAAATATGCACCTTGTTTAGACTAGCTACCGATTCGAACAAATGGAGACTCGAGGTTTGGGTAGATAAATCTATCGCTCCTGTTGGCAATTTTTTCCAATCCGAATTCGTCAAAAAAGTAGTTTTATCTACTGCGTGGTTCCATACATAATCGGCAGTATAATTAATCGTTTGCAAGTAATGCTCTTTTTTGGCTTTAGGTAAATTGGCAATACGGACAAACTCAATGAACCATTTTGCAAATATTCCTTTAAACAAACCCCCATCACCTTGTCCAGTTTCATTCAGATAAAATGCCCCACCGCCATTTCTTGTAAAATTCATCATAAAATCACAAGCTTTGACCCCATCATCTAAATAAGACTGTTCTCCTGTAACCAGATTGAGTTCCAAACAAGCTGCGATAAACATACCCGAGTTGTATGAAAATTGCCAATCTGGATTGAAATTAATTGGACTATCCCAGATACCTCCATCTGTATTGAACACGTTGTTTTTCATCCAAGCATGAATATCCTTTGCCATTTGTAAGTTGGTATTATCCCCTTCTAATTGATACAATTTGACAGCGATAACAATTGCTGGACTATTCGCTATAGAATTTCTGCAAGGAGTGTTACACCCTTTTTTCCACGACATTGATCCATTTGTATATCCTGTTTTTATTTCGGTCCATATATCGTGTACGGCGTCTAGAAACTCCATGTCTTTGGTAGCATTGTAGCAATTAAAACTGGCTAAACACAACCAATCCAAATCATCGTAGTAATCGTTATGATACGTTCCTGCACCATAATTGTTGTATTTTCGAATTCCTGCAAGAATACTTTTCATTCGAGTTTTATAAATCACATTACGAGTTCTTTGATACGCATCGGCAAGTGTTTCGAGCGTGTGTGCTTGTATCCAGTATCCATAGCCGTATGGGTTATTATCAGAAGCATTGTTAAGCTTATAATAACTCCCATCTGCAAACATGAAACTTTCATTAGTTCCGTTTTGTATCTTTTCTGCTCTTTGATCTGCTGTTTGTGAAAACAAATTACTGACACACAGCATAAAAAATAGAATCCATTTTATGTATCCAGTTTTCATTGTTTATTTTTTAACAATTTTTTTAACCGTTTTTTCTCCTCCTTTGGTTATGCTTACCAGATAGGTTCCTGTTTTTAATTTAGAAACATCCAGACCATTATTGTTTTCCATCTTTTGTTTTAAAACCAAACTTCCTGTTAGCGAATAAACACTCACATTAGACCCTTTCATTTCGGTGCTAAAGAAAAGTGTGTTTGTTACTGGGTTTGGATATACATTTATACCTTGTTTGTTAGATTGGTCTGCAACCGATAGTGTTCCGTCAAAAGAGATTACTTTATCTTCTAGAACCGAAGACTCGTTGAGGTGAACATAAACAATAGTGTTTGCAACCCACCAACCTTGACCAGAATTGGGAGCAATGTTGTTGAGAGCAACACCGTTCAAAAGGGCCTGAACAGGCGTTGTGGCATTGTACAACACAATATCATAAGTACGTGTTTGTGGTGCTCCAGTATAATTGCCTTGTTGTGCTGTTATTGTAAGTTTTCTTTGATTTTCGAGATACGAGATATTCGTTATCGCATGGCTTCCCTGTTGGTAGTTCAAATTCTCTCCTTCATCTTCATATAATGCAAAATCACCATCGGCACCAGCATACACTTTTATAGTCAGCATATCATCTGTTTTTTGACTCACATAATCAGAATAGGGTTTTAATGGAATAATTCCTCCCGCTTTGACATACGCTGGCATGGTATTATAATTGGCAGATACTGTTTTTGTAGTAGGCCCAGTTACAATTTCGTTGGTAAAATAATTGATCCATTTGCCCTCTGGAAACCAAACTTGCGTAGAGGCAACTTGACCTCCTGATACAATTGGCGAAACGAGTATGTTTTTTCCAAAAAAATATTGCTTGTCAAAGGTGTAGGCTTCGGGAGCTTCGGGATTATAAAAATACATTCCCCTCACTATAGGCAAACCGCCCGTTGAGGATTCGTAAGCCAAAGAATACGTATAAGGCACCAAGGCGTGACGCAACCGAATAAAGTCTTTGGCTTGTTGTACCACATTGGGGTACTGCCAAGGCAAACGATAACTATCGGTATTGTCGTCTGAATGCAAACGAAAAATGGGTTGAAAGGTTCCAAACTGCAACCAACGCATGTATTTGTCATCCGTTAAGGTTCTGCCCTTGAAACTACCTAGGTCATGTGACACATACGGTATCCCAAGGTTTCCCTCAGAAATAGTAAAGGTTGATGCAAATTTGAGCAAATCCCATTCATCAAATGTATCTCCTGTAAAGTGAAGCGTGTAGCGGTGATCTGACCAAGCCAAATCGGGCACACCAGTATTGCCATAACCGTTATACCCTCCTCCAATACGGGAGAAAGCAAAACCTCTCAAGCCACGTTCTATCCTATTTTGAGTATAAAGATGACTCAACCAAGCTTCTTGTGGCAACCCTTTTACGGCCATACTTATGTTTCCATCGACCCAATCCAACCACCAAAAACGAATTCCTTGTGCATTAAAAGGGGTGTGCAAATCAAAATATGCCTGTGCGTGATTTTTATTACTGAAATCAAAAAGTCGCCAACCCGTACCCTGCAATCCTCCTGCGGTTGCGTTTGCAGTGGCATATTTAGGGTCATTGGTTTGTATAGAAGGATGTATATTCAGACCAATGGCTAGCCCTTCTTGTTTTCCCCAATCAATAAAACTTTGTGGATCTGGAAACAAGGTATTGTTCCAGTTCCAACCATTCCATTGGTTTGGTGATTTCCAATCGGTATCAACTACCAAAGCATCTATTGGCACTTTTTCTAATCGAAATTTAGGCAACAAGGTGTTTTGATAATAAGAACTAGTATATTTTTCGTATTTTGAATACCAAACACCAAACGCCCATTTGGGCAATAAGGGAGGGTTTCCTGTTATTTTATAAAAGTCTTTCAAAGCGGTTTGATAATCGGTTCCATACCCAAAGAAGTACCCATCTTGGTATCCGCCTTGATGCACAGGTCGATTAGAAACCCACCCATCAGCTTCTCTCAATGCGGTTTTACTATCCTCTATTAGATACCATCCGTCTTGACTCATAAGCCCATCCCATAAGGGTATTTTACCTCCTTTGGTATCTAATGAACGTGCACCACCCCCCAAATTTTTGTTTGGTGTTTTTGGGATAGGATTGGGTACAGACGCACCAACAGGACTCACGGCAAGCCAATCTACATTTACATTAAAAGTATCTCCAGAATCACACGAAACTTGAATGGTATGAAACCCCATAGCCAGCGAAACATCTTTTTGAAAAACGTTCCAAGTGTCCCAATTGGCAGTTGCTGGCAAGGCTATTTGTGTTTTTACACCATCGATATACAAACTTACAGTACGGTTAATTTGTTGACCATCGCCACCATAACCATTGGCATACCGCAACGAAACCGTGTAAGTACCACTAGCAACGGTATTGTTGAGCCCCCAACTAATACGAGTACCTACATTATCCAATCCAGAAACAAAACCCGTTCCTGTATAACCTATATGATCCGAAAGAGAAATGGCATTTCCTGCTAGCGTTGCGTTTTCGGCTTCGCAAATTTCATTAAATTTCGACACAGGACTCAATGAAAGCCAATCTACATTTACATTATAAGTATCTCCCGTTTCGCAAACCACTTTTAGAATATGAGCACCTGTTGTCAAAGAGATGTTTTTGTTGAAAACATTCCACGAATCCCAATTTGTTGTTTGGGGCAATGTTATCTGTGTTTTTACATTGTCTATATACAAACTGATGGTTCGGGCATTGCCCATTCCGTTGGCATATTTTAAGGATAATACATAATCGCCGACCAAAACATTTGTGTTCAAATTCCACTCCATCCCTGCTCCAATATTTGTAAGACCTGCCACAAACCCAGTCCCTGTATAGTTTACGTGGTCGGTAGCCAGATTGGCTCCTCCAAATAAGGCCATTTCTTCGGTTTCGGTTTTATAGCCAGAAAGGTTCAATGACCACGGTGTAGCTTCTATAGATTGACCGTTGAGATTTAGACTGATTTTGAGATTAGACGGGTCGAAGCGTCCCGAATTTTGTTTGTAACGCAAAAGAATCTTATCGGTTTGAATTTCGAGCCAGCCATTATTGACTTGAGAAGTATAAGTAGGTACTGGCAAATCTAGATTGGTAATATTGAAACTTTTTTTGGTTTCAAACACGCCATCTCCAGCATATTCTGTTCTAATAAGAATTGGGCTAAGTACTATAAATTTGGCATTGCCATCAATTACAACATTTTGCTGTGCCGTAATTGTGTTGAAACAAAGCATACCAAAGAAACTTATCAATACGATTTTCAACTTATCTCTTTTGGTTAGTAGTTGGTATTGCTTTGTTTTCCCTATTTTTTTGGAGTAGAAATAATCCATAGTCTTATTTAATTTAATAGTGTTCAAAAACTTTAATTCAAAAAGTAAAAAAACCTCAACTAGATTCAGGGCATTCGCATTTAAAAAAACTGCCACAGATTCACAGATTTCAATAACTTAAAATGAATTAAATTGACACTGATTTTTGAATTTGTGCAATCAAACAGCATTATTTTGGTTTTAAAATCTGTGACCCGAGCGAAGCGAACAGGCGAAGCAATCAGTGGTGTACTTTCTTTTTTTATTTACAATTGGTTTAAAAGCGAATGCCCTAACTACTACAGTTTTTTGAATACAATTGTCATTTTTGCTGGATTAAGAGTGATTTCATAATTCCCCTCCGTTTGAATAACCCATTTATCATCTGGCTGACCGTGCGTAAGTTTGACTCTTGTATCATCAGTTGTATTACCACTAATTTTGGTGCCACCCACTTCAGGCATCAAATTTCTACCATTCCAGTTACCAAAATCAAGATGCAGTTTCATCTCACCAACTTTCAGGATTCCGGTATAAGTGAATACTTCTGGATTTTTAGGATCCCATATCATCGGTACGGCTTTACCCGCATCCCATCCTGCTGGTGTTGCATTCCCAACCATAAACACTTTTTCGTAAGGAGTGTAGGCAAGGGCATAAATCAATTTTTTCCTATTGATGTACAAAGAATAACGACCTGCCTTGGTTATTTCAAAATTGCTAACTGTTCCAGGGTCTGTTTTGTTATAAACGAGTGTGCTAGCATCTTTAGGGTTGTAAGAAGGCCATTCGCTACCTGGGGAATCAATGATTTTGAATGATCCCGCAGAAAACTCTCCAGAATAGGTATATTGTGATCTTTCAATTACCTCATTTAGTTTTACACCCGCGTTATAATTCCAACCACTTCCTACGGCATCACCAACCATAAATAATGGCAGTGGTCCTGGACTAAAAATTTTGGCTGAAAATGAAGTTCTAGCGTATTCGGGCGTTTGAAATTGAGCCCCTCCCTCTACTTGAGCAATTATTTCAACTTCTAATTTTGGAATAGAGCTACCGGGGTATCCCCATCTTTCTATCAACAAATCATTTAACGCTCCTACGGTATAGGATTTGGTAAATACCCCTGCTGGAATTTCTTCTACAAGTACAGTTGGCTCTCCTAATTCTGTTTTACCTTTAAAATTATTTCCTAAAATATCCATACGAAGGAAATATTTCAGGGTAGTTCCTGCTCCTCGATCATTTCCTGGAGACCAAGTAAATGTTATAGCTGTTGTGGTATCATTGCCAGCTATCATTTCAATATTCTCACTAGATGGGGTTAAAGTCATCGGGGTTTCGAAACTTGGTTTTTGCAGCCAATCTCGATTTTCGAGTGCTGTGTCTGAACAAGATACTAGCACGATACTCATTGTAATAAATGAGATTATTTTTTTTAACTTTTTCATATATGTGAATTTTATTTGTTAGTAATCATATATGCTATCGCTTGTTGAGATTTGCTTTCACAAACAAATTCAAAAACAATTTCACTTTTTTATTCCTTGTTAGTATTCTACCAAAAAGGAGCTTGTATTAAATTTGGATTTTTATCAATTTCATCGAGATATACTGGAAACCAATAAAATGCTTTTCGATATACCCTAGTTTGATAAGCGGTTCTTTTATAAAAATCGGTGGCATTTTTACCGAAAAAATTCATCCCATAAGCAGAACCGTTTAACGTAGTTTCTGCTAACTTCCATCTTCTTAAATCATCATAACGAATCCCTTCCGTACACAATTCTACTCTTCGTTCCATCCTAATGATTTCTCTTATTTTGGATTGGTTGTTGTCTACATGTATATTGTTAGCATCTGTTCCTGCTGTTGTATATGTTCTCACTCCTGCACGTTCCCTGATTTTATTGAGATAAATCAAAATATCCACATTGCCTGGATCCGATTCGTTAAGGGCTTCGGCATAGTTGAGATACACCTCACCTAATCGATATACCATTCCGGGACGTGGCGTGTAGAAACCCGTAACTGGGTCACGTGCTGGATCTGTTCTTTTTCGTACCAAATAGCCATTTTGAGGAGCATCGTGTGTGTTGTTGTTGTCTTTTTGACCGTTAAAGAACTCTAATTTTCTAGCTTTTTCGGCTTTGCCATACCATTGCCCATTAAAATTAACAGCTAGATAAAATCTTGGTTCTCTATTGCAATACATATTATAAGTACCTGCCAAAGTAACTTGTCCTTCATGATTTGCTACTTCTTTCCATTTTGTTCCACCATTAGTAGTCCAATACCCTTCTTCGCTAGAAAAACCATTCTCTACATATCCTGATCCTGTTGCATTTATCGGCAACCCGTTTGCTGTAAAAAAAGCATCTACTAAAGACTGTGTAACACCCAGTCCTCCATTTCCTCCACTTCCGCTGGGAGCCGAATGCCTATCGTAGGCACTATAATCAGAACTTGGTCGGGCAAATAATACTTCGGTATTTCCTTTATCTGCTTCTCGAAGAAATAAGTTTTGACATGACATAAAAGGATCTATTTTTCCAGCAGCATTGTATTCTACATACAACTTATGCCCCACAGCTTCTGCACTTTGAATCAAGTCTTTGCTAGCATCGGATGCAATTTTCCATTTATTGACATCATAGGTAGTGCTAAATAAATTTTTGCCGTCTCTGGTTTTGTGATTTGCGTAATCTGTATTCCCATTGACCAATGGGCTTGCGGCAAAAAGCAACATTCTAGCCCGAACGGCCTTACACATAATAGAAGTAGCACGACCATATTTTCTAGCATCTGGATAAGATGCAGGCAAAATTTTGGACACATCATCCAACTCTTTATCAATCCAACTTACAATTTCATCAAACGGAGTTTGCCCTACTAACAAATCTGGAAGATTGAAATCTGTTGGTGTAATTTCTTCTGGGTTAAATGGTACTGGTCCATAGGTGTTTACTAACAGTGCGTAGTAGTAGGCTCTCAAAAAACGACATTCAGCAATCATAGTGTTTACTTCATCTTGTGAAAATTGTTGGTCAGGCAGTGCTTTAACATTTTTCATCAGTATGTTGCATTGTCGTATTTTTTGAGGGAGTCCTGACCAATAACCAGGGCTCCATGGCGTGTTTGTAGTCCAGTTGCCCAAAGCAAGTGGTATTACATCCCAACCATAGTTTCGCCATCTCTCCGATGGAGTGATATCGTCACCTAAAATTTCCCATCCCAGATTACGAGTAGTTCCCCAAATGGGGTCAGGAATCATCGAGTAGCAACCTGCCAACCATTGCTCGGTTCTGGCTTTACTCTGAAAAACACCATCCAAAGAAAGTTCAGTATCCGATTCTTTATCTAAATAATCAGAACAGGAATACGACAATGTTAATCCTAAAAAAAGGAATATTGACCTAATATATACATTTTTCATTTTCATTTTTTTTAAATTACAAACTGATTTCTAAACCAAAAAGGATTGATTTTGTACCTGGGTATTTCAATCCAGTTCTAGTGTCCAATTCTGGATCCCAAAGTTTAAATTTGGAGATATAAAATAAATTATTCCCACTAGCATAGACTCTTAACCCTCCTAATTTGATTTTATCTGTTATACTTTTTTTCAAGGAGTATCCCACTTCAAGTGATTTCAAACGCATAAAGCTCATGTCCTTTACCCACCAACTTGAAGCTTGCGAATTGTTTATA
This sequence comes from Flavobacterium restrictum, assembly GCF_007097245.1. Classification (GTDB taxonomy): domain Bacteria; phylum Bacteroidota; class Bacteroidia; order Flavobacteriales; family Flavobacteriaceae; genus Flavobacterium; species Flavobacterium restrictum. The sequence continues at coordinate 15,466 of NZ_VJZT01000006.1, read as the reverse complement.
TTCGTGCCATAACTCAATCTTGGCCAAAACACATCTTGACTTGGGTTTTCTGGTGTCCAACGATCAGTGTAATTAGTATAAATGTTTCCTAGCGTACCTTGTCCGCTTCCTGGTATAAATCGAGATGTGTCGCCGCCTTGTCCTATCATTTCGTATGTTTTGCCTACACCTTGAAAGAAAAAGCTTAAATCGAATTGTTTGTATTTTGAAGTGCTTCCAAAACCAAAAATAATTTGAGGGTCTCTTGTCCCACCAAGACTTCCTTGGTCTAATCCATTTATAATACCATCAGCATTTCTATCTACATACTTGATATCTCCTGGACGTACTTTTGTGCCAAATTGAGGTATTGGTAAACTCGTTAGTAATACACCTGTACCGTCAAAATCAGCATCGGTGTATAAGCCTGTTGCGGTGTACCCCCACATGGTATTATTTGAAATACCTGTTGCAGAACGATACGTTCCTATTTTACCTGGCGCTTCGTCTCTTTCGGTTACTTTATTTTCAACGTACGTAAAATTGGCACGCCAGTTCATAAAGAAATCAGAGGTTATTTGTTTGTTTATGGCTAACCCAATTTCAATTCCTTTGTTTTCCATTTTTCCAAAATTGGCAAAAGGAGGATTAATAATACCCGCTTGAGTTGGAATAATGGTTCGTTGAATAAGAATATCTTTTCTTTTTTCTTTGAAGATATCTACTGTCAAATCAATCATATTCAATAACCCTAATTCTAGACCAATATCAGCTTTTGCTGCTTTTTCCCAAGTCAAATCAGCTACTCCTATTTGACCTTCTTGAATGCCTCCAACTCCATTACCTGTTCCAGTACCCCAACTATAACCTCCTCCATTTGTGTCAATTGTTGTTAGATAAGCAAACCGTCTTCTGTCTCTTAAATTTTTATATCCTTCGAGTTCATCACTTCCTACCAAACCATAGGAACCGCGAAATTTGAGTTTATTAACAATGTCTTTATAGGGCTCCATAAATTTTTCCTCGGTTACAATCCAGCCTAAAGCGACAGAGGGAAAAAACCCAAAACGTCTTCCTTTTTGAAAATTTTCGGAACCATTGTAGCCAAAATTAAACTCTCCTACATATCTTCGATCAAAACTATAAGAGGTTCTCCCTGCAAATCCTTGGTGTCTATAAGGCTGAACATCACCAATGTCTAGGCTGTTTTGATTATACAATAACAAACCCGTAACATCATGTTTGCCAAAGGTTCTATTGTATGTTGTGCTTGCTTCTAGATAAGTACGTCGCTCACCAAACTCTCCACCATAGTTATGACCCAGAAACTCTTGACCAGACCTATCAAGAGTGTGTATTAAATTTCCTTCGAGATCCCTACTGGTAGCTACATTATAATAATCAGGTGATTTGCCACGAGTAATTCTGTTTCTAGAAAAAGAATCAAAGGAGTACATGAATTTTGCTTTTAAACCAGGGGTAATTGCTTTAAAGTCTTGTTCCAATGAAACCAAACTTTCTATCTTACTATCTCCTTCTATGTAATAACCTTGTTGCGTACTCATCGCCCATGGATTTATTCGTTCAATAACCCTTGGAATAGTTCCGTCCGAATAAATTGCAGGATGTGCATAAGGAGTTGTTTCAAAAGCTTTGTTAAATAAGTCATCGGTACTACTATTCCCTTTTTGGAGTTTTTGCAAGAAGCCTCCAATATTTACTCGTAATAAGGTTGTTTTAGACACGTTGATATCCACATTGGTTCTAACATTAGCTCTGTTTAGTCGTGTTTCCGAGTTATACGATTGTTCTGGATCTCTTGCCAAAATACCTCGTTCACTATAATGCGAAGCAGTCAATGCGTATCTCAAAATTTCTGACCCACCAGCTACATTCAAATTGGTTCTTGAGGTCGTAGCATAATCTTTGGTTATAGCATCGAGCCAGTTGACATCGGGATATAAATCACGATCATAGCCACTAGCTGTTTTAGCAATACGGTCTTCTGAAAACGGTCTTGGAGTGGCACTTTGCGCATCATCTGTCAATTCATTAATCAAATTCATATACGGCACCGCACCAATAAATTCAGGCAATTTAGTGGGATGTTGTATTGATTGCTCGGTTCTTATTTGTATTCTTGGTGCGCCCACAAAACCTCTTTTGGTATTTATCAAAATAACCCCATTTGCTCCTCTCACTCCATAAACTGCACTAGCCGCTGCATCTTTCAAAACAGAGAATGATTCTATTTCTGCTGCATCAAGGTCGTTTAGGTTTCTTTCAATTCCATCCACCAATACCAGTGGATTGGTTCCTCCAGCAAAAGTAGAGATACCGCGAATTTTTATATCCGAGGCATCATATCCTGGTTCTCCAGATCTTTGTACTGCAATAACTCCTGCAATTTGCCCTCCCAAGTTGTTTCCAAGTGTACGAGAGGTTCCTACCCGTAACAAGGAAGGTTTCAAAGTGCTGATTGCCCCCACCACCGAGGCTTTTTTTTGGGTGCCATATCCCACAACTACAACTTCTTTAAGTTCGCCAGCTTCGTCTTGCATGGTTATGGTCATGGTTTTCGAATCGTTTACGAGTCTTTCGACTTTTTTCATTCCAATAAACTCAAACACCAGAACCGATTGTGTTGAGGTAACTGTAATTGAGAAGGTGCCATCAAAATCCGTTGTAGCATAATTTTTTGTGTCCTTTTCATATACATTTACTCCAGCAAGCGGACTTCCTTTGCTATCCGTTACTTTTCCAGAGATGGTCAGAGCCTGATGTATAACTTGCTGAAAATTGCTGGTTTTTGCATATCCTTTTCCAATGCTAGGCATTAGAAATAACAAACAAATTAACCCAGATATGCTACACTTTAATCTACTTAAGGTAAATAAATCCTGTCGTTTTGACGACATCGTCCAAGTCATTTTAGTTTTCATTTTTTGTTTTTTGATTAATTGGCTGGTTACTTTAATTAAAATATATTGTTTGAGGATTTTTTGCTTTTAGATAGTAATAGTTTACAAATACCGACTCATTTTTAAAGCTAGTTTAAATAGTAGCCCTTTTTTTTATCAATACTATAATTTAAATCTTAAAAAGATATTTTAATCTTTGTCAAAATTAGGATATTGAAGACCTGATTTTAGTCTCATTTTGTTTCATAATTATGTTCAAATGATTCAAAACACCAACTAAATCGTTGTAATTGCCTAATGTGAACCAAATAAATACGTGACCGGTCATAAATGAAAAATATTTTTTCTAAAACGATTAATAAGCAAGTGTTTTCAACGCAAAGACATTGGTTTGTTCATTTGCTCAAACCTCAACTATTCTTGGACGAGAATACTATTTTAAATAGTTCAAAGTGAAGATGGTTTATAAAATAATACCAAACACAGTTCCATAGTCGAATTGTTTTGACCTAACCACTTGCCTCGCTTGGAAGTCGAGATGAGCTATTGGGTTACACTAAATCTATGTTTGGTGTACCTATTTTTAAGGTACTGATGATTGTTGCGATCGCCTTAAATCCAATTGTTTCCAAAAAAAAAGGCTGTTTCAAATACATTTTGAAACGGCCCTTAATACTATAATTTATTGATTTGACTAATGTTCAAATCATTTAATCCAATGTTCTTTAACGCCTTCGTTGGTTATAACAATTGGTTTTATAAAACCCTTTTCATCAAAATTCATTTCTTCAATACAAGTTTCTCTAGAGTTTGCATCGGTTTGAGTGAGTGGTCTTCTGTGGTAAACAATGTAATACGTGTCAGAATTGGGTACTTTTATAACTGAATGATGACCCGCTCCAGTAGCAATTTCAGGGTCTTGTTCTAGAATTTTTCCAATTCTTTTGAAAGGTCCCAATGGAGAATCTGCAATAGCGTAAGCCACGCAATAATCGGGTCCACCCCAACCGCCTTCGGACCACATAAAGTAATATTTGTTGTTTCTAATAAACATAAAAGGCCCTTCTACATAGTTTTCGGGTGTAATTTCTTTAAAAACGGTTTGGTCTTCAAAAGGAACAAATCCTGTAAAATCAGGCTTTAATTTTCCAATATTACAATGTTTCCATCCTCCATATATCAAATAATGCTGTCCATCTTTGTCTCTAAACACAAACTGATCAATGGGTTGCGCACCATTATAAAATTTATCTACCAATGGTTTTCCCAAATAATCTTTGTAGGGCCCTTCGGGTTTGGATGCTATTGCAATACCAATTCCTCCTATTTCATTGTCATTCTGAATATCATTTGCTCCAAAAAATAAGAAATAATTGTTTTTGTTTTTTATGATGGAAGGAGACCAAATCGCTCTCTTTGCCCATTTGATAGCGATAGTGTCCAAAATTCTGGGGTGCTTTGTCCAGTGTGTTAAATCTCTTGAAGAAAATGCGTCTAGAAAAACCTGTTTATCATAAATCGCCGAAAAAGTGGGGTAAACCCAATAGGTTTTGTCAAAAATAGTTCCCTCGGGATCGGCGTACCAACCACTGAATATAGGGTTATTGTTTTTTGTACTACCCGAAACTACTGTTTGTGCAGTTGTTTTTGAGCAAACAATAAGAATAAGAAAAAACAAAACGTTCTTCATCATTTTTAGATTTTAGGTTTTACAAAAAAATAAACAATCCCGATTCAACCCATTAGAATTGGTACAACTATTTTGAAAATTTATACACCGAAACCGTATGATAAACGGCTTTTGGTTCTACTATTATTGATGGAAAATTGGCTTGATTTGGAGCATCCGGAAAATGTTGTGTTTCTAGTGCAAAGGCTGTTCTATAATCGTCTTTTGCACCCGATTTGAATGTGTTTTTGCCCTGCATAAAATTGCCACTATAAAACTGAAAACCGGGTTCTTGGGTATATACATTCATTACCACTCCCGATAAATCGCCTGTTATGGAGCCTACGTGAATCATACCGTTTACTTTTGTATTCGATAACACAAAATTATGATCGTATCCGCCTCCATTTTCTAATTGAATGTTTTTGGAATTGATGCGTTCCCCAAGGGTGTGAGGTGACGTGAAATCGAATGGCGTACCCACAACTGTTTCAATTTTTCCTGTTGGAATCAAACCTTTGTCAACAGGCGTATATTCTTTGGCATTGAATTGTGCAAGATGATTCAATATTGTCCCATTTCCTTCTCCATTCAAATTAAAAAAGGCATGATTGGTCAAATTGACAATCGTTGTTTTGTCGGTTGTAGCTTCGTATTCCATTCGTACTTCGTTGTCGGTCATTACGCTATACGTAACTTTTACGTTCAAGTTTCCAGGAAATCCCATTTCCATATCTGGCGATAGATAGGTAAAAACCAAAGTTTGATCGTTTGTTTTTTTGGCATCCCAAACCACATTTTGATATCCATTTGTGCCACCGTGCAAAGCATTCTCGCCGTTGTTAACGGGAATACTATACTGTTTGCCGTTCAAACTAAATTTTCCTTTGGCAAATCTGTTGCCTACACGACCTATTGTAGCTCCAAAATAAGGTTCTGTTGAATTTTGATAGTCTTTGATGCTTCCTAAACCCACCACTACATCTACAAATTCGTTGTTTTTGTTTCGTACTAATAAACTAACTAAACGACCTCCGTAATTGGTAAAAGCGACCTGTATGTTTTCGTTTTTTATCCAATAAAGGCTTACTTTTTTACCTCCGATTTCTGTTGCAAAATTGCTTGAATCAAGAACTTTTGATTGCATTTTTTTAGTTTCTGTTAGGGTTTTACTTGAGGTCTGAATGTTGTTTTGCTGTCTTTTTTGACAAGAAGTCTGAAGTAACAATCCTAAAAAAAGAAGGATTACTAATGGTGTGTTTTTCATTTCAATGTTTTTTTGGTGCAGTTGTTTCGCGTGAGGGATGGCAGTGGAGCTCTTTTTTCTTTTCAATTGCCACGGGTTTAAACCCGTGGCAATTGAAAAGAAAAAAAGCGGAAACGTACAGCCCGACCCGACCTTTTTGGGAGCGCCACGCCCAAATGATACGAATAAGGGTATTTATTGGGCAGTGATTTTTGTGATAAAATCGGTTTCAGATTTTATATAAGGTGTTCCATCGGCGTTGAATACTTCATGAAACCATACCAGCGGTGCGGCCGTATATTTTTTGGTCCAACTGTCCCAAGGAAATTTGGTTTGTGTTTTTCCGTCAACCAATCCCCAATTGATAATTGCAATTTTGTATTCTTTGGCAATTGGCAAAAAACCTTCAAAGGTGCTACCGTTGGGTCTTGCCATATATTCGGTGCACAACATGGGTTTGCCATAGCGTTGGAGTTCTTTTATACGATTTATAAAATCTGCTGGTTTGTCATAACAGTGAAACGAAATCACGTCGGATTTTTCTAATTGTAATTTCAGGATAGGTTTCATACCTTTTTCTGACCAATCGCCAGCCCAAACTCCCGAGGTCAACGGTTGCGAAGGGTTGCTGGAACGTGCCCATTCAAAGGTTTTTGCCAAGAGTTTGTACACCAGTGCTTCTTTATTGGTAGTTTCTACTTTGTCATAAGCAGGTCTGTTTGTATTATCTGGCTCATTCCAAACATCCCAACCCAAAATTCGATTGTCATCTTTAAAGTGTGCCACCGTTTCTTTGATGTATTTCTCTAACCGTGGCGTTTGTTTTTCATCCAAAAGTGCTTTTTGCCCTGGCGACTGCACCCAACCCGAATTGTGAACAAAAGGCTGGGGAGTTCTTTGTTTTCCAGATACAGGAAACGGATCCCAACACGAATCAAATAACACAAACAATGTTTTGATATGGTGCTTATTTGCAATGGTCAAATAATCATCCATTCTTTTGTAAAATCCCTTTGGATCCTCTTTGTGCAACAAATCATGCAGATAAACACGCATTACATTCATACCTATACCCTCTGCCCAACCCAATTCTTGATCTATTTTTTTAGGGTCAAAGGTGTCTGCTTGCCACATTTCTAGCTGGTTAATGGCGTTGCTGGGCGTAAAATTGGCTCCTACTAACCAAGGTTGTTTTACATACCATTCATTCGCTTTTTCTTTAGTCCAAATAGTTCTTTTGGCAGCTGAAATTCCTGTTGGAATTTGCTCGATTTTTGCTTCGTTTTTGATTTTGTTACAGCCAATTGTTAGTAGCGAAAATAAAGCAATCGCTATTAATTTATTCTTATTTTTCATTATAAAAGATTTTGAGAATTAAAATTTAGAAACTAACTACATCAAGATTAATAAAGTCAAATTTTGATGATTTCATATTGTATTTATAAAAATATGAGTACTATTGCAACGATTCAAAGGTACTTATTTTAAAGCTTGTTGATATATTTATGATTTTTTTTACGAATACCATAATTTATACGTCAAAAAAATATCATTTTATTTCCTGACGAAATTAAGGCATTGATAGCCTAATTTTAAGCCCATTTTGTTTCACAATTATGCTCAAATGATTCATTTGATCTATAAAAACTTTGAAAATATGCATTTCGAATCAAAATGAATGCTTATGACACAATTGAAAAAGTTATTTTTATAAAAAAATTAATAAAAACAGTACCATGCAAAGTTTTATCAAAAAAGGGGCATTAGTTTGTCTCTTATTTTTGTCAACTACCATTTTTAGTCAGGAATATTATTTTAAACATTATAAGGTAGAAAATGGGATGTCCAACAATTCTGTTTTGGCTTCCATTCAAGACAAAGATGGATTTTTGTGGTTTGGTACCAAGGATGGATTGAATCGTTTTGATGGGTATCATTTCAAAACATTTCGCAGTGGGGCAAATCCTAAAACGTCATTAGGAATCAACTACATTCAATCGTTACATGAATTCAAAAATTATATCTGGGTAGGGACGGACAAAGGATTGTATTGGTATGACAAAAAGTTAGAGAAATTTACTTTTTTGAACGAAGCAATTAATAACCGTATCAATGCTATTGAAAATGATTTGAAGAACAATTTATGGTTTATTTCTATTGGAACATTGGTCAAATATAATGTGGACACCAAAGAGACTAAATTGTTTGAAGGCAGCAATTCCTTTTATGCCACCTCTATTACTTGTGACAAAAATGGAGTAATTTGGGCATCATCCTATGATGATTTATATCGCTATTCCGAGGCTACTCAAAGTTTTGATAAAATTAAAGTCCAGTTACCTAGTAGTACTTTTTCTATTTCCGTCATTTACGCATTGGATAGCAATTCGGTTTTAATAGGTACCAAAGACCATGGCGTTTACAAATATGATGTTTTAACTGGAAAAACAGCACCTTTTATAAATGGTGCTGAACGCCCTATTTTTGTTAGACAATTCAGAAAAAACAATCGAAATGAATTGTGGATTGCCAGCGAATCAGGAGTTTCGATTTATAATTTAAAAAATAAAACCATCAAAAACCTCCGTAAGAGCCCAAGTGACCCTTATGCTATTTCGGATAATGCCGCCTATTGTATAACCATAGACAAGGAAAATGGTGTCTGGATTGGCACTTATTTTGGGGGCGTAAATTACCATCAAAAACAATACGATCAGTTCAAAAAATACTTTCCTCGCAAGAGCGAAAATGCAATTGTTGGAAGTGCGGTTCGTGAAATTCATAAAGACAATCAGGGCAATCTCTGGATTGGCACCGAAGATGCTGGGATTAATAAATTCAATTTACAAACAAAAAAGTTTGTAAACTACCAGCCCAACGGAACAAAATCGGGGCTTTCGTTCTATAATATACACGCCGTTTTGCCAAGAGGGAATAAAATTTGGATAGGAACTTTTGAGCACGGATTGGACATCATGGATGCTACCTCGGGGAAAGTTGTAAAACATTATGACCATACTTCGAGCAACTTGAAAAGTGATTTTATTGTTACTTTTTATGAAACTCCCGAAAAAAAATTATATGTAGTGACTTCTTTGGGAATCTATTTATATGACGAAGAAAATGATAGTTTTAAAATTTGTGATAGTTTTTCGGAAACTACGCATTATACCTGTATGTTCAAAGATAAGGTCGGAAATTTATGGGCTGGATCGTATCGTGACGGCTTGTTTTACTACAATTCAAAAACGAAAGAAAAAATTGTTTACAGGCATGATTTTAAAAATGATAACACTATCAGTAACGACTTTATAACTTCTATTTTTCAAGACCAACAAAATAATTTGTGGATTGCAACCGAAAATGGCTTGAATGTATTGGACACCCGAAAAAAAGAGTTCCGTAAATTTACCACCAAGGATGGGTTTCCTAGTAACGTAATATATTCTATTTTGCAGGATGCAAACCAGAATTTATGTATTACAACTTCAAAAGGATTAGTCAGGTTTAATTATAAAACAAAATCAGTTAAAATTTTCACTACCGCTAACGGCTTATTGAGTGATCAGTTTAATTACAATTCGGCTTTTAAGGATTCCAATGGCGATATGTATTTTGGGAACCTTAATGGTATGATTAGTTTTAACCCTAAAAATTTCAGTACAAATAAATACAATCCTCCCATATTTATTACTGGGCTTCAAATAAACAATCAAGATGTAGTAGTCAATGATGAGGACTCCCCATTGGACGAATCTATTTCATACATCGAGAAAATAACTTTAAATAATCATCAATCCAATTTTAATATTGATTTTGCATCATTAAGTTACACAGCTCCAGAACTCACGCAATACTGGTATAAACTAGATGGCATCAACGATGATTGGGTTTCTTTGAACAAAAACAATAAAGTTTTTTTTACGGAGCTTCCTTCTGGAAACTATAAATTCAGAGTAAAATCAGTAAGTGTAAATGGAATTTGGAGCCAAGAAGCTAGTATTGCTATTACCATTTTACCGCCTTTTTGGGCTAGTAGTTATGCCTTTTTTTGCTATTTTTTACTAATAACGGGTGTTCTCTATTGGCTTTTACGCAGGTATCATAATATGAATATTAAGGAAAATAATCGAAAGATTACCCATCTTAATAACGAGAAAGAGAAAGAAATTTATCACGCAAAAATTGAATTTTTTACCAATGTTGCTCATGAGATCCGAACTCCATTGACTTTAATCAAGAGTCCGTTAGAGAGTTTACTAAAAAGGACGTATGAGTCACCAGAAATTTTGGAGAATTTATCAATAATGGAAAAAAATACCTCTCGTTTATTGAATTTGGTCAATGAGTTACTTGATTTTAGAAAGACCGAAATGGAAGACTTGAGATTGACTTTTGTAGAAACAAACCTATCCGTGTTGGTTAGACATTTGCAGTCACAATTTACGCCGCTAATTGAAGAAAAAAACATTCATTTGGAATTAGAATTAGGCGAAAAAGACATTTATGCTTTTGTAGACGAAGAGGCTTTTAGAAAAATTTTAAGTAATTTAATTAGTAATGCTATAAAATACGCCAAAAGCGAAGTGATAATTACAATGTTTAGAGACGAAAATTCGTTGGAATTTATAGTTAAGAATGATGGAAATTTGATTCCGAAAGCTCTTAAAAACAAAATTTTTGAACCTTTTTTCAGAATAGTAAGCTCCGAGACGCAAACAGGTACTGGAATTGGCTTGTCTCTCGCACACTCATTGACCGAATTGCATAAGGGGACTTTAAAATTGCAATTTCTGGACGATACCCTAAATACTTTTGTTTTGCAGTTACCATTGCGTCAGGAAAGTGAATTCCACTTGTATAAAAACACCTCCGAAACAACTGAAAAAGAAAGTAATGAAGAATTTGAAAATGAGATTGTAGCCAAAAACACCAAAACACAATTGCTTGTTGTAGAGGACAACTTGGAGTTACTTAACTTTATGAGCAAAGAACTTGCAAAAGAATATAAAGTTTTTAAAGCTACTAATGGAGAAGAGGCCTTAAAAGTAATTCACAACCAAAGCATACAACTTGTCATTAGCGATATTACGATGCCCATTATGGACGGAATCGAATTATGCGACCGTATCAAATCAAATATCGAATCGAGTCATATTCCAGTAATTTTGTTAACCGCCTTAAGTGCCATTCAATCCAGAATTCAGGGATTGGAATCAGGTGCCGACGCCTATGTATCCAAACCATTTTCGATGGATTTTATATTGGCGCAAATCGATAATTTATTGTCCAACAGACGCCATGTTATGGAATATTATGCAAGTTCGCCATTATCGCACTTGAAAACCATTGCTCACAATAAAATTGACGAAGAATTTATAAAAAAACTAGATGAAATTATAGATCAAAATATGGCAGATACCAATTTAAGTGTGGAATCATTAGCCGATATTTTGAGTATGAGTCGTTCCACTTTATATCGCAAAATAAAAGACATATCCAATCTTAGTCCTAATGAACTCATCAATAATGCCCGTTTAAAAAAAGCAGCCGAATTGTTGCTTTCAGGCAAATACAAAGTATATGAAATTTCCGAAATTGTAGGCTACAACTCGCAATCCAGCTTCAGTAGAAATTTTCAAAAGAGTTTTGCAATGTCTCCGTCGGAATTTATTAATACTAGAAATTAGGATAAGACACATTCATTTGATAAACCACTCCACTTATTAATCCCCTAAATTATAGATTATTCCCAAAATCAAGGAGACAAATAGTTTCACTCTAATTGAAGTGATTTAGACTTTTTCATTTGCTAAAAAATTTGTCTTTTGCACCCAATTTCAGCCTTTTTTTCGTTCCGTAGCCCAGCTATGCATCTTGAAAAAGACTAAAATTGGGCACAAAATCCTAAATTTTCGCTTAAATGCAAAAAGTCTAAATCAATTCATTGTCACTATTTCTCACCTTTTGGATTTAATTAAAGAAATTCCAAATCAATCCAAAACGCAATGTAAAATCGCGATACGGCGTATTAGGAGCCGAGTAGAATGTGTTCCCCGAAAACGAGGAGTTGAAATGTTCTACTTTGAAATAGATTCGGGTGCGCTGAATTTTAGCATTTATAAAAAAATCTAAATTCGGGAAACCACCTATTTCTTTTTCTTTTTGTACAAAAAACTCTCCAATTACGGGATTGTAATCGTTGGCATAAAATTTTGTGAAATAATTAAACACGAATCCTGTTTGCAAATACAAGGCTTTTTTGAAAAAATAATTGGTATAATACACCGAGTTTCTCGCTACAAGTTCCGGCACATTCAAGACCAATTCGCTTTGCGTTACTTTTTGATACAGGAAAGTATTATCCAATCCAAATTTGCCAAACCTAAATTCCCTACCCACTTTAACCGACAAATAATTAATGGCGTTACCATACTGTTTTGGCGCAATTATTTGCTGCAAATTTAGCTTTTGGGTGGCATTTGCTTCATCCGAAAAATACAAATGATCCTTCAAAATAGTGTATTGCATCGATGCCGTTACCCATTGTGTAGTGGCATTAACCGCCAGAGAATTTATTTTTTCGTTCTTAAAATCGTTTGACCAGTTGTAGTTTACATAACTACTTTGGTACAAATTATAATTATTATTAGGCAACTTATTGATGTTTTGGTACTCAAAAGAGACTTGATTATCGTTGTTGAAATCGTACTTTAGTCTGGCGTCTAAATTCGACAAGGATTGATTGGTTAGGGATCTAGCATAGAGAAATTTACCGTTCCATTTGTTTTGTTGATATTCATATTGACCACCCGCGCTATTGATTTTTAAATTCAAGGCACTTGGAATGATTTTATCATCAAAAATCAATATTTGGTTGTAGTAATAATTGCTTCTAAAATCATCTACAAAAAACTGAAATTTCCCCAAAGTCGTATTTTCATACTCCAACCCCACTTTATTGTACATTTTGTTATAATGTGTTTGATCATTAATACCAGAGGTGAGGTACGAATCCCCAAAACGATATATCGAGTTGCCACCTACACTAGAAGCTACTGTGGCTTGGTTGTATTCAAAGAATTTATTTTCGTAATTAAACTGGTGGGTAACATATAAATTATTACTGCCTTTGGTTGGATTTACTCGAAACGAATGGTCTAGAAACACTCTTTTTCCTTTCAAAAAAGACTTGGCATCCGTTAAATACACTTCAAATCGCGCCCGATTATCATAATTAGGATCTTGACTCTCAAAATCATCAATTGTGGTAATACCGCCGTTTTCTTCATTCAAAATATCTTGATACGTGTAATGCATATTGGCAAAATAGCGTTTATTCTTGGTGTTATAACTCGTTGTAAATCTAAAATTTCCAGTGCTCGAAAGCTGATTAATGTATTGCCCCAAGGAACGCAAACCCCGGTAAGCTATAGAAAAATTAAGGTTTTCGGTAATATTTATGGCAAAAAACGAATCAACGGATTGCCCTTGCTTTAGGGTCGATTTAAAATACAACTCGGTAACAGGTGTAGCCACAGAGCTGTACCTAATTTGATTGGCTTCTAGGAAATTAAAATGCTTGGCTTGAAACCCAATTTCTGGCAAGGGCGAAAAATCGGTCAAGCTGTATTGCAACGTGTTGTAGGTTTGCCCTTCGTTAGGAAAAGCCAAGAGTCCAAAGGTATCTTTGCGCAAAAAGTTATGGCTGTACTCCTTTTTTATAGTCAATGAAGTATCAATATACGTCGTATCCCGATCCAAAGTAATAAAGCGATACATATCATACGTAGCAATGGGCTGATTTTTCTTTTTTATCGAATCGGAGCTATTGTATTTGGTATTGTAATCCATTTCTTTGGCACTTCTATTTTGCGAAAAAAGGGTAGCCGAAAACGACAAACAAATTAAATAAAAGAAAATCCTCATTTGGAGTAGTATATGATTAGGCATTTAGATACAGTTTCAAGAAAGCAAAGGTAAATGATAAAACCATATAATTAAAAAAACAATGAGAATTCCTTGGGCGTTACCCTCCGTAAAAACTACGGGTCGGGCTGTACGCTATATCTTTTATTCCGCTACCGCTGCACAAAAGGATGCCGCTTCCATCCCTAACGCAAAACAGTATCCCAAAAAAATCGCCACATCCAAAAAAAATCACAATATTTGCCTCCACAAACCACCAGAATATGTTGCTAACCCATTTTTCGCATTACCTCCTAGAAACAGGCACCGATGAAGCAGGTCGTGGCTGTCTCGCTGGCCCAGTAACCGCAGCTGCCGTGCTCCTCCCGCCGGATTTCGAGAATGAAATCCTAAACGACAGCAAGCAATTATCCGAGAAAATCAGAGAGAAATTACGCCCCCTAATTGAGCAAAAAGCACTTTCGTTTGCCGTAACCCATGTGTATCCCCAAGAAATTGACGAAATCAATATCCTAAACGCATCCATGAAAGCCATGCAGGAAAGTATCTTAAAATTACGCCCAACACCAGAATTTATTATCGTAGACGGCAATCGAGCCTTGAACGCAAAACTGGGTTTGCCACACACTTATGGCAAACAATTTTCGAAAGCCGAGATCACATTACTACAATCCATTCCCAATCAAAGCATCATAAAAGGAGATGCTACTTACTTGAGTATTGCAGCCGCTTCGGTACTGGCCAAGACCTATCGGGATGAGTACATGAACGCCATTCATGAGGAATACCCCATGTACAATTGGAAAAAAAACAAAGGTTATCCTACTCATGAACATCGCCAAGCCATACAGAAATATGGGGTCACCAAATACCATAGAATGAGTTTCCGGTTGTTACCCGAGCAATTGAAAATGAGTCTTTAAGTTGTTGTTTTAATAAAAGTCATTATGTTGATTTATGAAATAAATATCTTATATTTGAAAAGAAATAAACACTGACACTTGTCAGACAAAGCAACCCAATTTTGGGTTGATAAGTCGGATGTTGTCAGGGGTATAAACTAGTTATGCGGGAGTTATGCCGAAATTACGCAAGTAAATCCAATTTGAAAAAATATTTGTTTCCGCAAGAAGTATACAAAGCAGAAGCGTGAAAATTGGAATCGCCAAGAGAAGTCAGAAAGTTGGAATCTGACAATTGACAGAAGAAAAACTGAAGTGTGAAAAGTAGAAACTTGAAAAGCGAAAGCGTGAAAGTTGGAATCGCCAAAAGAAGTTGGAAAGTTGGAATCTGACAATTGACAAACGAAAAACTGAAGTGTGAAAAGTAGAAACTTGAAAAGCAAAAGCGTGAAAGTTAAAATCTGCCGACAGACTCGAGAGACAGCGAACAGGCGAAGCAAACTTAATAAGCTTTTAGGAGAAATTGAAACGAAAAATTAAAACAACAATTGAAAATTGCTAACGAAAAGCACAAGCGTGAAAATTGGCGGTTTAATTGTAATTCCGACAAAATAACCCCCGCATAACAGCCACTACAACGGATTTGGGCATTGAGCTTAATGGAAATATGGTTTTGTATTTGGATAATTTAGCAAATCCGAAAATAGAGCTTAATTTAGTCCCAAACCCGCTGTAGTGCCAAGACGTTGGGCGCAATTGGCATTAGACTACGGAGTTTCTTGCACAATAAATTTTCGGGATATTTTTTTGGGATGATTAG
>NZ_VJZT01000064.1 GCF_007097245.1 Flavobacterium restrictum | reverse complement strand
TTGTACTTGGAAGTTGGTTTTTTAATCGATACATTTGGCTAACCAAATCCCCAACTGACGCCAAGCCACGAAACGTTAGTGGCTATTTTACCTGAAAAACCGCATAAAAAAGATAAAAATGAATGAATTAGTTATTCCTACAGAAAATAATAACGATATAATTTATAAACTTGTAAAAGGTGGAATTGGAGCAATTCCAATAGCTGGAAGTATAATTGCCGAAACTTTCGGATTAATCATTGCAGAACCAATTTCAAAACGTAGAGAAATTTGGATGAATATCGTAGTCGAAAAACTGAACTATTTAGAATCAAGAAATCATGGATTGATAACAAGTTTAAAGGAAAACGAAGAATTTATTTCATTCATATTGGAAAGTTCTCAAATTGCCTTTAAAACTCATCAAAAAGAAAAACTTAAAGTACTGCAAAATACGATAGAGAATTTCTTTTTAGATAATTCAACAGAATATGACAAAAAATATTCATTCTTAAAGGTTATTGAAGAAATAACTCCAACACATTTAAAGATTTTAAACTTTTTAATACAAAATGAAAACTATATAAATGAAAATATGGCTGGATTTCCGCAATTGCACGATAAATATTCCGAAATGGAAAATATTGACAAATTTTACTTTAGAAAATGTGTAATAGATTTAGAAAATCAATCATTAATTCGAGTTAGTGGAGATTTTGCAGATTATTTTAGTGGTGGAGGATTTTCAACTGACGAAGGTGCTCCAGCAATAAAAATATTAGATTTTGGAATCGATTTTATAAAGTTTATTACTGAAAAATAAAAAAACAGCCACTAACAGCGGTTTTAAGAAATTGGGGTTTTTGGGCTTAATTTAAAGTTTGTTTTGTACTTTTAAATCTCGGTGTTTAATCGAAAGTTTCGGGTTTACAAATCCCCAACTTCTTAAAGCCGCGAAACGTTATGGGGCAGTTGTGCCGAAATTACGCAGGTAATTTCGATTTGAAAATGAAGTTTGTAACTCGCAGATAATT
>NZ_VJZT01000063.1 GCF_007097245.1 Flavobacterium restrictum | reverse complement strand
TTCAGTACATGACAAAAAGCATATTTCATTGAAAACCAACAAAATAAGATGTTAAAAATTAGGATAAAAGACTGATATTCATTACATTAAAAGATTATTACCACATAATTTTTCTAATGAAGAACACCAGTCTTGCATGTAAAGATACAACGCTAATTTCAGTTTTACAAGGTCATTTTAAAGGAGAACTCAATCTGGCAAGGGTCAAGCTCATCTGTTTATTTATAACAGCTTTATGCAAAATAAAGACAATTAATTATGATAGATTAGCCTCTGGATTCGACACAAAAGCAGATAAAAACAGTTCTTATAGGAGAATTCAGCGATTTATGAAGGATTTTGATTTTCCCATGAAAACGATTTCTATATTAATATTCAATTTATTACCATATAAAGATGATTTGGTATTAGTATTAGACAGAACTAATTGGAAATTTGGGTCGAAGAATATTAATATATTAATGTTAGGGGTTAGCTATAAAAACGTAGCCTTTCCTTTAATGTTCAAAATGTTAGACAAAAAAGGGAATTCAGATACGGATGAAAGGATTGATTTAATCAAGAAATATATTGAGTGGTTTGGAAAGGAAAGTATAAATTGTTTGTTAGCCGATAGAGAATTTGTCGGAAGCAAATGGCTGGAATTCTTGAACAATGAAAACATCAGATATTACATTAGAATTAGAAATAATTTTTATATTTATTCTTATCAAAAGCAACAAGAAATCAAAGCATTTTGGTTGTTTAATAATCTAAAAGTTGGCGAGTTTTATCATTACCCAAAAATAGTAGAGTTACATGGACAACGATGTTATTTGTCTGGAAGTAAAACAATTGACAGAGACGCAAACATGGAGTTCTTGATTATTGTTTCATTCAATAAACCAGAACAAGCGATGGTTTACTACAAACAACGTTGGCAGATTGAAACTCTTTTTAAGGGATTAAAAAGTAGTGGTTTCAATATAGAAGATACTCATGTTACAGACTTGGAGAGGTTAGAAAAACTCTTCTCGCTGACAATTATAGCATTTGTTTGGTGCTATAAAATCGGAGATTATCTAG
>NZ_VJZT01000062.1 GCF_007097245.1 Flavobacterium restrictum | reverse complement strand
GAATTTTCTGCGAGATGTGAACGTTATTTCCAAATCGAAATTACCTGCGTAATTTCGGCACAACTGCCCCATAACGTTCCCGCGCTACAAGCAGTTTGGGACTAAATTAAGCCCTATTTTCGGATTTGCCAAATATTCCCAAATACAAAACCAATTTCAAATTAAGCCTAATACCCAAATTGCTTGTAGCGTGTGTTACCGCTAGTGTTTTTTATTTCTTGCGAAAACCAAAACTTATTTTTTCTAAGCTTTGTATTCTAGTCAAGGAATTCATATCAAAATGAGAAACACC
This sequence comes from Flavobacterium restrictum, assembly GCF_007097245.1. GTDB lineage: Bacteria > Bacteroidota > Bacteroidia > Flavobacteriales > Flavobacteriaceae > Flavobacterium > Flavobacterium restrictum. Next base: position 921 of record NZ_VJZT01000062.1, on the reverse strand, counting down.
AAATTTGCCATCGCTTGTCTTGGTTATAAATTCTGATAGAATTGGTAATTGAATATTTGAATAATCAAGAGTTTCATCTTTAGAATTGAAAGGTAGGAAAATTTGAAATGTCAAAAAGCCCCAAATGAAAACAAAGCTAAATTCAGGACAATTATAATCTTTTTTCCTTTTTAACAATATAGCTATTGGCTTTATTATAGGTTTCCCATTTGGATAATAAAGCATCGTATTAGGAATTATAGGCTCGACTATTGATTTTGGATTATTTAACCAAGATATTCCCGAACAAAATTGTTCATAATCTTTTTTTTCCATCAAAGAGAAAGCAAATTTAACAAAGCTTTTATAAACGTATAGTGGAACGAAAGGCATAGTTATAGACTCAATTTTTATCTTATCGTCAACAATCTTATAAAAATCATTATTTCCTTTGGTGTTCATTATTAATGTATTCTCGTTCTTAAACTGCGCAACAAAATTGTTATTACCATCAACATATTTTGGAAATTTCTTTTTGCCGGAAATTGGTAAATGTGAATTTTTAAATGCACCGAAATTCTTTAGATTATACTCATAAACGCCGAACTTATTATTGCAATTGTCACATTCGTTATAGCAAAACCATTCTTTATTGCCTGTGAATTCTGGAAGTAGATGTGCTTTAGATTTGAATTTATTAGGGTCTTTTTCACCACAATATTTGCAAATTTGATATTCAGATTCGGCAGTTTTATATTCTGCCATTACAACATACTCTTCGTACACTTCTCCGATATTAACTGCAACATATGAGATTGATTTTTCCATAGTTTAATTGTGTGGTATTTCCGATAACATTAGCGGTAACGTTCTCGCGCTACAGCGGGTTTGGGACTAAATTAAGCCCTATTTTCGGATTTGCCAAATCTTCCAAATACAAAA
>NZ_VJZT01000061.1 GCF_007097245.1 Flavobacterium restrictum | reverse complement strand
GGCTCTTCGCCTAAATTAGTGGAATTGTGTTTTTAGGCATTACCTAAATAATATACCATTTTTATGAAATTATCTGGATTTCTATAACCTCTTGCTCTGGATCTCGCTAACTGCATCACACTATTCAATCCTTCAGAAACAGCATTTGTTATTCCTGTTTTTATTGATTTTACAATTCCATTATAGTGATTCCTTATTGTTTTAATGAAGGTATTTATGGGTTTAAGACACGCAGATGTCGCTTCTTGAATCCATTTTTCTATCATTGGTTCAATTGCATAAGATTGTACATTCCATAATTGATCAAATTTATTTTTAATTTGGTAGGCTATAGTTGTATTTAAAGTACTGTCGCTTAAATATTGTTCTAATCTACCTGCTTGATTTTCTGTTAATTTAGCTTCACTTTTTAACCAAATGTATTTTGATTTTTTCAACGATTCAACTCTTTTAACCTCTTCTATTCGTACTAGATTTAGTGCTTTATTCATCCCTTTTTTGATGTGAAATCTATCAAAAACTACTTCCGCTGCTGAAAAATATTCTTTTTGACCAGCTTGGTAGGATACTGACATATCCATACTAAATAATTCTATATTACCAGGGAACCCGCCATTATCCCAAAGCCAACCATAGAACAATTCAAAAACTTCTTTTTTTCTTCCTTCTGTAACAAATATAACTTTACCCGTGTCTAAATCTGTAAAAATACTGATGTAATTATGTCCTCTTTTTACAGCCGTTTCATCTACACAAACACGTTTAATTTGTTTAAAATCAAACTTTTGAATTATATCTTTATCTACCCAGTAATTAAAAACACGCCATAAATTATTATCAGGTTCGCCTAATTCCCTACTGATAGCAGAGGCGGACATTTCTTTGTATAGACGTATAATTAAAGCCTCAAATTTAAGGCTGTAATGGTTTCCTTTACGGTCCCAAGGGGTAGAATGAACAACTTTGACACCGTCCTTGCTACAACTTATTCTAGGAACTTTAATGTTTAAATAGCAACGATAATCAAATAAATCCAAATGCCTTATGCGTTTTACATTACCGTCATGAACTTTACATAACTCGCCACAATGGGGACATTCAAATTTTGAACCCCTTTCATATTCAATATAAACATCTATTACTTGTGTGTGATGTTGAACATCTATATTTTTTAAAACCCATGGAGACTTAACTCCTAACAAAATCCCTAATCCGTCTAATTCCATACCCTAAAATTAAACCTTTTTATAACTTTCCACTAATTTAGGCGAAGAACC
>NZ_VJZT01000060.1 GCF_007097245.1 Flavobacterium restrictum | reverse complement strand
TAGTAATGGTCGGAAGAATAATCTTCCGACTTTTTTTGTTTTTTATTTATATATTTAACAATATTTTTCTTGTTTTATTTAATGATTTTGTTTATATTTATTACTGTAAACAAGTAATTTATGACCAACTTTAAAGATCACAAAATTTCCCTAAATCAGGTTCTATCATTTATTCCAGAAGCGCTTTTAAGCCATCTTTCGGCTACCACCAAGGTGGATTATTACAGTAAAGTATTGCATGGTAGGAAAATGTTTTATTTGCTTCTATTTTGCATTTTCGATAATGATAAACTTAGTCAAAGAACTTTAGAAGATACTTTTAACAGCAGTGGATTCAAGGCTTTGTTTGGATTGGACGAGGATGAAAAAGTACGAAGAAGTTCTATTTCTGAACGTCTTTCAAAAATTGATTCTAATTATTTCAAAGAAATTTATCAGCAGATGTATGGTAGATTTTCTGAACTTTATGACAAGTCTGAAATCGAAAAATACAATCTTATACGTGTTGATAGTACGATAGTTGCTGATACCTGCACGAAATTAAAAGAGGGAATAGATCAAAAAAGTGGAAAGAAACTGGTAAAATTCAGTTTTTCATTTGATGGAATTTTACCTTCGGGCGTAGAAGTTTTTACTGGTCAAAAATATTCATCTGAGGAAGCAGCACTTCCTGAAGCGATCCTAAAGCAAGTCAAAAAAGAAGAACATCACGGTAATATTTATGTGATAGACAGAGGTTTGCAATCCACACGAGCGATGAAAGATTTTGATGAAAAATCTGTAAAATTCATCATTCGATCAAAAGAAAACCGAAAGTTTGAAGAGATTGAATCTTTTCTTGAAACAGTAAAACCTTTAAAATGGGATGACTGGAGCGTTTTAAAAGACAGCAAAGTGAAGCTTTTTACAGGAACTCCTATCCTAAACAAGCGTGAAAAAATACATTATCGACAAGAAAAAGTAGAAACTGAATTTCGTTTAGTGGTTATCAAAAACCAAAAAAACAATAAACAATTTTGGTTTCTTACCAACGAATTTAATCTCTCTGCCAAAGAGATTTCAGATTATTACCGTAAAAGATGGGATATTGAGGTATTTTTTAGATTCTTAAAACAAGAACTTAATCTAAGCCATCTTGTATCTATGAATAAAAACGGAATTGAGGTTATGGTTTATATGACAATGATTGCCTCAATGCTGCTTTTAATTTATAAAAAAGCAAACGATTTAGGATACAAAACTGCCAAAAGACGCATTGCTATGGAGCTACGAGAGTTGATAACCGCTATTTTAATTGTCTTTGCTGGTGGAGACCCTGCCAAAGTCTTTAAAACTTGAAATAAAAATGGTCGGAATTTCTTCCGACCATGACTA
>NZ_VJZT01000005.1 GCF_007097245.1 Flavobacterium restrictum | reverse complement strand
GTGCAAGGAATTACGGAAATAACGACCAAACTATTTTAGAGATAGATTTGAATTGATTGTGTTTGTGGGCACGAGCCAGAGGCGTCGCGCTAGCCGTTGAACTTATTTCTGCTCGCGCCATCGGGGGGTCAAGCATAACAAACTACAACCCTAAAAAAGTTGTAGTTTTGTTTTTTTTGCGAGTAGCTATGCAACTAATTTTGGTTAGATTTGTTTTAGTTGCCAATTGGAATAGGCACGGATTGCAAATCTGCGCTATCCAAGCCGAAGAGAATATGCGTATTCGAGCGATCGGGTTAACTACTAAACCTTTCATTACGAACATTTAAAACAAGAACTTGTCTAGTACTAGCTAACTATTCCCCTTTTTTTTACTTACCATTAAAGGCATTCATGGTGTTCTCTAATCCTGCTGTTCCAAATGATTTGATGATTTCCGAGGCTAGTTCTAGTCGTTCTGGGAGTTTTGTTTTTTCGGTGTCGTCCCAATCGCCTAGTACATAATCTATTTGTTGTCCTTTCGTGAATTCGTCACTAATTCCAAATCGAAATCGGGCGTAGTCTTGTGTGTTGAGGATAAGATTGATGTTTTTGAGTCCGTTGTGTCCGCCGTCACTGCCTTTTTTTCGGATGCGAAAGGTGCCAAATGACAGATTCAAATCATCCGTAATGATAAGCACATTTTCGATAGGAATGGCTTCCTTATCCATCCAATATTTGACAGCTTTGCCACTCAAATTCATGTAAGTATTGGGTTTGAGCAACAAAAAAGTGCGTCCTTTGAATTGATATGATGCCAGCGCACCCAGTTTTACGGTTTCGAATGAAATGGCTTCTTGGCGAGCTAAAAAGTCGACTACTTTGAATCCTATATTGTGTCTGGTATTGACATATTCGGCGCCAATATTGCCGAGTCCTACGATTAAAAATTTCTTCATATCAATCTGTTTTGGAAACGAATCCGATTCCTGTGCACATTATTATTTTTGTCCCAAAGACACCGTTTTGAATACCCGTATTTAGGAAGTGATCCTTATTTATGAAAGGAGTAGTGTGGCTTTTGGCCATTTGTTATCCTAAAACTGGTGTAGTTGCCCGTTTTGAAAGTGACAGTTTTTGAACCAAAGCATCTCCTTATGAAAAAGATTGTTGTAATTAGCCCTGATAGGAACGATATCCTTTTTCTGGCTTTTTTGGCCAGAAAAAGATATAGTGGATAGCAGGAACAGCTCCAAAAAATTATTGTTGAAATTCCTCGGTGCTTTGTTCTACTGCGGTGGAGTCTTGAACAACTTTTGGGGCAGCGGTGTAGCAATCTACTTTTATGGATAGGTTTGCGGGGCGGTCAAAAGCAGCTTTGGAAACATGCAAAGCAGGATCTGCGTAACATAGTTTCATAAAATAGCCCCAAACGGGAAGTGCAGCGGTGGCACCTTGACCGTAAGTGATGCTTTTGAAACGCGCCGAGCGATCCTCGCAACCTACCCAAACTCCGGTTACTAAATTGGGTACCATTCCCATAAACCAACCATCGGACTGGTTTTGAGTAGTTCCTGTTTTACCTGCAATTGGGTTTTTGAATTGGTATGGGTAGCCTGTCCAGCGGTTGTCGCCATTGCCGCCGCCTGTGGTGCGCAAGCGATCTCCAGAACCACCTTCGGTTACGCCTTCGAGTAATTTGATTACGGCATAGGCAATGTCTTTGTTGAGGACATCGTGGGATTCTGGGATGGGCTCGTAAATAATTACGCCGCTTTTATCTTCAATTTTGGATATAAATTGTGGTTTTACATATACGCCTTGATTGGCAAAGGTGCTGTAGGCAGCGACCATATCTTGCACGGTAATTTCGACTGCGCCCAGAGCGATAGAGGGCTGCACAGCAATCTCTGACTTTACGCCTAATTTATGCGTGAGTTCCACAACGGCTTCAGGACCTACTTTATCCATTAATTTTGCCGACACGGTATTGATGGAGTTTGCCAAGGCGCGCTTGAGTGTTACCATACCACGGTATTTATTATCCGAGTTTTTAGGTGTCCAGGTTTCGGTAACGTGGTGGCGACCTACAGGAATTGTAAATGGCGAATCGATAATGGAGTCGCAAGGAGACATGTTTAATTGCTCGATTGCGGTGGCATAAACAAAGGGTTTGAAGGTTGAACCCACTTGTCGTGCGCCTTGACCTACGTGATCGTACTGGAAATATTTGTAATTGATTCCGCCTACCCACGCTTTGATGTTTCCCGTTTGTGGTTCCATGGCCATCAGTCCAGATTGCAAGAAATGCTTGTAATATCGGATAGAATCTAGCGGTGTCATGATGGTATCGCGCTCGCCTTTCCAGGTGAAAACGGTCATTTTTACTTTCTCGCTAAAGGATTTGGTAATTTCTTCATCGCTTTTGTCTAATGCTTTCATGACTTCCCAGCGGTGGGATGTTTTCATGGCTTGACGCAGTATTTTTTGGGTTTCGGCAGCCGAAATATTTACAAAAGGAGCATTTTTGTTGTCTTTGGATTGGTTAAAAAATTCTTCTTGAAGGTTCGCCATGTGTGCCGATACCGCTTCCTCGGCATGCAACTGCATTCTGGAATCGATGGTGGTATAAATTTTTAGACCGTCCTTGTAAATATCATAATCTGTACCATCAGGTTTTTTGTTTTCTTCGACCCATTTTTTCATGTAATCACGCAGGTATTCTCTAAAATAGGTTGCGGTACCGTCTTTATGGGTTTCTAGTTTAAAGTTGAGAACGATAGGCAAGCTTTGCAATTGGTGTTTTTGATCTTCTGTAATGATTTTTGCTTTTTCCATTTGCAAAAGCACCACATTTCTTCGGTTTTTGACACCTTCGGGATTGCGAACAGGATTGTATAAACCTGAATTCTTGAACATTCCAACTAATATCGCCGATTCGTCGATGGTTAAATCCTTTGGTGCTTTGGAGAAATAGGTTTTGGCGGCAGAGCTTACTCCTACCGAGTTATTTCCAAAATCATAGACGTTGCAATACATGGCCAGAATCTCGTTTTTGGTGTATTGTCTTTCTAAACGAATGGCTATTATCCATTCTTTTACCTTTTGAACCAAACGGAAAGGCAAGAATTTTGACCCTTCGCCATGAAACAATTGTTTGGCTAGTTGTTGTGTCAAAGTACTCGCTCCGCCACTGGTGCCAAGGCTGGCAATGGCGCGCAAGGTACCGCGACCATCAATACCGGAATGTTCGTAAAAACGAGCATCCTCTGTAGCTACTAGTGCTTCGACAAGGTTTTTAGGCAAATCCGAATACTTGAGTTGGGACCTGTTTTTTTCGAAATATTTGCCAATGACAACCCCATCTGACGAAATAATCTCGGTTGCCAAATTGGAATCTGGATTTTCTAAATCTTCAAATGAAGGCATGGAGCCAAAAAGTCCCCAAGAGGCAAAAAGGAAAAATAAGGCGACAATTCCCATTCCGTAAAAGAAAATTTTCCAAAATTTCTTTTTGTAATAGGTACTATCTTTGTCTGTACTGTTTGCTGGATTGTTGTTTTTTTTGATAGCCATACCGTTTAATCTATTTTTTCGATTCTAAAACCTACGTCCGTAATTCCGTCTAAAAGTGTTACTCCGGGTACTTTCCCGTTTTCTCTAATGGCTTGTTTGATAAGGACTTTGTATTTTCCTTTGAAACGCACCCCTTCTTTGTAAAAAAGTTTACTTTCCTTAATATCCGTAAATCCATTGCCTAGCAATGTTCCATCTGGATTGGACATTTGGTATTCGAGAGTATCCACTTTGGTAAATCCATTTTGCATTTCGATAGCCACAATCAAAAAAAGATTGTTGTATTTATAATTGTCATTTGCTCTCAAATTTACAAATAAATTGTACCGTTTGCTACTGTCTAATTCGGGCAAATTGAAGCTGACAATACTGTCTTTATGCCAAGCACTTCCTACGGAATTATATTCGTCGAACACTCTTTTTTTATCACAGGAAAAAAGAAGTATTGCCATCAAAAGCAGTGTTGCACTATTTTTTATCGACATTTTTGGTAATAATTATGGGTTTTCTTGGCTCTGTAGGTTTTGCTACAGGCGCTTTTTTATCATTTGTATTGGGGCGGTTTTGATTGGGGCGGTTGTTGTTTCCCGCTGGTCGATTGCTGGCTGGTTTCTGGTTTGGATTAACTGGTTTGTTCGCATTAGGAACAATAGCGTTTTCGGCTAGAGGTTTGCGTTTTTTGCTTGGTTTGCGCTTTGCTTTGGGTTGGTCAAAACGAGTTAAACTCTCTTGTCCCATAGCATTATTGAAATTTTTCTCGGGTTCGATAGCAATTTCGATAGCGTAATCCTCCAGTGCGGAAACTTTGTTTTTCAGTTTATTTTCGGCAATGATTTCTTGAACTTGCTCTATTTTTAACACATGCCAATTGGCAAAATTATTAGTATAAGCAAACCACATTAAACCTTTGAAAATATCTTGCTTCTGGCAAATGGCGTCGCCTTTTTCGGTAACTAATTTGGTGTCAAAATCTGGAAATCCTTTTAAGGCATCCATGTAGGTATCCAGTTCATAATTCAAGCAACACTTTAATTTACCGCATTGTCCAGCTAATTTTTGTGGGTTTAAGGACAATTGTTGGTAGCGTGCTGCCGAGGTGTTTACGCTTCTAAAATCCGTTAACCAAGTCGAACAACACAACTCTCTCCCGCAAGAGCCTATACCGCCTAAACGAGCCGCTTCTTGACGGAAACCCACTTGTTTCATCTCGACGCGCGTACTGAATTCCTTGGCAAAATCCTTGATTAAAAGTCTAAAATCGACTCTATCATTGGCCGTGTAATAAAAAGTAGCTTTGGAACCATCGCCTTGAAACTCGATATCCGAAATTTTCATTTCTAGTTTTTGAGCAATGGCCAATTCGCGTGCACGCACTTTCATGGGCTCTTCCTTGTCCCGAGCTACGGACCAAATATCGATGTCTTTTTGGGATGCTTTTCGGTATATTTTGGGAACCTCATTGCTATTTGGGTTGACTCCTTTTTTCTTCATTTGAATCCGAACAAGTTCGCCAGTCAAAGTCACAATTCCTATATCATGCCCAGGAGAGGCGACGGTTGCCACGATATCCCCCATGCTTAAGGTTAATTTTTCGGTATTGCGATAAAACTCTTTTCGTCCGTTTTTAAAACGAACTTCAACGCAGTCAAACGGTGCTTCGCCATTAGGCAAACTCATGTTCGAGAGCCAGTCAAAAACGGTTAATTTATTGCAGCTATCGGTGCCACAAGTCCCATTATTTTTACAACCTTTTGGTGCGCCACCATCCGAAGTTGAACAACTTGTACATGCCATAATTTTATATGTAGTATTGCTATCAAAGCAATTTAAGTTCTTAAAACGATTAATGGGTAAAGATAGTATTTTTTGATGGAAAGAAACAACGGTAAAGCAGGGCTTTCGTTTTTAAAGTTTTTAACCACAAATTGCACGAGTTATCACAAATTTTATTCAATTTTAAAACTGAATTACACGAGTTTTACTTCTTTTTAATGAATTTGTGAAATTACAAGCGCTAATTTTTCGTGCAAATTTGTGGTTAACTTTGTTTTAAAGTGAGCGTCCTAAAATAGCGTGGTGCATTCATTTTTATTTTTTTTCCATGTTTACATTTCACAAAAAAAGCCTAATCCATGTGCTATTATTTGCATGGGTTAGGCGGTTCTTGAAAATAGTACTTATGGTATTGGTTTCGCTCTAAAACATTGGATGTGCATTTGCCGCAGTATCAGGTACCGTTTGTATGACATCCCAATGTTCTACTATTTTGTTATTTTTTAATCTAAAAATATCAATAACGGAAATCGGTTTTCCATCAGCTCCTTTTGATTTTAAGTGAATAAAAACCAAATCCCCATCGGCGGCGATATGCTGTACGTTTATTTTTTCTTTTGGAGCACCGGCAAACCAAATTTTCACTCCTTCCTTTAGTGCTTGGCTACCATCAGCAACAGCAGGATTATGCTGAATATAGTCTTTGGCTAGATACTGATCTATGGCGGAGAAATCTTTGTCGCCAAACAACTTTTGGTAAAAAGTAACGACCAATTTTTTGTTGGCTTCTTCTTGTTTTGTATTTCTTTTTGCTTGTGCATTTGCATTTCCAAAAATGGAAAAAGCGATTAGTAGGAAACTTATTTTTAAGATTGTCTTTTTCATAACTGTTTTTATTGAATTATTTTATACAATTTATCGGATAAGCGGATTCTAAACGGCAGTTCAAAGGTAACTTTATCACCTACTTGTGCCACGGTATTTTCGGTTCCGTTGACCATCATTTTTGGTAAAATGAACTCTTCGTTTCCTGTTGTTGGTCCCGAAATTAAAAGGGTATCTCCTATTGATAATTCATTGTTCTCGATGATAAAAAGTCCAATTTGTGCTTTGACAAAATAATGGGCTACTTTTCCTAGGAGTACTTTTTTGGTTTTTATTTTTTGCCGAATGGCGATTGGCTTTTTGGCAACAGCCAACGAAATATCGGATAGTTCTCCTGAGTGTTTGAACAGTAATTTTTCCGATTTTCCTTTTCGGAATACTTTATTACCTACTTGAATGCCGCGACGCAAACGCACCTGCTCTGCCAAAGGCAATTGTATAATATTCAAGCAGTCCGTTGAACAACAATTGTGCATCGCCGTTTTACAGGCGTCACATTGAATGAATAATAAATGACAGCCTTCGTTTTCACAATTGGTATGATTGTCACAAGGTTGTCCACATTGATGGCATTGCGAAACGATATCATCCGTAATTCGTTCGCCAAGACGATGGTCAAAAACAAAGTTCTTCCCTATGAATTTGCTTTCCAGCCCTTCTTCCTGAATTTGCTTGGCATAATTGATAATACCACCTTCGAGTTGGAACACCTTCTTAAAACCTTGGTGTTTAAAATACGCCGATGCTTTTTCGCAACGGATTCCGCCGGTGCAATACATCACGAGGTTTTTATCGTCTTTATGGTCTTTTAGTTGCTCATTGATGATGGGCAAACTTTCTCTAAAAGTTTCTACATCAGGTGTGATGGCTCCTTTGAAATGCCCAATTTCACTTTCATAATGGTTCCTAAAATCGACTACAATGGTATTGGGATCGTCTAGAATTTGATTGAATTCATTGGCTTTCAAGTGCACGCCAATGTTAGTAACATCAAAGGTTTCGTCATTCAATCCGTCGGCTACAATTTTGTTCCTAACTTTTACGGTTAGTTTCAAAAAGGAGTGGTCGTCCTGCTCTACGGCAACATTCAACCGAATGTTTTGCATAAAATCATAGGCTTCTAATGTGTTGCGGAAGGATTCCAAGTTTTCGGCTGGGACACTCATTTGAGCATTGATGCCTTCTGTGGCAACATACGTGCGACCAAGGGCATCGAGAGCGTTCCATTGAACAAATAAATCGTCACGGAATTTTTTGGGATTTTCAATTTTGGCATACGCATAGAAAGACAACGTAAGGCGTTGTTGGCTAGCTTGATCAATTAGCTCGGCTCTTTCTTCTGCGCTTAAGGTGTTATACAGTTGCATGCTATAAACGTTTAAGGTTAGAAACGCAATGTATTGCGTTAGTAGAAATATGTATTTGGAATCCTAATTGGAAGGATTCGGGTGCAAATTTAGGATTTAACAGCAACGTTCACAAGGTTTTTTACGCAAAATTCGCAACAAAAAAAAACGCAAATCCACACTAGTAATTGGTGAATTTGCGGTAAAATAATTTAAACAATTTTTTCTAGCGAACTTTGTGTTTATTAAATTAACAAAATTCAGCGAAAGCGTCTTGTAAATTTTCGGCAATTAATTCCGCTGGACGACCCTCGATGTGGTGGCGTTCTAGCATGTGTACCAATTCTCCGTTTTTGAACAAAGCCATACTTGGTGATGATGGAGGAAACGGGAACATGTGCTGTCTAGCTGCATCAACAGCTTCTTTATCGACTCCTGCAAAAACAGTGATTAAATGATCCGGTTTTTTGGCACCGTCCAAGCTCATTTTGGCTCCTGGACGAGCATTTCGAGCTGCACAACCACAAACTGAATTTACGACTACTAATGTGGTACCTGCTGCGTTTATAGCAATATCTACTGCTTCGGCACTATGTAAATCTTGAAAACCAACCGCAGTAAGTTCTGCTTGCATTGGTTTTACCATTTCTTCTGGATACATATTTTTTTATTTATAGGTTAACTTAAATGGATTGCAAAGTTACAAAGTTTAAAAACAAGATGTTTCATTGCAACATAAAGTTTTGTTATAGTTTGATAACTGATTTCGGCAAAGAAAAAATGCCTTTATACCAACTAATAAATCACTTTTTTGGTTACTGTTTGCCCGCTTTGCAAAGTCACTTTAACTAGCAATGTCTGCTCGCTGGAAGGCAAATTCAAGATGCTTAATTCATTGGCATTGAGCATCGATTTCTTGTACAATTGTTTTCCTAATACATCATAAATTGCGACTTTGTCGAGTGTTTCGGCAAAAGAGTTGATGGTGATTTTTTTGCTTTTGACAGCCACCAAAACGGTGTTTTTCAACGCATCAAAGTCGCCTGTTCCTAATGATTTATTGGTGTATCGCAGCACAAAACGATCGTCAAAAGTACCTTCTTCGGTGGTAAAAGTATAGGGTGCTGCTTTTAGATCATGTATAACTTCTACGAGTTTGTCCTCGAGATAGACATTAGCACCATCATTGAAAACGCCTTCTTTGGAATCGATATTGATATTGAAGGTTCCTGCTACTGCACTAAAATAACCTAAAGGTACCTCGTCATCTTGGGTAAAAGTAGGTCTGGCTTGGATCTTGAACGCATCATTATTCTCGATAGAATAAAAATTAATATAGTTTCCTGCATCACTCAACAAGCCGTCATATCCATTGTCGCGTCCTAAAGTAGTGTTGTCAAAATAGGCTACTAATTGTTGACTAAACATCCCGAGTTCGTTTTCGAGATTCAACCATATTCGGTTTTTATCGGCTGCTTTGGGTTTGATTGGCATGGTTTTGTAAAACTGGGCATTAGCTGTTGCTGGCGTTACAGGACTTGCCGTAATGGCTGGGCTGACACGCATGGAATTATTAAATGTTAATGTTCCAGCTGCTGTTGCTTCTACAAAAAAGCCTTGTCCAGAGGCGATGTATCCCAAAGGTTTCGCTCCCCCAGAAGCACTTGCTGTAGTGCCTGTTCCTCCTGCAAGGGTATAAACGGCATAATCATCTTGGGAATAATTGTAGGCTTGTAATCCATTACTAGCACTAGCTATATCGGCTTTATGTGTCCAGAACCATAAGGTGCCGTCTATGGTTTTATTAAGTGTTCCTGTTCCTGTTATATTGGCATTTATCAAAGCATCGGCAGAGATGGCACAAGGATAGGGATTGCCTACTAAATTAAAATCATCCTCTGGATCGGTCGTGTCTGGCGTTAATTGAATTGGGGTGGTGATTACTCCCGTATTGACTTTGCCTGTAAAAACAACCGACTCGGTTCTTGGGAAACTTCCAGATGTGGGTCCCATAATAATATAACCGCGACCAGGATTCATGGAACTGGTTGTTAGCCAGTCATTCTCATTGTCATCAAAACCATCAGGAATCGCTTGACCTGTTAGGACATTAATTAAATCAATAAAATTCTCTGGATGAAATTCATAGGCTTTGTCCAATCGCCAAGTAGGGAAAACGGTTGCAATTGTTGTTGTTCCTGCTAGTGGTGTTGCCCAATAGGTGTAATCGTATTTCTCGAAGGAAGTAGTAGTTTTGTTTACATTGAACTTGCCTGTGCCCACTGTGGTTAATACTCCTGCGTCATTGATCATCACTAGCGATCCTTGGTTTTTTATCTCAACCACTGAACCTGTATTTACTGTCAAATCATTTTGTATCGTTACAAATTTTTGATTTTGAATCGTTAAGGTAAAGCCACCATTAATAGTCAACGTACAGGCATTAATATCTGGATAGGTAGCCGTGTCGTAATTTCCGTTTAATATCGCTAATGTGTTTAATGTTGGTGTGCCACTACTCCAAGCTGTGCCACTCCATGTGGTGGTGGTTAAACCTGTGATGGTAATGCTCGTAGAGGCTGATGAAGAACAAGCACCCTGTGTTACTGTAAATGTATAAGATCCAGCAGCTAAACCACTAACCGTAATATCGGTTCCTGATGAAACTGTAGTTGCACCAGATGTACCACTTCTAGTCAAAGTCCATGTTCCTGTAGCTGGCAAACCGCTTACAAAAACACTTCCAGTAGCAGTGCTACAACTAGGTTGCGTTGGTGTGGCTACAATAGGAGCCGATGGTCTGCTATTTGTAAAACCAACTGTAAAAGTCTTTGTTACTGGACATCCTGTACCAATAGTATTCATGGTTAAATTATAATCTCCAGGCGCCAAGCTACTAATATTTCTGGTGGTTGCAGTATAGGCAGGCGTACCCGTTTTTGTCCACGAATAGGTATAAATCCATTCTGGTGTATTCGTAAATGTTCCGTTTGTACCTACTGGGACTTTGGTTAAAATTGTTCCTGTTGCGTCCGAAAAATTATATCCAGCTAGTAAGCCCGTTTCAGAACCCGAATAAACAGTTGGTGTACTTGCCAAGGAAGCAATAGTTGCTGCCGATAATGCGGTACTGTAAACCCCAAATTTTTTGATTTGACCGGGATATCCTGCATCTGTATCATCAATTACTTTATTACCTATTTTAGTAGTAAAAGTAGAAGCACCGTAGTTTGTTGCTATAGCAGTACCTCCCGTTGCAACACTGACTCCGTCTATGTAAATTGTCATCCCTCCTGCTGCTCCCGTTCCCACTGCCGCAATATGATGCCATGTATTATCACCCAATGCAGTGGGTATTGGAGTCTGGAAACTACCTCCTCCAGTTGTATAAAGTTCAATAGTAGTAGGATTTATAAACCCAAATTCTATAGCATTATTTTGACCAAATAAACCTACCCTACTTGTTCCCGCAAGGTCTGCAATTTTAAATTTAATCCAACCTTCTATTGTAAAAGCAGTTCTATTCGAAAGATAAGTAGTTCCTAAATCAATATAATCTTTATCGGCGTTTTTAAACTCTACAGGTATAGGATCTGGGGATATTAATGTTATGGATCCATCTGTGCTATCAGAGCAAGTTGCATTCACTACTGTAGCGGTTGGGGTTGGGGTTGAGTTTACTGTTATTTGAATGGCAGTTGACGTATTGGAACAACCTCCAGAAGTCACGGTTCTCCTAAACCAAGTGGTAGCCGATAAACTTACTGGGCTGTATCCAATGTTGCTGTTGGTTCCTGCCGCATTTCCAAAGCCTGCGGATGCACTCGTAGTACTGCTCTCCCATAAATAAACATAAGTACCGCTACCGCCTGTAGGCGTACTTCCTGTTAAAGCAGCTGGAGTTGTTCCAGAGCAAATTGTTTGTGCTGTACCAATGGTATTTGTAGCTATTGCGGAACTTACAGTAACTGTAAATGTAGTACCACTACTTACACAACCATTAGCGTTTTTAACCGTAATGGTTCCTGTATATGTTCCAGATGCTGTACTAGCAGGAACCGAAATAGAAATAGGGCTTGCTGGCAAAGCAGCATTTGTTACCGCTACAAAACTATTAGCAGGCGATGCGTTCCATACAATGCTATACGTTGTTGGTGTTCCTGTTACCGCACTATAGGTCAAAGGAGTGGTTTGAATACTACTACTAAAACAAACACTTGTTGCTGTAGCCGCCGTGGTTATTGTGGGTGTTGCGTTTACCGTTAGTGTAATTGATTTTATACCCATACAACCATTAGCATTTGTGATTGTCATTGTTCCCGTGTACGTTCCTGCTGCTGTACCCGATGGAACTATAATCCCAGTCACGCTTCCTGCTCCCGCAACAAATGCAAAAGCTGTCGAGCCTTGATCAGTAAGTGTTAACCAATCTATGCTGTAACTTGTTGGACTATGAGTGGTGGCTGTATAAGCCATTGTAGTATTTAGAGCACTTGAACTTTCACAAACTGCTGCAACTACTGCTGGTGTTGCTGCTGTGGTTATTGTGGGTAAAGCATTTACTGTAAGTGTAATTGATTTTGTACCCGTACACCCACTCCCGTTAGTAATTGTCATTGTTCCTGTATACGTTCCTGCTGCTGTACCCG
The DNA here is from genome assembly GCF_007097245.1 of Flavobacterium restrictum. Lineage (GTDB taxonomy): Bacteria > Bacteroidota > Bacteroidia > Flavobacteriales > Flavobacteriaceae > Flavobacterium > Flavobacterium restrictum. The sequence goes on along the minus strand of NZ_VJZT01000005.1, from coordinate 189,346 downwards.
CTGGAACTGTTATACCTGTTATGTTTCCTGCTCCTGTTGTAAATGCAAATGTAGTAGAAACTTGATCGGCTAGCGTAGCCCAATCTATACTGTAACTTGTTGGACTATTTGTGGTAGCATTATAAGCCATTGTAGTTATTTGAAGGCTTGCACTCTGGCAAACTGCTGCAACTACTGCAGGTGTAGCTGCTGTAGTTATTGTAGGAGCTGCAGTTATGTTTACTACAGAGCCAGAAGCTGAATATAAATTAGTTCCCGAAACGCTTTTTGCCCAAAGATATACTTGCCCAACCGTAGTATAATTAGTTACGGTAGGCGAAGTGGCTCCCGTTATTTGTGTTGTTCGTGAAGTCGCTGTTCCTGTCCACCATTCATAAGTTACGCCACCCAAGGTAGGCTGTAATGTTGTAAGATTTACCCCAGAACAAGCAGTATTAGAGGTAGCTACTGGCGTTGTAGGCACACCGGTTGCATCAAAACAAGTGACTGCAGGCAAAGTACCTGGTGCGGTACCTCCGTAAGTAATTGTTGGGGTCTCTGTTATTCCACTACTACCCGCAAACATAGCGGCTTTTGAACTAGTACCTGAACTATTTTTAAAATCTAAATTCGGTCCGATGGATCCATTATTCATAGAATTTTTACCACTCCATATAAAATATCCTTTTTTAGTATTATCAGTAGGGCCTTTAAGATTACCATCACTTTGAATTATACCAGAAGTTTGTAAATCGAATATCCCTTCGTTATAAATGGTTCCACTTGATAGATTTACAGATCCATTAGCATATACTTTACCAAAATTCTCAAATCTAGAAGCCGATGATCCAAAATCTATTTGAGTGGTTGTAAATGTACCTGTATTGATAACTTTGCCTCCTCCATTCAAGTTGAATTTTCCCGAAAATGAACCACAACTTACATATACTGAAGTGGGCGAACTGTTAAAACTTTGTGCCACAGTAAGTGCACCATTATTTTGAAATTGCAATGAATTACCAGTACTAACATTAAGCGTAGCACCCACACTCATGTTGCTATTATTAATTATAGTAACAGTGGAGGAACTCCCTTGAAATTGCAACGTACCCGGATTAAAAGTACCATTATTAGTAATACTCGAAACGCTACCATTTAGCGTTAAGGTATTAGTAGTCATTTTGCCACCATTATAAATATTGATATCAATCTTGTTATTCAGGGTAGAATTCCCAGTAGTAATATTCAACGTACCATAAACATTTATTGTAAATTTATCAGTTGCAGCTGCTGTAAAATTATTAGCACCAATGTTAAGTGTTGCTCCTGGTCCAACACATAGCAAACCATTATTACCTAAAGTGATATCATTATTAATAGTACTCGTTCCTGTAAAACAAGTTGTTGTACCTGCCGTAAAAGTATAATTACTGGAACTAGTAAAATTGTTAACTATTGAAGTACAACCAGTACATTGCGCCTGTACAATACCAATGTAAGCAAACGCAATTAATAACAAACAATATTTAAATCCTCTTAATTTCGTAAGTAAATTTAATCCTCCCAAAATTGATTGTGTGGTTTTATGTATCATAATTAAAATGGTAATAATAATTTTATTTCAATACATTATAGAGAAATAAAAAAATCTAGTTTCTAGTTTTTTTTAGTAACTGTAAAATAACCTGTGTTTTTGTCGTTTTAATTTAGAAATTAAAAATTTACTTGTTGTATTAATTAACAATCTGTTACGACTAAAATCCAATCATAAATTTATTAAAAAATGCAAAATTAACACTTATTTTACAAAAAAAACAACCATTTCATAAAGTTGTTTGTTCGAACGTTTAAGTGTCGTTTTTATCCGTTAAACGGTATTTTTGTTTGATTTTTTAACTGTGATTAATTAGCATTTTAAAATAAAATATTTTTATTTTATTAAATTATTTGAACTTAAATCACTAATTTTTTATTAAAAAATTAGTGATTTAGCCAAAACAGCAGTAATTTAAAAATTATTTTTTATGCAAATAAATATAGCTATTTAGACCTTTTTGTTAAACAAAATGCAATCAAAAACAAAGCTGTTTTTTAGTTTTTTTGAAATAAATCCACTGTAATAAGCTTTAACACCGCCAATTAATTTCTTTTTCGGAACTTACGTAAACTCTTTTTCTATATAATTAAAAACCAAAAAACCTCATGCTGCTACTAAACAGAATGAGGTTTTTTATAAATTTAGTACCTTTGTACCAACTAATAAATCACTTTTTTGGTTACTGTTTGCCCGCTTTGCAAAGTCACTTTAACTAGCAATGTCTGCTCGCTGGAAGGCAAATTCAAGATGCTTAATTCATTGGCATTGAGCATCGATTTCTTGTACAATTGTTTTCCTAATACATCATAAATTGCGACTTTGTCGAGTGTTTCGGCAAAAGAGTTGATGGTGATTTTTTTGCTTTTGACAGCCACCAAAACGGTGTTTTTCAACGCATCAAAGTCGCCTGTTCCTAATGATTTATTGGTGTATCGCAGCACAAAACGATCGTCAAAAGTACCTTCTTCGGTGGTAAAAGTATAGGGTGCTGCTTTTAGATCATGTATAACTTCTACGAGTTTGTCCTCGAGATAGACATTAGCACCATCATTGAAAACGCCTTCTTTGGAATCGATATTGATATTGAAGGTTCCTGCTACTGCACTAAAATACCCCAAAGGTACCTCGTCATCCTGGGTAAAAGTAGGTCTGGCTTGGATCTTGAACGCATCATTATTCTCGATAGAATAAAAATTAATATAGTTTCCTGCATCACTCAACAAGCCGTCATATCCATTGTCGCGTCTTAAAGTAGTGTTGTCAAAATAGGCTACTAATTGTTGACTAAACATCCCGAGTTCGTTTTCGAGATTCAACCATATTCGGTTTTTATCGGCTGCTTTGGGTTTGATTGGCATGGTTTTGTAAAACTGGGCATTAGCTGTTGCTGGCGTTACAGGACTTGCCGTAATAGCTGGGCTGACACGCATGGAATTATTAAATGTTAATGTTCCAGCTGCTGTTGCTTCTACAAAAAAGCCTTGTCCAGAGGCGATGTATCCCAAAGGTTTCGCTCCTCCAGAAGCACTTGCTGATGTACCTGTTCCACCTGCAAGGGTATAAACGGCATAATCATCTTGGGAATAATTGTAGGATTGTAATCCATTGCTAGCAATAGCTATATCGGCTTTGTGCGTCCAGAACCATAAGGTGCCGTCTATGGTTTTATTAAGTGTTCCTGTTCCTGTTATATTGGCATTTATCAAAGCATCGGCAGAGATGGCGCAAGGATAGGGATTGCCTACTAAATTAAAATCATCTTCGGGATCGGTCGTGTCTGGCGTTAATTGAATTGGGGTGGTGATTACTCCTGTATTGACTTTGCCTGTAAAAACAACCGACTCGGTTCTTGGGAAACTTCCAGATGTGGGTCCCATTATAATATAACCGCGACCAGGACTCATCGAACTGGTATACAACCAGTCATTTTCATTGTCATCAAAACCATCAGGAATGGGTTGTCCTGTAAGCACATTAATTAAATCGATAAAATTCTCTGGATGAAATTCATAGGCTCTGTCTAATCGCCAAGTGGGGAAAACGGTTGCAATTGTTGTTGTTCCTGCTAGTGGTGTTGCCCAATAGGTATAATCGTATTTCTCGAAGGAAGTAGTAGTTTTATTTACATTAAACTTGCCAGTACCCACAGTGGTCAAAACTCCAGCATCGTTAATCATAACTAGTGATCCTTGGTTTTTTATCTCCACTACTGAACCTGTATTTACTGTTAAATCATTTTGTATCGTTACGAATTTTTGATTTTGAATCGTTAAGGTAAAGCCACCATTAATAGTCAACGTACAGGCATTAATATCTGGATAGGTAGCCGTGTCGTAATTACCATTTAATATCGCTAACGTGTTTAATGTTGGTGTGCCACTACTCCAAGCTGTTCCACTCCATGTGGTGGTGGTTAAACCTGTGATGCCAATACTCGTAGAATTAGAAGACGTACAGGATGCATTAGATACTTTGAAGACGTAAGGAGAACCAGCAGCGCTTAATCCTGTTACGGTGTAGGTGCCACTTCCGCCAGTGGTAGTGTAAATAGAAGTTCCGTTTTGATATAATGTCCAAGTACCTGTAGTTGGCAAACTAGATAATACCACACTTCCTGTTGGGGTAGTACAACTAGGTTGCGTTGGTGCAGCTACTATTGGAGTAGAGGGGGTTGATGGTTGCGGGTTGATATCTACATTTGCTGAAGCTGCAGAACTACATGGAGCTGCTGGATACATTTGTGATTGTGGAATAATTTGTAAGGCTTGACTGGTACTATTCCAAGATAATTGAGCTACTGCCTGTCCTGCATTTTCATAATACTCTAGCACAATAGCATATTTCACTCCTGCTACAAGTGCTATAGTACCCGTATTTGTGGCTACCGAATGGTCTGTCCAATTGTTAATTACCTGTGTCCCATTTACCCACAACCTGATTCCATCATCACTCCTTGTGGTAAAGGTGTAGGTTTCGCTGTAAAGTGGCTGCACTTGTCCAGACCACCTAACTGAAAAATTATCGGCATTAACCAAAGGATCTGGACTTCCATTGACCCAATCATTGTTTATAGTAGCATCAGTGCGTGTTAACACAGGAGTTCCCGTAAGGGTCATGTTATTAAAATATTCCGCTTTTAATCCAGTCCCATTGTTTGTACCAATTACAGAATAGGTGTATGTTCCGGAAGCAAGACTCGTAATGGTTGTACTTGTTCCCGTTCCTGTAGTTACAACACTACCAGGGCTTCTAGTCAATACCCAGGAGCCAGATGGTAGGCCGTTTAATACAACACTACCAGTAGCTGTTGTACAATCAGGTTGGGTGATTGTACCTATGGTTGGAGTAGCCGTTAATGGTGTTACTGTTATTTCTATGACTGTTGAAGTATTCGAACAACCTCCAGAGGTCACCGTTCTTCTATACCAAGTGGTAGCCGATAAACTTGCTGGGCTGTATCCAATGTTACTGTTGGTTCCGGAAGCATTTCCAAATCCTGCGGATGCACTTGTAGTACTACTTTCCCATAAATATGCATATGTTCCGCTTCCACCCGTTGGGGTACTTCCTGTTAAAGCAGCTGGAGTTGTTCCAGAGCAAATTGTTTGTGCTGTAGCAATGGTATTTGTAGCTATTGCGGAACTTATAGTGATTGTTATTGGTGTGGTATATCCAGAATAGCATGTTATACCATTTACGGATACCGTTCTACGTTGATAACTTGTTGTGGCAGTCAAAGCTGGTGGCGCATAAGTAGCACTTGTGGCGCCTGAAATAGTAACAAAACTACCACTGGCATTGGTTTGCCATTCATAAGTAATTGTTCCAGAACCACTACCATTTGTAACCGAAGTCAAAGCAGCTGGAGTTGCACTACTACAAATTGTTTGAGCTGTGCCAATGGTTCCTGCAGTAACAGCAGCGTTTACGGTAATCGTTACTGCTGTGGTATAGCTAGAATAACAGGTTGTGCCACCGCTAACAGAAACGGTTCGGCGTTGGTAACTTGTTGTAGTGGTTAAGGCTGGAGGTGCATACGTGGCACTTGTAGCACTCAGTACAGTAACATAACTACCGCTGGCGTTGGTTTGCCATTCATAAGTAATTATTCCAGAGCCAGTACCATTTGTTGAGGAGGTCAATGCGGCAGGAGTTGCCCCATTGCAAATTGTTTGTGAAGCCGCTATTGCGCCAGCTGTAACAACAGCGTTTACTGTAACTGTTACTGCAGTTGAATTTGCTACTGCACATACTCCACTTGTCACTACTGCACGGTAATATTGCGTTGCCGACAACGAACCCATTTGAGCACTAGCCAAAGGACTTGTTGTAGCCCCAGTTATATTCGTCCAAGTAGCGTTATTGGGAGACGATTGCCATTGAATTGTTCCCGTGTTTCCCGTTAGCGTAATATCAGCTGGTTGTGTTCCATTGCAAATAGTTTGATTTGCTGATACAGTTCCAGCTATACTTACTGGCGAAATTACAAATGACACAACATTGCTATCATTACTACATCCTGCATTGGCACTACTGGTTACAATACGTTTGTAATATTTAGCAATAGTTCCCGAAACAATGGTGTAATCCTCGGTAGTTGCTCCTGAAATACTTGTCCATGTAGCATTGTCTGGTGAAGATTGCCATTGGTAACTAATAACGCCTGCTGCAAATCCATAAGTAGTAAAACTAGACCCATCCAAGGTAAGTGAAGCCGATGCACAAACAGTACTAGTAGGTTGCACTACGGTGTTCAAAGAGGCTAATGAACTTATACCATATCCTACTTGACTTGACCCTCCATTTTCATAATAGTCATAAATTAAATCACTATTTCCAGTAAGATAAATCATAGCATATCCAGTTGCAAGCCCATGATCTGTCCAGTTATCATACTTCAATGCGTTGTCAACATACAAACGAATACCATCATCCGACTTAAAGGTGATTACATAACAACCAGCCGCTTTAGTAGATTTCATTTGATACCGAACCGCAAAACCTTGTGTATCTATATTGGTCAAATTAATACCATTTGTTAAAACAGGAAAACAATAATTAGCTGTTGGCGTACCCGCAACAGCCGAAAACTCTTGATAAAAAGATTCCGCTTCATTATAATATCCAACATAATTTGCCGAAAGAAAAGGAGTCACATTTGTTGGTGGTGTCGCTGGCGATGCGCCTCCTGGAGATCCTGCTGCTGGATAATTATAAACATGTCCTACCCATGAATTTGCACCTTGAACCGTTTGAGAATCTTGCGTATTTCCCAAACTATTGAGCGTTAATGTCAATGCCAATCCAGTTGTTCCCGTAGTACAAGCATCAGATGCCAATCTTATTTTGACTTTGCCCGAAAACGGAGCTTGCCACAAACTTATTGTAGCACCAGAGGCACCAGAGGCAGAAACAAGGGGAGTATTCGTTGCATCAGTATCATTTATAACCGTTAAATTTTCGTTGCCACCAAAGGCATTTCCAACTGCAAAAGTATACGTAAACCCTTTTACAACATTTAGAACCACATACTGCCCTTCATTAACCGTTGCTGTAGTTATGGTATTCGAATTATCGATACAATAACTATAGGAACCAGCCGGAGTGGTTAAAAAGCTTGACCCACAACTTACTGCGCCATTAAAAGTAAAATCATTAATACTAAAAGTCCCAGTTCCAATTGTTGCAGCCCATCCATAAATCCTGAAAGTGATTGCGGATGTTACATTTTGATACGTGTTCCCAGCTAACGAAATTGTAGTTCCCGTAGCCGTAGGAGCTCCAACATTAGCAGTAAAGGTATCAGCACTTGAACGAATAGCAAAAACTGTTGGTCCCTGCGTAGAAGCTTGACCAGTATAAACAAAACTTGTAAAATCAATTTTATATCCCGCATTTGGAGTTAATGTAAACTCATAATAATCGGTTGGGTCTATACTTGCGCTTGTAGCCCAACCAACGGCACTATACCTATCCGTGGCCAAATCGCCAGTAATACCAGCACTACGAGTAATACCAGATACGGTTATATGGGAGTTCAAAACATTACCAGTATTGTATGGACTTGCTGGCACAGAAGTGTTAGGAAGCGTCAATGGATTAGTCCAAATAGATTGCCCAAATGATAGTAATGGCAATAAAAAAAGTAAGAATATGTATTTTTTCATCAAGGTACATTTTATATTCAAAATTTCGCCATAACTCTTATGTAACTAAATTTTGAAATTCTAAAAACACATTCTAAAGCTACTATTCTAAAAATGAAATAGTAGTAAAAATAATGTGGTATTAAAATTACTAAAAAACCCGAAATTAAAAGGTGTTTTTTCAAAAAAAACGAATTATTCAATTTAACTGTTTAAAAGAGCATTTTATCCGTCAAAAGGTGGCAATTATTTAATTGTTTTACTCCTATTCACAGTTGCATTTAAACAAAAAAAATATAGCTATTGAGACAAAAAATAACTTTTTAGTATTAAAAATTAAGTATAATAGTCCAAAAGCTATATTTTATTCAAATTATAACTTCAAAAAACTATAGAGATACTACTCCATTATGTTCAACAAAATAAAATTTAAGAAAGCGGTTCGTTTTTAGTATTTTTGAAAAAAAATTGTAATAACAGCCTTTAAACCGCCAACACACTGCTTTTTATCTCTAAAAAATTAAAAAAAGCCACCACAACACTCATGAAAGAAGTCTATTCCGTAAAAGTTGCCATTGCCAAAATGGAACATTTTTGTGCCTATCAAGAACGCTGTCATCAGGAAGTAACAGACAAATTGCGAAGTATACACATGGATTCCGACGAAATCGACACGATTATGGTACATCTTATTACCGAAAAATTTTTGAACGAGGAACGTTTTGCGCGCAGTTTTGCTAGAGGAAAACACCGCATCAAACAGTGGGGCAAAATCCGAATTATTGCCGAATTAAAGTTTCGGAAAATCAATCAAAACGGCATCAATTTCGCCCTAAAAGAAATCACTCCCGAGGAATACAATACCACCTTTGACACCCTTTCCAATCGACACTGGGAATCCATTCGAGAAACAAATACACTCAAAAAACGAAAGAAATTTTGTGATTTTATGCTCCGCAAAGGATTTGAAAGCCAACTAATTTATGAAAAAGTAAAGGAGTTGGAAAGCGAGGAGAGGGGTTAGAAGCTAGAAGAAAGAAGCTAGAAGAAAGAAGCTAGAAGAAAGAAGCTAGAAGGAAGAAGAAAAAAACTAGAAGAAAGAAGCTAGAAGTTAAAGGTTAGAAGTTAGAAGTTAGAGAAGAGAAGTTAGAAGTAAGAAGTAATAGGTTAGAGAAGAGAAGTTAGAAATTATAAGTGAGTTGTCAAAAGAATTCAATTTAACTAAAAACCTAGCGAACTTTGCGTAAACCTTTGCGTTCCTTGCGGTTAAATCAATACAAAAAATATTGCGGTAAGGCCTATAAACTCAACAAAACACTTACCGCATTGCCCCCAAAACCAACAGCGTTAACCAATACGTTCTTGATGGGTTTTGTTTGTTTTTGTGGTGCTATAAAAGGAACATCAATAAACATGTTGTGCTGCAACATCAAAACGGCCAATTCCATACTCAAAATTCCAGAAGCTCCAAACGTATGCCCAATTTTCCATTTATTAGTTGTCAATAATGGCAGGCTTTCGCCAAAGAGTTTCTCGATAGCTTTATACTCGGTTATATCGCCTTTTATCGTTCCTGGTGCGTGCATCACAATGGCGTCAACAGCAGCAATAGGTGTGTTTTCGAGCGCCATTAACATCGATTTTTGGAAACAAGTTGCCTCTGCCGAAATAGAAATATTGTGTTCCAAAAGTTCCGTTGCATACCCAATTCCAGTTATGTAAGCCAGTGCGTTTTCCTTTTTCCCAATTTCTAAACAACATACCGCAGCACCTTCGCCAAGAATCATCGTGTTTTGCTTTTTTTCTAAATCTAATGCTCTATTGGGCCATTCGGCAAGCTCGGGCTGACGTTCATCTATGTTCGAATAGATTTTCAAAGCCCGCATTTGTCCAATTGTAAAATCCGTCAACGGTGCTTCACTGCCTCCAACCAAAAACTTATCGGCCATTCCTGCTCGCAACCAAGCCACACCATTCAACACGGCATGCAAGGCAGTAGAACAGGTGATAGAATGCGAAATTTCAGGCCCAGCACTTTGCAAATCATGCGCCACCCAGGACGAAATATTGCCCAAAGTAGTAGTTGGCGAAGCCAGCGTTTGTGCCTTGCCCGTTTCTAAATAGTCTTGAAAATGTTTTTCGAATAAATCAGTTGCCCCACGCGAAGAGCCAATGTTGATTCCAAAAACATCCTTTGATGTCCATCCTGCCTCGTGCATCGCAACACGAGAAGCCGCCATGGCATACAAAACCGATTTGTCCAGCGACTTGTATTTACTATCCGATTGTTTTAATGCCTCGATTATGGCAATTGAATCCTCGTTCAATTTAGCGACAAATGTGTTTTTATGGTCTAAAAAATGAGCCGTAAAACAATGATTATTGTTTTTATACATTTCCCAAATTGTCCTGGGGTCATTGCCCAGTGGCGAAATGGAGGCTAGTGCTGTTATGGAGATAATTTGTGACAAGACTGTTTGTTTTAGTGCAAAGGTCGTAAAAAAGGACACACCAATAACACCAATTGAAAGCGATAAAACGCAGCGCATTTGCTTTTAAAAAAACTGCCAAAGATAAAACGGATTTCACACCTTTTTAATTCATTTTTGATACATTAAACAAAAAAATCCGTGAAAATTGGTTTGGTCTCTGGACGAAACTAAACTATTTCTAATGCTTTTTCGACCACTTCATACACTTTTTGCAACTGCGCATCACTAATGACATACGGCGGTAAAATGTAAACGATATTCCCAACGGGACGCAAAATAACACCATTTTCTATAAAAAAATCATAGAGTGTATTGCGCAAAGTTCCGTAATAACTGGCTGTTGTTTCGGTTTTAATTTCTAACGCAAAAATAACACCCAAAACCCGTGTTGTACTCACTTTTGGATGCGATTCAATATGTTTTTGAAACCTCAAATGACTTGTATTTACCCTACTAATGTTGTCCTGCATTTCTGGAGTTTGCAATAAAGACAAACTCGCCAAAGCCGCCGCACAACCCGTAGGATTTGCCGTAAAGGTATGCCCATGAAACAACGCTTTGTTGATGTCATCGTCGTAAAAAGCATCGTAAATAGTATTCGTAAATGTGGTAATCGCCATAGGAATTGTCCCTCCCGTCAAGGCTTTGGACAAGCACATCATATCCGGTTTTTGGATTAAATAATCACAGGCAAATGTTTTTCCTGTTTTGCCAAAACCCGTCATGACCTCATCGGCAATGGTGAGAACGTTGTTTTCTTGGCAAATTTGCAGGAGACAATCGAGCGTTTCGGGAGCGTACATTACCATTCCTGCCGCGCCCAAAACTAGGGGTTCAAAGATAAAAGCAGCACAGTTATTGTTTTTTATAACCTCTTGCAACGCATCAAAACTGGCTTGTTCATGACCGTTTACAGGAACTGGAATCCTGACTACATCTATAAACATTCCTTGAAATGCTTGGGTATAAAACGAAATTCCGCTGGCTGCCATGGCTGCAAAAGTATCGCCATGAAACGCATTTTCAAAAGCAATTAGGGTTGTTCGTTTTTCTCCTTTATTAAAAAAATATTGCAACGCCACTTTAATCGCCACTTCAACTGCCGTAGAACCATTATCCGAAAAAAATAGTTTTTGTTGGTTTTTAGGCAAAATTTCTAATAGTTTTTCCCCTAAAAAAATAGCAGGTTCATGCGTAAATCCACCAAAAAGAACGTGTTCTAATGTGGTCAATTGCGCGTAAATAGCATTGGCAATTTCAATATTCGAATGCCCAAATGGATTGACCCACCACGAGGCAATAGCATCAATATATTCTTTGTCATTTTCGTCCCAAAGCAACGCTCCTTTTCCTTTTTTGATAGCAATAGGAAGTGCTGCGGTCTTGTGTTGTGTATATGGATGCCAAAGGTTTTTTTGGTCTCTTTCGATTAAACTCATTGAAATTAGATTTTAAAATTCTCTATTGAAATTGTCATTGAAATTGTCATTGACATTGAACTTGATTTTTACAACTGCAACACATTTTCCCGAAATGTATCCGCATATTCTTGGATTACATTTTGGTCAAAATAAGGTTCTTCATCAATTCTTCCAATCGCTTTAATTCCGGTTTTATTCAAAATTATAGCTTCGGTAGCTTGGTTTTCGTTGCCACTAAAAAGGATTCCTGCCACGGTAATTTTTCGATTTTGCAGGGCTTCAATAGTGAGCAAAGTATGGTTGATACTTCCCAAATAATGCCTAGAAACCACGATGACTTTGTAATCAGGTTGAATCAAATCGATTACACAATCCGAACTATTCAAGGGAACAAAAACGCCACCTGCTCCTTCGATAACTAGGTGGTTTTGGGTTTTTGGTTCGATAATTTTTTTCAAATCGATGGTAATTCCGTCCAATTCAGCAGCAAGATGCGGGCTGGCTGGCGTGTTCAGTTTATAGCTGTTTTCGTGAATGACCGTTTTGTCGTTCGAAATATAATTTTTTATTTTATGACTATCGGAATTGTCCAAATCTCCCGCTTGAATGGGTTTCCAGTAATCGGCTTGTAAGGCTTCGACAAGTATAGCCGAGGCAATGGTTTTGCCCACATCGGTAGAAATTCCTGTTATAAATAGTTTCATGATTTTGCCACGGATAAAACGGATAAAACCGATTACCACTGATTTTTTAAATTAATTTTTCTGTCGTTTGTATAAATTACTCTTTTAAATTCTGGCTCTTCTCCAAAATTCAACAACATTCCAACCTCAATAGGAGTTGCCTTAAGATAATTCATTAATTGAGCAAGGCGAACATTTAGGAGTATTTCGGTTGCTTTTAGCTCTACAATTACTTTTTCTTCTACTAACAAATCTGAATAATATTCTCCTACAAGTTGTTTTTTGTAATATACTTTAATTTGTTTTTGGGCTTCGACTCTGTATCCTAAAGATTTCAATTGAAAGTACATTGCATTTTGATAAACTTTTTCTAGGAATCCATAACCAAGCTCGTTGTATACTTCATAATAAACTTTTAAAACTGCATCCGTAATAGATTTGTGCATTAAGTGTACCATAAAATCTGTGTTAATCTGTTAAAATCCGTTTGATCCGTGGCTAAAACACAAAGTTACTCAACAACCGCAATACTTCACTAATTTCGGCGATCGAATTGTAACTATGAATGCAAAACCGCAGGCGTTCCTGACCTTCGGGGACAGTAGGCGACAAAATGGCTTTGACATCAAATCCTTTTTCCTGCAACAGACGGGCTATGTTTTTTACACTTTCATTTCCTGGAACAATCGCACTCTGAATCGCCGATTTGCTTCTCACAAAAAGCGGTTTCAAGCTGCATAAATTCTTTTCTTGGTTGAAAAATTGAATGTTCCTTTTTAAGGATTCCATAGCTGTTTTATTTTTTTCCAAAAACTGACAGGCTACCAAAATCGTAGCTACCGAATGTGGAGAAAGTCCTGTGGTGTAAATAAAACTTCGGGCAAAATTGACCAAATAACTCGTGAGCTCCTCCGAACCTAAAATTACCGCTCCATGACAACCCAGCCCTTTGCCAAAGGTCATAATGCGGGCAAAAACAGCATCTTGCAATCCTAACATTTGAACCAATCCTTCGCCTCCTGCGGTTTCCAGATTGCCAAAAACACCCAAAGCATGCGCCTCGTCAACGACCAAAAAGCAGTTGTACTTTTTGGATAACAAAGCCAATTCTTCAAGATTAGGACAATCGCCATCCATAGAAAAAACGCTTTCGGTGACGATATAAATTACTCCAGTTGTTTTGTTTTTATTACAATTGTCATTGAAATTGCCACTGGAATTGCCATTGGAATTGCCATTGAAATTGCTATTGCCATTGAAATTGCTAATTTTCTTTTCTAAATCTTCTAAATCATTGTGCCCAAACTTGTACGCTTTGGCATGCGACAATTGGATTCCGTCACGAATGGATGCATGGCACAACTCGTCGTACAAAATCAAATCTCCTTTTTGTGGCAGCGCACCAAAAAAACCCACATTGGCATCATACCCCGAATTGAACAACAAGGCCGATTCCGATTGATGAAATCGGGCTATAAAAGCCTCGGTTTCTGGATACAAATCATGATTTCCGGATAGCAATCGAGAGCCCGTAGCACCATTACTTTTAATATTTCGAGCAACTAAAAGCGCATGAGTTGCATCAAAAATTGCTTCGGATTGTGAGAATCCTAGATAATCATTGGAAGCAAAATCAATTCCACTTGCTCCCACAGGCAATTGGCGCAAAGCATTATTTTGTTTTCGAATTTCGAGTTTTTCGAATGCGTTTTGAGGTAATTTTTTCATACGAGACAAAAATAAGCATCTTTTTTGGTTTCTTAATTCCCTTTGATTGCTGTTTTTAATTCTTTAAAAGACAAAACCGAATCCAATTAAAATTAACACAAAAGTTCCGAAAACGGTTTCGATTTTAAGATTTTATTCCGATATGTTAAAAAAATATTAAAAAAAATACAAAATTAGTTAACATATTTAATAGTTTTCTACTTTCGAAGCCTATGAAACGAATTGCATCACTTTTTCTACTCGTAACATTGTTCTACAATGTACTTGGATATTACCTGATGGTTGCTCAACAAAAAGAGCAGACCTGGGTAGCATCTATGCAAAAAAGTGACACTTCGGATTTTAGAGTAATCAAGTTGAATGCCTCGGTTTACACCTTTGCGGAAGACACTGATTTTGAATATGTGAACGAAAATGTAGTTATCAATAACAAAACCTACCATATTTTCAAGAAACGAATTCAAAACAATATTTTGAGTTTGTATTACTTGCACAATTCCAGTCAGGATCAGGTTGCCAAAGGTTTAAACGAACTGGTAGACAATCAATTATTTGACAATTCCACGTCAAAAGAAACGCCTGTAAAAAAATTATTAAAATCTTTCATCAAAGATTATATCGTAAATGACAGTACTGTTTTGACTTTTTCTCCAAAAAAAGCTATCGAAACTGCTGCCATTGCCACTGCTACTCAAGAAGCAATCCAAGCAGGATACTACTCCGTATCCTACTCACCCCCCGATTTTATTTAATTTTTCTATTTCATTAGTTTTTTTGCGGCTATAATTTAGATGCAAATTATAAAAAACGAATGCATTTTTGGGTTATTCAAAACTATTTTGTTGTGATTTTTTTCAAAAAAAAACCAAACCAAGTTCCTTTTTTAGAACCAAAAAACCATTCCAACTTCCAACTACTTTTTGAAATAGAATGAAATTGCTATATCCCTTACAGCAATTTTCAAACCCTCGATTCCTTTTCCATTTTACTAATTTTTCTTTTTGGGAAAACCATTAAGAAAACCATTTCAAATGCAGCTATCGCAAAAGCATAGCGTTTTGGCACAAATGATTTTTCATAACAAGGAAAACGTGTTGCCCTATTACATTAAACTTAAAAACCAAAATAATCCAATTTTTATGAAACAATTTTCCTTTTTACCTAAAGCTTTCACTTGCTTATTAGTCGTAGCGGCATTAACTCAAACCCAAAAAACAAATGCACAAGGTTGTGTAGCAGTACGCCAAATGGGCGGGCAAAATATGAACTCTGCCAATTCCTACAACCTACAAGAAGGCGAATTTCAAGTGGGTACTAACTACCGCTATTTTCATTCTTGGAGGCATTTTGTGGGCAAAGAAGAGCAGTTACAACGGCAAACAACAGGTGGAGGATTTGATGAAAACGGCAAAGAACGTGGCAACGCAGTAAACATTTATTCGCATGCCGTGGATTTGAATTTTTCCTACGGATTAACCAGTAGATTGCAATTGAACGCGACATTGCCTTATGTAAATAATGAGCGTTCGCAAGTGCTTAAACAAACTACACCAGTTAAAAATACCTACCGATACAGCGTTTACGCAGACGGTATTGCTGATGTGCGATTGAGTGCTAACTATTGGCTTTTTGACCCAAAAAAAATGACCAAAGGAAATGCTATGATTGGTTTAGGCGTAAAATTAAATACGGGAAGTCATGATAGACGTGACGATGCGCCACAAGCAGACGGAACGACTAAAAGTGTGGTAATGGATCAAGCCATTCAACCTGGCGATGGTGGTGTAGGATTCTCTGTAGAAGTACAGGCTTTCAGACAATTAACAGGACGTCTTTATGGTTTTGCCAATGGGTATTATTTGTTCAATCCACAAGAATCTAATGGTACTTTTAAATCAGACCCAAAACCAGGATTAGAAGGATATCAACTTTATGCTTCGCCAGATCAATATTTTGGACGAGTAGGATTGATGGCTGGGGTAGACAAAAAGGAAAAATTAACCGTTTCATTAGCCGGTCGTTTTGAAGGGATTCCAGCTTATGATGCCTTTGGTGGTCAAGTAGCCTACCGTCGTCCAGGCTATGTAATTGCTGTAGAATATGGGTTATCCTACCGTTTAGGGAAACATGGTTTTAGCTTATTTATTCCTTACAATATTGTTAAAAACCGCATTCAAAGTGCGGCTGATATCGCCTCTCAAAATTTGCAAAATTCAGTAATCACAGATCCTAGTAAATATGTTCACGTACAAGGAGATGCTGCTTTTGCTGATTATTCTATAAATGTTGGGTATTCCTACCGTTTTAGTTTAAACAAAAAAATGATAGTAACAATGCCTCATTAATCCAAAAAAAAAACCAATTAAAATCAAACCCTAATTACAAACCAATTTTTTAGTACAAATGAAAAAAATTTACATCAGTTGCCTCTTATTTTTACCCTTATTTATGAGTGCACAAACCGATATTGACGGTATCATGATGAGTAAAAACAATTTTTGCGTAGGAGCAGTCTACCAACACAGCAGTTGGGATGAATACTGGGAAGGCAGCTTCAAGAGAACAAATCTTAATTTAGGAACCGTAACCACACAATCCGTTGCAGTTATGGGAAACTACGGTGTTTCGGATAAATTAAATGTCATTTTTAGTGCTCCTTATGTAGAGACCAATGCTTCGGCAGGAACAATGAAAGGACAAAAAGGCGTTCAAGATCTTTCGCTTACGCTAAAATACATGCCCATAGAAAAAACCATTGGTAAAGCCACGTACTCGGTATACGCTTTGGGAAGTTTCTCGGCACCACTTTCAAATTATCCCGCAGATTATTTGCCTTTAAGTCTTGGTTCACAAAGCAAAACTGCCGTATTGCGAATCATGGGAGATTACCAAAGAGAAAATTTTTTCAGCACTATTTCTGGAGCATATATCAAAAGAGCCAACATCACTATTGACAGAAACTCCTATTTGACAGATGAAGTACATTACACCAATGAAGTTGATATGCCTGATGCGGTTTCGGTAAATTTTAGAGCGGGTTACCGTTCGAATCGATTAATAGCTGAATTTGTAATAGACAATTGGGTAACGCAAGCAGGAGGATTTGACATTACCAAAAACAATATGCCGTTTCCAAGCAACACCATGAACGCCTTAAAATATGGTGTTAATGCAAAATATACCTTCAAAAAAATACCCGAATTATCTCTTGTAGGAGGATACAATTATGTGGTTGAAGGACGAAACGTGGGAAAATCAGACGCCATTTATGGTGGAATATTTTATGTGATTAATTTTAAAAAAGCGACTAACTAAAATGAAAAATAGCATTACTAAAACAGCCTATACCAGTCTAATAGCTTTATTTCTTGCCTGTACGTATTCGTGTAGTGACGAGATAACCGAAAGAAACCAAGAGTTTCATGCCTTGAATCCGTCTAATATTGATGCGCTTGCAGGAACATGGAAAACCTATTTATTAACCACACCAGACGAATTCCCTCTTGACGCTCCAGTAGCTACCACTACGCCAGCCTATACTAGAGAAATCAACGAAATAAAAAGCTACCAAGCCAGCATTACCGAAGAGCAAAAAAGCATTATAAAATATTGGAGTGCAGGTGGTGTTTTGCGTTGGAACGAAATCATGCGAACGCTAGTCGCCAGACACAATCGTCCGCCGTACCAAAACGAAGATGGAACCTATCCAGCGCCATCGGCAGCAAATCCTTTTGCAAACCCACAATTTCCGTTTTCAAATCCACCATTTGCTGCTAGAGCTTATGCCTATGTAAGTGCCGCACAAGCCGATGCACTTATCGCCGCTTGGCATTATAAAAAACTATACAATAGAGCCGCACCTTACACGGTTGATACCAATTTGCAGGTTTTAATCCCAAAAAGTACCCTACCTGCCTATCCATCAGAGGACGGTGTCTTGTCTGGTGTTACGGTTGAATTATTAAAATTATTATTCCCAACCGAAATTGCCTACATCGACGGAAAAGCCGATGAGGAAAAACTATACCGCATCATTAGTGGTGCTAATGTGCGCAGCGATGTTGAAGCCGGCATAGGTTTGGGTCGAAAAATTGCAGCCAAATTTATAGCTAGAGCCGCTACCGATGGTGCAGGAGCCGCAATAGGAACACCAGAAATTTGGGCACAATTAGAAAGTACAACAGCCGCCAAAGGAGAAACACCTTGGATTTCATTAGAATCTCCCAAAAGACCACCTATGTTGCCTTTGTTTGGAAAAGTAAAATCATTTTTAATGACGCCAGAAATGGTAGTTGCCAGCCGTCCAGTTGCACCACCATCTACAAAATCGGAACAATTTGCCAAGGAACTTGCCGAAGTAAAAGCTTTTAGTAAGGATGCCTCCAAAGACCATATAAAAATAGTAACTTTTTGGGCTGACGGGGTAGGAACCTACACGCCTCCAGGACACTGGAACGCCATTGCTGCCGAAACATTTGCAACACAAGATTACAGCGAAGTGCGTTGGGCTAGAAATATGGCCTTATTAAATATTGCCATGATGGATGCCGCCATTAGTTGTTGGGATGCTAAATACACCTATTTTAATCCACGACCATCACAAATGGATTCGTCTATAAAAACAACAACTGGAGTACCTAACTTCCCCGCCTATGTTTCAGGTCACTCGACCTTTAGTGGTGCTGCTTGTACCGTTTTATCACATATTGTTCCTTCACAATCCGAAAGCTTTAAATCCATGGCAAAACAAGCCTCGGATTCTAGGATGTTTGGTGCGATTCATTATAGAAGTGATTGCGAAAAAGGACTTATATTGGGCGAAACCGTTGGTAATTTTGCCGTTACAAGAGCCACAACTGATGGCGCCGAATAAACATAAGTAAGTCGAAAGTTTTAATGTCGTAAAGTCAAAAGAAGCAATATTGTCAATAATAGTTCAAAATCAATCTATTACTCCTTTTTGTCTAATTTTTAAAACACGACTTAATACGATGATTGTTACCTAATAGCATACTGTTGATAATTTAGCTTTAATGGTTATTGTTTTAAATTATCAATTACAACCTAACAGGTCTTGAGCAACCTGTTAGGTTTTTTTCATTCGAATAGTATCTTAAATTTCCTGTTACTTCAAAATAATCCTGATACCAAACACTATTACAATATAGTCCAATCCTATTTTTTATCACATCGAGCCTTTCGACTTCGCCCAAGACAGGCAAAAGTCGAGATGCACTAATTGGTTCTCGACTGCGCTCGAACTTACAAAATGGACTATTACATATAAATTATTGGTATTACTTAAAATTAAATCATGCAAACTATATTCAACTCTCTCTATTTTCAGTTCAGTACCTCCATGGAAAAACACAGCGTCACGTTGATGCGTGTGGCACTTTCTATTGTTTACATTTGGTTTGGAGCGTTAAAAATCTTTGGCATGAGTCCTGCCGGGGAATTGGTCGAAAAAACGGTCTATTGGTTTAAACCCGAAATTTTTATTCCCATTCTAGGCATTTGCGAAGTACTTATTGGTTTGGGATTACTAGTCAAAAAAATGATTCCTTATGCCATTACCTTTTTATTAGTACACATGGTGGCTACTTTTTTTCCCATTTTTATTTTACAAAAAAACTGCTTTGATGCCTTTCCGTATTGCCCTACTCTGATGGGTCAATACATTATTAAGAATGTTGTTTTGGCATCGGGAGCGCTTATTATTGCTGGAAAATACAAATTAGAACCAGCCAAATAATATTTTTTTTCCCAACTGGAAATTTCAAATAAAAATCTTTAAATACGAATTGCAGCAACTGAAAAACAACATTCTCTTTCCTTCCATTTCCTGCAATACCGCTATTAAAACCCAAATTGGTCGTCAACGGCTATAGAATCTACCTCAACTTTGGTCGTGTCTTGTACTTTTAGCTTGATAAAGGATTTGGCCGAGCCAGAAATAAGCAACGGTTGCGATTTATAAATGGTATCGTCCAAAGTCAACAAGCCGCGTCGGGTCATAATAGTGGTCAAGAAGTTTTGTTGTTTTATTGCAAAATCTTTTAGATTGCCTAAATCATTAAACTGGTACATGAATTTTCTGGGACTCGGTATAATTCGAGCGAGATACAAACATTCGTTCAGGTTTAATTCTGATGGCTTTTTTTGAAAATAAAACCGACTCGCTTCACCAATTCCAAACACATTTGGCCCCCACTCAATGATGTTAAAATACACCTCCAACATGCGTTCTTTGCTAGCTACACGATTGTTTTCGAGAATATAAACCAATAAAATTTCTTCTAATTTCCTAGAAAGTGTTTTTTCACGAGTCAAAAAAACATTTTTTATCAATTGCATGCTAATGGTACTCGCGCCACGAGAAAATTTCTTGGTTCGAATGTTTTTAATAATCGATTGCTTGAAAGCTTCGTTTATAAAGCCATGATGCGAAAAGAAGGAAGGATCTTCGGTGGTCAAAACACACTTTTGTAAATAAGGCGAAATTTGATCCAAAGGCGTGTAATCACCATTAGCTGTTCCTACCAGAATAGGGCGTTGCAGGACGTTTTTTATAATAGCGCGGTACACGAATTCGCCATTGAGTTTGTTTAAATTGGCTTCGCCATATTTGGTGATTTTAAGATTTTTTTTGTTTAATTTACTATCAAAAACCAGTTGATTGGGTTTGTTTTTATTGAATTTAAAATGCAATTGATAGTCAAAATCTCCCGTGGCTTCCATGCCCTGAAAATGAGTGAACAAGCCATCTGGAAGCGAGCTAATAAAATCTTGGGCTTTCATTTTTGGAATGGCAATATTGAGTTTGTAAATCGTATCGGCATCCGTTTCATAAGCCACATAAGGATGCATTTTTACAGCGTTGAGTTGTACGGTAGAGCTGCTATCAATTGACACAAAACGAGCTCCCAATAGCAACCGATAATCAAAACGAGCTTTCTTTATAACCACATCTTTACTAGCAATTTTGGGGTGATTAAGGTGCAAATTGGCAATAGCCGCAAAGCCATCAATATGCAATTCGCCGCCACTTTTGTCAATATTTTGAATGTTCAACCGTATCGAATCAAAACTTGAAATCAAATGATAGCGTTCGTCCAAGTACGGTACTTTTATAGCACCTGTGTCTCTATTAAAAAACCGAATATCCGCTTGTTTATTTCGAGGATTGGCAAAGCCTTTAATACTCCAACGTTGCGAAAAAGTATTGGTTTCGACCGCGATGGCCGTTTCGAGTTGCTGGTTAGCCAAGGTTAATTTTTGAATGCCAATAGTGGTTTTATTGCCGTTATCATCAATCTTAAAAGTCAGCTTTTCGACATTCATATCCGTGGGAATAAGGTTTAACACCTTGGAAATAATGCGGTACGCAAAAGCGGCATAATCTTTTTTCTCGTTGGTTGTGGTTTCGTCTTTGTTTTTTTTCAAAAAAGCATCAAAATTCCGAATCTTCCCTTTCTTGACCAATTGTACAAAACCTTGATTGATGGCTAACGAACCCAATTGTACGTTTCCCAACATTAGATTCCATAAATTAATGCTGGTTTTTAATTTTTTTATGCTAAAAAGCGTGTCACCAGTTGCTGGAACCAAAACAATTTCGTTCAACTCAATCCCTGAAACGCCTGTAAAAGAAGCTTTTTTGACTGTGAAACGACTGTTGTATTCCAAATCCATTTTGACGCTTACTTTAGCAACGGCTTGTTCCAAAAGAGCGTTTCTAAAAACGATAAAACCCACAACCAAAAGCATCAAAACGGCAACAAGAATTTTTAAACCTAGGACTATTTTTTGTTTTGGGGTTTTCATGGTTGGTTTTTTGGATTTTATTTTCACTAGTGATTGCCACTACAAACGCACGTGAAGTTACAAAATAATTTGGCTTTACCTCGTATTTAAAAATAAGTCAATTTCACAATAATTAGGAATCGGATTCCTTAATAACAGGTAGATTATAAATGGTATTGACGGTATAATTGGTTCTTTCTTGGCTTTCGGAACCACCATAAATCAAGCTTAAATTGGTTTTTGAGTTTAATGATTTGAAAAAATCGAGTCCTTTAAAAAAATCTTGACGAATTGTTTTCCCCGATTTTATTTCAATCGCATCCAATCGCATTCCTGTTTCCATAATAACATCTACCTCATTTTGAGAGTGATCCCGCCAGAAGAAAAATTTGGAATTGATAGCACCATTTAGCGCATTTTTTTTCAATTCAGAGATTGCTAAATTTTCAAAAATGGATCCTTTTGCAAAATGGTTTTCCAAGTCATTCTCATTTCTGATTCCTAATAAATAAGCCAATAATCCCGTGTCATAAAAATAAATTTTTGAAGTTTTGACAATTCTTTTATTAAAACTCGAATGATAGGGCTGCAACCTAAAAGCAATAAAAGAAGTTTCTAACAACGAAAACCAAGAATTTATAGTTTTGTTATCCAAGTCTAACTCGTTTCCTAAACTCGTTTGATTGAATAATTGCCCCACTCTTCCTGCAATTAATTTGATGAATTTTTGAAATAAATCCAAATTATTAATGTTTTTAAGCAACCGAACATCACGCTCAATATACGTTTTTATATAGTTGTCATAATAATCAGAAGCACTTATATCTTGAATTATTTTACGGGGATATGAGCCCGATAAGGCATAACTTTCCCAAGTTTTCGGGAGGTAAGTACTGTTTTTTAGTTCATTATACGACAAAGGCAAAAGCGAAAAAATAGTAACACGACCAGCAAGTGATTGTGCTATTTGTTCCATCATTAAGAAATTTTGAGAACCCGTAATAATATATTCACCGTTAGTATTTCGCTCGTCAGTGACAACTTGCAAATAGGAGAACAAACTGGGAACGTTTTGAATTTCGTCAATGATAACGCCATTTTTATAGGTTTCTAAAAATCCAGTTGGATCCGTTTTGGCAAATTCTCTATCCGATAAATTCTCCAGATTCACATATTTATAATCAGGCTTTAGCATTTTGGACAAAGTGGTTTTGCCCGATTGCCTTGGACCAGTAATAGCAACAATTGGAAATTTGTCGATTAATTCCGAAATTTTAGCAGCAAGCTCTCTTGGTATCATATTGTAAAACTAGGAATCGGATTCCTAATTTGCAAACTTTTTTGTTAAAAATTTAAAACCGATAAATGGCGTTGGGCGTCACACAATAATCCAATTGAATATCATTTTCAAGAACGTCCTCAATTTTTACTTCGGCTTCAAAGCAGGAAAGGCCAATTTTGATGGTTTCGGGCGGACAGCTTGATAGGAATTTGTCATAAAATCCTTTGCCATATCCCACCCGATGCCCGGTTTTATCAAAAGCCAAAAGCGGGACAAAAACCACTTCGATTTTGCGAGTTGGCACTTCGAGACCGTCAATAGGTTCAGGAATATGGTATTGATTTTTCTTGATTTTGGTGTTGTCCATTACCAGAAAATGCGTCATTTCTCTGGTTTCAAAATCACTTTTCGAAATGACAATCTCCTTATCTTTCCCCGAAAGCAAATGCAATATAAACTCGGTATTTACCTCTTTATGTTCTGTAATGGGTAGGAAAATATGAAAATAAGTATGCTGCCAAATTGGGATTTCGAGAATTTTATTGGCAATAGCCAAACTCATTTCGTCCAATTCCGTTTCGGAAAGGGCTTTGCGCAAGGCTTTGTATTGGAGTCTAATTTCTTTTTTGCACGAACTCATATTGTTGCTATTGATTTTTTACCGCAAAGGCGTAAAATAGAGAAAAATCTCTTTGGGTCTTTGTGCCAATTTTTACTTTAGTTGTAGTTATTTACGGCTATTCATCGCCATCACCAAAGGTATTTGAAAGATGGTAAATGGCATCGCCCTCGTACACGATAGGCGAGTGATTGGCATTGATCACATAACCATCATTGGGCGCTTTTATTTTGCGTTCAAATTTTCCAAAAGGATCCGTGATAATCCCTAGAACAGTGCCTTTGGTCACGTATTTTCCCACACTATTGTTGTCGTTGAGCATTCCAGAACATTTGGCGCGCAACCAACTCGATTTTTCGATATAAATGGTGCTTGCCACAGCGTTTTCAGGAATTTGTTTGAGATCCAACATTTGAAGGTGATCCAAGAATCGTTTGACGCCATTAATTCCTTCTCGAGCTACATCATCATTAATATCTAATGATTTCCCCCCTTCAAAAAGGAGCATTTTTACCTTTAGTTTTTCGCTAGAATTTCTAAAAGAGCCTATAATGTTTTTAGAATACAGGGTAAAAGGCGCATTAAAAGCGTCGGCTAATTTTTTCAAAACGGGATTATTTTGTGTCAATCGTATTTGTGGCGCATTGAAACGGCTTGCACCACCAGCATGAAAATCGATAGCAAAATCCACATTAAGCATGATTTCGGTCAAAATATGATAGGCAAATCTACTCGCCAAAGACCCTTTTTTGCTGCCTGGAAACGAACGATTCAAGTCCCTACCATCAGGAAATTCGCGAGATTTATTGACAAAACCATAGATGTTTATAATAGGAATACAAATGATAGTGCCTTTTTTGGGACGGTTTATTTTTTTGTGAATCAGCTGCCTAACTATTTCTACGCCATTAATTTCGTCGCCGTGAATTCCCGCCGTGAACAACACCACAGGCCCATCAAGTTTAGAACGCCGCACGATTATAGGAATATTCAGTTTGGTCGTCGTATGCAAGCGTGCCATTTCGACATTGATGGTTTTGTTTTCGCCTGGCAAAACGATTTCGCCAAAAATTTTTAACGGTTGGGTACTTTTCATAGTAAATAATAAAAGCTAAATATAGAAATAATAATTGGGTCTTAAAAATGAGGTGTTGATTTCCAAAAATGTTATTGTAAATTTGTAAAGCGCAAATCAAACAACGAGATGGAAAACAGCAAAACCGCACTAGATTTAAAACAAAAGTTGGATGCAATTGCAAAAATCTATTTTAATCTACAAGCTGTTTTCAGTGACACTAGCAAAAATCAATATTCCTTTAAAAAATCGTTAATCCAAAAATAAATAATGTTAATTCCCTCTTTAGCCCTTCAAATACAAACCCTACCCGACAATCCTGGCGTATACCAATATTACGACAAGGAGGGCAAAATTTTGTATGTAGGCAAAGCCAAAAACCTCAAAAAAAGAGTTGCATCGTATTTTAATAAAGTCCACGATACGGCCAAAACCAATGTTTTGGTCAAAAAAATTGTAAGCATCAAGCATATCGTTGTTCCCACCGAAACCGATGCGCTATTGCTCGAAAACAATTTGATAAAAACCCTGCAACCCCGCTACAATGTACTGCTGCGGGATGATAAAACCTATCCGTGGTTGTGCATCAAGAAAGAACCTTTTTCGAGGATATTTTCGACCCGAAAAATGATCAAAGACGGCTCGGAATATTTTGGACCTTACACCAGTTTTAAGACCGTTTATACCATTTTGGATTTAATCAAAGAGCTGTATCCACTTCGAACCTGTAATTTCGATTTGTCGCCGTCCAATATTCAAAACGACAAGTTTAAGGTGTGTTTGGAATACCACATTGGCAATTGCAAAGGGGCTTGCGAGGGTTATGAAACGCTAGAAAACTATCAAAAACAAGTCGATGCCATTCGAGAAATTTTGAAAGGGAATTTTAAGGAATCCATGAAGGATTTCAAAAAAATAATGCTGGATTTGGCTCAAAATCTAAAATTTGAAGAAGCTCAAAAAATAAAAGAAAAGATTGAAATTCTAGAAAATTATCAATCTAGATCTACTATTATTAATCCAAAAATTACCAATATCGATGTGTTTTCGATTGTTTCAGACGAAGCGGCTGCTTTTGTAAATTTTCTACAAATAGCCCACGGATCCATTATTCGGTCGCACACCATGGAAATTAAAAAGAAACTCGACGAAACCGACGAAGAGCTATTAACCCTAGCCATTATCGAACTTCGGGAGCGTTTTCAATTGCTTTCCAAAGAAATAGTGGTGCCTTTTGAAGTCGATTTGGGCGAAAAAATAAAAGTAACCGTACCCCAATTGGGCGACAAAAAACAAATCTTGGAACTCTCCATTCGGAACGCCAAATTTTACAGAATCGAACAACTCAAGCAACTCCAAATTGTAGATCCAGACCGCCACACCAACCGAATTATGGCACAAATGCAAAAAGATTTGCGGCTACCCGTAGAACCCCGCCATATTGAATGTTTTGATAATTCCAAC
Organism: Flavobacterium restrictum; assembly: GCF_007097245.1. GTDB lineage: Bacteria > Bacteroidota > Bacteroidia > Flavobacteriales > Flavobacteriaceae > Flavobacterium > Flavobacterium restrictum. The sequence continues at coordinate 163,054 of NZ_VJZT01000005.1, read as the reverse complement.
ATTCAAGGCACCAATCCAGTTTCGGCCTGCGTGGTTTTTAAGGATGGTAAAGCCAGCAAGAAGGACTACCGCCATTTTAACATTAAAACTGTCGAAGGCCCAGACGATTTTGCCTCCATGACCGAGGTGGTGTATCGCCGCTACAAACGCCTCTTGGACGAGAACCAACCCTTGCCCCAACTCATCATCATCGATGGGGGAAAAGGACAATTGTCTTCGGCCTTAAAAAGCATTGACGACTTGGGGTTGCGAGGCAAAATTACCATCATAGGCATTGCCAAACGCTTGGAAGAACTCTTTTATCCCGACGATTCCATTCCGCTTTATTTGGACAAAAAATCCGAAACCCTCAAAGTTATTCAGCAATTGCGCAACGAGGCCCACCGATTTGGCATCACGCACCATCGGGACAAAAGGAGCAAAGCCTCCTTGGTTTCGTCCATGGACAACATTCCAGGCATTGGCGAAAAAACAATGACAACACTCATCCAACATTTTAAAAGTGTTAAAAGATTGAAATTGGCCACCGAAAAAGAAATTTCGGAGGTGGTAGGACTATCAAAAGCGAAAAAAATTACCGACTTTTACAAGAATTAATACGCTCAAAAAGAGACCAACTATGAAGAACGTGATTTTTATTATTTTTCTAATGGCTAGTAGTTGGACAATTTTGGCGCAAGACACCACAACAAAACTCAAAATAGGACTCGTATTGAGTGGTGGTGGTGCCAAAGGATTTGCTCACATTGGCGTACTCAAAGTGCTCGAAGAAGCAGGTATAAAAATTGATTATATAGGCGGCACCAGTATGGGAGCGGTTGTTGGCGGGTTGTATGCGTCGGGCTACAATGCTACTCAAATCGATTCTATTTTTAAAACCACCAATTTCGATGAGTTGATTAATGATTTTATTCCTCGTGCTTCCAAAAATTTTTATGAAAAACGAAATGATGAATTGTATGCCTTGATTTTGCCTTTTAATAAATTCAAAATAGGTATTCCAGAAGCGCTTTCCAAGGGAATGTACAATTACAATTTACTTACTCGAATTACCCGAAACGTTAGGGGAATTAAAGATTTCAACCAGCTCCCAACACCTTTTTTGTGCATAGGAACGGATATTGAAACGGGAAAACAAGTGGTGTTAAACAAAGGAAATTTAGCGCAATCCATGCTTGCTAGTGCCGCATTTCCTACTTTGTTTTCTCCTGTAGAAATTGATGGAAAATTGCTTGTTGATGGTGGTGTTGCTAATAATTATCCGGTGGAAGAAGTCCGAAAATTAGGTGCTGACATCATCATTGGGGTGGATGTTCAAGACGATTTATTAGATCGAAATTCGCTCAAAAACGCAACTAAAATATTGGTTCAAATTACCAACCTTCAAACCATTGAGAAAATGAAGGAAAACATTATAAAAACCGATATTTATATCAAACCAGATATTACCAATTACGGTGTGATTTCGTTTGACAAAGGCACCGAAATTATTTTGAAAGGCGAGGAAGCCACTTTTGCCGTTTATGAAAAACTAAAAGCACTGACTAAAAATACGGTAGAATACAAAAAACCCAAACTGAAAATCCAAACCGACAGCGTGCATATTGCAGCCATAAATTGTCCTGCTTTGCAAAACTATACCCGTCCCTACATCATTGGGAAATTGCAATTTAAAGCCGACGCAAAAATCAATTATGCCGATTTACAAAAGGGAATCAACACCATAAATGCTACTCATAATTTTAGCACCATCAACTATTTTCTGGAACCTACAAAGGATGGAAAGGACAATTTGAATATGTATCTCAAAGAAAATCCCAACAAAACCTATTTGAAATTTGGGTTGCATTATGATGGATTGTACAAGAGTGCCGTTCTAGTCAATTTGACCCACAAAAAAACTTTTTTCAAGAATGATATTGCTTCCTTGGACATGATTATTGGGGATAATATCAGGTACAATCTTGATTATTATATCGACAATGGTTTCAATTTAAGCTTTGGTTTCAAGTCAAAATTCAATCAATTCAACAGGAATGTGGCTAAAAACATCAGTGACAAATCAGCTAATTTTCCTGATTTGAAAACCATTAATGTCGATTTTTATGATGTAACCAATCAAGCGTATTTCCAATCGGTATTTGTTCAAAAATTCCTAATTGGTGCTGGAGTGGAATTTAAGTATTTGAATATAAAATCAGAAACGTTAGCAAATACCAACCCAACTATAGACAAAAGTAGTTATACAAGTGTTTTTGGTTACCTGAAATACGACTCCTTTGACAACAAATATTTTCCTAAAAAAGGCTGGGGATTTTCGGGAGAAATCCAATCGTATTTAATGTCGTCTAATTACACCAAAAATTTCGAACCCTTTTCTATTGCAAAAGCCGAGTTTGGAATTGCCACCAAACTATTCCATAAAACAACACTTGAATTTCAATCTGAAGCTGGTTTTTCTTTTGGCTCCAAAAGTGTCAATTTTTTCGATTTTGTTTTAGGAGGCTATGGTTTTAATACGGTCAACAACTTCAAACCTTTTTATGGGTATGATTTTTTGAGCGTTGCCGCCAATAGTTACATTAAATCTTCGGCAACTGTAGATTATGAAATTTTCAAAAAAAACCATTTGAATTTTTCGGCGAATTTTGCAAATTTAGAGGACGATCTTTTTAGCAGTGTTAACTGGATTTCGATTCCCAAATACTCTGGATATGCTGTAGGTTATGGTTTAGAAACTCCCATTGGCCCTATAGAAATTAAACATTCGTGGTCGCCAGAAAACAGCAAAGAATATACTTGGTTTAGCATTGGCTTTATGTTCTAAAAAGCCAGGTCGTTCGCTTTTAAAAAGATTGCCACAGATTTCAATAACTTAAAAGGAATGAAATTGACACTGATTTTTGAATTTGTGCAATCAAACAGCATTATTTAGATTTTGTAACTATTCAGCCTATTAAAAGTTTAACCGCAAATTTCGCAAATTAACACAAATTCATGACTTTTTTGACGTTTATCTAATTTTATAGACAATCAAATTTGTGTTAATTTGTTAAATTTGTGGTTACTTTAATTTTTTCTGTTTTAGCCTGAATAGTTACTAGATTTTAAATCTGTGACCCGAGCTATAGCGAACACAATGTCATTAAGTTAAGAAATTGCTCTTTTTATTTTCACGCAGATTTACGCAGAAAAAAGAGGAAAAAATCTGCCGAATCGGCTAAATCTGCGTGCTAATTTTATAATTAATTCCTTATCTTAATGACATTGATAGCGAACACGTGAAGCAATCAGTGGTGTGTTTTCTTTTTTTATTTACAATTGTTTTAAAAGCGAACTTCCTGCTAAAAGGCGCTTACTTGTACAAAAAACGGTTTCCATTTCCATAAAATCCAACTGGCAATTACAAAATCAAAGAGTGTAAGCTACTTTTTACCATCGTCCAAATTCATTTGCCAAAAAAAGCATTGCGAGGAATTGTATAAAAAGTGGTTTTTTTTACAGTATCAAAAAAAATAACTCACAAGGAACTCTTAAAATAGCAAATGTTCTGTTAAACTCTATTTTTAGTACTAAAAGTGTTGTTTTGTTATCTAACTTTGCACTCACAAAAATGGAAGGGGTGGTTTCCTTCCTTATTTGATATAAATTTCATAGTTTATAGTTTTTTGGTTAGTTAATAGCATAAAAACTCGGTCATTATTTGACTGGGTTTTTTTGTTTTAATACATTTGGAATGAAATTTGCCTTTAGAGCCTATAAATAGCACATTCTTCTAATGAAAAAAATTGTTCTACTCCTTCTATTTGTCCTAACGGTTAGTTTTGACACCCAAAATACGCCAGCGTATGAGGCGGGCGAATGGTTTAAATTCAGGATTCATTACGGATTTGTAAACGCCGGCTATGCCACTCTCGAGGTAAAAGACGCCACCATAAACAACAAAAAAGTATTTCACGTAATAGGCAAAGGCTACACTACAGGCATGTCGCGTTTCTTTTTTAGAGTCGATGATTTATACGAAAGTTACATTGATAAAGTTACCAATGAACCCTATCAATTTGTTCGAAAAATCAATGAAGGCGGCTACACCAAGGATCAGGAAGGTTTTTTTAATCAAAATACGGACAAGGTACTCGTAAAAGATTACAAGCACAATAAGGAATTAACCGTTGCTATTCCTAAAAATACGCAAGACATTATGTCATCGTTTTATTATTTGAGAAACCACCCTAATATAGACAAGTTAAAGCCAGGAGAAGCCATTGCAATCGATATGTTTTTTGACGATGAAACCACAAAGTTTAAGTTAAAATTTATAGGTCGTGAAGATATTACCACTAAATTTGGCGTGATTTCAACAATGGTATTCAAACCATTGGTACAATCAGGGCGCGTTTTCAAAGAACAAGAAAGCGTAACCGTTTGGATATCAAACGATGATAATAAACTACCCGTTCGGATAAAAGCGGATCTTGCTGTAGGTGCTATCAAAGCTGATTTGGACGCATTCAAAGGATTAAAAAATCCATTTAAAGTAAAATCGAAATGACCATTAACGAGAAGGAAGCATCAATATTAAAACAAATTGATCTTAAATACCAAGGCATACATCAAAAAACCGAAACACAACTCGAAGGATTATTGTGGTCAAAACCCATTACCTATTGGGATTACATTCAAACCGATGCCTTATTAAACCTTCAAATTCAAAGAACTACATTACCAGACGAAATGGTTTTTATTATGTACCATCAAGTCAACGAATTGATTTTTAAAATGATTTTGTGGGAAATGCAGCAAATTTCCTATTGCCAAGATATTACAACTGTTTTTTTTGTCGAAAGACTCCAGCGAATTAGCCGTTATTTTGACATGTTAACCACTTCCTTTGACATCATGGGCAACGGAATGGAAGTAGAACAATACATGAAATTTCGCAATACACTTACCCCAGCAAGCGGTTTTCAAAGTGCCCAATACCGACTGATAGAATTTGCCTCCACCGATTTGATAAACCTCATCGATGCCCGCTATCGAGCAACCATTAATAGAGCAACTCCGTTAGAACATGCTTTTGAAAATTTGTACTGGCAAGCCGCAGGAAAAGACCCTATTACAGGGGAAAAATCCTATTTGCTGCTGGAATTTGAACGCAAATATAAAAATACATTTTTGAGCCAAATGCAGGAATACAATACCATAAATCTTTGGCAAAAATTCCAACAATTACCTGAATTGGATCAAAAAAACCCCGCATTAATTGCAGCAATGCGCCATTACGACCATACCGTGAACATTACCTGGGTGCTACAACACCTCAATACCGCTAAAAAATACATTGAACAAAGCGGAAAAGGAAATGGCGAAGCCACAGGAGGGAGCGATTGGAAAAAATACATGCACCCAAAATACCAACGAAGAATCTTTTTTCCTGAATTATGGTCTGTAGAAGAACTTGCCAATTGGGGAACCGAAAATTAATTTGAATTCAAATACCCCAAATATCTTGAAGCGTTTATTACTACTTATGCTACTAGCAGTCCTTTTTTCTTGCACAAAAAAAGAAGCTACTTACACCCTTGAAAACAACAAACCAATTCCCAAAAAAGAGGATTTTGGTTTCAAATATGCCAATTTTAATGTCGTACACGATACCATAAAAAGTGGTGACACCTTTGGCAGTATTGTTCAAAAACAAAATATTGGCGACCTAAAAATATTTGATATCGTAGCCAAAATCAAGGATTCCTTTGATGTGAGAACCATTAGAAACCAGAAACCATATACGCTCTTACGCTCCAAAAATAAAACCAATGCCCTTCAAGTTTTTATTTACCAACCAGATGCTTTGTCGTATTATGTCATCGATTTTAGAGATACCGCAGTTGTGGCATACAAAAAAACAAAACCCATTACACTTAAACGAAGAACCATTGGTGGTGTTTTAAAAGGATCGCTTTCGGAAACATTAGAAAGTGCTAAAGTTGAAGGCGCTTTGGCCAATAAAATATCGAAAATTTATGCGTGGTCTATCGATTTTTTTAAATTAAAAAGAGGCGACCGTTTTGCCATTACCTTTACCGAAAGGTATATTAATGATTCCATTTACGATGGTGTAGACAGCCTAGAAGCTTCTTTTTTTGAATACAAAGGGAAAATAATCTATGCTTTTCCATTTGCTCAAAACCCAAATTCAGATAAAACCGAATACTATGACGAGGAAGGCAAAACACTCAAAAATTTCTTCCTGAAAACGCCCATAAAGTTCAGCCGAATTACCTCTCACTTTTCGACCAATAGATTTCATCCCGTGCAGCAAATCTGGAAAGCCCATAAAGGCACGGATTATGCCGCTCCTTATGGCACGCCAATATCAACAACAGCAGCGGGAGTTGTAGAACAAACGGGCTTTACGGCGGGAAATGGAAATTTTGTCAAAGTAAAACACAACAGTACTTACTCGACACAATATTTACACATGTCGAGGATATTAGTACGTCGAGGACAACAAGTTACACAAGGACAAACCATTGGTCTGGTAGGAAGTACTGGTCTGGCAACTGGCCCGCATGTGTGTTACCGCTTTTGGAAAAACGGCGTACAAGTCGATGCGCTGCGACTAAAATTGCCTAACGGAGAACCCATGAGTGGCAAAAATAAAGACCGTTTTATAAAAATAATTACCCCACTCAAATGGGAACTAGACAGCGTGGCAAACTTATAAACAGCCGTTATGCTTTTAAAACAAGGCAGTTACTTTCAAAACTAATTTTGTAGGACTATTTTAAAAAATTGTGATATAACGGTTGCCCTTTATGCTAATCAAAGTATATTTCATAAATTTGCAAAAATTTTCATTACAAAAAAAGTACTTTATACTATGGCTTTACATACAACAAACCCAACAAAAACTGCATCTTGGAGTAAATTACAAGCACATTATAACCAATTGCAAGCGGTAACAATGCTTGATTTATTTCAAGCTGATGCTGCAAGAACAGCTCAATTTAATTTGAAATGGAATGACTTTCTTTTGGATTATTCTAAAAATAGAATCAACCAAGAAACCATAGAACTGTTATTGGAATTGGCCAATGAAGTAGGCTTGAAAACCGCTATTGCCGATTATTTTGATGGCGCATTAATCAATCAAACCGAAAACAGAGCCGTTCTTCATACCGCTTTGAGAGCCAAAGAAACAGCCGTTATACATGTTGACGGCATCAATGTAGTTCCTGAAATTTATGAGGTAAAAGCCAAAATAAAAGCATTTACAAACGAAATTACCTTGGGAGAACGCAAAGGATATACTGGAAAACCGTTTACGGATATCGTAAATATTGGCATTGGAGGTTCGGATTTAGGCCCTGCAATGGCAGTAGAAGCATTGCAGTTTTACAAAAACCATTTGAAAGTTCATTTTGTGTCCAATGTAGATGGCGATCACGTTCACGAGATCATAAAAAAATTAAATCCTGAAACAACACTTTTTGTCATTGTTTCCAAAACATTTACCACACAAGAGACCTTAACCAACTCGGAAACAATCAGAAAATGGTTTTTGCAAACCGCTACACAAGCTGATGTCGCCCACCATTTTGTTGCCGTTTCCACTAATATGCAAAAAGTAACCGAGTTTGGAATCAACCCTGACAATGTATTCCCAATGTGGGATTGGGTTGGAGGACGATTTTCGCTTTGGAGCGCTGTAGGACTTTCGATTAGTTTGGCTGTTGGTTTTGAAAACTACGATGCCTTATTAAGTGGTGCAAATGAAATGGATGACCATTTTAAAACTACGCCTTTTGACCAAAACATTCCCGTTATCCTAGCTTTATTGAGCGTTTGGTACAATAATTTCTTTGGTGCCGAAAGTGAAGCCTTGATTCCTTACACCCAATATTTACAAAAATTAGCTCCTTATTTGCAACAAGGCACTATGGAAAGTAACGGAAAAAGCGTAGGTCGTGACGGAAAACCAGTAGATTACCAAACGGGAACCATCATTTGGGGAGAGCCAGGAACCAACTCACAACACGCCTTTTTTCAATTAATACATCAAGGAACCAAAGTAATTCCTGCTGATTTCATTGGGTTTGTAAAACCATTGTATGGCGATGAAGATCATCATGACAAATTGATGTCTAACTTTTTTGCACAAACCGAAGCCTTAATGCACGGAAAATCCGAAGCGCAAGTACAAGCCGAATTTGACAAACAAGGACTTCCTGCTGATAAAGCCGCTTTTTTACTGCCGTTTAAAGTTTTTGCAGGAAATAAACCAACCAATACTATCCTTATTGAGCAATTAACACCTAAATCATTAGGGTCATTAATAGCCATGTACGAGCACAAAATATTCGTACAAGGTATCATTTGGAATATTTTTAGTTTTGACCAATGGGGAGTAGAATTAGGCAAACAATTGGCAAATTCTATTTTGGAAGAGATTAATTCTAAAACGATACAAAACCACGATAGTTCTACTTCTTTTTTACTGAATCATTTTTTGACTAATAAATAGTCATTTACTATTAATACAACTACTACAAGCCTTGATTTTTTGGAATCAAGGCTTTTTTAATTCAAGTAACTCACTTTCAATTGTTATTTTGTTTTTAACAAAAAATTAACATGTTGACAAATTGTTATAATTATGCGTTTTTGATAATAAAAACCAAATAAAAACAACAGTTTTAATTTAATTTAACACAAAAAGTATAGAACTCATTTTAAATAAAAAAGAGGGTTTCTAATACTTTATTCTTAACACTTCCTTAACATAATTGCGTCTTAAATGTTAGAATTTTGCCAAAAATTAACAAACTAAACAACAATGAAGACAATGAAAAATTGGTTACTCAATGGATTATTATTTTTGGTAGTTACAACAGCTTTTTCTCAAGGAAAAATCAGTGGAACTATTACTGACAATCAAGGTTCTTTACCAGGGGCAAATGTTGCTATAAAAGGATCATCTACTGGAGCAACCGCTGATTTTGATGGAAAGTTCACTATCAACAGCACGGCAAACACAGGAGAATTGATTATCTCATTTTTAGGTTTTGAAACTAAAACTATTAAATTTTCGGTTACAAATGGTAGTACTTTAAATTTAGGAACTATCGTATTGCAATCGAATTCAAATCAATTGGATGAAATTGTAGTCAAAAGCAGCATCATTGACATTGCTAAAGACAGAAAAACGCCTGTTGCTGTTTCTACTATCAAAGCAGCAGAAATTCAAGAAAAATTAGGAACACAAGAATTTCCAGAAATTTTAAAAAACACGCCATCCGTATATGCTACCAAAGCAGGTGGTGGTTTTGGGGACTCAAGAATCAACATACGTGGTTTTGATCAAAAAAACATTGCTGTAATGATCAACGGTGTTCCTGTAAATGACATGGAAAACAGTGCTGTCTACTGGAGTAACTGGGCTGGATTGTCGGATGTGACATCAGCAATGCAGGTTCAAAGAGGTTTGGGATCTTCTAAATTGGCTATTGCCTCTGTAGGAGGTACCATCAATGTGTTGACAAAATCATCAGACATGAAAGAAGGCGGTGCTTTTTCATCAGGTTTTGGTAATGCCGATTATTTAAAAGTACAAGGTTCCTACAACACTGGACTTATGAAAAACGGTCTTTCGGCTTCTATTTTATTGAGTTCTACAAGTGGAGATGGCTACATTGACGGAACAAAATTTGAAGGTAAAAATTATTATATTGCATTGGGGTACAAACTTAATGACAAACATGATTTTCAATTTACATTCACAGGTGCTCCACAATGGCACAACCAAAGATCATCTGCAATTACTATTGCAACGTACCAAAATTACGGTCAAAATGGGGAACCAAACACCCGTTACAACTCGGATAATGGGTATTTGAACGGAGAAGCTTTTGGAATGAGAAGAAATTTTTATCACAAACCAGTAGCATCCTTCAACTGGGATTATAAAATAAACGAAACTACTAAATTGTCTACAGTACTTTACGGTTCTTGGGGTCGTGGTGGTGGCGCTTCAGGAATTGGAGGAATTAAAGGTTTTAACTATTTGAACGCTACCTTTAGAACTGCAAGTGGTTTAGTTGATTATGATAAAATTGCGGCTTACAATGCTGGACAAACCGTTTTGATTAACGGGGTACCAAGCACAAGAACGCAAGTAAACGGGGAGTATTTGAATACTACAAGCACTGGTTCAGGTAATACAAATTCTGGAATTTCAAGAGTCAACTCTTACAATTCACACGATTGGTATGGCGCTGTTATCAATTTGAACAAAAAATTAAACGAAGAATTCACATTGGATTTTGGTCTTGATGCTAGAACTTATAAAGGAATTCATTACCAAGGTATTAGTAACTTACTAGGAGCAACTGCTTTTGGAGACAAAACAAATGTAAACGATCCAAATAGAGTTTTGACTGAAACCTATCCATCTGACCCATCGCTTAACCCATTCGCAAGTGCTGCTATTGCTCAAAAAGTAGGATTTGATTATGATGGAATTGTAAATTGGTACGGTGCTTTTACACAGTTAGAATATTCTAAAAATAATTTGACAGCCTTCATTCAAGGTGCTATTTCTCAACAAGGATTTAAACGTGTAGATCGTTTTAATTATTTGACTACAGATCCACTTGCCAAAAGTGACTTCAAAAACATTCTTGGTGGTAACGCTAAAGCAGGTTTGAATTACAACATCAACGAGCAAAACAATGTATTTATAAATGCAGGAATGTACTCTAAACAACCAGCTTTTGGTTCAGTTTATCCAAACAATAGATCCGTTGTGAATGACAACGTAGTTAATGAAAAAATCATGGGTCTTGAAGTTGGTTACGGTTTTCGTTCTAAAATCCTTACCGCAAACGTAAACTTGTACCATACGGAATGGAAAGATAGATTTCAAACTTTAGCTGATGCTGATGTTAACAATCCACAAGGATATTACAATTTCTCTGGTATCAAAGAAGCACATTCAGGTCTAGAAGTAGAGGCAAATGCTAAAATTACCGATAAACTCAAAGTGAATGGTATGTTCTCATTAGGAAACTGGGAATACAAAGGGAAAGCAAGTAGCAGTAGATTTGACGTATCCAACAATCCAGTAGGTGGAGGAACTTCATTACCATTGTATTTAGACAAAGTAAAAGTGGGTGATGCTGCACAATTAACAGCTTCGATAGGTGCTTCATACGAAGTGCTAACCAGAGTAACTGTAGATGCAAATTACAACTACAATGACAAAGTATATGCTGCAATCTCTCCAACAAACTTCAAAACTGAAGTGAACAATGGTTCTTTACAATTGCCTTCATACGGATTAGTAGATGCTGGATTTACGTACAAAATGCTTGTGGGTAAAAACAAAGACAAATCAGTAAACTTTAGATTGAATGTGAATAATGTTTTTGACGAAACGTACATTGCTGAATCTAAAACAAACATTTTTACATCCGATAATCCTGCAACGCCAACTTACAAAGGAATTGCTACAACGAACCAAGTATTCTTTGGTTTTGGAAGAACATGGAACTTTAATTTGCGTTACAACTTCTAAAACGAGTATAAAACAATAAAGTAGTAAAACGGCATTCGCTTTTTAGTGAATGTCGTTTTTTTTATGCCTTATTTTTATTATATTTGAATTTCAAAAACAAAAAAACATGTATCATTTTATTCAAAAATTTCATTCGGGCTGGGCATATTTAGTATTAATTATGCTTTTAATCGCTGTTATTAATGCCATTATAGGACTTACTTCCAAAAAAGAATTCACCGCCAAAGACCGTAAAATTGCGCTCTTTGCCCTAATTGCAACACATACACAATTGCTTATTGGCTTGATTTTATATTTTGTTTCTCCGCTGGGATTGGCTTCTTTTGGACAAATGGCTGACAAAGCCTTGCGATTAACATCATTAGAACATCCATTAATCAACATTATAGCTATCGTTTTGATTACCATTGGCTGGTCAAAACACAAAAAATTAACTACTAGCGAATCAAAGTTCAAAACTTTTTCTGTTTTTTACGGATTAGGTTTAGTGCTTATTTTAAGCAGAATTCCTTGGTCTTTGTGGTTTTAAAATAAAAACAACAAATTGTTTTTTTTTCCGCAAGTGTCGCATTTTTTTTCATTCAAAAAGTGTTTGAATTTTGGTCTTCATCCATTAAATAGCGGAACGATTTTCAATCCTTCGGAATAGCATTGTTTTTTAAAGTGGTTTTCAACTAAAAAAGTACAAATGAAAAAAATAATATCAGTATTTATTTTGCTAGCGATTGTAGGTTTCGTGTACAGTCAAAGTCCATCCGCTTTGAAGCCAAAAGGAGCCACGTCCAAAGACACCATCAAAAAAAACAAAACTGCCATTGCGCCCCAACCGGTACTTCCAGAAAAAGACACCACGGTCGTTGTTCCCTCAAAGTTTAAATTTTACAAAAAAAACGGACACGCCTCCTATTATGCCGAAAAGTTTACGGGAAAAAGAACCGCTAGTGGCAAAAAATTCAACAATAACAGTTACACCGCAGCCCATAAAAAATTACCTTTTGGGACAATGATAAAGGTGACCAATGAAGCCAACGGAAAATCGGTAATTGTAGAAGTTACGGATCGTGGTCCCTTTGTGCGAACCAGAGAAATCGACCTTTCCCGAAAAGCGTTCATGGAAATTTCAGAAGGCAAAGGTGGTCAAATGAAAGTAACTATTGAAACAGCCGAGAAATAGTATAGGGATGTGGTTTTCTAAACTAGAAATCTCTAATGGTTCTACAAATCCTTTCCCGCAGCTTACCTAAAATTTTAAAAATCCACTTCCGAGAGATAATGAATGGAAATGGCTCAATAGAAAAAAATAGTTTTATAAGATTTTGACAAATACAAAAAAAATTAATTCAACCCCAAATCTGCTTGAACTATAACGACAAACCTAGTATGTTCATAAAGTAAAACACTTGCTTTACTAGTCTTGCTTTGTATTTGAAATACAAAGTCGTAAATTTGTTCATGCTCGAAACAAATCCAAATAGAAAAATCATACACATCGATATGGATGCTTTTTACGCATCGGTAGAGCAAATGGACAATCCCGAACTTCGCGGGAAACCAGTTGCGGTGGGTGGTAATGAAAATCGAGGAGTGGTATCGGCGGCGAGTTACGAAGCAAGGAAATTTGGTGTTCGAAGTGCCATTAGTGGCGTTTTGGCCAAAAAAAACTGCCCCGAACTTATTTTTGTACAACCCCGATTTGATCGCTACAAAGAAATTTCCAAAAAAATCCAAGCTATTTTTTATGATTATACCGATCTAGTAGAACCCTTGTCACTGGACGAAGCCTATCTGGATGTTACTCAAAACAAAAAAGGGAATCCCTCGGCCACATTATTGGCACAAGAAATACGGTTGCGCATTTTTAACGAAGTGGGATTAACAGCCTCGGCGGGAATATCCGTTAATAAATTTGTTGCCAAAATAGCGAGTGATTTTAACAAACCCAATGGTCAAAAAACCGTTACTGCGCTTGAGGTGATTCCGTTTCTGGAAGTATTACCCATCCGGAAATTTTATGGTGTTGGGAAAGTAACCACCGAAAAAATGTACCAACTGGGCATTTTTACAGGCTTGGAACTAAAAAACAAATCCGAAGAATTTCTGGAAAAGCATTTTGGAAAATCAGGAAAATTTTATTTCAATGTTGTACGGGGCATTCATAATAGCGAAGTAAAATCGGAGCGAGTGGCAAAATCCGTTGCAGCTGAACAAACGTTTGACAGCAATCTTTCCTCCGAAATTTTTATGTTAGAACAATTGGAAGCCATTGCTATAATTTTGGAAAAACGATTAAAAAAACACAAAATATCAGGAAAAACAATTACGCTGAAAATAAAGTACAGCGATTTTAGCCAACAAACACGAAGTAAAACCCTACCTTATTTTATTTCTGACAAAGGATTGTTGCTCGAAACCGTAACCGAATTATTATACCAAGAACGCATGAAGGATTCCGTAAGATTGCTAGGAATAGCCATGAGCAACTTGAACACCGAACAAAAAAAAGCAGTTGCTGTTCAACTAAAATTTGATTTTTAAGTTGTTCAACAAAAGTTAAAAATGTTTTATTTGAAAGTATTGATTACAAAAAAAATTACATTTGGCTTTTAATTTGTAAACCAATGCTACATTTAAGAGAATACGATAAAGCTAACGCAAAGAATTTCAGCACTTTAAATCTGAAATCTACGCCTGTTCGCACTTGGAATTTTCATAAAGAATTTCTATTAGACTTAAAGCATTTACATCAAGATTACCTTCGGATAACTACTTTGGCGCAGCAAAATAAATGGGCACCTACCAATTGGGACTTACAATCGGACTATATAGAAACGGTAGTAATTGTTACGGATAGTAATTTGAAAATAGTATATGCTTCGAGTAATATGGCCAAAATGAATGGTTACAACGAAAGTGACATTTTAGGCAAAAGTCCAAAAATGTTTCACGGTAAGGATACCTGCCAGAAAACATCAGGCGAAATCCGTCAAGCGATTGCCAAGCAAGAACCTTTTGAAAAAACCGTTTTGAATTATAAAAAAAACGGGAAAGAGTACCAGTGTTTGATAAAAAGTTTCCCGGTTTTTAATATCAAAGGCCAGTTATCTCATTTTATAGCTTTCGAAAAAACGGCTTAAAGCATTTGAATCCTTATTTGCTAAATGTGTTAATTACGCTTAATTTGAAATCCGCCATCTACAATTGAGCTACAATCCTTTTAATACAGGATAAACTTGCTTGAATTTTTGAAAACATTTTTCATAGACTTCTTTGTGGCTTTCATTGGGTAAAAATACTTTCTCGTTATAATGCGAGGGTACAACAGGAATTCCAGTTGCTTTCAAACCAATCAAAACGGCTCCCCAAGCTGCCCCTTCTATGGTTTGAGCTATCGCTACTTTCATTTGAAAAATATCGGCAACCATTTGCAACCAAAGTTCGCTTTTGCCAAAACCGCCACTTGCCATTATGATACTATTTTTTCGCTCAACAAGATTTGGAAGTAGCACTTCGACCACGCTAAATAAGCCAAACAAAATGCCCTCAAGCGTAGCGCGTACCAGATGTGCTTGGGTGTGATTGATGCTAATTCCTAGAAGCGTTCCTTGTGTTGCAGCATCCCAAATAGGGGCTCTTTCGCCCAATAAATAAGGCACAAAAAGTAAGCCATTGGCACCTGCAGGAATATTTTTGGCTTGTTCGAATAAGGTTTCAAATGAGGCGTCGGTTTTTAAAATAGATTCTTTCAACCATTGCAAAACGATAGCGCCATTATTTACTGCTCCTAATTTAAGGTAATCCTCTCCCATTACATGGTAGCATTGCGTTCTCATTTCAGGATCAATATATGGTTTTTTGATGGGCAAACGCACGGCACCACTCGTACCAATGGAAAGTGCCATTCGTCCAGATTCCATTGCACCAGTTCCTAAATTAGACAAAACGCCGTCGCCACCTCCCATTATATACAAAAAATCATCTCCAATTCCTGCACAAGAGTGTGTGGGGGAAACCAAGGTAGACAATTGAGAAGGTTTTATTTTCAAAAAATCTAAAATACTTTTCTCCCAAACCAAGGTATGAATATTGAGCAATCCGGTTCCCGATGCCATTGAGGAATCGATCGCATATTCGCCTGTGAGTTGTTGCCAAATGTATTCCTTGATGCTGATAAATTTATAGGTTTTGGCATACAAGTTGGCGTTGGTTTTTTCGAACCAATGAATTTTCATCATGGGCGAAAAAGGATGGATTGGAATCCCCGTTTTTTGATAAAAAGCAGTCCCCATTTCCGAATTTTTGAGTATTTCGGACAATTTATGTGCCCGATTATCTGCCCACAAAATGGCATCTGTAATAGGATTTCCAGCATTGTCAATAGCAATAATACTTTGCATTGCGGCACTAAAACTAATGAACTCCGGTTGGAAATTTTTTGTAATTTCCTGAATGCAATGTAGTACTGCTGTTAGAATTTCGGCAGGATTTTGTACACTATAATTGGGTTCCGGATGGTACATGGGGTAAGCTGCTGTGACTTGATGCAAGACCTTTCCAGAGCCGTCAAAACAAACTGCTTTTGTAGCTGTAGTACCAATATCAATACCAATGTAGTTTTTAGTCATAGTCTGGTTCGATTAATTATACCAATATACTGCAATATATTTAATTGAATAACGCTATTGGTTTTACTTTTACAAATTTCCGTGGGAATTCGTGTTTAGTCTTATCAATTCTAGGATTTAGTCAAATACGTTTTGTAAACATAGTACCAATACTACCGTTTTATGGTTGAGTCAAAAACATAAAAAAGCCCTTTTGAAATCAATCAAAAGGGCTTTTTAAGATATAATTGTAATTTCTAAAAACCATAGTTTACACCCAATCCAAAAACTTCTCTAGTTTGAAATCCTTGAAAAGCATTGTCGTCATAAATGGCTTGAAAATTCAGGTTAGTCGATAAATATTTATTGATTTTCATCACAATGGCTAGTGAATAGTCCATATCAATATTTTGTGGATCCTCTAGATAATTAGAATATAAATTTAAGGTGTTTTCAAGAGAAACATTGGTCATTAAATCGAATTTATAATACGCCGAAGCATAAAATCCAAGCTCGTAGCGCATACTTTTATTTGCGTCGACACCAAAATAACTGCCATCAACATACCCCAATTTTGACGTATAGTCTTTATTTACAAAAGTGAATTTGGAGGTTAGCGGTGCAAAATTCAATTTGAATTTATCGTTTTTCTTCCAATACATTCCTGGACCAAAAGTCAAGTAGCCAGGAGAAAGTAAATCGGTGTTTTCGGTTCTTATTTCGGCTCCATTAGCATCTTTGCTGTAAATATACCCTTTGGTAAATTGGGTTCTAAAGTTCAAAAACAACGAATAATACCAGTTTCCAAACGCTTTTTGTCCCAAAACCGAATTCAATTCTAGGCGATCATCGGTCTTTTTTTCAAAATCGGCATTTTTAGTTTGTAGCAAACCATAAGAGGCAATTACTTTATTGTCCCAAGACAAATCATTTTTCTTGAAATTAAAGTCGTAGTTGATCCCCAAATTTCCCGAAAGGTTGTTCTCACCGCCAGCAATCCAGTTATTAAAATTAGATTGGTTAAAAAGAAACGATATATTTCCTTTCTTTTTCCAGCCATTTCCAGTCGTGTCCGCAATAGCTTTTACGGCATTCTCGGTGTTTTTGATTAATTCTTTTTCGGTATTTTGTCCAGTAACCAAGGCAACTGAAAACAGAAGTCCTATCGATAATAATAGCGTTTTCATTTTTAATGATTTATAGTTTGTAGGGCAAATATACTAAAAAAAAGATAGTTTTATAAACTGTATAAACACTCCTATTTGTAACTAAATCCAGTAAATTAAAAGCTAAAATCAATTTCTTGGTGCTTTGTACAGTGGTACTGCAGAACAAGCTTCGCCATACATGATGCTTCTGGCGAACGGCTGTAGGTAGCAAGCTGCAAGTACATAAGCACTTTTGGGGACTGGTTTTCTAGAACAGCCTTTAATGATTACGGGTTTGTCTTTGAAAAAAGAATAGTCTAATTTGGGTAAAATTTCTTGGTAGATAGCCGTTTCTAAATCACCTAGATTGCCATGGATAATTTTCTTGGCAAAAGGAGCCAATTGTATCGCAACAAGAATCGATGCCCAAGCCGGAACAACAGCATCGGTACTGCAAATAATGGCAATATAATTGTCTTTGTATTGTTCCCAATCGTGGTTTTTGAGGTGTTCTCTAAAGTCTTTTTCCTTTAAAACAAAACCGTCCAAAAGCCACTGCGAAAGGTCAATTTGGGTTCGGATTCCTCTGGGATAATAATCCTCTAGGTCAAAAACTTCTAGGGCACTATTGGCAACTTTATTTACTATTTCTTCCATTTTTTAACGCTGTTTTGAAAATGCATTTTCTGTTATACTACTTTTTAAGTTGCAATTTCATCATGATATCCGTTTGTTCTTCATCACCTAATTTGAAAATATGTTTGTCAAATTCAACAAAGCCATTTTTCTTGTAAAAATGTATGGCTCGTGGATTTTCTTCCCAAACGCCTAACCAAACCGAATCAACATTTTTGCCATTAGCGACTTGAATAGCTTGCTCATATAGTAATTGGCCAACGCTTTTTCCGTGAAATTCTTTCAAGACATAAATGCGTTCTATTTCAAGGGTTGTAACGTCTTTGAGTTCCGTTTGCGCATCGCCAACGTTTATTTTCAAATACCCAATGATTTCGTTTCCGTATTGGGCAAAGTAAAATTCCGAGTTTTGATTCGTCAATTCCGCGGTTAATTTTTCAGTTGTAAAACCTTCATTTAAATAGCTTTGCATGTTTTCTTCGGTATTGCTTGCTGCAAAAGTTTCAAAGAAGGTTTGTTTGCCAATTTTTTGTAAGGATACAATTTCGTTAAGACCAATTTTGGTCACTTCAACTGTGTTCATTGGTATCGAATTTTTGCTATTATAAAAGGTTTTTGTTAACAGATTTTTCGGTATTTAAAGCATTCCAAGTTCTAGTTTAGCTTCTTCGCTCATCAAATCTTTGCTCCACGGCGGATCAAAAGTGATTTCGACTTCGGCATCTTTTACATGCTCGATGGATTTTATTTTTTCCTCTACTTCTCTGGGTAAACTCTCGGCTACGGGGCAATTTGGCGAGGTCAAAGTCATCAGGATTTTTACTTCATAATCTGTGTTTACCATGACGTCATAAATCAATCCTAGTTCATAAATGTCTACAGGAATTTCTGGATCGTAAATGGTTTTTAGCTTTTGTACGATTGCTTCTCCCAATTCGGCGGTGATTATTTCTTCGGTCATAATTTTTTGTTTTTGAACCATATAAGACATTGAAGGTCATATATGGTAGTGGTCAACTATTTTATTTTGAAATTATTTTTTTGCATTAAATGCCAAGGCATACATTTTTATATTTTTTATCATCGATACCAAACCATTGGCTCTTGTTGGCGACAGGTGTTCTTTTAAACCAATTTCATCAATAAAATCCATGTTGGCGTTTAAAATATCCATTGCTTTTTGATTCGAAAAAGTCCGAATCAGGATAGCTATTATTCCTTTGGTCAAAATGGCATCGCTATCGGCGGTGAAAACAATTTGGTCGTCTTTTTGTTCGCCTTGCAGCCACACTTTCGATTGGCATCCTTTGATGAGATTGGCATCGGTTTTTGCCTCTTCCTTGATTAACG
The DNA here is from genome assembly GCF_007097245.1 of Flavobacterium restrictum. Taxonomy (GTDB): domain Bacteria; phylum Bacteroidota; class Bacteroidia; order Flavobacteriales; family Flavobacteriaceae; genus Flavobacterium; species Flavobacterium restrictum. Next base: position 143,741 of record NZ_VJZT01000005.1, on the reverse strand, counting down.
GCAAGCCTTTTCCTAAATCAATAATGTATTCGTAGCGTTGCATCCAATCGTCAAACATCGAAAATTCGGCTATGATATCGTTTTGTATTTCTTGTATTGTCATTTTATTTTTGGGTAAAGGAAACTATTTGGGTCACTATTTTTTCGATTTCTTGTGGCGGAAAACCATGGTCAAATCCTTTGGTTTCATATGTTTTTCCTTGGTATTTTATTTTTAAATTGGCAATGGCGGCACCGTCATAAAATCGTTTTTCGGTGGGTGCTTTCAAATTTGGAATGCCTTCTAAATTCAATTTTTGGAATTCAGCAACCAAGAGCTTCCAATCGGCATCCGAAATTGGGGTTGGAAGGGATTTTTCACCTCTTTTGCTAGAAACAGCAACCGTTTGGTTTTCGACTAGAATCGTTTTATTCGAACCTCTCGTCACGGTATTGTATTCGATTGAAGCGGTACTCATGTCGATTTTATTTTGATTGGTACATCCTTTTGCAAAAAAAAGCGTCAACAGCAGCAAAGATACTATTTTCATAATTTAGGATTTTAAGACAACATCATTTTGGCTTTTTTCACGGCTTCAACCATAACATCAATTTCTTCTTTGGTGTTGTAAAAAGCAAATGAAGCGCGAATGGTGCCGGGAATATTGAAAAAATTCATAATCGGTTGCGCACAATGGTGACCCGTTCTTACGGCTATTCCTAATTTGTCAATTATAGTGCCTATATCATAAGGATGAATCCCTTCGATGTTAAACGAAACAACCGAAGTTTTGGCTTTGGCAGTGCCAAAAATTTTCAATCCATCAATTTCTAATAACCGTTTTGTGGCGTAGTCTAGTAATGCTAATTCTTGCTCTTGAATGTTATCAAACCCAATAGAATTCATATAATCTATGGCGGTTCCTAGCACAATTCCGCCAGCAATATTAGGCGTTCCCGCTTCGAATTTATGAGGCAAATCCGCATAGGTCGTTTTTTCAAAAGTTACTTCCTTAATCATTTCGCCACCTCCTTGATAGGGCGGTAATTTGTTGAGCCATTCTTCTTTCCCATACAAAATTCCTGTGCCTGTTGGCCCACATATTTTATGTCCTGAAAACACATAAAAATCACAATCCAAGGCTTGCACATCCGGCTTTAAGTGCGGTACGGCTTGCGCCCCATCGATCAAAACGGCGGCACCAACTTGATGGGCTTTGTCAATCATATACGCAATAGGATTAATAGTTCCCAACGCATTCGAAATGTGATTTACGGTAACGATTTTGGTTTTTTCGGAAAGTAATTTATCGAATTCATCAATAATCAATTCACCGTTTTCATTCATCGGAATCACGCGTAACGTGGCTCCTGTTTTCTCACATAGCATTTGCCAAGGCACAATATTGCTGTGGTGTTCTAATGCCGAAACAAGGACTTCATCGCCGGGTTTTAAAAAAGAAGCAAAACCGTGGGCGACTAAATTTATGCCGTGTGTGGTTCCCGAAGTAAAGAGGACTTCGCAGGCTAATTTCGCATTGATATGGTTTTGAATTTTGCCACGAGATTCCTCATAGGCATCCGTTGCGAGTCGGCTCAACGTATGTACGCCACGATGAATATTGGCATTTATTTCTTGGTAATAGGTAGCTATGGCATCAATCACAATTTGTGGTTTTTGCGAGGTAGCACCATTATCGAAATAGACTAATGGTTTTCCGTTTACGGTTTGTGAAAGTATCGGAAAATCGGCTCTTATTTTTTGAAGATCTAACATGACTTTATTTAGAATTTTTCTAAATACAAAAGTAGTGAAATGGAACGTAATTTTTAGCAAACAGTTGTTAATAAAATCGCCTGTTGTCCATTTGTAATTTATAAAATACACGCTTGCATTTAATTTGGGGGCAACTTATTAACAGTTTAAAAAGGATCTACGACAAATTGCCTCATTTTTTATTTCAAAAAAAAATAGTATTGCAAAATCATTCACCATATAAGGTATTTAAGGTCATATAAGCCTGAATACAAAGGTTTTGGTATCTAACACAAATTAAACCAACGGCAAACAGCAACCCTATATGGGCTGAAATCTAAAAAATAAAAATAGTATTGCAAAAACATTCACCATATAAGGCATTTGGTCATATAAGTTTAAATACAAAGGTTTTGGTATCTAAAACAAATTAAACCAACGGCAAACAGCAAACTTACATGGGCTGAAAATCTCAAAAATAAAAATAGTACACAATCATTCACCATTTAAGGCATTTAAGGTCATATAAGTTTAAATACAAAGGTTTTGTGGTATTTAAAACAAATTAAACCAACGGCAAACAGCAAACTTACATGACCTTAAATGCCTTACATGGTTAAAAAAACAAAAACAGTGTTTTAATATAGTTGGTAAAATCAATTTGTTGCACACCCGCATCAAAACATTAGCACCTTTTTACTACATTGCTGTAAATTTAATAGTTATGAAAAAAATAGTCCAAGTTATTGGTTTAGCAATTTTAGTTTTTTTACTTTATTTTGGATACACCACCTATCCCAAGTTGGATTTAATTTCTGGCTTTTCGGCCAAAAGTATTGCCTCGGGACATTTTATAGACCATCGCTCGAAGGAACTGATCGAAAAAAGCGACAATGATATTCCGCTTATTGGTTTGGCTAAAAATAAAATTGACGACGCTGCACAATCAGCAACGGCAGCAGTTTATGGTTTGAAAGAACGAAAAGCCATTTATAGAGCGGGTTTAGGAGCGACATTAATCAACGCCGATTTTGATGTTTCAAAGCCCTATGAAGTTCCCAAAAGGACAAAAACCATTTCGGATTTGCCTTTTCCCTATGGCGATAACGAACCCAAAGACACGGTTTTTAAAAACATCGATTACACTCGATTGAAGGCGGCTGTCGCCAATGCTTTTGACACCAATAACCAAAAAAAGAAACGAACCCGCTCCATTCTAGTCCTTTACAAAAACAAAATCATTGGAGAAAAATACGATACTGGTTTTGACAAAAATAGCAAAATCCTAGGCTGGTCCATGACCAAAAGTGTGACGGGAACCCTGTTTGGCGTACTGCAACAACAAGGAAAATTCGACATTAACAAACCCGCACCCATCCCCGAATGGCAAAATGACGATAGAAAGAAAATCACTACTAGCGATTTATTGCACATGAATTCCGGTTTAGCATGGGAGGAGCAATACGATAAAATATGCGATGCGACCCAAATGCTGTTCCAAGCCGAAGACATGACGCAATCGCAACTGCAAAAACCCGCTTCATTTAGACCCAATACACATTGGAATTATTCCTCGGGAACGACCAATTTATTGTCGGGAATTTTGAGAAAACAGTTCCCTACACATCAAGAATATTTAGATTTTTGGTATTCGGCTTTAATAGACAAAATAGGCATGCACTCGATGCTAATTGAAACCGATATGGCAGGAAATTATGTAGGATCGTCCTACGGTTGGGCGACCACGCGGGATTGGTCAAAATTAGGATTGTTGTATTTGCACAAAGGGAATTGGAACGGCAAACAAATCCTGTCCGAAAATTGGGTCAATTACGTGAGAACGCCAACTCCTACTTCCAACGGGGCGTATGGGGCACAATTTTGGCTCAATGCAGGCGGAAAATTCCCTGATGTTCCTCGTGAAATGTATTATTGTAGCGGTTTTCAAGGGCAAATGGTAGCGATAATTCCTTCCTTGGATTTGGTTATTGTCCGCATGGGATTAAAGGAAAATCCTGGTTTCGATTTCAATGCATTGTTGCGTGGCATTGTGAGCAGTGTAAAGAAGTAACTTTTAGTGATCTTTTTCTAAAAAACAATTATAAAAAAAAGAGGCTGTTCTTATCGAACAGCCTCTTTTTTTGGATTGCATTGTTTTAGTCAGCTAAAACAATTACTTTATTATCTTTCATTTCAATAGTTCCTGATGCAATATCCAAAGTGTACAATTGATTGGTCACTTTGACAAACTTGTTTTCACTTTCAGCAGGAAAATCAAACGAAAGAGCCGCTATTTTAATTGTTCCTTTTTTTAACAACGAAACAATTGGTGCGTGATTGTTTAAAATTTGAAATGCTCCATCAACTCCAGGAAGCGATACCGAAGTAACTTCGCCTGAAAATAATTTTGCCTCTGGCGATACTATTTCTAAAATCATATTTTTTGAGTTATGAGTTATGAATTATAAATTATGTAAGCACTGCTCAATTCATAATTCACAATTCATAATTATTTTTTAAGCTTCTGCCAACATTTTTTCTCCAGCTTCAATAGCGTCTTCAATAGTTCCTTTAAGGTTAAAAGCGGATTCTGGCAAATGGTCTAATTCCCCATCAATAATCATGTTAAATCCTTTGATGGTATCTTTAATATCTACCAAAACTCCTTTTAATCCTGTAAACTGCTCCGCTACGTGGAAAGGTTGAGACAAGAAACGTTGTACACGACGTGCTCTTGAAACTGATAATTTATCTTCTTCCGAAAGTTCTTCCATACCTAGAATCGCAATAATATCTTGCAATTGTTTGTATTTTTGAAGAATTTCTTTTACTCTTTGTGCACAGTTATAGTGATCATCACCAATAATTTGCGGTGTCAAAATTCTAGAAGTAGAGTCTAATGGATCAACCGCTGGATAAATACCCAACTCGGCAATTTTACGAGACAATACTGTTGTTGCATCAAGGTGAGCAAAAGTTGTTGCTGGAGCTGGATCCGTTAAATCATCCGCAGGAACATAAACCGCTTGTACCGATGTAATAGAACCTTTGTTTGTAGATGTGATACGCTCTTGCATCGCACCCATTTCGGTAGCCAATGTTGGTTGATACCCCACTGCAGATGGCATACGACCCAAAAGAGCCGATACCTCTGAACCTGCTTGTGTAAAACGGAAAATATTATCCACAAAAAACAATACGTCTTTTCCTTGATCTGTTCCTGCTCCATCACGGAAGTATTCCGCAATAGACAATCCAGAAAGTGCTACACGAGCACGAGCTCCTGGAGGCTCATTCATTTGACCGAAAACGAAAGTAGCTTTTGACTCTCTCATTCCTGGCATATCTACTTTAGACAAATCCCATCCTCCATTTTCCATAGAGTGCATGAATTCGTCACCATATTTTATAATTCCTGACTCTAACATCTCACGAAGCAAGTCATTTCCTTCACGAGTACGCTCTCCTACTCCTGCGAATACAGATAGTCCGCCGTGCCCTTTTGCAATATTGTTGATCAACTCTTGAATCAAAACTGTTTTACCTACACCAGCACCACCAAACAATCCAATTTTACCTCCTTTTGAGTAAGGCTCAATCAAATCGATTACTTTAATACCTGTGAACAACACTTCGGATGAAGTAGATAAGTCTTCGAATCTGGGTGCTTGACGATGAATAGACATTCCGTTAGCGCCTGTTTTTGGTAATTCACCTAAACCATCGATAGCATCTCCGATTACGTTGAATAAACGACCGTAAACGTCTGGACCAATTGGCATTTGGATAGGATTTCCTGTTCCAACTACTTCATAACCTCTACTCAAACCATCTGTTGAGTCCATCGAAATGGTACGAACGGTGTTTTCACCAATGTGAGATTGTACTTCAAGTACCAATAAAGTACCGTCTTTTCTTGTGATTTCTAGTGAATCATAAATTTTTGGAAGTTCAACATCTTTACCGTTGAAAACTACATCAACTACTGGTCCAATGATTTGGGCAACTTTTCCTATTACTTTTGACATTACTTATGTGTTTATTAAATAGCTATTTAGGTTTATTGAAAATACCTCTTTTTTAAGAGTGCAAAGATAATTTTTTAAAATATAAAATCAATAATTTTTTTTATAAAAAATAGAATAATTTTAAAGAATTGTTTATAAACGCTTTCTAAACCGTTGATAAAGTAGAATTTTTTGAAAACAAAAAAACCACCACGTAATGAAACGGGTGGCTTATTCTTGTGATCTAAATTTTTTATTCTAAAGTGGCTGGGTATAAAATGCGATACAAACCTAAATCAACATTTTTCAACGTTGAAGTGTATTTTGCATTGATTGCCGCTGTAAAAGCATTGGCTATTAAGGCATATCCTCTAGGACTAGGATGCACACCGTCTAAAGAAAAAGCACCACCCGTAACATAGGTTGATGTTAGCGTAAAGCTGTTTTGCACGATTCCTCCTGTAGATAATTGTGCCATCATGGCTTTTGTATCTACAAAAGCCAATCCTTTTGAGTCAGCGATTGCTTTTATGGTAACATTGTAAGCATCTGTAGCTGCTTTTACTTCGGCAATTTCGTCTTTGGTCAAAACCCATTGGTCTGCCAAGGGCACCGAAACACCATTTACTTTGGTTGGGTCTCCTCCTACTGCAGTACCAATAACAGTTCTAGAGGTCAATACCATTAAATCCTCATTGGTTGCTTGTCTATACGATGGGATACCGTAAGCGGCTAAATTGGTCAAATAACTATCTTCAATCACAACAGCATTTGCGCCTGCTGCAAAAGTTATGGTTCTCTTGGTAGCTTCGGCAGCGGTAATTAACCCTTTTGAAGCCGCAAATAATAGTCCTCCATTGTATTTAGCATACCCTGCATTTAATTGCGTAGCAACTGCCGCAGTTAACGGTACTGGATTATAAGGAACGGTTGTGAAATAAGGTAATCCTGTTACGTAAGGAAGGTTGGCCACCACTCCTTTGGCACCATTGGCTGTCAAATTGGTCACTAAACTAGCATACACACTTGCAAAAACGTTAGGATCTGTAATGTCATTTCCACCATAAGTAGCTGGATTTAAATTTCCTGTTTGGTTTACACCAATTCCACCAGAAGTTGCATAACCTAAAACATCATTCCCTCCTATCCATAAAGAGAAAAAGGTTGGGCTTTGCGCCAAGGCATCGGCTAGAACAGTAGTGGTTGCAGAGGTTGCAAAACGAGCATAATACGGATTGGCTTTCCCTATAGCTACTCCTGCTACATTGCCATATCCTGGCGCAACAAGATGGTAACTTTTGGCTCCTGGTACACCTAGGTTGTTAAAAGGACCTGTGATTTTTGTAGTCACTTCGGTAGTTGGTTTTCCTGCTACTGCTACTGGAGCTGATCCGTTAAAATACAAACGTGTTCCTGCAATTACATTTCCGCCCAACAACAAACCGCCTAAATTGTCAGCCATATACGGTGTTTTGAACTCTCCTCCACCGGCTTCGGCAAATTGTTGTGCTAATATCGCAGCATAAGATCCGTCCTGCCCTTTTTTGAAAAGTGCTCCATCACTATATCCTGCAGCAAATGAATCTCCCAAAGCAACATATTTAGTAAAAACTGCCGTTCCTGGTGATACTGGCTCTTCTACAACCGCAGTATTATCATCGTTATTACATGCTACAAAGCTTAAAGAAACTAGTAGTAGCCATTTGAAATTTTTTATCATTTTTATTTTTTTTTAATTATTGACTCAATTACGGATTGATAGTCCAAGAAGCAAAATACTGTTGCCCAATTAAACCTGCACCAAGTACTTGAGCATATTCTTTTCCGCCAATGTTTGCAGCACCTATTTTTAATGTCGATTTCAATTTTGGAAGGTTGTAGTTTATTTGAGCATCTACTACTGTAGCGGCATCAACCATTCCATCTACCATTGATGACTGCCACAGGTATTCACTGTTCCATCTTGCGCTTACATTGAAACCAAAATTTGGTAACAATTTTTCGTTTCCAAACGAGGCTTTTACTCTGTGTTTAGGAGTATTGAATCCTGCTTCAAAACTTGGGTCTTTGGCTTGATCAAAATTAAATTCGGCATAATTATAGTTTACACCTACTTCAAAATCTTTGTACACTTTTTTCGAAAGACCTAAACCAAAACCAAGTGATTTGATTTCAACATCCGTATTGGTATACAGTTGAAACGCTCTGTAGTTTCCTGTTTGCAAAGCATGCAACGTTTGTGCGCCACCATCAGCTGCACCAGCCAAAGGATTTGGAGCATCTTGTGTTTTACCATACAAAGGTGCCACTACATTTAGATTTCCAATAAAATCATTATAAATATTGTAATACCCATTAATATCAACTGATACGCCATCTATAAAAGAGCGGTATCCTACCTCAAAAGCTTTTACTTGTTCTGGTTTAACAAAGTTGATGTTTGTTTTTCGTAACAATGCTGAAGCCGCAATAGGATTACTTCCTGCCAAAGCACTAAATGCTCCAACTGATGATGCCGTATATGAATTATTATACGCATTTAAGCCTGTAATAGTTACGGATGTTCCTCCTGCCAAAGCTTGACCAACTGCGGTTGAAACAGGCAAAGTCTCACTAAATCTAGTTAAATTATCAGGAGCTGAACCTAATAAGATAGCACTTCCTACATTGAAACCTATGTATTGATCTTGTGTTGATGGGTTTCTGAAACCTGTTTGAAAAGAGGTTCTGAAATTGTGTTTTCTACTTTCTCCTCCAGAGTAAACAAAAGATACTCTTGGCGAAAAGTTACCATCAAAGTTTTTGGATTTGTCATAACGAATAGATCCTGTAAATTTCAATCTATCGTCCATGAATTTTTTGGTCAACTGCGTGTAAGCACCGTATTCATTATAATTTATTGGACCATTAGCATCGGTATAAATTCTTCCGTGTGAATTCAATTCATACAATCTATAAGAACCTCCTACTTGAATTTCGGCAAATTTAATCAGGTCTTTGAAATTATAATTAGCGTCTGAATGGTAAATTTTGGAATTATCAACCAATTTTGAACCCGTAAGCACACTGGCTTCTGTAGTCACTTGGTTAAACGCATTTTTGAACTCTGCACTTCCAGGTAAAAAACGTCCTGTATCTGCTGTGTTTCTTGCTATAATATGCGCATTTTCTGGAGTCATACCCGCCAATGTAGATTGAATATAAGCTCCTGCATATTGACCAAACCAAGTTTTATCGTCTTTCCATTTTCTGTTGATATTAATCCCTGTAAAAAGCATGTCGTATGATTTTCCGCCATCTTCAGTGGTTGTATACCCTCTTACAAAGAAATTTTTACCTTTAATCTCTAATTTATGTTGTTGCATAAAAAAGTTGTTCAAATAATAGCGATTTGCTCCTTGGTAGACTGCGTTACCAAAACCAAATTTACTTTGCCAAATCACTTCTACATTTTCGTTGCCAAAAGGACGGTAGTGAAGGGAGAAATCAATTTTGGTATTACTTGCTTTATTGTCAGTTAAATCTACCTCATTGTATCCTGTTCTACTCACATTATAATTAGGCAATAAATTAACAGCTCCCGCAGGTATCAAACCCAATGATGCTAATGATTGTCCAACTCCTTTAAGATTGGTAGAAACCTCATCTCCATATACGTTGATACCATCATAGTTGACATGGCTTCTATCGCGTCCTGCTACTGTTTTGTCATCATAATTAGTTGCATACCAATCCGTTCCTCGCATGTAGGTAAAATTAACTTTACCCGCTAATTTTGGACTAAAAACCGCTGCCATACGTATCCCGTAATCTATGTAATCGTTTGATCCTGCGGCTTTTTGGCTTGTTTGTCCATATTTTGCATAAGCGGTAATACCAGGGCTTGTAAAAGGGCTTTTGCTGTTCATGAATAAAATTCCGTTAAAAGCATTGGCTCCATATAAAGCCGAAGACGCTCCTGGCAATAACTCCACGCTTTGAACATCAATTTCCGAAACACCAATCATGTTTCCTAAAACAAAATTCAACAAAGGCGAAGAGTTGTCCATACCGTCCACCAATTGCATAAAACGAGTGTTCGCAACCGTTGCAAAACCACGAGTGTTGATGGATTTAAAACTCAAACTACTGGTATTCATTTGGACTTCTTTTAAGTTTTCTAGTCCATCATAAAAACTTGGGGAAGCTGATTTCTTGATTTCGGCAATTCCCATTCTTTCAATGGTAACTGGCGATTCCAAAACTCTTTCGGGAGTTCTCGAAGCCGATACAACCACTTCATTAAGCTTGGTTTCCTCATCAGTCAACTTTACATTTACTTTTTGATTACTTGATTTTACGTTTACTTTTTGAGAACCAAATCCTACACTTGTAATTTCAAGCGTAAGTGGTAATGTCTTGGTTAAACTTAACGTAAATTTTCCATCAATATCACTCACAGTAGTAGCAGCGTCGCCTACCACTTTGATATTTGCGCCTGGAATAGGCTGGTTGTTACCGTCAGTAACAGTACCTGAAATTGAATTTTGAGCAAAGGTTATGCTGCAAAAAAACAATGACAAAAAAAGTAAATACACTCTCATTGGTTTAATATTAGTTGGTTTATGAGGTAAATGTAAAAATATTTTTGATATTAATAAAAAAGCGTTTGAAAAATATATTTTTTATCAATGTTTTTGAAGCAAATTAGATTATTAAATATTCAATATTTTTTATTTTTAACACAAAATTTAGACGAAAATACACAATAACAGTATGCACGCATAATAAAATTGAATTTATGGTATTCAAAAATCATTTTTTATACTTATTTAATAAAAATGAAATAATCAATAAAAAAGCATTTTATTGACGATACTGTAATTCTATTCCATACGCTATCCCTTACAAATTTATTTTACAAAAAAACCTCGAAAATGTTCTTTCGAGGTTTTGAAATGGTATTAAAATGAAGCGGTAAAAATATTATTCCACCGTTACTGATTTTGCTAAATTTCGGGGCTGATCCACATTACATCCTCTCATAACAGCGATGTGATACGATAATAATTGCAATGGAATTGTAGTAATTAATGGCGATAACGCATCGGATGTTTCTGGAATTTCAATGACATAATCTGCTAATTCACGCACTTGAGTATCGCCTTTGGTCACTACGGCAATTATACGCCCGCTTCGAGATTTTATTTCTTGAATATTACTCACAATTTTGTCGTAATGTCCTTGTTTTGGAGCAATGACAACCACTGGCATTTGATCATCAATCAAAGCTATAGGCCCGTGTTTCATCTCGGCAGCTGGATAGCCTTCGGCGTGAATATAAGATATTTCTTTTAATTTCAAAGCGCCTTCTAAAGCAACCGGAAAATTATAGCCACGACCTAAATACAAACAATTAGGCGCATCTTTAAAGGTAGCCGCAATTTCTTTGGCACGTTCATTAGTTTCTAATGCTTCTCTTACTTTTTCGGGAATTATTTCTAATTCTTGCAAATACATGTGGAAATCAGAATTTGATAATGTTCCTTTTGCTTTTGCCAAACGCAATGCTATCATGGTCAAAACCGTAATTTGTGTGGTAAATGCTTTAGTCGATGCTACGCCAATTTCTGGTCCAGCATGTGTATAAGCACCCGCATGAGATTCTCTAGAAATAGACGAACCCACAACATTACACACCCCAAAAACAAAAGCACCGTGTTCTTTGGCCAACTTAATTGCCGCCATCGTATCAGCCGTTTCGCCTGATTGAGATATGGCAATTACTACGTCTTTACTGTTGATAATTGGGTTTCTGTATCTAAATTCAGAGGCATATTCTACCTCAACTGGAATTCTAGCAAACTCTTCAAAGATATATTCGGCAACCAAACCAGCGTGCCAAGAAGTACCGCAGGCCACAATGATAATGCGGTCGGCATTCAAGAATTTTTCTAAATTATCTTCAACTCCTGCCATTTGGATAATCCCCTCATTGGCATGCAGTCTTCCTCTGTAGGTGTCTTTAATAACGCTTGGTTGCTCATAAATCTCTTTTAGCATAAAGTGATCGTAACCTCCTTTTTCAATTTGCTCCAAGTTCATTTGAAGCTCTTGAATATAAGGATCTACCTCGGAATCGTCTTTAATTTTTCTAACTTTCATTGGTTTGTGCAACCTAATATTGGCCATTTCACCATCTTCAAGATAGACCGCATTCGAAGTATATTCAATGAATGGAGAGGCATCCGAGGCGATAAAAAATTCGCCTTCGCCAACCCCTATAGCCAAGGGACTTCCTAATCGAGCGGCAACCAACTCATCAGGGCATTTTTTGTCAAAAACTGCAATGGCATACGCACCAACTACATAATTTAATGCCGTTTGAACGGCTTTGCCTAGTTTTAATTTTTCCTTTTTTTGAATTTCTTCAATTAAATTAACTAAAACTTCAGTATCGGTATCAGATTGAAAAACATAACCTCTAGCAATTAATTCTTGCTTAAGAGGAGCGTAATTTTCGATAATTCCATTGTGAATAATAACTAAATCCCCAGAATTAGAAACATGTGGATGCGAATTCACATCATTAGGAACGCCATGTGTAGCCCAGCGCGTGTGCCCAATTCCTATGGTTCCATTGGTGGTCATTTCTTTGCTAGCTTTCTCTTCTAAATCCGAAACTTTTCCTTTGGTCTTGCACAATTTAATATCGGCACCATCATACAACATCACCCCAGCGCTATCATACCCTCTATATTCCAATCGTTTTAATCCTTTGATAACAATAGGATATGCTTCTCTATAACCGATGTATCCAACAATTCCACACATAGCTTTAGTTTATTAGTTAGGTTTAGTATAAATGATTTCAAGTTTTAATTTTTTATCTTCAGGTACAGAAGAATTTGTACCATAAAGAATCGTTCCCAAAGGATTCATGACACTTGCTTTTGGAAGTTTTGAAAAATAAGCATTCGGTGTTTTTACTTTATAAAAAGCACTTGTTGCAATATCTTCGGTAACAACAACCCCTAATTTCACATTGGTAGAGTCCGTATGTTGAATTAAATTCTTGATTTGGTTTGTTATTCTAAATTTATACGTTAATCCCCTACCACCAGTAACGGCCTCTCTCGTTATATTACCGCCAAAATTGTATTTTGATTTTTTTACATCGCTACTCGTAGAAGCGTCCGTATAATAGTCTAAAACAGGAATGTTATGGGACAAATTATAGAGGTAAATACGTTGTGGTTCATTATTTTTAGCCATTGTGGCCGCATCAATATGAAACACAAGATTGGCTTCGTTGATTAATAATTTTTTGAACAAATATTGACTCCTCAATTGGTCTAATTCGTCCGAAACACCATTTGGAACTGTTGTTAAATTACCCAGCGCATCAATTCCTAAAACATCTTTTTTGTCAAAAAGTTCAATTACGCCTACTGATCCTTCTCCACCTTTCAAAAATAATTTTTCATCTCCCAAAGTTGGATTAGCAGTAGTCATTGCCGTTGTGTAAGCAGCACTTGTTTTGGTTTGATTCAATAAACTAACACAATTTCCAGTCAAATTAAGTACAATACTTTTTTTGACTCTCGTTACAGTTGTTACCCCACTAGTTGTCGTAGACAAATCTTCATTGTAATTCACTGTGATTTTTCCCGCTTTAAAGTTCAACATGGCCATATTACCATCGCTAGCCCCTGATTTTTCGACTTTAAAATACAATCCTTTGAAATATTCTTTAAAGGTGTTGTCATTTTCTAATTTTCCGGCAAGAGCACCGTCAATGATTTTAGTTTTAAAATAACTTTTATCTAAATTCAATTGCATTCCGGGAGGAGTTCGTGTAGTGGTTTCGACTTTTGTAATCGAATCTTTGGTTACTACAACATGCTCTGCTGGATCAAAGAAAAAAGCATCGTTTTGAGCCACACTAGCATCATTATTCAAACGACTTGAAACTTTATAACCATCAAATTCTGTATTTTGATCGTTATAGAATACTTTATCACTTTGAAAACCACCAACAAGTTCTTTAGCGGGCATATAAACACCTGACTCATAAACACTCAATTTCATAGGCGCTTTGCTAGCACCATAAATAGAATCTAATGTATATTCGTGACTCCCATCAGTAGCACTAGTGGTCGTTTTTGAGGCATCGTAATAATAAGGAATGGTTAAAACAACACTGCTTACATAAGGTTTTGCACCAATATAAGTGGTACTTATAGGAGTAGCCAATGTCAACTGTGTGTTGAAACTAGCAATTGTCTCACCAAAATTAGGATTGTCATAAATTCCTAAAGCATTTATTGCTAGGTTATTAGACTGTACCAGATCTGTTTTTTGATTGTAAGCCGTTACAGCCGAAGTGTATTGTAAAAGGTCAAAATTATTATCGCCTATAAGACCGTCGCCTATTGAATTATAATCTTTATCGCAGGAATACAAGAGAACAACCGTAGCTATTAGGATTATTTTCTTAAGAAAAGAAGTAGTGTGCATATTGTATGGAAAAGTTTATTTTTAAAGAACCTCGTTTTTATAGAAATTAGTATACGCCTCGGCGAATGCATCTTTTGGCACGAAAGGTAAAAAAGGTTTTCCTGAAGATTCTATAAATTTTGTTAAACTTGGAGATAACGCATCCGAAGCCATAATTACAGCATCCGAATGTTGAATGGCTGTTTTGATGATATTCTCGTAATTAGGAATTGCTAGATCCGCAATTGCCTCACTAGGAATACCGTCAAATTTTACTTTATTGATCATTTCAACATCCAAAGTTTCATCAAAAGATTGACTGTAAACCGAAGTAACGATTTTAGTTTCAGAGAATAATGCTTCGTTTTTATAGAAATGTTTCATGTAAATAGGCAACATCGCAGCCATCCAGCCGTGAACATGAATAATATCAGGCACCCAATTCAATTTTTTTACGGTTTCGACCACTCCTTTTGCAAAGAAAATAGCGCGCTCATCATTGTCAGGGTACATTACCCCATCCTCATCCGCAAAAGTGGCTTTCCGTTTAAAATACTCGTCGTTATCTATAAAATAAACTTGAATTCGCTCTTTCGGAATCGAAGCTACCTTAATAATAAGGGGCATATCTAAATCATTTACCACCAAATTCATCCCAGAAAGCCGAATCACTTCATGCAATTGATGTCTTCTCTCGTTAATATTTCCATACCTAGGCATGAAAATTCTTATCTGACCGCCTTGATCATTAATCATTTTGGGCACGTCATAAGACATTAAAGAGACCTCATTTTCAGCGAGATAAGGCACCACTTCAGATGATACGTATAATATCCTCTTATCTTTCATAGTATATTTTACTTAATTTAATGGCAATAAAAACCATGCAAAATTACAAAAATTTATGCAGTTATAGACATAAAATAGTAAGTTTGCAGTTAATTTTAATAATAATGCCATGCAAATTTTTTCTGGAAATGTCGCTTTGAGGGAATACTTAAAATCGATAATGACTCCTGAAAGCACTATTGGATTTGTTCCTACTATGGGCGCTTTGCACCAAGGACATTTGGCATTAATGCAAAAATCACTACAAGAAAATCAATTTACTGTTGTAAGTATTTTTGTAAATCCAACCCAATTCAACAATCCCGAAGATCTAGCAAAATACCCAAGAACACTTGACCAAGATGTTGAGAAAATGACTGCTTTGAGTCCTGAAATCATTGTATTTGCACCCACAGTAGCCGATATTTATGAAGGAAATACCCAGTCGCAATCCTTTGATTTTGATGGGCTAGAAAACCAAATGGAAGGACAATTTAGACCCGGACATTTTAATGGTGTGGGCACGATTGTCAAACGTCTTTTTGAAATTGTAACACCTACAAATGCCTATTTTGGCGAAAAAGATTTCCAACAATTGCAAATTGTAAAAAAACTTGTCGAAAAAAACAAGTTGCCCGTAACCATCGTGGGTTGCCCCATTTTTAGAGAAGCCAATCAACTGGCCATGAGCTCTCGCAACGAGCGGTTAAGCCCTACAGAAAGACAAGAAGCCGCCGTGATTTACACTATTTTGAAAACTGCCAAGGAAAAATTCAAAACCCAAAGTACCACAGTCGTTGGGGAGTGGGTAAAAAAAGCCTTTTTAAAACAGCCCCTTTTTACTTTAGAGTATTTTGTCATTGCAAATGAAGCCACACTTTTGCCTTGTGCGAGAAAAAATAAAACCAAGAATTACCGCGCTTTTATCGCAGTATTTATCAACAACATTCGATTGATTGATACCATTTCATTACATTAATTTCCTTTTTTTATGCAAATTCAAGTTCTAAAATCAAAAATTCACCGTGTAAAAGTTACAGGTGCCGATTTAAATTACATAGGAAGTATCACCATTGACGAAGCGTTGCTTGACGCCTCAAATATCATCGAGGGCGAAAAAGTAGCTATCGTAAACATCAACAACGGCGAGCGTTTTGAGACTTACGCCATCAAAGGCGAAAAAAATTCAGGCACGATAACTTTGAATGGTCCAGCCGCTAGAAAAGTTCAAAAAGACGACATCATCATCATTATTTCCTACGCTACTTTAGAATTTGAAGAAGCCAAAACTTTTCAACCCTGGATTATTTTTCCAAATGAAACGGATAATTCCCTGACCTAGATTGTCCTTTTAATTCTACACGCTCCTTTTTGTAATTGGGCTTTTTTTAAAACGCAAATAAAATGCTATCTTGCTCTTTTATTTATAAAATCCTACCCCTAAAACTACCCAAATTATGAAACAGCTTGTATTGTTTTTACTTTTTTCGGTTGCTGTTTTTTCGCAAAAAACAACAGAAACATTCGAATCTACTACATTAGGCGAAAAACGAGAAATTACCATTGGGCTTCCGCCTTCCTACGAAAAAAACACTACCAAAAAATACCCAATTCTCATTTTATTAGACGGCGAATACTTGTTTGATCCCTTTTATGGCGCACTCAATTATGGTGCCTATTGGGATGATTTGCCTGAAACGATAATTGTAGCCATCAATCAAAACAAAAATGACGAGCGCATAGAAGACAGTCATTTTGACGAATCTGATGGTGTTCCTAGCGAAAAAGGCGTCAAATTCTTTGAATTTATAGGAGGCGAATTACTGCCGTATATCGAAAAAAAATACCGTGTTGCTCCCTTTAGAATTATTGCGGGACACGATACCACTGCTGGGTTTTTGAATTTTTATTTGTACAAAGACTATTCTATATTTAATGGCTATATTTCCTTAAGTCCAGAACTAGCACCCGATATGGAAACCCGAATTCCAGACCGATTAAAAACAATTAAACAGCCTATTTTTTACTATTTATCCTCCGCTGATGGCGATGTCAAAGCACTCCAAGAACCCATTAAAAAACTAGACGAAAACATACAAACAATTGCTAATCCTGTAGTCAACTACAAATACGATTTGTTCAAAGGTGCCTCTCATTATTCCTTGGTTTTATATGCCATTCCTAATGCTTTGTATCAAATTTTTGATGCCTACAAACCCATTTCCTCTGCTGAATTTACTGATAAAATTGCCGTTTTACCATCAGGTTATGTTGATTATCTAGTAAACAAATACGATATTCTAACTAAAAATTTAAGTCTAAAAGTTCCCGTTCGTATCAATGATTTCAAAGCTATTGAAGCGGCAATTCTAAAAAATAAAGCCTACAACGAACTAGATCAATTGGCTCAAATTGCGGATAAAAATTACCCAAAATCCATGCTTGCCGAATATGAATTGGGCTTGATGTACGAAAAAACAGGCGATCCCAAAAAAGCTGCCAAAAAATACCAAAACGCCTCACAACTTGAGGAAATTGGTGACTTGACCAAAGACATGATGATGGACAAATTTGATGATATGAAAAGTCTAATTCCCAAAAAGTAATGGCCAAGGTAAAAACAACTTTTTTCTGCCAAAGTTGCGGTGCACAATATGCCAAATGGCAAGGACAATGCAACTCCTGCAAAGAATGGAACACAATTGCCGAGGAAATTATTCAAAAGCAAGAAAAAGTAGCTTGGAAAAGCGAACCCACCACCAGCAGCAAAGCCCCAAAACCATTGCGAATTAATGAAATCGATTCCTCCGAAGAAATTAGGATGGATACTACAGATGGCGAACTCAATCGCGTACTTGGCGGCGGCATCGTACCAGGTTCCTTAATCCTTTTGGGTGGGGAACCAGGCATAGGAAAAAGTACGCTTTTGCTCCAAATATCATTAAAACTACCCTACAAAACATTATACGTTTCGGGCGAAGAAAGCCAAAAACAAATTAAAATGCGGGCAGAAAGAATCACGCCCAATGGCGACAATTGCTACATTCTTACCGAAACGAAAACCCAAAACATCTTCAAACAAATAGAAGCCATTGCTCCCGAAATTGTAATTATCGATTCCATTCAAACCTTGCATACGGATTATATTGAATCAACAGCGGGAAGCATTTCGCAAATACGCGAAACCACAGCCGAACTCATAAAATTTGCCAAAGAAACCAACATTCCAGTCATTTTAATTGGACATATTACCAAGGATGGTACCATTGCTGGCCCCAAAATACTGGAACACATGGTCGACACCGTACTTCAGTTTGAAGGCGACAGAAACCACGTATACCGGATCTTACGTTCGCTAAAAAACCGTTTTGGCTCCACCGCCGAAATTGGTATTTACGAAATGTTAGGCAGTGGTTTGCGAGAAGTTTCGAACCCCTCCGAAATATTGATTTCCCACAAAGACGAAGAGCTTTCAGGAACAGCCATTGCCTCTACACTTGAGGGAATGCGCCCCTTGATGATCGAAATTCAGTCGCTCGTAAGTACCGCCGTTTATGGAACACCGCAGCGCAGCACCACAGGTTACAATGCCAAAAGGCTCAATATGATTCTGGCCGTTTTAGAAAAAAGAGCTGGTTTCAGGCTAGGCGCCAAAGACGTTTTCTTGAACGTAACCGGCGGCATATCCGTAGATGATCCTGCGATAGATTTGGCCGTTGTGGCCGCAATTTTATCCTCGAACGAAGACATTTCGGTACCCAAAGGCTATTGTTTTGCTGGAGAAGTAGGTTTGTCAGGAGAAATTCGCCCTGTAAACCGAGTAGATCAACGCATTCAAGAAGCCGAAAAATTAGGATTCTCCACAATTTTTGTATCAAAATACAACAAAATAGCTTTAAAAAATACCGGAATCCAAATCAGGCTTGTCGCCAAAATTGAAGATGTCGCGCAAGAGTTGTTTGGGTAGGAGAAATTTAATGGAAAGAATAAATTGACGAAACAATTCCTATTTTGCTAGCAAAAAAGCATTGATTATCTGTAACATTAAAAGTTTGGCCTCACAAAATCCAATCCAAAAAATCAGTTTTTAATTTTTATGAAATGCTTTTTTGTTGAAAAAAATCAAAATTCCAACTCCTGTAGAAATCGCCATATCGGCAACATTGAAAATGGCATTAAAAAAAGTGAAGTCTCTGCCGCCCCAAATAGGCAACCAAGTAGGCAAGATTCCGTGCCAAAAAGGGAAGTAAAATAAATCGACTACTTGACCATGAAACCAAGTCCCATAAGGTTTATCAGTAAATAATGTCGCCACTTGAATGTGACTGTCGTCAAAAAGAACCCCGTAAAAAACGGAGTCAATAATATTCCCCAAGGCTCCTGCAAAAATTAAAGCTATGGCCAGTATTAAATAATTAGAGCCTCTTTTTTGAATCGTGTCCCAAAGCCAATAACCAATGCAAGGCACTACCAAAATTCTAAAAAAAGTAAGTATTATTTTGCCATATTGCCCTGGTATTTCGGTGCCCCAAGCCATTCCTTTATTTTCGATAAAAAGGATTTTAAACCATTCAAACACTTGTACTTCTTCGCCTAGAATAAAATGGGTTTTGATGTATATTTTGGACACTTGATCCACCAGTAGAATGATAAAAATAAGGAGGGATGCTTTTCGTAATGACATTTTGTAAATTTTGATGGCGCAAAAATAGTAATTTAATCAAAAAAAACGCTCCCAAAGGAGCGTTAATTATTAGGTTGAGGCTAATGCTTATCGTTGCAAGTTCTTTGCTTCGATGCTCATAGTGGCGTGAGGAACAATTTTTAATCGCTCTTTGCCTATCAACTTTCCAGTTACTCGGCACACACCGTAGGTTTTATTTTCTACACGGAATAGGGCGTTCTTCAAGTCGCGAAGGAACTTTTCTTGACGTATGGCCAGTTGCGAGTTCGCTTCTTTAGACATAGTTTCGCTTCCCTCCTCAAAGGCTTTAAACGTAGGCGACGTGTCATCGGTACCGTTGTTTAAGTCATTCATATAGGCGCTTTTTATCAAGTCTAAATCGGCTTGCGCTTTTTGCATTTTGTTTATAATTATCTCTTTGAACTCTGCTAAATCAGCATCCGAGTATCGTGTCATTTCGTCTGTCATACCCTAAAATTATTTGTAGTTATTACTTGTTAGTTCGTTATTTGGTTATTGTCATTTTGGTTTTGATAGCATCAAATTCAATTATTGCGCCGTTTACAAGGCTTTCTTGAAAAACGATTGTTGCAGTCAATGTTTCGGATTTTATGTACTCTTCATTGGCTTTAACAGCGGCTTCTAGCACGGTTTCGTTTTCTAAAAATACGTTTATGGTGTCTGTAACTTCAAAACCAGCATCTTTTCTACTATTTTGAATTCGGTTGACCAATTCTCTTGCAATTCCTTCTTCCTTCAATTCTGCCGATATAGTGATGTCCAACGCAACGGTGATTCCGTTTGAATTAGCAACTAACCAACCTTCGATATCTTGCGATGTTATTTCGACATCTTCTAATGATAAAATTACACTATTTCCAGAAATAACAACAGTCAGGCTTCCTTCCTTGTCTAATTGGTTGATTTGTTCGGCTGTAAATGATTGTATTTCCTTGGAAATCAATCCCATATCTTTACCAAAACGAGGGCCTAATGTCTTAAAATTTGGTTTTATTTGCTTGACCAAAATCCCAGAAGCATCGTCCAAAAGTACGATTTCCTTCACGTTCACCTCGGCTTTTATCAGGTCTGAAACAGCTTCAATTTCAGCACGTTGATTGGCGTCAAGTACTGGAATCATTACCTTTTGCAGCGGCTGACGCACCTTAATCATTTCCTTTTTTCGAAGCGATAAAACGAGTGATGAAATAGTCTGCGCTTTTTGCATTTTGCTCTCTAACATTTTATTAACATAGTTTTCAACCGAAACGGGAAACTGCGCCAAATGTACCGACTCAAATTCTTCTGTTTGTGTTGTTTGCGTTAAGTCTCTGTAAAGTTTGTCCATAAAGAACGGCGCAACAGGCGCACCAAGTTTGCTTATGGTTAACAAACAGGTGTATAATGTTTGGTAAGCGGCAATTTTATCTTGTGCGTATTCTCCCTTCCAAAAACGACGGCGACACAAGCGAACGTACCAGTTGCTCAAGTTTTCTTGAACAAATTCGGATATGGCTCGAGTGGCTTTCGTTGGTTCATAATCCGCATAAAAACCATCCACCTCTTTGACCAAGGTATTCAATTCCGAGATAATCCATTGGTCAATTTCGGGTCTTTCTTGTAATGGAATTTCCGCTTCGGCAAAAGTAAATTGGTCAATATTGGCATACAAACTAAAAAACGAATAGGTATTGTATAGTGTTCCAAAGAATTTACGACGCACCTCGGCAATGCCTTCCAAATCAAATTTCAAGTTGTCCCAAGGATTCGCATTCGAAATCATGTACCAGCGGGTGGCATCTGGGCCGTATTCATTTAAGGTTTCAAATGGATCAGCAGCATTACCCAAACGTTTGGACATTTTTTGTCCGTTTTTGTCCAAAACCAAACCATTAGAAACTACATTTTTATAGGCTACTTTATCAAAAACCAAAGTGGCAATAGCGTGCAAGGTATAAAACCAACCCCGGGTTTGATCCACACCTTCGGCAATAAAATCAGCTGGGAAATCTTTATTTTCGTCTATTTTGTCTTTGTTTTCAAAAGGATAATGCCATTGTGCATAAGGCATGGAACCAGAATCAAACCAAACGTCAATCAAATCCGATTCGCGTTGCATTGGTTTTCCAGAAGCCGAAACCAAAGTAATTTCATCGACTACATTTTTATGCAAATCAATCAAATCATAGTTGGCTTCGCTCATGTTTCCAATTTCGAAACCTTTGAAAGGATTTGTAGTTTGAAAACCTGCCGCAATAGATTTTTCGATTTCATTGTATAATTCTTCTACCGAACCAATTAAAATTTCTTCTTGTTTATCCTCGGTTCTCCAAATTGGCAATGGAATTCCCCAAAAACGAGAACGGGATAAATTCCAGTCGTTGGCATTTTTTAACCAATTCCCAAAACGACCTTCTCCAGTGGCTTTTGGTTTCCAGTTGATGGTTTCGTTCAATTCGAACATTCGATCCCGAACTTCGGTAATTTTTATAAACCAAGAATCCAGAGGATAATACAAAATAGGCTTATCTGTTCTCCAGCAATGTGGGTAACTGTGGACGTATTTCTCTACTTTGAAGGCTTTATTTTCTTCCTTTAATTGAATTGCAATTTCCACATCGGCGGAGCGTTCTGGTGCTTCTCCCTCGTTGTAATATTCATTTTTAACGTATTTTCCGGAATAACTACCTAAACCGTCAATGAATTTTCCTTGTAAATCTACCAGTGGAACGGGTGTTCCGTTTTCGTCAAGAACCAACATTGGTGGGATTTCTGGAACGGCTTCTTTGGCCACTTTGGCATCATCAGCACCAAATGTAGGCGAAGTATGTACAATTCCAGTTCCGTCTTCGGTGGTTACAAAATCTCCAGCAATGACTCTAAAAGCATTTTCTGGATTTTGGTACGGCAAAGTCAATGGCATCAATTGTTCGTAACGAATTCCAACTAAATCAGCACCTTTGGCTTCTGCCAAAATCTGATAGGGAATCTTCTTGTCGCCCTTTTTAAAATTTTCAAAATCCGAAGCTTCGGAACTGGCGAAAAAACCTTTTCCAAATTGTTTTCCAACCAAGTTTTTAGCCAAAATCACTTTGACAGGTCGAAAAGTATATTGATTGAAAGTTGCTACTACAACATAATCAATTTTTGGACCAACAGTCAATGCCGTGTTGGAAGGCAGAGTCCAAGGTGTTGTCGTCCAAGCCAAGATATGAATATCACCAAAACCTTGAAGAAAACTCGGCAAAGTTTCGTTTAATGCTTTGAATTGAGCAACAATAGTGGTATCCGTTACATCACGATAACTTCCCGGTTGGTTCACTTCATGTGACGATAATCCTGTTCCTGCTTTTGGCGAATACGGCTGAATGGTGTAGCCTTTGTACATCAAATCCTTGTTGTAGATTTGTTTCAAAATCCACCAAACGGTTTCCATGTACTTGGATTTGTAGGTAATATAGGGATCTTCCATGTCGACCCAATACCCCATTTTTTCGGTCAAATCGTTCCACACATCGGTGTAGCGCATTACCGTTTTCTTGCAGGCTTCGTTGTATTCTTCTATGGAAATGGTTTTTCCTATATCTTCTTTGGTAATGCCTAATGCGGCTTCAGTACCTAATTCTACAGGCAATCCGTGGGTATCCCAGCCTGCTTTACGCTTTACTTGGAATCCTTTTTGAGTTTTATATCGGCAAAAAATATCTTTAATCGCACGCGCCATCACGTGGTGAATTCCGGGCAATCCATTTGCCGAAGGCGGACCTTCAAAAAAAACGAATGGCGTACTGCCTTCGCGCGTGGTTACGCTCTTCTCAAATATGTTTTTTTCTTTCCAAAAATCTAGTACTTCTGATGCTACTGTTGGTAAGTCAAGTCCTTTGTATTCAGTAAATTTTGTGCTCATTTTATCCTTTTCTTAATCGTGGTGCGAAAGTAAGAAATAGTTATGAATTAGAAGTTATGAATTAGGAGTTTTTGTTGGCCACAAAACCACTACTGCACAAAGGCAAATGAGCGTTATTGAAAGGGAAATAGTTCCTGAAAAAACCGATTAAAACAAAAAAAGTATCGAATATTGGGTCTTTATGGCTACTATTTTTAAGAAAAAACAGCGGCTAAAACCTCCACTGATTTGGGTCTTTTGAAACCATCGAGATGAAAACTATAATAGTCAATTAAAATTTTCAATAGCAATTGTCTTTCAATGACGTGGAATGTTTTTTTGTCGTTTTCAAATTTCAATCCAATGAGTTTTTTGAACAAATTGCTTTCGTGTTCCGTGAGCGAACTAATGGCGTGGAAGGGCGTGAAAACACCTTCGGTCATTTCGAAAAAAGGCATATCAATGTCCGAAACATCAGGATAAAAACCAAGATATTTGGTCGTTTCCAGCAACAATATAAGGTGAAAATTAGCAATTTCGTCGTGATGATCCAACCACAACAAGGCCGTTTCGAGAAAGGTAAATAAGGATTCATTTTTTTCTTCCTCGTGAATGGAATGGTGCAAGATTTCGGAAATGAATAATACAATGGTACTTTTTACAATATTTGTAGGAATGGATTGAAAAGGAACGGCAAGTTTTATTTCTTTAAAATTCTCCAAAGTGCCTTTATTTATATGAACGGCTTCGATTTCAAGAATCGATAAGGGTTGAAAATAAGCGATTTTTTGACTTGATTTTCTGGACGAAAAAGCATCGCGAACAAAATAGGTTTTTAAACCACTCGAAAGCGTAAAACACTTGACAATCAAGCTTTTTTCTTGGTATTTTAAAGCCGAAATTACGATTGCTTTGGTTTTGATTTGCATAAAAAATTAAGATAAAATAGGAGAAATCCCTTTTTTGTATCGGTCTAAAAATCGTTTTTCAATACCATACCATGAAAAAACGGCCAACAAAATTGTAAGTATGCTAACGCCAATCGCCATTAGAATTGGATTGTACTTTTCGAATAGATTGTACTGCCGAAAAAGCTGAATTATAGGAAAATGATAAATGTAAATTCCGTACGTAAAATCACCGTATTTGCCAAAATTATTTAGAAAAGGCAAACTAAAAGCCGCAATTATCAATCCCGTTCCAAAAGCTGCAGGATGCACAACATCGATTGGCAAGGTAAAATAATTAGCAATTACAAAAGCAACAACGGCTATCAAAAACAACTTTACTTTGTGTTTTAACACCTTTTCGATATTCAAATACAAATAAATTCCTACCACAAAATAAGCCAAATAACCCGGCAATTGTTTGGCGAGTAATGGCTTATTAAAAAAATCTTCCATGACATACCAATACAACAAGGACAAAAAATAGA
The DNA here is from genome assembly GCF_007097245.1 of Flavobacterium restrictum. Taxonomy (GTDB): domain Bacteria; phylum Bacteroidota; class Bacteroidia; order Flavobacteriales; family Flavobacteriaceae; genus Flavobacterium; species Flavobacterium restrictum. The sequence continues at coordinate 118,688 of NZ_VJZT01000005.1, read as the reverse complement.
GCGTAAAAAGTACAACAAAGGGTTTCTTTATTTTATGCAGCACATAAAAAAGAAACGGCAACAGGACGTAAAAACCTTCTTCTATTTTCAAAGTCCACAACGAACCGTTTACGGCACACAAAAGATTGCCCGTAAAAAGCCCAGGCAAACAAGGATGCATAAAATTAAAAAAGAAAAGATTCCACCCTAAATACGCATAGGTTTCACTACTTGAAAAATAATCCAAAGCCGATACTTGGCTGAAAAAAGAAAGTGCCAAAACAGTAAAAAAAAGCAAGAAAACGTAAGCGGGTACAATTCGTTTGGCTCTTTTTATAAAATAGTTTTTTAGCGAGGGCGTATTGGTGTAACTTTTGGCAACAAGAAAACCACTAATTATAAAAAAACCCTGCACGGCGATAGTTGAATTGGCAATACGGTGTAAAAATTCGAAACTTTTATGTTGCGAAAGTTCTCCCAAATGTGCTAACAGAATGGTTACCGAAAAAAACATTCGGAGGAAATCAAAGCAATTTTTATTCATTTGGAGTGAGAATGTGGGGTTTGTTTTAATATGATTTTACCTAATAATCATCACTTTTTTGACTTTGGTTTCAATTCCGTCTTGTGCCGATATAAAAATCATATACACTCCCGAAGCGACTTTGTATTTGCCAAAAGCTGTGGTGTCCCACTCGATTGTTCCCCCTTCGGAAATGGTTTCGTATACTAAATTTCCTTCGATATCGGTAATCTTTACATTGGCTTTGTTGAGCAATCCTGTGATTTTTACAGTTCCATCAAACTCGGGGCGAACAGGATTCGGATACACATACACGTTACTCAAATCGGCACTCGCCGCAGTCGAAACTCCTTTGAAGGAAATCATTCCTTTGTCCGTAGCGATAAAAACTTCTCCCGTAGCCGAATTAATATCGATATCATTAATCAAATTACTAGGCAGTGGCGAATTTTTGGTAGTGAAATGGTATTTGGTTTCTTGTCCATTTGCCGAAACCAAAAACACGCCCGAATCAGCCGTTCCAATCCATTTATTATTGGCGCCATCGACCACAATATCAGTAATAAATTGTTCGTACAGTAATTCTTGAGCCAAATTATCTTCTAGAATAATTATGGAGGAAGTAGTCATTTGATCTTCGGTCAAGAAATCACCTATATTTGATAAAACACGAAGTCCTTTGGTGGTTCCTATCCAGAGCTGATTCCTGTTATCAACAGCAATAGCTCTCACATTGGTTGTTGGTAAATTACCTTTGTCAGGACCAAAATTTATTTTTTTGAACTTATTAATAGACTCATTGTAAGCTATTAAACCATCAGTATTGGTACACCACCATTTGGTGTCATTTTTATCAATAATGAGGCGACCCATACTCGCATCTATACTTTTGTCCAAAATGCTGTTCAACGAGAAACTTTGCCATTGTCCATTAGTTTTCAAGACTTTCAACCCTTTTTCTATAAGACTGTTGTTGAGCCAAAGGTTGCCTGATTTATCAAAAGCGGCACCGTTGATACGCACATCGATATAATTAGGACCAAGAAATGAAATCGATTCTAAACCGCTATTGGTTTGATTGTATAAAAAGGTCGGAATATCGTCTTCAATTTTCACCAAGCCCGAAAAAAAAGAACTGGCATATACTTGCTTCTCGTTATTAGGATTAATGGTAATTCTAGAAATTGATTTGGCTCCAAAAACTTTAGAATAGGGAATATTGAGCCAACCGGCATCGCTAAATTTGCTTATTCCATAGGAGTTAGGGCCAGTTCCATTATACCCATACGGATTGTAACTACCCAAATAGCCTCCATAAACCGCCCAAAGAAAAGTGGTTGTTGTTTGCAGTGCAAAAATATTATTTCGGGAAGGGCCACTGGGTGTGTCGTTTTCGAAAACCGTACCCGAGGCCAGTGCTGTAGAGAACAAGCCGTTTTCTTGTGTTCCTATATATACCACATCATTTAAAACAGTGGCACATGAAAAACTAGGAACTACATCGGGAATTTGACTGTTGTTTATTTGCAGTACCAAAATCATTTGCTGGTTGTACACCAAAACTTTTGAAGCGGTTGTCACCAATAAATAATTTGATTTTGCCCGCATATCTTGTGCCGCTTGTCCTAGTGTTGCCACTGTACTAAAAGCATTTGACGCGTATTTTTGAACTAATCCTGCTGAATTAATGGCAATTAGCGCTGTTCCAAAAGTTTCAATACTGGACCAACTACCAGGACTTATTACAGCCCACTGTTTGTAATCGATTAGGTTTTTATTCGAAAAATCGGCACTACGAATACCCGTTTCGGTGGCTGCATAAATAAAACCGTTATAGACTGCGGTTTGTTTAACACTGGTTTCTTTGCCGCTGTCGCCAATGAAATAGGTGTCGCCAAAAAGCAAGGTGGTGAGATTAAATTGAACTATTCCAAAGTCGCAGGAAACATAAACAATTCCGTCTTTCTCCATGAAATGATTGATTTTTTTTATGTTTGCTGGGAGTTGTTTATTGATGATGTCTACCACATTGAGCATTGTTCCATCGGCCTCGTTAATGACAATCATCAACCCGTTTTCGTAACCAATCAGTGTTTTGTTTACGGTGTTGCTGTGGTACAAAGCCGAAATCGTTTCCCCCGAAAGTCCATCAATAGTATTGGTTGTTTTAATGCTACTTGTAGACGTATTTTTAGAAAACAAAGCATTCTCTGAAGCGGCAAATACTGTGGTAGCATCCTCCGAAAGGTCTTTGATTTCGGTGTACGAAAAATAACCTTTCCAGACCAAATTACTTTGCGCAAAACTACTTTGGACAAGGATTAAAAATAAAATATAGAAACACTTTTTTTTCATTTTTTATACTACAATTGGTTCACAAATATACTACAAACGAAAGAATTTGAATTTTGTTCTATTCAAATAAAAAAATGCTTTCTAAATAGTCCCAAAAGAACACATTAGAAAGCATTACAAAAAACTAAAAAAGAATTATACGACGCCTTGAGCTAACATAGCATCGGCCACTTTTACAAAACCAGCAATATTGGCACCTTTTACATAATCAACATAACCAGAATCATCTGTGCCATATTTTACGCAAGAAGCATGAATGTTTAACATAATGCTTTTGAGTTTTTCATCCACCTCTTCGGCGGTCCAACTCAAGCGCAAGGAATTTTGAGACATTTCTAAACCAGAAGTGGCCACACCACCAGCATTTGAGGCTTTTCCGGGGGCAAAAAGTATTTTTGCGTTTTGAAAAGCATGAACAGCCTCGGGAGTTGTTGGCATGTTAGCCCCTTCGGCAACACAACGACAACCATTGTTTATTAAGAGCGTGGCTTCGGTTTGATTTAGCTCATTTTGAGTGGCACAAGGTAAAGCTACATCGCATTTTATTTCCCAAGGACGACTTCCTGCGTGGTAGGTAGCGTGAGGATATTTGGTGGTATAATCACTAATTCGGCCTCTTAATTCGTTTTTAATTTCCATGATATGCGCTAATTTAGCAGCGTCAATTCCGTCAGCATCGTGAATATACCCCGCCGAATCTGACATGGTAACTACTTTCCCACCCAATTGAGTTGCTTTTTGAGCGGCATATTGCGCTACGTTTCCAGAGCCAGAAATCACTACTGTTTTTCCTTCAAAGCTATCGCCATGGGTAGCCAACATACTTTGGGCAAAATAAACCGCTCCGTATCCTGTTGCTTCGGGACGTATTAACGATCCTCCAAAAGAGATTCCTTTCCCAGTTAAAACACCTGTAAATTCATTTCTAATTCGTTTGTATTGACCAAATAGGTATCCAACTTCTCTTCCGCCTACGCCAATATCTCCAGCAGGAACATCCGTATCTGGGCCTATATGTTTGCACAATTCGGTCATGAAACTTTGACAAAAACGCATCACTTCATTATCTGATTTTCCTTTTGGGTCAAAATCAGCTCCTCCTTTTCCACCACCCATAGGCAATGTGGTCAAACTATTTTTAAAGGTTTGCTCAAAAGCAAGAAATTTCAAAATACTCAAGTTTACCGATGGGTGAAAACGCAATCCTCCTTTGTAAGGCCCAATTGCGGAATTCATTTGAATGCGATAGCCTCTATTAACTTGAATATCACCCTTGTCATCAATCCAAGTAACTCTGAACGTAAAAATACGATCGGATTCGACCATACGTTCCAAAAGCATCTTGTTTTGGTATTTTTTATTTTGTTCAATAAAAGGAATTACCGTTTCAGCAACTTCTACAACTGCTTGCATAAATTCCGGCTCGTTCGGGTTTTTTTTGGCAACCGCTTCGATAAAAGTAATACTACTTTGTGACATGATTATTGGATTAATAACGTTTAAGAAAACGTTTTCGTTAATGATACAAAGATACAGTTTAAACGTAAAATTGACTGATTATTTTCATTTGAAATGCAGAATTATCTTTTTATTAAGCATTTACAAATAATTCTGCTTTTTACGAAGCATTTTTTACGAAATCGTTATAGTAAATTTGTTAAAATCTCCATTTGTCTGATTTTATTATTATTTAATCTGATTTTTTTTTATTATGAAACTAGTTTTTATATATTTGTCCATATTCGAAAAATTACCTCTAATGCTCAAACACATAGTCTACACTTTAGTCCTACTTTTTGGTTTTACCAATCATGCTGTGGCGCAATTTGGTCTTTCTCATGAAGTTGGAGTCATTATTGGACCAGTTGCTTTCCAATCGGATTACGGAGAGCGACACGATTTTAAAACCAATGCAGGTAATACTGGTTTTGGAATTGGTGTAATACATTACCTCAATTTTTCATACAAAGCATCTTGTAACTGTTACACTCCCGAAACTTATTTTAATGATCACTTTAAATTAAGAACCGAAATATCCTATAATAAAACCAATTTACAACATTTTGGACAATGGATTGAAGGAAATCCGTCAATTGGAAAAGAACAATTAAAAGCAATGCGAGGAAGCACTTCGTTAACTAATATAGGAATGCAATTGGAGTTTTTTCCTTGGAGTATACGCGATTATACCGCAACTATCGAAAGCTGGGCACCTTTTATAAGTCTTGGTGGCCAATTTAGTTATTACAATGCCAAAGCCTCTTCAACTCTAGGTCCGCTGGGAACTCCTTTAACAACTTTCCCCAAATACTTAACCCCTTCGGATGGGAGATCACATGGATTTTCTACAGAGAGTGGTTCGGTTTGGTCAGTTGTGACTAGTGTAGGAACTCGATATAAATTAAGTCCCATGCAAGATTTAATGGTTGACATGCGTTTTCAATACTTTTTTTCCAACTGGGTAGATGGACTGAATCCAAATCCTAACATTTACAAAGAAAACAAAACAAACGATTGGTTGGTTTGGTTTAATGTTGGTTACATCTACTATTTAGAATAAAAAAAATAACATATAAAAATCCCCAAGTTTCAATCGAAATTTGGGGATTTTTGTTTTTAAAAAAACGTGTAATAACCTGTACTCCGTTTAAGCCAAGGTTTTTATAAAATAATCCCATTTTGCAAACAAGCAAAATGGGATGATATAAGTTTAAATAATTGAATATTATTTCTTGACAGATGCTTCTAGATTTCTCTCGATTGTATGATTAGGTCTCGACCATTTTGGTTTTTCGCCAAGTGGTACAAATTGCGAATCGGCTGCTTCAACCGTTTCGGGTTGCATGATTTTTATAAACGGTTTTTGAGGTTTTAAACCAAGCATTTCGAACATTTTCATGTCGTCATTTACATCAGGATTTGGCGTTGTAAGGAGTTTGTCACCAGCAAAAATAGAATTGGCACCAGCAAAAAAGCACATCGCTTGTCCTTCGCGACTCATATTCATTCTGCCAGCTGATAAACGCACTTGAGTTTCGGGCATAATAATTCGGGTAGTTGCCACCATTCGAATCATTTCCCAAATTTCTACAGGTTTTTCTTCTTCCATTGGGGTTCCTTCAACGGCAACAAGTGCATTAATTGGAACGGATTCTGGTTGCGGATTTAAGGTAGAAAGCGCCACGAGCATACCTGCACGGTCTTCAATGCTTTCGCCCATTCCTATTATACCGCCGCTACAAACGGTAACATTGGTTTTCCTAACATTTTCTATAGTTTGCAAACGGTCTTCAAAACCGCGAGTCGAAATAACTTCCTTATAATATTCTTCGGAGGTGTCTAAATTATGATTATAGGCATACAAACCAGCTTCGGCCAAGCGGTGTGCTTGATTTTCGGTAATCATACCTAAAGTACAACACACCTCCATATCCAGTTTGTTAATGGTGCGAACCATTTCAAGAACTTGATCAAATTCAGGCCCATCTTTTACATTTCGCCAAGCTGCACCCATACAAACTCGTGACGAACCACTAGATTTTGCTCTCAAAGCTTGGGCTTTTACTTGACTTACAGACATTAAATCATTGCCTTCAATTTCGGTGTGGTAGCGCGCAGCTTGTGGACAATAACCACAATCCTCTGGACATCCACCTGTTTTTATAGACAATAAAGTCGAAACCTGAACTACGTTTGGATCGTGTTGTTCGCGGTGTATTGTGGCAGCTTCATAAAGCAAATCCATTAAGGGTTTGTTGTAGATTGCGATAATTTCGTCTTTTGTCCAATTGTGTTTTGTAAGGCTCATCGATGCGATTTTTAATGCCTCAAAAGTAGTTAAATTCTTTGGAAGTAGCAACGTTGTTGCCGCCAAAAGCATGACAAAAAGGATTCAAGATCTTGAGTTGTTAATAAATTTGTTTTTTGATTTTAAAACGCATGAAACAAAAAAGGCGTTCCTATTCAAGTTTCGGGACGCCTTTTCAAATTACTAAAACAAAACTAACTAATTCAACCTTCATTATTATTTTAAAAACTTAATTTATAATTAGTTACAACGTATTTTTATTTTTTATATTGTGTTCTAAAAGCATTTTTATTTATTTATTTTATTTATTAATTTTCAATTCCATTCAAAACGAGCATCTACAACCATCTTGTGTCTTTTTTATTTGTATAATAGGTGCATTTTTAAGTACTTTTGATTAAATTTAATAAAAAAATGGCCGAAAATCTAAAATTTGCAGTAATTGGTGGGGGTAGTTGGGCAACTGCTATCGCAAAAATGTTATGTGTAAATCTTCCCGAGATTTCATGGTATATGCGAAATGAAGCTGCCATAGAACACATTAAAACGTACAAACACAATCCTAATTATTTAAGTTCTGTAGAGTTTGACATCAAGAAACTCCAGCTCACTACTGATATCAATGAAGCGGTTGCTTACGCTGATTATATAATTTTTGCCATTCCGTCCGCTTTTTTGGATGCTGAACTCGAAAAATTAACGGTTTCCTTAAAAGATAAAATCATCTTTTCGGCCATAAAAGGAATTGTTCCCGAAACAAGTTTAATCGTTGGGGAGCATTTTCATTACAAATATGAAATTCCCTACTACAATATTGGCGTAATTACTGGACCTTGTCATGCCGAAGAAGTCGCATTAGAACGACTTTCGTACCTGACAATTGCCTGTGGTGATCCTAAAAAAGCGAGTATGGTGGCTAAACATTTGTCAAGTAATTATATCAAAGCCAAAATTTCGGATGATATCATTGGTACTGAATATGCCGCAATGCTCAAAAACATATACGCCATAGCGGCAGGAATTGCCCACGGATTGGGGTATGGCGATAATTTTCAATCGGTGTTGATGAGTAATGGAATTCGGGAAATGAAAAAATTCATCAAGAAAGTTCATAAAATGAAACGCAACATCAACGATTCCGCTTACTTGGGCGATTTATTGGTTACTGGATATTCTATTTTCTCTAGAAACCGAATGTTTGGTAATATGATTGGCAAAGGCTACACTGTTAAATCAGCAATGATGGAGATGAGCATGGTCGCCGAAGGGTATTATGCTGCCAAAAGTGCCTACAAACTCAACCAAGGTTATGGCGCAAGCACCCCAATTATTGATGCTGTTTATGCTATTTTATACGAAGGAAAAAATGCAAAAACCATTTTCAAAAAATTAACAGACGAATTGGATTAATACTTTTTTAAATAAAAAAAACCTAACTATACTTTAGTCAGGTTTTTTTTTAAACTAAAAAGAATCGTTACAAATTTTCAAAAAAATCATTTCCTTTATCATCTGTAATAATAAAAGCGGGAAAATCTTTAATTGTGATTTTGCGAACGGCTTCCATACCTAATTCTTCAAAATCGACTATTTCAACCGAAAGAATATTCTCTTTGGCCAAAATTGCCGCTGGACCTCCTATGGAACCCAAATAGAATCCGCCATAGGTTTTGCAAGCATTCATCACATCTTTGGTTCTATTTCCTTTAGCTAGCATGACCATACTACCGCCATTTTTTTGGAATTCTTCTACATAAACGTCCATTCTACCAGCTGTTGTTGGCCCGAAACTTCCGGAAGCCATTCCCTCTGGTGTTTTGGCTGGGCCTGCGTAATAAATTGGATGATTTTTAAAATAATCGGGCATTGGTTGACCAGCATCCAACATTTCTTTGATTTTGGCATGCGCACTATCACGTGCAACAATCAAGGTTCCATTTAATTTTAATCTAGTTTTAATTGGGTATTTAGACAATTCAGCAAGAATAGCTGTCATGGGTTGGTTCAAATCAATTTCGACAGCGGGTTCTAAATGGGGTGCCGTTTCTGGCAACAAGCGTTTTGGATTGACTTCCAATTGTTCTACAAAAATACCGTCTTTGGTAATTTTTCCTTTTATATTTCTATCGGCAGAGCAGGAAACGCCCAATCCAACAGGGCAGGAAGCTGCGTGGCGTGGCAACCGAATCACACGAACATCGTGTGTGAAATATTTACCACCAAATTGTGCTCCAATATGACTTTCTTGGCAAATTAACTGTACTCTTTTTTCCCATTCTATATCTCTAAAAGCTTGGCCAGCCATATTTCCAGAAGTTGGCAAATGGTCAAAATAACCTGCTGATGCTTTTTTGACAGCTGATAAGTTCGCTTCCGCAGATGTTCCTCCAATTACCAAAGCCAAATGATAGGGCGGACAAGCCGAAGTTCCCAAATCCATTATTTTGGCACGAATGAATGCATCCATGGATTTATCATTCAACAACGATTTTGTTTGTTGATACAAATAGGTTTTATTAGCCGATCCGCCGCCTTTTGCTAAAAACAAGAACTCATACGAAGCACCTTTTTTGGCATAAATATCAATTTGTGCAGGAAGATTGGAACCCGAATTTTTTTCCTCAAACATCGAGATGGGTACAATTTGCGAATACCGAAGGTTTCTTTCCTGATAGGTATTAAAAATTCCTCTCGAAAGCCACTCGGCATCGTCAACTCCTGTGTAAACGTTTTCGCCTTTTTTGGCCATTACGATTGCTGTTCCCGTGTCCTGACACGAAGGCAATTCGCCATCGATAGCCACAGCGGCATTTTGCAATAAATTATAGGCCACAAAACGGTCGTTATCTGTTGCTTCGGGATCGTCAAGAATGGCTTTTAGTTTTTCTAAATGTGCAGTTCGCAGCATAAAAGAAACGTCTTTAAGGGCTTCTTGAGCTAATAATTCCAAACCTTTTGGTTCAACAGTCAAGATTTCTCTTTCGCCTAGTTTTTCTAGTTTTACAAAATCGGAGGTGATTTTTCGGTATTGGGTATCGTCTTTTAAAATAGGATACGGATCCTGGTATATAAAGTCCATAATATGATTTTTTGAAATGTAAATATAAGAATTGTTGCCAAAATTAGAACTGATTTATATCAACTTATGGTTTAGAATTGTTATAAATTAAAAAAACCAGCTCGCCACAAAAATTGCCGTAATGACACAAATTAAATCAACTATAAGCATTGTTTGTAATGCATAACGGGTGTTTTTTATATTAACCGAACCAAAGTAAACTGCAATCACGTAAAAAGTACTTTCGGCGCTGCATTGAAAAATACTACTTAGTCTTCCTGTCATCGAATCGGCACCAAAAGTGTTCATCGAATCGATCAAAAATCCGCGAGAACCTGCAGAACTAAATGGACGAAGCAAGGCTACTGGCAAAGCATCGGTAATATCTTTACTAACTCCTAAATTAGAAAAACCAAATGCAATCCAGTTGCTAATAATTTCAAATAAACCAGAGTTTCTAAATAAGGAAATAGCCACTAGCATCCCCAAAACATAAGGAAAAATGGTAACGCCTGTTTTAACACCATTATTGGCACCAGCCACAAAGGCTTCGTAAACAGTAGTATTTGCGGCTGTAAATTGCTTCTCTTTAATGAAAGCAAAAATCAAAGTAAAAGCTATAATTCCAACCAATATTAACGCCGAAAGATTCGCCGTAAAATAGTTTTTGCCTATTAAATCCAAATGGTTTACATACAGCAACAAACCTACAATAGCTGCAATTAACACCATCAAGGTTATAACCAAGGACGCGCTTTTGAAATTGATTTTTTGTCGTATTCCAACAATTAAAAAAGCCGCAATTGAGCCAATAAAAGAGGTAATAATACACGGTAACATCACATCGGCAGGGTTGCTGGCATTGGCGGCAGCCCGATACCCAATGATAGAAGTGGCAATCAAAGTAAGTCCCGAAGCATGCAAGCACATAAACATAATTTGGGCATCGCTAGCCTTGTCTTTGTCGGGGTTTATTTCTTGCAAACTTTCCATCGCTTTCAGTCCAAAAGGGGTTGCGGCCGAATCCAATCCCAAAAAATTGGCGGCAAAATTCAAGGTCATATAGGAAATCGACGGGTGATTTTTGGGAATACTTGGAAACACTTTTACAAATACGGGACTCAATGCTTTTGCTAATTTTTCAGACGCTCCAGATATGATTAAAAGCTCCATCAAGCCACAAAAGAAAGCCAAATAGGCCATAAGTGGCAAAATCAAATCCAGCAATGTGCTTTTGCAAGTAGGCAACAAACCATCGGATTTCTGGACACCACTGAAAATTTTAACGGTTTTGTTTTTATACACATAAGTCGTGTCAGCATTTAAAGTATCTCTATTGATAATAAAGGTTTTTTCTTCCGATTTATTAATACTGTCTTTTATAAAAACAGGAATCTGATTGATATATTTTTCAGAAATTAAAATAGGATCATCTTTTTTTCCGTTCAAAACACTGTCTATTGTGTAACTGTGACCAGAAAACAAACTTATTACCACAAAAAGTATGGAAGAAATGAAAATTACCAGCCAAAATCTACTTAATACCATAATTTATAATTTTTGTAAATGTAATAAATCAATGTCAATATCAATTGCAATGATAATGGCAATGGCAATTTGAATTGCAATAAAAGAATTTTCAAATATCAAAAAATGCTTCTTATTTTCTAAAGACATTAGCATGAAGTATTTTTCAAATTGTAAGAGAGGTTGATATTCACATTGATATTGCCATTGTTTTTAAACATGAATAATCTCTTCTTCGATCAACAAATCCTCTCTTCGGAGACGAAGAAAAATTTGAGCTACGGCGATAGTGTCTTTTTCACAATAGGTTACAATTCTGTCAATATCTTTTTCCACATAAAAAACATGACCTACTTGACTGCCATCAATATCGCCTTTTGGGGAAGGAATTCCAAGGACTTTGCACATTAATTTCAAGGAAGTAAAATGCTTGTAATCGCCAAATTTCCATAATTCTAGCGTATCTAAATGTGGAATTTCCCAAGGTTTTTTGCCAAATAAATTGAGCTTGCTGGGAATGGCAATGTTGTTAATAATCATTCGGCGAGCGATAAACGGAATGTCAAATTCCTTGGCGTTATGCCCGCACAAAACGTGTTGCGGTTGGTTGAAATGATTGTTCAGAAGGTTGATAAAATCGTGCAAAATTTTCTTTTCTTCGCCAAAAAAAGAAGTTACTCTAAAATTCCGAATATCCCCTTTGATGACAAAAAAACCTACTGAAATACACACAATTTTGCCAAACTCTGCCCAAATTCCAGCTCGGTCATAAAATTCCTCGGGCGTAAAATCCTCTTTGCGTTGGTACTGGGTTTTGTGTTCCCATAGTCCTTTCATTTCGTCATCCAAGGAATTGAAATCAGCTACTTCTGGAACGGTTTCGATGTCGAGAAATAAGATGTTGTTAAGGTTAATTTTTTCTATCATAATCTAATTTTTTGAGCCATGAATTCACGAATTTAAAGAAAAATAGAAGAGCGAGTAATAAAACGATAGAAAATTCTTGTATTTATAGCATTTTTTTCAAAATAAACGCTGCTGATGGGTTGGGTTTTCGTGTTCGAGTAACCATTTTTTGCGCCACAAACCGCCTGCATATCCGGTAAGCGACCCATCAGTTCCTATGACTCTGTGGCAGGGAACGACAATCCAAAGCGGGTTTTTGCCATTGGCAGCGGCCACAGCACGAATGGCTTTGACATCGCCTAATTTCTTGGATAATTCAAGATACGACATCGTTTTACCAAAAGGAATTTCGAGTAATCCTTTCCAGACTTTTTGCTGAAAATTAGTGCCGGATGGATTTAATTGGAAGGTAAAGTTGGTTCTTTTTCCATCAAAATAATCCGTGAGTTGTGTGGCGGCTTCTTGCAAATGAAAGAGAATTATGCCAGAAACCTCGCCTTGTTCCATAATAGAAATTACGGCAATTCCGTTTTCATCACCGCTAATTTTGGCGATTCCTAAAGGCGTTTTGATGTGGGCTGTTTCCATTTTATAAAAGTAACTAAAAATTACACAAAATTAGCTGGTAAGTAAGGATTTACAGGGCGTTCGCTTTTAGTTTATTTTTTGAAATGCAAGAAGTTGGTCGTAAATAATGTGCCAAACTTGTTCTCGAACTGATTTGCGATCGGTGGCAATTTTGCCTTTCGTTTCGATTAACGGATGGATTTTTGCGCGTAATAATCCAGGACTTCCACTAAAAAAGGTATAGGAAAAATGTTTTTTATTATCGGCAAAAGTAATGGGCAAAATGGGGATTTGATGTTCAATCGCCAATCGAAAGGCACCGTCTTTGAAACTATCCAAAAGAATTGATTCGTCATTAGGAACACCGCCTTCGGGAAAAATACAAATGCTCAATCCTTGCTTAATGCGGCGTTGTGCGCTATTGAAAACATCCATTTTGCTTTTGGGACAATTGCGGTCGACAAGAATACAGGTTCTTTTGTAGAAAAAACCAAACAAAGGAATCTTCGATAATTCTTTTTTGCCCACAAATACAAATGGTTTTTGTACTACTGCAAGCATCAACATAATGTCAATCATTGAAGTATGATTGGCAACTAGCATATAACTTTTGTTGGGTTCCAGTTCGTATTGCTTGTCTATTTTATAATAAAAACCCATTCCAAAAAGGATGCATTTTGCCCAAATTCTAGCCATTTTAAAAAAATAAGGGTACCCTTTTTCGGAAACAATAGAAGCTACCAAAAAAGGAAACATAATAAGAATAGGAATGGTAATCATAACATAAAACCAAATCCGCCAAAGTATCCAAAAAAACATTTTAATCCCTCTCATAGTGTCAAAAGTAAGAAATACGATGTAATTTTAGCGCAAACAATCCCATTTGTGACCTTCGATTTTAGAAAATAAATAAAAAATAAGAAAAATACTTAAAATTTTGTCTTTAAAAGTGACTATCATTTGTTGATACCTTACTAATCACTGAAATTGTGTTTAATACAATACGAAATCGAAAAAAACGGCAGGCAGAAAAATGAGAATTGTCAAAAAAACAATTGCCAAAAAAAGAATCCTACATAAATTATTAAATAGTCAGCAAAACAGAAAATACATTCAAAATAATTTGATATTTTAGCTAATAATAGTGCTTTTTTACGCCAAAGAATAATAATAATTAACTTTTTAACAATAAACGCATGGTAAATTTGACGCCAAAACTAAATCCAAAAGGTTGGGATGAAATGTTTTCTAACGATGGTGTGCGTGATTCTTACAGTCAAGTCCTCCATACGCTACAAAACCTAAACAAGGAAAGTCTTCAAGACAAACAAAAGCAAGCCTCTGATTTTTTTATGAATCAAGGGATCACATTTACCGTTTACAGTGATGACAATCAAGGAATTGAACGCATTTTTCCTTTTGATATTATCCCAAGAATCATTACACAACAAGATTGGCTTGAGGTAGAAAACGGCATAAAACAACGGTTGGAAGCTCTAAATTTATTTTTGGAAGACATTTACAACGAGCAAAATATCATTAACGATGGCATAATTCCAGCTGCATTAATTGCCTCTTGCCCGCATTATATTCAGGAGGTTCAAGGCATAAAAGTCCCGCACAACATCCACGTACATATTGCAGGAATCGATTTGATTCGGGGCGCCAAAGGCGAATTTTATGTACTCGAAGACAATTTAAGATGCCCAAGTGGGGTGAGTTATATGCTAGAAAATAGAGAGATAACCAAACGTATTTTTCCAGACATGCTTACCTCAAATAAAGTGAGTATGGTGGGGAATTATCCCATGATTTTTCACTCCATTTTGGTTTCGCTTTCGCCAAGGAATGTTGCCAATCCAAATGTCGTTTTGCTCACACCAGGGATTTATAACTCGGCTTATTATGAGCATACTTTTTTGGCTAGGCAAATGGGAATTCCGCTGGTAGAAGGGCGTGATTTGGTCGTTAACAACAACAAAGTGTATATGAAAACCACCTCGGGATTGCACCAAGTAGATGTTATTTACCGCCGTTTAGACGATGAATATCTGGATCCATTAGTGTTTAAACCCGACAGCACATTAGGAATTCCTGGACTTATTAGCGCTTATAGACAAGGGAATGTTGCCATTGTAAATGCCGTAGGAAATGGTGTTGCCGATGATAAGGCCGTTTATGCCTATGTGCCTGATATGATCAAATATTATTTGAACCAAGAGCCCATTCTTAAAAATGTACCCACCTACCAAATGGAAAATTTGGAAGAACGAGAAATCGCTTTTTCTGATATGGAAAATATGGTCATCAAGGAAACGAATCAAAGCGGTGGCTACGGAATGATTATGGGCAATAAAGCCACGCAAGAAGAACTGGATAATGCCAAAATTGCCATTGCTGCCAATCCTCGAAATTTTATTGCGCAACCCATCATACAATTAAGCACCGTGCCTTGCTTGATTGATGGCGAACTAAAGCTCCGCCACGTAGATTTAAGACCGTATGCCTTATGTGGGCCAAAAGGAGTTCAAATTGTCCCTGGCGGACTCACAAGAGTTGCCTTGACCGAAGGTTCACTAGTGGTAAATTCCTCACAAGGTGGCGGTAGTAAGGATACTTGGATTATTAAATAAAGTTAAAAAAGGACAACTAAATCATGTAATCGATTTAAAAACAAAAATTAAAAAACGCATAGAAACCCAATTAGCTCTTTTAAAAAAATTACCACCATATGAAAGTAAATATGCTCAGTAGAGTTGCAGATGGAATGTTTTGGCTCAACCGTTATATGGAGCGAACAGACGGAATGTTGCTTACATTAAATACCTGTTACATTTTATCATTTGATAAAGAAACCGAAGATTGTCAAGGATACAAACCTTTATTAGAATTTTATACCAACTTGTCTAACGAAGAGATTTTAAAAGTACAGAACGATACTAATTTTGTTTTAAAATACATCATTTGCGACAATGGAAACCACAATTCTGTCAAAAATCTTATTATAAAAGCCCGCGAAAATGCCCGAGGATCACAAGATAAAATAACCAAAGAATTGTGGGAACACATCAACTCGATGTACCACTATATGAACTCGCCTGATTTGCCCAAAAAACTAGAAACTTCTGACGCCTTGAATATTGTCACTAAACTCAACAAGGATTTATTACTGTACAACGGGATTTTGCAAGTAACCATGCCAAGAGGTTTGGGTTGGTGTTTTTCGTGCATTGGCAAGCATATAGAACGTTGTTTGCAAACCATTTCGATGACACAAGCCTACTATTCGCCCATACAATACGACCTAGAAGGGAATGAAGATTTAATGTATTGGAGGCGATTATTATTGTCTTTATCTGGCTATGAATTGTACTTAAAAAGCTATAGCAATATTTCCCACAACCGCAAAGTGGTGCAACAAGTTGTTTTTAATAGAGATTTTGCACACTCGGTGATTTACACCTTGGATTTGATAGGAATTTATTTGAACAGTCTCTTCAAAGACAATACTTTGAATGAGGCTAGAACGCTGCACAATCAATTTGGCCGACTCAAAAGTTATGTTGAATTTACCGATTATCACAACCTAACCAACCAACAATTAGAGGAAGTGTTACAAAACACCAAAACACAATTGATTCAATTCTCGACTGATTTTTCTAAATTATTCTTCTCTTATACCTAAAAAAATGGCAATTTTCAAGATCGTACATACTACCAAATACCACTATAACTGGCCTATAAAAGAAAGCATAAATGAGATTCGATTGTTTCCGCATCATTTTGAAAATCAAGATGTTTTGCAAGACGAACTTTTTATAACCAACAATCCTGAAGTAGACTTTTCCAAAGATTATTACGGCAATCGTGTGGGGAATTTCAACATGCTCGAAACGCATTCGCAAATGACCATCGAAACACGAATGATTGTTCGCGTGAATCATTCCTTAAAAATACCAGAAATTGATTTCACCAGCGTTCAAGATTTAGAAAAAGAGAAACAAAAAAGCATCCTGTTGCTCCGCCTTGGCTATCCCGAGGTAATCCAAAAACAATCCGAAATTGATGCCATCATAGCCGAAATAAACTGTGAAAACAAGTCCATAATTGAAATTGCACAACAATGCAACTCCTATATTTATGACCACTTTACCTACACCAAAGGAATCACCAATATAGCAACTACGATAGATGAAATTTTAGACATCCGAAAAGGTGTTTGCCAAGATTTTGCTCATATTTTATTGCAACTGTTGCGCACCATTGGCATCCCCGCTCGGTATGTGAGTGGTTATATATGTCCTAACAAAAAAGGAATGCGAGGCGAAGGAGCAACCCACGCTTGGGTCGAATTTTTTACACCCAATCAAGGCTGGCTCGGTTTAGACCCTACCAATAATATCTGGACCATGGAGAACCACGTAAAACTTGCGGTGGGACGAAATTTTAATGATTGTACGCCTGTAAAAGGAACTTTCAAAGGATTAGCAAGGCAAACACTATCCGTTAGTGTGGCTATTGGTTATGAAGATGGAAGTAAATTTGAAGAAATTAACGATGTAAAACTGCAAGAAATTCCGTTTGAAGCACAAGAACAAATCAATTATATCGAACAATTGCAACAACAACAGTAATATTTAATAACACATACAATACCATTTAGTAATACTAGATTCTTGTAACAAATGTACATTTGAACTCGCTTGTTTTTAAAATAAATGCCACTATTTATAGATTTTAAATGAGAAAGACATTATTATGGAAAATTATTACATATCATTATCGCAAAGGATACTTGCTCTCGCAAAATCTGGCGAAGATACTTCATCGCTTAGAAAAGAGCTGTATTATGTCAAGCAAAGTTTTCTGGTCAAAAGATTGGATACAGATGACTTAAAAAAAGAATTTTGGCAAAATATTTACAATGCCTATTTTTTAATTATTTCTCAAGAGCCTAAATTAAAAATATCCGTTTACAAACGAAAAAGAATTAAAATCATGCATTCCTTATTGTCACTTGACGAAATCGAATATGGAATTTTGAAAATACCAAAATACAAATTAGATTACTTTAATCTCAACGCTTTGTTTTATTCAGGAATTGTAAAAAAATTATCCGTTTCTAAATTTGATACTAATTTCAAACTAGACAAAATAGTATAACCGAAAATTCCTCAAAAAACCATTTATAAAGGTGTTTCCCGAGGAATTTTTATATTTACCTTCCTGACAACCATGATTTTGGATTCGTGTAGGTTGTGTTTTGCGAAAGCATGAATTTCAAAATCGTTTTCCCTTCTGCATTGGTTCTAATTTTTCCTAAACTTTGTTTGATACTTACTTTATCGCCTTTGCTTACGTTAACCGAACTTAAGTTTTGGTACACCGTAAAAAAATCCCCGTGCTGAATCATTACCGCTTTATTGACTGGAGACAAAACAATTACCGTTGTCACTTCCCCGCTAAATACGGCTCGGGCACTAGCACCTGAATCAGTAGTTATTTCTAAACCACTGTTGTGAATGACTAACGTTTTGTAAACGGGATGCGCTTGATCGCCATATCCAAGTGATATGAATCCTTTTTCTACCGGCCAAGGCAATCGGCCTTTGTTGGCTCTAAAATTATCCGAAACAACTTGTCCCTCGGAAGTTAAATCGATTTTGGTAGAGGAAACAGGCGCAATAGCAACGGTTGTTTTTGGATTCTCTTTTATAGGCGCTATTTCCTTTACAACTGGAGCTGGCTTGGTTTTTATTTTGGCATTCTCGACCGTTTTGGTTCTAGAATTTTCGATAGCTCTGGCTTTTTCAACGGCGGCTCTATCGGCGGCTAGTTTTTCGGCGGCGGCTTTGTCCCGTAGTATTTTATCACGAGCGGCTTTTTCCTTGGCTGCTTTTTCTACTGCTGCTTTTCTATTGGCTTCGGCAATGGCTTGACGAATTAATCGGTCAATTTGTTTGTCGATATTTCTTGTTTCTTGCTGTTTTTTCTGAATGTCTTTGGTGATTTTGTTTTTATCTTTTTTGATGGAATCAACTAATTTTTGTTGTTCTATTTTTTCAGATTCTAATGATAAACGCTCTTTTTCGTTTTGAGAAATAAGGATTTGTTTTTGGGTTTTTTGTACGTCTAATTTGTCATAAAAGCGCGAAAGTTGTGCTGTTTTATACTGAATTTCTTCACCTTGAGCTTTTCTATAACTGGTATATTGTTTCATGTATTGCGCTCTTTTGTACGCCTGCAAAAAACTATCCGATGACAATATAAACATAGCTCTACTTTGTTCCGATCGGCTTTTATAGGATTTCAAAATCATTTTAGCATAATCCTCCTTGAGCAACTCCAATTCTTTTTTGAGTTTGTTTACTTCTACTTGATTGATGTACATATCATTACTCAAAAGCTTGGTTTGAATCTCGGTGGTATGAATAAGATTTTCTTTGAGTTGGATTTTATTGGTTTGCAAAACAATGACATTTACAGCCGTTTTTTCTTGTTTTTTTACGGTTTGCAATTGTTTCTCGTTATCTAAAATTTCTTGTTGGATTTTGGCTTTACGGATTTCTAATTTTTCTTGCAAATTTTCTTGACTCCACATATAGGAAGTCAAAAAAATAAAAACGAAACTTAATAGCAATTTTGGCATGAAACAGTATTTTTTGCAAACTTACTTAATTCTAAATTAGGAATTAAAAAAGCACTATTTATTCTTTGAAATAAAACGTGATCGCTCGTTGAAGGTTATAACGAAGTGGTTCAAAGTGGATGCGTTTTTTTGAGTCCAACTACATATTAAACAACCAACTTGCTGGATTATTGTAGGTTGTGTTTTGAGAAATGGTGAATTTCAGAATCGTTTTTCCCTCGGAGTTGGTTCTAATTCTACCTAAATTTTGTTTAATATGGACTTTATCGCCTTTGCTTACTGACACGGAACTCAAGTTTTGATACACCGTGAAACAATCCCCATGCTGAATCATTACCGCTTTGTTTACAGGCGATAAAACAATAATACTAGTAACTTCGCCAGCAAATACAGAACGAGCGTTTGCACCAGCCTCGGTAGTGATTTCAACGCCGCTGTTGTGAATAACCAATGTTTTGTAAACGGGGTGCGTTTGATCGCCATAGGCCAAGGACACGAATCCTTTTTCTACTGGCCAAGGCAATTTTCCCTTATTGGCTCTAAAATTATCGGCTAGTATTTTGGCTTCGGCGGTTAGGACAATTCTTGACGACGAAACGGCATCGGTGGCGGAACCTCCATTGGCTGCGGCTGCTTTTCTATTGGCTTCGGCGATGGCTTCTCGAATTAATCGGTCAATTTGCTTGTCGATAACTCTGGCTTCTTGTTGTTTTTTCTTGTTATCGGCAATGATTTTATTTTTGTCTTTCTTGATAGAATTGACTAGTTTTTGTTGCTCTTGCTTTTCTTTTTCGAGCGTCAAACGTTCTTTTTCGTTTTCGACAATCAGTTTTTGTTTGGCGGTTTTTTGAACGTCTAATTTGGAATTATAGGTTACCAGTTCACTTGATTTGGACTTGATTTCTTCGCCTTGCATTTTTCGGTAGCTGGTATATTGCTTCATATACTGTGCTCGTTTATAGGCTTGCAAAAAATTTTCGGAGGATAGTAAAAACATGGCTCGACTTTGTTCGGAACGGCTTTTGTATGATTTTACAATCATCTTGGCATAATCTTCCTTGAGGATTTCGAGTTCTTTTTTGAGTTTGTTGATCTTGACTTGATTGATGTACATATCGTTTCCTAAAAGCTTGGTTTGCTTCTCGGTGGTGTGGATCAATTTTTCTTTCAGCTTTATTTTATTGCTTTGTAAAACGATGACATTTACGGCCGTTTTTTCTTTTCTCTTAACGGTTTGCAATTGCTTTTCGTTGTCTCTAATTTCTTGTTGAATTTGAGCTTTTCGTTGTTCTAATTTTTCTTGTTGCGTTTCTTGGCTCCACAAAAAAGAGCTAAAAAATATAAAAAGCAAGGTGAGGATACATTTTGGCATGGTAACTATTTTTAGGATACTTACTTAATTAGTATTTTTTTATACCCATTGGGAACGCTGTACGGAAAAGAAAGTTCTTCGTTGAAAGTTACCGTGGTATATCCTAAACTGATTTCGGATTTTCCCTTTTTTTGGTACGTATTAATGATAACATTCGAAGGCAATATTGCTTCTTTATAAGTTTTAACACCCGAATAAGCGACTTGAATCATTCGGTCTTCCGCAGTTTGGGTAATCTGTTGTTTGGTAACCAAATAGCTTATGGCGTCTAGAAAGAATGTTTTTTTGGTGTTTCCATTCGACAAATCATCTAATCGATAGGTTTGATCGGCTAATGAATCAGCGTATTTTCCGTTTTTCAAATTATCAATCGCTTCGCCTAGTAATAGGTTTTGAATTTTGGCAAAGTCCAAATCAGTACCTAACCATTGGCTTAAACTGCTAAAATCACCTTCAAAATAACTGCCGTTTATTTTTTCGTAATATTGAACTGCCGTTGGCGTAATTAATGCTTTGGCCATTGTTATTCCTAAAAACCGAATGCTGACCAAAATTTGTTTGTCCTTTTCGATTTTGATTTCGGCAGTGACATTTTGGGTTTGCTTATCATTGGCAAAACGAGCATTTGACTTAATATATAATGTAGAAAAATCGTTTTTATTGTTGTAATGTTTTTCGATTATAATTTCGGAATTCAACCGTTTTACGGGTTGTACCTCTTGAACAGCCACGGATTTCGATTTGCACGAAAACAGCAGTACTAGCAGTATTAAACTTAACCCTTTTTTCATTGTTTTTTATCCTTTATTAATTGATTGGCTTTGGTAAAATAATACTCTTTTTTCTTGAAATCGCCCAATCCATTGAAGGCTTCGCCAAGTTGAATAGTAAAATTAATGGCTAATGTACCATCATCAACCACATAATCCAAGCCCATTTCTAGAAAATCTTTGGCTTTTTTGTACTGCTGCAATTGGTTGTTGGCCAATCCGGAGTAGTAATACAACTCGGGTTGGGTTGGGTACAACTCGATCCAT
This sequence comes from Flavobacterium restrictum, assembly GCF_007097245.1. GTDB lineage: Bacteria > Bacteroidota > Bacteroidia > Flavobacteriales > Flavobacteriaceae > Flavobacterium > Flavobacterium restrictum. Next base: position 96,907 of record NZ_VJZT01000005.1, on the reverse strand, counting down.
TTGTTGGATTGGGTTGCTAGTGCCGCAAATTGTTTTGTTTCGGTGTAAGATTGTAGTAGCGCCAAACTCGTGGCTATGTTTGGGTTGGGTTCTTTTTTTAAAGACCATTTATAGTAATGAATCGCTTTGTCAAACTGTTTTTTGGTATAATAAAAAGTGCCTACTTCTTTGGCTACATTAATGGTGGTATCAGTATCAAAATAGGCAATTGCTTTATCCAAATCAGGCGCATATTGCGGATTTTTGGTGGCAAAAATCAAAAACTCGTTAAAAATACGGTGTTTTATTTTTGCATCTATTTTGGCACTTGCCAAAACAATATTCATAGCATTTATGGCTTTGGGAGCGTCATTATTGTCTACATATTCTTTAAACAAACTCACTTGCGCCCACTCCGATGTGGGGATTTCGGTGGCTAATTTTTGAATGGTTGTTTTTATTTTGACATCATCATTAGCTTTGGCATACAAATAAAGGAGTGCAATATAATTCGATTCTACTTTGGGATATTTATCTATTTGGGCAATTAAATTGGTGATTTCTACGTCCTGATATTTGCCTTGTGATACAATTTGAAGTTTGTATAATTCTCGTTGATCTGATTTTCCTACGGTATCATTGAGTTCATTGATGAGCAGCAAGGCTTTATCCAATTGATTGGTTGCCATGTAGAGCGAAACCAAATCCTCCTTGAATTTTGGGTCTAGGGGAATTAAGTGCGTCAATGTAGCAATGCCTTGATTGTAATTTTTGATTTGGTAACTGGCCTCGTACATACCGATCCAAAACCATTTGTTTTTGGGGTCGATTTGGGCGGCTTTTTCAAAATAGGTGTAGGCGTTTTTATAGTCTTTTAAGGCTAAATAATTTTTTCCTAATTCCGAATAAATTGTTGCATCATCCGGTTGGATACGCAGGCATTTTTCGAGAGCTACGATAGCCTTGTCGTTATTTTCGATTCCTTTTTGAAGTAACGATTCATAAAAAGAATCCTGAAATTCAGAATTTACCATAGTAATTTCGTTTGGCTCCGTTTGTGCGACAAGCACAAACGGAAAACCAAATATTCCTATTAGAAGTACAACTATGGACTTTTTTTTCATTTGAATTTATTCTAAAACCGAATAATCGCCAATACTAATTGCTGTAAAATTACCGTCAAAACTAGCGTGATTTCCAATCATGGCATTGTCTAAATGGGCATTTTTGATGTGCGAATGCGTTTGCACCAAACTATTTTTGATGGTGCTATTCAATACGTGACAGCCCTCGCCTAGCGATACATTGGGGCCAACGGTAGCGTTAATCAAAACTACATTTTTGCCAATATAACACGGTTGAATAATCGTTGCATCTTCTAGTTTTACAGTTGCATCGACCAAGTCTTCGCCGTCGTTGTGCAAGAAACCTAGCATTCTCGAGTTCGTATCAACCGTTACGTCCTTGTTGCCACAGTCCATCCATTCCGCTACTTTACCAGGAACAAATTTCATGCCTTTGACCATCATTTGTTTAATTCCATCGTTAATTTGATATTCGCCACCGTGAATAATGTTGTTGTCGAGGACTAATTGCAATTCGTTTTTCAGCAGGGCTACGTCCTTGAAATAGTAAATCCCAATAACGGCAAGATCGGAGACGAATTCCTTGGGTTTTTCGACTAGTTCGATGATTTCGTTGTTTTCGTTCAGGTTGATTACCCCAAAAGCTTCCGGTTGATCGACTTGTTTTACCCAAATAACGCTATCTGCAGTTTGATCTAAATCGAAATCAGCACGTATCAAGGTATCGGCATAGGCGATAACGGCTGGGCCGCTCAAGGAATCTTTGGCACACATAATGGCGTGACCGGTTCCTAGTGCTTGGTTTTGATAATAAATAGTGCCTTTGGCTCCTAATTTTTGAGCAATAGCTAGGAGTTCTTCTTCTACTTTTGTGCCAAAACTTTCGTGAATGATAAAGGCAATTTCTTCGATATCTTGGTTCAAAACGCCTGCAATATCCTCGACTAATCGGTGTACGATTGGTTTTCCTGCCACTGGAATCAATGGTTTTGGGATGGTCAAGGTATGTGGGCGAAGGCGGGAACCACGTCCTGCCATAGGTACTATTATTTTCATGTTTTTTATTAAAAGGTTAAATGATTGAAAGATTTAAAAATTCGTGACAAATTTTTAAATTTTTCAATCTTTGATTTATTAGATTTTATTTCACTCCCGTACTTCCAAAACCGCCTTCTCCCCTACTGGTTTGGGATAATTCTGGCACTTCGATCCACTGGGCACGTTCGTGTTTAGCAATGATGAGTTGTGCAATGCGTTCGCCGTTTTTGATTACGAAAGCTTCATTTGATAAATTTACTAAAATAACTCCAATTTCGCCACGATAATCGGCATCGACTGTTCCTGGGGAATTGAGAACGGTAATTCCGTTTTTGAAAGCCAAGCCGCTTCGCGGTCGTACTTGCGCCTCATATCCTATGGGTAATTCGAGGAATAATCCTGTTTTTATAAGGATTCGTTCCAGTGGTTTTAGGGTTATTGATTGGGTTAAATTAGCTCTCACATCCATTCCTGCTGATGCAATGGTCTCGTAACTAGGAAGCTCGTGTTGGGATTTATTAATAATTTTGATTTGCATTTTTTGTTTTTTAATAATTTAGATAACTGTTTTTATGAAACCAAGTGCCCTAGCCGTGATGGAAATGGCATCCTTTTACTCCAAAAAAACTAATTTTTATGAGCCAAAAAGAGCGACCAAAGAAGCTCCTTTTTGGGTTTATAAAAATGTTTTTTGGGAGTAAAAGATAGAGTGGACAGCGCGATTGGCTTCTAAATAATGTGTAATTATTTCTTTTTTCGGTTTATGATTTTGATTAAAGTTTCTTTTTCGTTGTGATAGATGAAATATAAAAAGAGGATTAGCAATGTAACGCCTACGTAATAATTTTCGCGGAAGCCATAAAATGAAATTGCCGAAAAGCTGGTTGACAAGGTTAAATATCCTGTTATTTTCTGGATATCATACGGTATGGGATAGTATTTATTACCAAAATAATACGATATAAACATCATAGTCCCATAGGCTGCAATGGTGGCAATTGCAGAGCCGTAATAACTCATACTTGGGATTAACAAAAAGTTCAAGCCAAGGGTTACAATGGCTCCAACGATAGAAATATAAGCGCCAATATAGGTTTTGTCAATAAGCTTGTACCAAACAGAAAGATTGGTGTAAATACCCAGGAAAAAATTAGCTAATATAATGAGCGGCACGACTTTCATGGCCTCCCAATAGGAAGTATCCCGAATCATAAAAAACTTCAAAACATCGGCAAAAACAATAACGGTTAACAGTATAAAGGATCCAAAAATGACAAAATACTTGGTTATTGTGGCATAGGTTTGTGGTGCATTTTCGTTTGAAGCATGACTAAAAAAGAAGGGTTCAATACCCAAAGTATAGGCGGTGCGGTACAAAACCATGAATAATCCTAGTTTGTAACAAGCGGAATAAACCCCTACTTCGGCTTCGGCAATGTTAGCGGGTAATAATTTCCCCAAGAGTATTTTATCAAATTGCTCGTTGATGGCAAATGCAATTCCGGCAATCATAATGGGCAAGCCGTAGCGAAGCATTCGTTGCCATAATTGGGTATCAAAATTCCATTTGAGGGTGATATAATCCGGTAATAAAATGATAAATGTTAGTAAACTGGCGATAATATTGGCGATAAAAATATAGCCAATTTGAAAATTTTCGATGTACAAAGACGCAAAAAAACCATTGGAATTTGCGGTGGCTATTTTGGGCAAAAACATCAAAAAGAAAACGCTTAAGGAGAGATTAACGACTACATTTCCTATCTTGATTGCCGCATAGTACATTGATTTTTGATACGCTCTTAATCTTGAAAAAGGGATAATCACTAATGCATCTAGTGCCAAAATCCAAATGGTATACGTAATGTATTGCACATCGATTCCAGACCAAACGGATAAGGAATTCCTAAAGACTAATGCCGGAAATAAAAACAATATGGTAGACCAAAAGATAGAAACCATACTGGTTTCGACAACTCTTTTTTTGTTGGTTTCGTTGTTGTAAAAACGAAAAAAAGCGGTTTCCATTCCATACGCCAAAATAACATTGAAAAATATCATGTAGGCAAATATGATGGATACTTTTCCGTACTCGGCTTTGGGAAGCAAATGGGTGTATAGCGGTACTAATAGAAAGCTGAACATCCTAGGTAGTACCGTTGCGAGTCCGTAAATAGCGGTTTGTTTGAAAAGATTTTTATATAAACCCAAAATGGTGTGTTGATTACTGTTTGTAAAACAAAAATAACCAAATTCTTTGGTTATTTTTTATGTTTTCTGAATGAAAAAGCCAATTGTTATATAGATATTTATAGTAATTTCCATTATTACAGTATTCACAAAAATGGAAACCATTATTATAATTGTATTTGAATACTTTTTGGGATTAAAAATCTATCTTTGAAAAAAACTGGCTTGCTTTTGAGTTTCTGTGGGCTCTGGAATGTCGACCTCTGTAAATGTTTTTAATATTTCTTGATTCAGCAATGGCAAATTAACTATTCTATTAGCTTGATTTTGAACACATTTTTCAAATAAATTGCGAACTACTCTGGCATTACCAAAATTCTCATCTTTTTTGCAATGCAACAATTCAAACGTATCTGTTAGTTTTTCTTCGGCATCAGCATCAATTACAAAATCGGAACTTTTGCAAAAATTTTCAAAAATTAAAAATAATTGCTCTGGAGAAAAATGGTTAAAACGAAAAAAACGATTGAATCGAGAACGCAATCCTGGGTTAGACTCTACAAAATCTTTCATGGGTTCTGTATATCCAGCCACAACAACTGCCAAATCTCCCCGATGGTCTTCCATTCTTTTCAACAAGGTGTTAACTGCTTCTGAACCATAATCATTACCAATAGCATTTTGGGTCAACGCATAAGCTTCATCAATAAACAAGACACCTCCCAAACTTTCTTCCACAACTTTATCCACTTTTGAAGCCGTTTGTCCCACATAACCCGCAACCATTCCTTCCCTATCAGTTTCATACATTTGACCCTTTGACAAAAAACCCAAATGCTTGAATATCCTGCTCAAAAGTCTAGCAACCGATGTTTTTCCAGTTCCCGGAGGTCCTAAAAATACAGTGTGCAAAGTAACATCAATGTTTTTTAATCCTTCGAAAGAACGCTTTTTTTGAATTTCTAAAAGGTTTATCAGTTCATAAACATCTTTTTTTACTTCCTCCAATCCTATTAATTGTTCTAATTCCTGAAGTACTATTTCCAGAGAATCATTCTCGGAAATAGAAGTGACATCCGAATTTTCAATTTTTTCGACAGTTGCTTTTAAACCAATAAATGTTTCAAAATTCTTTTTATCTTTAAAAATAATATCATAAGAATGCTGGAGGAAGTTTTGATATTTATCTAAAATCCATTCGTGTTTAGGATTTTTTATTTCCAATAAAACACTTGGAATAAAGTATTTTTGGTCATTTGGTTTTGACCAAAGCAAACTGTTTTCATTTTTGATTTTTGAAATATGCTTTTTGAAATTTTCGGTAGAAACCAACTTATTTAGAGTCTTAGCCTCTTTTTCATCAGCAAAACTGGCATTTCGTAAAGCATCATAATAATAAGCTAAAGTGAATCTTGCTTTGTCGTCTTCTTTCCCCAAACACAGATTGTACATTGCTATACAATCTGAAATGAAAAAGTGCTCCGCTTTTGACAACAATCCATTCGAATTATTGGAAACGACGAGTTGATTTATTTTTTGGATAAATAAATTCTCTTTATTTAATTCAGCACAAATGGCAAGGATTTTAGAGGTTTCTTCTCTTAATTCTTGAATAAATGAAGCGTTAAAAGCCATTATTTTCATGTTTATTTCTGATTCTAAAATAGTATAGAACTAGATTGAATTACATTTTTAAAAACTTTACTTTATTATGAAATCATCATTTGATGTACAATTTCTTTATACAATTTTCTATGTCCTTCACCAAATTCTGTCCAAGCCAGTCCAATGTCTCTAAGGTCATATTTTGCAACAATGGTTCCATATTTTTCTTGTTTTCCATTGATTGTTGGATAACCAACTACATATATAGTTTGAGCCATTTCCAAAGCTAATTCTATATCATGGGTGGAAAAGATTATTGTATTGAATTCCGAAGATTTACAGAGTAAATCAAAAGATTTTTTAACTTCTTGAATATTTCCTACATCCAAACCAGAGAACGGTTCGTCTAAAACTATAAAATTATCCGAAGAAAACAGCTGCTCTATAATTGCAGTTCTTTGCCTTTGTCCCCCCGAAAGTTCATTTGGATATTTATCAATACAGTTTTCCAATCCCCACAATTTTACGTATTCTTTTATTTTGCTTTCTTTTTCGGCATTTGAAAGAGCTGTTTTTCTTAATGAAAATTTCAAAGCTTGATGAACGGTTTTGTGCCTGAACAAAGTGTATTTTTGGTCTACAAAACCAATATCCCCTTCTTTAACAAGTTTTGCTGCATTTGGCTCACTATTTTCAAAATCACGAATCAATATTTTTCCATTCGTGCAAGCAACCAAGCCAGTTAAGGCTTTAAAAAAAGTCGATTTCCCTCTTCCTGACCTTCCCACAAATGCAATGACTTGTCCTGTACAATCAACACCTTCGCGTACTACATCTTTTTCGGTAAGGTTTATGTCTTTTATAATGATTGTATCATCGTAGGCAACACTAAGATTTTCAACATATAATAGTGTTTCTTTATATTCGTGTTTCATATAACTTATATTTTTGAATATCTAAATATTGTTTTTCTTAAAAAATTAATCCCAGCGTCTAATCCTAAACCTATCAATAAAATGATAATTTGAAGTGCGATAATTCTGCCCGTATTCATGAATTTATCGGAATTTTTTATCAAAAATCCCAATCCTCCAGATGCCACAACTATGGATTCTACTGTAACCAGCATCATCCAAGTGATGGCTAGATTTTGTCTTATTACATCAATAACATAATCCAACCTGCCAAGAATAATAACTTGCCACAGCACTTCCAATCGACTGCATTTTAAAGTCTTGGCATGGTCAAATTCTTCTTGTGGAATGTCTTTGATAACCGCAATTAATGAGGTAGTCAAGAAAGTAGTCAAGAAAATAACCAAAATCCAAACCTGCATTGTTCTGGCTTCATGGATTACCATGGTGATATAAAATGACAGACCAGTAAAAGGCAAAAAACGAAATTTAGTTACAAATTCTGAAATGGATTTTAACAACGGAATAGGCCAAGAATAAGCAAAAACCAAAGAAATTATAGTAGCCAAAAATATGGACAAAAAACACAATTGCAAAGAATGCAAAATATGCACCACCAATCCTTCATTATACAAATCCGTAAAACCGGTTAAAACTTGACTTGGAGACGGAAAAAGATGTTTTGTCCCAGAAGTTCCAATAAACCAAATTGCAATCAAAAGAATCAACCAACCCAATAAAATCAGTGTTTTGTTGGTTTTTGATATTTTCTCAAAAGGAGTTAAAATTTTTATCATAAAAAGTATATTAAAAAAACAAAGACACAATTTTCCATTAACGGATTCCTTGTGTCTTTGCTAAAATGTAAGTTTATTTTAAGAACGTAATTACAACTCTACGGTTTTTAGATTTACCTGATTCTGAGCCATTATCAGCAACTGGCTCACTTTGTCCTTTACCATCAATCAATTGGAAACGGTTTTCTGGAATCCCTTTTTGTTTCAAATAATTTACAACAGCTTGCGCTCTGTTCTTTGACAAAGCTAAATTTGCATCACTATTCCCAACATTATCAGTATGTCCCACAATCGTTAATTTGCTGTTCTCTGCTTGAACCAAAAGATTGTAAATTTTCTCTAAATCTTTACTTGAACTGTTTTGAACAGCAGCACTTCCTGAACTGAAATTTATTTTCCATTCGCCAGAAGCCATAACCTCTGTTGCTTGTGCTGAATAATCAGCTTTGTCAGCAGCTGTAGATTCAATATCATTAATGTTTTTCAAGAAAAACAAGTTAACAGCTTCTTCATAAGGAACAACAGCTCCAACATTTTCATTAAAACCAAACGGATTTAATTCTGTCAAATAACTTGAAACTTGATTGTAAACCGATTTGTATCTGTTTACGCCATCCGTCATTCCAAAATATTGCATTCCATCAGCATAATTAAACACTTTGGATCCACCCATATTATACGTCAATCCATTTTTTGTTCCTTGTTGCCCTTTGAACATTTTATACCAATATTCTGGAGTTTCCATATTGTAAGTAGTAGCCACTGCTTCAGAAGCTCTTACTTTCCAATCTTCGTAATTCTTCATTTGGTTTGAAGCCGTTAATGCTGATTTCAAAATATTGGAAACAATTTCTGGATTCTTGGTAGCCCATTCTTTTACACCAATCAAAACTGCTGGCATTTGGTTGTTGAATTCTTTAGTCGAAACGATATCTACAAATCCAGATAGTTTATCAAAAACTGTTTTATCACCTGGAGTCCAAGTAGCGCAACCGTCAATTTTTCTGTTTACTGATTTACCTGTTAATTTACCGTTGTTTACTTCTTTCAAAGAAACGGTCCAACCTGTCGTTTGAGATTTAATCAATTCCTCTGCCGATTTTATATAATCATCATTTTCTGAAGGATAAATATTTACAGCATCCGCATCATAAGTTGTTGGGTCTGGATTTACTTTCAATCCATTTGCAAAACAATAATTTACTGTAGTTACCCAGTCTCCATCTCCTAAAACTGCTGAGATAACTGCGCCTTTCATACTTTTTGGGTCTGATTTCCAACTTGGTGGTCCAATCAATTTGTCTTCACCGTAGCTCATCCCAACAGCACCCATTACTTGTAAATGGTATTTCCCTTTTCCGTATTTTTCGTCTAATGATTTTTGAGCAGAGCTAATGTAAAATGGAGCACCATCGCCCATAATCACAATTGCAAATACACTTTTATCGGATGTTGGAAAAGCTTCTCCGCCATCAAATTCTTCGATAAATTTCATTTGCATATTACGCAATTCCGAAAGCCAGTCTTGTCTAATAATTTCAAGATTAACTCCGTTTTTTTCCATCAAAGAACCTTTAGTTGTTTTTGGCCCACCATTAGAAACAATAAACCCTGATGCAGCATTCCAAGCATATCCTGCAATTCTTGCTAAAGGCTTATCGCTAACTTCTGAAGAAACTTCTTTAGATGGCAATTCTAATTTATCTGCATTGGTAACATTATTAACATCTGTACCATTCAATTCCATTCCGTTTAACTGTTTAGAAACAGCCGTTTTAATTCCTGGAGAAATATAATAAACTGCTCCTAAAATTCCTCCAATTGCTACAATAACAATCAATAATTCTGAAAAAGTGGTTAACTTTTCCGTTCTTAAAATTTTTCCCATTTTATTTTTAAAATTTAAATTATTTGTTAAAAAATATCTCCAAAACCACCACTGGACATTTTGTCCTCTTTGGTCATTTTATAATTTGGACTCGAATATTTTGTTGAATCAGGAATGGTGTTGTCTCCTGTTTTAATTTCATCTGCCAATGAATCTAATCTGGAATACAACTCATCATTATCTACAGAATATTTAGAAGTAAGCGAGTCTATGTCTATCAAATTTTCAGAAGTTCTGGCGATATCTAGCGCAATTGTTGAAGTTACAACCTCTAATGCGTATTCTAATTCCCAATCTTTGGTAAACATCATAGCACTTTTGGCACTTTCAGTTGCTTCTTTGGCATTTCTGGCAAACTCATATTCTTTTTGAAGCATTGTAACTGTCGCATCAAAATCGGCAATTTTTATATCAATTGCTGTTCCTGCTAAAGTCAACTTTCTATCCATTTTACCCAAAACATTGGCACGAACACCATATTTTTGAATGAAATTTTTACTTTGCTCATATTGTGTAGAAATTCTTTGTGAATCACTCAACTTCCTGGCCAATTCACTTTGGAGAGCTACATACTCATCTGTATCTTTTGCAACAACTCCATTCAATCTAACCATTTCATCCATGGCTGATTTCAACTTTTCACACTGACGTTTCAAACTCAAAACGTCATCTTGAAATGATTTGGCTTCTTTTTCAGATTTACTGGCTTCAATTTCCATTTCATTTTTAAGTCCTTTCAACTTGGCTTTAGTGTTCTTAAAAACTTCACGATTTTTTACCATCTTAAGCTTTTGCTCTTCCAATTCATTAAAAGGATTACTTTGAATTAATGCTTTATGAAGATTTTTAGTAGCAAATCTTAACCCTTTCATAATAACAGGAAACATCATTACTAAAAAAACTAAAAAAACACCAGTTGCAGATAAAGCAATTGCTTGACCCAGCATTGTAAAAAGTGGCGGAATGATATAAGTCCATGTTAAATAACCTCCAATACCCAATAAACCCAAGGCTAAACCCCAAAATAATGTTTGCTCCCCTTTTTTTAAAGTTCCTGATTTTAAAGCAATCTCACCTTTTGACTCATCAAAATGTTTTAATATAGGAAGTGATAATAGGGTGCTTTTTTCTTGTTCGAATTTGTCCATTAATTATAAATATTGATTAATTCCTGTTACTACTGTATTTATTGAATCTAAAATTTTATGCTTCGCCAAATCGTTTGCTTCCATCTTTAATTTAATCTCTGAAAACTGTTCTATATTATTAGAGTCCATTTTTTGGAATTCAGCTTTTTTAGTTTCCAATTCATTTTGAAGTTGAAGAATCTTTGTATTTGATTCTTCAATACTTTTAGAAAGATTCAACTTCTCTTTAGTCAAATTATTCTCAAGATCTGTCTTTTTGGTTTTACCAATAGTATCGTATTTAGCATGTACCTTTTCAATTTCAGTAACATAAAAATTTGCTTTTTCCAGCAGAAATTGTTTGGTCAAATCAGACTGAATTGTTTTACCCATCGTAAAAGCCATTTGATAACTTTGTGGGTTTGAAATTCCAACAGCCAAAACCGATTTATATAATTCAAAAAAATCAAAACCAGCTGCATTCAAAGATTCAAAGCCTTTTTCATAGACTTCGAAAATTTCTTTTAAAAAGGGATTAGAAATTGAATCGTAAGTACTTGGTTGGGTGGCGTGATTTGGAAATTTGTTAACCTCGTTAGGAGGAAGCGGTGTTGCAACTGAAGGTTGGTTTGTACTTACTGATGCTTCAGTTTCATCATTAATAAAAAGACCTTTCCAATTAAAACTTTCTTTTGCCATTTGAGTATTATTTAATCTAAATTTATAGAGGGTTGTAAAACATTTTCTACTATTATACGCTTAACTTGTTAAAAAGTTACTAAAATATAAAATATAAATATAAACTTTTTCAATAAACAAAATGTAATTCATTTTAAGTTAGCTTCTCTTCGTCTAACATTTTTATAAAATGAAATCCGCGCGGCTCATATCCTTGGTTGTAATAAAACCGATGTGCCGTATAATTTCCTGTAAAAGCGTCAAGGACAATCATGCTACAGCCCAAGTCAAGCGCCTTTTGGTGGACAAAATCGGTTAGTAGTTTTCCAACGCCTTTCGACCTGTGATTGGGATGTACAATAAAATTATCCACTTCGACATACTTGCCTGACCAAAGTTTTATACCCGACCAGCATCCTGAAATTCCAATACAGGTAGCATCTTCAAAAACAGCTACTTGGGTGTAATTGTGGGGAATCATTTCTTGTAAATAGGCCTCGTAAGTTGCTTGTTCTAATTTGGGATATAAATGTCGTATCATCGCTATTTGCGCCAGCATTTGGGGCAATGTAGTGAGTTCAATTGTTGTGGTTTGTGGCATATTTTATTTACTTTTAAAGGTATAAAAGTACTCAAAAAAAAAGAGCTAACAATTGTCAGCTCTTTATATAGTGTCAAAAATACATTCCTTTTTAAAAACAAAAAAATACAGCAAAACAGTATTCTCATTTTGAAATTAAGCTAGTCCATTTGCAATCGCATTGTTTTTATTTAATTTTAATGCAATAGAAGTATCTGTAGTACTTACGGATAAACGAGAAATTAATTTGGTCGAAAATGGATTCGTTAGATTTAAGAACCCAATATTGAATTTTTGTTTTCTTAATATGCCTAATTCAATGTCATTCAAAGAGAAAAGGTTGTTGGCAATTTTAATTCTTTTGTATTTCAAAAAAGATCCTTTTGGTTTTGGCTCATTTTGAATGATAATGAAAAAAGCATTGTAAATATTTATCCAAAACTCTTTTTTCAAATCATCAGTATCTAATTTGCGTTCTAAACTTGATAATTTTATGTAAAAAAGTTCTCTTCGCAAAGAAGCTGTATCGTTTCCTAAAACAGTTTCTGCGAGAAATCGTTGTGATAACTCTGTGTAATAATTTTCCATTTATATATTGTCTTTAAACAAAAAAGAAAAACATTTTGATTATTAAAATAAAAAATGTTGTTTATCGCAAAAATAAGCATTTAAACGATTAGAAATTGCATTTATCGTACAATAAATAATTTTTAACAACTTTTTGTTTAATAATTGTATTTATCACATAAAAATAACAATTCTATAAAAAAGAGACCAATTAAGAAAAAAAATGTAAATAATAAGCAAAAAAAAAGAGCCAACAAAAATTTGTTGGCTCTTTAAATTATTTAAAAAGTGTAATCATCTACAGTTCAGGCACATAGAATACTACCCGTTTAATGCTTCAGCACCACCTACGATTTCAAGAATTTCGTTGGTTATGGCAGCTTGACGTGCTTTGTTATACGTTAATTTTAACTGATCTCTCAAATCAGTTGCATTATCTGTTGCTTTATGCATTGCGGTCATACGCGCTCCGTGCTCGGAGGCAAAGGAATCTCTAATACCTTTATACAATTGCGTTTTCAATGCTTTTGGAATCAAAGTCAACACGATTTCTTCTTTGGAAGGTTCAAAAATATAATCTCCTGTTGCCACCGCTTTGTCCGTTTTGATAGGTGCTAATGGCAAAAATTGTTCAACTTGAACGATTTGAGTGGCAGCATTCTTGAACTGGTTGTACACTAATTCTATTTTGTCATATTCGCCAGAAAGAAATTTTTGAGTCAACGTCTCTGCAATTACAGCTACATTATCAAAAGTTAAATGGTCAAAAATAGCACTTTGATTGTCAACAACAGGTACCGTTTTGCTTAAAATATCATTTCCTTTTTTTCCTATTGCAAAAATAGCTACTTGTTTTCCTGAATAGTATTCGGCACGACTTTTAGTTTCCTTAATAACATTGGTATTAAAAGCACCACACAAACCTCTGTTTGAAGTTATAGCTACAAGTAGCACTTTTTTTACTTCCCGTTGTGTTGTAAATTCCCCACCTACATCACCATCAAGTGTTGCAGAAAGATTTTGTAACAATTCGGTCAATTTTTCGGCATAAGGGCGCATAGCTGTGATAGCATCTTGTGCTTTCTTTAGCTTTGCTGCAGAAACCATTTTCATTGCCGATGTGATTTGCATCGTAGATGAAATGGAAGTAATTCTATTACGGATTTCCTTTAAATTTGCCATCTTTATTTTAGTCTAATGTCATAAAGTCATAAAGTCCAAAGTGTTATAAAAAGTCGAAGAATGACTTTAAGACTTTTGACTTTAAGGCTTTTGACTAATTTTAGTTATATTTCGCTGAAATTTCTTTTGCTACCGTTTCGATTACATCTGTAATTTCGTCTGTCAATTTTCCTGCTTTTAAGGCGTCAAGAGTCGCTCTGTGTTTGTTGTTCAAGAATTCCAAAAAGTCTTTTTCGAATTCTTTTACTTTATTCACGGGAACGCTTTTTAATAAATTTTTTGATCCTGCATAAATAATAGCCACTTGATCTTCAACAGTATAAGGATCATTCAAACCTTGTTTTAAGATTTCAACGTTACGTTTTCCTTTTTCAATTACGTTTAATGTAACAGCGTCAAGATCAGAGCCAAATTTAGCAAACGCTTCCAATTCACGGAATTGTGCTTGATCCAGTTTCAAAGTACCTGCTACTTTTTTCATGGATTTAATTTGAGCATTTCCACCCACACGAGATACCGAAATACCTACGTTGATCGCTGGACGAACCCCTGAATTAAACAAATCCCCATCCAAGAAAATTTGACCATCAGTAATCGAGATTACGTTTGTTGGGATATAAGCTGATACGTCACCTGCTTGCGTTTCAATGATTGGCAATGCAGTCAATGAACCACCACCTTTTACAATTCCTTTCAAAGAATCTGGTAAATCGTTCATGTTTTTTGCAATTCCATCATCTGCAATTACTTTACACGCACGCTCTAATAAACGACTGTGTAAGTAAAAAACGTCTCCAGGATAGGCTTCACGTCCCGGTGGTCTTCTTAACAAAAGAGAAACCTCACGATACGCCACCGCTTGTTTAGACAAATCATCATAAACAATTAAAGCTGGACGACCTGAATCTCTAAAATATTCACCAATTGCAGCACCTGCGAAAGGAGCATATACTTGCATTGGAGCTGGATCAGAAGCATTAGCTGCCACAATCACCGTATACGCCATTGCTCCTTTTTCTTCTAACATTTTTGCAATTCCTGCAACAGTCGAAGCTTTTTGACCAATAGCAACATAGATACAAAATACTGGTTTTCCAGCATCGTAAAATTCTTTTTGATTTAAAATGGTATCGATACAAACTGTAGATTTACCAGTTTGACGGTCACCAATAACAAGTTCACGTTGTCCACGACCTACTGGAATCATAGCATCAACTGCTTTTACTCCTGTTTGCAATGGTTCAGTAACGGGTTGACGGAAGATAACTCCAGGTGCTTTTCTTTCCAAAGGCATTTCGAATAATTCGCCTGTAATTGGTCCTTTTCCATCAATAGGAAAACCAAGTGTGTTTACTACACGACCCACCATTCCTTCGCCAGTTTTTAGCGAAGCGATACGTTGTGTTCTTTTGGCAGTTGAACCTTCTTTGATTCCTGTAGATGGTCCTAAAAGTACCACACCCACATTATCTTCTTCAAGATTCAAAACAATAGCCTCTAGACCATTGTCAAATTCTACTAATTCTCCGTATTGAACGTTTGAAAGCCCGTAAATACGAGCAATACCATCTCCAACATTAAGTACTGTTCCTACTTCTTCTAGTGTTGCACCAGATTCAAAACTTTCTACTTGCTTTCTTAATATTGCTGAAATTTCAGCAGGTTTGATTTCCGCCATCTTACTTTATAATTTAGACACTTAAATGTGTGATAAAACTAGTTACTTAATTCTCTTTTTAATACTTGTAATCTATTGGCAACCGATGCGTTGTATTGCTTGTCGCCTATTCTTAATATAAATCCTCCAATGATTGCAGGATCAACTGTATTTTGAATCGTTATTTTCTTGTCTGATAGGGTTGCAATTTTAGCAATTACTTTTGCTTCTAATGCTGCGTCCATTGGGAAAGCGGTTGTTACAATAGCTACTTCGACACCGTTTAAAATATCAAATAATTTATTGTAGGCTACTGTTATTTCTGCAAGGATTTCGAATCTTTTGTTTTCATGTAATAAATGAAACAACCCTTTGGTAACTGTATTTACCGTTGCAAAAACTTCTAAAAGTGCGTTTTCCTTAACGGTTACTTTTAAAATTGGGCTTGCAATAAAAGCTCTCAATTCTGAATTTGCCTCGATGGTTGTACCAATCAATTTCATATCATTGTTGACCGCTTCGGCAACTCCTTTTGAGGTTGCCAAATCTAAAATTGCTTTTGCATATCGAATTGCTGCTCTTGTACCTGCCATGATTAGTTCAATTTTACGTCACCTAACATTTTCTCAACCAATTTTGTTTGAGCTTCTTTATTAGACAATTCGTCTTTCAATACTTTTTCTGCAATGCTTAATGAAAGGGTTGAAACTTGTAATTTCAATTCGGCCATAGCTGCATTTTTTTCACTTTCGATAGCTGCTTTGGCTTGTTCAATCATTTTTAAACCTTGAGCTTGCGCTTCGGTTTTGGCATCAGCAACCATTTTTTCTTTTATTTCACGAGCATCTTTAAGCATGTTGTCACGTTCTAGTCTTGCTTCTTGCAAAATACGTTGGTTGTCTGCTTGCAAATTTTGCATTTCTTTTCTAGCATTTTCTGCTGATTCTAATGCGTTTTTAATCCCTTCTTCTCTATCATTAACTGCATCAAGAATGGGTTTCCAAGCGAATTTTTTCAACAAGAAAATCAATCCAACAAATATTAGTATTTGCCAAATAAACAAACCAAACGAAAAATCATTTATTAACTTATCCATTGTATATAATTATAATTTTTAATGTTTTAATAGTAAAACAATAGTTACAACCAACCGTTGCAACTATTGTTTTTAGATTTTAATTAAGATGCGAACAACGCAGCAAAACCAATACCTTCAATAAGTGCAGCTGCGATAAGCATAGCTGTTTGGATTTTTCCAGAAGCTTCTGGTTGACGAGCAATTGCGTCCATTGCTGAACCACCAATTCTACCAATACCCATACCTGCTCCAATAACAATTAATCCTGCACCAACAATTTTAGGAATTTCCATAATATATATAATTAAAATTAAACATTCAATTTGATTTTAGATTGCTTCGCCGGTTCGCCTTTCAGGCTTGGGTGATGATTAATGATTTTGGTTTCAGAATTGCAAAATCTGCAATCAAAAATCAAGTTTCAAAAATCTGAAATCTAATGCGCCTCTTCGTGATGATGCTCTTCGTTTCCTGCTCCAAAATAAAGCGCAGACAACATCGTGAAAATATACGCTTGCAAAAACGCCACTAATATTTCAAGTATCGAAAGTGCAAATGCCAATCCAAAGGACAAGCTGCTTCCAATCCAGTTTTTAAAGATAAACATTAAACCAATAATACTCATCAATACCACGTGTCCTGCCAAGATATTAGCATACAAACGAATCATTAATGAAAAAGGTTTGATGATTGTTCCCAACAATTCTATGGGAGCCAAAATAAATTTCATGGGTGTAGGCACGCCTGGCATCCAGAAAATGTGTCCCCAATAATTTTTATTAGCAGATAAAGTCGTAATAACATACGTCAACAACGCCAATGAAGCTGTTATTGCAATGTTACCTGTTACATTGAATCCTAGCGGTGTTAATCCTAATATATTAAGGAAGAAAATAAAGAAAAATATGGTCAACAAATAACTCATGTATTTCTTGTAATGTTTTTGTCCAATATTTGGTATCGCTATTTCGTCACGAACATACAATACTAAAGGTTCAAAGAAACGCCCTGCTCCAGAGGCTATTCCTCCGTTTTTACTGTACGATTTTGCTAAACTTGTAAACAACAAAAACATTAAAACGGCAATACCTAAAATTCCAACTACACTTTTGGTAATTGATAAGTCCAACGGCGTTGCATTTGTAGGATGCCCTGTGGTTTCATTTTCTGTTAATACACCGTCAGCGGCTGTTTTGTAGATTTTTTCGTGGTGCAAAACATAATAGTTACCATCGCTTTCGGCAATTGCTTCACCATGGTTGAATTTTGAAGAAGAAAAAACGTGTAAACCATTGTCCCAAAGAATAATAGGCAAGGAAAAACCATAATGTTCACCCGTTTCTTCATTTGCCGAAAAAGTAAAATCATGCGCATCCAAAAGGTGGTGATCAATAAATTCTTTGATTTTAGATTTTACTTCAGTGGTTTCGGTTTTTACCTCGCCCGAAGCGGTTGCTGTTGCTGGTTGTGCTACTTCTGTTTGCGTATTTGCAACCTCCGAAGCGGGATTTGCAAAACTAAAAAACGGAAGACACACTACTAAAGTTGCTACTATAAATCGAAGTGGTTTGTTTGAAATCACCATAACAGTTAATTATCTTAATTTATTACGTTTCTGAAATTTGGTGCAAAGGTACATTTTTTATTAATATTCGAAAGAATTAAAAAAATAAATTTTGTAGATTCTATCTACTCAAGCAATCAATTATTGCTTTTCATTGACTAATCGTATCGTAAAAAGGGTCTCAATTGCTAAAAACACAATAAACGTTATAAAAAAATTGATTTTCTCCATACTGCTTTCTGCTCCTGTGGCTTGTAACAAGGGTCTTAAAATCAAATAACAAACCATCATTTTAATACTCGTAGCCAACAAAAAACTCATGCCTACATTGTCAAAACTTTTTACTTTTACGGTTAACAAAACTATTGCTATAACAAGGGTAAAGAGTAAAAATAATGCGTAAAGAAACTCCGTTGAATACTGAAATGTTTGGGTATTGATTTTTAAACTATAAAAAATACCTTTGTGAATACCGTAAGCCAAGCCAACAAATGCTGTTAAAAAAAACAGTGGTTTGTAGTTTTTTAGATTCATGCTTTATTGTGATTTGTTAATTTCGTTTACTTGCCGATAGACATTATACAAAGCCAAAAAAACACCTATCATCACTAGAATTTTACTATAATATACTTTGGGACTGGGGTATTTCTCGTCGAGCCAACTGCCTAGATAGGCAAACAAAAAAATCAATGCGCCCATTTGTATGGGTATATTGATCAATGCAAGCCATTTGCTAGCTTGTTTTTTGTTGGGCTTGTTGTCCATCGGTTGGTATTAGGTTTTTTACATTGGTTTTCATGGTGCAGGAAGCACTAAAATCGGCTCCTGGCTCTACGGCTAATCTGCCTACTATAACTTCGCCGTGAATACTGGCTTTGTGTTTTACATTTAGCATTTCGATTACTTGAATTTTGCCGCTAAACTTACCTTCGATATCGGCATTTTTACACACAATATCTCCCGTTACACTTCCAGCGGGACCAATAACAATTTTTCCGCCTGATTGAAAATTACCAATTAACTCGCCATCTAATCTAAAATCTGCTTGCGAAAAAATATCTCCTTTTATGGTGGTTCCTTCTACAATTCGATTGGTTTTTCCTAAAAGATCGGTGTACGATTTTGGTTTTTTATCAAACATGACTATTTTGTTTTAAGTGTGATATACTCTTCAAGGTTTTTCTTGATCTGTATTACTTTGTAGTTTTCATTCGAAATGACAATTCCTTTTTGATCGATTTTATACTTTGGATTTTCGGCAAATTGATTGGCAACGTCCATTGAGTTTGCTTCTGATTTAAAGCCGTTAATGGTAATTATCTTTTCATTATCCGTATAGGCATCACAGGAATACGATAGTTTTTGAATGTTTTCGTTGTCCATAAATTTCATGATTTTTTGTTCAATTGACGCCGTTTTTTTATCATCAAGAACAGGGACTTTGAACATCATCTTCCAGCTTTTGGAATCCGTAGTTGTAAAGGTCATTTGCTCCAGGAAAGGGATTTGGGTTGTTAGGACTTCCTGCGCTTTTTTACCCTCTTCGGTGTTTGGGTAATTATCGGCTACATATTGTATGGCTCCTTTGTAGGCTACTAATCCTTTGAGTTTTCCGGTGGCATTGGCTTTTAAGAATTCGAATTTTGAAACAATTTCGTCTCCCGAAAATTGTTTTATCATCACATCGCATCTTTTTATAACGGCAGCAAACTGTTCGCTTTCGAACATTCTATAACAACTTTTATACAAGCTTTCTGGGGATCCTTTTTCTAGTTCTTCGGTGGAACCAACATTGTTGATAATTTGTGCATATCTAGAGTTAGGATAGTCTTTGGAAATGCTGTTTTTCATTTCCTCGGCTTTGGTTGCATTTGTAATTTGATAGATTTTGTACAAATTATATTTGGCAGGCAAAACCAATTTTTCTTCTGGATTATTTTTTAATAATTGTTCTAATTTATTACTTGCCAAGCCATATTCCTTGAATCGTTCTTTGTAAATCACACCCAATTGGTAATATGCCAAGTTGCGCTCTTTGCTCAAACTATCAATTTTTACCGGATTTGTAGGCACTTGTTTGGTATAATAATCCGCCATGTATTTTGGGTTTATTACAGGAACTTTAGCTAGGCTATCTGCGCTAGTGTTGTCATTAGTATCATCTACAATACTGTTTGTTTTTTTGGTAGAAAGCAACCAATTATCAGCTAGAGCTCTATCGCCAAATTTCTTTTTGAATTCCACTTTTCCAAAAGCAACCGTATTGGGATTGTAAAAATAAAACACGCTTCCGTTATCATTGCCGGTGGCTATACTTGGTGGTGCCAGGAGCGATTTTCTAGTTCTAGCCCCAGGAATATCATCGGCAGTAGAGGGATCAGTGGCATTGGCAGCGGCATTTCTCTCGATATTCTCGGCGATTTTTAACTGTTTTTCTTCTAGAATTCGTTTGGCTTCATCGGCTTTCTTTAATTGTTCGATGTATTTTTCAAAATACGCTACACGATCACCATCGGACATGGCGACTACGTGAAGAATACTGTCATTGGTTTTGGCTATGGTTTCAAAATGAATTACTTCTTCTAAATCCTTTCTCTTTTTTTGAATGTGGATTGCCTCCCGAGTTTTGGGATCCAACTTAACTAGCGTACTATCATAATATTTAGCCGCCGTTTGGTATTGGGTTTTTTTAAAATTTATATCGCCTAGATTTCTATAATTTGATGCTATTAAATACGGATCTTTTGAAACAGTTTTTAGCGAAGCGTTATAATATTTTGTAGCTAGCGAATCCTCTTTTTTATTGTCATAAAATAGCCCCATATTGTAATTGATAACATCAAGAAAAGGTCTGTTTTCTCTGTCGGCGAGGAGTTTATTGTAGGTGGTTATAAGTGCCGCTGCATCATCCTTTTGATAATCAAACAATTTTATTTTCCGGGCTTGGGATTGAATGATGTATTCCCTTTTAGACTTTCTGTTCATGGCTATTACCTCATTATAGTAATACAATGCGCTGTCTTTTTTGCCTAACTCTTGGTATAATTGCCCCAGAATGAAACGGTATCTTGCTTTTTCTTCGTGAATTTTGGTGGTGTTTTCAGCGACTTTGAGTTTGGTAATGGCGCTGTCTTTTTCTTCTAAATTCAAAAAAGCCTCTGACAAAAGTGCGTTTGCATCTGCCAAAGGTTGTTTTTTTAATGCTTTGTCTTTAAGCAATTTTTCGATGTTTTTGACCACCAAAGCATCGTTTCCTAAACGCATATTGGTTTTTTCCCGCCAAATTTTAGCCGTATAAATATTGCTGCTATTGGGATATTTGTATAAAATATAATTGAATGCGTCTAGTGCGGGAATAAATCGTTGGTCGTAGTAGCGGGATTTCCCTAGTAACAAATAGGCTTCGTCGATTTGAGTATTTTTTTCGCGACCGCCAATGTTCATAGAATGTTTTTGAATCGCTTTGGTAGCTTTGGTTTCGGCCACTTCAAAATCTTTGTTTTTAGGCTTTCCCTCTGCCGAAACATTCTCGACAAGTTGCATCCGTTCAATGGGTAAGCGTTTCCAATAATTGTCTTTACTAGTGGCATTTATAGCTTCGACGCCTTTGTCTAATCCTATTTGTCCGTTGTAAAGAATATTGTATTTGGTACTTAAAGCATGTGAATTTCTAGCCATAAAAGTGTCTTTCTTGGTAGAACAGGCTATCAAAAAAACAAAAAATGCGAAAGAAAATATCGATTTAAAGGTGTTGGTTTTCAATGGGAAACGTTTTATCATTTAACTTTTAAAACTTGATTTTAGTATAATGACTGGTAAAAATACGTTTCTTTTTCAAATACAGAAATTTAAACCGCAAAAAACGCTTCTAATTCTTGCAAGGTTTCTGGATTTGTCTGAATATCTTTGACTATTTCGCCTTTGTTTAAAGCTACTATTCGGTTGCAAACCTCAACGGTATGTAGCAAATCATGACTGGAAACAAGCACGGTAACTTCGGGATTTTCGGCTAACTCCTTGATGATTTTTTTTAGTCTATTGACCGTTGTTGGATCTAAATTGGCAAAAGGTTCGTCCAGAATAATTACGGATGGATTGCCTATTAAAGTGGCGATGATTCCTACTTTCTTTTGATTTCCTTTAGACAAATCCCGCAAATATTTTTTGTTTTTAAGGATTTCTCCATTAAAAAATTCTTCATGTTTGGCCAATAAAGCATCAATATCGGCTTTGTTTTGTCCTCGCAAATCGCCTATGAAATAAAAATATTCTTCGGGCGTTAGGTAGCCTATCAAAAAACTTTCGTCTAGGAACGAAGCCGTAAAAGGTTTCCAAGCTTCGCTGGTATTTACAGGAATCTCGTTGTTAACAATATTCCCTGTTGTAGGTTGAATTAAATCCAATAACAAACTAAAAAAAGTCGTTTTTCCTGCTCCGTTATTCCCTACAAGACCAAAACTTTGTCCTTTTGGAATTTCTAATGTGGCTATATTCAGGACGGTGGTTGCGTTGTATTTTTTGGAAAGTGCGTTTACTTGTATCATATTGTATCTTTTTTTCGGTTAGGAATTCGATTGGTTCATTAATTTTGTTTAACTCTTTTGTCTATACGCTTCTATGGTTTTGTATTTCTCGGTTTTGTAAATTTTTTCTATCCAAGAAAAAACAACATTTCGCAAAGAAAAGCCTATAATTCCAGCAATGGCAACAAATGCCAATCCTAAATTAGCATTCATCAAGCTGGTTCCTGCCCAATACAGGAGCACTGGCAAAACTAATTTGGGAAGTGTAATCAACATGGTGCTGGCATTAAAGGCTTTCTTGTCGCCAAAAGCGCCTTTGGACGTCGATAAATCAATAGGCGTTTTGGTATAAGCACCACCTAATAACACCAAATAGGAGTTGACACCAATATTATAAACGGCTCCCGCCAAAATAGTTAGGTACACTTGCAGCCCAAAATACAAATAAAAAGAAGCTAAAATTGTCGAAATACAGGTTCCTATAACAATAAGCCACCATTTGGAACTCAAATAACCGCAATACGGAATGTTTTGAGTCATCATCAACTGGTAATATGAACTGTCCCAGCTGGGTACAAATTGTCCAAAAGTGAATAAAAATCCACCCGAAACAAAAATTCCTGCAAAGATGCGCATGACTTGTGGTTGGTGCGAATTTGAACTAAAAAAAATCAATCCGTAGAACAGGAAAATTACCGACATAATCACCGTTGTTCTTGATCGTTTGTTTCTTTTAATCAATTTGATGTCGTTTTTCAAGAACGTTCCCAATGTTCCAAACTGGTTGAGCCACGTTAAATCCTCGGTTTTGGCAATATCATTTTTACGTGAAAGCCCTGCATCCAGATACAAATCATTTTTGAAATAGTTAAAAGTCCCATAATACAACCCTATCAAAACCAAAACGGGTACTAAAAACAAGCCTTTGGTATGAAATAACCCATCAAAAAATGGAAACGTATACTGGGTAATGTCAAACAAATGATAATAATGACAACCGCCTAAAACGAGCACAATTGCTATAAAAAACACAAACAAATTGTCTTTGTTGTTCAATAAAATATTCAAAAAATTATTGCAATATACCAAAGCCAACATCCCAAAATACCAAAATACAACGCTAGAAACATCGTATCCTTCCAGAATTAATACGATAGAAAAAGGCAGAAAGAAAAAAGCATGTACCCAATTAAAAAAGGACAAAACCGTTTTTCCTAACGAAAAATGAACAATTGTAGGTTTCTTGAACGTTAGAACCAATAGCGGACGAATGTTCATTACCGGGATTTTTTGCATCAAAAGCCGAATCACCAAGTCGACAACAAAATAATAAAACAAAAAAGTATTTACCGTTACCAGCGGATCCAATTTCATTTCCCGAAGCAAATAAAATGTTCCCACGCCCAATGCCAAAAAAACTACCGTAAAATAAGCAACCAAAAACCCCAACAGGATCTTCATAGCCAAGTTAGAACCAAAAGAAGCCGATCGAGTAAAGGCTTTCCATTCTAAATAAAGGAATTTTGTAAACATGGTTTTGGATTTAGTTTTGTAATGAGTTGATGAAAATACCTAAAAGTTACAGCTAAAATAAAAAAATATCGCAATTAAGAAGCCCTTTTTATTTGTCTTTCCTACTTTTGTAAAAAAAACAACTCATGCCATCTTTCCTAAAATTAACTATAAAAGAAGTAAAACGCGAAACCAAAGACGCCGTTTCGGTACTTTTTAATGTTCCCGAAGAATTTAAAACCAACTATACTTTTGTCGCTGGACAATACCTCAACATTAGGCTTACGCTGGACAATCAAGAAATTCGTCGTGCCTACTCGATTTGTTCCGCTCCAGGAAGTGGCGAATTACGCATTGCGGTCAAAGCAGTAAAAAATGGTGCTTTCTCTCAATTTGCCAACACAAAACTAAAAGCTGGGGATGTCCTTGAAGTAGGAAAACCAGAAGGAAAATTCACATTTACACCCGAAATTGACCGTCAAAAAAACTATGCTGCCTTTGTAGCAGGAAGCGGCATCACGCCCGTTTTATCCATCCTAAAATCAGTTTTGAAAGGCGAACCCAAAAGCTCGTTTGTATTGGTTTACGGAAACAAATCGCCCGGAGATACTATTTTTCATCAAGAATTACATGACTTACAATTGCAACATGTAGGTCGTCTTTTTGTGCATTATGTGTACAGCCAAACCAATGCCGAAAATACGTTGTTTGGACGAATTGACAAGGCAGCCCTAAACTTTGTACTCAATAACAAACATGCCGCATTAGAATTTGACAAATTTTATCTTTGTGGTCCCGAGGCAATGATTACAAGCGTTACTAGCCTTTTGAAAGAAAAAAACGTGAGCGATTCGGCGATTCAATTCGAACTTTTTACCTCTTCAACACAAGAGAATACGATTAATCAATCGCTTGAGGGGCATTCTAAAATTACCATTATAGTCGATGACGAAGAAGTGAGTTTTGAAATGTCACAAAAACAAACCATCCTCGATGCGGCCTTAAAACAAGGCATTGATGCACCGTATTCCTGTCAAGGCGGGATTTGCAGCAGCTGTCTCGCACGCGTTACCGAAGGAACGGCACAAATGACCAAAAACGCCATCCTAACCGACAAAGAAATCGCCGATGGATTGATTCTTACCTGTCAAGCCCATCCTACCTCTGCCACCCTACGCGTTGATTATGATGATGTGTAAGTTATCAGTATTATAATAAATGAAAACTTCTCTTTTAAGGGAAGTTTTTTTGTTTTAGGGAAGTTGTGGTTTCAATATAAAAAGTCCATTTGATCATTTGTAAGAAAAAATGAATATATTTGATACAGCTATAAAGCGAAACAAACCTTGGCTAGTCTACCCGATTTTTTTGTGTGTACGAGGGTTTGTCACGCCTGTAAACGAGTTAGGCGTCATTCAAACTGTATACAGTCACAACATATCAAATGAAAAAATTAGGACGAAACGACAAATGCGGTTGCGGAAGCGGAAAAAAATATAAGTATTGCTGTTTAAAGTCAGATGTGCCAACTATGACCAATTCTAGTAAATCATCAAAAAGTTTGTATGATAAAATTGTAGAGGGAGAAATACCTTTCACATCAAGAATTATCTCGAAAGAGGAAGAACCTTTTTCAATGGTAATTTCAAAAGCAAGTGTTACAATTAATGGAATTACTAAAACATTAATAGACGAAGAGATTACTTTGAGCACAAATACAGTAAGTGGGGATAAAACTGAAGAATCAGCAACTTTGATTAGTATACCTACTAGCGATTCATCAAAAGGAACAATTAAAACTTTTGGAAATGCGCAGGTATTAAATGGTCAAGAATATTTAGATATTGAAATTAACACTTCAAATAACAAGATGTCATTACGAAGTCCAAATGGTCTTTTTGCATCATTGAAAATTACTAAACAAAGAGATTCAGGATTTAATTTTTTGACAATTCTTTTTGGAGTAAAAAATAACACAGAATTCGTTAACGAAGAAGGAAGGAAAAATAGGTCGGACATTGCTATCTACCCAAATGGTAATGGAAAATTTATTAGGCTTTCTGACAAGAATGGAGATTTTGACTCAACATGGGAAATCTCAAATGAAATTACATACGAAACAGATAAAAAAGTTATGTACCCCTCAACTATTACTTTGTCTTCAAAAATACATACCGAAAAATTGATTTTAAATTTTAATTATCAAAATGGAAAAGTACAATTGATTAACGGAAATTTTGAATGAAAATGAACGAACGCCTAACAGCTAAAACTGATTTGGGAAATAGGCTTAATGGAACGTTGGTTTTGTATTTGGAAGATTTGGCAAATCCGAAAGATTACGCTTCCTTAATCCCAAACTGCGTGTAGCGCGGGAACGTTGGGCAACAGCAACGAGAAGCCGAAAAACCAACAACATTTGTTTCTTAAAAAGGAAACTTATATCTTTACAGAAAATTAAGATTACTGGAAAATGGATTATAAATTTAAAGTTGAATTTCTTGAACCAGTATTAGAGTTTTTGGAAAATCTAGACCCGAAATCTAGAGAAAAAATACTTTATAATATTTGGAAATCGAGAAGCGTAAACGATAATGAATTATTCAAAAAACTCGATGGTGAGATTTGGGAGTTTAGAACTTTATACAACAAACAATATTTAAGACTTTTTGCTTTTTGGAATAAATCAGATAAAAAGGATACTGTCGTGATTTCTACTCACGGTATTGTAAAGAAAACAGACAAAACCCCGAAAGTTGAAATTGAAAGAGCAGAATCATTAAGAGTAAAATATTTTAACGAAAAGAAATAAAATTATGAAAACATATAGTTTAGATGAAGTAACAGATAAATTCGTTGGAGAAAAAGGAACAACAAATAGAGAAAATTTTGAAAACGAATTGAAAATTGATTTGATTGGTCAAACAATTAAACAAATTCGTAAAGAACGAAATTTGACACAAGAACAATTAGGTGAGTTAGTTGGCGTAAAAAAAGCTCAAATTTCAAAAATTGAGAATAGCTTAACTGACGCAAGATTTGACACAATTATTAAAGTTTTTAATGCCTTAAATGCCAAAATTAATTTTAATGTAGAATTACTAAATCAGAATGTAGCAATCCACTAAAATTGCCGATCGCTTAACAGCTACAACGGATTTGTGCAATAGTCTTAATGGGAAGTTGATTTGTATTTGAAAAATTTGGCAAATCCGAATATTAAACTAAAACAATACCCATAAATAAATTTTAAAAACTGCTCAATAATGCAAATTACAGTAATTGAAATTGATTTTTGAAATTGAAATTGTCATTGATTATGAAATCCACCAGAGAAATATTCAAAACCAACCCTTTCCTACTGGACGAACCAGAAGTAGTCCAACTTTTGGCCTATTGCGAGGAATTGCAAGACGAAATCGTAGAGTTTAAATTCCAGAAAACCAACAATAAAGAATTGGCGATGCTCGACATGCTCAAAGAAGTCATCAAAGGCTGCAACGCCATCCAGAAAGAGCAAATGGAACACGAGCGTTTTGGCTACGAAGCTCCCGCATATCAAGAAACCATTTCGAACTTGCAACACTATATTGTAAAGCGTTGTCAGGACGAGAAAATCTATTTGTAAAGGGTTTTATTTTACTATCGAATTGATTTTGTCAACGACACTTTTAACCGAAATGGTTCGCATTGCCGCTGCATAACCTTCCACCGTTTTATTCCCATACACCGAAGTGGGTAATTTTGGAAACAAATTCCTATCCGAAACCAAGGCATTTTCCATCGGCTGATTGAACGGTGAAAAACCCGCAAAAGGATGTGTTGCGCCCCAAAGTGTAATCACTTTTACGCCCAACATGGCCGCAATATGTGCGTTCCCAGAATCCATAGAAAGCATTACATCAAGATTGGAAATGAGTTGCAATTCTTGTTGGAACTGGAGTTGCCCAGCTACAACCACTACATTTTCTTTGCCGTTAGCAAGTGAATTCAGCCGTTCAATTTCCTTTTTGCCACCACCAAAAAGTACAATTTTATAGGTTTTGTTTGCTGCCAATTGATCCATAACTTCTTGCATCAAATCCAAAGGATAGACCTTGGAATCGTATTGTGCAAAAGGTGCGATTCCTATTAATTTTTGATTATCTTCTACATTTAATTGAATTATGGCTGTATCTAATACTGCCTTTTCAGGAAACATTGGATGCAATAAATGGACTGTAAAACCCAGTTCTTGGAACACTTTGACGTGTCTATCGAACATCGTTGTTACTGGTTTGAAAATCTTGTTTTCGGCACGTGTCAAAGCGGCTTTTTCGGCTCTTCCCTTATCAACCGAAGCGATTTTCTTTCCGTTCCAGGCAAAAAGTGTTCGCACGACTTTGGAACGCAAAACGTTGTGTAAATCGGCAAAAGCATCAATCTGTAAGGCTTTTAAATCCTGAAACAAGCGCAATAATCCCAAAAAACCTTTGTGCCGTTCCTTTTCATCAAAAGCAAAAAAAGTAAGATTGGGAATTCCCTCAAAAAAAGGTTTGAAAAACGGTCGCGAGACCATGGTGATTTTTATTTCAGGATTTTGCTGGACAAAAGCTCTTAAAACAGGAACCGTCATGGCGACATCTCCCATTGCAGAAAGTCTCATGACGGCTATATGTTGGATTTTTTTGGACAATTTTGAATAATAATATTAATTTTATTGCAATTGTATTGCAATACAATTGCAATTTTTTGGCCATTCTTTGGCCATTCTTTGGCCATTTCATTTTATAAAAACCTCCTGTAAATCAAGGGGTAACAGTAGTTTTGTTAAAAAAAAGGTTGGTTTGTTAACAATTTACTGGTCTTTTTCTGGTCTTTTTCTGGCCATTACGTTTTTTTTAGTATTGTTTTTTTCCAATTGTTTTAATCCTAAACTTAAAGCTTCGGAGATTACTTCTATTTCATTTATAAAATTCTCTCCTATTTCATAAACCGATGAAGAACCTTCTCCTTCTTGTTTAAGAATTTTATTAGTTACAAATTTTTCAATTCTAAATCTTACTTGTTTTCGAGATAACTTATCTTCAAAAAGACCCACAAAATCTTTCATTTTGGCTCTTGATTCTTTAGATAAAAATTGTAGAACTCTAGTCAAAACTTGACTTTCATCTAATTCTTGTAGATTGTAGTATTTTGCTTTTTCATCTGTAAACTCGTAATAATCTTTTGAAAGAATATAATAAATAGCATTTGTCTTACCCCGTTTTTCTATTAGTTTTTTCTCTAAAAGTTTAGAAACTATTTCAAAATCCAAATCTCTTTTAGCAGCATTCTTTTTGATCATATTTAAAGTAATTACTTCTAAAACTGATAGTTTTTCTGTTTCTGGTAATCCTTCTTGTACTGCAACTATAAATAGTGCAAAAGCTCTGTCTTCTATTACAGCTGATAATTTTAAATTTACTTGAAAATAATCGGATTTTGAATAATCGGGTTCTGCTTTTCCTTCTATAAGTGTATTGTAAAATATCTTGTCAACTCCTTGTCCAGAACGTTCTACAATTCCTGTCTTTTGCAAAACATCTGCTAATAATCTATTTCTTGGAGTGCTTGGTGTTTTTAATAAATTTTCTAAATTAACACCTGAAGGAAATCCACCTGCATTTAATATATCTAATCTTTGAGGAAATTGTTTAACAACTATTTCAGACGTCCTCCGGTAATCTCTGTGTGTGATGGCATTATTAATTGACTCTCTTATAACGGCTTCATTAAAAAAAGGAATATTAAAAATATAAGCCCCATCTTGAATGGGAAAGCTACCATTTCTTAAGTTAATAGTATTCCAAAGTTGATCAATTAATATAAAAAATGGTTCAGAAAAAGGTATTCTATTATCAAACGATATT
Organism: Flavobacterium restrictum; assembly: GCF_007097245.1. Taxonomy (GTDB): domain Bacteria; phylum Bacteroidota; class Bacteroidia; order Flavobacteriales; family Flavobacteriaceae; genus Flavobacterium; species Flavobacterium restrictum. The sequence continues at coordinate 67,052 of NZ_VJZT01000005.1, read as the reverse complement.
TGATTTTCAGCATTTCGATATTCCAACATCACGGCAGCTTGAGGAAGTTTTTCGTTTAAAACTTCTTTTTTTGCAAGAAGAATTAGCGCTGCATTAGTTAGTTTTCCATTCTTTAATAAATCTAAATCAGAAAGCAGTTGCTCATTAGAAAGCCTCTTAAAATTGGGATTATTTTGTTTTAAAGCATATTTTTCTTTTAAAATAGAAATTGCTTTTTCATCCAAATCAGTAACACTTAAACCCTCACAATATTGTTGAGAAAAATCAGGTTCTTGTTCTTGAATTATTTTTAAATAAACCGCATCCGACATTGGTTTTAATTCTTCACCAACTCGCATTAAAGCAACATCTTCAAATTTAAAGACTTTACCCGCAGGACGGCTTGGAACTTCAATTACCAATACTCTTTTTTGATTTTCATAGAGTTCGAATACCTTTGGACGAATACCTGTATCTCTATAAATAGTTGATTCTAATTCGCCTATTGAATCTAAATTTTGATTAGTGCCAATAACTTCGTGTGGATAATTATCGCTCATTCCAATAACTAAACACCCACCCTCTTCATTACACAAAGCAGTAACATATCCTAAAATACATCTTCGCCTATCACTAGGTTTTAGTTTAGACCCACCATCATACGATATGTTACCTCCTTCGCCTTTTTTAAATTCAACTTTGTCTTCTGACTCTTTGAGTTTTTTTAATATATCAATAGTTATCATAGACAAAATACTAATTTAAAATTATTTTTTGTTTTGATACAAAATAGGGTTCAAATCATCGTCATTGTACATTTTCATTTGTTTGTACACTTTCATGAATTTATCACCGTTTTCAATATCATTCAATAAATCATCGATTGCGGTAGACAAATCCGTTCTTTGTTCTAAAAGAATGTTTAATTTGGTTTGGCAATTGGTACGGTGCTCTTGCGAAGCCGCTTCACGAGTAGCTTCTTCATTCATGTGGTAAATTTTCAAGGCAAGAATCGAAAGTCTATCAAAAGCCCAAGCAGGACTTTCGGAATTGATTTTAGCGCCTTCCTTTGGGGTAATATGACTGTATTTTTGAAGAAAATAACCGTCAATATATTCTACCATATCCGTGCGTTCTTGGTTAGAAGCATCGATTTTTCTTTTAAGAGTCAAAGCAGCTACTGGATCAATATTAGGATCCCGAATGATGTCTTCAAAATGCCATTGAACGGTATCTATCCAGTTTTTTAGATACAATAAATGCTCGAATTTATCTTTTGGAAAAGGATTGTTAATAGGCTGATCTACGCTATCAAATTGATGATAGTCTTGGATGCTTTGTTCGAAAACGGAATACGCTAATTTTGAAAACATAGTTTTAGATTTAAAAATACAAAGATACTTTTTTATACTTTTATAGTGAAAAAAAAATTCTAGCTATGCAAATTCATCATTTATCGGAATCCAATAGTGTTCTCCATCATTTTTTAGCCGAAATTCGGGAGGTAATTGTTCAAGAGGACAGCATGCGTTTCCGGCGAAATATGGAACGAATTGGCGAAATAATGGCGTACGAATTGAGTAAAAATTTGGATTACAAAACCATCGAAATCCAAACGCCTTTGGCTCAAAAAACAACGGTCAAAATCAAAGACAACTTGGTAATTTGCTCCATTTTACGAGCAGGTTTGACCTTGCATACTGGTTTTTTGAATTATTTTGACCGAGCAGAAAACGGATTTGTTTCGGCCTACCGCCATCATCATAATAACGAGGCACATTTTGACATTCTAGTCGAATACCAAGCCGTGGCCAATTTAGAAAATAAGATTCTAATTCTTGTGGATCCAATGCTAGCAACGGGTCAATCCCTACTTGCCGTATATCATAAACTCCTAGAACAAAGCATTCCTGAAGCGATTCATATTGCTGTAGCCATAGCCGCTCCAGAGGGAATTGCGTTTTTAGAACAGCATTTGCCTGCATCATGCCATCTTTGGGTTGCCGCTATAGACGATCGATTAAATGAAAATAAATACATCGTTCCGGGTCTAGGCGATGCGGGAGATTTGGCCTACGGGAACAAATTATAACTGCAAGTAAAAGGTAACTATACTGCACAAAATAAGGACTCCTAAAACCAATTCTTGCTTTATTTTTTGTTGCGCAATCTCAATGTGACTCGTTGCCATCATGGCCAATGGCGCAAATGTAAATAGCAGTAAATCATTGCTTTTGTTGGCTGAAATGGCAAAAATAACGATCCCAATAAAAAAAGAAGCAATGATTTTTTTGTACGACGTATGCAACAATTGCTGTTTATTTGACAAGGAGGCAAACATAGAAACAACAAAAAACAATGCGACCGTCAAATAAATAGAAAAAGCCGCATTTTGATAATTGGACGTAAAATAATTAATTTGGAAATTAGTTACTATATTTTGGTTGTAATAGTCTAAAATACTAGTATTGACATAGATTGAAAAAAGCAAAAATATAATTCCAACTACAAAAAAAGCTATAAAAGGCAAAACCCAATTGCGATAATCTCTAGAAACATGGAAAAGTATCGAAATAAAGACCAAAATTATAAAAAGAATGCACCAAAAATGGAACAATGAAGCTATAAAAATCCACAATGAAGCGTCAAATATTTTTTCTTTGGATGCTTTCAATGATTGTAGAGAAATTAGTCTTCGGAGTGCTAGTAAAATAAAAAAATTGGCCAAAACCAGTTTCCAATCATTAAAAACCATAGGGAAGAAAAGGAGAAATAACAAATAAAAAAAAATCGTATAACTGCTGTCTTTGCTCAATCCGTTCTTTTTTACCACAAAATTAGTAATAAAAACAGAAGCCAATAAAACAGTAAATATACCCGCCTTTTGACAAATAAAAATACCCGAAACCATCCAAGATACCTCCTGAAATTGAAACAATAAAAAGAAAACTAGCATCAAAATTACGACCAATGAAAAATTTAATGGTGTAGATTTTTTAAAAACACTTGTTATCATAAGGATATTTTATACTTTTGTGACTGTAAATATAATACTTGTTTAAAAAGGAATGCAGCAAGTAGTTAAAGATTCTGCATAAAATCAAGAAAGCAACTACTTTACACGACTTAATAAACGACTCATACAACTTAAAATTATTTATTATGAAAGCATTTTTCGAAGCAATACAATCCCTTTTTGTTGATTTTCTTTTCAAACCATTAGATGCGTTACGTTCTTTGGAATTGTCGTCTTGGTTTGCTGCCAATACTATCAATTGGATTTTCATGATTATTTGTGCCTCTGCAATGGTATATTGGATTAGACAATTACGAATTTTTGATGCAAACGGAACCGAAAATCAAGATACAACAGCGCACTCTTTTTTAAAGTAAGTCGTTGCCAATATCTTTTCTAAAAAACATCTTATCAAAATGTAGTTTGCCTATGTTTTGATAGGATTTTTTTATGGCTTCTTGAAAACTATCTCCGTAGGACGTAATGGCCATAACGCGACCACCATTTGAAACGACAATATCATTATCTAACTTGGTTCCTGCGTGAAAAACTATCGAATCTGTTATGGTTTCTAATCCTGTAATTATTTTTCCTTTTTCAAAATCTTCAGGATACCCTCCAGAAACTAGCATTACAGTTGTAGCACTTCTTTCGTCAATTTCTAGTGTGATTTCGTCCAGCTTTTCATTAGCTACGGCCAAAAATAATTCGACTAAATCGGTTTTTAATCTTGGTACCACCACTTCGGTTTCAGGATCTCCCATGCGTACGTTGTACTCGATGACAATTGGCTCGTTGTTTACATTGATCAAACCTATAAACACAAAACCTTTGTACGGGATTCCATCTTTTTGAAAACCATCAATGGTAGGTTTTACAATGCGTGTTTCTATTTTTTCCATCAAAACTGCGTCTACATAAGGGACTGGAGAAACCGCTCCCATTCCGCCTGTATTTAGTCCTGTATCGCCATCGCCAATGCGTTTGTAATCCTTGGCAGTTGGCAAAATTTTATAATTTTTTCCGTCTGTAAGTACAAAACAGCTCAATTCTATTCCGTCCAAAAATTCTTCGATAACCACTTTCGCACTAGCGGCACCAAACTTTTGATGCACCAACATATTGCGTAATTCCTCTTGGGCTTCGGCCAAATCATGAATAATCAAAACGCCTTTTCCAGCGGCCAAACCATCGGCTTTCAAGACATACGGCGGTTGTAATGTGGCTAGAAATGCACAACCGTTTTCTACTGTTTCGGCAGTAAAACTATCGTAAGCGGCGGTTGGAATGTTGTGTTTTATCAAGAATTCTTTGGCAAATTCTTTGCTTCCTTCCAGTTGCGCACCAATTTTTGATGGACCAATAACGGGAATGTGTTTTATAGCAGCATCATTCAAAAAGAAATCATAAATCCCTTTTACTAACGGATCTTCAGGACCAACAACAACCATCTGGATATTTTGGGTAAGAACTACATTTTTTATGGCATCAAAATCAGTAGCACTAAAATCTAAATTAGTAGCAATAGCAGCTGTTCCTGCATTTCCTGGTGCTACAAAAAGCGTGTCACAAAGCGGACTTTGTACCATTTTCCAAGCAAATGCGTGTTCTCTTCCACCTGATCCTAATAGTAAAATATTCATGTTGTTGTCGTTTTAAAGTTGCTCGTCCGCCTTGTGCGGGTGGTGCAAAAATAGTTTGTTTTAGGGTGAAATAATAATTTTTTTTAGTTACTTTTGACGTTAGTAACGTAAAAGATATGATAATTTCGTTTGGATCAAAAGAAACAGAAAAGATTTGGAATGGAATTGTGGCAAAAAAACCATCTATAGCTATTCAAAATATTGGAAGACGAAAATTAAGAATGCTAAATAACTCGATAGATTTATTAGATTTAAGAATACCTCCTTCTAATCGATTAGAAAAATTAAATGGCAATTTAAATACCTATTATAGCATTAGAATAAACAATCAATGGAGAATTATTTTTATCTGGGAAAATGGAAATGCCTTTGAAGTTAAAATAATCGATTATCATTAAATTATAAAATAATGGAAAAATTAAAAAACATACATCCAGGTGAAATATTAACCGAAGAGTTTCTAATTCCATTAGAAATTTCAGCTTATAAATTGGCCAAAGATTTAAAGATACCACAAACTAGAATTTCAGAAATTACAAAAGGAAAAAGACGTATTACGGCAGATACCGCTTTGCGTTTGAGCCATTATTTTGGAAATTCGGCTAAATTCTGGCTCGGACTACAAGATGATTTTGACCTAGAATCAGAACAAGAAAATAAAGATTTAGAATTAAAATCTATCAAGCGTTTTGATATCCCTAAAGTAGCTTAAATGTTCCCACTTTTTAACTTATCGCTTCAATTAAATGGTTTTCCTATTCCGAAAGCCAAAGCCGAATTGCAGAAAATAGTTGCCCTATCCGAAAAAGAATATTTGCTTTTTCTAACGAATAAAAAACAAGAAATTGTCGATTTTCATTTGCAAAACAATCCTTTTTACCAGCAATTAGTAGGTGAAACAAGGATGGAGAACTGGAACGATTTGCCTGTTTTAAACAAAAAAAATCTTCAAAAACCATTACTCGAACGCCTTTCCAAAGGATATACACCAAGAAGTGTTTACATCAATAAAACATCGGGTTCTAGCGGCGATCCATTTGTTTTTGCCAAAGACAAATACAGTCATGCCCTGACTTGGGCCTCAAACATATACCGTTTTGGTTGGTACGGAATTGATTTTAATTCCTCCTATCAAGCCCGTTTTTACGGTATTCCAATGGATTTTATAGGACATAAAAAAGAACGTTTCAAGGATTTCTTGAGTCATCGCTTTCGATTCTCGATATTTGATTTGTCGGATGTGGTTTTAGAGCAATTTTTAACCGATTTTAAAACCAAAAAATTCGATTACATCAATGGATACACCAGTTCGATTGTTTTGTTTGCTAAATTTTTGCAACAAAAAAACATCGTTCTTACCACCATTTGTCCTTCGTTAAAGGTGTGTATGGTCACTTCCGAAATGCTTTTTGAAACGGATAAAATCCTGTTGGAAACCCAATTTGGCATTCCTATTGTCAATGAATACGGCGCATCTGAACTGGACTTGATTGCGTTTCAAAATCCCGATGGCGATTGGCAAGTTAACGCCGAAACCCTTTTTGTAGAAATTCTGGACGAGAACAATCAGCCAGTTCCAAACGGGACTCAAGGGCGGGTGGTGATTACTTCATTGTTCAACAAAGCGCATCCGTTTATCCGATATGAGATTGGCGATATTGGTGTTTTGGACGAAAAAAGCACCCTTCAAAAACCCATACTCAAAACATTAATAGGCCGTACCAATGATGTCGCATTGTTGCCCAGCGGAAAAAAATCGCCTGGATTAACTTTTTATTACGTCACCAAAAGTATTATTGAGGACGACGGCAATGTAAAAGAATTTTTGATTAAACAAACCAAAATCGACTCTTTTGAAATTGATTATGTGAGCGAAACGGAACTGACTTTGAAACAAATTCAGAAAATAGAAGCCGCCATTGCGATGTATTTAGAACCGAATTTGATGTTTATTTTTACCCGAAAAACAACATTAGAACGAAGCAATCGTGGAAAATTAAAGCAGTTCAAATCTTTGTTGTAATGTAAATAAAATCGTATATTAGTTTTTTTAATTTAAAAACTCATGAGCGACCATTCAATTCTTTCTGAAGAAACTATTGCTGACAAGATTTATTTTATTCGTAATCAAAAAGTGATGCTTGATGTTGACTTATCCAAACTGTATGATATTGAAACACGAAGACTAAACGAACAAGTAAAAAGAAACGTATCCCGATTTCCAACTGATTTTATGTTTCAACTATCTGAAAATGAATTTTTAAACTTGAAGTCGCAAATTGCGACATCAAGTTGGGGCGGAACTAGAAAATTACCTTACGCTTTCACCGAACACGGTGTTTTGATGTTGTCAAGTGTCTTGAAAAGCGACAAAGCTATCCACGTTAATATTGCAATTATGCGCATTTTTACCAAAGTAAGACAACTGCTTTTAGACACCACCGAAATAAAAATTGATATTATTAAAATCCAAAAAAAACTTGAAAATCAGGATAAAAATATCGAATTGGTTTTCTCGTATTTGGATGAATTGAATGAGAAAAAAGAAAACGAAAGCGAAAGAGTAAAAATTGGTTATAAAAAATAATTCAAAGCATATTAATCCTAAATACCCTTGATATACCGTCTTTTTATCACTAATTGAGTAAAAAGAAATCCAGTCATGTAATACAATGAAACGAGTGTATTATACCCATGAAATTGCCTGTAAACGGCAAAATTGTGTTGTAACAAATCCACTTTAGACGCCGAAATAGAGTTTTCTCGTATTCTATAAATTGCCAAGCTTTCAGAAACCGGTTGTGCAGTTTTTATTTTGTTCAAAATAGTCAACCACAACATCCAATCTTGCCGTTTCCTGATAGAAGAAATGGCTATTTTTCCAAAAAAATTCACATCATAAATCCCTGTCAAATTCCCTACATAATTGCAATAAAACAACTGTCGATAAGTGAGTTTTAAGGGGGCTTCTACCCTTTTACCAAGAGAAATTCCTTGCTCGTTCATACATTCGTAAAAAGAAAATGTAAACGGCAGTTTGTTTTTTTGAAGAAATTGAAGTTGCTTTTCTAATTTTTCTGGTTTCCAAAGATCATCGGCATCAAGAAAGGCAATATAACGCCCTTTTGCTTGGCTTAATCCCAAGTTTCTAGCGACTCCTGTACCTGAATTTTTTTCTAATTGTTGCCAATGAATTCTAGCATCAATAGCGGCTTTCTCTTTGATAAGAGTCACTGTTGCATCCGTTGAGCAATCGTCAATAAGAATGATTTCCCAGTTTATATAGGTTTGATTTTGAACAGATTGAATGGTTTCCAGAATAAATTTTTCGGAGTTATACGAGGGAATAATTATGGAAACGAGTTCGTTGTTCATATTAATATGCTTTTTCGTCGCCCGTTATAATGTTGACAATCGTATTGAAAATGATTTTTATATCTAACAAAATAGACCAATTTTCCATATAAAAAATATCATATTTCACTCGGTTTATAATGTCTTCGTCGGTTTCTACTTCGCCTCTAAATCCTTTGGTTTGTGCCAATCCCGTGATCCCAGGTTTTACAAAATGGCGTACCATAAACTTATCGACCTGCAACGCATATAAATTTGTCACGCTCACCATGTGTGGTCTTGGCCCAACTACGGACATATCGCCCCATAAAACATTAAAAAACTGTGGCAATTCATCAATACTGGTTTTGCGAATAAATTTCCCAACTTTGGTAATTCGGTCATCGTTTTTGGAGGCAATTTGCACATCGGCGTTGTCGTTAATTTCCATAGATCGAAATTTATAACAATTGAACTCCTTGTAGTTGAGTCCGTTTCTTTTTTGAATAAAAAACAACGGTCCTTTGGATTCCCATTTGATAATAATGGCCAAAATAGGCATCAACCATGACAGCAAAAAAACAATAACTCCCAACGAAAACAGAAAATCAAAAATCCTTTTTATAATTTTATTCAAAGTTTCGTCCTGCAAAATATTCCGCAAGGAAACAATGGGAATATAGTCGTAATATTCGAATTTTTCGTTGCGAGAAAGGATTTGTTTTTCGTTAGGAATGAATTTTAAGGTTTTCAAATTATTATCGGCAAAATCAATAATAGCGGTAATTTGACTCTCGGATAAATCGGCTGTGGCGCAATAAATTTCATCGGCACCATAGGATAAAACGAAAGAAAGGCACGAATCGATTTGTTTTTCTTTTTGGTCTTCTAATGGGAATACTTTGACTAAATTATAGCCATAATCAGGATTTTCTAAAAAAAAATGTTCGAGCGGATTGGTGTTTTTAGTGTTTCCTAAAAGTACTACACTTCTGGAATTTCCTCCAAACAAAACTCTAAATTGTCTTAAGAAAAAATAGATAAAAAGCTTGATTATGAGTACCAAAAAAAGCGTGAGAGCCGTAAACAAAACGACACTTTTTTGGTTGTAAATTTCAGAATAAAAATACTCCAAAACCAAGCAAAAAAACACAAATAAAAACCATTGTTTGCCCGCACAATTTAAAATAGCAATCACCTTGGTGTAACGATATACTTCGTAAAAACCAAGGTTGGCAGCAATAATAAACCAAGCGAGACTTACAAAGCAGGCGTAATAAATAGGATTGTTATGAAACGGCATGACATACAAAGCCAATACATTAATGATTATTAAATCAATAATATAGGAAAAAGGGCGAATGTAGCCTGAATATCTACCGGTTTTGGTTCTCACTATTTGATGTAACTAGAAAAATCTTTGTGTTCCTCTTTCGAAAGTTCTTCTTTTGATAAGGATTTGAAGTAATCATAAGTAATTTTCATTCCTTCGGCACGACCTACTTTGGCTTCCCAGCCCAGTAATTCTTTGGCTTTTGTAATGTCTGGTTGGCGTTGCAAAGGATCATTTATAGGCAACGGATGGTATACCACTTTTTGATTTGTACCTGTAAGTCTAATGATTTCTTCGGCAAAATCTTTGATGGTAATTTCGTCAGGATTACCAATGTTTACTGGAAAAACATAATCCGAATGCAACAATCTAAAAATACCTTCGACCTGATCATCTACGTAACAAAAGGAACGGGTTTGCATCCCATCTCCAAAAATTGTTAAATCCTCTCCACGAATGGCTTGACCAATAAAAGCAGGAATTACGCGCCCATCATTAAGACGCATTCTTGGTCCATACGTGTTGAAAATACGGACAATTCTGGTCTCCACTCCATGAAATGTATGATACGCCATGGTTATGGATTCCTGAAAACGTTTGGCTTCATCATATACGCCTCGTGGCCCAATGGTGTTTACGTTACCATAATAATCCTCGGTTTGTGGGTGTACCAAAGGATCTCCATACACCTCCGAAGTCGAAGCAATTAGGATTCGAGCATTTTTTACTCGTGCCAATCCTAATAAATTATGCGTTCCCAAAGAACCCACTTTCAGGGTTTGAATTGGAATTTTTAAATAATCAATAGGACTTGCAGGCGATGCAAAATGAAGGATGTAATCTATATTTCCAGGTACATGCACAAACTTGGTAATGTCATGATGGTAAAACTCAAAATTTTCGAGTTTAAATAGGTGTTCAATATTTTTTAAATCCCCAGTGATGAGATTGTCCATCCCAATAACGAAATATCCTTCTTTGATAAAACGGTCACAAAGATGTGATCCTAAAAATCCTGCAGCTCCAGTAATAAGTATTCTCTTCATATATTTTATTTTAATTTGGACTCGCCAAAAAGCAAGAGCACCAAAATGAGTATGGACAAACTAATTCTAAAAAAAGCCAAAGTAAACAATAAACGCACACTTTTCTAATTGTTCTTTTAAAAACTAAAAAAAGGGGTTTTGTTTTTGGCTTATTTTACATTAAAAATTTGTTCCAAAATTTTAATAGTTATCAAATAAGTAGGTTTTACGCCTGATGTTCCCAGTCCGCCAGAAGCTAATGTGCTTCCGGTTTCTAACGGATTATCGGAGGCGTAATACCCATATCTCACTTTTACATCATGGGGTACACTTTTTCTAATTTTGGACGCGGATTGAATGGCTTTTTGATAATAAGAACCTTCCATTTCCAGTCCAATAACGCCCCAAGTCGACTCGTGAAAGAACTTTAATAAATCCCTATTTTGTAACGAAGTACCCAGCACAGTTACCATTGGCCCAGCAAAAACCGCAATGTCGTTTCCTGTAAACATAGCAGCTGTCAACTCATTTTCGAAAAAATAATTATCGGCAGTTCCCTCATTTATGTGTGCATTTGGAATCATAATATCGCCTTTTCCTCCTTCTAGAATTCCCGCTTTACCCATAATCGAAATAGATTCTACTTGCAGCAAAGTATCTTTTTTATAGGGTTTCAAAAGCTCGTCTATGGTTTCATAGGCTTGTTCGCCAAAAGCATAATCCATAACAATTATAACTGGTTTTTGGTTCTCGAATTGGGCATCGGGAAAACCCGTTTTGGCCCAATCGATTTTGGTAGTATCAAAAATTTGTACATCAATATTCGTTCCTGATGCGTCAGGTAATTCGATCATTCCATGTTTTAAAGCTACCGCTAAAACTTGATTCCGCAACTCATGGGCACCGGATTTACTCAATTCCTCATAAATAAAAAAATCCGACTTGTCCTTGAACTTGTTTTTCAGCACCGATGTGGCAAAAATAGAGTTCATCACACTGTGCATATTGGCGCTAATGACATGAATGGGACGATCCAAAAGCAAATTGGCTTTCAAGACTTCCTTGATGTTATTGGCCCAAATTTCTCCATGAATGTGGTGTCCCAAACGCTCTCTTAAAATAGGGCTAAAGGTGATGGTTCTTTTATTATTATCGACTACTTCCTCCATGGCAAGTTTGCCGAGCCAAAAAACTACATGCAAAAATCGATCGGGTGCCGTTGTTGATCCAAAAGCATCATAAATATCTAATACTTCCTCAAAGGTGCGTCCTAGAATATTCGAAGCATGCGATATGGCCTTCTCCTTTTCTACTTGAGTTAATTTTTTGTTTTGGGAAACAGCGAGTTCTAATTTTAACCAATCGCGAGAAACTTCGCCAGCATCATCGAGTAAAACTCTATTTTTAATTTTATGCGATTCGATAAAAATAAAAGTCAAATGCGTCAAAATATCATAAATATCCGATCGGCCACGGGTAATTTCCACATTCATTTGCTCCTCGTCAATTCGGTAGCAATTCCTGCGCCTTTTGGGAGGAACAATGGCTTGAAAATGCGACTTAGCATAGCCTTCTTCAGAAGTTAAATTAATAAATCGACATTCTTCAATTCCTATGGGTAGCCGCTCGATTACATACAAAAGTCCGTTGAGTTCTACTTTTTCTTCGGCAATATTTCCATATATTTCGGGGCGTAATGCCAGTAATGCTTCCCGCAAGGTATCGCCAGAAACCCCCATTGGTTTGTAAAAACCGCGGTTGAACAAATGCCGCATCGTAATGTACATTTTTTCAATGGCCGCCGAGGATTCTTGGGCTCTAGAACGAGATATGTTTTTGGTTTCTTTCATGGTTTTTAATTTCTAAAACAAATGTAATTCTTTTATTTTTTACCAAGCAAATCCACAATCCCACGATCGTTAGAAAGTCTCGGAATTTTGTTTTGTCCGCCTAGTTTTCCAATGGATTTCATATAGTCCTGAAAACCGTTTTTGACTACTTTGGCAATTACTACTTTTTGCAACACTTTGCCCACAATCAAATCGTCGTAGTATATATTTTGTTTGCGCATGGCGTTGTCCAATGCTTCTGCAAAAGCTTTTAAATTTTCTGGCTCGTTCTCAAATTCGATGTACCATTCGTGATACGGCAAGCCTTCATTTGGATTAATTTGTGGCGCAACCGTAAACTCATTAATGCGAATTTCAGTTCCAATGGTAGCTTCCTGCAAAGCACTTTCGACTTCTTTGCCAATGACGTGTTCGCCAAAAGCCGAAATATAATGCTTGATTCTTCCCGAAACAATGATGCGATACGGTTTTAGACTCGTAAACTGCACGGTATCGCCAATATTATAACCCCAAAGTCCAGCATTGGTTGAAATAATCAAGACGTAATTCACGCCCAATTCTACCTCGCCTATGGTGTGTCTTTTGGGATTTTGGGTATAAAAATCGGCACTTTTTATAAATTCATAAAAAATTCCTGAATTCAATAAGAGTAACATTCCTTTTTCATGCTGCGAATCTTGGTACGCAAAAAACCCTTCCGAAGCTGGAAATAATTCGATGCTATTTACTTTTCGTCCAATCAAATTTTCAAATTTGGCGCGATACGGTTCATAATTTACACCGCCGTAAATAAACAAATTGAAATTTTTAAATAGTTCTCCCACAGGCTTTCCTCCTTTTTGCGAAAGCTTTTCAAAATACATTTGCACCCAAGACGGAATCCCAGAAATCACAGTCATATTTTGATCAAAAGTTTCTCCGACGATGGCATTCACTTTGGTTTCCCAATCTTCAATGCAATTGGTTTCCCAGGAAGGCATTCGGTTTTTTTGTAAATATTTTGGAACAAAATGCGCCACAATTCCCGACAAACGTCCAAACTGAATTCCGTTTTTTTCTTCTAGAATGGGGCTTCCTTGCAAGAAAATCATTTTCCCATCGACAAAATCAGCGTTTCCTGTTTCGTGAATATAATGCAGGATGGCGTTTCGTGCGGCTTCAATATGAAAAGGCATCGATTCTTTTGTAAGCGGAATATATTTGGCTCCCGAGGTCGTCCCCGAAGTTTTGGCAAAATAAAGTGGTTTCCCTTTCCAGAGAATGTTCTCCTCGCCTTTTACCACTTTATCTATGTATGATTTCAAGCCTTCGTAATCGCAAATGGGAACGTTATTGGCAAAATCTTGCACCGTTTTTATTTGGTCAAAATGATGGTCGATTCCAAACTGGGTATTTTTCGCTTGACGAATCAAATCCTCAAAAACGCGCTGTTGTGTAGCTATTGGATTGGTTGCCCAAAGCTGTGTTTTCTTGTATATTTTTTGTGCAAATAATTTGGCAGCAATTGATTTTATTGACATTATTAGGGTATTTTATTGAAATTTGATTCTGAAAAAAATTTATTTTCGTTTTAAAATTTGCTTTTTGGAATCCCTTTTTTCTTCTTTTGCCACTTGATTTCGCAATGCCAATTCGGTTTTGCTTGCTGCTAAATTTGCAGTAGGAGGAACATCATCCGTAACGGCCAAAATCGAATCCTTATTGAACTTGGCATATTCTAATTGCCCCGACAAGACTTTTTGAATGGATTTGATATACGCTTCATTTTTTTTTAAAGCCAAGGTCAACGAATCTGATTTCAAGGCTAATTCCGTCGCATCTCGTTTCAATTTAGAGGACGAATAGCCCGGAATAAACTCTCTCAAAGGCGTAAAAGCGATTATAAATGTAGTGATAGCAATCAAAAAAATAGCGCTCAAAGACACCGAAACAAATACGCTCATAATGTTCAACTTGAACGAAAATAGTTCTTCAAAAGTGTCTTCATTGATAATAATTAACCTATTTTTTATCAACAACCTATCCAGTATTTCTTTGTGTTTTAGTCTTTTTTGGGTCATGTTTGGGGTTTATGTCACAAATATAATAATTAATCCCGTGGATACACCACGTGAGGTTTTATGAAATTGAGGTAGCCAAAATTAAATTTAATGCTTTTTTAACGCTTTAAAAACCAAATAAATCAATGGAAATGAAATCATATTAAGTATTTCTATATACCTTTGCTTTTAGTTTTATTACAAATTTGCCTCGGCAATAAATTATTCAATCATGGGAAGATTAGGTGTTACAGAAATCCTTGTTATATTGGCAGTTGTTTTGTTACTTTTTGGAGGTAAAAAAATTCCAGAACTAATGAAAGGTCTTGGAAGCGGAATCAAAGAATTCAAAAATGCAGCCAAAGAAGATCAACCAGCTGATAAAAAAGAAGAAGAAACAAAGTAAGAATTTGATAAAATTCTGCGGTATGAAATTCCAAATCCCAAGATGTATGCTATAGGATTTGGAATTTTTTTGTTTTATCCCAAAAATGATGCGTTTTGAGTTTCAAAGTCCTGAAATTCTATTCTAATTTCAAAACTTCTTCTATTATTTTTTGTTTGCAGGTTTCCCAGTTGAAAGAAAGCTGCATCATTTGTGGCTGCGGTTGCTCATTGGCTTCCCCAAAATAAGACAAGCTTTTTAAAACCATAAATTCTGAACCATCAAAATACTTTTCTTTATAAAATGCTACCATTTGTCTTAAAGTAAAATCATTAAGTAAATAGTATAAATCAATAAAATCTTTTTTGCTCCCTCTACCAGCTATGGCATTTAGCTTCATTGCTGCAATATCTTTAAAAGATAGCATTCTAATGTTTTCAAGAAACAAATACTCTGAAAGCAATGGATTTATAGTTTACAAAATCAACTTTAACATCATTGATTTTTGTAATCAAAATGTTATTTGTGCTTTGTGCCACTTTTACTTCTCTAAATTCAGAAAGCTTTTCAATAAATAATTCGGAATTAATTTCAGAATTTCCAAACAAATCAATATCAATAGAGTTTCGGTGACCCATTTGCAAAGCTAGTGATGTTCCTCCGACTAAATTAAAATCTGAAAATAGTTTTTCAGACATAATTTTGTTTAAGAGTTCCATAAGTTCGGGTACAACTGTCTGTTTTTGTAACATCTAAATTCTGTTTTGTCAATTTTAAAAATAGCAGATAGGTAAGAAAGCGTAACAGCATCAAGACTTCTTAAATTTAAAGAAACTTCTTTAATAGTTTCTAATCCATAAAGTTCTTTTAATAATCTCCAATCTTTAATAAATCCATATTCTAAAACTTTTTGTATAAGATGAGACTTGTGTTTTTCGAAATCAAAATCATTCAAATCTACATCCCAAAAGAGATATTACGAAAAGTCATTTATGGTTATTTCTTTCTTCATAATATAGAAGGTAACTATTATTATAAATAATTGATAATGAGATTAAATAGAGTAAATTTCAAAAATATCGTTTTCATTAGAATTAACAAACTCTATTATTTTATCTTTATTTTCTAGGATTAAATCGACTAATTTTTTGGTGTCTAAATTATATGTTTTCAAATAAATTAGCTTGGGTGGTGCCTTTCTTAAAAGTACAATTTTCTCAAAATCATCGTCTTTACTTATGATTGTAAATCCATTTTTCTTGGCATAGTTCCAAATAGAAATATCATCGGCAGGTTGAATGATTTTTAGTTCAGATGCGTGAACAACTTCTAAAAAAAATGGCGTGAGTTGTTTTATCATTCGCCAAGATAAATTTTCGTCTAATAATAACTTCACGATGAAAAAGCAATTTTAGTCATATTATCTCTGTAGGCCGCAAATGAAAGTGTTGCGATTATTTTTTCTTTATTCAAAGAGGGAAAATCTTCCATAATTTCTTCCATCGACATTCCTGATGCAAGATAAGATAAGACATCTGAAACCGTAATTCTAGTACCAGAAACACAAGGTTTTCCGCTTCTAATCTCTGAATTTATGCTGATGTATTTTTGCCAATTTTCCATAATTGATTCATTTAGTATTCAAATTTAATCAATTTTTTTGATTCTTAATTAGATAACCATCGTCAATTGAATCCTTTTCCTATCCTCATCTACCTCTGTGACTTTTACGGCAACGTGTTGGTGTAATTTAACTACTTCATTCACATCACTTACAAAACCCGCTTTGAGTTGGGAAATGTGAACCAAGCCGCTTTCTTTTAAACCAATATCTACAAAGCAACCAAAATTGGTAATGTTGTTGACAATTCCAGGTAAAATCATTCCGGTTCTCAAATCTTTAATCGTTTTTACATTCGGGTCAAATTCGAAAACTTTAGCTGATTTTCTTGGGTCTAATCCTGGTTTTTCTAACTCTTTGATAATGTCTTTTAAGGTTAATAAACCAATTTCGGGTGTAATATAATTTTCTGCTTTAATCAAAGCTGTTTTTTCCTTATTGGCAATCAAATCATTAACGGATAGTTTTAAATCTTTAGCCATTTTCTCCACAATAGCATACGCTTCTGGATGCACGGCAGAATTATCCAACGGGTTTTTCGCATTCGAAATTCGGATAAAAGCCACTCCTTGTTGATAGGCTTTTTCGCCCAATCGAGGGACTTTTTTCAATTGTTTTCTATCTTCAAACGGACCATTTTCAGAGCGATAATTCACAATGTTTTCGGCCAGCTTCTCTCCTATTCCACTCACGTAACTCAACAAATGTTTGCTCGCCGTATTGATGTTTATTCCAACTGAATTCACGCAACGAATTACGGTATTATCCAGTTCTTCTTTCAGTTTGGTTTGATCCACATCGTGTTGGTACTGCCCCACTCCTATTGCTTTCGGGTCAATTTTTACCAATTCCGCTAAAGGATCCGACAATCGTCTTCCGATAGAAACCGAACCACGAACCGTCACATCAAAATTGGGGAATTCCTCTCTCGCAATTTTTGAAGCAGAATAAACTGATGCTCCCGCTTCTGAAACAATGAAAACCTGCACCGGTTTGTCGAAAGCAATTTTCTTGATAAAGAATTCGGTTTCACGTGAAGCCGTTCCGTTCCCTATTGAAATCGCATCAATTTGATAGGCATTGACCATCGAACGAATTTTTTTCATCGCCATTGCCGTTTCGTTCTGTGGCGCGTGCGGATAAATATTTTCGTTGTAAAGCAAATCGCCTTTTTCGTCCAGACAAACTACTTTACAACCCGAACGAAAGCCAGGATCAATTGCTAAAATTCGTTTTTCTCCCAAAGGTGGCGCCAACAATAATTGTCCCAAATTATTAGCAAAAACCTGAATCGAATTGGCATCGGCTTTAGCTTTGGCTTCTTGCAAAGCTTCGTTTGAAATGGCAGGATTTAGTAATCTTTTATAACTATCTTCAATGGCTAATTGTACGTGTGGCGTTGCGGGACTTTGACCTTTTAAAATCAATTCGTCAATAATATTGTAGGCTTCGTCAATGTCAACTTCTACTTTAAACTTAATAAAACCTTCATTTTCGGCACGGAGCATCGCCAGTAATCTATGCGAAGGTGCTTTGGTCAAAGGCTCTGACCAATCGAAATATTGATTGAATTTTTGAGCGTCTTGTTCGTCTTTTTTGGTTTTTA
The DNA here is from genome assembly GCF_007097245.1 of Flavobacterium restrictum. Taxonomy (GTDB): domain Bacteria; phylum Bacteroidota; class Bacteroidia; order Flavobacteriales; family Flavobacteriaceae; genus Flavobacterium; species Flavobacterium restrictum. Next base: position 49,222 of record NZ_VJZT01000005.1, on the reverse strand, counting down.
CGACCTTGGTTGTGATGGTTGCTTTTCGTTCGTACAAACGACGCAACTGTTTACGAACATAACTGTTTTCGTTAATCCATTCGGCGATAATGTCGCGTGCGCCTTGCAAAGCAAAGTCTTCGTTTATAACATTATCGTTCAAATATTTCGTGGCAATAAAATCAACATCGTCGTTGTTTTGCGCCATTATGATTTTTGCCAAAGGCTCTAATCCATTTTTGCGAGCGACGTCGGCTTTGGTTTTTTTCTTCTTTTTAAACGGTAAATAAAAATCTTCCAATTCTTGTAAATCGAAGCTCTGTTGGATTTTTTTATCCAATTCAGGTGTTAAGGCGTTTTGCTCTTCAATCGATTTTAAAATTGCTTCTTTTCGCTTTACAATGACTTCGTACTCTTTTTGTGATTTGGCAATTTGTTCAATTTGAACTTCATCCAAATTTCCGGTTTTGTCTTTTCGATATCGGGAAATAAAAGGAATCGTGCAGTCTTCCTGCAATAATTGAACGGTATTTTGAATGTTTATGACTGCTGTGGGAACAGACTTGGCGATAAATTGTATATTGGTCATTTTAATGTTTTATGCTTTTTTAAAATAATAAAAAGGTACTTATTTCTTCGGTCTCAACACCACCGATGCTTTGGTAAAATCTGAAGATGCATTCACTACATTTCTGTATTCCTGATAGGTTTCCTTTGGGTAATTTATGGATTTGTATATCTCTAAAACCTCAACAATCAATTGATTACCTTCGACTTTTGCGGTAGATTTGAAAGAACAATTTTTGCTTTCGTCTCCTCCCATTTTCTTGTCGATTACTAAATCTTTGAAACTTTCGACCTCGTATCCTTTTGGAATATCAAAAATTATTTTATGTTTATATGTTTTGGTGTAATTAATGTCAACATCCCATTTTCTATCTGTTTCTTGGTATAAGTTAGATTGTTTTCCAATCATTTTTCCGAGGTTTACCAACACTAGATTTCCAGCATTTTCGGTCAAGGACTCCTTGGCTTCAGCCTTTACTTTTATACTAAACGGCGTGTTGGTATAATTATATTTAAATTCTTGATTTTCGAAAGTATAATTGACTATTTTTATATCAAATTCATCGCCAAATATCCTTTTTTTGATAAAATCAGCAAGTGTTTTTTCGTCTTCATTTTCTTTGATGTATTTAACCCCATTTCTATACAACTGACCATCGTATCCGGTGTTTGAATATGTTTTTTCGATTGTTGCCGTTGTCAAATCATCCGAAAGTGATACATTACTTTGGGTTTCATTGATTGTAAATTCTGCTGGAGCAATTGGGAAAGTTAATTCATAATATTCTTTATTAACTGGATTATATGTTCTCCCATTTGAACTTTGCACTTCGTACATTGGATAACCATAGCACAAGTATTTTTCGTAAGGGGAAAGGAATTTTTGAGTTTCGGGAATGTAGTACATAAATTCGTGATTTAGTGGTACAACAAATTTTTCTACATCAACTTCTCCGATAAAACGAGACATTCCAGCGACCACTTTATAAGGAATTTTTAATTCTTTGAGCGTAAATCCATACAAATCGAAAACATCATTTGCCGTTAATTTTTGCTTTCCTGTATTTAAATTCGTGATTTTTTGAGCGGTTTCTCCTTTGCCAATAAAATCGAAATTAGTTTTTATATATTCATCGATTTTAATTAATTTTTCTTCGGTTGTTTCGGTTCCAATGTTTAAGTTTTGAATAAATTCTCTGGCTTGAGTTTTTTTAAAATATTGAAAAGACGGTTTAGAAAGATATTGTGGGAAGAAAGAATTCCAATTGTAAGTATCCATTCCAGGAGTTGAAACCATATAAATTAACTTCACTAAATTTTTTATGTTTCGTGCATTGGACTCTTCTTTATAAGGCGGAATATTAGTGGCTGTTGTTACAGATTTGTTACTGAAACTACTTTCTTTAAACTCTGGAGAAGCAAAAGTTTGAAATTTTACACCTTCTTGCGAATGTGTAAATTCGGCAAACAACACCGGAATTTCTTTTTGGAAAACTTCTACCCCATAGGACGATGGATTTTCTTTTATAATGAAATAATATTCCAAAATATCTCCCGCTTCTACGCCTTCAAAAACTATCGATTTTACTTTATCTTCTGTTGTTTCGATAATTTTGTCTTGCGGTAATATTTTTATTTCCCCGTTAGGTTTAATTATGCGAGCATGAAAATCTCGAACATTGCGGATATATCCATTGTCTTGGGCTTTAATTTTATTGTATTTATTGATTTCCTCGGCTTTGTTGATCTTTATGGCAAAATGATTCATTCCAAAGGTGGCATAAGCATATCCTCCAACACGAGTATGTATCCAGCGTTTGTCTAACAAAACTACCGCAGGTTGGTTTTTGTATTCTTCCGGGATTTCCTTAAAGGTTGGCTTTTCGTCCCAAGTATAATTTTTTATTTCTTGGGAATAACTTTGAAACGAGGCTAATAAGACAAAAATAAAGGCTATTTTTTTTATCATTTGGAAAGAATTATGGATTGGTTGTATTGTTTAGTTAATGCTTTTATGAAAGAATTCCAAAGGGCAAAATCTTTGGTTTCTAATAGTAATTTTTTGGATTCTATTTTTTGGTTTACAGTAATGGTGTTTTTCAGAGCCTTGTATTGAATATCAAAACTTCCTAAATCGTTTTCTGTTTTTGAGTTTTCTGGCAAAAATTCTACTTTATAATCCAATGGCAATTGATATTCGTACTGGATTTCGTAAACATAAGCAAGGTCGTTTTCGATAGAAAGTTTTCTTTTTTCAATATCTATCAAACTTTCTTTTAAAGGAAAAAGTAACAGGGGTTTCAATAATAATTTTCCGTTGACATCCTTTACTCCGTCTTCTAATTTTAATTTAAAGATGGCTTTTGAAGGCTGTTCTTGGTAGTCTTTTTTTTGCAATTCTTGAATCTCCAACTGTATTTTCTGGTTGTTTTCAGTAAGAATTTTTTTCCAAATTTCATTTTCTTTTTGGTTGTTAGCTGAAAGAGTGTTTAATAAATAACTCTTGTTTAATCCTAAAATAGTAGCAGTTACATCCCCAACAATATGATTATTTTCTAGATTCAATTTCATTGAAATTGTTGTCTTATTTTGGGTAGACTCTACTTCGGGAACCTTTTCTAATCTGAATTCTTTTTCTGATTTACCTATTAAAGCTTCTTTGCCTTGAATCATTGCAGAAGGAAATGTAAATGGACAAAATTTGTCGGTTGCATCCAGAAAATAATTTTTACCATCAATGATCAGATTGGCAATCATGTGATTGTCTACCAGCGGGGTGGGCACATCTTCATACGTATAGGGTTTGCTTCGTGTTCCTATCCAAGTAAGATTAGAATCCAATTGTGCATATCGCAACATTTGGTTCAAAAGATTCGCCATATCCTTGCAATCTCCATATAATTTCTGAAAAATATCCGAAGCTTCTCTAGGAACAAAACCGCCCATTCCATCCTCAAAAGCTACATAATGTACATTTTGTTGCACCCAATGATAAATCGATTTTGCTTTTTCAAAATCAGAGCTTTTACCTTTAATCAATTCTACTGTTTTGTTCTTTAAAGCTGTTTCATCGGTTTTATTAATGTTTTTTAGAAGCGAATAATACCATTGGTATAATTGTTCTGGCGTTCCTAATAATTCTTCTTTTTTGCCCTCTTTTTCATAACTTTTAATGTAATAAATAAGGTGTGGCATAAAATAAAGTGAACTTGGCATATCATCTTCTGCTTCAAATTCTGGAATATCCGTTGCTTCCCATGTATAAATGTCTAAATCTCCTTGTTTAACTTTAGTAAAAACTATTTTGTCTTGGTAATTTCCAAAAATTTTATACCCTATTTCTGTTGTAGATTGACATCTGATTTGAAATTTTGCGGTTTCTGTTTTTATTGGGTTTTGAAACCGAAACGACGATAAAAACCGAGGTTGTTTGAGTTTACTTTTATACGAAAATTCAATTGTAGAATTGTCTTCTACTTTTGGTAATACAAAAAATTTGAATTTGTTGTCACTTTTATAAACCTCGTCGTTTTTTGCGTCAAAAGTACCAATTGCAGATGAACTTAAATCCTCTCTCTTATTAGTCCTTGAAATAAATGTTGAGCCTTTAATATTTGAAATTTCGCTGAAACTATCAAATGGAATTCGAATGGAGTATTCCCAAGTATTTTTACTTTTTGAAATTGCTCTGCTTTCTGAAACAAAAGTTTCAATTTCCAAGGTTTTACCGGAGTTAATAACAAGAGTTTCATTGCTGTAAACTATTTTTGATTTTTCTTGTGAATACAATTGGAAAGAAAACAAAAACAATACAATATATTTTTTCATTCGGTTTAATTTGGAGTAAAATTAAAAAATATTCTTACTTTATTTTATTTCTTTTTTGTCTTTTTTTAAATCTTTTTAAAATTTAGGTTTTACTGTTTTTACATTATAAATTCCAAGTAATTCTGCTTGTTAATCACCTCAAAACTCGCATCGGGATATCCTTTTGCGAAAGCGCCTGGTATTTTTGATTTCCGGTTTTCATTCCATTTGAATTCGTAGCCGGTCAAGTTATCTCCTATTTCTTCTAGCCAATCCAATTCTTGTTGATCGTAGGTACGCCAAAAATAATTGTTGGTTTTTATTTTTTGGTAATGCTGTTTTTTTATTCTTTCGGATGCTAGATAGTTTTCCCAAAGACCACCAATATCATTGCGATTTTCAATTGTATTAAAATTGTTGATAATGCCGTTTCTAATACCATTATCATAAAAATACCATCGAGACGATTTTACTATTTCTTTACGAAGATTGCGACTAAATCCTTCTACTTTAAACAAAACAAAAACTTTAGAAAGTAGATCCAAATAGTTGGCAACTGTGTTTTTGGACATTTGCAATTGAGTGGCTAGCTCGAGCAACGAAACCTCTTGACCTACTTGAAAAGCAATTAAACGCAGTAAATCATACACTTTGTCAGAATGTTTTATACCATCAAAAATCAAAATATCTTTTAACAAATACGAGTTTATAATCTCGTTAATATAATCTTCTTTGCTTCCCCAATCTTCATATTGCTCTAGTTCTGGATAACTTCCAAAAATTAATCTTTGCTCTAAATTTTCGATAGTTTTCTTATAATTTTCTTTTTCCGAAAACTCTATTTGCGACAGCGGAAATAAATATATCGTGTTTTTTCGACCCACCAAAGGTTCTCCTAAATTATTGGACAAATCAAATACAGACGAACCTGTTGCAATAATTTTTATGCCGTCAATAGAGTCCACTATCAATTTGAGAATCATTCCTATATCTGGGATATGTTGCGCTTCGTCAATTACTAATAAGGGTACATTTGCCAAAAGTCGCTTGTAATTGCTTACCGAACGTTCTTTTAACAAATTAGCATCGTTTTTGTCTTCTCCGTTCAATTGCAAATAGGAATCTGAAGGGATTGTTTCTAGATAATTTTTGATTAAGGCTGTTTTGCCCACTCGCCTTGCCCCCAACAAAACTAATACTTTATTGGGCAACAATTTTTTGTGAAATTCAGTTAAAACGGCTCTTTTATAATAGTTTGACATTTTAAATTCTTTAGAATTACAATGCAAATATAATCAAAAAACGTTAATTCGGTCAGTTGACTGACCGAATTAACGTTAATTCGGTCAGTTTATTGACCGAATTACTGTTTTATTGACTAAAAAACGGAAGTTTTCTTAAAAATTTTATTTAAGAAAACTTCCGTTTTGTATTTTTAGTAGTTATAAACTAGCACATTTTGCTTATTTTATCAACTCTGTTTTGGTGTCTTCCGCCTTCAAATTGAGTTTCTAAAAAAGTTGCTACAATTTCTACTGCTTGCGGAATAGAGGTGAAACGAGCTGGAATACTTACCACATTAGCATCATTGTGCAAGCGTGTCAAGTAAGCAATTTCTTTGGTCCAACACAAACCTGCGCGTACTTTGGCGTGTTTATTTACAGTCATGGCAATTCCATTACCGCTGCCGCAAATTACAACACCAAAATCGGCTTTGCCTTCGCTAATATCTTGTGCAACTGGATGTGCAAAATCAGGATAATCTACCGAATCCTCGGAATCAGTTCCGTAGTTGGTAACGGCATATCCTTTGGCTTCAAGCATACTAACAATTGCTTTTTTATATTCTGGTCCTGCGTGATCATTTCCTATTGAAATCTTCATGGTATAACTATTTAGTTGTGCGCTGCAAATTTAACCAAAGAAAATTAGTTTTCTTGGCTCTTAATCCGATTCTTTTTACGTTGATAATTCCTTTTTTATAAATAAAAGCAACTATAATTATAACTACCAGGTTACGAGATAAGTGTGTTTTATAAGGATTTTTAAAATAATGCAAACTACTAGCAATCAATGTATAGTATGTAATTAAAATGTTAATTTTTTGCATTGTTAATAGCAAAACCTAACTACTTGATATTCAGTTAACGTTAAGTTAACATAAAATGTTTATAACTTTAGATAGTTTTTTAGAAGTTTTTTTGGGTTGTTCGAATAAAAAAACTAATCCAAAACCCAAGTTAGAAAACCTAATTTAGTTTGTACCTTTTTTATAAAAGTTATTAATACTCAAGAACAGTTTGTCAACAAAAAAACAAAAAAGAGTTATATACAAAAAGAAATGATTTTGAATTATTAACCATTGTTAATTAAATAATCAAAAAGCTTTAAAACTAAAACTTTAGCTATTTTTAAGGTTGTTGATAACTCAAAATAACATCTTTTAACTTGATTTCAATTCCTTTTTCAAAAAATTTATAGTAGCTATTAACACGCTATAATAACCATTAAAAAAGATTTTAAATTTACTTTTTCTTTTTGTTGTTTTTAATAGATGTTGACAACTTTTGAGATTTTCAAAAAAAGAAAAATTTATACAATGGATAAATTAGAATTCAAATTGTCCAGTATAGTTTGAACGATTTCAAAATCGTTTCGATGCACTTTGAGTTTAATACCACCCAAAGCAGCCGAATAAAATGGAACTACCGACAAGGTGGCCTCGTTTTCGAAAAAATAGGCAATTCGTTCTTGATCCAAAATATGCTTTAAAACTACAATTTCATACGAATAATTAAAAATAGCAATTGTTTCAAAATCTTCCATTGGTGTTCTTTTTATAAAGATACAATTAATATTTAAAGTTATATTTTATTTAAAACTCCAAGTCGTTAACGTAAAACGAGTAACTATTTCGTAATTTTAGACTTTTAAGAAAACTTATATGAGTAAAAGAGTAAGAAAGCCGGTCAAAAAAGAGAAAGATTTCTCGAATAAAATTGTACAAATTTTAACCCAAAATAGCAACAAAGCCTTTAATTTTAAGCAAATTGCAGCCATTTTGGAAGTAGATGATACCAAGTCCAGAAACGAAATAATCCACGATTTAAAACTATTGGCTGCCCAAAAAGCAATCATTGAATCCGAACCTGGAAAATACCTTGTCAAAGCCATTTCCGAAGATTATTATGAAGGAACAATTGATATGACGGGCAGAAAAACCGCTTATTTTATTTGTCCTGAATTTGGCGAAGATGTATTTATTCCTACTAATAATTTGAATCGTGCTTTGGACAAAGACAAAGTAAAAGTCTATGTCTACAATCGCAGAAAAGGTAAACGTCCCGAAGGCGAAGTAATGGAAGTGGTCGAAAGAGCCAAAACTGATTTTGTGGGTGTAATAGCCATTCAACCTAATTTTGCTTTTGTATCTACCGCCAATCCTAAAATGTACACCGATATTTTTATTCCAAAAGATAAAATGGGTGGTGCCGAAAATGGCGATGTTGTTCTAGTTCATATTGAAGATTGGCCTAAAAAAGCCGATTCTCCTTTTGGATCGGTGACTAAAATTTTAGGAAAACCAGGCGAACACGATACCGAAATTCACGCTATTCTTGCCGAATATGGGTTACCGTCAGAATTTCCTATCGAAGTGGAAACTTTTGCCCAGCAAATTGATACTTCTATTCAAGAAGATGAAATATTGAAGCGTAGAGATATGCGCCAAACGCTAACTTTTACTATAGATCCAAAAGATGCAAAAGATTTTGATGATGCTCTTTCGTTTAAAGTTTTGGATAACGGAAACTACGAAATTGGGATTCATATTGCCGATGTGTCACATTATCTTCAAGAAGGAACAATTTTGGACGACGAAGCGTATAACAGGGCTACATCTGTTTATTTAGTAGATAGAGTAGTACCCATGTTGCCCGAAGTCTTGTCTAACTTTGCTTGTTCCTTGCGTCCAAACGAAGAAAAATATACTTTTTCGGCTATTTTTGAATTGAATGACAAAGCCGTTATCAAAAATCAATGGTTTGGTCGAACTGTAATCGATTCCAATCAGCGTTTTGCTTATGAGGAAGCGCAATTTATAATTGAAACCAAAGAAAATGTAATTCCGCTGGAAATATCTATCATAGGAGAATCGTATAAAGTTTCGGACGAAATTGTTTATGCTACTTTAAAACTGGATGAATTAGCCAAAATTATGCGTCAAAAACGAATGGATGCAGGAGCTTTGTCATTTGATAAAGTGGAAGTAAAATTCAACTTATCAGATAGTGGAAATCCAGAAAGCGTTTATTTCAAAGAAAGTAAAGATTCCAATCATTTGATTGAAGAATTTATGCTTTTGGCTAATAAAAAAGTAGCTGAATTTATTGGCAAACAAAAAAAGACATTTATCTATAGAATACACGACGAACCAAATGAAGATAAGCTTTTGGCGATGCAGGAATTAATCAAAAAATTTGGTTATACCGTTGATTTTGCCGGAGGTTCAGTAGCGCACGCTTTGAATGAATTGATGGAAGAAGTACGTGGAAAAAAAGAACAAAATTTGATTGATACACTGGCCATTCGCTCGATGAGTAAAGCTAAATATTCTACTGACAATATTGGGCATTATGGTTTAGCATTTGATTATTACAGTCATTTTACGTCGCCTATTCGTCGTTATCCGGATGTAATGGTGCACCGATTGTTACAATTTTATTTAGATGGAGGAAAATCGGCTAGTGAAGAAATTTTTGAATCCAAATGTATTCATTGTTCCCAAATGGAAGGTTTAGCTACTAAAGCCGAACGGGATTCGATTAAATACATGCAGATTAAATACATGCAAGATCACAAAGATCAAGAATTTTTGGGCGTTATTTCAGGTGTTACCGAGTTTGGAATTTTTGTAGAAATCATCGAAAATAAATGCGAAGGAATGGTGAGAATTCGCGAAATCAAAGACGATTATTTTGTATTCGACGAAAAACAATATGCCTTAATTGGTCAAACTACCAAAAGTGTTTTACAGTTAGGAGACGAGATTTATGTAAAAGTAAAAACTGCCGATCTAGTCAAAAAACAATTGGATTTTTATTATTTGAGAAAGAATTCATAACTGAATTTTTTAGCAAAAAAAGTTCATTTTGAAAAGGTTTTGTACAGTATAAAAATAATACCAACTTTGAATCGTTTCATTAGGAGGAATGATTCGATAACTTTTAAATGTAAAAAAAATGAAAAAAATACTAGTAGTTGCAGTGTTATTTATGGCATACTATGCACAGGGACAAGTCACTAAAAACGTTGGAGATTTTAATAAAGTAACCGCTTTTGATAAAATTACAGTTAAATTAGTAGCAGCCGATGAAAATAAAATCACATTAGAAGGAAAATGGGAAGCCGAAGCCGAAGTTTTGAACAACAACGGCGAATTAAAAATAAGACTTCCAATAGGCAAATTTTTAAATGGTGATGATCTCGTGGCGACTGTTTATTTTAAAGATTTAGAAGCTATAGAAGCCAATGAAGGTTCGTATGTTTCTTGTAATACCGAAATTAATGCTATTGATTTTACGCTTATCGCAAAAGAAGGAGCACAGATAAAAGCAATAGTGAATGCCGAAAAAATTACCGTTACAAGTGCTAATGGTGCCGTGGTAAATCTATCAGGGGCTACAAAAAATCTTGACGTTGTAACGAATTCAGGAGGAAAATTTGAAGGAGAAAATTGCAGCAGTTCCCAAGTAACCGTGTCTGTAAATGCAGGCGGTTATGCGGATGTTTTTGCCACTGATTTAGTAAACGCAAAAACTAGAGCAGGAGGAGTAATAACGATTTATGGTAAGCCAAAACAAATCAATAAAAAAACAGTTCTTGGCGGAACAATTAAGGAAGATTAACAAAAAAACAATTTCTATTTTTGATGGTAAACGATATTTTATCTGGAATTCCTTGGGGAATTTTTTTAAGTTTTATGATTGGGCCCGTCTTTTTTATACTAATAGAAACTAGTATTACCAAAGGATTTAGGGCAGCATTAGTATTTGATCTAGGTGTCATACTAGGCGATATTGTTTTTATATCTATTGCTTATTTAGGGAGTTATCGCTTGATACAAAGCCTTAAGGACAAGCCAGCTCTTTTTATTTTTGGAGGTATAGTAATGCTGTCGTACGGAATCATTTCGTTTATAAAATTAAAAAAAGTAGACAACCTACCTGATGACGTTTTAAATAATGAAATTCTAAAGAAAAACTACGGTAGTTTATTAGTTAAAGGTTTCTTTTTGAACATTATAAACATTGGAGTTCTAGGTTTTTGGTTGGCCATTATTATTTCTATGGGGCCAAAATTAGACATGAAAACCTCTCGAATGATGACTTTTTTTATTACTGTAATCCTTTCGTATTTGCTAGTGGATTGCATTAAAATTGTATTAGCCAAGAAATTAAAAACAAAAATGACACCTACCAATATCCTTAAAATCAAGAAGGGAATCAGTATTGTTTTAATGATTTTTGGAGTGGTTTTAATCACACAAGGTTGGTTCCCTAAAGAAAAAGAAATGGTAAAAAATGCATTGGAGAAGATTGATAAGTAATTATATATTAATGAAATGTGTAATTTTATGAAAGTATTTATTTCTATTTTAATATTAGTTATGATCTTACCATTGTTAAGTTATCATCGAAAGGATTACAAAACAATTAATGTTGAGAAGGTAAAGTATTTAAACTTTATAAAAGCGGTACAAAATAGCTCAACATTTAGCTATTTTACTGTAATTAAAATTAAAGATCTAAATACAGGAGAAATAAAGGAAGTTTGTACCAAAGGAAATTTTGTTTCAGGAGCATTACACATTGAATTAAATGTAAAGTATGATACTAAAGGAGAAAAAAAAGTTTTAGATTTTGCAAAAGGTAAAAAAGATAGATATTTTGAGTTTAAGAATAAAAAAGCTCTTAATAACATCTCTTTTTTTGACTATGATTCAAAACTTTTAGATGAAATTCCAACTAAATACAATTTTGACAAGGCAATTGAAATTATTAAAAATAAAAAAAAGTTTTCAATTCGACTTTCTGATTCCGAAATGAAGGCATTTGCTCATATACTTTTTAATAAAGGTTATTTAACTGGTGAGAATGATTGTTTGGGAGGTTCTTTAGAATATGTTGACAGAACTAAATAATTAAAGCAAAAAAAAGAGACACATTGCTGTATCTTTTTTAGAGGCATCGTTCGGATTCGAGCCCTAACTTTACTTAATTTTTCCTAAAAATTTATCACAAAAAAAAAGAGACACATCCCTGTATCTCTTCTTGAAGCATCGTCCAGATTCGAACCATAACATCACCTAATTTTTTCTAAAAATTTTATCACAAAAAAAAAGAGACACATTGCTGTATCTCTTTTGGAGGCATCGTCCGGATTCGAGCCCTAACTTTACTTAATTTTTTCTAAAAATTTATCACAAAAAAAGAGACACATTGCTGTATCTCTTTTGGAGGCATCGTCCGGATTCGAACCCTAACTTTACTTAATTTTTTATAAAAATTTCCCACAAAAAAACCTCCAAGTTTCCTTGAAGGTTTTAGAGGCATCGTCCGGATTCGAACCGGAGTAGGAGCTTTTGCAGAGCCCAGCCTAGCCGCTCGGCCACGACGCCGTAGTTGAACGGATGGCAAAAGTAACTAAAAACTTTAAAATTTGGAAGCTTAAAGTTTGTTTTTTTTAAAACTTATTTCCTTTTTTGGACTATTTGTATAGTAACTTCTTCAACATCACCACCTATAGGAGGATTTATTTTAGAGACGCCCACGGTTATTTTTGCTACAGTTGGTAGTTCCTGCAGCACTCTATCTGCGATTCTTTTGGCAACATGTTCTAACAAATTAGCTCTAATAGCCATTTCTTGGACTACAATTGCATTGAGATGAACATAATCTACAGTGTCTTTTAAATCGTCTGACTTTGCTGATTTCGTTAAATTTGTTTTTACTTCAAGATCAATGCTATAGTCAGATCCTATTTTGCTTTCTTCGATTAAACAGCCGTGATAGGAAAACGTACGGATGTTTTTAAGTGTTATAATGCCCATTTTTATAGTTTTAGTCTTGTATTTGAAGGATTTTGATAATCACAAGATATAGATTCAATATAAACTATATTTTCAAATTCATCTATTTGAAAGTGAATTGTGTACGGAAATTTTTTGAAAGGTAATTTTCTTATGATATTATATTTTTGCTCAAAAAAAGGATATGTTTCTAATGTATCAATTAGATTTTCATAGTCAATTAAAAATCTATTTCCCAAACCAATTTGAATATTTTCGTAATAATAAATAATTTCGTCAAGTTCTAATTCTGCACGAATTTGTTGCTGTACTTTAAAAGCCATATTTGAGTTTTAATCTTTGTACAGATTCTCTAGCATCGACATAATCTTCTGGTTTAGAATTTTTTACACGTTCTAAAACCATTTCTTGAATTTTTTTATTATATTCCTCTTCCCTGTTATCAACAACAGTATCAGGAATAGGCTTCAAAAATTCTATCAAATTATCATAGTATTCATCCGGAATTGTAACTGTAACTTGTCTCATAACTTTCAATATTTATACAAAAATAGCAATAAATTTAATTGAAAGTCTATTATCCCCAAGTCTATTATCTCTCATCTAATTTTTTATCTTTGCCGTTCAAATTCATAAATAATGGCAGCAGAAGAGAAATCACTTCATTTCATAGAACAAATTATCGAAGACAGTTTAGCAAGCGGTTTTCCTCAAGAGAATTTACGCTTTCGTTTTCCACCAGAACCTAATGGGTATTTACATATTGGCCATGCCAAATCCATTTGTTTGAATTTTGGCTTGGGTCTAAAGTACAATGCGCCAGTTAATTTACGTTTTGACGATACCAATCCCGCCAAAGAGGAGCAGGAATATGTAGATGCTATCAAAGAGGACTTGCTTTGGTTGGGTTTTCAATGGAGTGAGGAATTGTATTCATCTGATTATTTTCAGCAATTATACGATTGGGCGGTTGCGATGATTAAAAACGGAAAAGCCTATATAGACAGTCAATCGTCTGAAGCAATGGCAATCCAAAAAGGAACTCCCACGCAACCAGGTGTGGATGGACCTTTTAGAAATCGTTCTGTTGAAGAAAATTTGACTTTGTTTGAAGGCATGAAAAATGGAGATTTCCCAGAAGGGAGTCACGTTTTACGTGCCAAAATTGATATGGCTTCGACCAATATGTTGATGCGGGATCCTTTGATGTACCGTATTTTGCACCGCCACCATCACCGCACTGGAAACGATTGGAATATTTACCCCATGTATGATTATGCCCATGGCGAAAGCGATTATATCGAGCACATTTCGCATTCTATTTGCACCCTAGAATTTGTGATGCACCGGGAATTATACGATTGGTTTTTAGATCAAATATACCCTGAATCTAGTTCACAGTCTAATGACGTAGATAAAGTAAGACCACACCAATACGAATTTGCCCGTTTGAACCTTAATTACACGGTTATGAGCAAGCGAAAACTATTGCAATTGGTTCAAGAAAACAGAGTAAATGGCTGGGACGATCCTAGAATGCCAACCATTTCAGGTTTGCGACGAAGAGGATATACGGCAGCATCAATTAGAAAATTTTGTGAAAGTATAGGTGTAGCCAAAAGAGAAAACGTGATTGATGTGTCGCTTTTGGATTTTTGTTTGCGAGAAGATTTAAACAAAAAGGCACCAAGGGTTATGGCAGTTTTAGATCCTATAAAACTCGTAATTACGAATTATCCAGAAGGGAAAGAAGAATTTTTGGATGCCGAAAATAATCAAGAAGAGGAAGCAGCGGGTTTTAGAAAAGTTCCTTTTTCCCGTGAATTATACATCGAAAGAGAAGACTTTCTAGAAGTAGCTCCAGCTAAATTTTTCCGTTTGTCTATTGGAAATGAAGTGCGATTAAAAAATGCGTATATCATTAAAGCAGAAAAAGTTATCAAAGATTCAGATGGAAATAGTATTGAAATTCACGCCACTTATGATACTGATTCTTTGAGCGGCAGTGGGAGTGAAGCTTCTAAAAGAAAAGTAGCAGGAACCTTGCATTGGGTTGCTATAAAACATGCTGTGGAAGCCGAGGTTCGCTTATACGACAGATTATTTATAGACGAAGCACCAGACAGTCATAAGGAGAAAAATTTCTTGGATTTTATGAATTCAAACTCGTTACAAACCGTAAAAGGATTTGTGGAACCAAGTTTAGCTACAGCAATAGCAGGTGATCATTTTCAGTTCCAACGTTTGGGTTATTTTACTGTTGATAAAGACACAACCAACTCTAAATTAGTGTTTAACAAAACAGTTGGACTCAAAGATGCTTGGGAAGAAAAAGGAAAGAAAGAAGAAAATAGCCTTAATAATGCGCTAAAAGACATCAACAAATATTTTAAAGTTGCCACTAGAGAGGAACGTATTGCAATCCGAAAAGCAATAGGGGAGACCTTGGCAGGAATTGCTAATTATAGTTTGTTGCAAAACGCTTTCAAGAAAAACATCAATAATAACAAAACGTCCCTGTTGTTTGCTCAATTTATTTTGAAATATTCTAGTTTAAAATCGGCTGATTTTGATAAGGAAGCCGTTTCTAAATTGTATTTGATGTCCTTGCGAAGCGAATCGACATTTGTTCGTTCAAGAGCACTTTTAAATTTACGAGATTTAGAAACTAATTTGGATTTGGTTCATTCCTTCAGAGATGAAATTTTGAAATTACAATCCAATCCTTCAAAAAGTACTACCGAAAGAGAATCGGAATTTATCGAACAGGTTTTGAATAAATAAAAACAATAGAAAGCGCTTTTTGAAGCGCTTTTTTTGATTATTTGTTTTAACGATTGATTTTTTAAAAACCATCATTTTTATCAATCAAAAACCACCTTCATAAATCGTTTTTAAGGCAGTTTTTTCAAAGAAACAGCTCTAATTACATTTATTCAAAACGGATTAAACAAAACCTTTTATTTACGGTTTTGATGTCTTTTTATCGACTTTAATAACTTGTTAACACACCATTGTTAAAAAACCCGTATCTTTATAATTAGAAATTTTAAAAATTGAAAATTATGTCAAATAGCACAGGAAATACTTTATTGGCACTTTTGACGGGTGCTGCAATTGGCGCAGGTCTTGGAATATTATTTGCTCCTGATAAAGGCGTAAACACTCGAAAAAAATTGAAAGACGGTTTTGATGATACTAAAAATGATTGGAACGAAAAATTAGCCTCGGCATCAAATGAATTTGTGGAGCAAGTATATTTGGCCAAAGATGATTTGGAAGGAAATTTCGAAAACATGGTTTCCAAAGCAAGTCATAAAACCGAAGATGTAATTTCATTTTTAGAAGAGAAATTAGCCGAACTTAAAATCAAGAATGCGAAATTCCAAAAATAATTACGGCTATGGCTTTTGAAGAAATAAAAGAACAAACCGAAGATTTTCAAGAACAGTTGCAAGCTTGCATCGATAGCAATGTTGCGTATTACAAACTTTGGGGTTTTAAAGTGGCTATGAAATCGACTACTATGATTTTGAAGTTTACCTTGATTCTTTTGTGTTTTAGTATGGTTTTATTGTTTTGTTCTATTGCGGCAGCACTTGCAATAGGGGACAGGCTTGACAGTAATGCAATGGGGTTTTTAATCGTTGGCGGTATGTATTTGCTAGTCACAGCCTGTTTATTTTTGATTAAAGACAAAATTGTAGAAGGGCCAATTTTAGAAAAATTTTCAGAAATCTTTTTTAACGACTAAAGCATGGAAACCAAAAAATACGCCTCGTATGCCGAAATGGACCGAGAATTAGAAATTCTAAAACTCCAAAAAGAGATTCAGTTCCAAAAATTGACCTTAAATATTCAAAAAACCAAAGAAAGTTTTGAACCGCAAAACATCATTAAAAGTTTTTTTGGTTCGTATAAAGCAACGCTTTCTAATTCGTATGTAGACATTTTGCAAACAATAATTCCGTTTTTCATTAAATGGATTATCAACAGAAAAAGAGGTCGGTAAGCCTCTTTTTTTGATATTACGCAGTACTTTCATAATTAAATTAAAATAATACCGTTAGATTACAAAAAATCTTTAGGTTTGCCCCACGTTTTAATTTATATATGAAAAAATTACTCTTCACCGTTACTTTCTTACTGTTTTCTACTTTTATTTTTGCCCAATACCATTACCGAGATTCGAATAGAATTGGACTTTATTTTGGTATTAACCAATTTACATTGGACACCAAAAATTTCGAAACCCAATCTGGTCAAGGTTGGAATGCGGGTTTAACCGTTAGAGGAAATTTTTACAATGATTGGGATATGGTGTACAACGTTCAGTTTAGCGAAAACAATTTTTCGGTTGCTACCAAAAATTTAGCCTTGCAAAACGAAGCTGTAAAGTACGCATTACCTTCAGCTCAAATTTCGTTGCAATGGAGTTACAAAATTGCCGAAGAAAACTTAAGTGTTGAATTTGGTCCAGTTTTTCAGTTGAATGGAAAACTAAAAACAGCTTATGGCAACGAAAATAATAGAATTTCAGGAACAACACTATTAGCCAAAGATATTGAGGATATTTCTAAATTTAATTTTTATCCTACGGCAGGAGTTACCTTTGGTGTCAAACACATACGCTTGAATATTTCCTACCAATACGGTTTATTGAATACTTTGGGAAACCTAAACAACGGCAATCAAGGCATGAATTTCAAAGGGAATTCGAGTATACTAAACGGGAATTTGATTCTTTATTTTTAAAAAAAGAAGGGTATTAATTTGAAAAGCTTCCAGTCTTATAAAGGCTGGAAGCTTTTTTGGTTTTACAAAGTCGTTATTCCTTTTTCAATTCTTTTAATCGTTTCTTCTTTTCCTATGACCTCCACAATGTCAAATAGGTGAGGACCTTTGAGTGCACCTACTAAACTCAATCGGAAGGGTTGCATTACTTTGCCCATTCCAATCTCGTTTTTGGTCATCCAATCCTTCACGATAGTTTCTATGTTTGCAGCGGTAAAATCACTAATTTCCTCTAGCACCGAAATCAATTCTTGCATTAAAGCAGGCGTTTCGGCTTTCCAATTTTTGCTTGCTTTTTCGTCAAAAACGGTGGGTGCGATAAAGAAGAAATCACTCATTTCCCAAAATTCAGATACAAAATGAGCTCTTTCCTTGATTAAGGAAACAATTTTGGTAAGTTCTACCAATGTAAAATACCGGTTTAAATCCTTGGATTCTACAATAGGAGCAAAGGCTTTCGCCAAAGTGGTATCGCTTTGTTGCATCAAATATTGGTGATTGAACCATTTGTTTTTCTCTGGATCAAATTTGGCTCCCGATTTGTGCACTCTTTTCAAATCGAAGACTTGTGTTAATTCTTCTAACGAAAACAGTTCTTTTTCGGTGCCGTCATTCCAACCCAATAAGGCCAAAAAGTTAATTACCGTTTCTGGAAAAAATCCTTTTTCTCGGTAACCAGACGAAACACCTTCTTCGGTTTTCCATTCTAATGGGAATACTGGAAATCCCATTTTATCGCCATCTCTTTTGGATAATTTTCCGTTTCCAACAGGTTTTAAAATTAGTGGCAAATGCGCAAATTCTGGAGATTCCCAACCAAAAGCGCGGTACAGTAGGACGTGTAATGGCATGGATGGCAACCACTCTTCGCCACGAATGACATGGGTAGTTTGCATCAAATGGTCGTCAACAATATTGGCCAAATGGTAGGTGGGCATACCGTCGCTTTTGAACAATACTTTATCATCCAGCAAATTAGTTTCAAATTTTACTTCCCCGCGAATGATGTCCTGTAAAACCAAAGTTTCATTCACAGGCGTTTTAAAACGAATCACATAATCCTCGTTGTTGGCAAGTCTATTGGCTGTTTCTTCATTAGAAATTACCAATGAGGTGTCTAGTTTTTCTCGATTATGATGGTTGTATATAAAGGTTTTTCCTTGTTCTTCATGTTGTTTTCGATGTGCGTCTAATGCCTCGGCGGTGTCAAATGCATAATACGCATGACCCGATGCAATCAACAAATCGGCATATTGTTTGTACAAATGTTTTCTTTCGCTTTGACGGTAAGGGCCAAATTTTTCGTTTTTATTTATGGTTTCATCGGGAGCAATTCCCAACCATTCTAGCGCTTCCAGAATGTATTCCTCGGCACCAGCAACAAATCGATTTTGATCTGTATCTTCAATGCGTAAAAAGAAAACACCGTTGTTTTTTTTGGCAAATAAATAATTGAATAGGGCAGTACGAACACCGCCAATATGTAAAGGTCCCGTTGGACTTGGTGCAAAACGCACGCGAACTTGCTTTGACATTTGTATAGATTTTGGTGCAAAGATAAGAAGTTCTTTTCGGGACAAAGGTACAAAGTCGCAAAGTTTATGGTTTTGGAACTAGTTTTAAAGTAGTAATCGAAAGCCTTTGAAATCTTTTTTTATTTTTGAATACGCCAGTAGACTTGTATTCATTTTATCAGATAAAGTTGTTTGGATATAATTTTTTACTAAATCTGGCGTGCCCGCATAGTATTGTTCTACCAAGAGACTGTTGTAATTTGATTTTTCATTGGTAAAACTAAAGAGTGGAAAACCTTCTTTCATTAACAAAAAATTTATCAAAAGCCTTCCTGTTCGTTTATTTCCATCTACAAAAGGTTGGTGAATCCAAATTTCTTGTGCCAAAAACACACTTTTATCCAACACATTTTTTTTACTTTCCTGTATTGTTTTGAGCAATGTTTCCATTTTTTCTTCGACATTATCGGGTGAACTCAATGGTGTTATTTTTTCTATTTCAACACCATTTTGTTTTATGGAAATCACATTTTGGCTTATTTTGAATCGATTTTTTTCTTGCCCTTTTTCTTTGGCATTGTTGTAATAATCATCATTCCATAAATTTCCTATAGCCAACCAATTGAATTCTAGAATCAACTTTGTAGATAATTCTTCTTGGTTTTTCACTGCAAGCAACATTCTCTTTAAAGCTTTGTACATGCCTTTTTGTTCCAAAATATCCGAATTTCGAATATTGTTTCCTGATATTGTATCACTTTTGAAAAGTTCAGTAGTTTGAATAAGGGATAATTGATTGCCTTCTAGTTTATTGGTGTTATATACGTATTCATATAAAAGTGCTTGCTCTTCCTCAAGTGACGGAATAACATTTTGTTCATTGTATTGCTTTAGCAAATGGAGTAGTGCATTCATTTATTTTCTTTTAAAGAAAAGGCTTGTTGTAAAATTACAAATTTTTATACATTTTTAATTCATTTTTTGCGAAAGCCTTTTTTAATGTTTTCTAATTCATATAAATTGTTACTTTTATTGGTTCTAATAAACACGATTTTATTTTGGAGACATCCCGTTTTATTTATCAAAAATTAGAAGCTTTCATCAAGAAGTTTTATACCAATAAATTAATTAGAGGAATCATTTTTTTTATTGGTTTAGGTTTATTGTATTTTATAGTTACGCTTTTTGTTGAATATTTTCTTTGGTTAAAGCCTTTGGGACGCCAGTTTTTGTTTTGGACTTTCATAGCTGTCGAAGGATTTTTGTTGTTGCGGTTTATTCTGTTTCCGTGTTTTAAATTATTCAAGTTACAAAAGGGAATTAATTACAATCAAGCTTCGGCCATTATTGGAAACCATTTTACGGAGGTAAGCGATAAGTTGACTAACTTTTTGCAATTATCAGATGGAGATTTTTCTAATCAAAAATCCGAATTACTATTGGCTTCTATTGAACAAAAAGCCAATTCCTTGCAACCAATTCCTTTTGGAAACGCAATTAATTTTAAAAATAATCAAAAATACATACCGCTTGCTTGTATCCCAATATTGTTTTTCGCAGTTTTCTACGCAACAGGAAACAGCAAAATAATTTCGCAAAGTTTGAATCGGGTAGTGCATTATAATTCGGCTTTTTTGCCACCAGCTCCATTCACTTTTGTGGTTTTGAATCCTACTTTGCAAACCGAACAAAATAAGGATTTCTTTCTTCGTATAAAATCCCAAGGAAAAGTAGTTCCCGAGAATGTGATGCTCTTTATTGGCGACGAAAGTTATTATATGGAATCGACTAAAGCGGGTGAATTTCAATTCAAAATCGTAAAACCAGTTTCAAATGTTACCTTTCATTTGGAAGCGAATGCCATACTATCGGCAGATTATGAATTGAAAGTGATTCCTGTTCCTTCGATTGCAAACTTCGAAATGCACTTGCATTTCCCCGCTTATTTGAACAAAAAACAAGAAACTATAAAAGGTTCCGGTAACGCTATAATTCCCGAAGGAACTCGGGTCACTTGGAAAATAAACACCGAAGCTACCCAAAAAGTGGATTTTAAAGACGAAAGAACTGTTTTGCCTTTTTCGAAAGCCAATAATATCTTTGTTTTAACTAAAAATATAGCTCAAAATACAGATTATCAAATTCTTACCTCGAATAGTAGCGTTCAAAATTACGAAAAACTCAATTACCAACTCTCGGTTATCAAAGATCAGTTTCCTAGTATCACTGTAAACCAAGCTCCAGATAGTTTGAAGGTCGAAAAGAACTATGTTTTAGGTCAAGTTTCGGATGATTATGGATTGTCAAAATTGCAAGTGGTGTATTATGAAAAGGACAAACCCCAAACCGCCAAACGGGCAATTATTGCTATAAAGAATGCCGCTTTTGATCAATTTGTTTTTGCCTTTCCTAGTAATCTTCCAGTTCAAGAGGGCGTATCGTATGAATACTATTTTGAAGTTTTTGATACGGATGCTATTCATGGTTTTAAGCATTCTAGATCATCCGTTTTTTCGAACCGTGTTGCTACCGTGGAGGAGAAGCAGGATCAACTTTTGCAACAGCAAAATGACAATATTTCGGGTATGCAAAAGTCTTTAAAAAAGCAAGACAAACAAATTGCTGCCATTGACCAGCTTACTAAAACTGGTAAAGAAAAAGACAATCTTGAGTTCAAAGACCAACAAAAAGTTTCTGATTTTATAAAGCAACAAGAACAGCAAGACAACCTAATGAAAGATTTCGCTAATAAGATGAAATCTAATATGGACAAAACAAAAGCCAAAGATGCCACTAAAGAACTGCTTGAAAAACGGTTGGAAGAGGCTACGAAAGAGTTAGCTAAAAATGAAAAGCTCTTGAATGAATTAAAGGACTTGAATGATAAAATAAAAAGTGAGGAGCTACAAGACAAATTAGAAAAATTCAAACAAAATAGTAAAAACCAAGTAAAAACGCTTCAACAATTGGTCGAGTTAACCAAGCGGTATTATGTCGATAAAAAAGCAGAACAACTTGCTGATAAATTAGACAAGCTTTCGGAAAAGCAAAAGCAATTATCCGATAACGATAAAGAAAATTCCACCAACAAACAAGAAGAAATTAATGAATCTTTCGATAAAATCCAAGAAGAACTTCAGGATTTGGATAAGGAAAATAAGGATTTGAAAGCACCATTAGACATTCCAAATGATACTGCAAAACAAAAAAGTATTGATGATGATTTGAATAAAGCAAAAGAAGAATTGCAAAAAAACGATAAATCCAAAGCCAAACCCAAACAAAAAAGTGCTTCTTCAAAGATGAAAGAAATGGGTGGTAAAATCAAAGAGAGTATGGAATCTGGCGAACGAGAACAACTGGAGGAAGATGTGAAAATGTTGCGTCAAATTCTAGATAATTTATTGGCTTTTTCTGTGTCGCAAGAGGAGGTTATGAGTCAGTTCAAAAGCTTAAAGTCAGGTTCGCCTGCGTTTAATAAAAATATAAAATCGCAACAAACTTTGAAACTACAATTCAAGCATGTTGACGATAGTTTGTTTGCAATGTCTTTGCGCAATCCAAAAATTGCAGATCAAGTTACCAAGGAAATAGGCAATGTAAACTACAATGTAGACAAAGCGATTGAGACTTTATCGAATGCTCAAATCCCAAAAGGAATGTCTCACCAACAATACGCTGTGTCTGGTGCGAATAAGTTAGCTGACTTTTTGAGCGAATTACTCAACAGTATGCAAATGGATTTGTCAGGTTCAGGACAAGGAAAACCAAAACCAGGACAAGGAAGCGGGATGCAATTACCGGATATTATTGCCAAGCAAAAAGGGTTGGGCGATAAAATGAAGGATGGAATGGATAAAGGCGAAAAGCCAGGAACGGGTAAAGAAGGTAAACCAAGTCAGGAAGGTCAAAGCGGAAAGGATGGCAAAGACGGAAAGTCAGGTGCTGGTTCAGGCAAATCTGGCAGTAACGGCAAGGAAGGTAAAGATGGAGAAGGTGACGCCAAAGCAATAATGGAAATTTACAAAGAACAAAAACAGCTTCGGGAAGCTCTTGAAATGGAGTTAAACAAACAAGGTTTGGGTGGCAATGGTCAGAACGCTTTGGAGCAAATGAAACAAATAGAAAAGCAATTGCTAAACAAAGGATTTAAAAACGAAACGCTGCAAAAAATACTGAATGTGAATCAGGAACTGTTAAAACTTAAAACAGCTATTCAGCAACAAGGTGAGGAAGAAAAACGCCAATCCGAAACTAACAAAAAAGAGTTCAACAATGAATCGGATAGCTTGCCAAAGTCACTTTTAGAATATTTGAATAGCATAGAAATATTAAACAGACAATCGTTACCTTTGCGGTCGAATTTTAATAAAAAGGTTCAAATATATTTCAATAAAAAATGATCAATTTTAATTACGAATCAGCGTTTGTTTTAGATAACGAAGAAGTAATCGCTTCATGGTTGTCGGCAGTAATTGTTTCCGAAAACAAGAAAGAAGGAGAGATTAATTATATCTTTTGTGACGATGAATATTTGCACAAAATCAATTTAGAGTACCTAAACCATGATACCTTAACGGATATTATTAGTTTCGATTATTCTATGGGGAATGAATTGAATGGTGATATTTTTGTTTCTATTGAACGGGTTGTTGACAATGCTGCTGATTTTAAAGTTTCTTTTGAAGCCGAATTAAAGCGGGTTTTGGTTCATGGAATCCTTCATTACTGCGGCTATAAAGACAAAGGCGAAGTCGACGAATTGCTTATGCGCTCCAAAGAAGATGAAAAAATCGCCCTGTTCCACGTGGAACAATAAGGATTTTCGATTGCTGATTAACGATTTTCGATTTTCAAAAACAATGACTTTGAAACCAAACGTTTCACGTGGAACATTTGATTTTTGATTTAAAATTTGAATTCGGTAGTCAGAAATTTGAACCTAAATATTTTACGTGGATCAATAGTTTAATATGTTGGTTTTTGTTTGCGTAATTTGAAATTAAAAATCCGAAATCAAATGTTTCACGTGGAACAATAATTTAATATACTGGTTTTTATTCAGTAAATCTGAAATCAAAAATCTTTAATCAAAAATCTGAAATCAAATGTTTCAAGAAGAATACGATGTTATAGTGGTTGGTGCGGGTCATGCAGGTTCCGAGGCTGCGGCTGCGGCTGCAAACCTAGGCTCTAAAACTTTATTGGTTACAATGAGTTTGCAAAACATTGCTCAAATGTCTTGTAATCCTGCCATGGGTGGTATTGCCAAAGGGCAAATTGTTCGGGAGATTGATGCGCTTGGTGGGTATTCAGGGATTGTCTCGGATCGAACTGCAATTCAATTCAAGATGCTGAACAAGTCCAAAGGGCCTGCCATGTGGTCGCCAAGAGTGCAAAGTGACCGAATGCGTTTTGCCGAAGAATGGCGAATGATGCTCGAAGGAACACCAAATCTTGATTTTTACCAAGAAATGGTGAAAGGTTTAATTATTGAAAACGGAAAAATAAAAGGAATTAGAACCTCTTTAGGAGTTGAAATCAGATCAAAATCCGTTGTGTTAACCAATGGTACTTTCTTGAATGGTTTGATTCATATTGGCGAAAAACAATTTGGTGGTGGTCGGGCAGGCGAGAGTGCGGCCTACGGAATTACCGAAGATTTAGTTAATGCTGGTTTTCAAGCGGGACGAATGAAAACAGGAACGCCGCCACGAGTTGATGGTCGTTCGCTGGATTATTCAAAAATGAATGAAGAAAAAGGAGATGCTAAACCGGATAAATTCTCCTATTCGGATTTGACAAAACCATTGGCTTTTCAAAAGTCTTGTCACATGACCTACACTTCATTGGATGTTCATGCTATTTTGAGAGAAGGTTTTGATCGTTCGCCTATGTTCAATGGTCGGATAAAAAGTCTTGGCCCAAGATATTGCCCTTCTATCGAAGATAAAATTAATCGTTTCGCTGACAAAGAAAGACATCAATTGTTTGTAGAACCAGAAGGTTGGAATACCTGTGAGGTTTACGTAAACGGTTTTTCAACATCATTACCAGAGGATATTCAGTTCAAAGCGTTGCGTTCTGTAGTTGGTTTTGAAAAAGTGAAATTCTTTCGTCCAGGATACGCCATCGAATATGATTATTTTCCGCCGACACAATTAAGGCATACTTTAGAAACCAAGTTGGTCGAAGGATTGTATTTTGCAGGTCAAATAAATGGAACAACAGGATATGAAGAAGCAGCTTCGCAAGGATTGATGGCGGGAATTAACGCGCATTTAAAAGTCCACGAAAAAGCACCGCTAATTTTAAAAAGAGATGAAGCTTATATTGGGGTTTTGATCGACGATTTAATTACCAAAGGAACCGAAGAGCCGTATCGAATGTTTACTTCTCGTGCGGAATATAGAACGTTGTTGCGTCAAGACAATGCTGATTTTAGGTTAACGCCTATGTCTTTTGAAATTGGTTTGGCATCAGAAGCACGCTTGCGACGCATGGAGCATAAGTTGAAAGAGTCCGAAAAAATGGTGGCTTTTTTCAAAGAAACAAGCGTCACGATGGCGGAAGCAAATCCTGTTTTAGAAGCAAAGGATACTGCTTTAATTTCGCAAGGAGATAAAATGTTTAAGGTTTTTTCTCGTCCTCAAATAAATTTGGAGGATATGCTACAATTCGAAAAGGTGAAAGAATATGTTGACGCTAATGATTTGGATCAAGAAATTATGGAACAAGCCGAGATTCAAGTTAAATATTCGGGTTACATCGAAAAGGAAAGAAATAACGCCGACAAACTAACTCGTTTAGAAGATGTCAAAATTCCAGAAAACTTTGATTACAATAAAATTAAATCGATGTCAATAGAAGCCAAGCAAAAATTAACCAAGATTCGTCCCATAACTATTTCGCAAGCTTCTAGGATAAGTGGAGTTTCCCCAAGTGATGTTTCGGTGCTTTTGATTTATATGGGCAGGTAATTTTATATTTAAGAATGCAGATTTAAGATTATGTGAGGAATCTAAAATCTAAACTCCGAAATCTAAAATCATTTTGTTCCACGTGAAACTATTTTGTTAAGGCTTGGTATTATTGGTAATTTTAAAAAAGAGTAAAATAAATAAATGACTATTTCAAACAAAAAACACTTTCTTACTGTAAAAGATTATTCGGTTTCTCAAGAGATTTTTGAGTTGTATTATGATGAAACTTTGGATATGTTGCATACGCATCCGCAACCGAGTTTGGCCAATTTAGGTAAGTATTACGAAAGCGTAGATTATATTTCGCATACCGATTCGAAAAGATCTGTATTCGAAAAAGCTTATCATTTTGTGAAAGGAATTGCCCTAAAAAATAAATTGGAGCTGATTAATGCGCAACAACCTCATAAAGGACGAATTTTAGATATAGGTGCAGGAACTGGTGATTTTTTGGCGGTCGCCCAAAAAGACGGTTGGCAAACAGTAGGAGTAGAACCAAGCGATAAAGCCAAATCCATTGCGAAAAACAAAGGCGTTTTTTTTGTAGAAAAAACTTTAGAATTAGAAAATCATTCTTTTGATGTGATTTCGATGTGGCACGTTTTAGAACACGTTCCTGATCTAGACGAACAAATAAAAGAATTAAAACGCTTGCTAAAACCTGATGGAACGTTGCTAATAGCTGTTCCTAATTTCAAATCTTTTGATGCAAAACATTACGGAAAATTTTGGGCCGCTTACGATGTGCCCATTCACTTTTGGCATTTTTCCAAAAAAGCGATTCAATTACTTTTTGAGAAAGAGAATATGAAACTAGATAAAGTGCTTCCTATGAAATTTGATTCGTTTTATGTAAGCTTGCTTTCCGAGAAATACAAAACTGGAAAAATGAATTACATCAAAGCATTTTGCATTGGTTTGCAATCTAATTTTAAAGCAAAACGAAATTTGGAGTATTCCTCACACATTTATATCCTAAAAAATAGCTAAAATTGATTTTAAGCTTGTTTTAAAGAAGATTTTGCGTGTAAACAGGTGTTTATGTCTTTTTTTTGGAATAAATCATTAGGCAAAAGCTACGGAAGTCAATTTCAATTAGAATCATTTATTTAAAAATAAAAAGCAATAACAAAAATTGATAGTATAAAAAATCAGCATTTTTCAAACTTTTTGTCGATGCTAACTATTTTTTTATATTTTTGTCACTCATACTAAAAAATAAATTTACCCAAATGAAAAAATCATTACTTATCCTTGCACTTGCAATTTCAATAGTGTCTTGCGATAAAAAAACAGAAGTTAAAGAAGTAAAAACAGCTTACGTAGATACTTCTGAATTAATGAAACAATATACCGAAGCCAAAGATTTAGAAGCAAAATACAAATCTAAAGCAGAGGAAAAAGGAAGAGAATTGCAAGCCGAAGTAAATCGTTTCAAACAAGAAGCAGCAGGTTTCCAAGCACAAGCACAAGCAAATGGTCAAGCTTGGGCACAACAAAAAGGCGCCGAATTGCAAAAAAGAGAGCAACAATTGAGTTATGCACAACAACAATTAGCACAAGAATTGCAACAAGAAAGTGGTAAAGAAATGGATTCACTAGTAAGTGGCGTAAAAAAATTCATCAAAACGTATGGTAAAGAAAAAGGATATGCCTACATCTACGGAACAGGCGATGCCGCATCAATACTATATGCCGAAGACAAATTTGACATTACCAAAGACATCATCAAAGAATTGAATGACAAGTACAAAGCAGCGGCCCCAAAGGAAGAAGCTAAAAAATAATTGTTCCTAATAATTCCAAAAAAACCTTCGGCTACACCAAGTTCGAAGGTTTTTTTTTGGAGCTAATTCCCGCTTTGCGTTACAACCTTACTCCTAGAAAAATTCGGTTTTAGAAGCAAGGGTTTCCACCACAAACAAGTTCACTAAACTCCGATTAAAATAAAAATTATGTGAAATAATCGGGGCTCGGGAATTTGGCAGTAAACCAAAGTTTTTTGATTTATTAAACAGTATTGGCAGTCAACATAAGCATCAAAACTCCAATTTTCCCTTCGGTTTTGAGTTAATAATTGTTGCTTTAAAATCCAAAACCAATTCAAATTTTCAATATTTTAGCAGTATTATATATACGCCCATGCAAACCATCTCCGAAGCCGCTGCTTACACCTTACGATTCATCAATCAAACCCAACGATCTGTATTTTTGACAGGAAAAGCAGGAACGGGCAAAACCACGCTTTTGCGTGAAATCATTCAAACCACGCACAAGAATACCGTTGTGGTCGCCCCCACAGGAATTGCCGCTTTAAACGCAGGTGGCGTAACCATACATTCCATGTTTCAATTGCCTTTTGGCGGTTTTATTCCTGACAATTCCGCACCACAATTTTCAGAAAGTACCAAGTTCGAAACCCGAGCTACTTTGCGCAGGCATTTTAAAATGAGCGGTTTAAAAAAAGCGGTTATCAAAAACATGGAGCTTTTAATCATTGATGAAGTCAGTATGCTTCGCGCTGATTTATTGGATGCTATGGATTTTATGATGCAAACTGTTCGCAAAAAAAACACTCCTTTTGGCGGTGTTCAAGTGTTATTTATAGGCGATTTATTGCAATTGCCACCCGTAATTAGAGACGAAGAATGGAAAACGTTACGAACGTATTACAAAGGAAAATTTTTCTTTCATTCGCATGTGGTGCAGCAAAACCCGCCTTTGTATATTGAACTGTCCAAAATTTTTCGTCAAACGGATGATACTTTTATCGCAGTTTTGAATAATTTGCGCAACAATCAAATTTCGGCTACGGATATTCAGTTTTTGAATAAATACGTACAACCCAATTTTGATTTAAAAGCCAACAAAGGCTATATCACCTTGACCACTCACAACAATAAAGCCGATGCTATGAATACGCAAGCATTGGCGGATCTTGACGGAAAATTAGTAGTGTATAAACCCGAAATTACAGGCGATTTTCCAGATAAAATTTATCCCGTTGAGGCCGAATTGCAACTCAAAGTAGGAGCACAGGTTATGTTTGTAAAAAACGATTTGTCCTTTGATAAAAATTATTTTAATGGCAAAATGGGAATTATCAAGTCCCTTTCTAGCCAAGAAATCCTCGTTCATTTCCCTGAAGAAAACAAAACCATCGAAGTCGAAAAATACGAATGGCAAAACATACGGTACAAAGTGGATGAAATGACCAAGGAAATCGAAGAAGAAGTTTTGGGCTCTTTTGTGCATTATCCTATCAAACTGGCTTGGGCAATCACGGTACATAAAAGCCAAGGATTGACTTTTGACAAAGCTGCGCTCGATGTTTCGCAGGTTTTTCTGCCTGGACAAGCGTATGTGGCGCTGTCTCGTTTGCGTGCTTTAGACGGGCTAATTTTGCTTTCTCCGTTGCGTATGAACGGTATTTCGAATGATCAAGATGTGATGGAATATGCGCTCAACAAAGCCTCCGATTCCTTTTTGGCGAATGCCCTACACTTTGAAACCAAAAACTTCATTCACAATTACCTCATTACCACATTTGATTGGTTTGATTTGGCTCAAGAATGGCGCAACCACCGTTTTAGTTATGGTGATATTACTGAAAACAGCTTCAAATCGAAACAAGCTTCCTGGGCCAAAAATCAGTTCGAAACCATGGCCGCACTTCTAGAACCATCCCAAAAATTCATAGCCCAATTAAACAAGCTTTTTGCGCCTGAAACCGTTGATTTAAACCATATTTCGGAACGTATTCAGGCCGCTTTTTACTATTTTTTGAAACCAATGAATCAATTGGTGTATGAAATTTTGTGGAAAATAGAAGAGGTGAAACGCGTAAAAATGGCAAAGACATTCTACGACGAATTAATCCTTCTGGAAGAACTGCAAACCAAAGCCGTTTTGCGCTTAATGAAAGCCAAATTATTAATCGAAACCGTGGTTGCTGGCGAAACGATTTCGAAAGAAAAATTAACGTCTGCGGAAATTAAACAGTACAAAATAAAAATCACCGAAGCCATTTTTG
Source organism: Flavobacterium restrictum (assembly GCF_007097245.1). Classification (GTDB taxonomy): domain Bacteria; phylum Bacteroidota; class Bacteroidia; order Flavobacteriales; family Flavobacteriaceae; genus Flavobacterium; species Flavobacterium restrictum. The sequence continues at coordinate 19,456 of NZ_VJZT01000005.1, read as the reverse complement.
AATCCTTCAAAGCAACTAATGTCACTTTGATTGAAGACGATAAAGATGCCACACGCTATTCCTCAAAAAAAGCCGCTACCAAAGAACCCAAAAAATCTACCGTTCAAGAAACCTATGATTTGTGGGTCGAGAAAAAATCTATCGAGGATATTGCAACCCTGCGTGTATTGACCAAACAAACGATTTATGGTCATTTTGTAAAATTGATACAGACTAAAGCCGTTGCAATTTCGGAAGTTTTGCCCGAGGATAAAATACAGGAACTGGCAACCGCTTTCTTGGGTTACAAAGAGGAATCCCTGAACGTGTTGATGGAGCAAAACAACGGAAAATTTAGTTGGGAAGAAGCGAGAATGTACAAAGCAAGTTTGAACTAAAATGGAGTTTTAAAAGCAATTGCAATTAGTAAATACTTGGTCAGGATACGTGCTTAAAAAAGGCTAAAGTACATTTGGTTTTAGAAATTCTAAAATAGTTCTAAAAGAATACTTTATTGAAACTATTTTTATACATTTGATAATAAGTAAGATAGATGCCAATTATGAAAACAAAAAACGAAAACGCAAACAATCTCGCCATGCCGGGCAAACCAATGTCTCAAAAGAAACTGGCGTCGTTGATAAAAGAGGCAGAAGAGGGAGAATTTTTATCAGTAGAGGAGTTTAAAATTAGATTCGATAAATGGAGATTACAAAGAAAAAAGTAGTCAAATCTGTTTTTTATTACAAGGATATTCAAGATATTTTTGAATATGGAGAAGCTACATTTGGAGAAAAAGCAGCTATATCCTTTTTTGAAGAGTTGTTACTAATTACTGCTAATGTCGAAACGCATTATTTACTCCATCCAGAATGCCGTCATCTGGAAACAAAAACTAAAAAATACCGAAATATAATTTTTGGTTCTTATCTTATCATTTACAGAATTACACCGCATAGAATAGAAGTTTTGAGAGCTTTTCACGGCAGTCGCTCTCCAAAATCCATCAAGGAATCCAGAAAAATTAAAGTCGATTAGTGTTTTTTATCTAATTGTTAATTAGGATAAATTGGTAGTTGCTTTTAAATAAAATGGTATTATTTTATTGTTGAGACTAAAAGAGTCACTTTTTCTTTTAAAACGGGGAGGTTTACCTTGATTACATTCCAAATAGTAAGATCATCAACTCCAAAATATTCGTGAATTACAAGATTTCGAAGACCAATAATTCTTGCCCAAGGAATGGTAGGATTTTCATTCAGTAAATCTTCCGACAAACGATTACTGGCTTCTCCAATTATTTCCAATTGACGTAAAGTGGCATTAAACATCATTGAATTGGCCACAAAAGTTTCTAAACTATAATCTTTAATGTAGTTTTCAATTTCATTAATGGCATCAATTATATGAAATAAACGAACTTTATTACCTAATTTATCGTGCATAAATTAGTTTTTTTTCTTTGTCCAAAATAGGTTTTATGTATTTTGAAAGCCCTCTTGCCGAAACTAAATCTACTTTTTTAGCAAGTAATTTTTGTAAGTCAATTTGCATCTGGATAAACTCTAAACCAATGGGTTGAGTGTAATCTAACTCAACTAATAAATCAATATCACTATTTTCGGTACCAGTTCCTTGGCTAAAGGAACCAAAGATATAGGCTTTCAAAACAGGTTGTTTTGAAAAAAAATTTGAAATTAAATCTATTTGAATTTTTGAAAGTTTCATCTTGAAAAAATGTGATTGTAAAAATAATTAAAATTTCAATTGAAATTACAATTTCATTGGAGATGAATTTTGAAAGTATGAATTGGTTTTTCCCAAAAAGAATTAAGTCATAAAAAAACCTATTCGAATGGAATAGGTTTTGTAATTATAAGGATTCAATCAATATCCAAGCATCGGGATTGTGATTTTTTTGAATTTCGGTTTGTGCTTTTTGCGCTTCGGCAAGTGTGTTGTAACTACCGTAAAGTACCGGGAAAAGACCACTTTTGTTGACACCAATTCGTTTGGCTTTGTAGCCTAATTGCGTTAAATTTTGTAATTCTTTTTCGGCATTGGCTTCACTTCTAAAAGCACCTGCCATAATATGATAAGGCATTTTGGTGTCTTTTATCGAAAGGGTAACGGCAGGAATCGGGCTTTTGATAAAGAAGGTCGCTTCTTGAATTTTGTTTTGAACTTGTTTTTGAACTGATTTTTCTACAATCAGCGTTTGCGTTGCTACTTGATTTTGATAAATAGAATAACAAGCACTTCCTGTTAATCCGAGTCCTAGAACAACAATAGCTGCGTATTTTAAATACGGATTTGTTTTTTTAGTTTCGGGAATTAGTACAATAACATCTTCTTGAGAATCGATTAATTCGAGTTCTTTTTCGAAAGCTGCTCTTTTTACAAGTGGCGAAACAAAAGGGGCTAAACCAAAGGAACTCGTCAGGTAATTTGTAGTATCGCAGGGGGTAAAAACCAAATTCATATCGGAATTCATACTAATTTCGCCTATGTTTTTTAGGGTCAAAACGCCATTTTCTTGTACTGCTTTTTTCCAAGAAAACACTTCAAATTGAATCGCACTAACGGCATATTCGTAGGATGTTTTTTCGGCTTGTGCAATATGATTGGCTAACAATCCATCATTGTTTTTGAGATAGGAATTGAAAGAAATCATCTTTTTGGGCGGAGAAAAAGTATGGGTGTTTTTACGCAACTGTGCCGATTGGATTTCGGTCAAAAAAGCGCCAAAACCAGGAACGGTTACACATTGATAACGGTATAAAAGTTGGGCGATGTAAAGTTCGATTTTCATAGTAACAAAGTTATACAACCAAAATAGTTATCAAAATTTTATTCACAATTTTTATTAACAATCGGTTTTGATTTTTACACCATTCAATTTCAAATAGTTATTTTTATTTCAAAATAAAATGCAATAAAAAAGAAGTTGTTTCTGATTAAAAATCGTATTTTTAGCGTGATTATTTGAGAACAACAAAGCAGATAAAGTGCGTTATGGTAGAACAAGATTTATTTTATGTGTTGGCCTTGCAAAGAGTAGAAGGTGTGGGGGACATCATGGCCAAAAAATTACTAACTCATTTTGGTTCAGCCCAAGCAATTTTTACTGCCAAAACGGCTCAACTTGCTGCTATTGATGGCGTAGGAACTGTTTTGATGAAGAAATTAAAGGACAAAACCGTTTTTGAAAAAGCCAATCAAGAATTGCTTTTTATTCAAAATAATGCCATTTCGGTGACTTATTTTCAAGAGGAAAATTATCCCGATAGATTGAAGCATTGTATTGACGGGCCTGTTTTGTTATTTACCTCGGGCAACATTAATTTAAAAAACCGAAAAATAATTAGTATCGTTGGCACAAGACAAATTACGTCCTATGGCATGGAATTTTGCCGCAAATTCATTGCAGATTTAGCCCCGCTAGATCCCATAATCGTGAGCGGTTTTGCTTACGGTGTTGATATTGTGGCGCATCAATTGGCATTAGAGTACAAGTTGCAAACCATAGGAGTAGTGGCGCATGGATTGAACCAAATATATCCCAAAACCCATAAAAAATACGTAGCACAAGTGGAACAAAATGGTGGTTTTATGACTGAATTTTGGAGCAACTCGAATCCCGACAAGGAGAATTTTGTGCGTAGAAACCGCATTGTTGCGGGCATGTCTGAAGCGACAATCGTCATCGAATCAGCAGATAGAGGCGGCTCCTTGATTACCGCCAATATGGCAAACGATTACAATCGTGATGTTTTTGCCGTTCCAGGACGCGTGACAGATAAGTACAGTCAAGGATGTAATAATCTTATAAAAACCCAAAAAGCAAATGTACTCACCAGCGCTGCTGATCTAGTTTACATGCTCAATTGGGACATAAAACCCGAGTCGAAAGCGGTGCAAAAACAATTGTTTGTCACCTTGGATAGCGACGAGCAAAAAGTATATGATTACCTCATGAAGTCAGGCAAGGAGCTGCTGGATGTTATAGCTTTGGAGTGTGATTTTCCTATTTATAGGATTTCAGGTTTGCTGTTGAATATGGAACTCAAAGGTGTCATTCGCCCGTTGCCAGGGAAATTATTTGAAGCGATTTAAGGAGTATTTGGTATAAAAAAATCTCAATACACTTCACTTTCGTTGACGAAGCGTATCGAGAAATAGCGTTTTTTTTAACCAAAAATAGCTGTTTGTATTTACAAACAATGCATTACTTTTCCTTCTTGGGAACTTTGAATTATTGCTTCAATAACTTGCATGACTTGAACGCCATCTTGAGCCATTACAGGTTCTTGGGCATCGTGTACAATGGCTTGGTAAACGCCTTCAAAAAAAGCATAATAATTGCCTTGCAGTGTTTTTATTTTTTCTTTTATAACTTTCCCATCCATTTCGGTGTGCAAAAGTCCTCGATTTTCATCAGATTCTGTTCCCCAAGTGGTTTGATTGGGTTTGTTGCCCAGTTTCAATTCGTCCTCTTGTACATCGCCTCGGGGTTTCAAGAAAGAGCCCTTTTTGCCATGAATAGTATATGCAGGATTGGCTTCTCGGACAAAAAAACTAGCTTTTAAACGCACACGAAAATCAGGATAAAAAAGGGTAGCGTCAATCCAATCATCGACTAATGAATGGGCTCTTGTGATGCGGACATCACCAAAAACAGCTTTGGGCAAACCAAAAAGACACAAGGCTTGATCAATTAAATGCGGGCCAAGATCTTTCAAGATACCTGCGCCATCACTTGCAGTTTCTTTGTGTTGTTTGGGACTCAAGAGCGGATTGTAGCGGTCAAAATGAAATTCGGCTTCGACTAATTCTCCTAAAAGCCCCTCCGAAATGACTTTTTGTACGGTTTTGAAATCGCTATCCCATCTTCGGTTTTGAAAAACGGCCAGTTTCAAGCCTTTTTCTTTGGCCAAAGCTGCTAATTCCTGTGCTTGTGTGACTGTTGTGGTAAATGCTTTTTCTACAATGGCGTGTTTGCCAGCAAGAAGGACTTGTTTGGCATACTCATAATGCGTTTCTACGGGCGTATTCACAACTACTAAATCAACGTCATCACCAAGTAAATCAGTTAGTGTGGCGTAGCTTTTTACAGTAGGATAATCAACTTGTATTGCTTTTTTGCTGCGTTCCCAAGAACCTAATAGTTCAAATCCGGGGTGAACGGTCAAAAAAGGGGCATGGAAAACTTTTCCTGACATGCCATAGGAGAGTAAAGCGGTTTTTATTTTTTGCATTTTTTAAGCATTTTTAGCGACACGAATGTATAAAAAATTAGCGGTATTAGTTGTTTTTTGCTCTTTGGTATTGTTTTGGCCACGGCACATCGGTTTGTAAAGCTTCGGCAAAAGTCAATCCGATATTTGGGTTTCGTAACGATTCACGGGCAAACAAAACCAAATCGGCTTTTCCGGTGGCAACGATCGATTCCGCTTGATGCGCATCGGTAATCAAACCTACTGCTCCGGTCAAAATTCCAGTTTCTTTCTTGATTTGCGTTGCAAAAGGGACTTGATAGTTGGGTGCTAACGGAATTTGTTGGTGCGAAACCAATCCGCCTGACGAAACATCTATTAGATCAACGCCTTTTTCTTTTAAAATTCTAGAAAGCACCACCGATTCTGATCCGTTCCAGCCGCCTTCTGCCCAATCAGTAGCTGAAATTCGCACGAACAAAGGTAAATTTTCTGGCCATTCGGATTGTACGGCAGCAACTATTTCTAACGTTAACCGAATTCGGTTTTCGAAACTGCCCCCATATTCATCGGTTCTAAAATTAGACAAAGGCGAGAGAAATTGGTGCAACAAATACCCATGAGCGGCATGAATTTCTAGGACTTGATAACCAGCTTGAACGGCTCTTTTGGTTGCTGATTTAAAATCAGAAATTACTTTTTGAATCCCCATTTTATCCAAAGCAAGAGGCGCAATCTCGGTATCATGGTACCCAACGGCACTCGGGGCAACGGTTTCCCATCCGCCTTGAGCGACATCTAGTTTTTTATTGCCGTTCCAAGGAGCCGAAACACTTGCTTTGCGACCCGCATGCGCCAATTGAATGCCGGGAACTGCATTTTGGCTCACAATAAACTCATTGATAGCGAGCAGTTTTTGAATATGTTCGTCTTTCCAAAGGCCTAAATCCTCGGGCGAGATTCTACCTTCGGGCGATACCGAAGTCGCTTCCTGTATGAGCAATCCTGCGCCACCACTAGCGCGACTGCCCAGATGTACCAAATGCCAATCAGTTGCAAAACCATCAGTTGCGGAATATTGGCACATGGGCGAAATAGCGATTCTGTTTTTTAGAGTAACGCTTTTTATAGCAAGGGGCGAAAATAAGTGTGTAGCCATTTGATGAAATTTAAAATTGTATGTATTGTTTAAATGTAAAATTACAAGACAAATGGGGGAATACCCTTTGAAAGGGAAGTATTTAACAAACATTTAAACCTCGTCAAAGGATATTATCTCGAATACTAATATAGAAAATACTATTTTTGTGCGTTATAAAAGAACTAAAATCAAACAATGGAAATAGTTATCAAGCTTTCTCAATTTTTATTGAGCTTATCCTTACTTATTATTCTGCACGAATTGGGGCATTTCATTCCCGCAAAATTATTTAAAACTAGAGTCGAAAAATTTTATTTGTTTTTTGATGTCAAATATTCCCTCATAAAAAAGAAAATTGGCGAAACCGAATACGGAATTGGTTGGTTGCCACTTGGCGGTTACGTAAAAATTTCTGGAATGATTGACGAAAGCATGGACAAGGAACAAATGGCCTTGCCGCCACAACCTTGGGAATTTCGTTCTAAACCAGCTTGGCAACGTTTGATTATTATGTTGGGCGGGGTTACCGTGAATTTTATTTTGGCTTTTATTATCTACATCGGGATGGCGTTTGTTTATGGCGATACGTATGTGGCCAATGCCGATTTGACCGATGGTTTATTAATTGAAAGCAAAGCTATGACGAATGCTGGTTTCAAAACTGGGGATAAAATTATAGCAGTTGACGGAGAAAAAGTGGTCAAGTTTGATAACGATGTGAACATGAAAATCATCATGGGAAAACAAGTTCTCATCGATAGAAATGGTGCGGAACAAACCATCAAAATGCCTATTGATTTTGTAGATCAACTGTCTAAACAAGAAAAAGGGCCGTTGGTCACCATTCGAATGCCGTTTGTAATTGGTGCAGTAGCTGCCGAATCGCCAAATAAAACATTGGTACCAAAAGACATCATTCTTTCGTTAAACGGACAAAAGACAAAATATTTTGATGAAGCCAAAACGGTTTTACTAAACAACAAAAACAAAACCATTATTGCTGTTGTACTCCGTAATCATAAGGAAATGCCCATTCCTGTTCAGGTAAATGCTGCTGGAAAATTAGGCGTTCAAATGGGTGGTTTAGAAATAGAATCGCTTGAAAAATTAGGGTATTATAAAGTGAGCAAACAGGAATTTGGTTTTCTAGAATCGATTCCTTTTGGTATTGAAAAAGGCAAAAATCAGCTATTAGGGTATGGTAAACAACTAAAAATGATTTTCAATCCGGAAACCAAAGCGTACAAACAAGTAGGTGGTTTTGCGGCTATTTTTAATATTTTTCCAAATACTTGGAGCTGGGAAGTGTTCTGGAACATCACCGCATTATTATCAATCATGCTTGGTGTAATGAACTTATTGCCTATTCCTGCCCTTGATGGCGGACATGTTATGTTTTTATTGTATGAAATCATTAGTGGCAAAAAACCAAGTGATAAATTCCTTGAAAATGCTCAAATGGTTGGTTTCGTATTACTTATAACCCTGTTGTTATTTGCCAATGGAAACGATATTTACAAAGCCATTGTAGGCAGATAAAAAAAACAGAAAAAAGTTTAATTTTTATTTGCAGAACACAAATTTAGCACTATATTTGCAACCGCTTAAACGAACAAACAAAGTGAGTCAAGGCAACCTAAAAACGTTCTTACACGCAGTACACACATACAGTTTCCTTCTTAGCTCAGTTGGTTAGAGCATCTGACTGTTAATCAGAGGGTCCTTGGTTCGAGCCCAAGAGAGGGAGCTTTTTAAAAAGACTTTACAGCAATGTAAGGTCTTTTTTGTTTTATAGCGGTAGCGAAATCAGTACTTCGTAAAGTTTTATTAAAAAGGAAAATCTTGTCATTTGACAACTTTGAAAGGGTTTTTGATAAAAAAAGATTCCTATCTAAAATCTCGAGGTACCTATTTTAAAATTCCGAATTGTTGTGCCAATTGTCAAACTCAAAAACAATTGGGAAATGCACCAAAAAAAAATCACAATTCTATTTGTAATCCGCGCAAACAAGACCAATCAAAAAGGATTATGCCCTCTAAATTGTAGCATTACATTCAACAAAGAGAGTAAACAATCAATAAATTCGTTTAGGTGGGAAACTAGTACAAAGTATTTTTTATAAAGATAGAACAGCGAGCATATGTAGTATTGTAATGCTTTTTTTCATTATTTTTTGTTTTTTTAAAGAATTCCAGCTCCTTGAAAAAGCCGTAGCATAAATTAAGGAGTACGGTTATTTCAAAGGGAATCAGGTAGATAGTAAGTCCTTAAAAAAGCAATCAATACCAAAATTGTTTATATTTGAATATAAATAGTAGTTGCTATACCGCAGGATTCTTGTAGATTCTAATTCAGAACGCATGAATTGTAGGTAAAAGGAACAAAACCAAACAGAAAATTGCGCATCGATAGGGAATTAAAAAACTATAAAAGGGTCAATTTTTTAATCAAAAAGCATTTAATATGGGAAACGAACTTTCTAGAAGACAGTTAATCAAAACTTTAGGACTTGCCACTGGAGGATTGTTGACTTTGCCTTTACAAGGATTTGCTGAAACAAATAGTCGGGTGCATATTCCCAGTCTGGTGCAACATCCAGCTCCTGACAAACCTGTTACAGCAATTACTTTGGGCGCTGGTAATCGGGGCAATGTGTATGGGGAATACGCATTTAAATTCCCAGATCATTTAAAAATTATTGGCGTAGCTGATCCTAACGAAATTAGAAACAAGCGGTATTGTCAACGACACAATATTCCTGTGGAGAACAGTTTTGTTACTTGGGAAAATGTTTTTGAGAGAGCCAAATTCGCTGATGCCATCATCATCTCAACACCTGACAATTTACATTTTGATCCATGTATGAAAGCGTTGGCCATGGGCTATGACATTTTGCTAGAAAAACCAATTGCACCCACCGAAAAAGAATGCCGAGAAATATTAGCTTTGGCCAAAAAAACAAACCGCATTGTAGCCGTTTGTCATGTGTTGCGGTATTCTCCCTATTTCATCAAGTTGCGAGAATTTATTCAAAATGGTAGTATTGGTTCGCTTATTAGTATTCAACATTTAGAACCCATTCAACACATACACATGTCTCACAGTTATGTTCGTGGAAATTGGCACAATAGCAAAGAGACCACTCCCATAATTCTTGCTAAATCCTGCCATGATTTGGATATTTTGCGTTGGCTAGTGGGAAGTTCTTGCGAAAAAACAGCCGCTTTTGGTAATTTGAAATGGTTCAAAAAAGAAAACAAACCCGCTGGTGCCACAGCTCGTTGTATAGACGGCTGTGCTATTGAAAAAGACTGTCCCTACAGCGCTTTGAAAATTTACTATCGCGATCGGCAACGAACGTATGTTTTTGACCTTCCAGACGATGTAAATACACACGGCGAGGTGATTCTAGACCGATTGAAAACGACTAATTATGGGCGTTGCGTGTATGATATGGATAATGACCAACCAGATCATTATACGACCAATCTTCAGTTTGCTAATGGAGTTACAGCAGCATTTAGTATGGAGGCTTTTACATCCTACGAAGGTCGGCGTACCCGTGTAATGGGGAGCCATGGCGATATTGTGGGGGATATGTCTCAATTTACGTATACCAATTTTTTAACTGGAGAAAAGACGGACTGGAAACTTACCAGTGATGCTCATGGTGGCGGCGATTGGAATTTAGTTGCGGATTGGGTCAAAGCTGTATCGGAACAAAATTCAGGGTTGCTTTCTTCCTCAATTGATGTCTCTGTTGAAAGTCATATCATTGGCTTTACAGCCGAAAAAAGCAGGTTGTCAGGAAAGATAAAAAAAGTGGTAGTCTAGACAATACAAACCCAAACGAAAAAAATAGTAATTTGTATAATTGAAAAGGAATTCCTTTTTATAAATAAGCACACAGTGAATCAACTTAAAAAACGGTATTTATCATTAGATGTTTTCAGAGGTTTAGATATTGCACTTATGATAATTGTAAACTCTCCTGGTAAAGAAGCCACTACTTTTGCACCCTTATTGCACGCCAAATGGCACGGTTTTACACCTACGGATTTGGTTTTTCCAACATTCCTTTTTATTGTGGGTAATTCCATGAGTTTTAGCATGCCTTTATATGAAACCTTGTCTAATAAAATCTTTTTTTCAAAAGTTATAAAACGCACTGCAATCCTATTCTTATTGGGTTTTTTAATGTATTGGTTTCCGTTTTTTGATAGTGGAGGTCTAAAACCCTTAAGTGACACTCGAATATTTGGTGTCTTGCAACGAATTGCGTTGTGCTATTGTTTTGCTTCGGTTGTTTTGCGTTTTTGCAGTACCAAAGGGGCGATTCTCTTTAGTGTTTTGGCGCTTCTTATTTATCAAGTAGTGCTTGTTGCCTTTGGCGATTTGACACTGGCGGGTAATGCTGTTTTAAAATTAGATGCGTGGTTAATTGGCGAAAATCACATGTATCACGGCAACGGAATAGCTTTTGACCCCGAAGGTTTGTTGAGCACTTTGCCCGCAATTGTCAACATAATTGGAGGATATCTAGCGGGTTCTTTCCTTCAAAAAAGTGGTCAAAATTATAAAACTATCGCCAGAATGAGTCTTCTAGGAGGCCTGCTAATTGTTCTTGCCTTGGGTTGGGATTTGTTTTTTCCAATAAACAAAAAACTCTGGACAAGTTCTTTCGTTTTGCTAACCATAGGCCTTGATCTTGTTGTGTTGTCCGTGTTAGTCTATGTTTTGGATATTTTAAAAAAGACGAAATGGGCTTCCTTTTTCGAAATATTTGGCAAAAATCCATTGTTTATTTACCTGCTTTCGGAGTTGCTTGTTACCGTGCTATATCAATTTACGATAAAAGGAAATGCAGCTTATAATTGGATTGCTGACACTCTTTTTATCTCTTGGTTGGGTGGTTATTTGGGTTCTTTGGGATTTGCCCTTTCCATTATGCTATTTTGTTGGCTGGTTGGTTTTTATCTTAATAAAAAGAAGATTTATATAAAAATATAAGTTAGAATTCAGTTCAACTAATATACAATCAAAGACTTTACGGCCATGTAAGGTCTTTTTTTATTTTGTGGGCATAGCCAAAAAAATGTTTTTGTAACAGTATTTTTTACCAAAAGCGTTATTAAGAAATTCATTTCGGTACATTTACCAGCCTTCATTCAGGCCATCTTTAAGTGCCAATTGGTATTTTTCTACATCAAATTTGTACAAATCGGGGGCTTTGTGAGCACCGCCTTTTCTACTTTCGTCTAGTTTTATCAAAATATCGTATCGCAACATTTTTCTGAAAAAATTCCCGCGATTTAGTTTTTTGCCCAGAATAATTTCATACAATTTTTGAAGTTCGGGCATGGTGAATTTCTCTGGTAATAAGTTAAAACCTATGGGTTTGTAGTTCAATTCTTTGCGGAGAGTGCCCAATGCTTTGTCAAAAATGTATTGGTGATCCATCATGAGTTCGGGCAATTCGTCGATAGCTTTCCATTCGCAAGCGTCCGAAAAATTATCAACCACTAACTTTACGGTAGAAAAATCGACTAAAGCATAAAATCCCACCGAGAGGAAGCGCTGTTTGTTCCAAATGGTGTTTTCGAATGCTTCAAAAAAACCTTCGGAACGATTCAAATCACTAAAAACCCGAAATTGTTGCAAGTAAATGTTGGTAACTCCTGTTCGTTGATGCAAAATTCGGCTTGCTGCTTCTTTGATATTTTCGGTTTTTAAAATGTAGCCACCAGGAAGTGCCCAGAGATTATTTTCCTTCATTTTTACCACCAAAACTTTTACAAGAGCGTCGTGAAATCCAAACACAACGCAGTCAATAGATAAATTAGGGAGGTAAATTTCCCAGGCTTGCTTTGATTTTTCTTCAATTATTTTTTTAAACTCCATGGGTATAAATTGGCTATAAAAGTAATATATTATAAGTAATTTCTTTTTTTAAAAACGAATAATGAAAATTTTAATCTCTTTTTATGCAAATATCAAAAAAAATAATTAATATTGCTTCATAATGAAGCAATAAATACTATTAACTAAAATAACCTTATGAAAAATTATTCTTTTTTGAAAGTGGCCAAAGCCTCGTTGCTTTCAATAGCAGTTGTTTCTGGGATTTCATGGAACAAGCATTCTGAAACTAAAGATGCCAATGGAAAGCCCGTTTTGACTAGTAATGGATTTTCTTTTTCGGATTTAAACCAAAACGGAAAATTAGATATTTACGAAGATACTCGCCTCCCCATGGCGGATAGAATTCAGGATTTGATACGTAAAATGACCGATGACGAAAAAGCAACCCTACTTATAGGAATTGGAATGCCCGGATTTGATGTAAAAACTTTTAAGTTTACAACAGAAGGTTTTCAAGGAAAAGTAACTGGTGCAGCTGGTGGAACGTATGAATTAAAACGATTGGGAATTCAAACTGTTGTCGTTTCTGATGGGCCTGCAGGCTTGAGAATTAATCCTAAACGAAACAACGACCCCAACAATTATTATGCAACGGCATTTCCTGTGGGAACTTCATTAGCCTCGACTTGGAATACGGAACTAATCAATAATGTAGGGAAAGCGATAGGAAACGAAGTGAAGGAATATGGAGTGGACGTTTTGTTAGGTCCAGGCATGAACATTCACAGGAACCCATTGTGTGGTAGAAATTTCGAATACTACTCTGAAGATCCATTAGTTACTGGAAAAATTTCGGCAGCAATTGTAAACGGGATTCAGTCCAATGGTGTTGGAACTTCAATAAAACACTTTGCGGCTAACAATCAAGAGCGCAATCGTATGGGCGTTAATGCACACATTAGCGAGAGAGCTTTGCGCGAAATCTATTTAAGAGGTTTTGAAATCTCGGTAAAAGAGGCACAACCTTGGACCATTATGTCGTCATATAATTTAATAAATGGCACCTATACTTCTCAAAGAAAAGATTTATTAACCACCGTTTTAAGAAACGAATGGGGATTCAAAGGATTGGTAATGACGGATTGGTTTGGTGGTTATGATGGTTTTGGAGGTGTAAATTCTCCTTTTGCTCCAAATGCTGTAAGTAATGTTACGGCACAATTAAGCGCTGGAAACGATTTATTGATGCCGGGAATGCCCAACCAAAAACAAGCGATTTTAGACAATATGAAAAGCGGCAAATTAACTCCTGCTGTCATCAACAAAGATTTGACTCGCATCCTAGAATTGGTAATGCGTTCTCCATCGATGAACAATTACAAATACTCCGAAAAACCAAATTTAAAAGCCAATGCCGAAGTAACCAGACAAGCAGCTGCCGAAGGAACTATTTTATTGAAAAATGACAAAAACACCTTGCCATTTTCTTCCAAAACTGCTCCATTAGCTGTTTTTGGAGTGACTTCGTATGATTTTATTTCTGGAGGAACAGGAAGTGGTGATGTAAATGAAGCGTACACCGTTTCCTTAATTGACGGATTAACCAATTCCGGTTTTACAATAGACAAAGATTTAGAAGGAGCTTACAAACCATACGCAGCAGATCAAAAAGCCAAAGAACTAGAACGTCGTGAAAAAAATGGCGGATTAATGGCTTCTCCAAAACGTATTGAAGAACTGGAATTGAGCAAAGAAATGATCGAAAGCAAAGCCAATTCATCCGAAGTTGCTTTGATTACCATTGGTAGAAATGCAGGTGAAGGCGATGACCGTAAAGTAGATGCCGATTTCAATTTGGCTCCAGATGAATTAGCATTGATCAACAAGGTTTCGGTTGCTTTTCACGCTCAAGGCAAAAAAGTGGTAGTTGTCCTAAATATTGGTGGTGTCATTGAAACTGCTAGTTGGAAAGATAGTGTAGATGCCATCCTGTTACCATGGCAACCAGGTCAAGAAGGCGGCAACTCTGTAGCCGATGTTTTCTCTGGAAAAATAACACCATCAGGAAAATTAACCATGACTTTTCCAGTAAATTATGCGGATACCCCATCATTCAAAAACTGGATTGGAACACCTGCCGAAAACCCTACAAGTGTAACCTACGAGGAAGGCGTTTATGTGGGCTATCGTTACTACAACACCTTTAACGTTAAACCATCTTACGAATTTGGCTATGGATTATCCTATACAAGTTTTGATGTAGCTAATTTGAAATTAAGCGCAACCACTTTTGCTAATAAAATGACGGCTACTGTAACGGTAAAAAACACTGGAAAAACGCCCGGAAAAGAAGTGGTAGAATTATACCTTTCGGCTCCGTCCAAAAATACAGACAAACCAAGTGCCGAGTTGAAAGCATTTGCCAAAACAAATCTATTGCAACCAGGCGAAAGTCAAACCATTACGTTGACTTTGAATCCTAAAGATTTAGCTTCGTTTGTTACCGCCAGAAATGCCTGGATTGCCGAAGCGGGTGCTTACAAAGTATCCATTGGAACATCCTCATTGAACATCAAACAAACGGCTGCATTTGCTGTAGCAAAAGAAATAGTGGTAGAGAAAACAAATCCTGCTTTTGCTGCAGATGCTAAATTTGCAGACTTGAAACACTAATATCAATACTGCTTATAAATAGTATCGGTATAATTTAGGGTTTACTTCTCAACAATTTTTGTCAAGAAGTAGCCTTTTATCAAAAGACTTTACAGCGATGTAAGGTCTTTTATTTGTTTTAAAAAGTATTGGTATAAATTGAAGTCACTTTTTTATTTAAAACTCATTTTCGCTTATTTTTGTAAAAATAGCTGTAAAACAATGAAACACGATGTAATTATTATAGGAGCAGGAATAGCAGGACTTTCGGCGGCAGTACATTTACACAAACAGGGACGCACAGTACTTCTTTTGGAGGCAACGGAGCGCGCTGGCGGACGTATAAAAACAGATTCCTATCAAGGGTTTCTTTTAGACAGAGGATTTCAGGTGTTATTAACCGCATATCCAGAAACAAAAGCCTTACTCAACTACTCTGATTTAAATCTCCAGAAAATGCTTCCCGGCGCAACCGTTTTGTTCGATGGAGGCACATTTGAAATAGCCGATCCTTTTAGACGTCCAGCCGCTTTGTTGGCAACTCTTTTTGCTCCCGTTGGTTCCCTAAAAGATAAATTGCTAACCCTTTGGTTAAAAAACAAATTGCAAAATGCAACTATCAAAGAACTATTTGAACAACCGGAACAAACTACCTTGCAAAAATTAGCGAGCTACGGTTTCAGTTCCAAAATGATTGAAAGGTTTTATGCGCCTTTTTTGGCTGGAATTTATTTAGAAAACAAGCTGACTACCTCGGGCAAAATGTTTGATTTTGTTATGAAAATGTTCTCTGATGGTGATGTTGCTGTACCTGAATTGGGCATGGAAGAAATTCCGAAACAATTGCTTCATAAGTTACCCAAAGAGGCCATTCAATACCATAAAAAAGTAATCAATATTCAAGCAAATAGCGTTTTTCTCGAAGATGGAACCGTGCTAGAAGCAACGCAAATTGTATTGGCAACCAATGCGTGTGAATTTAGTAAAGCTTTTTATCCCAACCAAAAAAGTGACACACAGCAAGTAACGAATGTTTATTTTGAGGCTCCTGTTGCACCAACCAAAAAAGCAGTGGTGGTTTTAAATGCTTCAAAAAATAAAAAATGGGTCTCGAATTTAACTGTTATTTCCAATGTTTCAAAAGCCTATGCGCCAAAGGGGAAAGTATTAATTTCCGTTTCCTATAACGGCATACCAACCCAAGACGATACCACATTAGCCGAAAACATGAAAGCGGAACTTTCACAATGGTATGGCACGCAAGTTTCTCATTGGAAAATGCTTAAAACCTACCGTATTGCGTATGGTTTACCCAATCAAGATAGTGTTCGAGATGAAATTCCCCTTTCCGAAATAAAAATAACTGAAACCTTATTTATTTGTGGCGATCATTTGTTAAACGGTTCCATAAATGCGGCTTTAAAAACAGGAAGATTAGTAGCCGAAGCCATGAAGTTATAAAAAAAACAGCTTTTCGGGATCAAAAGTTATCCTGAAAAGCTGTTTTTATATTCAAAAAAGCAAGTCGCTATTTCACATACAACTGTCTAATAATTTCCGAAATTAATCCTGTCCAACCCGTTTGATGATTGGCTCCTAAACCTTTGCCAGTATCGCCATCAAAATATTCAAAAAACAAATGGTTTTTATGAAATTCAGGGTCTTTTTGAAACTTTTCGTATTCGCCATACATGGGAATTTTTTTGTTCGAATCGGGTACAAAAAGTGACAATAATCGTCTGGAAACTCCTTCGGCTGCCAGTTTTATATTCATCATTTTGCCTGAATTAGTAGGGAATTCCACTTCATAATCGTTTCCGTAATAACTGGCAAATTTTTCTAATGAGTCCAAAATCAAATAATTCATAGGAAACCAAATGGGGCCTCTCCAGTTCGAATTTCCTCCAAACATATCGCCTGTAGCCTCTGCTGGTGTGTAATCTACCTGAATGGTGCCGCCATGAAAATTAAATTTATAAGGATGTTCTTTATGGTATTTTGATAGCGATCGCACCCCAAAATCCGATAAAAATTCCGTTTCATCAAACATGCGTTTCATAATCATTTTCATTCGGTGTCCCCGAAGGATAGAGAGCAAACGACTCTCGCCTTTACCGGGATTGTACCAGCTCGAAACTAAACTGGCTAGATCAGGGCGATTGTCTAATAACCATTCGACACGTCGCTTAAAATCAGGTAATTTTTCTAGTAATTCAGGGGTTAAAACCTCAACAGCAAAAAGCGGAATTAATCCAACCATCGAACGCACTTTGAGCAGTTCCGACTCGCCATTGGGTTTGTGCAACATATCATAATAAAACTGATCGTCCTCGTCCCATAAATTCAATTTGTCATCTCCCATCGCATTCATGGCGCTGGCAATATGCAAAAAGTGTTCAAAAAATTTAGAAGCCATGTCTTGATACACGGGATTTTTTATGGCGATTTCGCACGCTATTCGCAGCATATTCAAGCTATACATCGCCATCCAACCTGTTCCATCGGCTTGTTCGAGATGTCCTCCTGTGGGCAAATCTGCCGAGCGGTCAAAAACGCCAATATTATCCATTCCAAGGAAACCTCCACCAAAAATGTTGTTTCCACCTTCGTCTTTCAAATTTACCCACCACGTAAAGTTCAACAGCAATTTATGAAAAATACGTTCCAAGAAAACGGTATCGCCTATGCCACCATTCATTTCCTTATCAATTTCATATACTTTCCAAGTGGCCCAAGCATGTACCGGCGGATTCACATCCGAAAACGACCATTCGTAGGCCGGAATTTGCCCATTAGGGTGCATGTAATATTCTCGTAAAATGACCGATAATTGCCTTTTGGCAAAATCAGGATCCAATCGTGCCAAAGGCAACGTATGAAAGGCAAGATCCCAAGCGGCGAACCAAGGATATTCCCATTTGTCTGGCATCGAGAGAATATTGGCGGTATACAAATGTTTCCAAGTGCTGTTGCGCCCGTGTTTTCTGTTTTGATCGGGTTTGGGCATCGACGGATCGCCTTTAATCCATTCGTCCATATTGTAATAATACCACTGTTTGGTCCACAACATTCCAGCGTACGCCTGACGTTGAATCGTTTTTAGCGTATCGTCTTGAATCCCTTTTTGTAAGGACTCATAAAAATCATCAGCTTCGCAACGTCTTTTTTCAAAAATAGTATCAAAATCAGCAAATGGAGCGTTTGGCGTACCATTGGTAAAACGCAAACGGTACACTTTTTTGTCTTTGGCAGGAATAGTATCCTCATATTTCACGGACGCTTTTGTACCAATACGATTGGGATTTATAGTATCTTTTTTATCATTTACAATATAATCATTAATCCCATCCTTGGTATAGCGGGTTAAATTGGGCGAATTGTAGAGTTTTTCAAAATTGGTTTCGTTGTCACAAAATAACAATTCATCGGCGGCTTCGGCATACATTTTAAAATGTCCTACCAAACGATGATTGACCTCAATTAAGGATTTGCCTACGCCGTTTAAGGTAGGTTTGTGTTTGTAATTATCATAACCCCAACACCAAGTATTACGGAACCAAATGGTGGGCAAAACCGTAATTGGAGCCGCTGTTTTTCCTCGATTCTCCACCGTGATTTTGATTAATAAATCCTGTTCATCGGCTTTGGCATATTCAATCGAAATGTCAAAATAAGCATCTTTGTCAAAAACGCCTGTATCCAACAACTCATATTCTGGTTCGAGTCGGGAGCGTTTTCGAGATTCCTTAACCAGTTTTTCATACGGAAAAGCGGCTTGCGGATACTTGTACAGCATTTTTTGGTAGGAATGCGTAGGCGTTGAATCTTGGTAGAAATAAATTTCTTTAACATCTTCACCGTGATTGGATTCTCCGCCAGTTAATCCAAAAAGGCGTTCTTTTAGGATGTGGTCTTTGTGGTTCCAAAAGGCAAAAGCCAAACAAATATGTTGTTTATTATCCGAAATACCACCAATTCCTTCTTCGCCCCAACGGTACGCTTTGGAACGTGCCATGTCGTGGGTAATACTATTCCAAGCATCGCCGTTTTGAGAGTAATCTTCCCGAACCGTTCCCCATTGGCGTTCGGTTAAGTACGGGCCCCATTTTTTCCAGCCTTTATTATCATTTCTTAATTTTAACCTTTCGCGCTCTGCATCTATTGCTGACATACCTCACTGATTTTAATTCGAAATCGCAATTTATGTAAATGCGTTATAATAACACGTAATAATTGTATAAAAATCGAGTATTTTTAGTGGTAAATCGTGATTTTTTAAGCCTTTTTGTTGAAAAGTAAGCCAGTAGTCTTCAAAAAAGAAGGTTTTTAGTTTCGGTTTGGGCTAATTTTCGGTTTTTTTTCAAAGAAAACCCAAAAATAGAAAAGGATTCTACCCCTAATTTTTTTTCAACCAAAGTAAAAAATCCGTTTTTATCCGTGTTTTTGCCAAAGCAAATCCGTTTCATCAGCGTTCCATTTACCGCAGATTCGCTAATTTTTTTAAACCAAAGTAAAAAATCTGTTTTTGTCCGTGTTTTTGCCAAAGCAAATCCGTTTCATCAGCGTTCCATTTACCGCAGATTCGCTAATTTTTTTTCAACCAAA
>NZ_VJZT01000059.1 GCF_007097245.1 Flavobacterium restrictum | reverse complement strand
AAATTAAAAAATTTGGCTATTTTAGCTATTATTAGTGAAGCGGTAGAAAGAAGGCACTTCGCATAGCCGCAAACGTTACTGGAGACTTGTGCCGAAATTACGCAGATAAAAACAATTAGAAAATAAACATTTGTTCCCGCAGAAAGTTGACAAAGCAGAAGCGTGAAAGTTGGAATTTGCCCGCAGAAACTTGAAAAGTTGGAACGTGAAAAGCAGAAGCGTAAAAGTCGGAATCTGCCAACAGAAACTTGAAAAGCAGAAGCGTGAAAATTGGATTTTGCCAGCAGAAACTTGAAAAACTGAAGCGTGAAAATTGGAATCTGCCAACAGAAACCTGAAAAGCAGAAACTTGAAATTTTTTGCGCAGAATTTTAAAGCGAAAAGTAAATAATTGAAAATAAAACGTGGAAATTACGAACCGAAAATCACAAACGGAAAAGTTGGATTTTGCCAATAGAAGCGTGAAAAATTTGCGGTTTAATCGTAATTTCGACAAAACAAGCCTCCAGTAACACACGCTACAAGCAATTTGGGGATTTGGCTTAATGGAAAAATTGGTTTGTATTTGGAATGTTTAGGCAAATCCGAAGATAAGGCTTAATTTAACCCCAAACTGCTTGTAGCGCGAGAACGTTGGGGGAAATTATAACAAAAAAAATGTAAAAAAATGAAAATTCAAAAGTTAACAGTATTAATATTAATACCTGTATTTGCAAGTTGTGTAATGGTTATGAATAAAATAGAAGAGCTTAAACCAATAGAAAATTATTCAACTGAAAATATTGTTACAGATGAGAACAAGTTAATGGATGCTGAAATATTGTTCATAAATGACAAATCCGTTAAAACAAAATTAAAGGCAGAAACCAATCTTTTTGACAAAACATTATTAAATGAAAATTCGATTAACAAATATTTTGCCATATTGGACAATCAAGCAAAAAAAAATTACATATCTTATGAAATTGTAAAAAAAATGACTTTTAAAGATTTGAAAGGAAATTTAAGAACTTTCATAAATCGTGGTGATAAATTCAAATCTTTGCACGAAGTAATTTATGATGGAAAAATAAAGTGGTTTGTAGAATATTATCCACAAGCTTATGACCAAAGTGTTCAAATTAACAATCATTTTGTAAATGAAAATAATCAAGTAGTAATAGTCGGAAATTTCAATAGTATGCGAAATAAACTAAAAGAAATTACAATATCAAAACCTGAACTGATCGATATTATTGATAAAACTGATAAATTTAATTATGAGTCAATTATTGAAATTTTAAAGGAATACGAAAAATAATAACTTCCCCCAACACACGCTACAAGCAATTTGGGCATTTGGCTTAATGGAAAAATTGGTTTGTATTTGGAAGATTTGGCAAATCCGA
>NZ_VJZT01000058.1:353-1474 GCF_007097245.1 Flavobacterium restrictum | reverse complement strand
GTGTCAGCCGAAATTAGTTTTTAACCGAAAGTTTTAGGCTTTTTTAATCCCAGCCTGCGTGTAGCGCGAGAACGTTATAGGGCATAGTATGACAGAATTTATGAGAAATATCGAAAAACAATTTGAAACTCCTTTGGGAATTATTCGTTGCGGAATAAACTCTGACGGTTTTGAAAAAACTTTTGATACACAGAAATATGAAAACGGAAATTCTGAAATCTTTAAAACTAGCGGACACAAAGTGGAAATTATCACTTTTAAAATCAGACTTCCACTTTATAACGATGATATTTTAACCGACAGTTTTGGTTGTATATTCAGAATTGTAAAAACCGCTGATATTGACGAAAAAATTGAAACTTATTGTTTGCTTGATAAATATGAAGATGTAGAATTTGGCATCGACTGCGGAGAACATTTGGACGCAATTTTAGCGGAAAATAATGAATGGAATTTGCATATTGGAACTGAAGACGGAGAAGTTCTAAATTGGAGAGCCGAAAATGAAAATTGGTTTCCCGCAAGACTAAAAAACAATCTAAATTTAGAGAATTCAATAACGGAAATGAAAGAAAACGGATTTATAACGAAAATCCCAATTCTTGATAAAAATGAAAAGATTCACATTCAATTTTTGACGGCGTACGATAGAAAAGACGAGCAAAAAGTTAACACTTGGCTTGCTGTTGATGAAACTAAACAGAATTTGGAAAATTGGATTGGAATATCATAACGGCTAAAACTACGCCCTATAACACACGCTACAAGCAATTTGGGGATTTGGCTTAATTTGAAATTGGTTTTGTATTTGGAAGATTTGGCAAATCCGAAAATAGGGCTTAATTTAGTCCCAAACTACTTGTAGCGCGGGGACGTTGGGGAGCAGTTGTGCCGAAATTACGCAGATGAAAACAATTAGAAAATAAACATTTGTTTCCGCAGAAACTTACAAAGCAGAAGCGTGAAAATTGGAATTTATCAGTTGAAACTTGAAAAGTTGAAACCTGAAAAGCAGAAGCGTGAAAGTTGGAATTTATCAGTAGAAACTTGAAAAGTTGAAACCTGAAAAGCAGAAGCGTGAAAGTTGGAATTTATCAGTAGAAACTTGAAAAGTTGAAACC
>NZ_VJZT01000058.1:0-347 GCF_007097245.1 Flavobacterium restrictum | reverse complement strand
TTGAAACTTGAAAAGTTGAAACCTGAAAAGCAGAAGCGTGAAAGTTGGAATTTATCAGTAGAAACTTGAAAAGTTGAAACCTGAAAAGCAGAAACTTGAAAGTTGGAACTTGAAATTTATCAACTGAAATCTGAAAAGCGGAAGCGTGAAAAGTAGAAACTTGAAAAGCAAAAGTGGTATAACTTTGTGGATATTCGCAATTTCGACAAAACAACCGCTCCCCAACACACGCTACAAGCAATTTGGGTATTAGGCTTAATTTGAAGTTGGATTTGTATTTGGATGATTTGGCAAATCCGAAGAATAGGCTTAATTTAGTCCCAAACTGCTTGTAGCGCGAGAACGTT
>NZ_VJZT01000057.1 GCF_007097245.1 Flavobacterium restrictum | reverse complement strand
TTTAGGGTTGTAGTTTTGTTTTGCCTGATTTTGATTGTGGGTACGAGCTTGAAGCTCGCACTAGCCCAATGAAACCTGATGCTCGGACTAGCGGGGGTAGCAATGTTATAAGCATAAAAAAACCGAGCAATTGCTCGGTTTTTTAGTTCGATTGTTATTTACTTATGGTAAGATTATCGTACAGGTTTTGGTTGTATTACATAAAACCTAATAACGTATTACTGTAAATAATTTTATAAACTTTTTTTGTATTTAAAATGCTGTCATTACCTATTCCATCTTTTAAATATTTATCTTTTTCTATATAAATAAATTTATGCGTTTTGGCTAAATTACTTTTAACTAAAACTTTAATATTCATATCTATATCTTTAATTTTCACATCATAGTTATTATCAATTCTAATCATTTTTGCTAATCCAAAATTTTCTATTGTTTTCATAGGATTTTGATATAGAATATGTTTATCGTTTTCTACAATTATTTTTTCACCATGGTAAAAATTGGTAAAGATTAAAAGTGAATATTTTTGTTCTTCAGCATCATATTGTTTTAGCGTTTTCTCAACAACATGTTTGAACGATGCGTTTTCAAAATCTTTTATCTGAACATCATAACTTTTACAGCTAAGTACAAATAAAACTAGTAAAAAATATAATGATTTCTTTTTCATATCTTATTTTTTCAAAGGTTGTTCAAACTCAACTTTCTTTATTATTTCTGTCCTTTGTTCTGGAGTAATCTTGGTACTATTGTCTTTGTTATTCATTAAATTAGATTTATCACCTCCTGTATGCTTCAATCCCGCAACGTGACCATCTTCATGTGAACCTGTTTTAGTAACTGTTGGATTGCTTTTATCAGATATAATTGAATTCCCATTTTTATCAAATTCAACATTATTAGGAACATTTACTTGAGTTTTATTTACTTGAGTGTTTCCATCTGCAGAAGTATAGCCTTTTCCTCCTGGTTCGCCTGCTTTACCATTTTCAACAGTTATCGCATCATTATATTCCCACGTTATTGTTGCTTTGGGGTCATATACTACATTTGTAGTTACAGTTTCTCCATTTTTGGTTTGTCCACTAAAACTATTTTCTGTTGAGCACATTCTTTCAGATACCATTTGGCTAACCTGTCCAGCAGTTGCACTGCCTGTATTATTAACAACATTTACTGTGTAAGTCAAGGTAATTGATTTTCCATCTTGCGAACGTTCAGAATATAACTCTAGTCCTTCTAATTCTCTACCTAGTCCTAATTTGTTTTCTTGAAAAGCATAAGTTGAGTTATAAGCATAATCTTCTGCAAGTGGGTCAATGGACATAAATCTTCCAATCGCATAATCATAATTTCTCCATTTAAAGCTGTCCCAGTTAAGCCCTAGCTCGTCTTGACGTTCTTGTCCTTGGTACTTATACTTGTATGCGCCTGCTCAATATCTGCCTCGCCCGAGCCTTTGTTTATGCACTCCCGCGAACAAAACCTTT
>NZ_VJZT01000056.1 GCF_007097245.1 Flavobacterium restrictum | reverse complement strand
TCTTTGCTGGTGGAGACCCTGCCAAAGTCTTTAAAACTTGAAATAAAAATGGTCGGAATTTCTTCCGACCATGACTAGTCTTATGGGCTGCCTTTTTTATTTAATAAGACTAACAAACTGATGCCGAATACAATTTATAAATTGTTGATAATAAAAAAAGAATATTTGTATTTACAATTAGATACAAATACAAGATTCCTACTGCGAACTTATCAAATAACAGTAACTCATAATTTGGATCAACACTAAAAGTTGTGGGAAAATATTAAAATGTTGATTTTTGTAATTCAAAATTATATATAAATGCAAGATTCTTTTACAGACCTTCTAAAATTATTATTACCAGAAATAATAGTGGACTATTTTGAACTGACTTCTTATGAAAAAGGAGAAGAAATACTTCATCTTTACTTAAAGGAGATTAACTCGATACCCAAAGAACAAAGGGGTTCTAAATTAAGTTCCAAAGGATTCTTTGACCAGATAACCGTACAAGATTTCCCTATTCGTGGACATCAAGTGTATCTTGATATTATCCACAGAAGATGGGTTCAATGAAGACACTGGGAAAGTGGTTTTTAGAGATTGGAATTTAGTAGCAGACGGAACTCGTGTCACGCAGGAGTTTGCGTCTTTTTTAAAAGAGATCAATAGATTCCAAGCCAAATGATTGTAATTCTATTGCCTCTTTCTATGGTGTTAAGCGTAGAAATCTACAATACCATTACAAGGATTTTTTAAGCGATTTTAAAATTTGGGACCAAAAACCACACGCAAAACAATGGCTACTATTTGCTAAAAATATTGGAAGACGTCTATCCATAGACGAAACTTCTCTCTCTAATGACGAACTCTATACCATTTTAACCAATAAATCTGGCAAAGGCAAAAAAGGAACTATAGTGGCCATGGTGGCAGGAACAAAAACCGAAACCGTAATTGCAATTATCGACAAAATTCCTCTTAAACGACGAAACTTGGTTACGGAAATCACACTTGACATGGCAGGGAATATGGGACTTATTGCCAAGAAATGCTTTCCAAATGCTACACGTGTTACCGATCGTTTTCATGTACAAAAACTAGCCACAGAAGCTTTACAAGAAATTAGAATTAAATACCGCTGGCAAGCTATTAACCAAGAAAATGAAGTTATAGAAAAAGCAAAAAAGAACAAGAAAAGGTTCGAGTCTGAAGTCTTGACCAATGGAGACACCCTTAAACAATTACTAGCAAGAAGCAGTTATTTCTTGTACAAAAACAAATCAAAATGGTCGGTAAACCAAATAGAACGCGCCAATTTGTTATTTTAATTATACCCCGACATTCAAAAAGCATACTCTATAACGCAGGACTTGCGTAACATATTTGAAAAAACAACTGGTAAAATAATAGGTTTAAACAAACTAGCCAAATGGCACGAAAAAGTAAATCAATCTGGATTAAGTCTTTTAATACAATATCTCGAACAATAATCAATCATCCCCAAACCATATTAAATTATTTTGATGACAGGAGTAC
>NZ_VJZT01000055.1 GCF_007097245.1 Flavobacterium restrictum | reverse complement strand
AAATCCCTAATCCGTCTAATTCCATACCCTAAAATTAAACCTTTTTATAACTTTCCACTAATTTAGGCGAAGAACCAAAAAATAATCTGCGGCAACTTTTTTAAAAACAGTTGACTTGTTTAAATCATTAGATTAAATTATGGTAAAGAGATGATTTGCTAAATAGTTTATAGCAATTAGCTGTTTGTCATTAGCTTCAAAGTCAATGTTTTAAACTTTAAAAGTATATTATTGAATTATTTCAAGTACTTATATTGTGTTTTGGATTGATTATGAATTTAGGAACTTCACCTAAATTAGCATAAAAAGACGAATTCTCCTCCTCTGGGAATTTATGTAAAAAGGGGATATAATTTTCCTCTCTTGTTGGTTACAAATTGCGAGTTCTTCGTATAAATTGATAGCGATTATAAAAATTGTCATGTTTTTTTTATTCTTCTACAAGATCATTTTGAAATGACACTTTTCTCAAATTGAAAATTGATTTCTTTAAAAAATCAAATTTTAGTTTTCTACTTTTTTGTGTAAAAAACACACGTAAAAATTTGAATATTAAAACGTGTATTACGTGTAGTAACAATTCTACAAGAACACTACAGGTGTTCTACAATCTATTGATTTTGCTAAAGTTATCTTTGTCCAAAATAGATTGTCGGGTATTTAGTCCTCCCAACTATATGTTAAAAAAGATATAAAAATTGAAGAAATTACCTGTGGTGTTTTGGGAATGATTTTTAGTTTTTGGTCTTTTTTTAGTTTAGTAGAAAAAAAATAAAACAGTGTTATTATGAGAAATTATTACGTATTACTTCTTTTGCTAGGGATTGGTTTTTGTAGTTACGGACAAGTAGGTGTTGGAACATCATTGCCAAACTCGTCTTCACAACTTGATGTAGTTGCTCAAAATAAAGGGGTTTTGATACCAAGAGTCCCTTTAACTAGTACAGTAGATGCAACAACGATTACTAATGGTAATGTAAATAGTTTGTTGGTTTTTAATACACAAACTATAGCTGATATCACACCAGGTTATTATTACTGGTACATCAACAAGTGGTATAGAATGGGAACTAGTACCACGGAAACAATTACGACATTAGTTGATAATGGCGATGGAACAATTACATATACAAATGAAACAGGTGTTCCTGTAATTATTAATTTGCCTGCAGGACTTCAAGGGCCGGTAGGGCTAACTGGACCCGCAGGTGCTCAAGGAGTTCAAGGTTTAGCAGGAACAAATGGAACAAACGGAAAATCTGTAACAGGTTCGACTTACGATGCAACAACAGGTGTAGTTACTTTTACCTATTCTGATGGAACAACTTCAACCACTTCTGATGTAAGAGGAGCCACTGGAATAGCAGGAACAAACGGAACGAATGGAACAAATGGAACAAACGGAAAATCGGTAACAGGCTCAACTTATGATGCAACAACAGGTATCGTTACTTTTACCTATTCCGATGGTACAACTTCAACAACCTCTGACTTAAGAGGAGCAACTGGATTAGCAGGAACAAATGGAACAAACGGAAAATCTGTAACAGGCTCAACTTATGATGCAACA
>NZ_VJZT01000054.1 GCF_007097245.1 Flavobacterium restrictum | reverse complement strand
TTGTATTTGGGATGATTTGGCAAATCCGAAGAATGGGCTTAATTTAGTCCCAAACCCGCTGTAGTACCAGAACGTTATGCGGGAGTTAAACGGAAAACGAAAAAATAATACTATGAAATTTTATAAAAATGTTATTTTAATATTTACTTTATTTTCTCTTATTTCTTGCGGTGAAAAAAGTTCTATTTCTTCTATTGTAAATAATTCAAAAAATGAAATTACTCTTAAAGTAAAAATAGATAATGATGCAATTAATAAAATACGAAAAGAATATTTAGAAAAGGGTCTTTCATTTAATGAAGAGAATCCTAAAGATTATGAAATCAAAATTGAACCTTCAGAATCATATCTCTTTGATGCAACTATGCATACCGAACCTGATTTTTATGATATTAAAGAAATAGAAATTTATTCAGGAGATACATTAATTCTAAAATGCAGAAAAGACCAAATCCACAAACTCTTTTCAGACGCAAGTAATCCAGGAAACTTAATAATTAATTAAAATATTACAGAAAAAAATCTACATTAATTGTGTCCAAATTATTCAGAAGATAATAACCACAAAATATACATTTGTTTAAATAGAAACTTCAAAGTAGAAATTTGAAAATTGGAATCTGAAAAACAGAAGCGTGAAAGTTGGAATCTGCCAACAGAAACTTGAAAAGTTTTGCGCAAAAAATAAAATAGAAATTTAAAAACAATAAGTTGAAAATTATGAACCGAAAAGCAAAAGCGTGAAAATTGGAATTGCCAAAAGAAGCGTGAAAATTTTTTGTGTGAAAATCGTAATTTCGACAAAATAACCCCCGCATAACAGCCACTACAACGGATTTGGGCAATTGGCTTAATGGAAAGTTGGTTTTGTATTTGGGATGATTTGGCAAATCCGAAGAATGGGCTTAATTTAGTCCCAAACCCGCTGTAGTGCCAGAACGTTAGCCGTCAGTTTACAGCGAACGAAAACTAAACAGAAAAAAGAAAATAATCGTTTTGGAAAAAGAAGAGTTAAATAAAATTATCGAAAAAATTGAAAATGAAAATTCTAAAGAAAAAGCATTTTTTGGTATTCACTATTTAGAAGCTGGAGATGAATTATTTATTAAAGCAAACAAATACGGATTAGAATTATTTGCAAACGAACTATTGAAAGCCTCTAGAGATACAGATGAAATTATTGGAAATTCCGAAAAAAACATATTGACATTTGACCCAAAAGCAAAATGGATTACAGGCGATATTTGGGTCGCTTATATTGAGCCAAAAGCAGAAAATAGAATTGACATAAAAGATGAGCCATACGTCAGAAATTGGAAAGATAAAATTGTAGAATATGGTTTTTTAGCAATTCTTGGTTTAATAGTTTTGATATTTATAGTTGGTGTGAAGACAGTTTTTAGCTGGTTTTTTTAGAAATAATAATAAAATGGATTTTATATAACAGATTAAGAGAAATAAAACCGAACGGCTAACACACGCTACAAGCAATTTGGGTATTTCGCTTAATTTAAAGTTGGTCTTGTATTTGGAAGATTTGGCAAATCCGAAAGATAACGCTGATTTAATCCCAAACTGCTTGTAGCGCGAGAACGTTACTGGCTAGTTATGCCGAAATTACGCAGGTAATTTCGATTTG
>NZ_VJZT01000053.1 GCF_007097245.1 Flavobacterium restrictum | reverse complement strand
AAATTTTCTGCGAGTTACAAACTTCATTTTCAAATCGGAATTACCTGCGTAATTTCGGCACAACTGCCCCATAACGTTCTCGCGCTACAAGCAGTTTGGGATTAAGGAAGCGTTATCTTTCGGATTTGCCAAATCATCACAAATACAAAACCAACTTCCCATTAAGCCAATTGCCCAAATTGCTTGTAGCGTGTGTTGGTGGCTGCTCTTCTTTTTATTTATTCTTTTTTTTAATCAATTATATAAGTTTAATTTTTTATATTAGTATTTTTGCAAAAATAGTTTTTGATATGGAAGAGATACAAAATATTAATGAAGGTTCATCTTCATCATTTGAAGATTTTAAAAATGAAAACGGTATAACGTTTTGGTGGGCTTCTGATTTGATGGTGATGTTAGGTTACAAAGATATGAAGTCTTTTCAAAAAGTTTTAGATAGAGCAACTAAAGCTTTTGTATCATTAAATATTCCACATTATGAAAATATTAATTCTCAACAGCGAGAAATAGAAGGACACAATTGTCAAGATTTTAAACTTTCAAGATTTGCGTGTTACATCGCTGTGATGAATGGTGACCCAAAGAAAGTTCAGGTTGCAGAAGCTCAAGTTTATTTTGCTCAACAAACTAGAAAATTTGAGTTACATATTGAGAATAATGATGATATAGAAAGAATGTTAATTCGAGAAGAATTAACGGAAGGAAATAAATCTTTAGCATCTATAGCAAAACAGTCAGGAGTAATTGATTATGCAAAATTTCAAAATGCTGGTTATTTAGGAATGTATAATATGGAATCTTGGAGACTTGAAAAGAAAAGAGATGTAAAGAAAGGTACTTTAATGGAACATATGGGAAGAACCGAATTAGCAGCCAATTTGTTTAGAGTT
Organism: Flavobacterium restrictum; assembly: GCF_007097245.1. Classification (GTDB taxonomy): domain Bacteria; phylum Bacteroidota; class Bacteroidia; order Flavobacteriales; family Flavobacteriaceae; genus Flavobacterium; species Flavobacterium restrictum. The sequence goes on along the minus strand of NZ_VJZT01000053.1, from coordinate 908 downwards.
ACACAAACTGAAGAACGAATCAAAAATAAAGGAATTAAAGGACAGACTAATTTAGAGCAAACTCATTATGATGTCGGAAAAGGAGTTAGAGGAATAATACAAAAAAATATGGGGAAAAACCCTGAAAGTTTGCCTCAAGAAAAGAAAATTGCAGAAGTTAAAAAAGAATTGAAAGATGGGCATAAAAAAATGCTTAAAGAAGATAATAATAAGAAAAAGAAGTAATTAATATAAAATAAATCTCTTTTTTTTATTTAGGATTTAATTAAAATCTTATTCTTTTTTACGATTCTGCTGTCGAGTTGCCACCAACGTTCCCGCGCTACACGCAGGCTGGGATTAAGAAAGTCTAAACTTTCGGTTAAAAACTAATTTTTCAAATACAAAACAAGCTTCAAATTTTGCCAAATTCCCAGCTTGCTTGTAGCGTGTGTTACTGGCTGGTTATTTTGTCGAAATTACAATTAAACCGCAAATTTTTCACGCTTCTGTTGGCAGAATCCAACTTTCACGTTTCTGCTTTCTGCTCGTAATTTTCAACGTTTTATTTTCAACGTTTTATTTTCAATTATTCACTTTTTTAATTTATGCGCAAAACTTTTCACGTTTCTGTTGACAAGTTCCGACTTTCACGCTTCTGCTTTTCAGATTCCAATTTTCAAGTTTCTGTTGGCAAGTTTCCATTTTTACGCTTCCGTTTTTCAGGTTTCAACTTTTCAAGTTTCTGCTGGAAAGTTTCAATTTTCACGCTTCTGTTTTTTAAGTTTCTGCGAGTTGCAAACTTTATTTCCAAATCGAAATTACCTTCGTAATTTCGGCATAACTAGCCAGTAACGTTCTTGCGCTACAGCGGGTTTGGGACTAAATTAAGCCCATTCTTCGGATTTGCCAAATCATCACAAATACAA
>NZ_VJZT01000052.1 GCF_007097245.1 Flavobacterium restrictum | reverse complement strand
GGGCTATATTTAAAATTGGTTTTGTACTCGTGAAGTTTGGTCACGAACCGAAGCATTACGTTTGTTTAGTCCGCTACATCGCCTACCAGCAAACCGTTATGCGTCATTTTAGCCGAACGAAACGAAATAAAAAACAGAAACTTAAATGGTAATTGAAAAAGAACTAATTTCTAGGCTTAAAAAAATTGATGGAAATGGGTTCTTCAAGAAAAATCCATTTCTAATATTTGGTTCCAAAGAACATAAGTATGAACTAAATATTTGTTTATCAGAGAAAAAAATATTAGACTTCGAAAAAACAAATCAAATTGAACTACCATTAGAATACAGAAATTTTATAAAAAACATTGGAAACGGCGGAGTTGGTCCAGCGTACGGAGTTTTTAAGTTAGAAGATTGGAATTTTAAACTTGATATTGAAAACAAGAATTTTCTAAATGAAAATTTTCCACATACCGAAAAGTGGAATTTAATATATGGCGGAAATGATGATGATGAAGATTATACTGAAAGCGAAGAATTTAAAAATTGGGAATTAGAGTGTTTTAATGAAAAACATATTTATGGCAGTATTAGAATTTGTCATTATGGATGCGCCATTTATTATTTTTTGGTAGTTTCAGGATTAGAAAAGGGAAATATATGGATTGATGCAAGAGCAAATGATGAAGGAATATATCCATTGATAACTGAAACAAAATCAAGATATAATTTTGCAGAATGGTTTAATGAATGGGTAAATGAAAGCTTGAATAAACTGAATAAATAAAAAAACGACGCATAACACACGCTACAAGCAATTTGGGCATTTGGCTTAATTTAAAAATGGTCTTGTATTTGGAAGATTTGGCAAATCCGAAGAATGGGCTTAATTTAGTCCCAAACTGCTTGTAGCGCGAGAACGTTGTAGGCAATTTTAGAAAAAACGAGATAATTCAATAAAAATGGACGAAACAGCGAAAGAGGATTTCAAACAAGATTTTATAAAAAAAACCATTGTTCAACAAGCACAGTTTGAACAATGGTTGAAATATTTTTTCTTTCTTAATAATGAACTTTCAGAGAAATGGAATTTCGTTTATCAAGATGTGTTTTATACTAAATTCTATGAATTATTGACAGAAGGATTAATTTACGCCAACAAAGTTTTGGAAAGTTTACAAAAAGGACAAAATAGTAATAAGCTTGATTGGTATTCTAAACTTATTGAAGAGCTGAACAATATTAAATCAGAATTTACAGAAGAAGAATTTGATTATATTGAATATAGAAGACATAATTCTTGTCATATTTTTCAAAATAAGTATGAGCATATTCAAGAAAATTTACAAATTAGAACAGAAAGAAATGGTAGAAAATTACAAGACATAAATATTTCATTAAAAAAATTAATTTCAAAGCACGGTAGCGATAAAGATATTGATGTATATATAAATTCAAAACTTCAAAATAAATTGACCGAATTATATAATGTGCTAACAGAAATTCAGAAAAAAAATTGAGAATGAAATGTCAGAATAAAAAACTGCCTACAACAGCCACTACAACGGATTTGGGCAATTGGCTTAATGGAAAAATGGTTTTGTATTTGGGATGATTTGGCAAATCCGAAAATAGGGCTTAATTTAATCCCAAACCCGCTGTAGTGCCAGAACGTTAGTGGCAACCGCCAATCTATCCTTTAAATTCAGGCAAAATACCTAAGTTAAAAAATTTGCCATTTAAGCTATTTACCGTTCTATAAGTAAATACTTTTTTCCCTTTGTGATTTTCAAAAGAATCACAGGCATCACCGCCTTGTTGCGCTAATTCTCCAGAATAATGAGTTGGCACGCATTCTAAAATATCAAGATAAAGTTCCTCGTCTATTTCGCAAGGTTCGTTTAAATATTCATCCATATTTAAGTTTGATTCTTCCCATCCTTTTAATGTTTTCATAATCTTTAATTTTTACGTGGTATACCACTAACACACGTCTGTAGCTATTGTGGGATTGGTGTTTAATTTGAAATTGGTTTTGTGTTTGGATAATTTGTGATTATCCGAAAAATTGTATGTTTTTAACCCACAACAGCGACAGGCGTGGGAACGTTATGGGCAAGGCTAACAAAAGACAACGATGAAACTAAAAGACATTTTTTCTGACATTAAGACAAAGGTTTT
>NZ_VJZT01000051.1 GCF_007097245.1 Flavobacterium restrictum | reverse complement strand
AGTTACTTTATTTGCAAATTTTTCGTTGTTTATTTTCGGCGCGGGGCTATATCTGCCAACGTCTCGTGGCTTGGCGTTAGTTGGGGATTTGGTTAGCCAAATGTATCGAATAAAAAACCAACTTCCAAGTACAAAACTAACTTTAAAGTTTGCCTCAAACCCCAATTGCGCCAAACCGCTGTTGGCAGATCGCCCTTTTTCCTTTTGTTTATCTGTTTACTTTTTCATTTCCAAATTATTCAATTTTCTGCCTTATACTATTTTTTATTTTAATAATTTATATTTCTTGGTGTTGCTTTTATCCAACTCTCGTTAACTATTTAGTTTCGGTTTCTGGATATTGAGTTTTTATAATTTTTTCTAACTCAAATACGAAATATAGAAAACTGCTAATAAAACTATAAAAGTCAAAATAAATATTTTTAATAATGGAATTAGGTTTTGATAAAAACCCAATTCGATTTGAGGTCCATAATTTATTAAGTGACTAACAATTTTGTTATAATTTTTGTACAATCGGCCTTGTATCATAAATATTTTACTATCGGTCATTTTGAGATTAAATGTATAATATTGTCCAAACTTGTCTGATGTTATCAATTCATTCCAACCTTCAATTTCTTTAAGTTTATATTCAAAGGTTTTTCGCTTTAGTATAAAGTTAAAACAGATTTTATCTTCCGTTATTTTAATTTCTTTTAATTCTATAAGCATAAAAAGAAATGTTGAGATTAAAAGTGAAATCAATGTTATAAAAAAGCACATTCCTCCAATTGGTAATTTTTCACTTTTTGATAAATTTATTTCGAATAGCCAAAAGAAAAATAATATACCGAATATTATAAAAATGGGGGCTATAATTACTAGAAATCCATATTTTGATTTTAATTGCATTTTTCTCAAAGTTTTTTTTTCGAATTTGGTTTCTGTCGCTCGCGGGTGTCTGCCAACGTTCTGGCACTACAGCGGGTTTGGGGCTAAATTAAGCCCTATTTTCGGATTTGCCAAATCATCCCAAATACAAAACCATCTTTCCATTAAGCCCAATGCCCAAATCCGTTGTAGTGGCTGTTATGAGGGGGTTATTTTGTCGGAATTACAATTAAACCGCAAATTTTTTTCACGCTTCTGTTGGCACATTCGAATTTTCAGGTTTCTGCTTTTCGGTTAGCAATTTTGAATTGTTGTTTTTAATTTTTCGTTTTAATTTGTCCTATAAACTTTTCAAGTTTGCTTCGCCTGTTCGCTGTCGCTCGAGTTTGTCGGCAGATTCCAACTTTCACGCTTTCGCTTTTCAAGTTTGTATTTTTCACCTTCAGTTTTTCGTTTGTCAATTGTCAGATTCCAACCTTCCGACTTCTCTTGGCGATTCCAACTTTCACGCTTTCACTTTTCAAGTTCTACTTTTCACACTTCAGTTTTTCTTCTGTCAATTGTCAGATTCCAACTTTTCACTGCTGTTGGCGATTCCAATTTTCACGCTTCTGCTTTGCAAACTTTTTGCGGAATCAAATATTTGTCCCAAATCGGATTTGCCTGCGTAATTTCGGCATAACTCCCGCATAACGTTCCCGCGCTACAAGCAGTTTGGGACTAAATTAAGCCCATTCTTCGGATATGCCAAATCTTCCAAATACAAACCAATTTTTCCATTAAGCCAAATCCCCAAATTGCTTGTAGCGTGTGTTACTGGAGGCTTGTTTTTGTCGAAATTACGATTAACCGCAAACTTTTCACGCTTCAGTTGGCAAATTCCAACTTTCAAGTTTATGATTTTCGGTTCGTAATTTTCAACGTTTTATTTTCAATTATTTACTTTTCGTTTTAAAATTCTGCGCAAAAAAAATCAAGTTTCTGCTTTTCAGGTTTCTGTTGGCAGATTCCAATTTTCACGCTTCCGCTTTTCAAGTTTCTGCTCGCAAGTTCCAACTTTCAAGTTTCTGTTTTTTAGATTTCAATTTTTCAAGTTTCTGTTGGTAAAATCCAATTTTCACGCTTCTGCTTTGTAAACTTCTTGCGGAACGAATGCTTGTTTTCTAATTATTTTTATCTGCGTAATTTCGGCACAAGTCTCCAGTAACGGTTTGCTGGTAGGCGAAGTAGCGGACTAAACAAACGTAATGCTTCGGTTCGTGACCAAACTTCACGAGTACAAAACCAATTTTAAATATAGCCC
>NZ_VJZT01000050.1 GCF_007097245.1 Flavobacterium restrictum | reverse complement strand
TTGAAAATGGTTTTGTATTTGGGAGATTTGACAAATCCGAAGAATGGGCTTAATTTAGTCCCAAACTGCTTGTAGCGAGGAACGTTAGGCGTTATTTTACCTAAAAACAACAAATTCAACAATTTAAATGGAAACAGGAATACATCCAAATGTAGATTTAAAAAAAGCAGACATACAATACGGAGAAAGAGAAATGATAAAACATTTCGCTAAATTATTTTCTGTCTCTTTTGCAAAATCACATAATTTTAAAGGAACTTGGTATAATTTTGCATTTTTAAAACCAACAAAAGATTTAAGAGAAAAATATAGATTTCAAAATGAAATGCTATTGATAATAAATAGTCACGATGATTTTGACAATCGTACTTTTGACTATGTAGATAAATTAATGTTCGAATATCATAATAGACTTGATAAATTATGTTTAATTCTTATTAGTAAAGACAATAACATAAAGAAGAAAATTAAATTACTATCTCAACAAAATCCTGAAACTAGAATTATAATACCTTTTAGTTATGTTGACTTCTATAAAAATTCTCCAGTTGAATTAATTCAACAAAGACTTAAAGAATTTTTTTATGGAAGAGATTTATTTGCTTTCGAATCTCCATTACAAAATGATGCTTATTTTTATGGAAGAACTGAAACTGTTCAATTTTTCTATGATAAATATAAATCTGGAGAAAATAGTGGTTTATTTGGTTTAAGAAAGATTGGGAAGACTTCTGTACTATATGCTTTAAAAAGATATTTAAATTTAAGAGGAGAAACAACCGTCTTCATAGATTGTCAAGAACCAGCATTTCATAAGCGCCGATGGTTTGAATGTTTAGAATTTATTATTGGTCATTTAGTAATTGAAATTCAAGAGAGAACCGAAGATAATATTGATATAAAGTTAAATTCAAATTATACTGAAAAAGATGCTTCAACATATTTTGAAGAAGATTTAAAAATTTTATATAAACTACAAAATCAGAATAGAATTTTGATATTTTTTGATGAAATCGAAAATATTACATTTGATATATCACCAACAAATCATTGGAGGAAAGAAAATGATTTCATCTTTTTTTGGCAATCAATAAGAGCTGTATATCAAAAAAATCCAAATTTATTCTCATTTATAATAGCTGGTGTTAATCCAAAAACCATAGAAACTGGTTTAATTGGAGACTTTGATAATCCAATTTATAGAATGATAACACCTACATACCTAAAACTATTTAATCACACCAATGTTGAAGATATGGTCAAAAATATTGGAAACTATATGGGATTAGATTTTGACAGTGAAATTTATACTTTTTTGACTGATGATTTTGGAGGACACCCATTTCTAATTCGTCAAGTTTGTTCAAAAATTCATCAAGAAATTTCTAGCCAAAGACCACAACAAGTAACAAAGTTTTTCTATAAAGAAAAAATTGATGAATTTAATAAATACCTTTCAGACTATGTAGAATTAATAATTGACGTATTGAAAATTTGGTATCCTAATGAATACAAATTATTAGAATCTCTTGTAATTGGAGATTATGACGAATTCACAAAATTAAGTTCTATTTCTGATAAACCGATTATTCATTTACTGGGCTATAACTTAATTGAAAAATCAGACTCAAATAAATACCATATAAAAATAAATGCTGTAAAAAACTATATTTTAGTAAACACAACCCTGCTAAATCAAATAACAACAATTGAAGATAAGTGGACAGTTATAACTACAAAAAGAAATCAGCTTGAAATTAAAATCAGGAACATTGTAAAATTAGCTGTGAAATCAAAATATGGTGTAAATAAATGTAAGACTGAATTTCTAAAAATAGTTGAGGAAAAAAGAAGGGAAAGACTAAATAACCTAAATATAAATGAAATCTTTTCAGATAAATCTGAAATATATTTTAATGATTTAAAAACATTTATCTCAAAAAACTGGAGTGATTTTGAAAACATATTTTTAGACAAAAGCAAGTTTGATATTTATATGGATTTATGCAATAGTAATAGAATTGATGCTCACGCTAAAGATATAAATGAAGAAGATTTAACAATAACTCTTGCCTCATTAAATTGGTTAAATGAGAAATGTGATGCCTTTTTAGACTAAAAAAAACAACGCCTAACACACGCTACAAGCAATTTGGGTATTAGGCTTAATTTGAAATTGGTTTTGTATTTGGAAGATTTGGCAAATCCGA
>NZ_VJZT01000004.1 GCF_007097245.1 Flavobacterium restrictum | reverse complement strand
AGTGGAGCTCTTTTTAGGACTGGCTTTTGCAGCCAGACCTAAAAAAGCGGGAACAAAGCACCCGACCCGACCTTTTTCAGGGAGGGACACGCCATAATTATTAGTTTAATTGGGTTTGTTTGCTTTGGACATCCACGACTCGGTTAGTTTGTCATAGTCAATCGCAACTGCTGGTGGCTGGTTTTGCAAACGACCCGACTCAAATGCACGTACCAAAATAGTTTCGATTAAATAATCCTCGTTATCTATATATGGTGAGTAGGGTTTCTTGAGGCTTATGTCAAATAGATTGGCGGCTGTATTGGCCCAAAATGCTTTCCAGCCGCTTTTGAGATTACTTACTAAATCATAAGTAGTGATTCCGGTTTGACGGTGAATTAATTTAACTAGTATCTGTCCTTGTTTGCGGGAGAGTTTTTTTAGTTTGGCTTCGAATTCGTTCGTTAAATAGTTTTCGACAATTTTAAAATATTTCTTTTTTTCCTTATTGGTGGTCAATTTAGTTACTCCTTTATTAAGAGCCGTCAAACGCTCCGCAGCTAACTTGGCGTATGGATAGGCTTTGTATACTCGGTTTTGAAGAATTAGAAATTGCTTTTTTTCTTCGATGCTTAACTTTTGTTTGCTTATTACTATTTCAGGCAATACTATAGTATCATTTAATATGGTGTCACTTTCGGTTAAAACATATCCCATTTTATCGGGATCGTTTGTAACAACCTGAGCTGTTCCGGTTATTGTAGCAAAAACTAAAAACAAAAGAAATTGAATGCGCTTCATGTACTAAAAAATTTAATTGTCAAAATTATACATTATATATACAACTGTAATGCCAAATTTATAATTTAGCAAAAAAATAATTTTTATGAGTTCAGCATCTATACTAAAAGCGTCCTCGCTTACTTTTCTTGAAAACTACCTCAATAACGCCTCTCCTACTGGCTTTGAAGCCGCAGGTCAAAAATTATGGATGGAGTATCTAAAACCATACGTTGACACGTTTATCACTGACACCTATGGGACGGCCGTTGGGGTTATCAATCCAGACGCACCGTACAAGGTTGTAATTGAAGGTCATGCTGATGAAATTGCATGGTATGTTAATTATATAACCGATGACGGATTGATATATGTAATTAGAAATGGTGGTTCAGACCATCAAATTGCTCCTTCAAAACGAGTTAACATTCATACTAAAAACGGGATTGTAAAAGGTGTTTTTGGTTGGCCTGCAATTCATACCCGAAATCGTGATAAGGAAGAAAATCCAAAAACAAGCAATATCTTTATCGATTTGGGCTGCGAAACGAAAGAGCAAGTCGAAAAATTAGGTGTACATATAGGTTGTGTAATTACGTATCCTGATGAATTTATGATTTTGAATGACAACAAATTTGTTTGTCGGGCAATTGATAATCGCATGGGTGGATTTATGATTGCAGAAGTGGCTCGCTTGCTTCATGAAAATAATATCAAATTGCCTTTTGGTTTGTACATTACCAATTCTGTGCAGGAAGAAGTAGGTTTGCGTGGTGCCGAAATGATTACACAAACCATAAAACCCAATGTAGCCATTGTAACGGATGTTTGTCATGATTCTACTACTCCTATGATTGATAAGAAAATTGAGGGAGAAACAAAAATAGGAAAAGGACCAGTGGTGACTTATGCGCCAGCAGTTCAAAATAATTTGAGAGAACTAATATTGAATACAGCTGTCGAAAAAGGAATTCCGTTCCAGCGTCTCGCCTCTTCGAGAGTTACAGGCACGGATACTGATGCGTTTGCTTACAGTAATGGCGGCGTAGCATCGGCATTGATTTCGCTACCGCTGCGTTATATGCACACTACCGTAGAAATGGTTCACCGTGAAGATGTAGAAAATGTGATTCAACTAATTTACGAAACACTATTGAAGATTGAAAACGGAGAAACATTCTCTTATTTTAAATAAAAAAAACAAAACCCTTTTAGGATTCAAACTCTAAAAGGGTTTTTTATTCCATTCTCACTATAACGTTTTCGGTAGTTTATACTTTTCTTAACTATTTATTTTCTTTCAAAATGCACTATTTTTCGTAATTTTGCTAACGAATGAGAACAACTGTATTTATCATAACTTTTTTTGTATTTCTGCTAGGAGGCGGAAATTCTTTGTATGCAAATACAAAAGAAGCGAACAATAGTTGCTTTTCAATTAGCGCCAATTTGCTAAAAAACAAACCTTTACAATTCTCCAATGACGATCAAAAAATAACCTTATTTGACGAAACTGATTTGGATACCGAAGAAGATTTTCACAGTAGTAATGATCGAAATGATTCCGGTAAAAACCTTTCTTACACTACCAAATACAAGGCACTCACACCTTGGTATACTTTACAATCAAAACTATTTGTACTCAACTACTACAACAATCGTTTTGAAATCACTACTCCCTTTTTAGGTACTTCCTATCCAATTTACATTTCACAAAGAGTATTACGAATTTGATTTTACTTAATCGTGTTACCAGGATTCTATTTAATAGCCTGTAAAAACACACTTTGTCGACATTAGTATGAATCATGCGATTCCCCTTTTGTCGAAGACGCCATTTATATCCTTATTTTTTTTGAATTTTAAACGTTAATCGTTCCCCTTTTATTTATTACCATGAAGAAAAACATCCTATTCACAGGCTTGATTGCCTTATTGTGTCTTACAAGCTGTAACACAAAAAAAGAAGAAAAAGCAGAAGAAGCTGGTAAATACACCGTTACCAATGCCGCTGTAATTGACACTTCGTTTACCAAAGAATATGTTTCGCAAATAAAATCCATTCGCGATATCGAAATCCGAACGCAAGAAAAAGGATTCTTGCAAAACATTTATGTGGAGGAAGGTCAATATGTAAATGCTGGTCAATTGTTGTTTCGAATTATGCCAAAGATGTATGAAGCCGAATTATTAAAAGCCCAAGCAGAAGCTAAAGGCGCTGCAATTGAACTATTGAATGCTAAAACTCTTGCAAACAAAAATGTTATTTCAAAAAGTGAGCAAGCAATTGCGCAAGCCAAATTAGAGCAAGCAAATTCAGAAGTTGCCATAGCAAAATTGCATTTGTCCTTTACCGAAATCAGAGCCCCATTTGCTGGAACAATCGATAGAATTCCAAAAAAGTTAGGAAGTCTGGTTGAAGAAGGAGAATTGCTGACAACGCTTTCTGACAACAGTAAAATGTATGCTTACTTCAACGTTTCGGAACCTGAATATCTTGAATATCAAAGCAATATTAAAGGTCGTGGCGATAGTCATGTAAGCTTACTATTGGCAAACAATGAACTTTTTAAATACAAAGGAAAAATAGAAGTAGTAGAAAGCGAATTTGATAGCGAAACGGGTAACATTGCTTTTAGAGCCAATTTTCCTAATACCGACAAACTTTTGAAAAATGGCGAAACTGGAAAAGTTTTAATGACTGTTCCTGTCAAAAATGCATTGGTTATTCCACAAAAAGTGACTTATGAGGTTCAAGATAAAATATATGTTTTTGTCGTGGATAAAAATAACGTGGTAAAATCAAGAGAAATTACCATTACAGGTGAAATTCCAGATTTATATGTAGTTAAAAGTGGCATCACTGCAACCGATAAAATACTACTAGAAGGTGTTCAAAAAGTAAAAGATGATGATACAATCAAATACGATTATGAGAAACCTGAAACTGTGATTGCACATTTGAAATTAAAAGCAGAATAATTACACTACTTAAATCATAAAAAATGTTTAGTAAATTTATACAAAGGCCAGTGCTATCCATTGTGATATCGCTGATGATTGTCTTGCTTGGAATTTTGGCAATGACCAGTTTGCCAGTTACACAATTGCCTTCTATTTCGCCTCCAAAAGTGAATGTAACTGCCGAATATCCTGGAGCAAACAATGAATTATTGATTAAATCAGTTGTAATTCCTTTGGAAAGAGCCATTAATGGTGTTCCTGGAATGAAATACATAGCATCCGATGCGGGTAATGATGGTGAGGCATCCATACAAGTAATATTTAATTTAGGTACCGATCCTAATCAAGCATCCATAAATATTCAAAATAGAGTAGCTTCAGTCGTGAATAAACTTCCACCACTTGTAGTTCGTGAAGGTGTAAAAATTACTAGAGAAGAATCTAATAACTTAATGTACATCAACTTGTATAGTAATGATCCAACTATGGATCAAAAGTTCTTATACAACTTTACAGATATTAACTTACTTTCAGAACTTAAAAGAGTAGACGGTGTTGGAGAAGCAGATATTATAGGTAATCGAGATTACGCAATGCGTGTTTGGTTAAAACCTGACCGAATGTTAGCCTATAAAATATCCGCAGATGAAGTAATGGAGGCGTTAAGCCAACAAAGTTTAGAAGCTTCGCCAGGTAAAACAGGTGAAAGTTCTGGAAAACGTTCGCAAACATTTGAATATGTATTGAAATATTCTGGGCGGTTTACCACCAAAGAGCAATACGGTAACATCATTTTAAAATCTACCTCTGATGGTCAAATACTTCGTTTGAAAGATGTTGCCACTATAGAATTTGGAAGTTCCATGTACGATATTTATTCAAATCTAAATGGAAAACCATCGGCAGCAATTACAATAAAACAATCCTACGGAAGTAATGCGACACAAGTAATTAAGGATGTAAAAGCAAAATTAGCAGAAATTAAGAAAACATCTTTTCCAAAAGGGGTTGATTATGAAATTAGTTATGATGCATCTAAATTTCTTGATGCATCTATCGAAAAGGTAGTTCACACTTTAGTGGAAGCTTTCATATTAGTAGGATTGGTTGTTTTCTTGTTTTTGGGGGATTGGCGTTCTACTTTAATACCTGCTATTGCTGTTCCTGTTTCGCTTATTGGAACATTTGCCTTCATGCAATTTTTTGGAATTAGCATAAACCTCGTGACTTTATTTGCGCTTGTTTTAGCGATTGGAGTCGTGGTTGATGATGCCATTGTAGTAATTGAGGCAGTACATGCCAAGATGGAAGAAGACCATTTGTCGCCACTCAAGGCTACTAAAAAAGCAATGGGCGAAATTAGTGGTGCTATTATTGCCATCACATTTTTGATGGCGGCAGTGTTTATTCCTGTAGCATTTATGTCAGGGCCAGTAGGTATTTTTTACCGTCAATTTTCTATCACTATGGCTACTGGTATTATACTATCAGGTGTTGTAGCACTTACCCTTACTCCGGCTCTTTGCGCAATGATGTTGAAAAATAATCATGGTATTGCCAAAAAGAAAACGCCACTAAATAATTTCCTTGATGGATTTAATAACAAATTCAACCAGCTAACTGGAACATATCAAGGAATACTTGGAAAAATCGTTAACAAAAGATCGGTAACCTTTGGGTTATTTATTGCTTTTTGTACTGGTATATTTTTCTTAAACAATAGTCTTCCATCAGGATTTATTCCAAATGAAGACCAAGGAATGTTTTATGCCATTATACAAACTCCACCCGGATCTTCATTAGAAAGAACAAATGATGTAGCACTAAAACTGCAAAAAATAGCTGAAAAAATAGATGGAGTTAAATCGGTTTCCGCTTTGGCTGGATTTGAAATTCTAACAGAGGGAACAGGGTCTAATTCAGGAACTTGTTTAATTAATCTAAAAAGCTGGGAAGATCGCAAGCATTCAGTCGATGAGATCATGAAAGAACTGGAAGAAAAATCCAAAAATATAAAAGGAGCCACTCTAGAATTTTTTCAACCACCTGCAGTTCCTGGTTATGGTGCAGCTGGCGGATTTGAACTACGGTTACTAGACAAAGCCGGTTCTGGAGATTACAAAAAAATGGAAACAGTAAATAGTGATTTTGTAAAGGAATTGAACAAACGTCCCGAACTTTCATCCGTTTTTAGTTTTTACAGCGCCAGTTTTCCTCAATATATGATGAAAATTGATAACGATATTGCCCAGCAAAAAGGAGTTACAATTGATAATGCTATGAATACGCTTTCTACATTAGTGGGAAGTAATTATGAAATTAGTTTTATTAAATATGACAGACAATACAAAGTTATTGTTCAAACATCTCCTGAATATAGAGCTTTACCAGAAGATATCTTGAAGTTGTATGTAAAAAACAATCGGGATGAAATGGTGCCGTTTTCTGCATTCATGCACATGGAAAAAGTATATGGCTTATCCGAAATTACCCGTCATAACATGTACAATGCTTCTGAAATTAGTGGTCAATCGGGGCCAGGATATAGTAGTGGTCAATCCATAAAAGCAATACAAGAAGTCGCTGAAAAAACACTACCAAGAGGATTTGGTATTGACTGGGCAGGTATTTCTAAAGATGAAGTAGGTCGTGGTAACGAGGCAATCTTTATTTTTCTAATCTGTTTGCTTTTTGTCTATTTAGTTTTAGCTGCACAATACGAAAGTTTTGTTTTACCATTTGCAGTGATTTTGTCATTACCCGCAGGTATTTTTGGATCGTTCTTATTACTTTCTATATGTGGACTAGAAAATAATATTTATGCACAAGTTGCCTTTGTCATGTTGATAGGTTTATTAGGAAAGAATGCCGTTTTGATTGTAGAATTTGCAGTTCAAAAACATGAAGCAGGATACACTATTCTAGAATCGGCTATGGAAGGTGCAAAAGTGAGATTCCGTCCTATTTTAATGACCTCATTCGCCTTTATTGCTGGATTAATTCCATTAGTTTTTGCTACTGGACCTGGTAAAATTGGAAATAGAACCATTGGTTCGGCAGCACTTGGTGGAATGCTTTTAGGTACCGTAATTGGAGTACTACTCATACCTGGTTTGTATTACATCTTTGGCTCTATAGCCGCAAAAATCAAACTAGTCAAAAAACAAGACAATAATCCATTAACCGAAGATATTAATTACGATGAATAAATTTAAGATAAAATACATCATCCCACTATTTTTTGGAGTTCTAGTAACTAGTTGCAAAGCCCCAGCAGTGGCAACAATGACCGAAAATAATGCTATTCCTGAAGCCTATTCTAGTAGTAAGGATACAACAACTATAGCTACAATTCCTTGGAGAACATTCTTCAAGGACAAAAATCTAGTGGATTTAATCGATACCGCTCTACAAAATAATCAAGAGCTACTCATTACTTTACAAGAAATTGAAATTGCAAAGAATGATATCCGAGTGAGAAAAGGGATGTTGTTGCCTTCTGTTGGTCTTCACGCTGGCGCAGGAGTCGAAAAAGTAGGTAAATATACCAGCCAAGGAGCTGGAGATGCATCGGCAGAGATTATTCCTGGGAAAATAGTTCCTGAATACTTACAGGATTATACGCTTGCCGCTACCGCACATTGGGAAGTGGATATTTGGAAAAAACTACGCAACTCCAAGAAAGCGGCTGTAAGTAGGTATTTAGCAACGGTTGAAGGCAAAAATTTTGTCATCACAAACCTAATTGCCGAGGTAGCCAATTCTTATTATGAATTGCTAGCTCTAGATAGTGAGCTGGAAGTGGTCAAACAAAATGTAGCCTTGCAAAAGAATGCGCTAGAAATTGTAAAAATTCAAAAAGAAGCCGCTAGAACTACCGAACTAGCCGTTCAAAAATTCCAAGCCGAAGTATTTGCTTCTCAAAATAAGGAGTTTGATATTCGTCAAAATATCAAAGAAACCGAAAATCAAATTAACTTTTTGCTGGGGCGTTTTCCACAAGAAATTCCAAGAGATAAAAGCGACTTTTTGAACCAATTGCCTACTGTTGTCAATTCTGGAATTCCATCGCAATTATTAGCGAATCGTACGGATATCAAACAAGCCGAGTTAGCTCTTGCTGCGGCCAAACTTGATGTAAAAGTAGCTCGTGCCGAATTTTATCCTTCACTCGATATCTCGGCAGCCATAGGATTACAAGCTTTTAAACCTTCGTACTTTTTTAAATTTCCAGAATCTATATTGTCCTCCTTGGCAGGCGATATTGCTGGGCCATTAATCAATCGTAACGCTATCAAAGCCGAGTTTTATAGTGCCAATTTGCGCCAATTACAAGCCATGTATGACTATCAACGCACCGTTTTGAATGCGTATGTTGAAGTTTCGAATCAGCTTTCTAAAATTGATAATTTAGAAAAAAGCTATACGCTAAAATCACAAGAAGTTACTGCTTTGAAAAAAGCAATCGATGTTTCAAACGATTTGTTTAAATCCTCCAGAGTAGACTATTTTGAAGTTTTAATGACGCAACGTGATGCCCTAGAATCAACATTGGAACTGATTGAAACCAAAAAAGAACAACTCAATGCCTCGGTTCTTGTTTACAAAGATCTTGGTGGGGGTTGGAAATAATTCGCAGCTAAATTAGCACTACTTGCGCAACCGATTTTTAAATTTGATTGAGTGGTTAAATCAATTAGATTAGTGAAGAAAAAGCATCATATAATGGTGCTTTTTTGATTTAATTCGGATTGGTTTAGTATATTCGTCCCAAATTGAATTTTAAAATCCTACCCAATGAATTATATTTACGGATTACTAACCGTCTTTTTTACCACTTTACTTTGGTCAGTAATCAATCCTGCCGAGGGTTTCACCTGTTTTTTAGAAATAATTCCCGCTTTGATTGGGTTTGTAATTTTGGCACTTACGTTCAAAAAGTTTCGTTTTACTAATTTCACTTATACGCTAATATTATTGCATTGCATTATCCTTTTTATTGGAGGTCATTATACGTATGCCCAAGTTCCTTTATTTGATTATTTCAAAGAAATTTTTCATCAAAGTCGAAATAATTATGACAAAGTGGGGCATTTTGCACAAGGATTAGTTCCAGCTATGATTACTCGTGAATTGTTTATTCGGAAAAATGTGATTGCCAACAAAAGCTTTTTTAACTTCATCATTGTTTGTATTTGTTTGGCGATAAGTGCGGCTTATGAATGGATTGAATGGGGCGTTTCTATAGCAACTGGTGATGGTGGCGATGCTTTTTTGGGCACACAAGGTTATGTTTGGGACACACAATCGGATATGTTATTTGCTACTATAGGAGCAATTGTGGGTTTGCTTTTGTTTTCTAAAATACAAGATGAACATCTTAAAAATCTATCTTAAAACTTCAAAAAAAAACTCCATTGCGATTTACAATGGAGCTTATTTGATTGATGATGATTTATTATCGTTGTGCTACAGGGTTGGTCATGGCTAATTTCAAGTACACAACAGCATCGCTAGCATTGGATAATTGTGCATATTTCAAAGCATCAATTCCATTGTCATCTTTCTGTTTTAATTTGGCACCATTAGCCAATAATAATTTAATGATTTCAACTCTATTAAAACGAGCCGCCATCATTAATGGTGTTAATCCGCTTGATTTTTCATTAACATCTGCGCCATATTCAATAAGTTTTTGGACAAGTGCAATTTCGCCTTTGTAAATCGCAACACATAATGGTGTTGACAATTCGTATTGGGAATGATTAACGGTACCATAAACTACTGGACGAACTGTTGAAGCGTTTGAGATTGCTGAAAAACTTACTAAAGCAATTGAGAGGTAAACGATTGATTTTTTCATGATAATTGATTTTTTGATTTTTGATTGATTTATGAATTACTAATATTCTATGCAAATATATGTCTTAAAAAAGGTATTTTGCTTTACAAGGTACTAAACATTAACTATATTTTAACTTTTTGCTTTTTCCCTATCTACAAAAACTCCTCCCCTTCCTACTTACAGACGGAATACAATCAAAAATGTTACAGCTTTGAGAAATTGAAACATAAAAAAACCAACATTCAAAAAGAACATTGGCCAAACTGAACAACAATAGTACTTTAAAAACTTTAGAACAAACCTAAAAACTTTCGTTTGTAAATTGCTTTCAAATCGTTTTCGAATAAAGTGTGCGGATCGTTATAGAATTTTATAAAATCAGGAGCACTAATTTGTCCCGGAAATGGGGCATAAAAATGTGTGGGACTTTGAGAATCATTACGCCAAACGAGTACATAAGCCAATTGTAATTTCTGGGATTGCAATGTTTTGAGTAGTGTTTGCGTCCACCAGTTTGGATTGGGAATAGATTCCAGACCTGTTTCGGTAAAAGCGGCTAATTTTTTCTTTTTTATAGCATAATCCGAAATGATTTTTAGTTTTCTAACCCCCATTTCGAGATTGTAATTCCCATCACGACCAAAGTCACCGTAATTATCCATTCCTAATAAATCAACGTAATCATCGCCAGGATAGCGCTCTAAAAAATCGGCTTCGGAGGTAAATTTATTGTCTGGGGAAAAGGCGTAAATAAAGTTGTGAACGCCTAAAGTGTCTCGCAAATAAGTGACCGTAAATTGCCAAACGGCTATAAAATCCTCTCGAGAACAGTGCGGTTTCCCCCACCAAAACCATTCGCCATCAAATTCATGATACGGCCTAAAAATCATTGGTGCTAGTTTGCCGTCTTTGGCTTTTACCGAATGGGCAAAATCAGCAATCGTTTTCAAGATTTCGATATACGCTTGGTGCTGTGAACCGCCTGGTTTTATCATAGAAATTGCTGGTACCGAAAGCGTATCGACCCAATAAAAACCACCTTTGGAAGCGGGATTAGAAAAATGCCAAGAAACTGTAGTAACGCCACCGCGTTCGTAAGTTGCAATGACATTTTTTTGCAAGACTGCTTTTGTCTTTTCGATTTCGGCAGATGGCCTTCCTGAAAAACCGCTAAAATCAATTCCCACAACAGCAGGATGTGATCCACAAACGGACTTTACATCAGAACGATTTGCGTCACCAGACCAACCATGACCATATTCTAGAGCATGTTGATGTCCAAAAAGTAGGTACTTTTTTGAAATACTTTTCAGGTTTTTGTACAATGCTTTGGTTTCATAAGTAGCTTTGGCATCTATTTGTGCAAATGAAAAATTGGCTACCAAAACCAAAAACGCTACAGCCGCCATTTTAGAAATTGTTATTCTTGACATTAGTTAAAAGTTTAATTAACGTCAAAAATAAAATTAAGAAGCTAAATAGTCTAATACGTTTTTCTCAATTCGTGCGTCAATATTATCAATAGCCGCTTTTACAAATTTTTCGCCTAAAATATTCTCGTACAACTCAATATATCGATCCGAAACTGTTTCAATATAAGCATCAGTCATTTCAGGAATTTGTTGTCCTTCTAATCCTTGAAAACCGTTTTCTATTAACCAACGGCGAACAAATTCCTTGGACAATTGTTTTTGTTCTTCGCCTTTATCCTGGCGTTCTTGATACCCATCTGAATAGAAATAACGAGACGAATCTGGAGTATGAATTTCGTCAATAAGAACAATAACACCGTCTTTTGTTTTTCCAAATTCGTATTTGGTATCCACTAAAATTAAGCCACGACTAGCAGCAATTTCGGTACCGCGTTGAAACAAAGCACGAGTATATTTTTCTAAAACCAAATAATCGGCTTCCGATACGATTCCTTTCAATAAAATGTCTTCGCGTGAAATATCGGCATCGTGTTCGCCATTATCTGCTTTGGTAGTAGGAGTTATAATTGGTTTTGGAAATTTGTCGTTTTCTTTCAAACCTTCAGCCATAGTAACGCCACAAATTTGTCTTTTGCCAAGCGCATATTCACGAGCAGCATGACCTGAAACATACCCACGAATGACCATTTCTACTTTGAAAGGTTCACATAAATGACCAACCGCAACACTGGGATCGGGAGTTGCAATCAACCAATTAGGAACAATATCTTGGGTTAATTCCATGAATTTAGTCGCAATTTGATTGAGAATTTGCCCTTTGTATGGAATTCCTTTTGGCAAAACTACATCAAATGCCGAAAGTCTGTCCGTTGCAACCATAACTAAAAGTGCGTCGTTTATGTTGTAAACTTCTCTGACTTTTCCTCTATAAACTGATTTCTGATTTGGAAAATTAAAATTAGTGGTTGTAATTGTATTGCTCATTATTGGTTGTGTTGTTTTTTTTAAATGCAAATTTAAGATTATTTTGGTTCACTATGCAAAAAATTCTAAATTGAAAAGACAATTAAATCTTTACTTAAAAACGGCTTTGCTTAATTACAAAAGTCCAATCATTACTCGTTAATTTATTAATTTATTAATTTATTAATTTATTTGACAAATAAGTAGCAACTCCATCTTCATTATTAGTCAAAATCACTTCGAGATGTGCCAATTTATTTTTTAAACTCTCGGGTGCATTACCCATAACTAGGGCTTTTCCTGTGGCGAAAAGCATTTTTTCGTCATTAAAACCATCGCCAAAAGAAATTGCTTCTTCAAAAGTATGTCCTTCTAATGCTAGAATTTTTGCAATAGCAACACTTTTATCTACTGATTTGTCCATAAATTCCAGACAAATGGGCAAACTAAAAGCATGGCTGAATTCATCTGGATGCTGAATCAAAATTTGCTCTTTTAAATCTACTAATTTTTGATGATCGTCATGCGTAAAAAACAATTTTATAGCACTGTAATCATCCAGCGAATCAAAAGCGACTACTTGAGGCGGATACGTCATTTCTTTTTGGAAACTATTGAGTTTAGTATTAGTTTTGGAGGTTTGCCAAACATTTTCTCGGAATAATACTGTCGTTATTTCTGGGTCGATGTCTAATGCCAAAACGGAGGCAATCGATTCGCTTTTCATGTTTATAGCATACAAAAGTTCTTGGTCAGGTGCGTGAATTCTAGCCCCATTCGATGTGACTAAATAGACGGGAAAACCCAATTCTTTTACAATAGCCATCGCATCTAAATGATGGCGACCTGTAGCCACAACAATTAAATAATTTTGTTTATGAAGTGCTTGAAATACGGATTTTGTATAGGACGATATTTGGTGATTTGAATTTAAAAGCGTTCCATCTAAATCACTTATTATTACTTTAATTTCAGTATTCTTATGCTGCATTTGTAGTTTTTTTTTCTATTCCTAAATTTTAATTAGACATCAAAATTTAGCATTTTAAGTAAAAGGAACAAAGCGAAAAAAAATAGTTTTCTTTCGCTTTGCTGTTTTAAATAAAACTTTTAGTAATCATTATTTTCTATTTGTTTATACGCATCAATCACTTTTTTGACTAGTCGATGGCGTACAATGTCTTTGTCGTCCAAATAAATAATCCCAATTCCGTCTACGTCTTTCAAAACCAACAAGGCTTCTTTGAGTCCAGAGATGGTGCGTCGTGGCAAATCGACTTGGCCTGGATCGCCAGTAATCATAAATTTGGCACTTTTGCCCATGCGTGTGAGGAACATTTTCATTTGCGAATGCGTCGTATTTTGCGCTTCGTCCAAAATTACAAAAGCGTGATCCAACGTGCGACCCCTCATAAATGCTAAAGGTGCAATTTGAATAATCCCTTTTAGGATGTAATCTTCTAATTTCTCATTAGGAAGCATATCCCGCAAGGCATCGTACAAGGGTTGCATGTACGGATCCAGTTTTTCCTTCATATCGCCTGGCAAAAAACCAAGATTTTCTCCAGCTTCAACGGCTGGTCGAGTTAGAATAATTTTTTTTACTTGCTTTTCTTTCAACGCTTTTACCGCCATGGCGACACCTGTGTAGGTTTTGCCCGTACCTGCTGGCCCTACGGCAAAAACCATGTCATTTTTCTCCATCGTGTCGACCAAGAGTTGCTGGTTGGGCGTCATGGGTTTTATGATCTTTCCGCCTACGCCATGAACCAAAATTTTGTCGTGACCGTAGGCTTTTCTGTCCTCTTGGGAGTCACTTTGAATGACTCTTTCAATCACATTGGCATCAATCATATTGTAGCGTGTAAAATGAAACATGAGCCGCTGAAATCGCTTTTCGAATTCATCTAAAACTTCTTTTTCACCAAATGCTTTCAAAGTGGTGCCTCGAGCAACAATCTTTAGTTTTGGATACTGTTTTTTAATCATTTCAAGATGAGTGTCTTGTGCGCCCCAAAAATCTTTTGGAGCGATGTCTATGAGCTCAATGATTCGTTCGTTCAAAAGTTTTATTTTTTAAAAGGTTAATTTAATGTCAATCGAATTCCAAGACCATTTTGGTTGGTTAGGAACTCGGTTTTTTGGATTTTAAATGTTGTACTTCCTACTTTTAAACCTTTATTATAGTCTGAAACTACATTCTTGATTTTTTTAGCAAAACCGATTTTTACTGGGATTGCAATTAGCAGTGCTGCGAGTCCTACATAAGTCAATGCGGTAGGATAGGTTCTCTCACTTTGGATAGAATAATACCCACCACCAACTGGGGTTGAAGTCAATCCAGATGAAGTTGCACCATGAATTAAATCACCAACTAATAAACCAAAACCGCTTATAAGCAAAATATTTCCTATTGTTTTTTTAGTTCTTCCTGCATTATATTCAGCTAGTAATTTTTCATTGTCTTTTACTAATTCTCGGACTTGATTTGGCGTAATTTTTTGGTTTTCGGAATTTAAAATTGTCCCATTGGATTTATAAATCAAGTTTTGAGAAAACGATTGCATACTCAAAAAGAGTAGAAAAAAGAAAAAAAGGGATTTAAACATAAGTGGTGTTTTTTTTAAAATCTAATTAATTAAAGCCTAAAATACTTTAGCTTTGCACATCTCAAATTTAATAAAAATTAGGGTTAAGTACGCCCAATAGTTATAAACAAAATTATGTCAATAATTACCCTTACTACCGATTACGGCTTGAAAGACCACTTTGTAGGTGCGTTGAAAGGGAAAATTTTATCAGAATATCCAGAAGCTACTCTTATTGACATTTCGCATTATATTGACCCATTCAACACAGTAGAAGCCAGTTACATTCTAGGAGCCTCCTATGCGAGTTTCCCCAAAGGAACGGTACATATAATAGGTGTTGATATGGAATTGAACAAAGAAAACCAGCATATTGCCATACAATGGAATGACCATTATTTTATTGCTGCCGATAATGGTATTTTGAGTATGCTTACGCAAAAAATGGTAATCCAAAAAATGGTAGCCATCAACATACACGATCGTTTGCACAGCGAAGCATCCGATATGGATGTTTTTGTAAAAGTGGCGTGTCATATTGCCAAAGGTGGAATGCTAAACGTCATAGGAAAAGAGATTCAAACCATCAAACAAGTTACTGAATTACAGGTTTTGGTAGGTGAAAACGGAACTTATTTGAGCGGAAACATTATTTATATTGATCATTTTGGGAATGTTGTAACCAATATTTCCAAAAAACAGTTCCTCGAAATTGCCAAAGGCAGGCCATACGAAATTGTTTTAAGAACAAAAAATATCAAAACCATTTTGCCTAATTATTCCGCCATAGCAAGCTCCGATAAATATCCCATCAAGAATTATGAAGGCGAAAAATTAGCCCTTTTTAACGAAGCTGGCTTTCTAGAAATTGCCATTTATCGCAGTAATCCGTCCAAAGTGGGATCGGCCAATAGCTTATTGGGATTGAATTACAGGGATAGTATAACAATAAAATTCCTTTAAAATCACAGAAGAATAAATACCTTTTTTGGAATCAATCGATAGCGAAATTTCTAATGTAACGATAAAAGTAATAGGTCAAAAATGCTCTTTGGAACAAATAAAAAAATAAAAACAACCGTGCGCCTTTGCGACATTGCGGTAAAATAAAAACGAATGAAATCAATAGTATTACGAGAAATAAAATCTTTTTTTGGCTCCCCCATTGGCTACTTGGTCATTGCGGTTTTTTTAATAGTTAACGGCCTTTTTTTATGGGTATTTCAAGGAGAATATAACATACTAAATTCAGGCTTTGCTGATTTGACTCCCTTTTTTACACTATCGCCTTGGATATTGACTTTCCTTATTCCTGCCGTTACCATGCGCAGTTTTTCGGATGAGAAAAAACAAGGAACACTAGAGCTATTGCTTACCAAACCGTTATCGATTTGGGAAATTGTTAACGGAAAATTTCTAGGGGCAGTGCTCCTTATTATCATGGCCATTATCCCCACTTTTATATACGTAAGCCTTATTTCTAGTTTAGGAATGCCCGAAGGAAATATCGATATGGGCAGTACTATAGGATCGTATTTTGGGTTGTTATTCTTGATTGCAGGTTATACCGCTATAGGAATTTTCACCTCTACACTATCTGATAATCAAATTGTAGCTTTCCTACTAGCCGTGTTTTTATGCTTCTTGTTTTACTTTGGATTTGATGGTTTTGCTACTATTACGCCATCATTAGGAACCGTTTTGACTTCGTTAGGCATGCAAGATCATTTCAAGAGTATGAGTCGTGGTGTTATTGACACTCGTGATGTTATCTATTTTGTAAGCATTGCTGCTTTGTTTCTTTCGTTTACTGTTTACAAATTAAAATCTTCTCAAGCCTAATGAATACTTCTAATAAAAAAAACGGGAAATATATATTAGGTATTATTACCTTATTAGTGTTTTTGAATGTGTTGAGCAACCGTTTTTTTCACCGTTTTGATTTAACCAAAGACAAAAGATACACCCTATCCGCAACTTCGTTAAACATTATCAAACAGGTTCAAAATCCGCTGTCTATAAAAGTATATATGCAAGGTGATTTGCCTGCTGATTTCAAGCGTTTACAGCAAGAAACCAAACAATTACTGGAAGAATTTCAAGCCTATAATCCCAATATTGTTTTTGAATTTGTAGATCCTTTAGAAAACAAAGACGAAAGTATGGATATGATTAAGGAGTTGTATCGAAAAGGACTCACCCCCATAAACATTACCGTTGACGACAAAGGAAAACAGTCGCAAGCCATGGTATTCCCTTGGGCTGTTGCCATTTACAACAATAAAGAAGTGACAATTCCTTTGTTAAAAAATAGAATGGGTGCTTCGACTACTCAAAAAGTCATTGGTTCCGTGCAACATTTAGAATATTCTATCGCCGAAGGACTGAATAAAATCACCAAAGACAAACAAAAAAAGGTAGCCATCATCAAAGGAAATGGCGAACTCAAAGAAGCTTATATTGCCAAGTTTTTGATGCAAACTAGAGAAAGTTATTTTATTGGTCCTTTCACATTAGATTCGGTTGCAAAAAATCCTATTGGAAGTCTAGCCGCTTTAGAAAAATATGATTTAGCCGTTATTGTAAAACCCACAGAAACCTTTACTGATGCCGAAAAACAAGTACTCGATCAGTACATCATCAATGGTGGGAAAACCTTGTGGCTGGTGGATCAAACCGTTGCTGAAATGGATAGTTTATACAATGCTTCGGGAGCTACATTGGCCTATCCTCGAGATCTAAATTTGAATGACCTATTCTTTAAATATGGCTTTCGCATCACACCCGATTTAGTCAAAGATGAGCAAGGTAGCCCCATAAAATTAGCTACTGGCGATCCTGGAAGTGCGGCACAATTTCAAGAATTTATCTGGAAATTTGCACCCCAAATATATCCTACTAGCACGCATCCTATTGTTAAAAATTTGGGTGGTATCAAATTTGATTTTGTAAATCCTATTGATACTTTAAAGAATGGAATTAAAAAAACCATTTTGCTACAATCCTCACTATACTCCAAAAAAGTGGGAACGCCCGCCGAGATTAGCTTGAATAGCGTAACGGAACAAACTACTCCTGCAGCATATGCGGACAAAGGCAATTTGCCTGTTGCGGTGCTGCTAGAAGGAAATTTTCATTCGATGTTTGAAAACCGAGTGCTCCCTTTTGAGCAAAAGACGTTTGAAAATAAAGGCAAGAACAACAAAATGATAGTCATTTCCGACGGGGATTTAATTCGGAATCAGTTAGATAAAAACGACCAACCTGTAGAATTGGGCTACGACCAAAAATCGGGGAATTTATACGACAACAAGGATTTTATCATGAATTGCGTTAATTATTTGCTCGATGACAACGGACTTATTAACATTCGAAGCAAAGATATTGACTTGCCGTTATTGGATAAAGAAAAAGTTTATGAAAATTATACGCGCACTCAAATCCTAACTATCGGACTTCCAATTCTTATTTTAGTACTTTTTGGGGTGGTTTTTACTTTTCTTCGCAAAAGAAAATACAGCAAATAGATGTTAATAAAAAAGTTTCGATGGTAAAGTAGTTTACGATATATTTGTAAACGCATTTTATTTTAAAGTTATAAAAAATAGAATCCACACAAAATAAAACATAACAGATGAAATTTATAGTATCGAGTTCGTACTTATTGAAACAATTACAAGTTTTAGGTAGCGTAATCAACAGCAACAACACCTTGCCTATTTTGGATAATTTTTTATTTGATTTAGACCATAATGTATTAACGGTTTCGGCATCGGATCTTGAAACTACTATGTCAGCGACTTTAGCTATTGATTCTACTAGCAAAGGAAGCGTTGCCGTTCCTGCAAAATTACTTTTGGAAATCCTCAAAACGTTTCCAGAACAACCTCTAACTTTTACTGTTGAAGAAAATAACACGATCGAAATAAGTTCCAATTCAGGTAAATATGCTTTGGCGTATGCCCCAGGAGAAGAGTTCCCAAAAGCGGTAAACTTGGACGAACCATCGGTAACTTTGGTTCCTGCTGATGTGCTAGCAACGGCTATTAGCAAAACTATTTTTGCTGCAGGAAATGATGATTTGCGTCCCGTAATGTCTGGAGTTTTCTTCCAGTTTTCGCCACAAGGATTGATTTTTGTTGCTACTGATGCGCACAAATTAGTAAAATATGCTCGAACGGATGTTACGGCTTCGCAAGTGGCTGATTTTATTATGCCAAAGAAACCATTGACTATTTTGAAAAGTATTTTATCTACTTCGGATGCCGAGGTAACTATTGAATACAACGATTCGAATGCGACTTTTTCATTTGATAATTATATTTTAATGTGCCGTTTAATTGACGGAAAATATCCAAACTACGAAGCGGTAATTCCAAAAGAAAATCCAAATAAATTGATGATTGACCGCTCTTTGTTTTTGAGTTCGGTGCGTCGTGTTGCCATTTTCTCTAATAAAACAACACACCAAATTCGATTGAAAATTGCAGGTGCCGAATTAAATGTTTCTGCCGAAGATATTGATTATTCCAACAAAGCCGAAGAGCGATTGACTTGTGATTACCAAGGGGACGACATGCAAATAGGTTACAATTCTCGTTTCCTTACCGAAATGTTGACCAACCTACAATCCGATATGATTATGCTCGAAATGTCATTGCCTAACAGAGCTGGAATTCTAACTCCTGTAGACGGATTAGAAGAAGGGGAAACGGTAACAATGCTAGTAATGCCAGTAATGCTAAACAGCTAACTAAACCAAAAATAAACTAACCAAAACCACTATTATATTTGAAGAATCCGAAATCCCTAACCAGAATTTCGGATTTTTTTTTACTTAAAAGGCTTGTTTTAATTGGAAAAAAAATCAAATAACACCCATTTTTTTCATTAAGAAAGTAGCACTTTTATTTTGGCAAATACCTGATCGGAGTTTGTAATCAAAATGAAGTTCATCATTATGTATCTCGACTTCAAAACAATTGTTGGTCAAGATATTGGGATAGTCATTTGTAGTCAAACATACTTCGATATCGTGGGTTGCAATGGCGCCAATGGCCTGTTTTGCAATGACTTTTTTGACAACTTCAATGGTGCCATTCCGTTTATCATCGGAGTTGGTGCCTCTCAAAATTTCATCTAATAATACAAAAGCGGGTTGGGTTTCAAGCGCATCCATAATTTGTTTCAAACGCTTTATTTCGGCAAAAAAATACGATTCACTATCGGATAATGAATCCGATAATCGCATAGAAACCAATACCGGCATTGGATGTACATTGCCCTCCGATGCACAAACGGGAGCACCAATTCCCGCTAGAACCATATTGATTCCCAAGCTGCGCAAAAAAGTACTTTTGCCAGACATATTAGAGCCCGTAAGAATCATAAAGGACTGCGGATAAAATTGCACCGTATTGCCAATGCGCGTTTTAGGATTCAACAATGGATGACTTAAGTCCGAAAATGCAATTTCGAAATTGGAATTCAACTCTGGAAAAGCAAATTCTTTATTGTTATACGAGAAATTCGACAGACTATTGAGCATTTCAAATTCGCCCACAACCAATAACCATTCCTCAAGAAGCGTTGCGTTGTCTTTTTTCCATTGCAATAAGGCATTCAAAACATGAAGATTAAAAAGAAAAGTACCATTGAACAAAAGTGCTGTGACAAAATTGCTGCTACTATCCATTTTAGAAAACAAACCCGATAATTTCTTGAAATGAAGACTTGCTTTTTGGTTATTACTACCTAATTTTTGTTGCAAATTCAGTAATTTTTGGGATTGAAAAAATTCACTTTCAATTTTTTGAACCAATAAACTGTAATTGAAAATAATCCTGTCAATTTGGGATGATTGTGCCATTTCGGCGTTGATTCGCTTTAAAAATTTACCTGCAAAACCCAAATTAAAAACAAAAACATACGCCAAATAGGACAACCAAACGGCATTTAAAGTCACTAAATACGCTATAAATATCCCTAAAAACAATAACGGTGTTGCATATGAAATTACCCTTGAAGTAAGTGATAATGGTTCATTTGCACTCCTATTCCACTGCAACAAGGCGTCGTAAAAGGATTTAGTATCACGACTGATTTTGGCGAAAGCCGAGAATTCCTGACGCCAAACTAGCTTTTGATTCAATTCTTTTATAGCTTCTTGATTTTTTAGAATCGCATCATTTGGCAGTAATTGAACTAATTGGTTGGCGAGCGTTTTTTTTCCTATATAAGTCGCCGTTCGATTGAGATTTTGAAACAAAGAATGGGCACCAAAAACATCCAAATCATACGCATACGGATGCTGAAAATCATTGAATTCAACTCCGTTTTCAAACGGAATTGCTTTTCGTTCTAAATAGGCAATTTCATTTTGATTAATATCAAAAAGTGCTGTTGTTACTTGTTTTTGAAACGCTAATTTAGCATGCAAACGCATCAAAATAATAAAAGTAACAAAGAAAATGACCGCTAAAAAAAGGTACAAATTGCTTTGTGTTTTGAGATCATAATAAAGACTTCCTAGAAAAAGTAAAATACTCAAAAGCCGAAAAAAACTAATGCGGCTGTATCGAGAATTGATTTTTTTTAATTGATCCGAAAAATGGTGACTCTTGCTGGTATATAATTTCATTTCTTGTGGTGTGAAAAACAAATGTAGGTGTTTCGAAAATCAATTTCAAAAATCAGTGACAAAATCAATTTTCGGAATCCAGTAGAAATACAAAAAATGCAAAAACCAAAACCCATTCCATCACTTCAAAAGCAAAAATCATCAAAAAAGATAGCCTCCAAAAAATGATAATTGTTTAAAAAAAAAGAAAAAAATTGATTTTTGTGAAATAAAATGTGCTTGTTTTTGCTTTTTCAAAAACTTATTAACGAAAACGTTTGAATTTAGCTTTATTTAGTAAATTATTAATAACATACTCTAAAAAGTGCTCAATGTTTGCTAAATTTACACTTTTAATACTTTAATAATGCCAAAAACAATAAAAAAGATAGGTGTTCTAACCTCCGGGGGAGATTCACCTGGAATGAATGCAGCCATACGTTCAGTTGTGCGTACTTGTGCATACCATAATATAGGATGTGTGGGAATTTATAGAGGATACCAAGGAATGATTGAAGGAGACTTCAAGGAAATGGGACCTCGAAGTGTAAACAATATTGTCAATAAAGGAGGAACTATTTTAAAATCAGCTCGTTCTACAGAATTTAGAACGCCAGAAGGTAGAATAAAAGCACATAAAAACCTTGTTGACGCAGGAGTTGATGCCCTTGTTGTTATAGGTGGAGACGGCTCTTTTACAGGAGCATTACTTTTTAATACTGAATTTGATTTTCCAGTTATAGGAATTCCAGGAACAATTGATAACGATATTTTTGGTACTAGTCATACTTTAGGATACGATACCGCCTTGAATACTGTTGTAGACGTAATTGATAAAATTAGAGATACAGCAAGTTCCCACAATCGATTATTTCTTATCGAAGTAATGGGTCGTGATGCTGGTCATATCGCTTTGAATGCCGGAATTGGTGCGGGTGCCGAAGAAATTTTAATCCCCGAAGAAGATTTAGGATTAGAACGATTACTAGATTCACTCAAAAAAAGCAAAGCAGCCGGAAAATCATCGAGTATCGTAGTAATTGCTGAAGGCGATAAAATAGGTAAAAGCGTTTTTGAACTTAAGGATTACGTAGAATCTAATTTTCCAGAATATGATGTGCGTGTATCCGTATTAGGACACATGCAACGGGGTGGTTCACCATCTTGTTTTGATCGCGTACTCGCAAGCCGATTGGGCGTAAAAGCAGTAGAATCCTTACTTGAAGGACAGTCCAACTATATGGTTGGATTGTTACAAGATAAAATTACACTTACCCCACTTGAACAAGCCATAAAAGGACACACCGAAATAGATTTAGAATTACTTCGTGTATCGGATATCATGTCAATATAATATAATTTTTAAGCGAAAGGCTTCGATTTGAAACCCAATACTTAAAGCAAACCAATTTAAAGTAAAATAAATAAAAATTAAAATCAAGTAAAATGTCAAAAGTAAAATTAGGAATAAACGGTTTTGGAAGAATAGGACGAATAGTTTTTAGAGAAACTTTCAACAGAGATAATGTAGAAGTTGTTGCAATCAACGACTTATTAGATGTAGATCACTTGGCTTACTTATTAAAATATGATTCTGTTCACGGTCGTTTTAATGGAACTGTAGAAGTAATTGACGGAAAACTTTTTGTAAACGGAAAAAACATCCGTATCACTGCCGAAAGAAATCCTGCTGACTTGAAATGGAACGAAGTTGATGTTGATGTAGTTGCTGAATGTACTGGTTTCTTTACCACTATCGAAACAGCTAATGCGCACGTTACTGGTGGTGCCAAAAAAGTAATTATTTCTGCTCCATCTGCTGATGCTCCAATGTTTGTAATGGGTGTAAACCATACTGAAGCTAAAGCTACTGATATTGTTGTTTCAAATGCTTCTTGTACTACTAACTGTTTAGCACCATTAGCTAAAGTTATCAATGATAATTTTGGAATTGTTGAAGCTTTAATGACTACAGTTCACGCTACAACGTCAACTCAAATGACTACTGATGGTCCTTCTAGAAAAGACTGGAGAGGTGGACGCGCTGCTTCATGCAACATCATCCCATCTTCTACTGGAGCTGCAAAAGCTGTAGGTAAAGTTATCCCTTCATTGAACGGAAAATTAACTGGTATGTCTATGCGTGTTCCTACGACTGACGTTTCTGTAGTAGATTTAACTGTAAAAGTAGAAAAAGAAACTACTTACGAAGAAATTATGGCAGTATTGAAAAATGCTTCTGAAACTACAATGAAAGGTATCCTAGGATATACTGAAGATTTAGTTGTTTCTCAAGATTTCGTTTCTGATTCAAGAACATCTATCATTGATGCTAATGCAGGAATTGGATTGAACTCT
Organism: Flavobacterium restrictum; assembly: GCF_007097245.1. Classification (GTDB taxonomy): domain Bacteria; phylum Bacteroidota; class Bacteroidia; order Flavobacteriales; family Flavobacteriaceae; genus Flavobacterium; species Flavobacterium restrictum. The sequence continues at coordinate 178,504 of NZ_VJZT01000004.1, read as the reverse complement.
ACTTTCTTCAAAATCATTTCTTGGTATGATAATGAATATGGTTATTCAAGTAAATTAATTGATTTAGCTGTTCATATTTCTAGTTTAAAATAATACTCAATATACCTATAAAATCCTGTTCGTCTTGTGCGAACGGGATTTTGTTATTTTAAGGCTTTTTATAAATGTAAAAAATACACTTTTTATTTTTTAAAAAAGAAAACTCACCAAAACCAAAAAACCAATAAAATGAAATTAATAGTTGATAGTGGTTCTACTAAAGCGGATTGGATCGCAATAGATGATAATGGAAAAGTATTATTTACAACCCAAACATTAGGACTTAATCCAGAAATATTAGAAGGAGACGAAATCATTGAGCGTTTGAATGATCGCTTTGATATTTTGCAAAACAAAAAAACCGCAACCCATTTATTCTTTTATGGTGCTGGTTGTGGAACCGAAAGAATGAAGGTCGAATTGACTCAAATTTTTCAAGAATATTTTTCTAATGCTATAATTTCAGTTCACGAGGATACGTATGCAGCTGTGTATGCCACTACTCCAAAGGGCGAACAAGCCATCGTTAGTATTCTAGGTACTGGTTCTAATTGTAGTTATTTTGACGGCAAGATATTGCACCAAAAAGTACAATCGTTAGGATATATTGCCATGGATGATTGTAGTGGAAATGTTTTTGGAAAAGAATTAATTAGAAAATATTATTTCAACAAAATGCCAAAAGAATTGGCAGAAGAATTTGAGAAAGAATACGATTTAGATCCTGATTTTATTAAAAGTAAATTGTACAAGGAACCCAATCCAAATGCGTATTTAGCTACTTTTGCAAAATTCCTGATCAAACATAAGGATACCGAATTTTGTAAAAAAATTATCTTCAAAGGAATGAAATCTTTTGTAAAAAATTACATCAGACAATATGATAATTGCAAGGAAGTTCCCGTACATTTTGTAGGTTCTATTGCTTTTTATTTAAAAGACGAATTGCAACTTACCTTTGATAAATACGAAATGACATTAGGTAACGTATTAAGAAGACCTATAGATGGTCTAATTGCTTATCACGTTGCTAATCAATAATAAGAATTGACTATGATTGTTGTTTATAAAACAGCAATCATAGTAATTTCTAGATTTACATTTTTTGGCAAGCAAGCCACTTGAACCGTTTCCCGTGCTGGAGCGGTTTTTTCGTTAAAATACGAACCGTAAACGGTATTTGTTTTTCCAAAATCAGCCATATCCATAATGAATATTGATGTTTTTATCAGATTGCTCGAATATGCACAAAATCTCTAGTGTTGGATAGCGGATTTGCAATCCATGCCTACTAACGAGGGCAAACAACATAAAAAAAGCTATATCAAAAACAATATGGCTTTTATTGTTGTTTAAAATGTGACACAGCATTTCAAGTAGAACCATTTTTTATTTTCGAAGACGTAATTCACAATAAAAATCAAGTCACCTTTGAATGCAAATTTACAGGAATTCCAATACACAACTTGATCACCTGGCAAAAAATATGATTATGGAGCAATTGAAATTGGCTTTTTAGGGCTTGTATTATATCTTGTTCGAGACTTTTTTTTCTAAATCCGCAATTTTAATATCCTTTTCAACCAACATTTTATCATATAATTCAATCACTTTTTCAGAAAGATTATTAATAATATTCCCAGTTAAAGTTGTTGACCCACCGTTTTGATTGTTGTTTATCAAGATATATTTCTCTTCTGAAAGCAATAACTCTTCGGGTTCAATTTTATAAACACCACATATCTTATCAATCATAGAAGTCCAAGTGGCCGTTTCTCCTTTTTCCATTCTTGTATAAGTTGAAGGAGAAATACTCAATTGTTCGCAGATTTCTTCAAGTGTAAAACCATTTAATTTACGCAATTTTTTCAATTTCTTACCAATTGATATATTTATAATTCGGTTATTTTTCCTTCAAAAATAGAAAATAAATATTCATTTTTCGATGCTATGCCTTAATTAAATGTTAATTAATTTTGGTAGAAACATTCGAAGCTAATACTTATGAGACACAACTACTTAAATTTCAATGTATTTTGTGAAATCGTATTCCTAATTTAGAAGTTGTTTTACAGTTGATTTCAAAGACATCCTTTGGGAGAAATCATATAGAGGTAAACTCGCTGAATATATTTTTGATGTTCAACTCACAACCAATTATGGATTTATACTCGCTTGAAGTTTCTTATCCATCTAAACCATTAATAAAACAGACAAAAATATTAGCAATTTTGATTATTGGGTTTGGAAAATGGATGAAAAAGGAGAACTCAATTTGGCTAAAAAAATAACCCTAGCATTAGAAAATAACTTAAAAAACAAAAAATAACACATTAAAAATTTACATAATGAAAAACACAATCAAATTATTATTTTTAGGATTATTTCTTTTTGGAATAACAGCAACTAGAGCACAAATTTCTACTGCAAATGGAGGTACTCTTTCTCCAAATGTGCCAACCACAAATACCAATGTTGGTATAGGAACAACTGCTCCAACCGAAAAACTTGATGTTGTTGGTAATATTAAAGCATCAGGAACGGCAACATTTGCATCAACGATAACTGCACCTACTTTTAATATATCAGGACAAACAGCTTCAACATTAGCATCATTCGATACTGCCAAAAATGTTGTTTCATTACCAACAGTGACTTATCCCTCATTATCTGAACTATCATTTGTAAAAGGGGCAACCTCAAGTTTACAACAACAAATTAATTACATTCCTGGTAATTACTTTAATTTTGCAACGTCACCTTTTCCTGGATATGTACCTTATAATACAACTGGTGTTAAATTTGGAGCAACACCTATTTATTTTAATGGTACAAACATAGGAATAGGAACAACAGCACCTACTGAAAAACTTGATGTTGTTGGTAATATTAAAGCATCAGGAACGGCAACATTTGCATCAACAGTAACTGCTACTCAATTAATATCTAATGTTGCAACTGGAACTTCACCTATAACAGTCACTAGTACGACAGTTGTTCCTAATCTTAATGCTGATTTACTTGACGGACTACACGCTACAAGTTTTCAACCTAGTTCTGCTAATCTAACAGCCATAAATAACATAGCTTATACCGGAACCAATGTAGCCGCAGTAAAGACAGCAAGTGGTTGGGTCAGTAAGGATGCTGCTATACTTGATACTCCTTATGCAGGTAGTACTACTATCCCAGTAAAGTTTGTGAACGGTTGGGGCTATATGAATGCTTATCAATTTATTCAAACTAGTGGGAATTATAATATATCAGGAATAATTACTGCTCCTACTGCTGCTCTAGGAACTAATACTACTCAACTAGCAACTACTGCTTTTGTACTTGCAAATACTGCTGGTTTAACACATAATCAAGCATGGAGCACACTAACCTCAACACCTACAACATTGGCGGGTTATAGCATTACTGATGCTATTAAAAATATGCGGTTTGTATCAAGTCTTAATACAATTTCAGAAAGTGGTATTTATCGTGAAGAACAACCTAGTTCAGGATATTCTTTCACTACTACTCTTAATATGAATTCTGCTGATGGGCGACAACAATTAACTATTGATAGAAATGGTTCTGGGATGAAATTTAGAGGTTCAATTACTGGAGGAACTGCCGATGATTTTGGCACTTGGAAAACTGTTATTCATGATGGTAACGTAGGGAATTATACTATTCAAAATCAAAATAGTTCTGCTCAATCTGCTAATATGTGGATTAGTGGAAATGGAATTTTTGGAGGTAACGTAGGTATCGGCTCCAGCAACCCCGATCAAAAACTCACAGTAAAAGGAAAAATTCACGCCGAAGAAATAATAGTAGATTTAGCCGTTCCTGCAGATTATGTTTTTCAAAAATACTACACTGGAAAATCGGAATTAAAATCTGATTACGTTATGCCTACACTTGCCGAAATTGAAAGTTTTACCAAGAAAAATAATCACTTGCCTAATGTGCCATCGGCTCAAGAAATAAAACAAAACGGTGTTCTCCTGGGAGAAATGTCTAACATTTTGCTCCAAAAAGTGGAGGAGTTGACGCTTTATGCTATTGAACAAGATAAAAAAGCAGCACTACAACAGCAAGAATTAAATCGTTTGAAAGCAGAAAATGAAAATTATAAATCGCTCGCTGAAAGGCTGTCAGAAATAGAAATAGAATTAAAAAAGTAAGGCTATGAGAAATTATTTACTACTGCTGTTTTTAGGTTTTTCACTATTTGCTAAAGCCCAAGCACCAAGTAACAAACTTGTTTTTGAATATGATGGTGCAGGAAATCAAGTAAAAAGATATTTGTGTTTAGGTTGCCCCTCAACAACAGGAAAAAAAGCAAATCCCAAAGAAATTATAGCGCTCAAAGAAGAAGATTTACAAAAATTCTTTCAGGAAGATGTTATTTCCTACTATCCCAATCCTGTAAAAGAAGAATTGTACTTAAAATGGGAACTTATTGCAGACAAAACTGTTACCTCCATCTATTTATATGATATAAATGGGAGAGTTTTAAAAACCTACGATAATCTCGATAAAGCTAACAATCTAAATATATTATTTTTTAACTATCCTACAGGTACTTATCTTATTGTTTTGATATATAATGATGGAGAACAAAAAACAATAAAAATTGTAAAATAAAAAAGTTGTTGGCTTCTAACCTTTGTCAATTTCCCAAAGATTTTCTTCCAAATAACCAATAGCTTAAAAAATATTAACATGAAAAAACAATATATTTTCATTCTACTTTTTGTAACTCATTTGATTATGGGACAAACAGGTACTTCAACCGAAGTAGGTGTTACCGAAGGACAATTATCAGTTTCGCTTACGGGTGGAGCTACTTATTCCATACCAGTTGCTGTTCCACCGGGGATAAACGGAGTTGTTCCACAAGTAAGTTTAACATACAATAGCCAAGCAGGCAATGGTTTGGCAGGTTATGGTTGGAATATTTCGGGAGTATCTACAATTACTAGAATACCCTCTGATAAATTTCACGATGGAATTATAGATGCCGTAGATTTTGATACTTTAGACCGTTTTGCTTTAGATGGGCAACGTCTTGTAGTAAAAAACAGCAATAATGGTGTATATGGAGCAGACGGCACTATATATGAAACTGAAAGTTTTTCGAATATAAAAATAACATTTTATAAAGACATTACGCAGATTGGTAATGGTTTAACTTTTCAATTTACAGATCATTTTGTAGTAGAATACCCTGACGGGTCAAAAGCCTATTATGGTAATTCATCAGATTCTCGTTCATTAACAGATTGGGCAATTACCTATTGGGAGAATCCTCAAGGAGTTCGTATAAGCTATAGTTATAACAATACAAATAATAGTTTAAGTATTACCTCAATAAAATATGGAAGTATTGGTGGTTTGATCCCTATAAATGAAGTCAAATTTGTTTATAAAACAAGAAACAGACCTGAACAATTTTATGTAAGTGGTGAATCTATTTTGCGAAATACAATTTTAAGCGAGATTCAAGTAAATGGTAACGGTGTTGGTTTTAGAAAATATTTATTAAATCACAATACTGCATATTTAGGCTATCAGACTTTGAATAGTATAACCGAGACAAGTGGTGACGGAACAAAAAATTATAATCCTACAAATTTTACTTATGGCGTAACCGAAAGCACAATATCCCACTCATCAGCTATTCCAAGTGGTTTAACAAATGCAATATCTGAAAATACAGCAACGATTTCAGGGGATTTTGATGGAGATGGTATAATGGATTTTGTAGCATATCCTACTATAGGTTCAGATGCAAAAAAGAAGTTTTGGTTGTATAACAACATTAACAATAATAATGGAAGTATAAATCCAATTGAAAAAAATAGCGGGTCTTTTGACGATATATTCGCTTCAACTTGGTTGGATTCCAACAATAAAATGGCATCTGGCCAAGGAATTATGGCTATACAAAGAGTGCCATATACTCTTGAAATTGATTTTAATACTTATGTTACTTCTATTTATGGAGGTGTTGGTATTATTAATAGTAAACAAGTTTTTTTTCCTACTACTCTTGTAAGTTCCTATGGCTTTTATGGAAACGTTGTTTTAGCAAAAAAATACTTGAATGGTGATTTTAATGGTGATGGGCTAACTGATATTGTTGCAATTGACAAAAGAGATGATAGTGCAGGCTATACAAATAAAGTCTTTTTTATTGATTTAGACAGTCGTAAAATAACTAATTTCTGGAGTCAAGCAGGAGTTTTATCCAATAATTTTTCAGATACTGATAGAATTGAAGCAGCAGATATAAATGGTGATGGCAAAACCGATATCATACATTTCACAAATGGAAGCCTAAAGGTATACACATTAAATGATACTAACCAACTAACTTTGTTATGGAGTACAACAGATTCTAATATTGTTACCAGTCAACCCATATTATTAGGTGATTATAATGGAGATGGTAAAATGGACTTTATAATTCCAAAAAGTACGAGTTCATATTCCTATGATTATTTTAAGTATTTATCAACTGGCAACGGTCTTGTAAAAACAAGTGAAACCTATCCTTTTCCGAATGAAGGAAGTAGCAGGGTAAGTGGAGGAAGTTATACTAATAATCTCATTCCTTTAGATATTAATGGTGATGGCAAAACCGATATTGTTCGTTTTAAATCTCTTTACGGCACTACTTATGGTGGTGGTAGAATAATAATAACATCATTCCAAAACGATGTAAATAGCTTTACGGACAGTTCCTCTAAAATAGAATCAGACATTATCCTAGATCCTTCCATAATCGATTTTCCTGTCCCAATATTTCTATCTCCAAATACCAACAACCGCTATTTTGAAATAGCTGCATTAACAGGTACAAAACTTTTTACTTTCACTTCTAATAAGGATTTTAGCAAAGAAAGACTTTTGAACACCGTTACTACTGGTAACGGCGTGTCTGAATCTATAACGTACAAGCCACTCCAACAAGACCCGTACGAAACGATTTATACCCCAAGCCCATATTTAAGTGTTTATCCGAACATCGATATAAATGTAGCTCCCAGTTTTAAAGTCGTTTCCAAAATCGAGGAACGAAGATCTTCCTCGTCTGTCGTTTACAAAAAACAATTATTTGCTTATAGTGGGGCAGTTTCTAATATTGAAGGTCTTGGTTTTCTTGGCTTTCGTTCCACAATGAGAACCAATTGGTTCGACGACACTAGTTCCGATGTTTCAACCAATCAAATTATTTCAAATTTATCCAAATTTGACATAGAACAACGTGGAGCAAATACCGAAAATTATACCGTGTTGGGTTTAGCTAATCCTTTGAACCCTTCCTATAATACACCTACTTCTAGAATCATTTCAAAAGAAGGAACATATACCATAACAGGAACAGAAAATTTAGTTGCAACCCAGCGCATTAGTTTAAAGCCAAACTCTTGGATAAAAGCAGGAAGCACCTTTACAGCCAAAATAAACCCTGATGCTAACGCATCGCCTAATACACCAAACAATTACATTACCAAATCGATTTTGACTTATGAAAGTGAGTTGTTGGCCAACAAAGTTTATAAAATTCAGAATATCGTTGCCCAACAATGGAATGGTTTAGACAATACCAGTTCAAAAACTATTACAACGTATGATGCTTACAATAATCCCATTCAATCTATAACAACAGCGAGTAACGGAACTGCTGTAGAACAAACCTCTATAGCTAATGTAAATTATGTACCCGCTAGTACATCTCCGTATGTTGTAGGCAGACCAACGAGTAAAACACAATCTATAAGCGTTACAGGAGATACAACCACTAGCGAAGAATTATATGCCTATACGAATCAATTACTTACTCAAGTAAAGAAAAAAGGAAACAATACCAACTATATTAACGAAGATAATATCTATGATGCCTTTGGCAATATTACCAAAAAGACTATTACAGCTTCAGGACTTACACCAAGAGTTACTAATTATGAATACGACCCGTCAGGAAGATTTTTAACAAAAAGTATTGACATTGAAAAATTAGAAACAGTATTTACTTACAACTATGCAAACGGAAATTTATTAACCGAATTACTACCTTCAAAACCCGGATACCCATTATTAACAACATATGAATATGACCCTTGGTTCAAAAAGAAAAAAACAATCGACTATCTGGGTAAAAGTAACAACTACGCCTATTCTCGAATAAATAGCGTAAATACTAAAATTACCACAACGGGTGATGATGGTAGTTATAGCGAAGAACTATTTGATGATTTAGGCAGAAAAACAACTTCAGGAGTCAGAGATATTTCTGGTGTTGCTATTTCCTCCGTTTCCTATTTATACGATATTTATGATCGAAATATTAAAGTGAGTGAACCCTATTTTGGTACTGGAGCCACCCAATGGAACGAAACTAAATATGATGAGTATGGCAGAACAAAACAAAATATTTCCTTCACAACAAAAACAGTATCAGTTAGTTATTCAGGCTTATCTACAACGGTAAACGATGGTTCAAAAACCAAGACTTCCTTAAAAAATGCCATAGGCAATGTGGTTAGTATGACTGATACACCAGGTGGCACAATAAACTATACATATTTTGCTAATGGCAATCTAAAAACTAGCAATTATGATGGGGTTGTTACCACTATAGAGCAAGACGGCTGGGGTCGAAAAACAAAACTAACCGACCCATCAGCTGGGGAATACCGTTACGCCTACAATGGATTTGGTGAAACCACCACTGAGATCACACCAAATGGCACAACAACTTATACGCTTGATGCTGTGGGTAAACTCACTACAAAAACCATATCAGGAACCAATACCAACAGTAGCACGACATATAACTATAATGTCACATCAAAATTGTTGGATTCCAGTATTTTCACAAACACACTGGAAGCGGGCGCTGTAACCACTAATACTTTTTCCTATGATGATTACAAACGTTTGACAGGTACTACCGAAACAACTCCTTATGCTACTTTTAGCAAAACAATCAATTCTTTTGACGCTTTTGGAAGAGTAGAAACTGAAACTACCACGGGAACAGCCAATGGTAAAACAAGCAGCAAAACCATAAAAAACACTTACAAAAACAGTTATGCTTGGCAAATCCTAGACGATAGCAACCAAAAAATATTATGGCAAACCAAGACCGTTAATGCTCGTGGGCAATTGCTAACGGCAGATTTAGGAAATGGCATTGCCATAACCAATGACTATGATACCTATGGCTTTGCATCCCAAATCAAACACGACAAAACTAGTGCAAGTCCTACAAATATAATGACGCTGACTACGACCTTTGATGAAAAAAAAGGAAATTTAAAAAGTCGCAACAACAATATGTTTAACTGGACTGAAGACTTTACAACCAGCTATGACAACCTAGACAGATTAACCTCTTACAAAAACGCACAAGGTGCAATAGAAACCCAAAACTATGATGATCGTGGCAGGATAACTCAAAATAATTTAGGAACTTACAATTACACTAGTACTGCCAAAGCCTATCAAAACACATCCGTAACACTAACAGATGTAACCTTACCCTATTATCTAAACAGACAGAATCAAAGCATAAGCTACAACACCTTTAAAAGTCCAGTAGAAATAATAGAAGACGGTATAGATCGAATAAGTTTTACTTATAATGACAACAACGACCGTAGTGCAATGTTTTATGGTAGTACAAATCCAGACAAAACCCTACGCCCAAACCGAAAGGACTACTCTGCCGATGGCAGTATGGAAATAAAAACCACTCCAACAAGCACAGAGTTTGTAACTTATATAGGTGGCGATGGCTACTCTGCACCAATTGTGTTAAAAAGCGACGGTACAACCCAAAATTATTTATATTTACACCGCGATTATCAAGGAAGTATTCTAGCCATTACAGATGCCAATGCAGTTGTTTTAGAAAAACGTTTGTTTGATGCTTGGGGTGCAATTCTAAAAGTACAAAATGGTGCTGGAGTTGCATTAAACGGTCTTACTATTCTTGACAGAGGTTACACAGGACACGAACATTTGCAAAGTGTAGGACTCATAAATATGAACGGTCGTATTTATGACCCTAAATTACATCGTTTCCTGCAACCTGATAATTATGTGCAAGATCCAAACAATACCCAAAGTTATAACCGATATGCGTATTGCTGGAATAATCCGCTGAAATATGCCGATTATAACGGAGAATTCTTTGGGTGGGATACTTTGGGATTAGCTATTTTAGGGGGAGTGATTAATTGGGGCATACACGGATTTCAATTAAACAGCCAAGGTGCTTTAGCTTTTGGTATTGGTGCCGTAGGTGGGGCAATGCTCTCTTATGGGAACGTAGCTGGTCTTTCGTTTTTCCAAGCGGGTTCTCTTGTTGCAGCAACGGCAGTAACATCATCACTCTTCACAAGTACAGCAAACCACATAGCTTTTGGAGATCCATTAATGACTCCAAAAGAGTTGGCAATAACGACTGGAGTATCTTTTGTTACTGGCGGCTTGTTTAGAGTACCAAGAGTTCCAGTAAGCACTGTTTCAGAATTGACACCTACAGGTATAGTAGGCATTCAAGCAGAAAGCACAATTGCAGCGACTACTGGACCAACAACAATGGCAAATGTAGCTTCTAAAGCTGTAAATGAAACTAGTAAAGAACTAGCTAAAAGCGGGATAACATTCAAGGTTACGACAAATCTTGAAGGGTTAAAATCTGTCGCTGTTAGTGGTATTAACCCTATTGTTGATGAAAGTGCCATTGCACTGAATGAGGTGGTGGCGCATGGTGCCGCTAAGACGGGAGTTAATGCGGTAGAGCAAGCAGCCGTACACGGAAATTCATTGTTAAGCACCAAACCAACGTGGGGATACAAACTATTTTCTAATGACGGAACGTTCTTAAAGAATGGTATCACAAACAAACTCATTCCCGAAACTCGATACACTAAAGCTTTTATGTCTGATAAGTATATGGAAGCAATCCCATTCCCTAACAGGCTTGGGGCTTACCAATGGGAGTTCGGACAAAATCAAATTTTACGTGGGCCGTTAAACTTCAATATGCACTAACAATGAGTGATGATAAAAATATATTAGGTTGTTATGTTTCAGTTACACAGGCTTATCCTGATGCTGACCAACAAACAAAAGATTTAGCAACAGAGCAAGGGCGATTATTTAGGACTTATATATGGGGAGAAAAAGGTATTTGCGATACTTTAAAGAAGTTGAACCAAGATGATTACGGCAAGGATTTGAAATTGGCACTGTTTCAGTTTTATGTAAATCCAATACCAATGATGGAGCAAGCTTTAAAAGAAATAGAAGCCTACCGTAAGAATGAAAAATCAATTGGTATTCCAATAGTTGTAAACGATAAAAATTTCTTTAGTAAGTCCGAAGAAGGGCGGTACAGCTTTTTAAAGCAATCTATTTTACAGAAATTGGATTTACTTGTAGAAGTAGTGAAGAAGAAAAAATTAGATACGAAAATGGATTTACTCAAAGCGGATTTAGAAAAGCTTTTGAGTTAAAAAGTAACAGAATAGAAACAGCGAAGCCACCTTTCGGTGGCTTTTGCTTTACAAATACCCTTTCAAAAGTTCTTCAATTTCTTTATCGGAGATAGTATCTTTTTCGCCTTTATTGTAGATGGAAAGCAGAAAAACCGTTTCATCAATAATTTTCACAAAAGATATAACTCTTGCACCGCCAGATTTACCTTTGTTTTTAGAAGCGATGGCAAGGCGTATTTTGTAAACGTCATTGCCTAAAGGTGTTCCAGTAGTTGGGTTTTCTGCAAGTTCTTTGCCAAGCTCTGCAATTTCTGTACGAAGCGAAGCATATTTTTTAATCAGTTTTTTAGCTTCTTTTTTAAAGTTGTCGGTAAGTTCAATTTTATAACTCATTCAAAAAATCGTTTAAAGAAGTGGTTTTTAATTTGCCTTTTTTAATCAATTGCAATTCTTCAAAACCTCTTTTTAAATTGCTTACAATCTCTTCTTTTGTAGGCTCATCATCCGTTTCAATTTTTTTAACGTAGTGCAGGTTTTTAGCCAGTTCTACAAAGTGGCTGTATTCCTTATCTGTTGTATATACGGTTACGTGTCTCATACTATTTAGCAGTTTGAATATTTTGTTCAAAGAACGTTTGAAATTTATTTTTAGTGAGCATTCCATCAATGATACGATAGACTGCATTTTTATCTTCATCGTCAAGTTGAGAAATCAACTGTACTTTTTCATTAGCTGTTTTATCTTCCACTTTTACGGGTGCAGGAGTTTTGGCATCTTCAAAATGGATAATCTCATCTACCGTCATTCCGAAAAATTGGGCGATTTTATCCAATGCTTCTACAGAAACATCTCTTTGCCCACTTTCTATTTTAGAGTAGTTAGAAGCTTGCATATCAGCCACCGAAGCCACTTCTTTTTGCATTAAGCCCTTTTGCTCTCTAATCTTCTTTATGTTTTTACCTACGCTTACCATATGAATAAACTATTTGTGTTTACAGGGCAAAATTAGTCAAAAAGGAAAATATATGCAATAAAAAGATAGATAAGGAAAATTAAACTTTCCTAATTGATAATTTATATTTACTTTTGCACTTATCAAAATGGAATAAAATAGTTTTACAATGGAAATATCGCAAATCATAGCCCCAGCTGGTGCGAGCAGAAATAAAGTCAATGGCTAGTGCGAGCTTCAAGCTCGTACCCACAATCAAAATCAGGTAAAACAAAACTACAACCCTAAAAAAGTTGTAGTTTTTTATTTATATTTACTAAAAAAAACAAATGAGTAAAAAATATAAATTCCACGAGAAAGAAGGAGCTTATTTTGTAAGTTTTGCAACAGTCAATTGGATAGATGTATTTACGAGAGATTTGTATTTTGCAATAATGAACGAATCATTAGACCATTGCAGGAAAAACAAGGGAATGGAAATTTATGGTTATTGCATTATGCCAAGTCATGTGCATTTGATTTTTAGGTCAGCTTTGGGCGATCCATCAGGATTAATGCGGGATTTAAAAGGTTTTACATCTAGAAAAATACTCAAAACAATTCAAGACAATCCTCAGGAAAGCAGGCGAGAATGGATGCTTTGGATGTTTGAAAGAGCTGGTAAGAAAAGTAGCAATGTAAAAGAAAAACAATTTTGGCAACAAAATAACCAACCTATTGAAATTTGGAGTTTGAAAGTATTTGAACAAAAACTAAACTACAATCACAACAATCCTGTTCAAGCAGGGTTTGTAACCGACCCAACAGACTGGAAATACAGTAGTGCAAGAAATTATTCCAATAATGACCATACCGTTTTGGAAATAGATTTGAATTGACTTTTGTTGTGGGTACGAGCGAGACGCTCGCACTAGCGGGGATAAGGAATTTTGTAAAAAAATCATCTTCAAAGGAATGAAATATTTTGTGAAAAATTACATCAGACAATATGATAATTGCAAGTAAGTTCCCGTGCATTTTGTAGGTTCTATCGCTTTTTATCTAAAAGACGAATTGCAACTTACCTTTGATAAATACGAAATGACATTAGGTAACGTATTAAGAAGACCTATCGATGGTCTAATTGCTTACCACGTTGCTAATCAATAATAAATAATTGACTATGATTGTTGTTTATAAAACTGCAATCATAGTAATTTCTACATTTACATTTTTTGGCAAGCAAGCCACTTGAACCGTTTCCCGTGCTGGAGCGATTTTTTCGTTAAAATACGAACCGTAAATGGTGTTTATTTTTCCAAAATCAGCCATGTCCGTAATGAATATTGATGTTTTTACCACATTCTCAAAGGTCATACCCGCCGCGGTTAAAACGGCTTTCATGTTTTGCATGACTTGTTCAGTCTCTGCTTCTATCGTGGCTGTAATCAATTCTCCTGTTGCAGGATCTATGGCAATTTGTCCCGAAGTATAAAGCGTATCTCCTTTTAAAACCGCTTGATTATAAGGACCTATGGGCGCTGGGGCATTTTGGGTAAAGATGATTTTTTTCATGATTTTATATTAAGAAATTATAAGTAACTGTTTAAATTTTTAGATATTAAATTTTTATGAGATTATTTTTCGATAGGCAAGGCAAATTTTGAAAGAATAATCAGCTTATTTTTGAATAAATTTAACGATGAATAGCGGAAAATAATCCATAAAAAAATAATTAAATAAAACTTAAACAGTTACTAAAGCGTAAGCCATTTGTATTAACGAACGGTTTTGTCATTAACGCGTCGTTTGTTCCATTTTACATCACTCAAAACACCTGATTTTATGCCTATAAAAAAGTTCCAGTTCGAGTAATCGCCAAATGGAGTCCAGTTAAAATCCATTCGCCAACTTAACAAATCTCTTTCAAAACGAATTTGGGTAAACGTTACGCCTTTTTGAACAAAATCAAATCCTGTTGATAGTCCTGCTTTCCATTTTGGGGTTAAATCGGCATTGGCAGAAATCATAATTGAATTGTTAATTATTTTCTTTTCTCGATTTGTATTTCCGTAGGTTAAGGAATAGGCAAAAGTCATGTCCCAAGGCAATTTTGATCTAAAAAAAGTGGTTATTGGATCTTCGGCGTCTTCTTTATCGTCAAATTGACTTTTTTGGTTACGGACATCGGTGTTTTTTCCAAATAAATCATCTTCACGTCCCCCATTTCTGGCTACTTGATTGTCGTCGTCTTTCTTTTTTTTATCAAATTCAGTACTCGCAAGCGAATAATTTATGGTCATATTGGCGCTGGTCATTCGGAACAGACTTCCACCATTATTGATGTTGTATATGTTGATTCGACCTCCTGAATTATCTACCGCATAAGGATCTAATGTGGCTCCAAAGTTCACATTCATTTTATTTTTGAAAAGTTGTGTCCCACCGCTAACTCGAACCGGCGCCCATGCTAGTGAAGTGGTTCCGTTGGCATTCAAATCATAACTGGTAGAAAGATTCAAATTGTTAAGCAGCATTATTTTTTTAGGTTCAACCTTGGTGGTATCGCTATCGGCAACTTTGGCTTCAAAAGTATTGCTTAAATCAAAACCCAAAACATTCGAATTTGTAATGCCCGGAGCACCGTAAATTCCACCTTCAAAACGGGTGTATTGTTTGGTCATTGTACCCGTAGCATCCGATGCGTAAGTATCGTAATATTTTTTGAAACTTGGCGTATACCCGTAAGATATAGAGGGACGCATGACGTGACGAATGGATTTTATTTTTTTGTCATCGCCAAAATTAAAAGTCCCGTAAATTGTAGTACCAATACTACTAGAGAAGGTATAGGTTCTAAAGGCATCAAATCCATTAACGACTTTATCAATAACTTTGCTTTGGTCTTTATCATAATTCCTACTAATGGTTTTCAGATACCAAACCTCTTGATAATTGAAGGAACTCGATGCGCTAAAGTATTTAAATACTTTGAAATTAGTACTTATAGGAATGGTGTGTTGCATGCCCACTTGCGCATTTTTGAACATTTCGGGTTTAAAAAACAATGAATCGGTGGTTACAAAACTGTTTCTACCGTTCAAGTTGTATTGTAAGTTGATGTTTTTGAAGAATCCTTTTTTGATACCTTCTTTTGGCGCAAAAGGATAAATCCTGTCCACACTTAATTGCAGTGTAGGCAAGGTCATGTTGATTTCTTGAGTTTTTGTGTTTTGCGAATGTGTGGCTGATAACGACATTCGAATTTGAGGAATACTATTGAATGTTTTGGAAAAGGAAATTGAAGAACTCAATGTATTGTTAAGGTTTGAACCCACATTGGTCTGATTAATAGATTGTTTAAAATATTTACTACTTCCTAAATTCACAGAGGCCGAAAAACTAGAATTTGGGTTCGCCTTCGAATCTCTAGCATGCGACCATTGAATATTATAAATGGTTTGTTTAGAATAATCGGGATAACCGCGCTCGCTATTAATTAAATTTTCAAACCGAACGTTTACATTCCCACGGTAGCTGTATCGCTTGGCATAACTGGATTCAAAACGCATTCCATAACTCCCATTGGTATAATAATCGCCCAAAACCGTTAAATCATAATGGTCATTTAAAGCAAAATAATACCCACCGTTTTGCAATGAAAAACCTCGTGTATTCGAGTCGTTGTAACTAGGCAAAAGGATTCCAGAAACACTGGTTTCTTTACTCATAGGAAAATAGGCAAATGGCAGCGCAATAGGCGTAGGAACGCCTGCAATTACCATATTGGTCAAGCCAGTAACTACTTTTTTGCCTGGAATAAATTTTACTTTATTGGTTTGAAAATAATATTCGGGGTTATCGACATCTTTTGAGGTGGTAAAACGAGCGCCTTTTAGAAAATAAACCGAATCATTTTCTTTTTTGGTTATCGCAGCTTTGATTTTGAACTCGCCTTGATCAGATCGGGAATTCCAAATTATTGCTTTTTTGGTTTTAAAATTAAACCGAATAGAATCGGGTTCAACCTCATTAGCCCCTTGTTTAAAATTAGGAAACTGTGTGTAAGCACCTGATGAATCCTTTATTCTTCCCGCATAGACTTCGTTTTTTTCATAATCCATAACAATAATACCAGATTTTAACTCGATGTCTTGGTAATACAATTCGGCTTTGTTGTATAAGGTAATGAGTTTCTTCTTTTGATCAATTTTGGCATAATCCTCGGCTTTGTATTTTACTTTGCCTTCTAGAAACGCTTTTTTGACTACAACAGTATCTTTTTTGATGGTATCCGCAGTGGCAATAGTCGAAGGAATAGCTTTATTCTTCGTTTTGTTTTTGCCTTTTGTTGTTGATTTTGGACTCTTTGTGGCAATAGGTACTGTTTTTTTGACAATATCTTGTGAATATACCTTCGCAGAACCCAATGTTAGGAAAATTGATAATAAAACGATATTAAATAAGTTTGTATGCAAAGGTTTAAATGCTATTTTTGTAAAATGATGGCTTGTTTTTTGAGATGTCAAACTTACATATAATTTTTTGTCAAAAATAAACAAATAAAAATTTTATAACCACAGGGTTTTAATAATATTAACTTTTAGAATTATGCTTTCAAAAAAAGAATTTAAAGCACGGATAACTTTACTTTTTACAGTCTTCGGTTTCGCAGTTGCCAGTTTTGCACAATCTGGTTCCAAATTTATTGTCGTTTTGGATGCAGGACACGGAGGACACGATTCAGGAGCGCATTATAACGGCCATATCGAAAAAGACATCACGCTAGAAGTCATTTTGAGAGTGGGAAAAATATTAGAACAAAACTCCAGCATCAGTTTAATCTACACCCGTAAAACCGATGAGTTTATTGAACTTCGCGAAAGAGCCAAAATTGCCAATCGAGCCAATGCCAACTTATTTGTATCCGTGCATTGCAACGCCAATAGAAATTCAGGAGCCAGTGGAAGTGAAACCTATGTTATGGGAATGTCCCGTGCCAACATGAATTTTGAAGTATCAAAAGCAGAAAACTCGGTAATCTTTTTAGAGGACAATTACAAGAAAACCTATAAAGGTTTTGACCCTAACAATCCCGAAACATTAATAGGTCTCAAAATAGTTCAAGAAAATAATCTGACCAGTAGTATTGACCTTGCCAATAAAGTACAGAATAATTTTTCGATTTCATCGGAAATCAAGTCAAGAGGGATAAAACAAGAACCAATTTGGGTTTTGGATGCTACCGTAATGCCTGGCGTTTTGATTGAAACAGGTTTTGTTTCCAGCCCATCGGACGCTGAAATATTAGAATCCGAAAGTGGTCAACAACAAATTGCACAATCTATTGCAGGTGCAATTATAAGTTACAAAAACGAGTATTTTGGAGGGGATGCATCGGATAATATCGAAATTAAACCCGCACAACGCCGAGTAGAAATAGCCGATACTACTGCGCCAATAAAAATAAAAGCAACTATTGATACTCCAAAAATAGGTAGACTAATTCCAATTGAAATTAAAGAAGGTGTTGTTTTCAAAGTACAACTTTCGGCTAGTTACAAAAAATTAGATTTAGAACCCAAAAACTTTAAAGGACTGCAAGATGTTACTGTAGAGCAAGAAACCAAACTCTACAAATACCTATACGGAGAGACTGATGATTATCAAGAAGCCAAAGATAACTTGAAAGAAGCCAAATCAAAAGGATACAATTCGGCTTTTTTAATAGCTTTAAAAGACGGAAAAAAAGTAAGCATTCAAGAAGCTCTTAAATAATTCAAGCAAGTTCAATTATTTTATATTAATTTTGTCCAAACACTTATATTTTGAAAATAACTAGAGAAATTAAAACTGCCATATTAGTAATTACAGCCATTTTATTATTCATTTGGGGCTACAGTTTTCTTAAAGGAAGAGACCTTTTTTCGCACTACACCACCTTATATGTGCAATATGATAACGTTGAGGGATTGTCAAAATCAGCTCCAGTAACCTTAAACGGACTAACTATTGGTAAAGTAAATTCGATTACCATCAATCCTGAAAACGGAAAATTATCCGTTGAATTGCAATTAAAAACCGATTTTCCAATTTCTAAATCCAGTATCGCAGCCATTTATGAGCCGGGAATTATAGCCGGAAAGCAAATTGCGATTTATCCTAACTTTGAGGATAAAACACTCGTTTTAGACGGAGGCCAATTAGCCGGAAATGTAAAATTAGGACTAACCGAAACCGTTGCCGAAAAATTAGTTCCCGTGCAACAAAAAGTTGAAAAATTACTAGCCAATGTCGATAAATTAGTAACTGGCTTGAATACCGTTCTAGACGAAAAAGGGCAAGAAAACTTAAAAACAAGTCTAGCTGAATTTAGCGAAACCATGAAGCAATTGCATAAAACGTCAACGAATGTGAATACTATTTTTGATGAAAACAAAGCGCAACTAAAAGGTACTTTGACTAATTTCAATAAAATGTCCAGCAATTTTTCTAAAATTTCTGATTCGTTACACAAAGTAGATTTAGGAAAAACAGTAAAAAATCTTAACGTTACTCTAGCCAAAGTAGACGCTATAATGAGTAACCTAGAAACTGGAAAAGGAACAGCGGGAAAACTCTTGAAGGACGAAACCTTGTACAAAAACTTAACATCAACATCCAAAGAGCTGGAACTTTTACTGCAAGATGTGCGCTTATACCCTACTCGATACGTGAATGTTTCTCTTTTTGGAAAGAAAAACAAACCGTATGTAACGCCAATAAGTGATTCAATTCCAAAAGTTAAAAAATAGCAATTATGAGTTATTTAGACAATCTTTTATTTGCGATAGTATTGAGTATTGGTTTTGGTTATTTTTTCATGAATGTAAAAAAAATCATCCGAAACATCAATTTAGGAATTGCAGTCAACCGAAATGACAACCCAAGAGCGCAATGGAAAAACATGGCTAAAATTGCTTTGGGGCAATCAAAAATGGTCAAAAGACCTGTTGCTGGACTACTACACATCATAGTCTATGTGGGTTTTGTCATCATCAATATCGAACTTCTTGAAATTATCATCGACGGGCTTTTTGGTACCCATCGGGTTTTTGCATTTTTAGGAACTACTTATAATGTATTGATTGCCTCGTTCGAAATTTTGGCGGTATTGGTACTCGTTGCCGTAATCATTTTTTTGATGAGACGAAACGTAATTAAATTAAAACGATTTATAAGTTCCGATTTAAAAGGCTGGCCAAAAAGCGATGCCAATTATATTTTGTATTTCGAAATTGTATTAATGAGTTTGTTTTTATTAATGAATGCTTCAGATTTGCATTTGCAAAATGTATCTGGTGGGTTTTCTCATTTTATAAAAGCGGGCTCTTTTCCTGTAAGTCAATTTATCGCTCCCGTTTTTAACGGAATGTCCAATGAGTTGGTGCTGATACTCAACGAAGGATTTTGGTGGTTGCATATTGTTGGGATTTTGATTTTTATGAATTACTTGTATTTTTCGAAACACTTGCATATTCTATTGGCTTTTCCAAATACGTTTTATGCCAATTTGAATCCACTTGGACAATTTGATAATTTAGCATCGGTAACTGCCGAAGTGAAATTGATGATGGATCCCAATGCCGATCCTTTTGCGGCAGCACCAATAGAAAATGCTACGCCAAGTAAGTTTGGAGCGAGCGATATTCAAGACTTAAATTGGGTGCAACTTTTAAATGCGTATACGTGCACCGAATGTGGTCGTTGTACCTCCTCATGTCCCGCCAACCTTACAGGCAAAAAACTTTCGCCTCGTAAAATCATGATGGGTACCAGAGATCGCATGGAAGAAGTAGGACGAAATATTGATAAAAACAAAGGCGTTTTTGTACCGGATAACATTTCATTGTTAAACAATTACATCACCGCCGAGGAGTTGTGGGCGTGTACCTCATGCAATGCATGTGTCGAGGAATGTCCCGTAAACATAAGCCCACTTTCTATAATTATGGATATGCGACGCTATCTGGTCATGGAGCAAAGTGCTGCGCCAATGCCTATAAATGCGATGATGACCAATATTGAAAATAATGGTGCGCCATGGCAATACAACCAGCAAGATCGTTTAAATTGGAAAAACGAATAATTTTTCCCCAGCCCTCTCCTTTGGGGAGGAGTTGAAACTGGAAAGTAGGAATTAATAATAATAATTCAATAACACATTCGCCTCTCGGCTCCCTCCTCTTTGGGAAGGATTGGGGAGGGATAATTTTTTTTATATGTCAGAAATTTTGATAGTACCCACCATGGCCGAAATGCTTGCACAAGGAAAACAACCCGAAGTTTTGTTTTGGGTAGGTTGCGCAGGAAGTTTTGACGATAGAGCCAAAAAAATTACCAAAGCATTTGTTCGGATTTTGAACCGTTCAAATGTTTCTTTTGCTGTTCTTGGCACCGAAGAAAGTTGTACCGGTGATCCAGCAAAAAGAGCGGGAAACGAATTTTTGTTTCAAATGCAAGCCCTAATGAATATCGAGGTTTTGAATGCCTATGAAGCCAAAAAAATTGTTACTGCTTGCCCGCATTGTTTCAATACTTTAAAAAATGAATATCCTCAATTAGGCGGTTCGTATGAAGTAATACACCATACGGAATTCCTAAAATCATTACTTGACGATGGAAGATTAACCATTGAAGGCGGACAGTTTAAAGGTAAAAAAATTACTTTTCACGATCCTTGCTATTTGGGCAGAGCCAATAATGTGTACGAAGCACCCAGAGATTTAATTCTAAAACTCGATGCCGAATTAGTAGAAATGAAGCGTTCCAAAGCCAATGGTTTGTGCTGTGGTGCCGGTGGAGCTCAAATGTTTAAAGACGCAGAGCCGGGTAACAAAGAGGTAAACATCGAAAGAACCGAAGACGCGCTTGCAACCAAACCTGATATTATAGCGGCTGGTTGTCCGTTTTGTAATACCATGATGACGGACGGTATTAAAAACAAAGAAAAAGAAGGCGAAGTCAAGGTCTTGGACATTGCTGAACTTATTGCCAATGCACAGGACTTGTAAGTTAATTAAAAATTAAAAATCGAGAATTAAAAATTTCTAATTTTGATTTCATAACTCAAAACCCATAACCCATAACTACTATGCTTGTTCCCTTTGAAAATTTACCCGAAGAATCTAGAATCTGGATTTATCAATCGAATAGAAAGTTTTCGGATGCCGAATTTTCTGAAATTGAAACAGCGTTACAGTTGTTTCTAGAGACTTGGGCGGCACACGGAACGAGTTTAGAATCGTCCTATCTCTTAAAATACAATCGGTTTATTATTCTAGCTGTCAACTCGGATGTGCAAGCAGCTACAGGCTGTTCTATAGATGCATCGGTAGAATTTATTCAAAGTTTAGAAAAAAAATACAGCGTTGACTTATTAGACAAAATGAACGTTACCTTCAAATTAGGGGAACATGTGGCTCATAAACCATTGCTTGATTTCAAGAAAATGGTCAAAGACAAAGCCGTTACCGAAAACACTATTGTATTTAATAATTTGGTCAATAACATCGAAGAGTTTAATGAATCCTGGGAAGTTCCCGCAATCGATAGCTGGCACAGTCGGTTCTTTTAGCTTTTTTATTTTATTGGATAAAAATAGATTTTTCCGTCCTTTCTTTTTAACGCAAAAATATAAATTTGTATGTGCAAAACGATCTATAGTATCTTGTTCTTTTTTTGTATTAGCATTTTGCAAGCCCAGAATTTTGATATTAATACCCTACGCAAAATCAACATTAACAGGAATGAATCATTAGATCCCGCCTTTAAATTGGTAACAAATACCGCAGTTACCATAAGCATAGCAACCCCAGTAGCACTCTATGCTGTGGGATTAATTAACAACGATAGTTTGGTCAAAAAACAAGCTATTTTTATAGGCGAAACATTCTTGGTCAACGCAGTTATTACAACTATTTTAAAAGACGTTGTAAAAAGACAAAGACCTTATGAAACCTATCCTGAAATCCAAAAAGAAGCTACAGGTGGTGGCTATTCGTTTCCGTCTGGACACACGTCAACCGCTTTTGCCACAGCGACTTCCTTGAGTATGGCAGTTCCAAAATGGTATGTTATTGCGCCCTCATTTGCTTGGGCTACAGCCGTTGGTTATTCCAGAATGCATTTAGGAGTTCATTATCCTACCGATGTTTTTGCAGGTGCACTAGTAGGAAGTGGCAGCGCCTATCTTACCTACAAAATCAATAAATGGATGGCTAAAAAAAGAACTCCAAAAGATTTTCAATCCACAAAACAATAGCTTTTTTTACAACTAATTACACAACTGCATCGCTATTTTGAGTAAATTCGTGCCTTTAAAATAAACACATGAAAATAGCCATAGTTTGTTATCCTACCTTTGGTGGTAGTGGCGTAGTTGCTACAGAATTAGGTCTTGAATTAGCCCGTCGTGGTCACGAAATTCATTTTATAACCTACAGCCAACCCGTACGTTTAGCATTATTAAATCCCAATGTACATTACCACGAAGTAATTGTTCCAGAATATCCATTGTTTCATTTTCAGCCTTATGAATTGGCTTTATCAAGCAAATTGGTCGATATGGTCAAGTTGTACCAAATAGAATTGTTGCATGTACATTACGCCATACCACATGCTTACGCAGGTTATATGGCCAAACAAATGCTCAAAGACGAAGGAATTGATCTTCCTATGGTTACGACCCTTCACGGTACCGATATTACATTGGTAGGAAATCACCCTTTTTATAAACCAGCCGTAACCTTCAGTATCAATAAATCGGATTTTGTAACTTCGGTTTCCCAAAGTTTGAAGGATGCTACTTTGAAATTATTTCAGATCAAAAATGAAATTCAAGTTATTCCAAATTTTATCGAATTAGATAAAAACACCAAAGATAGCAGCACACCCTGTCACCGTTATGTGATGGCAAACCCAAACGAACGCATTGTCACCCACATTAGTAACTTTAGAAAAGTGAAGCGAATTCCGGATGTTATAAAGATTTTTTATAAAATTCAAAAGAAAATTCCAGCTAAATTAATGATGGTTGGTGATGGTCCCGAAAAAGAAAAAGCAGAACGATTGTGCCGCAAATATGGTATCGAGGACAAAGTAATTTTCTTTGGGAATAGCAATGAAATTGATAAAATTTTATGCATGACCGATTTGTTTTTGCTCCCATCAGAAACCGAAAGTTTTGGTCTAGCAGCCCTAGAAGCTATGGCGTGTGGTGTTCCCGTAATTTCCAGTAATTCAGGTGGTTTACCCGAGGTAAATTTTGAAGGAATTTCGGGTTATTTGAGCGAAGTAGGCCATATTGAAGAAATGGCTCACAATGCGTTACGAATTTTGAAAGAAGATGCCATTCTTGCCACATTTAAAGAAAATGCTCTGCTGGTTGCTCAAAAATTTGACATCAAAAATATCTTGCCTATTTATGAGGAATTATACGAAAAAGCGATAAATATATACCGCTAAACCTTTCGTTTTTGAAACAAAAAAAACCGTCTTACTGTGCTGTAAGACGGTTTTTTTTTGGTGTTAAAATTGGTATTTTATAGCCAAAGCCACATCAGAGTTGTAACTGTTTTTGTAATACCCATTCCCACCAAATTCAGGTCTGAAATCTAATGAAAGCAAAATTGGAACTTCTCCAAAACCATATTCAATCCCAATATCTCCTGCACCAAACACAAATGTATCGTGGTAGGAATTCCCATTGGTATCATAATTAAAGCTACCCAATCCGCCACCTACTCCAGCATACCAGTTGAATCCTCCGTCAATTTTCCAAACCCATTGGTACAAACCAGTTAATTTAACTGCTTTGTCATCATATCCATTATTGTTAAAATTACTACGGTTTCTCCAGCCTAAATCCAACTCTAAACGGTTGTCTGTAGCTAACTTTCTTTGGTATGAAATTTCTCCACCAAAACCGCCACTATCACCAAAACGGAGACCTAATGCGTTTTTTGAAATGTCTTGTGCTTGCGTAGTTCCTACTAATCCAATTAGCATAATAGCTACTAAAATAATTCTTTTCATAATGATTTGTTTATGGCGCAAAGATGCAGGAACAAACAAAGTTAATAGTTATACAATAATTGCAAAAAATTACATAATTCACATATTCTCTCCATTTTTGGATATAAAAAAAAGGATTTGCATACTATACAAATCCTTTTTATGGGTATTAATTTTCTTTTTTTAAAAAACGTATCGCACATTAAGTCCAAAACCTCCAGCGTGAAAATCCGTGTTTTCAACAATCCAAAGTGTGGGTCTCCAGTCTACACCCAAAGCAATTGGTGCACCTTCAAAGCGGTATTCTAAACCTACTTCGCCACTAGCACCCAACAAAAAATTGTCACCAATAAAAGCGGATGGCCCCACTCCTGCATACCAGTTTAAATTATCGCCATCTATTGGTTTGTAAACAAAATCCCAAAGGGCATCGGCACCAACTCCTCCATTACCAAAGGAAATATCGGCATGAATTCTACTGAATTTTCCAGATGAAAAAACGCCATCTACAGCCACATCATTGCCACCAGCAACATCCCCAAAACGGATACCTACTTCCTGCGCCGAAACCAAATGACTCGCTAAAAAAAACGATAAAAAACCAATGATTTTTTTCATAAAAAAACAATTTTAAATTACTAATGATACTATAACTCAAAGTTAATTTAAAAATTGTTGCCCTCAAAAACTTCTTTATTTTTTTAAAACAGCGTTTGTTTTCAGCGCACTTATTAGATTTTCCATTTCAAATAGGGAATCTTCTTCTTCTTCGGCTTCCATTTCAGAATAATGAGAATCATTGTATTTAATGAGCTTCCAGCGTTTTCGATTGTATTCCAAAGCCGTTAAATTCTCGACCCAATCTCCTGAATTCAAATATAATGTTGTCCCATTTTTGGTTTCAATACGGTTCATTTTGGGTTCGTGAATGTGTCCACAAATGACATAATCGTATTTTTTTTCGATAGCCAATTCCGTGGCAGTATTTTCGAAATCCGAAATGTGTTTGACTGCTTTTTTTACGCTTGATTTGATTTTTTTGGAAAACGAATACGGCTCTTTTCCTATTTTGGATAAAATCCAATTCACAAAACGATTGATAACAATCAAATAATCATATCCTAAACCACCTAATTTAGCAATCCATTTGGAGTGTTGCACCGAGGCATCAAAAACATCACCGTGAAAAATCCAAGCCATTTTTCCGTCTAAATCCAACAGTAATTTATCGACTAACGAAAAATTTCCCATGTGCATATCACTAAATTTCCGGAGCATTTCGTCGTGATTTCCAGTGATGTAATATATTTTGGTTCCTTTAGAAGCCAATCCTATAATTTTTTGAATTACTTTGAGGTGGGATTTTGGGAAATACGATTTTCTAAATTGCCAAATGTCAATAATATCGCCATTTAGAACTAAAATTTTCGGTTTTATAGAAGATAAGTAATTGTTCAATTCTTTGGCATGACTTCCAAAAGTTCCAAGATGCACATCGGAAAGGACAACTAATTCAACTTTTCTTTTTTTCAATTCTGTAGTATTTTGTGGTTTAACAAATCTAAATTAAATCACAAAATTGAGTTTTACTAAATTGTTATCAAACAGACCACAATTTAAACGAATTGTAATGCTGTTGCGTGTTAAATTTGTTACACATTAGCAATGCTAAATTTTTTTGTTTACGTCTTAAAACTTACATTTGTTAAAAATTAAATACAATGGCAGGAAATAGCTACGGAACACTATATAGAATAACCACTTTTGGAGAATCTCACGGCGAAGCCTTGGGTGGCATAATTGACGGATGTCCGTCAGGAATTGAACTTGATTTTGAGGCCATCGAAATCGAAATGGCAAGACGAAAACCAGGACAATCAGCCATTGTTACCCAACGAAAAGAACCCGATGCCGTTCAGTTTTTATCGGGACTTTTTGAAGGTAAAACCACAGGAACACCCATTGGATTTATTATTCCAAATACCAATCAAAAATCAGATGATTATTCACATATAAAAGACAATTACAGACCTAGTCATGCGGATTATGTGTACGATCAAAAATATGGTTTTAGAGATTATCGCGGTGGCGGTCGCAGCTCGGCTAGAGAAACCGCCAGTAGAGTTGTTGCGGGAGCTATAGCCAAACAAATGCTTCCCGAAATAAAAATTAATGCGTATGTTTCGTCTGTTGGTCCTATTTTTCTGGAAAAACCATATCAAGAATTAGATTTTTCTAAAATTGAAAGCAATCCAGTTCGTTGCCCTGATGAGGAATCCGCCATGGTAATGGAGGAATACATTCGCGAAATTAGAAAACAAGGCGATACCGTAGGCGGAACCGTAAGTTGTGTTATTCAAAACGTGCCTATTGGTTTGGGAGAACCTGTTTTTGATAAATTACATGCCGAATTAGGCAAAGCCATGCTCTCTATCAATGCCGTAAAAGGTTTTGAATTTGGCAGCGGATTTGAAGGTGTCAAAATGAAAGGAAGCGAGCACAACGATTTATACAACCCAGATGGCACCACTAGAACCAACCTTTCGGGAGGAATTCAAGGAGGTATAAGCAACGGAATGGATATTTATTTTAGAGTTGCTTTCAAGCCAGTCGCTACCATTATGCAAAAACAAGAATCGCTTGATAATCAAGGAAACATTACCGAAATGACAGGAAAAGGAAGACACGATCCTTGTGTGGTTCCCCGAGCGGTACCTATTGTAGAAGCTATGGCGGCCATTGTCTTGGCTGATTTTTATTTGATCAATAAGACCTATAAATAAGAGTTGTTTTATTGCCTGTTTTGACGAGCTAAACACGCAATTAATTTTAAAATAAAGCATTTAATGACGACAACTAGCACCCAAAAAGAATCTTTTTTTAAAGGATTAACTGGACAAATTTTAATCGCAATGGTTCTTGGAGCGGTTTTAGGAGCCGTCATTCACAATTCAATTGCTCAAGAAGCTGCTTTGGATTTTAGCAACAAAATAAAAATACTAGCCACCATATTCATCCGATTGGTGCAAATGATAATTGCCCCATTAGTGCTAACCACACTTGTGGTAGGTATTGCTAAACTTGGCGATATCAAAGCCGTTGGACGGATTGGCGGAAAAGCTTTGGGTTGGTTTTTTACAGCTTCATTTATTTCGCTGCTAATAGGAATGTTTTACGTAAACCTTTTGCAACCTGGCGTAGGGTTGAATTTGTCGAATATCGATTTGGCATCCACAACTGATGTTACGGCAAAAACACAAAGTTTATCTTTCGAAAGTTTTATTGAACATATTGTTCCCAAAAGTATTTTTGAAGCTATGGCCACCAATGAAATATTGCAAATTGTAATCTTTTCAATCTTCTTTGGTTTAGCAGCGGCATCATTAGGCAATTATGCCAAACCCGTAATTCATGTTTTGGAGATTTTATCGCATATTGTGCTCAAAATGGTCAACTTTGTAATGAAATTTGCTCCAATAGGTGTTTTTGGTGCCATTGCTGGCGTTTTTGCGGTACGAGATTTTCAAGAATTAGCCTTAACCTATTTCAAGTTTTTTGGTTCTTTTTTAATCGGAATTGCTACACTTTGGGTGGTTTTAATTGCTATAGGATACGTTTTTTTAGGAAAACGAATGAAAGCATTATTGCAACATATTGTGAGTCCGTTAATTATTGCTTTTGGAACAACTAGTTCCGAAGCCGTTTTCCCAAAACTTACCGAAGAACTCGAACGATTTGGGGTCAAAAGTAAAATCGTCTCCTTTATGTTACCGCTGGGCTATTCCTTTAATCTCGACGGAAGCATGATGTACATGACTTTTGCAGGGATTTTTATTGCTCAAGCTTATGGCGTTCACCTTGATTATCCCACTCAATTTACAATGTTATTTGTTTTAATGCTAACCAGCAAAGGTATTGCAGGTGTTCCAAGAGCAAGTTTAGTGGTCGTAGCTGCAACCTGTGGTATGTTTAAAATACCTATTGAAGGCATTGCTTTAATCCTACCAATTGATCATTTTTGTGATATGTTTCGTAGCGCTACCAATGTATTAGGAAATGCTTTGGCAACATCGGTCGTTGGAAAATGGGAGGACGAACAAGAAAATAAGGCTTAATACAATTACTGCTTATAAAATAGTATCGACATAATTTCTTAAAATCGAAACCAAAACTGTTTGTAAAAGCAAGGAGTTTTTTTTGCTTAAAAAAAATTAAATTTCAAAAAAACACTAGTCCAATACTATTTCTTTACAAAAAACAACGTTTAATCTGTTTTAGCTGTATATTTGATAAAATTATTACCATTGATGACTCGAACTTGTTTTTTTAGGTACTTGTTTGTTTTACTGAATTCCATCAGTATTGCTTCATCAGCCCAAACCAAAATCCCAACTCAAAGCCAAGTTTCAAAACTAACTTTTGAAGCCAAAAAAAAATTAAAAGAAGGTGATTTCGAAAAATCGTTAATCCTTTCGAGACTCGGATTGCAGCAAGCTATACTTATAAAAGATGACAATCTAATAGCTAATTGCTATAACACTATCGCTTCCAATTACGATGAATTTTCGGAATACGACAAAGCAATTTATTTTTATAAAAAAGGACTGTCCTACGCCGAAAAAACTACTAATGATACCCTAAAAAACAGAGTAAACAACAATCTTGGAAATATGTTTTTTTTCGAAAAAAAGCAATACAAAATTGGAATCGAGTATTATGAAAAATCTATCGCCTACAGTTCTAAAATCGCTGACACGAGCCAAATTATTTTCACAAAAATAAATGTTGCTTGGGCCTATTTTGACATTAATCAATACAAAGCTGGTTTTCCTCATTTAGAATTCGCCAATAAATACTTTGATAAATACGGCGACAAATCATTTAATGTCGTTTTGAATATGCTCAATGGCATGTATTATGGCAATCAAGGCGACAATAAAAAAGCCGATTTTTTCTTTTTGAAAGCGATAGCATTAGGAAATAAAAGCAATGAAAAAGCAGATTTATCCTATTCACACCAAGAATATTCCAAGTTCTTACTAAAAAATGGCAACTACAAAGAAGCCTATAAAAATTTAGCCCTCTACAATACTATTACCGATGAATTTGACGACCAAGAAAAACTAAAAAAAGCCAAAACCGCAGGAATTGATTTAGAATTAGACGAATACAAACGAGAAATCAATAGAATTGAGTCCGAAAAAGAATTGCAAGCACAAGGTTTAAAAAAGTCCAAAATCATTGTAGCCTTGTTTATTCTGGTCTTATTTGTTTTACTATTATTGCTGTATTTACTATATAAAAATGTTAGTTTTAAGAAAAAAGCCAATACCAAACTGACCATTGCCAATACCAACTTAATAATAGCCAAAGAGATAGCCGAGGAAGCTTCGTTGCTAAAATCACAATTTGTTTCTACCATTAGCCACGAATTACGAACGCCTTTATATGGTGTCATTGGCATTACTAATATGCTGCTGGACGAATACAAAGATTTAGCCAAAAGCCCTCATTTAAGTTCCCTAAAATTTTCGGCTCGGTATTTATTATCGCTTGTAAATGATATTCTTCAAATTAATAAAATCGAAGAAAACAGAGTCGTACTCGAATGTTTGACCTTTAACGTTGGGGATGAAATTGAAATGATTAAAAATTCGCTTTCGTTTTTGGCTCAAAATAATAAAAACGAAATAGAGTTGCGAATTGACCCAAAAATCCCTGAATATTTAATTGGCGATAAATTACGATTTTCACAAATTATAATGAATTTATTGAGCAACGCCCTGAAATTTACCCAAAACGGAAAAGTAATCATTAGTGCTGATTTGATAAAAATTGATCTCGAAATGAATTTTATCGAATTCAAAATCAAAGATACTGGAGTGGGAATCGCTATTGAAGACCAAGAAAAGATTTTTGATAAATTTGTTCAAGTGGGTCGTAACGATTCCGATTATCAAGGAACAGGGCTTGGACTATCGATTGTAAAACGCTTGTTACTTTTATTCAACAGCACCATTGCAATCGAAAGTGAATTGGGCGTAGGAACTACCTTTATTTTTACAATTGCCTTTGAACACAATGCCGAAAAAACAAATGAAATAATAAAAAACATCCAAGTTGATTTGTCCGAAAGTGCTGTTTTCAAGGTTTTGGTGGTAGAAGACAATAAAATTAACCAACTCGTAACCAAAAAAATAATGGAGAAAAGCCATTATAAATGTAGTGTTGTCGATGATGGTTTTGCCGCATTGGAACTATTAGAAAAAGAACAATTTGATATTATTTTAATGGATATCAACATGCCCTTAATGAATGGTTTTGAAACTACCCGAAAAATTAGACTTCAAAACATCAGTACTCCCATTGTTGCTTTGACCGCTTTTGACAAAGAAGAAATCACCGAAGAAGCAATTTCATCCGGTATGAATGATATTATTATAAAACCGTTCGAACCTAGTAAATTATTTAAAATTATCAATGCGCTGATTTTAAAAACAAAAAACGCTGGTTAGTACCAACGTTTTTTATTTTGTTTCGAAGCGTCTGATTTTCTCGATTTATGAGCTCCACCACTTCTATTCGAATTTTTTGGTTTGGCAGTAGCCGAATTTTCGGGACTTCCTGAATGCCAAGGATACGGGTGATTGCTAACGGTTGTGACATCTACTTTTATCAATTTTTGAATGTCTTTCCAATACGGGTGTTCGTCCTTACTGCAAAAAGAAATTGCTATTCCGCCATTTCCTGCACGTCCCGTTCGTCCTATACGATGAACGTAGGTTTCTGGAATATTAGGCAAATCAAAGTTAATTACAAATGGTAATTGATCAATATCTATACCTCGAGCGGCAATATCAGTAGCTACTAGTACCCCAATTTCTTTATTTTTGAAAGCGTCCAAAACCCGTTGTCTGGCATTTTGAGATTTATCCCCGTGAATGGCTTCGGCGGCAATATTGTTTTTTCGCAACGCTTTTACAACATTATCAGCACCATGTTTGGTTCTCGAAAAAACCAACACATCCGATAAGTTTTCGTTTTTTATCAAATGATATAATAAATTTCTTTTCTCTGTTTTTTCAACAAAATAAAGGCGTTGCTCCACATTCTCGGCAGTAGAAGATACTGGCGAAACAGTAACAGTTGCTGGATCTGTCAAAAACATTTCGGCTAGTTCTCTAATAGCGATGGGCATCGTGGCCGAGAAGAAGAGGGTTTGTCTATTTTTAGGAGTGAGTTTTACAATTTTTTTGACATCATTTACAAATCCCATATCCAGCATTTGATCCGCCTCATCGAGCACTAATGTATGCAAATGATCTAAATCGATAAATCCTTGTTTGTGTAAATCCAAAAGTCGTCCTGGAGTTGCTATCAAAATATCGACACCACTTTTCAAGGCATCAACTTGTGGATTTTGCGAAACACCTCCAAAAATTGTAAGCTGTGTCAAGTTAGTATATTTGCCATATTGATCAAAACTTTGACCTATTTGTACCGCAAGTTCCCGAGTTGGAGTTACTACAAGGGCACGAATTTGTTTTGCTTTTTTGGACGAACCCACTATACGATGGAGTTGGTGTATGATAGGAATCGCAAATGCGCCCGTTTTACCTGTACCTGTTTGCGCACAACCAATTAAATCTCTACCTGATAAAACTAATGGAATGGATTGTTCTTGAATGGGAGTTGCGGTAAGATAGCCTAATTCAAATACGGCTTTTTGTATACTTTTGGAAAGCGATAAATCTTCGAATAACATAATTTTGGTATTAAATATCCTGTAATAAGTACAGCAATAGTTTTGCAAAGATAGTGTTATTATTTATGATGCCTATTTTTTTAAAATTGTCTTCCTCTTTTTGCAAACAAAAAACAGCCTAAACAACAAAAATAGTATTGTGCGATTTTATAAAATCAGTCACTAAATACCCTATTAATTTACCTATCAAATGGTTGTTGTTACCTCCATCTAAATCTGGCGCACCTTCGCAAATATGCAAGTAAGTTGCGTTTTTATTTCGGGCAAAATAAGTGATAAATTGGCGCAGTTCCTCGATAGAAAAACCACTCAAAGTCATGGCACTACTAGCAATATTAGGAATAGCATCCAAATCAATTTCGACACCAAAAGGATCGTTTTTTATAAATTCGCACGCATCAAACATTTCGTGATTGAAATCTTTCTCTTTTCTAACATTAATACTGTCATACGTATTGTATCGAATGCGATCTTCTAATTTTTTGATGGTATCCAAAACACTCTTGGAAGTATAGTTTTCGTGTAGACCAAAAATGAAGTATTTTTTTAGAAAACCTTCTTCATACGCATACGAAAATCCGTTTCCGCTATGGCGTCCTTCCAGAATTCTAAAATCAGAATGCGCATCAAAGTTGATGGCATTTATGGGTTTTCCTTTGGCCAAAGCAGCGCCTTTTATATTGCCATACGAATTATTGTGTCCACCACCTATAACTATAGGAATTTTGCCAGATTGAATGATTTTGCAAATAACATGCGACACTTCTTTGTCAATTTTTTCGACTAATTGGCTTAATTTAAGTCGGTCGTCAATGTCATTAAAATCCAAATGCTGGACTTCTTGCATTTCATCAAAAACATTCAATTGCCCTAAAACTAGAATTTGATTTCCTTTATTAAACCTATTGTGCTGAATATTAGCAATGCTTTGTATGGCACTATTCCAAGCAGATGCAGCTCCTGGTCGTCCAAAATTAGCCCGAACGCCAATATCTTCTGGGATTCCAAAGAGCACATATTTAGCTTCGGTAGTTTTTAAAAACGAAAAAGCATTCGTATCTTTTGGAATAGTTATCATTTTTTCGCCAAATTTTATTTCCCCACTTCGGTGGTTTGTAATTTTGGAGAGATCACTATTGGTGAATAAAATCAGCTTTTCCATTAATTTTTTTTCCAAAAATACTATAATTGTGTTAACATACGTTAATACCTAATATATATTATTAAATTTGTTCAAAAATTAATTAAAGAATGGAAAATCAACAAAACAATTCAAGTCTAAAAGCAATCATAGCCGTTTTAGCCGTTTTATTAGTAGGAAGCTTAGTTTATATTTTTAAAATGTCATCAGATGCCGAAGTGGTGCAAACTGAATTGAAAACAACTGTTTCCGAAAAAGATTCGGTAATGAAGGATTTGCAAACATTAAAAGCGACTTATGATGCTGCAATTGCTGAAAACACAACAATGTCTGACGAGTTAATTCAAGAAAGAGATAAAATTGTTACCTTGATGGATGATTTGAATAAATCAAAAGGGGATGCCGCATCTATGGCGAAATACAAAACTCAATTTTTTGCTTTACAAAGCAACATGAAAGTGTTAATGGCAGAAAACGATGGTTTGAAAAAACAAAATACTGTATTGACAACTCAAAGAGACAGCACAGTTATGGTATTAGGAGAGTCTAAAAAATTCAACGAAGTATTAGTAGGTCAAAACGATGAGTTGTCTAAAACCGTAGAAAAAGGTTCTAAATTAACTATTTTAAACACTAAAACATCGGCATACAAATTGAAAGGTTCTGGAAAACAAATTGAAACAGACAAAGCCAGCAGAGCCGATATCTTAAAAATCAGTTTCACTATAGCCGAAAATCAAATTGCAAAATCAGGTGATAAAACCTATTATGTTCAAGTAATTGACAGTAAAAACAACGTTTTGGGCGATAAAAAAGTAGCTACTTTTGGCGATAAAACGTTAAGTTATAGTTTTGATACCACTGTAAAATACGAAAACAAAACCGTAAACATTTCTGAAGATTTACCCGGAAAGAATTTTGAAAAAGGAACTTACTTCATCAATGTATTTGATAAAGACGAATTGGTTTCTAAAACAAGTTTTTCTCTACGATAAGACAAAACACAGCGCATAAAAAAACCTGTTTAGACAATTCTAAACAGGTTTTTTTTATGCGAAAAATCTATATTATTTTCTTGATAACCCGCAGTTTGTGGGTGTGCTTGTTCGTTTCTGGATTGTAAATTCCCAGATGATCCAGTCGATCAATTCTAACTTTTCCGCTGGCATGAATGATGTAATTGTTCTCCATAATAATACCAACGTGAATAATATTTCCTTCCTCATTATCAAAAAAAGCCAAATCACCTGGTTCACTTTCTTCAATAAAACTCAAGGCTTCCCCCTGCAATGCTTGTTGCGAAGCATCCCGAAATAATTGATACCCATTGAGTTTATAAACCATTTGAGTAAATCCAGAACAATCAATTCCAAATGGCGATTTGCCACCCCAAAGATAAGGGGCATTCAAGTACATAAATGCTGTATTCAAGAGACCATTCTTGGGTTTTACACCGCTGATTTTGGTTCCCTCAAAATCAAAATTAGCGGTATTTATCTCGGAATAATTCAAGAAAGATACTGATGCTCCAAGTGGAATTGGTAGTAATACATTAGTAGGGGCTGTAATGTATTCAATCAAATCGGCATTCAAAATAATAGCGTCGCTGGACAATTGATTGTAACTAGCTGCGGTAATAATTTGAAATTGTTTACTATCTACCCAGCCCTCATAATTATCAAATTGCATTTTGATTTTTGACCATTGCTTGAACTGTTCCAAAATTTCAAAATGCTCCCCAAACAAGGCTTGAGACACAATTTCGCTTTTGTCGCTAGGTTCAAAACGAAGAGGGATTATGGCTAAATTACAAATTCCAAACATTAAAAATCTTTTATAAGTTCTACAATTAGGCGTATACGATCAGTTGACAATAAGCTAAACTCTTTCGATAACAATAGCAGATGCGCCACCTCCGCCGTTACAAATTGCTGCGGCACCAATTTTGGCATTATTTTGTTCCAAAACATTGATAAGCGTTACAATAATACGAACACCGGAACAACCTAATGGGTGTCCTAATGCAACAGCTCCGCCATTTACATTCACCTTGTCAGCATCCAAACCTAAAATTTTTGAGTTGGCTAATCCAACCACCGCAAAGGCTTCATTGAATTCAAAATAATCGACATCACTAATGGCAACACCAGCTTTTTCAAGTGCTTTCGGGATGGCTTTAGCAGGACTTGTTGTGAACCATTTTGGCTCTTGAGCAGCATCGGCATAGCCTTTTATGTAAGCCAACGGTTGCAATCCCAATTCGATTGCTTTCGCTTCGGACATTAGGATTACAGCGGCTGCGCCATCATTTATAGTCGATGCATTGGCAGCTGTTACGGTTCCATCTTTGGTAAAAACAGGATTTAAAGAAGGAATTCGATCCAGATTAACATTGGTAAACTCTTCGTCTTGGGAGATTACTATAGGGTCACCTTTGCGTTGTGGTACAGCAACAGGAACAACTTCATTATCAAATTTTCCAGTTTTCCAAGCATTTGCGGCACGCACATAGGACTCAATAGCAAACTTATCCTGATCTTCTCTAGTAAAGTGGTATTCAGTGGCGCATAAATCAGCACAAACGCCCATAGCACTATTATCATATGCATCCGTAAGTCCGTCTTTTTGCATTCCATCTACCATTGTTGCAGGGCCAAATTTTGTTCCCGCTCTTAAATGCGTGTAATGAGGAATCAAACTCATGTTTTCCATTCCACCAGCCACCACAATTTGAGCATCGCCACACAGTATGGCTTGCGCTCCTAGCATTACTGCTTTCATACCAGAGGCACATACTTTATTGACAGTTGTACAAGCAACATCATTAGCCAATCCTGCAAATAATGCCGCTTGACGTGCAGGTGCTTGTCCTAACCCAGCCTGAACAACATTGCCCATATAGACTTCATCGACGAGTTGAGGATCTAAATTTATTTTATCCAAAGCACCTTTTATGGCAACCGCACCCAATCGTGGTGCAGTAACAGTTGACAATCCCCCCATAAAACTTCCGATAGGTGTTCTAACGGCAGAAACAATAACAACTTTTGTAGTCATGATGAATTATATAATGATTTATCTAGCAAATTTAATCTTTTTTAAACAAATTCAAATTTTGAAAGAGGCAATATATTTTATGGAAAAAAATTGATTTCAGCATCCCGCTATCGTACTGATAGTTAAGTTCTTTGCCCTTTTTATACAAATACATTAAAAAAAAGGCATTAAATAGTTGTGAGAAACGTAAAGATATACTAAATTTGCAACCGCAAAACAAGATACGTTTCTTTGAGCTTGGAGGGGTGCCAGAGTGGTAATGGAGCAGTTTGCTAAACTGTCACCGAGTAATCGGTGCCAGGGTTCGAGTCCCTGTCCCTCCGCTTTTATGATTTTTGTTTTTCGGGGTGTAGCGTAGCTCGGTTATCGCGCCTGCTTTGGGAGCAGGAGGCCGCAGGTTCGAATCCTGCCACCCCGACTAGTTTTTTACTTATGAGCCATGGAGGCATAGCTCAGCTGGATAGAGCACCTGCCTTCTAAGCAGGCGGTCGAAGGTTCGAATCCTTCTGCCTTCACAGAAAAACCCACTGATTTCAGTGGGTTTTTTGGTTTTTTATACTTTTTGTTATTTAAACTGTTGCAATCTCTTTTTAATTTACAATCCTCCGATTTTTTTATAATAAAACTAAAAGCTACTTAAAGCATTTTGGAACTCAATCGGGTTTGCCAAATTATCCCAAAAAACTAACTTTCTATTAAAGTCTATTGTTATACCAAACATTAGTACAATATAGTCCAATCCTGTTTTTGTCACATCGAGCCTCTCGACTTCGCTTAATACTGGTAAAAGTCGAGATGCACTAATGGTTCTCGACTGCGCTCGAACTTACAAAATGAACCATTATATATAAATTGTTGGTATCAGTTTTGCTCAACTTCCACTTTTTCATCTTCTGAAAGAGAAAAAATGATCTATTCGTTACTAAAACCATTCCGACTTTGATAATCAGCTGGTGGAATAATTTTTTTTTTGAAGTTGATTAATTTCTCTCCTTTTTTTAAGCTTTCGCACAACTCAACTCCCTAATCCTCATCAGGAACTACGCCTTCTTGGTTCTTTTTTGGCGTTTCTGGATCCTCTTTTTTGGGTACGGCAAACTTGATGTAATCCGGAGACAAGTTAGAATCTTGATCTACTTCGGTGGGTTGCGTTTCTTGGGATAGTTTATGACTGGTGAAAATTTTATTTATAAACTCTTTGAAAGTATCAAAATCAACATCATACGAAATCCCAATTCCTTGTGTATACCCAATTCCTTGACCGATATAATTGATGTCGTTTTCGCGATTAAACAATCTTAAATTCAAATTCCCTTCCTGATTAACACGGTATAAAACCTCTAAATCGCCAACAATTGCCGACTCATTAACGCCTCCAAAAGGGACTCCAACTTTTCCGTTTATTGTTATTTTTTCATTTATTTGAGAGGAAATTGTAGCCACAAAACGACCGTCCGTTTCCCTACCAATTCGTCTATCGGCTGTAATTACGTTGATGCCAACTTTGAATTTTTGATCCTCATTTTGGATTATGTCCCCCAACAAACTAGACGCTGTTTCGAATAAACTGGTCGAAAAATCAGACTGACTCACGCCTTCGGAACTCAAGAAACTTCCTGACGACAATAAATACAAGGCTTGCGTTTGACGTACATCCTTATCGTTTAACTTGTATTGTATTTCTGATTTTAAAACAGAACTCACCGTTGGGAATTCGATATTGAAATCAGGTTCTGGACTGGCTAAATCGCCTCGAATACCTACTACAACTTCGACAGGAACTTTGGAATTAAAAGAGGAGTTTTCTAATAAAACCGCTGGATTAGCCGTAGTTTTATAAACTGCTTCTAAATTCAATTGCGCTTTCATTGGGTTGCCTTCCCAGGTGATGGATCCGCC
The DNA here is from genome assembly GCF_007097245.1 of Flavobacterium restrictum. GTDB lineage: Bacteria > Bacteroidota > Bacteroidia > Flavobacteriales > Flavobacteriaceae > Flavobacterium > Flavobacterium restrictum. The sequence continues at coordinate 140,104 of NZ_VJZT01000004.1, read as the reverse complement.
TTTTTTTACGGCAAATTTCTTATCGATTAATCCTCCGTATTTAAAATTATAAGTCCCTTCATACGCTTGGAAATCGCCCCACATATTGAACTTTCCTAATGTATTTATCTTGAACAGCAACGATCCAAAACCTTTGCCTTTCATACCATGTCCCGTATTTCTATCCAGTATAACTTCGACTTCGGCATCGGGTGTAATGTCAAAATCAAACTCCAATTCCAGTCCGTTGTAATTTTTAGTGTTTTCGACAATTCCGTTCTTTAAATTGTATTTTTCCTTAACGGTAACAAAGTGTATGAAAGCATTATCACTAACACTTTCGGCATTATTGATGGGAATTTTTACAGCCGTTCCTTTCTCTGATTTGGCGTCCACTTTTATAAACAAATTATTGGTAGGCCCTTTTATAGTAGCGGTTCCATTAATAAAAGCGGTTCCAAAATAAGCAGCATCCTCGGAATCTTTGGTATCCAAAGCTACTAATCGTTTGGAACTTATAGCCAAATCCAATTTCCAGTCCGAAAAATTGTGATGTTCAACCGTTCCGTTCAACATTCCCTTGGTGCCATACTTGGTATCAGTCAACATGTTGTTTCGAAATAAAAACTTTTCATTGGTCAAATCAACAATAGTTTTGTCTGACAATTCATAATCAACATTCAAATACGGAATTGTCATTCCTGCTTTGTCTACATAAAGACGGCCGTTAATATCGGGTTTCTTAAGACTTCCTTGAATGGTCGCATTTCCGGAAACTGAACCCCGAATATTAGAAATTACCTCGCCTCCAATAGGACTTAACAAAGCCAAATTCAAATCGTTGAATTTTAAATTCAAGTCCAAAACGGTTTCTTGATTTACAATTTCAAAACTTCCATCGGCATGGAACGAATCTAAATTTTGATTTTCTAAAGATGATTTTATCGTGAATTTTTTAAGATTTTTATCGCCTTCTATATCAAAATTCAAATCGCCCAAATCGGTTTTATTAACATTCAAATGATCAACCACTATAGACGCTGTGGGTTGATATACGTCATTATCTTGCTTAAAATTCACGTCGCCATTTATGTTGCCGTGAAAAACAAATTTATTATCAGGCGGCGTGATTTTGTTTAAATCTACATCCTTAAAACTCAACTTTAAATCTTTTTGTTTTTTCCCGTTCCAAACACCTTTCAATGCAATTTGCTGGGCTTCATGCGACAATATAATATCATCAAAAGTGAAGTTTTTGAACGATTTATCAAAAACAATTTGATTGTTTGGTGTGTCATTCTCGTTCAAAAACCATAAATAATCCTTCAGTTTTATTTCGGATTTGCTTATTCCTACTACGTTTTTGTTCTCCTTATTGATGGTATGGTACAAGTTCAAGTTAAAATAATCTTGCCCCTTGGTACCTCCTTTAAATTCGGTTCTCATTTTTAACGTGTCCTTCATCGTGACATTAATCAAACTAAAATCACGAATTTTATAATAGTTGGTTTTGATACTATCAAGCTCTATAAAGGTGTTAAAAAGCGGGTTTTTATTATCAACAGCAACCCGAATATTGTCAAGAGTCGTATCCGAAGCCGTAATTTTGGGCGAATTAAAATTCAGTTTAAATTCGCTACTGTCAGAATTGATGGTTCCTTTTATATTGGTATTGTCACCAATTGAAATTTGCGGATACAAGATTTCGATAATCTTGTTATAAATGGTAAAATCAAATTTCAAGAACTGCCCTTTGGCAACTTTATCTGGTTTGTAATTGGTGTACAAACTTCCCAAGGAATTGGTCACCAAATGTTGCAATTGATTGAACTGAAATTTTCCCACAATTTGTCCTTGAATAATATCTGTCGAATTCAAAGCAATCGTTCTCACTCTATTTTGATCAAAACTAGAATTGATATCAAAGGCGTCAAAAACATAAAGTCCTTTTGAGTTTTGATATGTTGTTTCCTTAATAAAAACATCGCCTTGCAGGTTGTCAATTGTGTTTCCAGCCACTTGCACGACTACATTTCCTTTGAAAACCGAAAGCGGATCATCAACAAAATTCAAGCGATGCAAATTGGCATTGGCAACAACTATATGAAAATCGTATTTGGTATCTTTTTTAGTTAAATCAAGCAATCCGTTAAATGTCATTTGCAAATTAGGATCGTTTATGGCTACTTGTCCTTTGTAAAAAGGCAATTTGAAAATGCCGTTCAAAGCAACATTGGTATAGTTATAATTGTTGTATTTGAATTGAGAAACTACTCCTTTTACAGCCGTATTAAGGTATTTGCTCGAAAAACCTTTGCCATTAATATCCAGATTTAGAGAAGTTTTGCCAATATCCTTTCGGTCTAAAACAGTTCCCAAATCAAAATTTTCTAAAACAACATTGCCCTTATATGCCGCTTTATCCGTTAAATTCATGTTTTGAATGGCCAACTTCGACTTCAAATTTCCCAATGCTGTAGTCATATAAAAATCGGCATTGATAGCTGTTGTGGTTAGTTGGGTGTTGCCTTTTACATTTATTTTACCCAATTTTTTTAGTATAACTGGGAGTTTTTTGCCTAAAACATTGGGCAATATTGCTACTAAATCCGCATAACTCGACGTCATTTGATGTAGTTTTCCATCCATAAAAAACTGTTGCCCGTTTTTGGGGAAAAGGTTTTTAAAATGAATAGCACCTATGATTTTAGAATCCCTAGAATCCGATATTGTTAAGTGGGTAAGATTTAAATCGTTTAAGGTTCCTTTTATTTTTGCTTTAGCTTCAAAATGAATATTTTTACCCAATTCCGCATAAAAATACCGTATATCATTAGTTGCCAACGAGGAGGTCAAAATAGTGGCATCAAACTGTACTTTATTCGTAAAATTAGAAAAGTCTTCTATTTTGTAATTCATGGTAAGATCGCCTCGCAATTTAGATTCTTGTGTCAACAAATCGAGTTTTGCGAGCTTAATTTGTTTTTTGGTGTAACTAAAAACCGAACTCAAATTGACCACATACAACCCACGATGATCCTGAAAAGACATTTTATTTATGATAGTATTTACATTAGGCCCGTATAATTTAAAATCGCTAATCTTGGCATTGAGTTTGGTAAAATCGACATCCTTGGGAACAGGTCTATTTTCATCGGTCAAAATAAAATGCCCGTTGGTAATATAAGCCTCTTTGGCAGTCAACAAAAAATGCTTTCCAGAAGGTTTTCCAGAGTTGAATGCATTTATAAAAACATCGATATTAGTTTGCTTTTCGTGCTTGTAGGTCTTTAAATCAAACAACAATCCGTCTAACCGAATGTCCTTGAAAATCAAATCGCCGTCTAAAATTTTCTTTCCTTCTAATATATTGGTTTTTATCCTATTCGCATAAATCAACGTGTCTTTATGATGGTCTAAAATCAATACGTTTTTGAACTTTACACCCCCAAAAATAGAAATTGCCACTTCATCAATGGCAATATGAGTACCATAATCCTTGTTGATACTTTTCATAAAATACTGTGCAATTTTAGTTTGCACAACAGGTAATGAAAGCGCAATACCTAGCACTAGCAAGAGCAAGAGTAGTCCTATAAGGGTACGAAAGACTATTTTTTTAAATTTTTTGATGCTTCGTGGTATTTTTAGTTTGGATCAATTCGTTTCGTTTGGCACATCGAAAATTAAAATGGATAATGCGAATACTAAAGCATTCGTTTGATAAAAAAATCGTTAATTTTGTCATCGCTGTAAAAATAAAGATTTTTATGGCGGTTTATCAAATATAATTCAAATTTTATGCCTTTTTATGCAAAATTCTGATGTTTTTATTCTTGCAATCGAAAGTTCATGCGATGATACCGCTGCAGCCGTTTTACATAACGACAAAGTATTGTCAAATGTTGTAGCTAACCAACTCATTCACAATCAATACGGTGGCGTAGTGCCTGAATTGGCGTCGCGGGCTCACCAACAAAATATTGTCCCCGTTATTGACGCGGCATTGAAGAAAGCGGGAATCAAAAAAGACCAATTGTCTGCCATTGCATTTACACAAGGCCCGGGACTTATGGGCTCCCTGCTGGTAGGAAGTTCGTTTGCAAAGTCTCTGGCTTTGGCACTTCAAATTCCTTTGATAGCGGTCAATCACATGCAGGCACATATTTTGGCTCATTTTATCGCCGAGGAAGGATTCGAAAAACCTACTTTTCCATTTTTGGCACTCACAATTAGCGGTGGACATACTCAAATTGTGCGTATTGATTCCTTTTTTGACATGACCATTATAGGCGAAACTACGGATGATGCCGTGGGAGAAGCCTTTGACAAAAGTGCCAAAATACTAGGACTCCCCTATCCTGGTGGGCCATTAGTCGATAAATATGCACAATTGGGTAACCCTAAAGCATTTGCCTTTACCAAGCCAAAAGTACCTGGATTGGATTTTAGTTTTTCGGGATTAAAAACCGCTATTTTGTATTTTATCCAAAAGAAAAAAATAGAAAATCCCAATTTCATAACCGAAAATCTAACGGATATTTGTGCTTCGATACAACATACCATTATTGAAATTTTGATGGATAAATTGACCCTTGCCGTACAAGAAACGGGTATCAAGCAGATTGCAATTGGCGGAGGTGTATCGGCCAATTCTGGGATTAGAGCCACCTTAAAAGAAACCGAAAATAAATACGGATGGAAAACTTTTATCCCTAAATTTGAATACACTACCGATAATGCTGCAATGATTGGAATTGTAGGTTATCAAAAGTTTTTATCCCAACAATTCGAAACCACTGCCGTAGTTTCCAAAGCACGAATACAATTCTAAATTATGCAATTATTTTACAATCCTTCTGTTACCGAAATGACCGAAAATTTTTCTTTTGATAAAGAAGAAAGCAAACATATTATCAAAGTTTTACGAAAAAAAGATACTGATATTCTCTATGTCACCAATGGATTAGGTTTTTTATTTAAAACCGAAATCACACTCGCCTCCGATAGTAAATGCACCGTAAAAATCTTGTCATTCGAAAAAGTAGCACCTTCAAAATTCAAATTGCACTTGGCTGTTGCTCCTACTAAAATGAATGATCGCTACGAATGGTTTCTGGAGAAAGCCACCGAAATTGGCATTCACGAAATCACACCCATTATATGTGATCGCTCCGAGCGAAAAGTCGTCAACAAAGAGCGTTTTGACAAAATAATATTGACGGCAATGAAACAATGCAACCAATTGTATCTCCCTAAATTGAATGAAGCGGTCTCCTACAAAGAGTTCCTAAAACAGCAAAATGAAGGATTACAATTCATTGCACATTGTGAGGAAACCAATAAGAAAACATTAAAATCGGTATTGAAAACCAACGAAAATTGTACGCTTCTCATTGGACCAGAAGGCGATTTTTCCGAAAAAGAAATTGCACTAGCATTAGCTAATCATTACATTCCCGTTTCATTAGGCAACACGAGATTGCGCACCGAAACGGCAGCAATTGTAGCCTGCCATAGTGTTGTTTTTTTTAACGAAAACGAATAGCTTTTGACAACTAACCCCGAAAAAAAGCAATAAAAACCACCCTGTTAAGCACACTCTATCCAAATGAAAAAGCTATTCTTTGTCATATTTTTGGTTTCCTATGCCAGTTTTTCGCAAGAAATAGCGTTGCTAAAATACAGCGGAGGCGGAGATTGGTATGCGAATCCTACATCGTTAACCAATTTAATTCGGTTTTGCAATACTACTATTGCTACCAAAATCAAAGCGAAACCAGCCGTTGTAACCCCGAATAGTCCAGACTTACTTTCGTATCCATTTGTCCACATGACAGGGCACGGGAATGTTGTTTTTAGCGATGCCGATGTTACCAATTTAAGAAATTACCTCAATTCTGGCGGTTTCCTCCATGTTGATGACAATTATGGCATGGATCAATACATTCGAAAAGAAATAAAAAAAATATTCCCTAACACTACTTTAGTGGAGATTCCTGCCAATCATGCGCTTTTTCAAAAACCGTTTTTGTTTGCCAATGGATTACCCAAAATACACGAACATGACGGCAAAAGACCCCAAGCTTTTGGGATATTTGTAGCCAACAAACTCGTTTTGTTGTACACCTACGAATGCGATCTGGGCGATGGCTGGGAAGATCCAGAAGTACACAATGACCCCGCCGAAGTTCGAGAAAAAGCGCTCAAAATGGGAGCTAATATTATTAATTATATTTTTAATAATTAAGTACCCCTACAGTCAAAAAATATGCAAATAGCATAACTCTCGTATTACACCAAGCGTTGTTAGTGGTAATTATATAATATAAAAACAAGCCTTGATTGGAATTAAAGACCCTCTTTCAAGACAAAAAAAACTTTATAGAAGTTCTTTCATTACATTCTCCCTTTATTTTTGCAGTGGAATTCAAAAGTCCAATTCTAACCGAATAAGCAACTGTTTTTCATTAGAACTCGCATACCAATCACCGTTTTTTTTTATTTTTTTTAAAAATTGTTTTATCAGAAAAAATGTTATATTATTGCAATTAATATAACCTAAACCATTTTTTTATAACAAAAAACCACTGCTATTATGAAAAAAATTCTTTTAAGTGCAACAGCATTTTTAATGCTATTTTCTTGTCAAAATGACCAAACTGATGTAAACACGTCGGCTCCAAATGCAACTTCTAGACGCTTATGTGCCGCTCAAGATGTATTAGCCGAACAGTTAAAAGCCGATCCTACATTAGCTTTAAGAATGAACCAAATTGAAACATTTACTCAAAAAGTAATGTTGACTAAACGTTTAGTGAACGGCAAAGTGGTGATTCCAGTTGTTGTTAATGTATTGTATAGAACTGCTGCCGAAAACATTTCTGATGCACAAATTCAATCCCAAATTGATGTATTAAATAAAGATTATACGGCTACAAATCCTGATTTCAGTAATACTCCTGCAGAGTTTGCAGGCGTTGCAGCAAATGTTGGTATTACTTTCGAATTGATTAAAATCAATAGAAAATCGACTACCAAAACTTCATGGGGAACTAGAGATGCGATGAAAAAAACAAAACAAGGAGGTTTAGACCCAACTACACCAACAACAACTTTAAATATTTGGGCATGTACAATTGGTGGAGGTATTTTAGGATATGCGCAATTTCCAGGAGGATCTTCAGCTACAGATGGAGTTGTTATTGATTCAAACTATTTTGGAGTATCAAGTACAGCAAGTTACCCTTACAATTTGGGACGTACCGCTTCTCATGAAGTTGGTCACTGGATGAATCTTCGTCATATTTGGGGTGATGCTTCCTGCGGAGATGATTTAGTTTCGGATACTCCAGTTCATAAAACATCCAACTTTGGAGTTCCTACCTACCCATACGTAAGCACTTGTTTGCCAGCTCATAACGAAATGACGATGAACTACATGGATTATACTGATGATAGAGGTATGTACATGTTTACCAATGGTCAAAAAGCAAGAATGACTGCTTTATTTGTTTCTGGTGGAGCTAGAGCAGCTTTTGGAAAATAATTTTTTTTAATTTTTTTTTTTAGATTTTAAACTCGCTACTGGTTAGCGAGTTTTTTTTACCTTTATAACCTAAAGAAATACTATGCTATCTTCAAAAATTATTGGAAACGGAATTGTTCGAGCCATTGCAATGCTTGTTATCATTGCCTTGATTCTCTATTTTTTATACCAAATTCAGTCCGTTCTTATTTACCTTTTGGTCTCTTTGATACTCACCCTCATTGGGAATCCTATTTTGGATTTTTTGAAAAAAAGGTTAAAATTCAACCATACCCTAGCCACAGTCGTGACTCTACTGTTTTTTGTTTTGATAATTGCTGGTTTTATCATGCTGTTTATTCCGTTGGTTTTATCGCAAGGCGAAAACTTATCACTTTTGAATACCGCCAAAATAGAACAAAACAGCATTCAACTGTTGCGTCAAATAGAAACATTCCTCGAAAACCATCATATCGATAGTGGCAAAATGATGAAAGAAGCCAATATCACATCAAAAATCAATTTTGATTTTATACCTAATTTTTTGAATGCTGTTTTGGGAACGATTAGTAGTTTTGGTATGGGATTAGGATCCGTATTGTTCATTACTTTTTTCTTTTTAAAAGACAAAAAACTATTCGTAACTGGTGCCAAAACATTGATTCCCGACACGCACGAGGACAAAATTTTGAGCTCTTTAGAAAAAATAAACCACCTACTTTCCCGCTATTTCATTGGTTTATTGCTTCAATTATTTATTGTTTTTATATTGTATGTTATCGTATTACTCATTTTTGGGATTCCTAATGCGCTGGTTATAGCTTTTTTATGCGCAGTACTCAATATCATTCCATATATTGGCCCGTTAATTGCCTCTGTACTAGCAGGAGGATTGACTATGTTGAGCAATCTTGGAAGCGATTTTCAGACGGAGATTTTACCCCAAACCATTTATATTTTGATTGGTTTTTGGATTGTACAAATCATTGACAACAATCTATCTCAACCCATTATTTTTTCTAAAAGTGTGAGTTCGCACCCGCTGGAAATTTTTCTAATTATCCTTATAGCAGGATTTCTATTTGGGATTTTAGGAATGATTGTCGCTGTTCCTTTGCTCACTATTTTGAAAGTGATAGGCAAAGAATTTTTTCCCGAAAATAAGATTGTTGCATTACTAACTAAAGACATTTAATTTTGGATTTAAAAATTCTAAATCCTGATGTGCAGGCATTTATAAACAATTCGATTGCTATTGAAGTTTCAAAATTAGCGTTGCAAAAAAATCCGTTTCCAGACTTGGATTGGATTGCTATTTTGAACCAAATTGAAGCCAAAGCCAAAGCCAAAAACAAGTTGCCCACTTGGTTTAATACGCCCTCTATTTTTTATCCCAGCAAAATTTCAATCGAGCAAACCTCCTCCGAAAAAACAGCTGATTATAAATCAAAAATCGTTTCTGGAAATTCCTTAATTGATCTTACTGGAGGTTTTGGTGTAGATGATTACTACTTTGCCCAACAACTAAAAACGGTTGTTCATTGCGAAATAAATACCACTTTGTCAACAATTGTAGCACACAATTTTAAGCAATTAGCGGTGCAAAACATGAGCTGTTATGCGGGAGATAGTGCCGCTATTTTGAAAAAAATGCACCAAAAATGGGATTGGATTTACATTGATCCCTCCCGTCGAAATGACGCCAAAGGCAAAGTATTTATGCTGCAAGATTGCTTGCCCAATGTTCCTGAAAATTTAGATTTTTATTTTGAAAATGCTCCTTCGATTTTAATAAAAACAGCACCTTTACTGGATCTATCAGCTGGATTATTAGAATTAAAAAATGTTAAAACCATTCATATTATAGCATTAGAAAACGAAGTAAAAGAGCTATTATGGGAATTGCACCACCACTACAATGGGGAAATTACCCTTAAAACGGTGAATATTACAAAAGATAAAAACGAAACTTTTGACTTTGTTTGGAATGCCAAAACACAAGTTCCCACTTTTGGTTTGCCTCAAAACTATTTGTATGAACCCAATAGTGCCGTCATGAAATCGGGTGGGTTTGATGAAATTGGTGTTTTTTATAACCTAAAAAAACTGCATAAACAGTCGCATTTGTACACATCCGAAATGATTATTGACTTTCCGGGCAGAATTTTTGAAATACAAAAAGTGATTCCGTATGGCAAAAACGACATGAAAAGGAACCTCGAAAATACCAAAACAAATATCACCACTCGGAATTTTCCAGACTCGGTAGAAAGCATTCGTAAAAAATGGAAAATAAAAGAAGGTGGAAATACCTATTGTTTTTTTACAACAACCGAAAATAATCATAAAATAGTTTTAATTTGCACCAAAATAAAATAAAAATGAAATACCTATTACTGCTCGCCTTACTGTTAAGTTTGAATCTATATGCCCAAAAACCATGCGAATACAGCGTAAATGTTACAGACTCGCTTGGTACCTACAAATCGACCAAAGAATACATGTTGTGCGAAAAAAACTTTGCAGGAACTGCCAATTATGTATTTTTCTCGTTGTCCTTAACCGATGGTTTGCCTACAGTCAACGTACAATTAATTCAAAAAAGTAAAAGTTTCATCAAGGCTAATTGTTTTGATAAAGATTCAAAAATTTTCCTGCAGTTAAATGACGGAAAAATAATCACGCTCCTGCACATGAACGACGAGAATTGTGGCACCTTATTGCGTGACGACAAAGGCTTTGATAATAGAGTAACGACTGGGGTTTTTATGTTTATGAAAGATAGTTTTGCAGCTCTTAAAAGCTCCCCAATATCCATGATGCGCATAAAATATTTGACCGATACCGAGGATTATGTCCTCAAAAAAGAGTTCACATCAGAGTTGAATAATGTAGTTTACAAACCAGAAACCTATTTTATGGATACCATTAAGTGTATCGAAAACTAATTGCAATCCCATTTAGTATTTGCAACGGGATCCTTCAAGGCGGTTCTTAAATTATAATGCCACCATTCCGAATCAAAAGAATTGAAGCCTTTTTTGTTCATTATTTTTTTTAATAAAGCCCTGTTCTCCAGTACTTCCTGTGAAAAATTAAGATAATTATGTCCCGCTTCTTTTCCAAAAAAATCGAATGTAGTTCCCATATCCAATTCCTTTCCAGTGGCATCCACCAAGGTAATATCGACCGCTCCACCCCTATTGTGAATGGATCCTTTGGCAGGATTGGCAACATACTCGGGATTGGGAACTAGGATCCACATCTTTTTTTGGATATCCAAAGGTCGGTAACAATCAAATAGTTTAATGCGAAAGCCTTTTTTCATAAACTTTTCATTGGCTTCGAGCAATGCGCGCACGGTTTTTAAACGAAGAAAGCATTCGGCACAATCGTATACTTTGGCTTTCAGGAAATTGGCATCGGTGGCGTATTTCATATCATAAACAAAATCTAAACTATAGTCTTTTAAGTTTACAAATGTGGTGTCACTCACCGCGGGCAACACTCTAGGAAGATGGCTTGTAGTTTGCGATTTACAGGAAATACTCCCAAAAAAGCAACAGAGAAGCAGACCAAACTGGTTTCGGAAATACATATTTTTTTCTATAAAAATAGGCATTTTAAATTAGCAACAGTACGGGTTTTAAAAAAAGTTAGCCCCGGATTTGAAGAAAACGAAAGTACTTTGACAACGTGAAGCTAACTCGAATATATACTAATTGTTTCTTTTTGCCACAAATTTCACAAATTAACACAAATTATATTGGATTGAAAATTACACAAATTCAATCGAAAATGGAAATCAAAACCGAAAAACACAATCAACAACATCTGTAATGTTTTGTTTTTTAAGTGTTTAAAAAAAATAGAATTCCCTAAATTATGTTGAATCTTAAATTACACAAATTTCATCGAAAATGGAAATCAAAACCGAAAAATACATTCAATAATATCTGTAAAATTTTGGTTTTTGAGTGTTTTATTTGACGGATAAAACAAGTTTATCCCCATTTTAATTCCATTTTTGACACACTGAACAAAAAAAATCTATACAATCTGTTACATCGCTCTCACCCGTGGGCAAATTGTATCCAATACTAACGTTCTGGCGTTAAAAGCGAATGACTTGAAAAAAAGCAGCTCTTTTTAGCCTATTGAAAAAGTTACATTGCATCCAGTTTTCTCTAAAAGTAGCCTTGTATTTGGTTGAAGTCATTAAAAACTAGCCCTCTTTTTTCCAACTAAAACTAGAATCAATTGATTGTGTAGCATAAAATGAGGTAAAATAGCAAAAAAATATTTTTTCCTTTTTTGTAAAACAGGTTAAAATGGTAAAAAAAACGACTAATTGTATGTTAATACTACTTTATTATAGTATAATACTACTATTTTATAGTAGTACACTATAATTTTATAGTAAGTTACTCCACTTATTGTAGTTTTATACTACAATAAAATAGTATAAAACTCGTTTATTATAGTGTTACACTATAAAATAATAGTATTAACCTATTTTATTATAGCATAAGACTACTTTTATCTTCCAAAAAACGAGTAGTTCTCTTTATGCCGAATTGTCTTTGGCATTACGCCAAAGGTTTTGGTAAATTTTGCATTGGCAGTATCCAAATTCACATTGCCACTTTGGCAACAGCTAACCCAAAATAGATTTTAATTACTACAAAACAATTTACACCAGCAAATGGCGTTGTTATCCTATAAAAAAACAACTATGCGATTTCTATCCCTTACGGTACTTGGCTTACTATTTCTTTCATCGTGCAGCAAAGATGAAACTGTTTCTAATGGCGATTCGGTGACGGATGCCAAGCAAAAAATGCGTGATTTTGTCATAGGAATCAGTCAGTATTCGAAAGGAATTAATCCAAAATTCAACATTATTCCACAAAACGGAATAGAGTTAGTGAGCAGTACAGGCGAAAGTTCTGGTGCGCCAGACACCGCGTACCTCAACGCAATTGACGGCAATGGGCAAGAGGATTTGTTTTATGGCTATGACAATGACAACCAAGAAACTCCTGCTACTACGGTTAATTATCTAAAAAGTTTTTTGGCGATTTCAAAAAATGCAGGCAAAAAAATTCTGGTGACCGATTATTGTTCTACGCCCTCCAAAATGACTACTTCGTATGCCGATAACCATGCCGCAGGATACGTTTCGTTTGCGGCCAGCCAAAGAGAGCTCAACACCATTCCAAATGTTCCCAGCACGATATATCAGGAAAACAATGCTGTGGTAAGCGCTATGGAGCAGGTCAAAAACTTTTTGTACCTCATCAATCCTGATAATTTTACCACAAAAACCGCCTTTATAAATGCCATAACCGCAACCAATTATGACTTGCTTATTATGGATTTGTATTTTCATGATGGCAGCGAATTTACCGCAACCGAAATCGATCAACTAAAAAACAAAGCCAATGGTGGCAAACGATTGGTGATTTCGTACCTCTCCATTGGCGAAGCCGAAAACTACAGGTACTATTGGCAACCCAGCTGGAAACCCAACAACCCCACTTGGATAGATGCCGAAAATCCCGATTGGCCAGGCAATTATAAAGTAAAATATTGGACTCCCGAATGGCAAACTATCATTTATGGCAATGAAAATTCGTACCTCAAAAAAATAATAAATGCCCATTTTGATGGCGCTTATTTAGACATTATTGATGCTTTTGAGTTTTATGAATAAGGAAAAAACGTGCTTTTATTTACTGAAACTGGAGTAAACTAACAGCGACTACATGTAGCCTTTGATGGATTTCAAAGGCTTTTTTTGTGAATGGAAAAAGATTATATTTTGAAATTATAAGTTGATTGAAACCCAAAAAAAGGTTTGGGAAAATAAATTTATAAAATATAAATAAAGATAAAAGAATAAAAATAGTGTACTTTAGTACAACTTTATTAATTTTGCTTTTGTGCAGAAAGAAATTAAAATACGAACCGTAACATTTTACAAAAATTACTTTGTCGAATTCTTTGTAAAACAACGTGAAAAAGTTCAAGACAAAATAACTTGGACATTAGAATTAATAGAACAATTAGAAAAAATTCCTGAAACTTATTTAAAGCATATTGAAAATACAGAAGGATTATACGAAATAAGAGTAAAACAAGGAAGTGATATTTTTAGAATATTTTGTTTTTTCGATAAAGGAAAATTAATAATTCTAGCTAATGGTTTCCAAAAGAAAGAACAAAAAACGCAAAAAAAAGAAATTGAAAAAGCATTAAAAATAAAAAAAGAATACGAAAATGAAAACAAATAACTTAAAAACACTCGCTGAATTCAAAGAGGAATTTTACGGTAAAAATGGAACTGAAAAACGAGATAAATTAGAAAAAGGATACGAGCAATTTAAACTAGGTGCTTTAATTCATGATGCCAGAATTGAAAAAGGATTGACTCAAGAAGAACTTGCAACCAAAAGCGGTACAACTAAATCGTATATTTCAAGAATAGAAAACAACGTAAAAGAAGTACGGTTTTCTACGTTACAAAAAATCGTTGAATTGGGATTAGGAGGGAAATTAGAACTTGCCATTAAACTATAAATAGGAAATATTATCCTAAAATGACAAGTCCTTCACTGCATAGAAAGTTACAACTGGCACTTATTTAAATTGTAAGTTTCTATTAAACATAGCCTTTGATAGATTTCAAAGGCTTTTTTTTGTGGTTGAAAAAGTGTATATTTGGGAGGAATATAGCTGACTGAAGTTGAATTATAATAGGGAATAATTTGATTCGTATTGCAAATTAACCTGTTCTATGAAAATCTAAAATAATTTGGAAAAATTAGAAAAATTAAAAAACAGTTCACATTTGGTAATATTAGGAGCAGGAGCAACTATGGCAACGATTCCAAATGGAGATAAAAACGGACGAAAAAGTTCCGTAATGAATAACTTTATTTCAGAACTTGGATTAAATGATTGCCTCAACAAAATTAAATTTAAAACAAAAAGTAATAACCTTGAAGATATTTATTCTGAAATTAATGAACGTGAAGATGCACTTGAAATAAAGTTAACTCTAGAAACTGCCATACGTAATCATTTCTCTCAACTTCGATTACCGGACAAACCAACAATATATGATTTATTAGTTTTAAGTTTAAGGCGAAAAGATGCAATTGCATCATTCAATTGGGATCCGTTGCTACTTGAAGCTTTTCACCGAGTAAGTAAAATAACTAAAGATTTACCTGAATTGATTTTTTTACATGGAAATGTTCATGCAGGAATATGCAGAAAAGATAACCAATATGGGCATATTCGTTCTAAATGTAAAATATGTGGAAATAGATTTGAGTTTATTCCTTTGTTGTATCCAATTAAAAATAAAGATTACACAAAAGACATTTTTATTTCTGAACAATGGAATAAAATTCATGATTATCTACAACAATCTTTACTTATTACAATTTTTGGATATGGCGCTCCTAAAACTGATGAAGGAGCATTAAATTTATTAAAAAAAGGATATGGTACGAATACTCGATATTTAGATAATGTAGAAATTATTGATATAAAAGAAGACAGAGACGAATTATATGATTCTTGGGAGCATTTCTCTAAAATTTCAAACGGTCATTTAGAATTACACACTTCTTTTTTTGACAGTTATATTTCTGAATTTCCGCGCAGAAGCGTTGAAGAATATTATAAAAGGAATATAACCGGTTGGTGGGGAGAATCTTCCTTCTCATTAAAAAGTAACTATGAAACTTTTGCTGAATTGGAAAATGATTTTAAGGATATTTTAAAGACAGAAGTAAGCTTGGAATAAATACGGGAATTTTGAAAAGCAAATAATAAAAACATTTGTTCCCAAATTGGTAATTTAATTCTATCTTTGTAAAAAAATAAAGTTTGAGAGTAGTTGCAAAAAAGATTTTGAGAGACTTCTGGGAAGCGCATTCCGATTGTGAACAACAATTGAAATCTTGGTTTCGAGAAACTTCCAAAGCTGAATGGAAAAATCCAAGCGAAATAAAAAACGAATATCCAAGTGCTAGTATTTTGAATGATAATCGAGCAGTTTTTAATATAAAAGGGAATAATTACAGGTTAATTGTAAAAATAAACTATGAATATGAAATGGTTTGGATTCGGTTTATTGGAACTCACGCCGAATATGACAAAATTAACGCTAACACTATTTAGATTATGAACATCAATCTTATAAAAACTGAAAATGATTATAATCAAGCATTGGTAAGGCTTGAAATCATATTTGATGCAAAAAAAGGAACTGACGAAGGCGATGAGCTAGCACTTTTGGGAATGCTGATTGACCAATACGAAAACGAACATTTCCCAATAGATTTACCAGATCCAATTGAGGCGATAAAATTCAGAATGGAGCAAATGGGTTACAATCAGAATGATTTGGCTAAAATTATTGGATTTAAAAGCCGTGCCAGTGAAATTCTAAACAGAAAAAGAAAATTATCATTAGAAATGATTCGGCAATTGCACACGAGTTTAAATATTCCTACCGAAGTTTTGATCCAAACCTATTAGTATAAAAAATCCCTGCAATTCTCATCACAGGGATTCTAAAAAACAACCAATCTAAACTAATTTTTATAGACCATTCCCATATCCTCAATAGAAAATTTATCGGTTAATAGGTGTAGTAATTTGTCACGTAACTCAATGTATTCGGGCATTTTTACAATTTCGATTTTGTTTCTTGGTCTTGGCAAATGCACTTCGACAATTTCTCTAATGGTTGCTGCTGGGCCGTTGTTTAGGACTACAATTCTATCGGACAAAAACAAGGCTTCCTCAATGTCGTGGGTAATCATTACAATGGTTTTTTCCCGATTGTTAAGATTCCATAGTTTTAAAACTTCTAATTGCATGGAACCTTTGGTCAGTGCGTCGAGTGCGCCAAAGGGTTCGTCAAGCAACAAAACGCCTGGATTGATGGCAAATGCTCTGGCAATGGCCACACGCTGTTTCATTCCGCCGGATAATTGTCCGGGTAATTTATCGCGGTGCTCGATTAAATTGACCATTTTAAGGTTGTTGTCTACGATTTCATGTTTCTCCTTTGTGGAGCAATCCATAACCGAATCGACGGCTTGAAAAATGTTTTCATGTACGGACATCCAAGGCAATAGGGAATAATTTTGGAACACAATTCCTCGATCTGGGCCTGGGCCTTTGATGGCTTTATTGTCTAAAAGTACGGTTCCGCCTGTTGGGGTAAGCATCCCACCAATGGCGTTCATAATAGTCGATTTTCCGCAACCGGAATGCCCGATAATTGAAATAATTTCTCCTTTTTTGATAGACAAGTTGATATCTCGTACGGCAATGTATTTTCCTTTTGGAGTTGGAAATGAGATTTCCAAATCTTTGATTTCTAAATAACTCATGTTTTTGATGGTTTTACGTTTTTGGTGTTTGCATGATGTGTTTGCGTGATGTGTTTGCGTGAGTGATGGCAGTGGAGCTCTTTTTTGAGCCTTTTTTTGGCTCAAAAAAAGCGGGAACGTACAGCACGACCCGTAGTTTTTACGGAGGGGCACGCCATAGTAATTAGGCTTTGTAGGAGACTTTACTTTCGATAAAAGTGAAGATTCTGTCAAACAATAAACCTACGATTCCTATGATAATAATGGCCGAAATTACTTTCTCTAAACTCAAGGCGTTCCAGCTGTCCCATACAAAAAATCCTATTCCTGCACCACCTGATAGCATTTCGCCCGCAACAATTACCAACCACGCTACGCTTATACTCAATCGCAATCCGGTTATGATGTGAGGCAAACTGTAGGGTATTAAAATTTTGGTCAAATACCGCCATTTTGAAAATCCAAACGCTTTGGCTACATTTTTATGATCTTGTGGTATTGATGCAACGCCAAAAGAGGTGTTGATAAGCGTTGACCAAAGTGAGGTGATAAAAACGATGAAAATAGTTGCTAAACCTGTGTCCTTAAAAACTACCAACCCTATTGGGAACCAAGCCAAGGGCGAAACGGGTTTTAACAGTTGTACAATGGGGTAAAAAATTTGTTTGCAAATTGTGCTGGCACCCATCAAAATCCCAATAGGAATTGCGATTAATGATCCTAACAAAAACCCCGAAAGTACCGTTTTTATGGATTGAAACAATTGCAACCCAATTCCTTTGTCGTTAGGGCCATAATCGTAAAATGGGTCACTCAACATTTCTTTCAATACCGTTAAAGTGGCTGTTGGTCCCGGAAGTGCATCTTTGGTATAAAAGCTTAACAAACTCCAGAATCCGCCAAAACAGAGTAATCCAACTCCTGCCAATAGGACTGATTTTGATTTTTCTAAAAGGGTAATTAAGGTTTCTTTGAGTTTACTATTTTCGGCTGAATCGGCAATGATTTCTGATGATAAGTTCTCGATAGTTAGCGTGTTTTTATCAGACATGGTACTAGAATTTAAACGTTTTGTAATCTTTTTTTTAAGTTTTTATTGGTAAGGGTCGAATATCCTTTTTATTTATACCTACAAGGTCAAAAAAGACCTTGCAGGATATTTTTGTAAAGTACTCCCTTCCCTTCATGCTGGACTGGGGATATTATCGTTTCACTACTTTTAGATAAGCAGCTGGGTTATTGGGATCAAAAACGGTTTTGTCCATAGTAAGAGAAAACGGTTTCATATCGTCATTAGGCACTTTTACTTTCATGCTTTTAGCCACTTCTTCATACAAATCTTGCAATATTAATTTGTCAGCAATGGCTTTATAATTAGGTGCTTCTTTCAAATAGCCAAAACGTACATATTGTGCCATAGCCCATATTGCGTAGGATTTACGAGGGTAATTTACCATACCGCCTTTGTGAAATAACATATAATCATTACTATATACTTCGGTTCCTTGGTTGCAACCTAGGTCATAATTCCCCATCAATCTGTTTTCGATTACATCTGCTGGAGCGTTTACATACGGTGCTTTACCAATTATTGCAGCCGCTTTTTTACGATTAGCCGGATTGTCTAACCAGATACACGCTTCCATGATGGCTTTCATTACTTTTACAAGATCAGTTCTGCGTTTTTCGCTGAATTCTTTGTTGACAACCAATGCTTTTTCGGGATGGTCTTTCCAAATGTCTTGCGACGCTATTTGAGTAAAACCAATTCCTTGTTTTACGGCAACTCCGCCCCAAGGTTCTCCTACGCAGTATCCATCCATGTTCCCAACTTTCATATTAGCTACCATTTGCGGAGGCGGAATCGTGATGATTTTGACCGCTTTTTGGTTCAAACCAGCAATAGACATCCAGTTACGCAACCATAAATCGTGCGTTCCTCCAGGGAAAGTCATGGCGAAGGTTACTTCTTTTTCGGCTTTCAATTTTGCAGCAACAACGGGTGTTACTTTGTTCATTTGTTTGAAACCTACTTTTCCACAAAAGTCATTTGATAAGGTAATGGCTTGCCCGTTTACGTTAAGCATCATGGCAATCATCATTTCGGATCCTGCTTTTCCGCCTACTCCAGTGTATACTGAAAAAGGCATAGAATACAAGCAATGTGCGCCGTCAAGCTCGCCAGTAAGGACTTTGTCACGAATGTTTGCCCAAGAAGATTCCTTGGTTACTACCACTTCGACACCATATTTTTTGAACAATCCCAATTCTTTTGCCATAACAATTGGCGAACAATCGGTTAGGGGAATAAATCCCAATCGAACAGGATCATTTTGAGCCGCAACCTCTGAAAAAGAAGTAAGAATAAGAACCATCAATCCTAAAAATAAGGTTTTGATCGTTGTCAATTGTTGGTTTGATTTTTTCATCGTATTTGTTTTTACAAAATTACTATTGGAATTTATATTATTTTTTGGCTAAAAAATTAGGCTTGATATTCAATGAAATATAGGCGAAATCAGGAGAAAGATCCGCATTAGCCACATTTTTGACAGCGACAGATGCCATAGAATTGGTAGCTTTCATGAACATATATCCAGCTTCCAGGTTGATCATTTTGGTAAGATTGTATTTTACAACCATATCAACTTCGGTACCTAAATACGAATTTAGTTTTCCGCCTGTACCGTTCGAAAGTGTGTTTGCAGCTTCAAAACCGTGAATGTCTAGTAAAAGAGTCAAATTGTCTTTGGCGTTGTATTTCATTTTGAAAAAATAATTCAACAATCCTTGTTTTCCAAAACCATTTGCGGCATAAAAATAATCCATACCTCCCCAGAATTTATGTGGTGTTCCGTACAATGGATCAAAACGATTGTTCTCGGATGTTGCTGTTACTGTTTTGGTTCCATCATCTCCTGATAAGTAATCAATTCCAGGACCTACAAATAATTTACGTCCAAGTTGCACAGTTGATGATATAGAAGCTAGATTTGCACTCAACGAGCGACCGTCTTTGTCATGACCACCTTGGTGGTAAAAACTTCCCGTAAGATTTATTTTTCTGGTAGGATTGGTGTTGAAATAAATACCTGTAGTATTGCGACTCCAAACGCCTTCGCCATATACTTTGCTAGTCACAGCTGGTGTTCCTGAAGTTACAGTGGTATATTTATTAAAATCATCTTTAAAGAACAAGAAGGAAATGTCTCCAAAAAAGAATTTCTTATCTACATAAGCATATTGAAACGATTTGTACATGGTACCAATTGCGTTTGTTCCTGCGCCATAAGCAGGATTTGTTCCTGTATATACTGTCCCAACTGCGAGTTCTTTATTTTGATTAAAGGCCGCTCCAAAATCAGCAATCCATCCTTTGTTAGCATATTTAAGTACAATCGCATCATGTCTGCGCCCTTGTTGCAACCAATCTAATCCTCCCAATACTTTTTGATCATCATAGGATATTTCTTGGCGACCCATTTTTAGTGATAAATTTTGAATGGTGCTAATGGTATCAATCAAACTTACTTCGGCCCAAGCTTCGTGCACTAAAATTCCGTTATTGGCCTCGGTAGTTGTTCTATTGATAGAAGAAGCATCTTGTCCCCAAACGCGCACATCTTGAATGGACGTGTATATTTTGAATCGGTATCCTGTAAATCCTAAATTTAATCGTGTACGTTGCGAGTTGAATAAAGCTGCTTTTTCGCCTTTTTTCTGCAATGTTCCTTGTCCTGCTTTAATTTCGGTTCTTTCTCTAATTTGACCCGTAGCCGTCAACTGTGCCGATGTGTTGTTGTAACCCAAAACGGTTAAAGCGATTCCTAAAAAAACGGATTTAGATACATTTACAGCTCCAATTTTTTTGGCTGTAAAACCTTGAACTTTTTGTAATGTGGTGGTACTCTTTTGCATAATGATATGTTTTAATTAGTATGAAGCAAATGTACGTACGTATTTATACTTAAGTATTGTGTTTTTTACGGTCTGAAACACTTTTTTACACTGCATAAAAGGTTTAAATACCATTAAAAAACCTGTTTTTTCGCAGAAAACCCAGCTAAACACCTAGTTTACTGGACTTACAAATGAAACAAATAGTGTGAAATACGTACTTATTGAAGAATAAGAAGCAAATAATAGAAAGTAGTAGTATTGCAATTGGAAGTTTTTCTATAAAAAAAAGCCCAACGAATTGGGGGTATTAATTACAGCAATCACTGTATTAGCAATTATAAAATTTGTTGACGATGATGCGGATTTAACAGATTCGCATGGATTTTTTTTATTTAGTGTGCCAAAAATTGAATTAAAATCTGTGAAAATCAGTTTTATCCGTTAAATCCGTGGCTAATTTTTTAAAAGCGAATGGGTATCTTATTAAATTGGGAAGTACTTTATCCCTAATTTTCAATAGACTAAAGCTTTAGGATTAATGAGAAAGTGCTACAGCAGTGGCTTTTGACGAAAAATAAGCTGTCGTGCCATTCTCTAAATATACTTGTGTTCTATGATTTCGGATTGGAGTTTAGGGATTGCTAGCAAGCCAATTTTTTTTCCCACCGTTTTAATGAGGGCTTCTTTTTTCAGACTTGAAATCATTCGCGTCACTTGCTCCTCGGTAGTTCCTGCAAAATCAGCAATTTCCTTACGGGATAATTCTAGATCGATCATGCCATTGGTTTGTCCAAATTTTCGATGTATGTATAATAAGGTATCAATCACGCGTTCCCGAACATTCATGTGGGCAATTTTCCGAATATTATTTTCGCTTTTATTCAACTCATCGGCATAGAAAAGCATTAAATCAAAAGTGAATTCAGGAACCGTATGCAAAATTTCCAACATGATTTCGTTGCTGAAATTACATAAAACCGTATCCTCAAGTGCATAAGCACCAATCAAATACCGCTTACTAGTACCAAAACCTCTAAAACCCACCGTATCGCCTTCTTTTGTAAAACGAACTATTTGCTCTCGCCCATTAATTCCTGTTTTTACCGTTTTTACCTTTCCTTTGTAAATAAAATAAAGACCTTGAATGGGGGCTCCTTCAATGATAAATTGGTGTGCTTTTTTGCAAATAAAACTATGCTTTTTCTCGATGTAACTTTTCATTTGTTCTAAATGAAGGTGCTTTTTTATAAAACAATTTTCATTCAAACAGCTGTTACAATTGGCTAATGCTTCTTTCATAACCTCTTTTTTATAGTCAAATTAGTAGTGAACTTATTGCGGTAGGGCAATGTCCACTTTTTCAAATAGTACTTTTCGCAATATTGCACCCCTTATTTTAATAATTCTAAAAAATAAATTCCAATAAACACCTTTGTCATTTATTTTGTTCAAACTTATAAAAAAATAATGATGAAATACGTATTTATACGTAAAAATACGTATTTTTACAATCGAATTATAGAAAAGCGATTTTTTGCTTTTTATATTAGAGAAACTATAAATTAAGAAGTACTATAATGCAAAATTCAGAAATCAAAACGACCTGTTCTTATTGTGGAGTTGGATGTGGAATTATCGTTACCAATGATCCTAAAAATGGCGTAACCGTTACTGGCGACAAAGATCATCCCGTAAATAAAGGCATGCTTTGCTCCAAAGGAATGAACCTGCATTATGTGGTCAATGACACTTCGGATAGGATTTTACACCCCGAAATGCGCTGGAGCAAATCCCATCCCTTGGAACGAGTGAGTTGGGACACGGCACTAGATAGAGCAGCAGCGGTTTTTTCGTCAATTATAAAAAAACATGGCCCAGATAGCGTTGGTTTTTACATTTCTGGACAATGCTTAACCGAAGAATATTATTTGATCAACAAACTCGTAAAAGGATTTCTGAAAACCAATAACATCGATACCAATTCTCGCTTGTGCATGAGTTCAGCGGTGGCGGGGTACAAGAAAACATTTGGTGAGGATTCCGTGCCAATTGCTTATGACGATATTGAATTGGCGGATACTTTCCTGATCACAGGAGCCAATCCTGCTTGGTGCCACCCTATTCTCTTTAGACGCATCGAACAACACAAAGAGAAAAATCCAAAAACAAAAATCATAGTTGTCGATCCTAGAAGAACGGATTCAGCCCTAGCAGCCGATTTACATTTACAAATCATCCCCGGAACCGACATTATTTTATACCACGCATTAGCCAAACGATTAATCGAAAAAGGATATGCCGATACCGATTTTATAAAAAACCACACCGAAAACTTCTCCCTTTATAAGGATTTAGTGCTCTCAAGTTCATTAGAAAAAGCCTCAAAATTATGCGGCGTTCCTTTGAATGACATCAAGTTGGCCGCTGATATTATAGGCAAAGCCAAAGGTTTCCTATCGCTTTGGGCAATGGGTTTGAACCAAAGTGCTATTGGCGTGGACAAAAACACAGCCTTGCTAAACCTCTCGTTACTGACTGGACAAGTAGGAAAACCAGGATCTGGACCATTTTCCTTAACGGGTCAACCCAACGCTATGGGTGGTCGAGAAGTGGGTGGTATGGCTAATTTATTGGCTGCGCACAAAGAATTGAACAATCCAGAACACCGCAAAGAAGTAGCTGGATTTTGGGGCGTTGATGGCATATCCGAAAAACCAGGACTTACGGCGACCGAAATGTTTGACGCATTAGAATCGGGAAAAATGAAAGCGATTTGGATTATTTGTACCAATCCTCTAGTGAGTTTACCCGATGCTCGTAGAGTAGAAAAAGCATTGGCAAACGCCAAATTTGTTGTTGTTCAAGACATTTCGCACAACGCAGATACCTCAAAATACGCCGATTTATTATTGCCAGCTGCAGGTTGGTTAGAAAAAGAAGGCACCATGACCAATTCCGAAAGACGTATTTCCTATTTGCCAAAAGCTATCAATGCACCTGGCGAAGCCTTATCGGATGTGGAAATAGTGACTCGCTTTGCCAAAAAAATGAATTTCAATGGTTTCAATTACAACAACACCGAAGAAATTTATAAGGAACACACTCTTTTGACCAAGAACACGAATATTGATATTTCATTTTTAAATTACACCCGACTCAAAAACGAAGGTACTTTTCAATGGCCTGTTCCTGATTACGGACATCCCGGAACGCCTCGTTTATTTACCGACAAAAAGTTTTATACGCCCTCACAAAAAGCCATTTTTAATATCCCAACGGCTATTGACAATACCTCTGAACCGCCAAGCGAACAATTTCCTTATATTTTGACCACAGGTCGAATTCGAGATCAATGGCATACTATGACCAAAACTGGAAAAGTATCCCGATTAATGACCCATACACCAAGTCCATTATTAGATCTAAATCCTATAGATGCTTATAAATTAGGACTTGTAACTGGCGATATTGTTGTGGTAACCAGCAAGAATGGGACGGTGCGAGTAAAAGCAAAAGTGTCGGATTTAATTCGGGAAGGGGTCGTTTTCTTGCCTATGCACTGGGGAAAACAATTGGAAAACGACTTGAATAGAACCAATAATTTGACCAATACGCTGGTAGATCCTGTTTCGAAGGAACCTGATTTTAAATACACCACCGTGTCGATCACTAAATATGTAAAGCCTTTTCAGAAAATTGCTATTGTGGGTGCTGGAGCTGCCGCTTTTAGATTCATTCAAAATTATCGAGAAATCAATACCGAGGATGAAATTATAGTTTTTTCGAATGAAAAAAATCCGTTTTACAATCGGGTATTATTGCCTGAATATTTAACCGAAGAATTAACATGGGAGCAGCTTTTGAAAATAAAAGAAGATGCCCTTGCCAAACTCAACATCACCTTAAAAACCGAAGTAGGTATCGAGCATGTTGACAAAGAAAACAATACCATCACGGATAGTACGGGACAAAAACACACTTTTGATGCCTTGATTCTAGCCACAGGAAGCGGGCCGTTTATTCCTGAAAATGCGCAATTGCATTTGCCAGGCCGATTTACAATGCGTAAAAAAGCCGATGCTGATGGCCTTAAAAACTATTTGGATCAAACGGGTTTACCACCAAATGAGCAACACGTTGTCATTGTAGGTGGCGGATTACTTGGTTTAGAATTGGCTGCGGCACTCAAACATAAAAACATAAAAATTACAATTGTACAACGTGCCTCTAGGTTGATGGAACGCCAGCTAGACCGTATTTCGAGTAAATTATTAGCCGAAGAAGTACAACAAAGAGACATTCAAATCTATTTTGACAACGAAGTCAGTACCGTTTTTGACACCGAAAATCCAAACGAAATAGAAATTATTCTAAAAAGTGGACGAATCATAACGGCACATGCTGTGGTATACACTATTGGAACAATTCCGAATATTAAAATTGCTAAAGATGCCGGATTATCTTGTGGTCGTGGGGTAAAAGTAAACCAGTATTTACAAACCTCTAAACCCAATATTTTTGCCATTGGCGAAATAGCCGAATTCAATAATATGTTATTCGGAATTACATCGGCTGCGGAGGAACAAGCGGATATTTTGGCTAACTTTATGGCTGGCGATATTAGCAGTTACTACAAAGGCTCGGTTTTGATGAACATCCTTAAATTAGAAGATATTAATTTATGCAGTATTGGAGAAATCGAAATTCCCGAAAATGACGATTCGTATGAAGAAATTGTTTTTTCGGATTTAGGAAAACGCTATTACAAGAAGTGTGTCGTGAAAAATGACTTACTCGTGGGAGCCATTTTGATGGGCGATAAAAACGAATTTGCCGAATTCAAAACTATGATCGAAAGCAAAATAGAACTTTCGGACAAAAGGAATACCTTATTAAGAGGCAACTCCGAAGCCAAACCTGTTTTGGGCCGACTTGTTTGTTCTTGTAGCCAAGTAGGCAGCGGAAATATTGAGGAATCTATCAAAAGCGGTGTGACTAATTTTACCGAATTGTGTAAAACAACTGGAGCTGGATTAGGTTGCGGAAGTTGCAAAACCGAAGTAAAAGAGATTTTATCAAAATACAAATAGGCTTTTTTTTAGTTTAGAGCGTGAACTTTAAACTTTTGAACTTTTAAACTTTTAAAATGGATTTAACACGATTAATAGTCAAAGGTGGCGTACTATCGCCAGGTGAATTACGAGAAATTGTAAACATGGGACTGGAACAAGGTCAAAAATCAATTTCGTTTGGTTCCCGCCAAGACATCATCTTTTCTAAAGGTTTTAGACCTGTAAAAAAAGACAAGATGGGCAAGCATCATTTTGTTTATCCTGACGAAAAAAGCGGCAACAATATCGTTTCATCGTATGTATCGACTGATATTTTTAGAAATACGCCTTGGCTTACCGGAAATAAATTCCTGTATGTATTGGAACAATTTAAAGAGCAACCCAAACTAAAAGTCAATATTACTGATCCAAAACAACAACTCGTTCCTTTGTTTACAGGTCACATTAACTTTATCGCTTCGCATCACGAGGACTATTGGTTTGTGTACATTAGACTCCCAAAATGGGATAAAATGGAGCTTTATCCTGTGCTAGTATACAGTTGGGACGTGGCCAAAGTCTATTATGAAATAGAAAAAACCTTAATTGAAGAACCCCAATCTGCCGAGATGATTTTTCAATTGGTTAGCGAAAAATTAGACACCAACAACCGTACTATTGATAAATCCTTAAGCATTCCGTTTTACCCTTTCCCGTATTATGAGGGAATGAATAAGTTGGGAATTGATCAATATTGGTTGGGATTGTACTGGCGAAATAACTTGTATGATTTGGACTTTTTGAAAGAAATGTGTGAGCTGTGTTTTGATTGCAAAATTGGTAAAATATGCATCACACCTTGGAAATCGTTCATTGTAAAAGGAATTCCAAAAGAACGAAAACTTGATTGGGAGAAATTTTTGGGCAAAAAAGGAATTAATGTACGCCACTCACTTTTGGAACTCAATTGGCACTTACCCGTTGCCATGGAATGGGCATTAAACCTAAAAACATTTTTAGTTCGAACACTTGATCAATTTGATATTAGTACTTACGGACTCACTTTTGGGCTATCCGAATACAACCGTGAAGGACATTATTTCACCTCGATTGTAGTCGAAAAAAATGAATCGCCCAAAGAACTTGAATCCATAAAAATACGAGATACATACAATATTTTGTATGCTAAAAACTTTGATCCCAATACCAAAGAATACATTGTTCACGCACAAGATGTAGACAAATTAGAACTTCCAACCATCTTGATTGAGTTGAGTAGAAAATATTTTGAAGAACTGGGTAATTCGGTTTTAGAAATCAATACCGTAAGTGCCAAGAAAGAAAAAACAATTCAAGAAATGCACCAATGCCAAGAGTGCATGACCATTTACAACCCAGAATATGGAGATCCTTCCCAAGGAATCGAAAAAGGTGTTTTGTTCAATGATCTCCCCGAAGGGTATTGTTGCTCGCTATGTGAAGCACCCAAAAGCAATTTTGTACTACTCGAAAAAGTACTAGCATAAACTAAAAAACGGATTAGAAATAGGCATCTCTAATCCGTTTTTTTTTATTTTTATTTCCCAAAAAAAATCTGCATTTAAGTAACATTCATCGTTTGATGACGTGTTTTAAAAATTAGACAACATGGAGTAATAGATTGATTTTGAACTATTATAGTGCTTATTTTGACTTTACGAAATTAAAACTTTCGACTTACTAATATCCTTTGAATTAAGCCAAAGATTGCTAATACAGCTAAATTAGCTTTGGTAATAGCAACAAATAATAGTTCGTAATTTACAATGACGATTCCGGCATTGACAAGGCCTCGCTGGTAAAAGAAGCTAGTTTAGAGGCATTATTTACCACTTCGCCAATAATTATAATAGCAGGTGATGACAATTGATGAGTCGCTACCAATGCAGCGATGGAACTTATGTTGCCAATTACTTTTTTCTCATTGCTTTTTGTCCCGTTTTGAATAATGGCAACAGGCAAATCATCGGTACGGTTTTTTTGATAAATTGCCACAATTTCGTCCAGCTTATTCATCCCCATCAAGAGCACAACTGTGGCCGATGATTGGGAAGCCAAGGCAACATCTTTAGACAATTTATGATCCGATGTGGTACCAGTAATCACCCAGAAACTCTCGGCAATACCGCGTTGTGTCAAGCTAATACCACTCATAGCGGGAACCCCCATTACAGAGGAAATACCGGGAACAATAAAGGATGGTATGCCGTGCTTTTCGGCAAAAGCGATTTCTTCACTTCCGCGACCAAAAATAAATGGATCGCCACCTTTAAGCCGAACTACATGCCCTGAACGGACTGCCATAGTAACGATTAATTCATTAATTTGATCTTGACTGTAAGCATGGCAACCAAAGCGTTTTCCAACAAAAATAATTTCAGCTTGAGGCGCATAGGCTAATAAAGCTTCGTTTACAAGCGCATCATACAAGACAACAGCTGCACTTTCAAGGGATTTTATTGCTTTTAAAGTAATAAGTTCTATATCGCCAGGGCCAGCTCCAACTATAGTTAACAAAGGATTAGAATGCTTTTTCATGTGTAACAAATTTATTTTTCAAATATACTTATTTTAATTAAGTACAAATACTTATTTTTTGGTTTTTAACACTTTAACATACAATAGCTAAATAGTATTAAAACCTGATTTAAAACACATTAAAAG
Source organism: Flavobacterium restrictum (assembly GCF_007097245.1). GTDB lineage: Bacteria > Bacteroidota > Bacteroidia > Flavobacteriales > Flavobacteriaceae > Flavobacterium > Flavobacterium restrictum. Next base: position 111,545 of record NZ_VJZT01000004.1, on the reverse strand, counting down.
AATAAAGCCAACTTCTTTTTCTAAAACCAAATAAAAAAGGCGTTGGTAAATTCAATAGGAACACTATTAGCATTTTAAATACAAAAACAGGGCAAATTTAACCTAAAAAAAGTCAAATACTCTTTAATACGCAACTAAAAAGAAAAAATACAAATGCCTTAAATGACCGCTTTTAATTACCAATAATTAATAATTAGGCATTAAAAAGTACATTATTAACAAAAACTTAAATTATTGTTATTTTTTATGATAATAATTTTTATTTGTTAACATTTTATTATGATATTTGAAGCAACTAATCTTAAATAATCCAAAAATGAAAATTAATTTTAAGCATTTTTTGGGTCTCGTATTTGCCTTATTTGTGCAAATTGCGGTAGCTCAAGAAATAACGGTAACGGGTAAAGTTACCGATCAAGGAGGAATTCCTATTCCAGGTGCCAACATTATTGCCAAAGGAACCAAAGAAAGTACCCAAACGGACTTTGATGGTAATTTTAAAATCAAAGTAGCTCCAAAACAAACTTTGGTTATCAGTTTTATTGGCATGAACACTGTAGAAGTTCCAGCAAGTGTTACGATGACTATTCAATTAAAAGATGCTTCGAATCAACTAGAAGCCGTTGTTGTAGTAGGATACGGAACCCAAAGCAAGAAAAAATTAACAGATAACATTGCACGGGTTACTGCCAAAGACATTCAGCAAATTCCTGTTTCCTCTGTTCAAAATGCCTTGGTAGGGAAACTAGCTGGGGTTCAAATTACACAAACGAATGGAAAAGTCGAAGGCGGCATTAGCATTCGTGTGCGTGGTGCTGCAAGTATAAGTGCGGGTAAAGAACCTTTATATGTATTGGACGGAATTCCTTTGATTACTTCAAATGAGTCTAGTAATGGCGCACCAACAAATCCATTATTGACCTTGAGTACCAATGAGATTGAGTCGATTGATGTATTGAAAGATGCCTCGTCTGCAGCTATTTATGGTGCTCGTGGTGCAAATGGTGTTGTAATTATTACCACCAAGAAAGGGAAAGAAGGGAAAGGAACGTTCTCTATCAACCTATCACAAGGGGTAAGTCAAGCTACTCACAAACGAAAATGGTTAAATGCAAAGCAATATGTAGCACTTTTTACCGAAGCTTCTATCAACGGAACTGGCGATGCAGCCGAAGCCGAAGGTATTTTTGATTTCTTGGCACAAGGAACGGACTGGAGAAAAGGGGAAATAGATTCGGATTGGCAAGACACCGCTTTTCAAGATGGTTTTAATACCGATGCTGATTTTGCAGTTTCTGGAGGCGATGCCAATACTAAATATTTCTTTGCAGGTGCTTACAACAATACCACAGGTATCATCAACAGTAATGCTTTAGAACGAGTAACAGCAAGAACCAATGTTTCTCATAAAGTTTCTGATCGTTTTAATGTAGGCATGAATTTGAGTTTTTCTAGATCTCAAATAGACCGTGTTCAGGATGATAACTCCTTTACCACACCATTACAAGCTGTGGCGCAATCCCCACTATCCCCTATTCGTTTAGCAGATGGAACAGCAAACCCAAACACCTTGTATGCGAACTATTTATTGGCAATTGACAATTCGTTTTGGAAAACATTAGTGCGTAGAATTACGGGTAAAGTCTATGGCGAATTAAAAATAATTCCTTCTTTAAAAGTAAATTCTGATTTTGCTTACGATTTAATGTCGCAAACAGAGGACAATTGGAACGGTAGAAACACGCCTTTTCAATCCACAGATGGTGATGTATTTGCTAGCTCGGTAAATATCGAAAACTATATTTACAGTAACTATTTAAGTTTTGATAAAACATTTGGCGAAAAGCACACCATTAATGCAGTAGCTGGTATGGAGTTCAACAAATACAACCGCAGGTATCAAGAGGTTACTAGTATTTATTTTCCAAATGACGGATTTCATACTATTGATGGTGGTGCCGAGGTAAATGGCGGTGCAGGTAACGAAACCGATTATACGTTTGTTTCGCAATTTGGTCGATTGAATTATTCCTATGATAACAAATACATCTTCAAAGCAAGTATTCGTAGAGATGGTTCTTCCCGTTTTGGTAAAAACAACAGGTTTGGTACTTTTCCAGCATTTTCTGCAGGATGGATTGTATCCGAAGAAGGATTCTTGAAAGACAATAAAATCGTTTCGTTCTTGAAATTTAAAGGAAGTTGGGGTAAATTAGGAAATGCGGAACTAGGAAACTTTGCTTCGCGCCAATTGTACAAACCAAACTCTTATAATTTAAAAACAGGTCTTTCCTTTGACCAAGCAGGCAACCCAAATTTAACTTGGGAAAAATCAACTCAAATTGATTATGGTCTTGAAGTTGGCTTTTTTGACAGGATAAACATTGAAGCCGATTATTACAAGAAAAATACAGACGGCTTGTTGTTTGAAGTGCCATTGGCCTTAAGCTCGGGTGCAACCACAATCAATAAAAACATTGGAAAAATAGAAAGTAGCGGTTTTGAATTTACACTAAATACGACAAATATTGCTACCGAAAACTTCAAATGGAATACGAGTTTTAACATTACAACCAATAATACCGAAGTAGTATCCTTACCAAATAACAATTCGGACATCATTACTACTTTCACAATCAATAGAGTTGGCGAAAATGTTTCCTCATTCTATTTACAAGAATATGCAGGTGTTAACCCAATCAACGGCGATGCTTTGTATTATAAAAACAGTAAAAAAGCTGACGGAACAATTGATAGATCAACAACCAATGATTATAGCGAAGCCGAAAGAGTCATTGCTGGAAATCCTTTCCCTACTTTAATGACAGGATTAACCAACACCGTAAGTTACAAAGGAATAGATTTATCGTTTACTTTTCAAGGAGAATGGGGAGCAAGCATTTATAACTCGGCTGGAATTTACCAATCGGTAGCAGCCGATTATTTTGATAATCAAACCGCAGATCAGTTAAATCGTTGGCAAAAACCTGGTGATATTACTAATGTTCCTCAAGCACGATTGTATGGAGGTAACGGAACTAGTGCCTCAACGAGATTTCTAGACAAAGCTGATTTTGTACGTTTACGCAACCTAACAATAGGATACACCTTGCCAAGCAAAGCGGTAAAAGATTTAGGCATGACCAGTGTGCGCATTTACGGTACGGGAGTAAACTTGCTAACGTTTACAAACTATACCGGTTACGATCCAGAAGCTAGAAGAGATGATACCGGAATTGGAGAAGAGTTTTATTCTGCTCCACCAGCCCGAACTATTGCTTTAGGAGTAAATATTAATTTTTAAAAAGTAAAAAAATGAAATCAAATAAATTAATTTTATTCACGATTCTAGCAGTTTTTTTTGCAAGTTGTGATAACCAATTAGAGATAGATCCTAAACAAAGAGAGGATGCAACCATCACTTTAAGCACCGAAGAAGGAGTATCGAATGTACTAACGGGCGCCTATGCCATTGCTGCCGATGGTGACATTTATGGTGGTCGTATTCTAGTTGCTGGCGATTTAATGGGACAAACAGGAAGCACCAGCACCACGGATTTAAGGTGGAGAGGTACCTTTGCTGATTTTAGACAAATGTATAATAAATCCCTAGTGGTAAGCAACGGAATTGTGCAACAAATCTGGGCTACCAATTACGAAATGATCAATGCATGTAACACGGTTATCGAAAACATTAGTAAAGTTGCCGATTCCGAAAAACAAAAAACCATGATTGCCGAGGCAACTTTCTTGAAATCATTGGCCTATTTTGATTTGGTTCGCTTTTTTGCAAAACCATACGAAGCGGGCAAAGCCAATACCCAACTTGGTGTGGTAATTAGACCAAAGGCAATCTCGGATTTCAATTCGGATTTAGCACTTGAAAGAAGCACTGTTGACGAAGTATATGCAGTAGTTATAGCAGGTTTAAACAAAGCCTATACAGATTTGCCTGCGGACAATGGTTTTTATGCTAATAAATATGCGGCCAAAGCATTGCTAGCCAGAGTTTATCTACAACAAAGCAATTATACAGCGGCGAGAGATGCTGCTAATGATGTGATTGAAAACAGTGGAACAGCATTATCACCTAAATATGCCGATGCTTTTAACCACGATTCCAATCAAATTGAAGATATTTTTGTAATCCAAATCACAAAACAAACGGGAGACAATCAAGCCAATAATCATTATGCTTCAGAGGATAATGGAGGTCGTGGTGGTGATATCGAAATTAGAACAACGTATCTCAATAAATTTTCGGATCCTAATGATGACAGACGCAACTTTAACTACATCAACCCCGATAATGATAGAAGATTGTCGTCTAAATTCAAAAGTGAATTTGGAGATGTAGGCATCATTCGTCTTGGCGAAATGTACCTCATTAGATCCGAAGCGAACTTTCAAGCAGGAACAGCCATTGGAGCCACACCACTCGAAGATATAAACACCTTGAGAACCCGCGCCAATGCTGCTAATTTCGAATCCGTTACCTTGGCTCAAATTTTACGAGAACGAGAATTGGAATTGGGTATGGAAGGATTTAGAATCCACGATATCAAAAGAACCAAAGGATCAGTAACCGCTACTTTACCTTGGGATTCTGACCGATTGGTATTCCCAATACCTTTAAGAGAAACGGATACAAACTCAAAAATTAGTCAAAACGAAGGCTATTAATCCAAATAAAAAAAACACTTTTTCATAAAACCATCCTTTAAACGGGATGGTTTTTTTTGTTTACCAAAAAATCATGTAGTAAACGCAATATACTAAGTAAGTCGAAAGTTTAAAAGTCCTAAAGTCAAAAGAAGCAATATTGTCAATAATAGTTCAAGATCAATCTATTACTTCATTTTGTCTAATTTTTAAAACACGACATAATACGTTAATTGTTAATTATATACCAAAAATTTTGCGAACTTTGCGGTAAAATCAACACAACACTTTGCGAACTTTGCAGTAAAATCCAACACAACACTTTGCGAACTTTGCGGTAAAATCCAAAACAAACCTTTGCGAACTTTGCGGTAAAACCCAAAACAAAACTTTGCGCCTTTGCGGTAAAATCCAAAACAAAACTTTGCGCCTTTGCGGTAAAATCAACACAACACTTTGCGAACTTTGCGGTAAAACCCAAAACAAAACTTTGCGCCTTTGTGGTAAAACCCAAAACAAACCTTTGCGCCTTTGCGGTAAAATCAACACAACACTTTTACCCTAAAAATCCTCCTATATTTATTCCCTCAAACCCATTAAAAAACAAAAATGGTTGCCTATTTTTACTAAAGTGTAACAAACCAAAACAAACCCAGTCTTTACTATAAATCACAACAAACTGTTTGAGTGTCACCAATCAAAATATAGAAGAATTAATTGCAAGCTGCAAGCAAAAAAATCAGAAAGCACAATTTGAAGTCTACAACCGCTATTGCAAAGCAATGTACAACGTAGCCTACCGGATTGTGAAAGACGAACATTTTGCCGAAGATGTTATACAAGAAGGATTTCTGAAAGCATTTATAAAAATTGAAGATTACAGGAATGAAGTCGCCTTTGGTGCTTGGTTGAAACGAATAATTGTGAACACCAGCATTGATTTTTACAAAAAAAACAATAAAATACAACAGGAAGATTTTGAAAAAACCCTTTACAAAATAGAAACTCCAGAAACTAACTTTGTGGACGAAATTGATTTTACCCAATTGAAAGTAAAACAAATTCTGGATGCCATTCAATCCTTAAAAAACAATTACAGCACCGTTTTGACCTTGTTTTTTATAGAAGGCTACGACCAAGAAGAAATTAGCGAAATTCTAAATATAAGCTACTCAAATTGCAGGACGACTTTGAGCAGAGCAAAAGACAGTTTACGAAAAAAATTACAAGAGCTATGAAAGATGAAAATGAAAAATTAGAAATACTATTCAAAAAATACGATACCCAATGGGACATTCAAGAAATGGAAAACAACCATGAAAACCGATTTTTGAATAAGCTTAACGCCAAAAAGAAATTCAACCAGAAATACCTTGTTTCACTAGCAATTGCAGCATCGATAGTGCTATTTGTAGGGATTTCTATGTTTTATAATTCGGCAGTGAAACCAAATGATCTAAAATTTGCTTCGAAAGAAACCAAACAAACCGATTCGATTTTTTCGGTTTTGATTGCCAAAGAACTAGACAAAATAAAAGAAAAAAAATCGCCCGAAAACGAAAAGATAATAGGCGATGCACTCAAACAAATGAAAACCCTAGACGCTGATTACACCAAAATTTTGCAAGAATTAGAAACCAATGGCGAAAGCAAACAGCTAATTTATGCCATGATTAGCAACTTACAAACCCGAATTTCTTTTTTGCAAAACGTATTGCAACGCATAGAAGATAATGAAAAACTAACACTGATTTCCGATGAAAAAACAATGTAACCTACTGCTATTATTGCTTTTAATTCCGCTTTCTAGTTTTTCAACTGCTACTGATTATACCTTTGTCAAACAAAAAAACATTCAAAAAGCATACTTTGTAAATCCTGATGCAGGACTCACCATTGACAATTCCTATGGAACGATTTTAGTCTCCACTTGGGATGAGGACAAGATCGAATTTAACATTCAAATCAAGGTAAGTGGCGACAAAGAAAACTGGGTAAACCAGCGGATTGACGATATTACGGTAGACATTAACGCCCTAAAAGGTTGGGTAAGTGCCAAAACGATTATCGAAAATTCAAACACAAAGAACAACGGAAAAAACAACAGTTTCGAGATCAATTATAGCGTAAAAATCCCTAAAAACGGCAGCGTAAAACTCCTTAATAAATACGGAAATATCAGTACAAGTGACTTGTTTGGGAGTACCGATATTACTTGCAAATACGGAAAAATTACCCTTGGAAAATTGTACAATTCTAGAAATGCGATTCAAATGGAGTATTGCTCTGCCTCGAGTATTGCCTATATGAAATACGGCAACGTACTTTCGCGCTATTCCGGACTCACCATTGACGAAGTCGATAAACTAGATTTAGTCTCGGATTATACGGATGTGGTCATTGCCAACAGTGGCGATGTCAAGATAATCAGTAAATATGGCGCTATTAAACTCGCCACGGTAAACTCCCTTGACGCAACAGGAAATTACCTCTCCATAAAGATTGGTACGGTAATGAACCAACTCAAATTGGTTACTAGATACAGCGATGTAGCCATTGGTGCCATTCAATCAAGGGCGAATGATGTGACCATTGTATCCGGATATTCAGGCCTGAATATTGGTTTTCAAAGCAATTATGCCTTTGATTTTGATGTGAGTGTGCGCTATGCTGATTTTAAATACGATTCGGATTTAGAAATCAGTTCCAAAGCCGAAACCAATAATTCCAAAAAATACAATGGCTTTTACAAGAAAAAAGGTGTGAACAAAATGACAATTGTTTCGGATTATGGCAATGTCGTACTGCGCAAAAATTAATTTCAATTTCAAAAATCAATTTCAATTTCAAAAATCAAGAATAGTACTAATTTAAAATTTTAAAAAGATGAAAAAATCAATGTTGTTTTTAGTTTGTTGCGCACTTTCAGCAACCACTTTTGCCCAAGCGCAATGGGGTTCAAAAGATAAAATAAAAGGAAATGGTCAAAATACCACCGAAACAAGAACGACCGCATCCTATGATGAAATTGCGATTGTAGGTTTTTTTGACGTGGATTTGGTCGCAGGAACCGAGGGCAAAATTACCCTAGAAGGCGAATCGAATTTGTTGCCACTCATAAAAATTGAAGTCGATGGAAACACCCTAAAAATCTACACTGATAAAAACAGTAGTTTCCATTCCAGCGGTCGAAACTCCATAAGAATTACGGTTCCTTTTGAAACATTGAATAAAATTTCGCTTACAGGTTCTGGCGATGTAAGTAGCAAAAACACGATTAAAACGAGCCGTTTTGTTGTACAACTTTCTGGTTCAGGCGATATGGATTTAGACCTCGATGCCACCGAAACCGAACTCTCCTTGAGCGGTTCTGGCGATGTCGTTCTAAAAGGAAATACGGATAACTTGACCACAGCTGTAAGCGGTTCAGGCGATATTAACGCCTCAAATTGCAAAGCCAAAAATGTGAATTTGTCTATTTCTGGTTCTGGTGACTGCACCGTTTTTTGTACCGATAACTTAAAAGCAAGAGTTTCTGGATCAGGTGATATTCAATACAAGGGAGATCCAAAAACAAAAGACACAAAAGTCAGTGGTTCTGGTACCATTTCAAAAGGATAATACAAGGTTATTTATTTTTAGTTACCCATGTTCACATAAAAAAAACCACTCTTGCGAAGTGGTTTTTTTATGCAAATTTCTATATCTAATACAACTTAAAAGCCTGCTAAAACAACGCATGCCTCTAAATTATAAATCGCTTTCTATTTGAAAACTGCTCATGAAAAGAATCGTTTTTTCGATGTCATAATGCAAGATTCGATCTTCTTTTACCAAAGGTACCTCCTCTCGGTAGGATTTTAGAAACAACTCAATAAAATCGCTCGACTGCAACGGACGTCTATACTCAATAGCTTGCGAAGCATTCATCAATTCAATGGCCAAAATTCGTTCCACATTTTCCATGACTTTCAAGGCTTTTGTAGCACCATTTGCACCCATACTCACATGATCTTCCTGACCATTGCTCGACACAATACTATCAATGCTGGAGGGTGTTGCCAATTGTTTGTTTTGACTGGCAATACTCGCAGCGGTATATTGCGGAATCATCAAACCCGAATTAAGGCCCGGATTATCGACTAAAAAAGCAGGAAGATTACGTAATCCCGATATTAATTGATAGGTTCTACGCTCGGAAATACTGCCCATTTCGGATAAGGCAATTGCTAAAAAGTCTAATGCCAACGCCAACGGTTGCCCATGAAAATTGCCGCCAGAAATAATTTGGTCACTTTCGATAAAAATATTTGGATTGTCCGTAACCGAGTTGATTTCGATTTTGAATACTTTTTTTACATACTCAACGGCATCTTTAGAAGCACCATGAACTTGAGGAATGCAGCGGAACGAGTACGGATCTTGAACGTGCGTTTTGGGTTGCTCGATGATTTCGCTTCCTTCCAGAAAACCTTTCACGCGATTTGCCGTTACTATTTGCCCTTTGTGGGGACGTATATAATGAATCAATTCATGAAAGGGTTCAATCCGACCATCAAAACCTTCTAATGAAATAGCCCCTATTAAGTCCGCCAAGTACATGAATTTTGAGGCTCTCATCATAATATGAGCTCCATAAGCACTCATGAACTGCGTTCCATTTAATAATGCCAAACCTTCCTTGGATTGCAAAACGATGGGTTGCCAGTCAAAGCGTTTTAATATTTCGCTAGAATGCACTTTTTTACCCTCAAAAAAAACTTCGCCTTCCCCCAATAACGGTAGCGATAAATGGGCTAATGGTGCCAAATCACCGGATGCGCCTAGCGAACCTTGTGTGTAAACAATAGGCAAAATATCATTGTTATAAAAGGCAACAAGCCGCTCTACCGTTTGCAATTGTATGCCGGAATGTCCGTAGCTTAAGGACTGTATTTTGAGCAACAACATGAGTTTTACAACTGCATTTGGGACTTCGTCACCCGTTCCACAAGAGTGTGATTTTACTAAATTTTCTTGTAATTTAGACAAATTCTCATTCGAAATTTTGACATTACACAACGACCCAAAACCGGTATTGATTCCGTAAATGGGTTCCGAGTTCGATGCCATTTTTTTGTCCAAAAAATCCCTACACTTTTGGATATTTACTTTGGCTTCTTCGGATAGGGCTATGGTTTTATTATAGGTAATTATTTCTTGTACAGTTTCTAAAGTAAGCAATTGCGTGCTTATGTAATGTGTAGTATCCATTTTAAGAATCGTTTAGGCGTCAAAATTCAATAAATCAATATTAAAAAACAACTTATTTTAGCAATACTTTAAAGTTTTGAATAAAAACCCCAAAAACAGTACCATTCATGCAAAAAAACAAGGCTTTTTTAGCTAAAAAAAAAAGACTATTTTAGAACGCCTTTATTGGGGACAAACCCATCGAAATTGAATTTCATAAACTGCCAAATACTAAATAATGATCCAATTAAATCGTTAAAAACCAATTTTAAAAAACAAAGACGAGTAGTTACCGCATCACTTTTTAATTCAAAAATAAGAATACTATCAAAAAAATCGGGTATCAAGAAATAAACAACCAATAAAAACCTATTTTTATCCAAATAATTAAAATATTCGCAAAAAAAGAAATACCGATTTTATTTTTTATAAAAAAATGTATTTTTGAAAAATCAAAATGGTAAAATATAGCAACACATATCATCCTCTTACAATGACAACTCTAAACAGAGTTGACGGTGTGCTTATTTTTACTACTACAACCACTACAACTACCCTTTAGGGGTATACACTTTTACATATAATCCAATTTATTCCAGCCTCTTTTTATAAAGAAAGAAGGTTCTTGGGGGCATAAAAGCATTGCATTTTAAAATAAAAAACAACAAAATGAAAGTATTAAAATTTGGTGGAACATCAGTAGCCAATGCCGAAAATATAAAATTAGTTCTTGATATCGTTATCCAGAAAGCAGCACAAGACCAAGTAATCGTTGTGGTTTCGGCCTTAAGCAAAGTAACCGATTTGTTGCAAGTTGCCGCCTCAAAAGCAGCATCTAGCGATGAAACCTACAAAGATATTGTTCTAGAAATTGAGAAAAAACACCTCGATACCTTAAAACAATTAATTCCTGTAAGCGAACAAAGCGGTTTATTAAGTCATGTAAAACGCATTATCAATCACCTCGAAACGCTTTTGGATGGTTGCTATTTATTAGGCGAATTGTCCCCCAGAACTGCGGATACTATTTTGAGTTTTGGCGAATTATTATCGTCCTTCATTATTGGCGAAGCTTTTAAACAAAAAGTACAAAACAGCAGCTATAAAGACAGCCGTGAACTCATAAAAACCAATAACAATTTCGGGAAAGCGGTTGTTAATTTTGACCTTACCAATGATTTAATTGCAACTTATTTTTCAACAAATAACGCCTCAATAGTTGTTATGCCTGGTTTTATTGCCATGTCTCAAGACGGAATTAGTACTACTTTAGGTCGTGGCGGATCAGATTATACCGCTGCTATACTCGCTGGTGCAGTAAACGCAACGGAATTAGAAATTTGGACGGATGTAAACGGGATGTATACTGCCAATCCAAAATTAGTCAAACAAGCCCAGCCTATTGCAACTATTTCCTACCAAGAAGCAATGGAGTTATCGCATTTTGGTGCCAAAGTCTTGTACCCGCCTACAATTCAGCCCGTTTTGAGAAAAAATATTCCAATTTTAATCAAAAACACTTTTGAACCAGCTGCTGCAGGGACTTTTATTTCCAATCAAGTGACCTCCAATGCGAATCCTGTAAAAGGAATTAGCCATATCGATAACATTACTTTAATTACTCTCGAAGGCCCAGGAATGATTGGTGTTTCTGGTTCGTCAAAACGACTTTTCGAAGTATTGTCAATTGGTACTATCAATGTTATTTTTATCACACAAGCCTCATCAGAGCATTCAATTTGTATTGGAATTTTAAACGCTGATGCCGAAGCGGCGGAAATTGCCATCAATAAAGCTTTTGCAGTTGAGATTTCGCAAAACAAAATTGACCCGTGTATTGTCGAAAAAAACCTTTGCATCATTGCTCTAGTGGGCGAAAATATGAAAAATCACCAAGGTTTAAGCGGACGAATGTTTAGCACTTTGGGTAAGAATAATGTAAATATTCGTGCTATTGCTCAAGGTGCATCGGAGCGAAATATCTCGGCGGTTATCAATGTGAGAGATGTCAAGAAAGCACTCAATACACTACACGAAAACTTCTTTGAAGAGAACACAAAACAACTCAACTTATTTGTAATGGGTGTGGGAAATGTGGGCGAGAAATTCATCGAGCAAATTCACCAACAGAAAAAATTTTTAAAAGAGAACTTAAAAATAAACGTACGGGTTATTGCTATATCCAATTCTAGAAAAATGTATTTTGATGAGGATGGAATCGCTTTAAAAGAGTGGCAGTTTGCCCTTGAAACGGGAGAAGTTGCTAATCAAGACGAATTCATAACCCGAGTAAAAGCACTCAATTTACGCAACAGTATTTTTGTAGATATTACCGCAAACGAAGGTGTTTCTAGAACCTATGAGCAGTATTTAAAACAAAACATAGCCGTGGTTACCTGCAACAAAATCGCTTGTTCCTCTAACTATGACAATTACAAAAACCTAAAAAACTTATCTAGACAATACAATGCACCTTTCCTATTTGAAACCAATGTGGGAGCAGGATTGCCTATTATTGATACCGTAAAAAACTTAATTGCTTCTGGCGATAAAGTACACAAAATACAAGCGGTTTTATCTGGAAGTTTGAACTTTATTTTCAATAATTTTGACGAAAATAATTCGTTTCATGATGTGGTGAAAGAAGCGGGAGTACAAGGATTTACCGAGCCCGATCCAAAGATTGATTTGAGCGGCATAGATGTAGCTAGAAAAATCCTAATTCTAATACGAGAAAGTGGGTATCACATGGAAATTGACGCCATTGCCAACGAATCCTTTATGCCAGCCGAATGTTTGGCTACAACTTCAAACGAAGCCTTTTTTGAATCTTTAACTAAAAATGCGGCACATTTTGAAGCCATTTACAAAGAAGCTTTGGCAAGTAATTCTCGTTTGAAATACGTTGCCCAATTCGAAAAGGGCATAGCCAATGTTGGGTTGCGATTTATTCCAAAAGAGCATCCGTTTTACAACCTAGAAGGAAAAGACAATATCGTTTTGTTCTTCACGGATCGATATGTAGAGCAACCGTTAATGATTAAAGGGGCTGGGGCTGGTGCAGCAGTTACCGCATCAGGAATTTTTGCCGATGTGATTCGAATTGGAAATATATAATGATGCGTATCGTAGCGTACAGACATTGCAATGCAACGTCTCTACAAAAACAATAAATTATGACAGAAATAAAACTATTTTGCCCAGCCACCATCGCTAATCTTTCCTGTGGATTTGACGTTTTGGGACTTTGTTTGGCAACTGCTGGCGACGAAATGATTATTCGGAAAACGGATGTGAAGGGCGTTCAGATTACTAAAATTGTGGGTGCCAATTTGCCAATGGAAACCGAAAACAATGTAGCTGGTGTGGCGGCTTTGGCGATGCTAGCAGAAATAGAAACCGAATTCGGGTTTGAAATCGAAATCTACAAACACATCAAAGCCGGAAGCGGTATTGGGAGTAGTGCGGCTAGCTCGGCAGGAGCTGTTTTTGGAATCAATGAATTATTAGGACAACCTTTTACCCGAAAAGAGTTAGTGAAATTTGCCATGCAAGGCGAAAAATTAGCCAGCGGAAACGCTCATGCGGATAACGTTGCTCCTTGCCTATTGGGCGGTTTTACTTTGGTTAGAAGTTCGAATCCGTTGGACATTATTAAAATTGACAGCCCATCCGAATTGTATGCTACCGTGGTTCATCCTCAAATTGAGTTGAAAACTTCGGATGCGCGCTCGGTGTTGAAACAAACCGTTTCTCTAAAAAGTGCTATCACGCAATGGGCCAATGTAGGCGGATTGGTCGCAGGATTGTACACGAATGATTATGAGTTGATTGGGCGTTCCCTGCATGACGAAATCATCGAACCCATTCGTAGCATGTTGATTCCTGGCTTCGATTTAATCAAAAAAACAGCTTACGAAAACGGAGCTTTAGGTTCTGGAATATCCGGTTCTGGCCCTTCGATTTTTGCCTTGAGCAAAGGAAAGGAAACCGCCGAAAAAATTGCCAAAGCCATGAGTGCCGTGTATGACGAAATCAATTTGCCGTATGAAATTCACGTTTCGAAAGTGAATGCGGATGGGGTGAGTGTGATGTAGTTGCTATGCGATTTTATAATAAAAAAATAGAAAAAAACACTCCAATAAAACTAAAATCATTTTTAGGAACAGTAAGACCTAAAAAAAGCATTAATGAGAATGAAAATTACTGGAAATTGATTGGCGAAAAAGGAAAAGTAATTGATGAACGAGAAAATGATAATGGAAGAGTTTTAATATTATTTGACAAAAATTTAGACGAATTCAAAGTTGAAAACCACAATCCAATTAAAAACTCATTGTGGATTAAAAAAACTGATTTAGAAATAGAATAAAAAAACTTCTACCAACAAAACTCTATTTTTTTAATCCAAAAAAAAGTTTTAACAAGTTACCTATTTTTGGTAACTTTACAAAAAACACACAGATATGGGACGCAACACATCCGTTTCTTTAGGCGACTATTTTGAAAATTTTGTCGATGGTCGAATTTCCGAAGGGAGATTTAAAAATGCAAGCGAAGTGATTCGAGCCGGTTTGAGAATGTTAGAAGAGGAAGAAAACAAAATAACGGCTCTTAAAAAAGCAATTAGCGACGGAATAGAAAGTGGAATTGCAGAAAATTTCAATCCCAAACAACATTTAGAATCTTTAAAAGCTAAAAAAAGAGATGCCTAAATTTCATCTTACTAACAAGGCTGTTGAAGATTTATCCGAAATTTGGGACTACACATTCGAAATTTGGTCAGAAGATCAAGCGGATAAGTATTATTATGAGTTGTTAGCCGATTGTCAAAAATTAGCCCAAAACCAATTTTTTGGCAGAAGCTACAAAGAAATAAACAAGGAAATTTTTGGATTTAAATCAGGACAACATATCATTTTTTACAGCAATGTAAATGAGGATAAAATAGAAATCATTCGATTTTTGCATTCCAAAATGGATTTAAAAAATAAAATACAAGAATAAAACTATTGAAGATTTATGAATTCAGATGTAAAGCAAATTGCTAAAAAATCTAAAATCTAAAATCTAAAATCTAAAATTTAGAAATGAAATACTACAGTTTAAACCACAAAGCCCCAAAAGTTTCTTTTGAAGAAGCCGTAATACAAGGATTAGCCACCGATAGAGGATTGTATTTTCCAGAATCCATCACGCCATTAGCTCCCGAATTTTTCGAGAATATCGAAAAGTTACCCAATGCCGAAATCGCTTTTGAAGCTATTCAGCAATTTGTGGGCGACGAAATTCCAACCGAAATATTAAAAGAAATCATTGCCGAAACCTTGTGTTTTGAATTCCCAACGGTAAAAGTCGAGGACGGAATTTATGCTTTGGAATTGTATCACGGGCCAACCATGGCGTTTAAGGATGTGGGAGCACGTTTTATGTCGCGTTGTTTAGGCTATTTCAACAAAGACAAAAAAGACAATAAAAATACCGTTTTGGTTGCCACTTCTGGTGATACAGGAGGTGCCGTTGCGAGTGGATTCCTTGGCGTAAAAGGTGTCGAAGTCGTGATTTTGTACCCTTCTGGGAAAGTGAGCGATATTCAAGAAAGGCAATTGACCACTTTAGGACAAAACATCAAAGCATTGGAAATTGATGGTGTTTTTGACGATTGTCAAGATATGGTCAAAAAAGCTTTTTTGGACGAAAGTCTGTCACACCATAACTTAACTTCGGCCAACTCGATAAATATTGCGCGTTGGTTGCCGCAAATGTTCTACTTTTTCTTTGCATACAAACAATTGAAATCACAAAACAAACCGTTGGTTTTTTCGTGTCCGAGTGGGAATTTTGGAAATATCTGCGCTGGAATTATTGCCAAGAAATTAGGTTTGCCCATCGAACATTTTGTAGCTTCAACCAATGTAAACGATACCGTACCACGATTTATGGAAAATGGAAATTACGATCCAAAACCATCTAAAGCGACTATTTCTAATGCTATGGACGTAGGAAATCCAAGTAATTTTATCCGAATTCAGGAAATGTACAATAACGATTTGGAGCTATTCAAAAAAGATTTTTCTTCATTTTCTTACACCGATGCCGATACTTTGGAAGCCATGCAATCCATCTACAAAACCGATGGTTATATCGCCGAACCGCATGGCGCAGTGGGTTATTTAGGCTTGAAAAAAGAACTGCAAAATCACCCAAACGCGATTGGAATTTTTCTAGAAACCGCTCATCCTATCAAATTCTTGGATGTGGTGGAACCAGCTTTGAACATAAAATTACCTATTCCCACACAAATTGAAAGCGTGTTGAATAAAGAAAAAGTAAGCCTAAAAATCAAAACGTACCAGGAATTGAAAGCGTTTTTGGGATAATATTCATAAAAAAAATTAGCCGCAGATTTTATAATTTGTGTATTTGCGGTTTTTTTGTTTATAATTGGCTACGGATTACACAGATGAAACGGATGAACACGGATTTTATATATCTAATCCAACTTAAATGACCTTATATGACTTATATGGTTCATAAATTTACCCCAAACTCAAATACGCCTTTCCAATATTCGAAATCACATCCGAAGCGATAAACGACTGATAACCAGTTTCGGGCAGAGCGATATCGGCAGTTAATCCGTGGAGGTAAACGCCAAGAATGGCTGCATCAATGGGTTCGTAGGATTGCGCAAGCAAACTCGTAATCATTCCCGTGAGTACATCGCCAGTTCCGGCCGTAGCCAAAGCTGCGTTTCCCGTTGTGTTTTCATAAATCGTATCACCATTAATGATGAATGTTGGCGCATCTTTCATCACAATTATCAGTTGATGCAACTTGGAGAAAGCAATTGTTTTTTCGAATTTTTCTCTATTGGAATTCCATTTCCCAATGAGTCGCTCTAATTCTTTTGGATGTGGTGTAAAAATCGTTTTAGTGGGCAATATCGAAATCCATCCTTTGTTTTGGGATAAAATATTGAGCGCATCGGCATCAATGACTAAAGGTATTTCGTTAGCAATTAAAAAAGCGTGAAGTGCATTTTGGGTTATTATTTCCTGCCCCATTCCAGATCCTATTCCAATGGCTTTTGGAGTGAAATCGTACTCAATTTTGGAAATGTACTTTTCCTGAACATCGGTTAAAACCATTACTTCGGGATTAGTGGTTTGAAGGATTTCGTACCCACATTTTGGCACAAAAACCGTAACGAGTCCGCAACCTGTTTTCAAAGCTGCTTTAGAACCTAGCACCATCGCACCTATTTTGCCATAACTACCTCCAATTAACAAAGCATGCCCTTGAATCCCTTTGTGAGTATTCGGGGCTATGGGTTTGTAGCGTTTGAGGATTTCGATTTTTGCAACGATTATTGGTGTTGGCATTAGTTCGTTTTTTCTTCTAAATGTACAAAAAAGTACCGTTGCAATACTGACTTTACTGGTTTATATCTCCCAACTAAAAGTGTTTTTTAGCACTATTTCAAAAAGTATGGGTATCAACAACAATAGAATGTTGATATAAAAAAAACCTGGTAACGAATTACCAGGTTAAGCCTATTGTTTCACCTTAAAACAACAGCAATTCAAAATAAAAAACAGTAAAAGATAAATAACCAAACTCAACTTTAAAAAAACCAATTTTATTTGAATTTTACATTGCTTAAAATAACTTTTTTAAGCTATTGCATACCGCCAACTCTACATCGGCGTGGTCTTTTGACAGACATTGTAGTATCAATTCTTGCGCTTTATCAGCTGAAATAGTTTCCTTTTTTTCAATTTTCAATAGCAATACTTGGGCTGTTTCGCTCACACTTTTGGAGAGTGGTAAGAGCGGTTGCAGCAAAGGTGCGTTTTGGCTTAAAGCCAATAAATCGGTGTTGGTTTGTATCCATTTTTTCAAGAAATTAGTAACAACAGTTTCATTTTCTGGGGTTTTGTTATTCAAATAATGAGTTACTGCGGCGTCAAATTCGAGCGCATCGGGTGCATCGGGCGTACATGCATCGGCAAATAAAGTCAATGGGGAATAGGTTTTATATTCGGTTCCATCGGTATTTCGAGAATAGATTTTTAAGGGTTCACAAATATTCGAAAAATCCTCCAAAGCAGTTGTTTTTTGATTGTTACTTATGTTTCGCAACAAGACTTCTTTGTTTCTAATGTGGGTAATTCCAAGCTCTTCCAAACGAAACGATACCGTTTTCAATCTTTGGCGTAAGCTTGCTAAATCTGTTATTTTTTGATCTGACCAAAGTCTTTCGGCAATGGCGGCCGTTCTGGGCCAAATCCTAGAATCAATTGTTGTAGCCGTTACCAGTTCGCTCCACATGGTGGCTTCACCTCCTAGAATCCGGGCTTTTTCTTCGGGTGTTAGGAGCGTGTTTTCGGGAATTGGGTCGTTTTTATAATGGTCTTCAACGGACTGCATCAAATCGATATAATACCCATTAGAAAGTACGGTTTTGTAGCCGTTTTTGGCAGCTGCTATTAAGGAACTTCCTTTAGCAAGTCCTTCGTTTTCGCCTTTCCAAGAGTGAATTATGGCCTCTTTAGACATGTTTTTGGTCATTATTTCTTCCCAACCCATTACTACTTTGTGGTGTTTTTTGAGCATTGGCAGGAGTTGCATCGTGAAATACGTTTGTAATTCATGATTATTCGCCAAGTTGTGCTGCTTCTTGAAATCTTGGATTTTTGGATTCGCATCCCAATCCTTTCCTTCGTTTTCGTCGCCACCAATGTGAAAGTACATTCCCGAAAATAGTGGACAAACGGCATCAAAAATTTCGCTCAACAATTGATATGTTTTGGGATTAGAAGGGTCTAATGTAGGCGTAAAAATTCCTGAATTTCGCTCTAATTCATAGGATTGAAGCTGGGTAAATAATTGTTTCTTTTTACCCGAATTTACATTCAGTTGTACCGCTTTGCTCCCAATTTCGGGATAAGCCGTAAGTATGGCCGTGGCGTGACCGGGAATGTCAATTTCTGGTACAACAAGAATGCCTCTATCGCCGGCATATTTTACAATATTTTTAATTTCCTCTTGGGTATAAAAAAGCCCATCAGAGGCGAGTTTCGTTAATTTGGGATGGTTTTTCATTTCGATTCTCCATCCTTGATCATCGACTAAATGCCAGTGAAAAACGTTCATTTTTACCGCCGCCATGGCATCGAGATTCCGTTTAATAACAGCAATGGGCTGAAAATGTCTAGCTGCATCAATCATTAAACCACGCCAAGTAAATCTAGGCATATCGCTAATTGTTACTGCTGGAAAATAGAAGGAGGTACTGTTATTTTGCAACAATTGCAGCAAAGTTTCTAGACCGTGCATAGCGCCTAAATCAGTCGTTGCAGTGAGGTTGATGTTGTTTTGTTGAATATCTAAATGGTAACTTTCGTCTTCGTACAAGCCTATTTTTCCTTCTCGTAAACAATTGATTTGCAATTGTGCGGTTGGTGCTTCATTTAATTTGGTTATCAATCCTTGTTCTAGAAACAATCCCGTTCTACCATCTAATCGACTTAAAAAACGAGTTATTGCAGCAAAAATCCTAGCATTAGGCATACCCGTTATCGTTACTTTAAATTTTTTATCCAAAGTAAAAACACCCGACTTTACCTCTATTTTTTGAGGCCAAGGCATTAGATTTAAAGACTCGGTAGCTGGTTGTCCATTGGCAAAAAAACCAACAAATAAAAGGAGAACGATATATTTCATAAAAAATAAAGGTGCAAAGTGAGGAAGGATTTTGATTTCGGATTAACGATTTTTGATTTCAGATTTTGTGATGGTACCTAAAAAAAATGCTGTTTTTCAAGGACTCTAGAATCTGAAATCAAAATTAATACTCAAAACGTTTGAAGGCTTCGATGGCTTCATATTCGGCTAGACCGAGATTGTCATACAATTTTGCTGTATTTTTATTTCGGTCTTCGGCACGCACCCAAAATTCTCGGGAATCATTGCCCTGAAACATGACTCTATCTTTTTGAGATTGATGGTATAAAATGGCGTGACGCTTCAACATAACCTCATCTGGACTTAATGGAACCGCCATGTCAATTTCGTGAATATCCCATTCGTGCCAAGCGCCACGGTAGAGCCAGAGCCAGCAATCGTTCATGTACGATTCCGATTTTAGGGCTTTCATAGCTGCAAAAATAGCATTCAAACACACCTCATGCGTGCCGTGCGGATCAGCGAGATCTCCGGCTGCAAATACTTGATGTGGTTTTATTTTGGCAATAACCGCAGCAACACAATCAATGTCGGCTTGACCTAGCGGGTTTTTCTTGACGTGTCCTGTTTCGTAAAAAGGCATGTCTAGAAAATGAGTATTTTCGTCCTTTAAACCAATATATCGCGTAGCTGCATACGACTCTCGTCGTCGTATTAAGCCTTTTAATTTTCGTACTTCGGGGGAATCTGCTTGATTCGTTTCTTTGTTATTTATAAAATCAATAACCGATAAAAAGTTGATTTTGGAGTTGTCTTCGCCCACAAAATCATTGCAAACTTCGGCAAATTTCAAAGCTTCATCATCTGTAACAGCTATGTTACCAGAGGTTTGATAAACCACATGAACTTCGTGACCTTGTTTTATTAATTTAGAAAAAGTGCCACCCATAGAAATCACATCATCATCAGGATGTGGACTAAAAAGTATGATTCTTTTCTTGGCAGGATTTGCTCGTTCTGGTCTGTTCGAATCATCGGTATTGGGTTTTCCTCCCGGCCATCCTGTAATGGTATGCTGCAAAACATTGAACATATTGATATTCAAATCATAAGCAGAACCTTCTTGGGCTAGAAGATCGGACATTCCGTTATTGTTGTAATCGCGGTCTGTTAATTTCAAAATAGATTGATTCGTACTTTGGCACAACCAAACGATGGCTTTACTCTTGAGTTCAGGTGTCCAAATGCATTCGTCCACGAGCCAAGGTGTTTTGAAACGCGTTAATTCTGAAGCCGCAGATTGATCTAAAACAAAAGTAGCATTGGTATGATTTTGCAAAAAAGTAGCAGGAATTTCGGAGCTGATATCGCCTTGAATAGTGCGTTTAATAATCTCGGCTTTGTTTTGTCCCCACGCCATTAATACAATTCTTTTGGATCGCAAAATGGTAGAAACACCCATTGTAATCGCTCTTTTGGGAACGTTATCAATACCATTAAAATCCGATGACGCATCGACTTTGGTAATGTGATCCAAGGTAATAATTCGAGTTCCAGAATTTATGTGCGAACCCGGTTCGTTAAAACCAACGTGCCCCGTTCTACCAATTCCGAGGAGTTGAAAATCAAGTCCTCCTGCATTTTTAATATTCATTTCGTAATCAATGCAATACTGGTTTAAATCCTCGATGGCAATGGTTCCGTCTGGAATGTTTACGTTTTCTGGAAGAATATCAATGTGGTTGAAAAGATGCTGGTGCATAAAATAATGGTAACTCTGATGGTTTTCTCGGGTCATAGGATAATACTCATCCAGATTAAAAGTAACCACATTGGCAAAGCTCAACCCTTCTTCTTTGTGCATACGGACTAATTCTTCGTAGACTTTTATAGGCGACGAACCCGTAGCTAAACCTAGTACACAAGTTTTGTTTTTGGCTTGTTTGGCTTGAATTAATTGTACGATTTCTTGGGCTACAATAATAGAAGCTTCGGCTGAATTTTTGAAAATTTCGTTATGAATTTTTTCGAATCTAGTTTCTTCAAATTTTCCGGCACTCTTGTAACTAATGTCAGGTTTTATCTCTAAAGCACTTTTCATTTTATTTTGTTTTAATACTTATTTATAAAGGTATGCATTTTTTAAAAAAGGTATAAGCAAGTAAGTCGAAAGTTTAAATGTCGTAAAGTCAAAATAAGCAATAGTAACACAATCAGTGGTTTATGTTCTTTTTTTTATTTACAATTGCTTTAAAAGTGAACGCCCTATTACTTATACCTTTTTAATTTTCTAACACTTTCTTTTATTAGAAATTAGCTCCAGTAGTATCCCACCAAAGTCTCGTTCCTCCGGTGTCCGCACCTCCTAGTTTAGTAACTCCTGTGGCAACACCACCGGGATTACCGTCTTTTTCGGATTGTACAAAATTGACTCTTCGAACGCCTAAATTAGAATCGATTTTTCCGCCACTGGTGTTTTTAAGTACTAGAAACAATTTAGGATAACCTGTTCGTCTGTATTCTGACCAGGCTTCTTGTCCTTCTGGGAAACCAGCAATCCATTTTTGAGTAATGATTTTTTGCAATTTTACTTCATTTGCGGCAGCGGCATCCCAAGCTACGGTAACATTGTTGACTGCAGCACCATTATTGGCAGGGAAATTAGGATCTACGTAGGCTTTGGCTGTTTTTACATTATCCGTAATGTAGGTTGCTACGCCCGAAACGCCGTGTTGCGCAAAGGAAGTTGTAATTCCTAACTCGTATAAACTTTGAGCGGTGCCGCCCATATTCCAGCCTCTCAAAGCTCCTTCGGCTCTCAAAAGATAGACTTCGGCAGTGTTCATAAGGACAATTTCTTTAGAATTAACAATAGCTCCAATTCCCGAAAAATCAACGTGATCCGCTTTGGCAGCGATTTCGATTCCAGTACGCACTCCTTTATATTGTCCCGGAAATTGAACCGATGGACTAAAGAAAACGGCTAATCTAGGATCCGCATAGCCACCCATAATGGATTCCATATCAGCAGACATGCGCACATCGCCCCAAGCATTGCTGATGGTAGCAATGGGATTGGTGTAAGTAGGCGACACGACTTTGAAAATATCATTGTTGGTCGTCATGACGCCAAATTTTTGTGCTATTGCTTTCTCTGCTTCTGTTTTGGCTAACGTTGGATTTTTTTTCACGATACGCATTGCTAGACGCAAACGCAAGGAATTAGCAAATTTTACCCATTGCTTATAATCGCCTTTGTATGCCGAAAGGTCGGTTGTTACAAATGTGGAGGTTTCGTTGGCATCGACTCTTTTGGTTAATTCGGCTACAGCCAAATCCAATTCTTTGAACATTTGATTGTAGACTTCGTCTTGTGAATCGTACGGAATTGTTGCATCTGTAGTTCCAAATTTAGAATACACAATTGGCCCATAAGTATCGGTTACACGGTGCATTCCTTCGACTTTTAGAATCAAAGACAAGGCATAAAACTGATCGTATTTTCCTTTGGCTTTTTGCTCCACATTGTAGGCGTTAAACATAACATCGCCATAAGCTGCACCCCACGCAAAACCATTCCAACCATCGACTAAATCATAAGTGGTATTGTTAGTACCGCCTCTAAAAGCGGTTCCAGTGGCCATATATCCAGACCAAATATCACCTTGCAAACCTTGTTGTACTTGGTATTTCCATTCGGGAGTGAGTACCAGAATGTTGTTGAACATGGGAGCAAACGACCCTTTGATGTGGTTAAAATCTTGTTCGTATAGTTCAGGAGTAATACCATTTGGGTTGGTATTTATGTCTTCAAAATTGCTTGTACAGCTTACTGCGGCGAGTAAGGAAACACAAATTGCTGTTCTTTTTATAGTATTTAATTTCATGATTTTTTGATTAGAAAGTTACGTTTAAATTTAGACCGATACTTCTTGTAGATGGCATTCCGTAGACATCAATACCTTGTAAACCTTCGCCTGTACTCAATGAAATATTAGGATCAAACGGAGCGTCTTTGTAAATAAAACCTAAATTTCTAGCGATTAATGACAAGCTTGCTGCTTGAATAAAAGGTAGTTTTTTGGTACTAAAAGTATAGCCTACAGCAATTTCTCTCAAGCTTACATTGGTTGCACTGTACACATATTCGCCTGTTGCTCCAGCTCTACCACCGGTTTGTTTGTAATAACTTTCGGCTGGGTATTTTCCAGAATATGCGGTTCCATTAGGATATACGGCATTGATGGCTACACCACCAGCGTTTCTAGCATCGCCAGTTGCTTTTGATACGCCAAATTCGTCATTTACGGCTTCGGTTAAACTCATTACATCTCCACCAAAACGGGCATCAATAAGCACATTGGCAAAGAAAGAACCCAATTTAAAGGTGTTTGAAAATCCTAACATAAAATCAGGATTGGCATTTCCTACTTCTTCAAAACCTGTTTTTTGAATTGTTCCATCTGCATTTAGCAATACTCTACCTTGCGCATCTTTCTTGATATTTACGCCTTCGATAACTCCAAAAGGTTTTCCTTGTTCTAAAACATAACGGTAGTTATTCACTCCTGCTTCGGTCAAAATTACTTTTCCTCCTAAATCCGTTGGAATTTCTTGTACTGTATTTTTATTTTTAGAATAGTTTACTGTGGCGTCCCATGAGAATTTATCTGATTTTATAATTTTCCCAGTCACAACAGCTTCAAAACCTACATTTTTGATGCTTCCCGCATTGATTCCATAATACTTCACGCCAAGTGGATTGGTCAAAGGAGCCAAAATTTGTAAATATTGATGTTTCGTTTCTGAATTGTAATAGGACAATTCAAATCCCAATCGGTTGTTGAACATTTTCCATTCGGTACCAATCTCAACCTCTGATTTTAATTCTGGTCGCAATGACGATCCAGGTCTTGGTGCAGCTACGGGTGGTTTATTCCCTTCGGCTGTAAATCCGTATGCTGGAACGGTTACAAAAGAAAATATATCGTTCCCTACTTGGGCATAAGTAGCTCGAACTTTTCCGTAATTAATAAATTCTGGCAAAGTTGTCATTTCGCTAATAATAGCCGTTAAACCTACTGATGGATAAAAGAAACCAGCGTTTTTAGTATTTACCAATGTAGAAGACCAATCGTTTCTAGCGGCAACATCCAAGAATAATCTGTCCTTGTAACCAAAGGTAGTGGCGGCAAAAACAGATTGCACTTCTTTGGCGGAATCCGTAGTTTGTATATTTCCAGCATTGTTCACAAAGTTTCCTAGCGTAAACCAGTTTGCAATTTGCAATCCTCCTCCAATTCCTGAATCAAGCGTCGTGCGTTGGTTGCCCAATGTATTGGTAATGCTCGTTCCCACATTAGCATTGAAACTAAAATCTTGATTGAATTGCGTATTAATAGTAGCAATAAAATCGCCATACCGTTGGGTGCTTAACGTATTCACGTTTATATACCTCCCGTTTGTGTGAGATAATGTTCCTTGTGTGGTGGCGTAGATTTTTTTGTCAAAACCACTTTCAACGCGGTTGTAGCTGTATCTTGAAGCAAGAGTTAACCAGCTATTTACTTTGTAATCTAAAGCAATTGAACCATTAAAAAACTGATTCGTATCCTCTGATTTATTTCTATTAATGCCCCAAAAAGGATTTTGAAGAATGTCTCTATTGGTCATCCAGTTTTGCACCATCATGTTTCTAGTTGGGTCAAAAACTTCGAAATTGTCCTTATATTGGTTAAAATCATTTCCTCTTGGCATCAAGTAAACACCTGTCAAAGGATTAAAATACAATCCGTTAACGGGTTTGTTATTGATGGTTTGAGTGGTATAATTTGCATTGGCAGCTACGTTTAATTTATCATCAAAAAATTTAGCCGTTTGTCGAATACCAAAATTATTTTTCTTGATGCTATTGCCCGGGATAATTCCAGAACCAGAAGTATTGGCATACGATAAAGTAGTCGAAGCAATAGCTGATGCCGATGAGAATGCCAAGGAAGTGATTTGTGTATTTCCTGTATCAAAAAAATCTTTTACATGATCATTCGAAGCTCCTTTGGCACCCCAAGTTTCTTCGCCGCCAGCAACTGCTACATATTCATTTTGGAATTTTGGCAAATAAGCTGCCGTTTCGAATGTGGTCACCGAGGATGCTTTTAAGTTTGATTTTCCTTCTCTAGCTTTTTTCGAAGAAAGTAAAATAACTCCATTTGCACCTTGAGAACCATATAATACAGATGCTGCAGCACCTTTAAGAACCGTCATTCCCTCATAATCATCTGGATTAATGAGTGAAACAACATCGCCACCATCTCTATTTCCCCCAGCGGTATCGCCAAACGCATTGTTAGGTTGCCCCGAAGTTCCGTTAAACAACGGAATACCATCAATTACATAAAGTGGTTGGTTGTTACTCACCGAGGAGTTCCCGCGAATAACCACTTTAGTCGAACCACCCGTTCCCCCTGCACTTTTGGTAACGGCTACACCCGCAATTTTGCCCGCAATGGTGTTGATAATGTTGGCATCTTTTACTCGAATCAATTCCTCGCCTTTCAGTTCTTGAGCGGCATAAGTCAATGATTTTCTGGTTTTCTTGATTCCAAGCGATGTTACTACGACTTCGGTCAATGCAGTCGATGCAGATTCCTTAAGTTGTACTTTGATGGTATTGGCATCGCCTACAACTACACTTTTGGTTTCGTAACCTAAATAAGATACTTCAAGGGTTTTGCCTTCACTTACTTGAATGGTAAAAGCCCCGTCAAAATCGGTTGTGGTACCGTTTGACTCTCCTTTTACTTGAACATTGGCCGATGGTAAGGGCGCACCAATTGCATCGGTTACAACTCCTTTGACGGTTTTTACTTGCGCAAAGGAAACTTGCGTAGTAAAAATAATCATTGCGATTAAGAAAATTTGTTTCATATTGAAATGTTTTTTGTTAGTTATGGTGTAAATGTATAAGGATAGCAAGTGGTAAAAAAATTATTTAAACCAACAGTTCTTTTTTTTAAACCAACGACACAATACGTTCAATAATACGTTTTACGAAAACGTTTTCTTGATTTTATTTTAAAGCGTTTAAAGCTTTTTATGAAATTTTATTCAAAAAAAAGTGTTTTTTACTGATAAATTGTTTAAAGTTGCATCCTGTTTATAAAGCCCTAATTTTTAGAATAACAAAATAGTATATCCTCAAAAAAGTAGTCTAGAAAATGAAAGAAATGAAATTTGATATTAAACTTAAAAACCATTTTTGGTTTTGGGGAATTTATTTTTTATTAAATTTTTTGCGTTGGGGTGCGTATTTCAATGATTACAACTATTCGTTTAAATCGAATTTAATTGAATTTGCGTTGCATATTCCGCTGGTTTATTTCAACCTTTTTATACTGGTACCTCGGTATGTATTACAATCTAAATATTACAAGTATTCGTTTTCGTTATTGATTAGCCTTGGAGTCATTTATATTTTGAAAACGGGACTCACCTATTTTATCATTTCCAAAAACATTTGGCCCGAAGCCAATAGAGATTACCAACCCTTTGAAACCAATCATGTTATTGCCGTTTGCATTGGCGAATTGTACGTACTCGCTATGGCATCCTCGATTTATTTAACCCTAACGTGGCTCAAAGAAAGAGATCGCAACCGAGCCTTGAGAGAAAACCAATACAAGATCAAACTCAAGTATTTAAAAACACAAATTCAACCGCATTTTTTCTTTAATACCTTGAATAATTTATACGCACTTTCATTAGAATCCTCGGATAAAGTGCCAGATGCAATAATAAAATTATCCCACTTAATGGAATATGTCTTGTACGATATTGAAGGCGTAAAGTTTGTGCCTTTGCTAAAAGAAATCAATTACATCCAAAATTATATTGCCATCGAAAAACTCCGTTTCGAGCACGTGGATGTAACCATAAATCTAGAATCGAATATGGAAGATGTAAAAGTTCCTCCCTTATTATTCATTTCACTTCTAGAAAATGCGTTCAAACATGGGGGCATTAATAACAACAATCTCAAAATAAAAATCAATTGCAAAATTATTGACGATACCACTTTGCATTTTGAAATCCTAAATAATTTTGTAATTTCACAAAATCTAAATGCCAAAAAAGGAATTGGTTTAACCAATACAAAAAAGCGGTTGAAATTAATTTTCAGAAATAAATATTCGCTAGAACACAAAATAAAGTTCAATTACTACATTATTCGTTTACAAATACCGATACAAAATGAAGATTAAGTGCGTATTGATTGATGATGAGCCGCTTGCAGTAAAAGTCTTGGTCAATTATTTTAATAATTTTCCAGATTTTGAAATTATTGGTACTTTTTACAACTCGTTAGAAGCTTTGGAATTCATTAATAACACGACTGTCGATGCCATTTTTCTTGACATTAACATGCCATTAATGACGGGTTTCGAACTAATTAAACTCATTGAAACGGATAATAAAGCCAAAATAATTATAACCACCGCTTTTAGAGAATTTGCCGCCGAAAGTTATGATTTGGATGTTTTAGATTATTTGGTCAAACCCATTCCGCTACCTCGATTTATAAAATGTATCACCAAAATCTCCTCCGAATTCAATTTAAAAAACAACATCAAAGTTGAAAACCACCGTATTGAACCGCATATTTTTATTAAAGTCGATAAAAAAATGGTCAAAATAACTATTGATGAAATTCTTTTTGTAGAAGGAATGAAAGAATACATAAAAATAATCACTGCAGACAAAACCTATATTACCCACAAATCACTCACTTCCTTAACCGAGGAGTTGCCTCAAGATCGTTTTTTGAGAATTCATAAATCCTACACCATTGCAGTTGATAAAATAAAAACAATTGAAGGCAATCGAATTCAAATTTTATCCCATACCATTCCCATTGGTCGCAATTATAGCAAGGAAGTAAAAAGCAAAATCCTAGAATAATCTTTGTGTAAAATACCCCAAATTACAATCAAAATAGCAACAAAAATGCCCTTTGTTGGATAAATTGTGCTGTTTGTATAAAAGTTAACAGTTTTATAGCAAAATATTTTTTTTTAGTTTACTTAAGAAATATATTTACAGTCTTGCAGCAAAAAAAGAAATAATTAATTAAAAAAAACCAAAAAAAATTATGAATTCAGAACAAGTTAAGTCGAATAATTCGGCTCTTTACACATTAATTACCGTATTCTTCTTTTGGGGATTTATTGGAGCATCAAATGGTGTTTTTATCCCATTTTGTAAAGCAAAATTTGGCCTAGACCAATTTCAAAGTCAACTAATCGATTTTGCATTTTATGGCGCATATTATATAGGTGCAATACTTCTTTTTATTTTTAGCAGCATTGCAAAAAAAGACATATTGAACGGTTGGGGATTTAAAAAAGGAATTATATACGGATTGTCAATTAGTACTTTTGGTGCCGTATTAATGATAGTAGCGGTAACACAAGGAAGTTACTTGTTCATTCTTGGTGCCTTGTTTATAGTTGCTTTAGGATTTTCGTTGCAACAAACTTCGGCACAGCCTTTTGCAGCATCATTAGGAGAACCCCATAGCGCATCCAGTAGACTAAATCTTGCTGGTGGCGTGAATTCATTTGGAACTACAATAGGACCAATCGTGGTTTCTTATGCTTTATTTGGCGTAATCTCTGGCGTTAGCATCGAAGAATTTGCTCAAAAACCAGATTCTTTGGATTCCATGAGAATTCTTTATGTGTTTGTTGGTGGTTTATTTTTATTGGCGGCAGCATTATTTCATTTTTCCAAAAAATTACCTTCTGGAAAAAGTGATTCTTCATTCGAAACTGCGAATAAAGCCTTGAAAACCCTAATAACAATTACTATAATTTTGGTAGCTATTTTTGCTTACATATTTTCTCGTTACGAAGATCCTGAATTTATCACTCGTTTTATCGAAAATAAAGAGAAAGATTATTTAGGATTGTCATTAACTATTTCTACGTTATTAGTAGTTGTGATTGGATTATTGTTTGCCAATACAACGGCACAAAAAAACCCAGAAGGTTGGGGAGCTATGAAATACCCACAATTGGTTTTAGGAATGTTAGCCCTTTTCGCATATGTGGGTGTCGAAGTAACTATAGGTAGTAATCTTGGGGAATTATTAAAAACGCCTGATTTTGGTTCTATTATTGGCCCAGGATTAGCACCATACATGTCCATGTATTGGGGAAGTTTAATGATTGGTCGTTGGGCTGGAGCCATTTCTGTTTTCAATCCTTCATCACAACTTAAAAAGATTTTATTGATTGTAATCCCGTATGTAGCTTTTGGAGTAGTCTTGGCTGCTAATGCAATTTCGGGACAAGATATAACACCACTATATGCTTATGCATTTGTGATATTATTCCAAGTAGCTGGTTTCTTTTTAGGAAAAGACCAACCGTCAAGAACGTTAATGATTTTCGGTTTTATGGGTATGACTGCTATGCTAATTGGTTTATTCACTACTGGAACAATTGCTATTTTTGCATTTATGAGCGGTGGATTATTCTTAAGTATTATGTGGCCTTGTATTTTCTCATTAGCCATTGCAGGATTAGGAAAATATACTTCTCAAGGATCTGCATTTTTGGTAATGATGATTTTAGGTGGTGGTATTATTCCTCCACTTCAAGGAAAATTAGCTGATATTGTTGGTATTCACACTTCGTATTTTATTCCTGTATTGTGTTTTGCCTTTATTGCTTTTTACGGTTGGAAAGTAATTGCTATTTTGCAAAAACAAGGAATTGGTCATGATATAGAAGTTGGTGGTGGTCACTAATAATCTAGATTAACTTTATAAAAAAAGCGATTTTCAGTTATTGAAAATCGCTTTTTTTTATAAAGTATTCTGGTTTTTTTAATCATTCATTGATATTAAAAACTCTTCGTTGTTTCTAGTTTTCTTGAAACGATCGTTTATAAAATCCATCGCTTCGATAGGATTCATATCCGAAAGGTATTTTCGCATAATCCACATGCGATGCAGGGTTTGTTTATCTAGTAACATATCATCTCTACGGGTGCTTGATGAGGTTAAATCTATGGCTGGAAAAATACGTTTATTGGCAATTTTACGATCCAATTGCAATTCCATATTTCCAGTTCCTTTGAATTCTTCAAAGATTACTTCGTCCATTTTAGAGCCTGTTTCGGTCAATGCAGTGGCGATAATACTTAAAGAACCTCCATTTTCTACATTACGTGCCGCTCCAAAAAAGCGTTTTGGTTTTTGTAACGCATTGGCATCAACACCACCACTCAATACTTTCCCAGAAGCGGGTTGAACGGTATTATAGGCTCTTGCTAAACGGGTAATCGAGTCTAAAAGAATGACCACATCATGCCCACATTCGACCAATCGCTTGGCTTTTTCGAGAACAATATTGGCAATTTTTACGTGTTCTTGCGGTTCTCTATCAAAGGTCGATGCAATTACTTCTCCACGCACGCTTCGTTGCATATCGGTAACTTCCTCTGGACGCTCATCGATCAACAAAACAATCAAATACACCTCGGGATGATTGGCCGCAATGGCATTAGCAATCTCTTTGAGTAGCATGGTTTTCCCCGTTTTGGGTTGGGCTACAATCATACCGCGCTGTCCTTTGCCTATAGGCGAAAACAAATCGATAATTCGGGTGGAAATGGAACTTCCTTTTTCGGCTAATTTGAATTTTTCGGATGGAAAAACGGGTGTTAAATGCTCAAAAGATACCCGATCCCGAACTACTTGAGGATCGTGACCATTTATTTTTAAAACGCGTACCAACGGGAAAAATTTCTCTCCCTCTTTTG
Source organism: Flavobacterium restrictum (assembly GCF_007097245.1). Classification (GTDB taxonomy): domain Bacteria; phylum Bacteroidota; class Bacteroidia; order Flavobacteriales; family Flavobacteriaceae; genus Flavobacterium; species Flavobacterium restrictum. Next base: position 80,135 of record NZ_VJZT01000004.1, on the reverse strand, counting down.
GAGGTCGCACCACCCCTTTTACGGTATCACCAGTTTTGAGTCCGAACAATCTAATTTGTGAGGTCGACAAATAAATATCATCTGGCGAAGCCAAATAATTATAATCCGAAGAACGCAAGAAACCATAGCCATCCGGCATCATTTCGAGTACGCCTTCACTTTCTATTATACCGTCAAATTCAAAATCCGAGGCGGCAAAATTATTTTTTTTATTCTTAAAATTTGGATTTTGATTCCCTACACCATTCTGATTTTGTTTGTTCAGCTGGTTGGGATTTACTTTCTTTACTGGTGCAGGTGCGGGACTTTCTGGCACTTCGGTAGCTGGAGTAGCATCAAGTTCAGTCGCTATTTCGGCATCAACAGTGGCTTCTTTATTGGCTTCTTTTTCCTTTTGCAAGGCTACCTTTTTCTCGTAAGCTGATTTATTAAATTTTATAATTTTACCTACTTTCTTTTCGGGGATATTTTTAATTTCAACTTCCGTTTCCTGTTTTTCAACAACGACAATTTCAGGATTTACAATAGTTTCAGGTAACTCAATTGCTTCTTTTGCAAATAAATCAGCAGGTGTGTTTTTAGCAATACTTGCTTTTTTTACAGGAACAATTCGGGCTCTTTTAGGTTTATTATCGTCGGACTTTACCTCATTATTAGTGTCTGGAGTCGAACTAGTTGTTGTGGTTTGATGTTCTAAAATAAGACTAATCAAGGTCTCTTTTTTTACACCGTTAAATTTTATGGTTTTAGCTGTTTTAGCTATTTCTTGAAGTTCAGAAAGCTTCAATTCTTTTAATGCAGAAATATCAAACATGAATATTCGATTAGTTTAATTAATTGGGAGAAATAATGAAAAGATAGATGGTACTTTTTTTTGAATGAACCGCAGTATGAAGTGCTTACGGTATTGTTATGCAATAATACAAATAAAATTCAATCATACAATAGTATTTATTGAAAAGAAAATATATTTTTGTAAAAGAAATTAGAAAAATGATACAGCGAATTCAAACTATATATTTACTTCTTGCGTTGGTAGTGACTTTAGTTTTACCTTTTATTTTCCCTTTGTGGGTGCTCAAAAACGGTAAAGACTTTTTTTTTATGTTTGATCAAACCTATGTTGTTTTGTTTGGTTTGAGCACTACATTGTCATTATTGAGTATTATTTCGTTTAAAAAAAGACAAAATCAATTTGTTTTAGGCAGATTGAATATGATATTAAATTTAATTTTATTAGGATTGTTTGTATATCGTTCACTAAATCTATCTGGAGGAACAACTACAGTTTCGGAGAAAGGTATTGGGATGTTTCTACCTATCTTGGCTATCGTGTTATTAGTTTTAGCTAATAAAGCCATCAAGAAGGATGAGGATCTTGTAAAATCTGTGGACAGATTGAGATAAACCTATAAACTTAATTTTTTTGTGCGAAGGAAACCCGAATGTAACAGTTCGGGTTTTTTTGTGTCCTGAAAAGAAGCGATTTAGGCTTTTTTCTTTTTTAGAATAAAAAAAATCTTATAAATACTGAATTATTTTTTATAAATTTGAAAATAGTTATCCCCCAAATAAACCTATGAATCCTATTAAAATCCATTTGGCAGATGACCATCAAATTTTAATTGATGGTATTGAAAATTTGCTGAAAACAATTTCACATTTTGAAGTTGTAGGTACCTCCTTAAACGGAAGTACCATTTATGACGAAGTAACCCACAATGCCGCCGAAATTCTTGTTTTAGACATTAGTATGCCTGAAAAAGATGGTATCGAGGTACTCAAAGAATTTGCTCAAAAAGGCTTTCCCTGCAAAGTCATTATTTTATCCAGTTATGATGATTTAAAACTCGTTAATGAAGTTATGAAACTAGGTGCTAGTGGTTATTTGACCAAGCAATGTGCTGGCGAAAACATCATCGAAGCCATACAAGTTGTTTGGCATGGCCAAGAGTATTTTTGTGAAAATATTCGAGAGAAATTATTTCAAAATGCCACCAAAAATATAGCCAAATTAACCAGCGAGAAAAAGAAATCGAAAATACAATTATCAGATCGAGAAATCGAAATTATAATCCTAATTTCGTTAGAATACAGCGGAAAAGAAATTAGTGATAAACTCTACATTAGCATGAATACTGTAGAATCCCATCGCAAAAATATCATGAAAAAAATAGGTGCCAAAAACTCGATTAGTATTGTCAAATATGCTTTGAAAAATAATTTATTGAAACCCTAAACCGTTTTTAAGTAGCGATGTCCAACATTCAAGTCCTTATAATACTGCTTTTTATAAGTTTAGCAACCAATCAAAGCATTGCTCAAAAAAACACGCTTACTAAAAACGAAATTACCCAACTTGCTCACAACGCCAATGCGAACATGAAAGCTGGAAATTTTGAAAAATCATTACTCGAATCCCGATTAGCCCTAAAATATGCTATTGCTGCAAAAGATAATAATGGAATCGCTTCCTGCTACAATACCATTGCCGCCAATTTTGATGAATTGGCCGAATTTGACAAAGCTTTTTATTTTTATAAAAAAGGGCTTTTGTACGCCAATAAAACAAATAATACAATACTTAAAAACTGGATTAACAACAATTTAGGCAATATTTATTGTTTTGACAAAAAGCAATACGAAAAAGGAATTTACTACTATAAAAAATCATTGGGCTACAGCAGGGAAATGAAGGATTCCAGTCAAATGGTCTTTACCAAACTTAATATTACATGGGCTTATTTTGATATTGGTGAGTTTCAAAATGGATTACCCTATCTAAATTTTATCAATAAACACCATCAAAATTATGGAGGTGAATCGACAATTGTGGCTTTAAATATGCTCAATGGCATGTATTATAGCTATAAAAATGAGACTAAAAAGGCTGTCTTTTATTTTGAAAAAGCCATAGAATTAGGAAACAAAGGAAATGAAAAATCAGACCTCTCCTATACGTATCAAGAATATTCGAAATTATTGTTTAAAACTGGAAATTTCAAATACGCCTATACCTGTTTGAACGCCTACAACACCATAACCGATGCGCTCAATACCGAAGAAAAACTAAAAAAAACCAATGTGGCGGGCATCAATCTCCAAATTGATGAATACAAAAGAGACATCGACAAAATAGCAACCGATTACAAAACCAAACAGCACGTACTCCTAGAAGAGCAATCCCGAAACAAAAAAATTGTAATCGTTGTCATTAGTTTATTGTTGACCCTTTTTGTGCTTTTTTACTTTTTTACACAAAATAAACAGCTCAAACAAAAAAATAAAATCAAGGATATACAAAGTAAAATCCAGCAAAATATCATAAACGCCTCGATAGACGGACAAGAATTGGAGCGAAAAAAAATAGCAGCTTTTTTGCACGACAATATAAGTGCTTTACTATCCTCGGCGGGCTTACACTTAAATGTTTTTACCTCCTCCAGCCATACTCCAAGCGAAGAAATCCTAAAAACAAAATATATTTTATCCGAAGCGCATCTCAAAATACGCGATTTATCCCATGAATTAATGCCAGCGCTTTTGGTGCGTTTTGGGCTGTTATTTGCCTTGGATGATTTATGCGAAAAAAACTCGAATTCAAGAATAACCTTTGAGTTCCATAATTCAATCCCCATTAAAAAACGATATCCCGAAAAGTTAGAAATGAAAGTTTATTTCATCATCTCGGAACTGTTAAACAACATTATCAAACACAGTAAAGCCAGTAAATCCATTTGTCGCATCGACGAAAAAGGGGCTAAATTACACATTATCATAACCGATAACGGCAAAGGTTTTGATACTAAAAAATTTCATGTCGTTGAAGGTTTTGGACTCAACCAAGTTCGGGCAAGAATAAAAAATATGGAGGGTGAGTTTAGTGTGATTTCAAAAATAAATTACGGAACAACTGTCGAATTACTAATTCCAATAAACGATATATAAGCGTTATTTTTTTATTTCAATAATTTCAAGATCCTTTATTTTATCCCCTTCCACCACAAAGCGCAACATGGTTCGCACTTGATGAAAACCACTTTTTCCTGCCGCACCCGGATTCATGTGCAAGAAATTATGCGTTTTGTCAAATAGTACTTTTAGAATATGCGAATGCCCACAAATGAACAATTTTGGTGGATTCAATCGCATTTCCTCCTTAATATTTGGGTTGTATTTTCCGGGATACCCACCAATATGTGTGATCCAAACAGCAACATCCTCGCAAACAAACCGGTTGTGTAGGGGGAATTCCATTCGGGCTTTAGCATCATCGATATTGCCATAAACGCAACGCAAAGGCTTCAATGCTTTTATGGAATCTGTCACTACCAAATCGCCAATATCGCCCGCATGCCAGACCTCATCAGCCCAAGCGACATATTTCAAAATAGTCTCATCAATATGACTGTGCGTATCCGAAAGCAAAAGTATTTTTTTCATGTTGTATCGCCACAAAGGCACTAATTTACAAAGTTTACGGCTTGTTTTTTGCCTCAAAGACTCCAAGTCGCAAAGTTATTATTTAAGATGGAAAATTGGCAATTTTAGAATTTAGATTTATGATATAAGTAAGTCGAAAGTTTAAAAGTCGTAAAGTCAAAAGAAGCAACATTGTCAATAATAGCTCAAAGTCAATTTGTTACTTCATTTTGTCTGATTTTTAAAACACTACATTATACGATGATTGTTATTTAATTTATGGCAACTTTAAAACAGATCTAGTTTCAAACGACAAACATTCTTTGTAAATTTGCCATTCAAAATGTGTAATTTGACTTTTTTCAGAATAATCTGAAATCTGACACGAGCGATAGCAAACTGACGAAGTAAATCTAAATTCTGAAATCTAATCTTGAGGTATTTTATAAAACTAGCATACAACGGAACCCATTATCACGGATGGCAATACCAACCCAACGCATCGTCTGTTCAGGAAACGTTGAACAAGGCGCTATCAGTTGTGTTGAATACGGACATTACTATTATGGGTGCAGGACGCACAGATACTGGTGTTCACGCCAAAGAAATGTATGCCCATTTTGATTTTGAGACCCTAATAAACAGTCCAACTTTAGTTCACAAACTCAATTCCTATTTGACCAAAGACGTGGTGGTCTATGCAATCATTCCCGTTCATGATGATGCGCATGCTCGTTTTGATGCCCAGAAACGCACCTACGAATACCACATCAATACTTTTAAAGACGCTTTTTTGCAAGACGGAAGCTGGTATTTTCATCAAAAACTAGATTTGGATTTGATGAATGAAGCGTCTCAAATATTGTTTAATCATATTGATTTTCAATGTTTTTCGAAAGTAAATACCGATGTCAACACTTTTGATTGTACTATTTTCAAAGCACATTGGACTCGAGGTACTAACAATCAAGAAAATACGCAAATTGTATTTACCATTTCGGCTAATCGTTTCCTGCGCAATATGGTTCGCGCCATTGTGGGCACCCTTATAAACGTTGGGTTACACAAAATCACCGTAGCTGATTTCAACGAAATTATTATAAATAAAAACCGAGACAAAGCTGGATTTTCGGTTCCTGCTCACGGTTTGTATTTGACCCAAATTGATTATGATTATTTGTAAAAAAAGCTAAAATCTGAAATTCTATAATGAAAGCAAAAGCATTTGACACTCGATTATTCAAACGGATTTTAAAATACACCAAACCCTATCAATGGCGGTTTAATGGTGTGATTATTTTTGCGATTTCGCTATCTATTTTTGCCGCTTTACGTCCGTATTTGCTCAAAGAAACCGTTGATGGCTATATCAAAACGCAAGACCAATTGGGACTTTTGCACTATGTTAGCATCATGGGAATTGTATTGTTGTGCGAAGTATTTTCGCAATTTTATTTTGTTTTTTGGGCCAATTGGCTCGGACAAGATATTGTAAAAGACATCCGGATAAAATTATTTCATCATTTGTTATCCTTCCGGATGAAATATTTTGATTTGGTTCCTGTGGGTCAAGTGGTAACCCGCTGCGTTTCGGATATTGAGGCCATCGCCCGTATTTTTAGTCAAGGTTTATTCATGATTATTAGCGACTTGATGAAAATGCTCGTTGTCCTTTTATTTATGTTTTATATGAACTGGAGACTCACTTGGATTGTAATTGTTTCCATGCCTATATTAGTATTTTTTACTCGGGTTTTTCAAAAGAAAATGCAAGTCGCTTTTGAGGAAGTGCGCACCCAAATTGCCAATATGAATAGTTTTGTACAAGAACGCGTTACGGGCATGAAAATCGTTCAATTATTCCACAGAGAAGATACGGAATACGAAAAATTCAAAGACATCAATGACAAGCACAATCGGGCGTGGATAAAAACCATTCTTTACAATTCCATTTTCTTTCCAATTGCCGATATTATTTCCTCCTTAACCCTTGGTTTTATTGTATTGTATGGCGGTATAAAAATTTTGAACGGAGACCATTTCACCACTTTTGGCGATTTATTTTCCTATACCATGTTTATTGGTATGTTGTTCAATCCATTGCGTCAAATTGCCGATAAATTCAACGAAATGCAACTAGGGATGATTGCTGCTAATCGGGTTTTTGATATTCTGGACACCCAAGACCAAATTCAAGATACAGGAACAATTACAGCTCCTGTTTTTAAAGGAGATATCCGTTTTGAAGGTGTTCGGTTTGGCTATATTCCCGAAGAGGAAGTTATAAAAGGAATCGATTTAGATGTAAAAGCAGGACAAACAGTAGCCATTGTTGGTGCTACAGGAGCAGGAAAATCAACGATTATTAATTTGTTAAATCGTTTTTACGAAATCAATAGCGGTTCGATATTCATAGACAACCACAACATCGAAAATTACACTTTAAGTTCCTTGCGCCTGCAAATTGCTGTCGTCTTGCAAGATGTTTTCCTATTTGCCGATACCATTTTTCACAACATTACCCTTCATAATCCAAAGATAACTCGCGAGCACGTTTTGGCAGCAGCCAAAAAAATAGGAGTTCATAATTTTATAATGAGTTTACCTGATAATTATGACTTTGATGTCAAAGAACGGGGCGTCATGTTATCCTCTGGGCAACGCCAATTAATTGCTTTTTTGCGAGCATATGTTAGCAATCCCAGTATTTTAATTCTGGACGAAGCCACCTCCTCAATCGATACCTATTCCGAGGAATTGATGCAACGCGCTACCGAAACCATTACCAAAGGACGTACCTCGATTGTTATTGCACATCGACTGGCAACCATTGTCAATGCTGATAAAATTGTAGTTATGGATAAAGGATTGATTGTAGAACAAGGCACGCATCAGGAATTAATCAATCGAGAACAAGGGTATTATAAAAACTTATACGACTCCCAGTTTTTGGTTGCAAATTGATTTGTTCCATTTTAAACAAAATAAAAAAAGAAGGCGCCTTTTTTTGATACTAGGATACTTTCTTAAAACAGAATAAATCCTTATTTTTGCAACCGAATAAATAACGCACTATTGAATTGTCTTTTTTGATAATTTAACATACTAATTAAATAAACACGAAAAATGAAATACGATATTATAGTTTTAGGAAGTGGTCCAGGAGGATATGTTACTGCAATTAGAGCCTCACAATTGGGTTTTAAAGTAGCCGTTATTGAGAAAGAAAATTTAGGGGGTGTGTGTTTGAACTGGGGGTGTATCCCTACAAAAGCATTGTTGAAATCAGCCCAAGTTTTTGATTATTTAAAACATGCTTCGGATTATGGATTGACCGTTTCCTCTTTCGATAAAGATTTTCCAGCAGTAGTACAACGCAGTCGTGGTGTTGCCGAGGGAATGAGTAAAGGAGTGCAATTCTTGATGAAAAAAAATAAAATCGACGTTATTGATGGTTTTGGAAAATTAAAACCAGCCAAAAAAGTAGACGTTACAGATAAAGAAGGAAAAACTACCGAATACAGCGCAGACCACATCATCATTGCCACAGGAGCTCGCTCTCGTGAATTGCCTAACTTGCCACAAGATGGCGTAAAAGTAATAGGATACCGCCAAGCTATGACCTTGCCTACTCAACCTAAATCAATGATAATTGTAGGTTCGGGAGCAATTGGAGTAGAGTTTGCACACTTTTATAACTCCATGGGAACGGATGTAACAATTGTAGAATTCATGCCTAATATTGTTCCCGTTGAAGACGAAGACATTTCGAAACAAATGGAACGTTCTATGAAAAAAGCAGGTGTCAAAATTATGACCAACTCGTCTGTAGAAAAAATTGATACTACAGGTGCTGGTGTAAAAGCATATGTAAAAACAGCCAAAGGAGAGGAAATCTTGGAAGCTGATATTTTACTTTCGGCAGTTGGGATTAAAACCAACATTGAAAACATAGGGTTAGAAGAAGTAGGAATCGCCACCGATAGAGATAAAATTTTGGTCAATGCCTACAACCAAACCAATATTCCTGGATATTACGCCATTGGGGATGTAACTCCTGGACAAGCCTTGGCTCACGTAGCCTCTGCCGAAGGGATTAATTGTGTAGAGAAAATTGCAGGATTGCACGTAGAACCTATTGATTACGGAAATGTTCCTGGTTGTACTTATGCCACTCCAGAAATTGCCTCGGTAGGATTAACCGAAAAACAAGCTAGAGAAAAAGGATACGACTTAAAAATTGGTAAATTCCCATTCTCTGCTTCTGGAAAAGCCAAAGCTTCTGGAACTCCTGATGGCTTTGTGAAAGTAATTTTTGATGCCAAATACGGCGAATGGTTGGGTTGTCACATGATAGGCGCTGGTGTTACGGATATGATTGCCGAAGCAGTTGTAGCTCGTAAACTAGAAACTACTGGTCACGAAATCCTTAAATCAATCCACCCACACCCAACTATGAGTGAAGCGGTTATGGAAGCTGTGGCTGATGCGTATGGCGAAGTGATTCACTTGTAGATTGCTGATTAGAATAAAAATTTTAGATTATATAGAAATCCGTTTTGTGAAAGCAAAGCGGATTTTTTTTGTTTTGAAATTATTTTTTTTGCAGTATAAATAAGCTATATTTAATTCAGTTACAAATTTCAGTTTTTATAAATAACTAATACATCAAAAACTACATTCCTCCTACCCCTAACCCAAAAAAACTTCCGCAGGAATACTAAAATAACGCTTTAGTTTTTGTGCCATTTTCAACGTGATTTCGCGCTTGCCAGAAAGAATGGCGGAAACATGTCCTTTGCTCCCAATTATAGGTTCCAGGTCTTTGGATTTCATACCCAATTCCTGCATTTTGTATTTTATTACCTCCAAAACGTCCAATTCAGGTAATTGATACTGTTTATCATCATAATCCTTTACTAAAACGAGTAATAAATCCAACTCCTCACTTTCGGGTGTGTTTAGTTGTGCGTGGAATATTTCCATTAATCGCATAGCTGCTTTATTGTAGTCATCGTCGGTTTTCAATACTTTCCAGTTCATAGGGTTCATTATTAATAGTTTAAAATTTCGGTATCAAAAACAACCGTCTCTATATTGATCTTATCATATTCTTTGTGTGTTCCAAACCAGATTACATAACATGCAGCTTGCAAGAAATTCATGGAAACCACTAGTTGAAAATCATTTCCTTTGATATCAAAAACAACTCTTTCGCTGTTTACAATACTTGCATTGCCATAAACACGTTTGAGTTCATTAAAATTATGAAAATCTAACTTTGAGAATTCTATACACCAAATCAACAATGGCGTTTTGGCAATTGGATATTTTTCGACGTAAAATAAAATTGTTTTCTTTACCAAGATTTTCATTTGACAAAAATACACGAAAGTTTTCAATTTGCAAACTATTGTAATTGTATGTTTTATAAAAATCCAAATTTTTAAAAAATTATTAACACCCTTTCTTTTTGTAAATTCCCAATTCTGAACTACATTTACTAGCAATATAAAACTTTCATCAAGATGCTATACAACAATATATTAGAAACGATTGGTCAAACGCCACACGTAAAAATCAACAAACTATTTGGAGCTAACAAAAACGTTTGGATAAAACTAGAAAGAGCCAATCCAGGTGCTAGCATTAAGGATAGAATTGCATTGGCAATGATTGACGATGCCGAGCAAAAAGGATTGTTGCAAAAAAACAGCACTATTATAGAGGCTACCTCTGGCAACACTGGTATTGGATTAGCCATGGTGGCGGCCGTAAAAGGCTACCGTTTGATATTGGTTATGCCAGAATCCATGTCTGTAGAAAGACGCCGATTAATGTCTATTTATGGCGCCGAATTTGTCTTGACACCTCGCGAAAAAGGAATGAAAGGTGCTATCGAGAAAGCGAAAGAATTGACTCTCGAAATTCCTAATGCGTGGTCTCCATTACAGTTTGAAAATCCAGCCAATATCGAAATTCACAAAACAACTACTGCCCAAGAAATCATAACGGCATTCCCTGATGGTTTGGATTATTTGATCACTGGCGTTGGAACTGGCGGACACATTACTGGTTGCGCCGAGATTTTGAAAGCCCAATTCCCGAATCTAAAAGTTTTTGCCGTTGAGCCAGAAGCATCGCCTGTATTAAGCGGAGGTTCGCCTGCACCCCACCCTATTCAAGGCATTGGTGCTGGTTTTATACCTACTAACTTACATACTAATGTGCTTGATGGCGTAATCAAAGTTAGCAAAGAAGAAGCTTTTGAGTACACACAAAGAGCAGCCAAAGAGGAAGGAATTCTTCTGGGTATTTCCTCGGGGGCATCGCTTGCTGCTGTCGCAAAAAAGCTTTTGGAAATTCCTAGTGATTCCAAAGTACTTACTTTTTGTTACGATACTGGCGAACGCTATTTAAGCATCGAAGGTCTTTTTGAATAAAAAAATTAGTATTTCAAAAAATTAAAAATCCGTCTTTATCTCGTAAAGATGGATTTTTTTATTACATGGTTTTCAAACTTTCGACCAACCAATCAATATCGGCTTTGGTATTGTAATGGCTAAAAGAAATGCGCAAACTAGGTTTTTTCAAATCTGCGTCAGAAAGTATTTCGGCCAAAACATGCGAGGGTTTACTACTCCCCGACTGGCAAGCGCTACCTCTAGAAACTGCAATGCCTTTCATATCCAAATGAAACAAAAGCATTGCCGTTTTATCCTCTGAAAAAGGCAATTGAACATTCAAAATAGTATTAAAAGCATCGGCTCCGTTTATTTTTATATCTAAAAAATGAAGCTGCAACTGCTCGATACAATACTGCTTTAGCCCTGAAATCAAAGTCGTTTCTTCCTCTAAATTAGCGTATGAAATTGTTAATGCTTTTGCCATCCCCGCAATTTGATGGACTGGCTCGGTTCCGGCACGCAAGCCTTTTTCTTGTTCGCCACCATAAAACAAGGGTTGCAATCCTGAATTTTTTCGAACAAAGGCAAAGCCAATTCCCTTTGGCCCATGAAATTTATGCGCACTTGCGACTATAAAATCAACGGATACCAACTCTAAATTCAGCCCCATTTTACCAATAGATTGCACCGTATCCGAATGAAATAAGGCATTGTGCTCCTTGCAAATGACCGCAACACCAGCAATATCTAGCAGCGTTCCTGTTTCGTTATTAAGGTGCATCAAACTCACTAACGTTTTCTTTTCCTGCGAAAGCAAGGCGACTAAATCCGTTTTATCGATAGTCCCATTAGGTTTTAAAGCAACATAATCAACTTGAATTCCGTACTCTTTTTGCAATGCCAAAACCGTATGCAAAACAGCATGATGCTCAATTTTACTCGTAATAATATGATCAATTTTCAAATCCTTAACCGCAGATCGAAGGATCCAGTTATTGGCTTCGGTGCCGCAAGACGTGAAAATTATTTCCGGCGCAGTACAGTGCAATGCTTTGGCAATACTTTTTCTGGAAAGTTCCAAAACGCTTTTGGCTTGTCGCCCCAAACTGTGCGTTGAGGAGGGATTTCCATACTCATTTGCCAAAACATCGGTCATTGTTTCCAGTACTTCAGGACGGATTTGAGTTGTCGATGCGTTATCAAGATATACTTTTTTCATGTTGCTATTTTATTTAGAATCGGCGATTTTAGGCGAAGCAATTTTGGTTTTATCCAAAAAAATTAGTTTTTTATTGAATATAATAATCGAGATTAAAATTAAGAAATAAGATCCAATTTGGAGTAGCGTTACTTTTTCGTTAAAATGAAAAATTGCCAATGAAAAATTAATTATTGGATTGATATACATTAAAATTCCTACCGATGATGAGTTGATTCCTTTGAGCGCATATAAATTTAAAAACAAAGGAATGATGGTAAAAAAAACCACAATACACGACAAGCAAATGTAGAACAATCCCGCAGTAGGTATCGCTCCACTGTAGTTTGGGTAAAACGGAAGCAGTATTGCCGCGATAAACAACAATTGGATATTGAGTACTAAAAACTTGTCTAGTTCATGATTTTTACGCTGACTGACCAAATACAACGCATACGATGCGGCTACCACCAAGCTGTAAAAAATATCATGAAAATCATGGAGTGACAACAAGATACAACTAAAAGCACTGATACTTACAGCCAACCATTGCCAAGAACTTAACTTTTCTTTTAAAATAAAAAAAGCCAAAACAGTGGTCAAAATAGGACATATTAAATACGCCAAAGATCCCGCCTTAACACTCACGTGATTGACAACATAAATAAAAATAAACCAATTAGAAGCCAGAATACAACTCCCGCCTAAAGTCAGGAAAAAAACACTTTTTTTTCGTTCGGGTGCTAGAATTTTAAAGTAATTCCAATTGGTTAAAAGTACTTTTCGCCTAAAAATAATGTTGATGAACGACATCAAAAAAACACTAAAAAACACCCGATAAAATAAAATAGTTACCGAGGGATAACCCGATAACGGTTTTAAAGCCAAGCTAAAAAATCCCCAAATAAAGAATGCCGAGAAAGCGGCTAAATAATATTTTTTGCCTTTCATTTTGAATAATAAATCGGTACAAATGTACTCAATTAGCCTTTTTTAAGCCACTAGATTGGAATCTAAAACCTAAAAAAAGCATAAATATAGCCATGCTTGGGCTGATTTTGAAAAGGAATGCTTTTGAAACGAATTAAAAATTCTATTTTTGCTTAAAATAGTATAAGAATGAAACGATTGTTAAGTGTATTGCTTTTGGCGTTAATAGTAAACGGTTGCGATGATGGAAATTTAATTCTAGACACCATTAATTTTGATAAAGCGGAAGTTACTTCTTGTAGCAACGGACTCATTTACAAATTGAATGATAAGGAATCTCTTATTATAGATATTCCCACAACGACATTTGAAAACAAAACCAATTCTCAAGAAGTCTTTATTAGCACCAGCAATCGTGTAGTTTACCGTTTTTATAGTGGTGCGGTAGCTGCAGACAACATTTGCGAAACCATTCCGCCCGCAACTCCAAGTGTTATCGATCAATGGACAGCCAGTGCTGGCACCATTAAAATCAATACCACAGCTATAAAAACAACCAATACCACCACAAATAGTACCCGAATTACAGGTTACAATCACGCCATTAGTTTTGCTAACATTACTTTTGCAAAAAGCACTGGCAATCAAGTGTATGAAACATTCCCATTTGGTGATTACAAAACAACCATTTCGGCTTTGGCTTTTGGTTTCGATACTACTTTAGAACAATGTAGCACCTCAAAAGAAGTCTATAACTACAATAATAGCGAGGCATTGACACTAGCCATTGATCCCAATTTAATCAAAAACGAAATTACACCACTCGACAGTCCGCGAAAAGGAATTATTGGCGCAACGGTAAACAAGCTCATTTACCGCTTGTACACTAATGGAATCTTGACACCTAGTTATTTTTGTGGAACAACAATTCCATTGTTGCCTACTGTTAGCGAAGAGTGGGTTGCTGCCGCTGGCGTGACTGATGTAAGTGGTATTATAGAAGTGACCACCACTACAAATGCAAACGGATTTAAACATACTATTGTACTCAAAAAAGTAAAATTCAAAAATGGAACCGATGATTTTCTGCTAGGAGATACTTTTGCTTTTGGCGAATTATTGACAACCAATTAAGTCATTTGACTCCAAAAAAAAGCGGTACTTAAAATAAATCTTATTTTAAGTACCGCTTTTTTTTACTGACTTTTGCTATTTATTTTGTTTAATGTATACTTCTGTTGCTCCTTGACCATATTTTTGATAATTTCCATCTTGAAAAACCACGTTATCATAACGACCCAATAAAAAATCAAGTTCTGATTTTAGCACCCCTTCGCCCACTCCGTGTATAAATACGATTTTTGGAATGCGGTTTTTTATGGCAAATTCAATATGCCGTTTGGCCGTTTCTGACTGTAAGGTTAGAATATCATAATTTGACATACCTCGTTTGTTAGCCACCAATTTTTCGATGTGTAAATCGAATTCAGGAGCCGAAGTTTCATACTTTTCCTTGCGTTCTTTTACAAAGCTTCTTGGTTTGGGTTCTTCTTTTTCTTTGGTAATTTTATCAACATCTATTCTTCTAATAGTATCCATTAAATTACTGGTGTTGTTTACTTTGATCAGCTCATTGGCAGCAAAAGCCATTGTAAATCCATCCTCGGTTTCTATCGTTACTTGCGTGTCTTTGACCGAAAGTACAACGCCATTTATAGCCTCATCCAGCACCGAAACTTTATCTCCTTTATACAACATCATCGTCTTGTTTATCTTGATTTTTACTTGGTGTTTTACTACTCAACCGCATCATACCGTACATAAAAATGACGATAGCAACACACATGACATACACATTTTTAGTTGTTTTAGATTGCTCATAAAGCGCAACCAAAATAGCGGCAATCATAACTGGAATTAGTATTTTTTTCATTTGTATGGTTTTCAGATTTCAAAAGTAATGAAATAAAATAATTGCCTTCCACTATTTTTCAAACTGTTCCTGAAAAACATTTTTCTTTAATTCACAATCAAATACATTATCGTCAAAATGTGTCTTATTTTTTTGTAAAATTGTAAAAAATAAAAGCCATGAATTTCGACCCATACCTGCTTCCTTGTTTGAGCAAAACCCTCTTTGGTGTGGAGTGTTTGGGCTGTGGTTTTCAGCGCGCTTTTGTACTGGTTATAAAAGGTGATTTTGCAGCTGCTTTTCAAATGTATCCTGCAATTTACAGCAGTCTTTTATTCTTTGTGACACTAGCTTGGTATGTATTTGACAAAAGTACCTTCACAAAAAAATTGCTTTTGGCAACCGGAATTACCAATGGGATTTTTATGATTGCGGGGTACGCTTTCAAACATTTTTTATAAAATCATCGCCTTTTACATAGAATCAGACCAATACTGTTTATAAAATAGTAGGAGTTGTAAAAGTTTAGAATCAAAAGTTTGATTTGAATCAACTAGATACAAGAATCAAACAGTATAAAAAAAAGAGCCCGATAGAATATCGAGCTCATTACTATTCCAATTTAGTAGCAATTAGATTTCATTTTTGGGAAAGTCTAATTGAAATTTTTTAATATTTCAAACAGTTTTATTGACTATTCGTTATGTAAAAATGCTTGTCTATTCAACAATGTTTCTTCAGATTCTACATGATTTTCATCCGGAATACAACAGTCAACAGGACATACGGCAGCACATTGTGGCTCGTCATGAAATCCTTTACACTCGGTACATTTACCTGGAACAATGTAATACACTTCATCCGAAACTGGCGTTTGTGCAGCGTCTGAATCTACTTCGGTACCATCAGGTAAAATCACTTTTCCTTTTAATTTCGTTCCATCTTTATACCTCCAGTCATCGGCACCTTCATAAATTGCAGTATTTGGACATTCTGGTTCACATGCACCACAATTGATGCATTCATCGGTTATTATAATTGCCATGTTTTTAGGTTAGATGTTAGAAGTTACCCGTTAGAAGTGGCTACGCTTGCGCATTCACTTTTGACTTATAACTAATTAAAGCTTATTTTTGTGCAAAATTACAATCAAAACATTTCATAAACAAACATTATGACATTAGATACTAAAAAAAATGCTTTTATTGAGTTAGGGAAATTTTTAAGTCAATTTTCGGAAAAGGATACGATTAAAAAAAAGGATATTGTAGAAAATGATTTAGGACCGCTCAATCCGACTTTGTCTCAAGTGTTTTTTGAAGAATTCCAAAATCTAATCCATTTATCCCAATCACATAACGGCTGGTACACGCCCGAGCAAGTCTATTTTTCTGTTCAATCTTGGTCAGAAGCATTAACAGAGGATAACTTGAATCAATGGGTAGGAGCTTACGATTTAAGTGCCGTTCAGCCCAAAAATATAGCCTTGATTCTTGCTGGAAATATTCCATTAGTAGGGTTTCATGATTTTTTGTCGGTTTTAATTGCGGGACACAATGTATTGGTAAAAACATCCTCAAATGACCAGCATTTATTGCCTTTTTTATCCAAATGTATCATTGCAATCGAGCCTAAATTTGCTAATAAAATTACTTTTGTCGAGGGAAAACTCGAAAATTTTGATGCCGTTATTGCAACAGGCAGCAACAATAGCGCCCGTTATTTTGACTATTATTTCAAAGACAAACCCAGTATTATCAGGAAAAACAGGAATTCAATAGCGGTATTAAACGGTCAGGAAACTACGGAACAATTAGCTGCATTGGGCGAAGATATATTTCGGTATTTTGGTTTAGGATGCCGCAATGTTTCCAAAATTTTTGTACCAAAAGGCTATTCCTTTGTGCCTTTTTTTGAAGCTATTTTCAAGTACCAAGACGTGATTCATTATGAAAAATATGCTAATAATTACGATTACAACAAAGCGGTTTTCTTGATGAGTAATTTCAAATTATTAGACAATGGTTTTTTGACCCTAAAAGAAGATGCCAGCTATGGTTCACCCATTTCGAGTGTATTTTATGAATTTTATGAAAACCTGCCCGATTTGCAAACCCGATTACAATCCGAAGGCGAACAAATTCAATGTATTGTAAGTAATAACCTTGTCGAAAACAGTATTCCTTTTGGACAAACCCAACAGCCTAAATTAGGGGATTACGCCGATAACGTGGATACAATTCGTTTTTTAATAACAATAAAGTAAAAAGTTGTGTAATTATTTCGAATTATTTAACGCTTTTTAAAGTCCTATTGCCGAAATTTGCACTTTTAAAATTTTGTACACCAACTACACCATGAAAAAACACAACTACAGCGCAGGCCCTTGTATTTTACCACAAGAAGTTTTTGAAAAATCAGCACAAGCCATTTTGAATTTTAATGATTCGGGATTGTCTATTTTGGAAATATCGCACAGAAGCAAAGATTTTGTTGCTGTTATGGACGAAGCAAGAGCATTAGCAATTGAACTTTTAGGATTAGAAGGCAAAGGATACCAAGCACTTTTTCTAGCTGGCGGCGCTAGTTTAGAATTTTTGATGGCTCCTTATAATTTGATGAGAGAAGGTGGTAAAGCCGCTTATCTAGACACAGGAACATGGGCAAGTGCCGCTATAAAAGAAGCTAAATTTTTTGGCGATACCGTTATTGTAGCCTCTTCAAAAGAATCTAATTACAATCATATTCCAAAAGGATATGAAGTACCTAGCGATGCTGATTACTTTCACTGTACGAGCAACAATACTATTTTTGGTACTCAAATGAAGGAATTTCCAGCACTTGATATGCCAATTGTATGCGATATGAGTTCAGACATTTTTTCAAGAGTATTGGATTTTTCTAAATTTGATATTATTTATGCTGGTGCTCAAAAAAATATGGGCCCTGCAGGAACTACATTAGTGGTTATCAAAGAAGAAATTCTTGGTAAAAACGGACGTGTAATTCCAAGTATGTTGGATTATGCCAAACATATCAAAGCCGAAAGTATGTACAATACACCACCTGTTTTCCCAGTGTATGCCTCATTGTTGACATTACAATGGTTAAAAAACCTTGGCGGAATTGCTGCTATCGAGAAAATAAACAATGCCAAAGCTGAATTGCTTTACACAGAAATAGATAGAAATCCTTTGTTCAAAGGTGCTTCAGTGATGGAAGATCGATCTAATATGAATGCTACGTTCTTGTTAAATGACGAAGCACACGCACCAATATTTGATGCCCTATGGAAAGCGGCAGGAATTTCAGGATTGCCAGGACACCGTTCTGTAGGTGGTTATAGAGCGTCTATGTACAACGCACTTCCGTTAGAAAGTGTGCAGGTATTGGTTGATGTTATGCAAGCTTTGGAGAAAGCAATTTAAAATTAAAATATTGAAAGATTAAACGATTTGAAAAAATCAATTTTTAATCCAAATACTAAATAATCCAGATTGAATCTTTAAATTTTTAAATCATTCAATCTTTAAATAAAAAAAAGAATGAAAGTATTAGCAAACGACGGAATTTCTAAAAGTGGAATTCTAGCTCTAGAAAAAGGCGGATATGAAGTGATTACTACCAAAGTAGCACAAGAACAAGTGGCCAATTTTGTAAACGAAAATAACGTAAGCGTAGTTCTAGTGCGTAGTGCGACCAAAGTTCGTAAGGATATTATTGATGCGTGCCCGGGACTAAAAATTATTGGTCGTGGCGGTGTAGGTATGGATAATATTGATGTAGAATATGCCAAAAGCAAAGGAATTCAAGTAATTAATACGCCTGCTTCCTCATCAGAATCGGTGGCGGAATTGGTTTTTGGACATTTATTTTCTGGTGTTCGTTTCTTGCATGATTCCAATAGAAATATGCCATTAGAAGGGGATTCGAACTTTGATGGTTTGAAAAAAGCCTACGCTAACGGAACCGAATTAAGAGGAAAAACGCTTGGTATTGTTGGTATAGGCCGTATCGGTCAAGCCACAGCAAAAATGGCGCTTGGATTAGGAATGAAAGTGATTGCTGCGGATAGTTATATCCCACAAGTAGATGTAAAAGTGGTGTTTTTTGACGGACAATCCATTACTACTACTATCGTATCACAATCATTAGAATCTTTGTTTCAAGAAGCTGATTTTATCACCTTACACGTACCTGCTCAAGACGGTTACATTATAGGTGCCAAAGAATTAGAAACTATGAAAAATGGTGTAGGTATTGTAAACTGTGCTCGTGGTGGCGTTATTGATGAAATTGCTTTAATCGATGCTTTGGATAGTGGTAAAGTTGGTTTTGCAGGTTTAGACGTTTTTGAAAGCGAACCAAAACCAGAAATGAGAATTTTAATGCATGCTAAAATTTCGTTGACACCACATATTGGTGCTGCTACGGATGAAGCTCAAGATAGAATAGGTACAGAACTAGCTTCTCAAATTATTGGGATTTTAGGATAGTCCATTTATTTTAAAAATTTTAAGGGAATTTAGTAAAATCGTTTACTAAATTCCCTTTTTTTTTAATTAAATTTGATGTCTAATTTTAACCCTAAAGCCCTTATGTTTGAACAATTAACCCAATTAGCACAGCAATTTGGCAATGATGCCGTTGTCAACAATGCCTCAATTCCTAACGAACACAACCAAGCAGTGGTAGACGAAACCAGTAGTTCTATCTTTTCGAGTTTGCAAAAAATGGCTTCCGAAGGCGGAATAGAACAATTAGCGGGTTTGCTGCAAGGCAACAATGCTCACGATTCGTCCCATCCTGCAGTACAGCAAATTACCCAAGAATTGACGGGTAGCCTGGGCGAAAAATTTGGATTGAGTAGCGAAGCTGCTTCGGGAGTGGCGGCAAGTATGATACCAAAAATACTAGGCGGCTTGATGAATAAAGCCAATGATCCGAATGATAGTTTTCAAATCTCGGATATTATTGGAGCCATTGCAGGCAACAGCACACAAGCTTCCGGAATGATGGATACTATTTCTAAATACGGAACACAATTTGGTTTAGATCAAAATGCGGATGGCAAACTAGACTTACAAGATGCACTTGCAGTTACTAAAAGCAGCGGTGGTATTGGTGGTTTTTTAGGCAGTTTATTTGGCAAATAACACCATTTACAGTAAGTAAAGAGTCATTTGTATAAATGACTCTTTACTTTTTTTAGTTTAAAAATTCAATCGGTGTTTTATGAAAAATAGTTTTTACCTCATCCTTATAGGCTGTGTGCTACTCGCCTGCTCCACCTCAAAACCAGAGGTTGTAATGGTCACAAAAACTATTGCTACAAAGGATACCATCAGGATTGCAAACGATTCTTTGGACTACGAAGTCATAATTATTGATGCTGGATTTAGTTCTTGGCTCGACTCTAGAGCCTATCCTAGAAAATACCATTCCCTGAATTATTTAGAAAGTAAAAATCAATTGTACGTGAGCGAATGGAATAATCGGGTGCTACAGCCTCAACTATATAATCCTAATTTGTACGAAATGACTATTAATTATGATCCAATGCTTCGGTATGGATATGAGGTAAATTACTTAATTTACAACTACATGATTTATTTTCAAAATACGAATAAACAAAAACTCTTTGGTACAGTTCCCACAAGATAATTTTTTATATTTGTAATCATTATAAATAAAAATGAACAAATTAAAGCAACGTTGGGGAATTAGTTCGAATTATCAACTTACAATGATACTACTTGTATTTGCGATTACAGGTTCAGCATCGGCTTGGTTGTCTAAACCGCTTTGCTTTTGGCTTGGCATCACAAATGAAAGTTTGGGTTTTTGGTTCACACCCGTTCGGTTATTACTTATTTTTCCTTTGTATCAAATAGCACTAGTGGCAATAGGTTTTTTATTTGGTCAATTTGAATTTTTTTGGGCTTTTGAGAAAAGACTATTGAAAAACCAAGGATTTGGATTTTTGTTTAAAAAAAAGTAAATTTCTACACATTTTTCTTGATACAATAAGTATAAAACCAAGTCAAAGTAAAGGAAGGAATCACATCCGTAAAAGGGATAATTTCTTCGAGAAAAGTCAAAACTCCAGCCACTTTTCCTACGCGTCCATTATACATCATAGTCATCAAAAAACCAGCAAGCGGTGCCCAAACCACATCCGAAAACTCACCAATCAATGGGATTGTGAATGAAAGCATTCCTATTCCGTCCAAAAGTAATCCTAGCATTAACTTTTTGTTTCTAATGGAATTATAATCAAGTTGCTTTGTGTTAGGTACCACTTCCATAGTATTTAATTTTAGATACGGTTTACCAAAACTGATGCCAATTATTTTTTGAGCTTACTGGAAAATACTTTTTTTAGTTTGTTCATCTTTGGGGTAATAATATAACTACAATACGCTTGTGAGGAATTTAATTGGTAATAATTACTGTGATAAGTTTCGGCAGGATAAAAAATACTTGCCATCGAAACCTTGGTTACCACTTTTTTTCCAAATACATTTTGGTCATTCAACAGAGCGATATAGGCCATTGCCACTTCTTTTTGGCTTTCGTTATGACAAAAAATTTCGCTGCGGTATTGTGTGCCAACATCATTTCCTTGTCGGTTTAAAGTCGTGGAATCGTGGGTGGCAAAAAAGATTTCTAGTAACTCCTCGAAGCTAATTAATGAGGAATCAAATACAATTTCAATCGCTTCGGCATGACCCGTATTACCATTGCAAATTGCGGCATAGGTTGGGCTGGTTGTCATGCCGCCAATGTAACCCGATGTTACTGATTGTACTCCTTCAAGGGCCAAAAAAACAGCTTCGGTACACCAAAAACAGCCTCCTGCCAATGTTGCTATTTCGAATTCTTGCGTATCATTCATATTTTATTTGTATTTGAAAAAAGAATGGATTTTTCTTTTTCAAAGTTATTCAATATAATCGAACTGGCTATTTATTAACTTTAATTTATAGTCTGTTCTACAAAATTATGCTGCGTTCCATTTCATTATCAAGAGAATCTTTGTTTCTTTGTAAAAATAGTTTTAAATGATACAGGCCAAAAACATACACAAATATTACGATCAACTTGAGGTGCTAAAAGGAGTTGATTTGCACATTCAAAAAGGAGAAATCGTCTCGATTGTAGGCGCTTCGGGTGCTGGCAAAACTACTTTGTTGCAAATTCTGGGAACATTAGACCAACCCACTATAGAAAACGAATCTTGTTTGACTATCAATGGACAAGATGTTTTAAAAATGAATGACAAAACATTGTCTAAATTTAGAAATTTAAATTTAGGCTTTATTTTTCAGTTTCATCAACTTTTACCTGAATTTACCGCTCTGGAAAACGTGTGTATTCCCGCTTACATTGCTGGCAAAAAACCATTGGAAACCGAAAATGAAGCCAAAAAATTATTAGAATACCTTGGGCTTTCGCATCGAATAAACCACAAACCAAACGAACTTTCTGGTGGAGAACAACAACGAGTTGCCGTAGCAAGAGCCTTGATCAACAAGCCCGATATTATTTTTGCCGATGAGCCTTCTGGGAATTTAGACACCCATTCAGCCGAAAACTTGCATCAATTATTCTTTCAACTTCGGGACGAATTGGGGCAAACTTTCGTCATTGTAACCCATAACGAGGAACTTGCCAATATGGCGGATAGAAAACTTGTGATGGTTGATGGACAAATAAGCAATCAATCGTTCCAAAAGTGATACCGCATGACTACAGTTGAACTCAAAGAATTCCTAGACGAAAAAGTAATTTTATACAACAATTGTGATTTTATAGAAAGCGATCCAGTGCAAATTCCGCATCTTTTTACACAAAAAGAAGATATCGAAATTGCAGGTTTTTTGAGTGCTACCATTGCTTGGGGAAATCGCAAGATGATTATCAAAAATGCCCATAAAATGATGGATTTGATGGGGAATACACCTTATGATTTTGTCCTGTCCCATTCGGAAACCGACTTGGAGCGATTGGAAAATTTTGTACACAGAACCTTCAACGGGACTGATTTTGCTAGTTTTATAAAAGGCTTGCAACATATTTATAAAAATCACGGTGGGCTAGAAACTGTTTTTACAAAAAAAGACGGGGACAATGGCAAAACAATTAATCTGCAAAATACCATTCACGAATTCAAGCAACTTTTTTTTGAGATTCCGCATCACTATAGAACCCAAAAACACATTTCGGATCCATTAAATGGTTCGGCCGCAAAACGCATCAACATGTATTTGCGCTGGATGGTGCGTCAAGACAACAAAGGGGTGGATTTAGGGATTTGGAAAAACATATCGCCCTCCTTGTTATCCTGCCCATTAGATGTACATTCGGGCAATGTGGCTCGGAAATTAGGGTTGCTTACTCGTAAACAAAATGATGCTAAAGCATTGGCAGAACTAGACCTAAAACTACGGGAACTTGATGCAAATGATCCTGTAAAATATGATTTTGCATTGTTTGGATTAGGCGTTTTTGAGGGATTTTAAAAATATATAGGACTCTAAATTCCTAAAATTGCTTTCAATTGGGATTCATTGGTTGGTTTTTGTATAAAATTCAAAACAGTTTTATACTTTCTACATTTTTTAATTTCTCTTTTATCAATAGTGGATGAAATAACGTAAATCGCTAATTGATTTTTGAAAGGCAACTGCTTCAATTCCTCGAGAAACTGCCAACCATCAAGGACAGGCATATTCAAATCCAAAAAAATAATATCTGGAAAAACCTGCTTGTTATCAAATCGTTTCTTGAGATCTGACAGGGCAATTGCACCATTTTTTAGATGTTTAATTTCACTGAAATTTTGAATTTTAGATAGTATTTTTTTGAAAATGGAAACAAAAATAGCGTCGTCATCTACAATATAAGTTAAGTCAAATTTATTCATATAATGTAAATTTGAATTCAGAACCAATACCTACTTCACTGGAAACAGCTATAGTTCCACCTAGCGCTTCGACATGATTTTTAGTCATAAAAAGGCCCAATCCTACAGCATCAGGATTCCCATGAAAGGTTTTATACATTCCAAAAATCTTATCACCATTCCTTGTCATATCAATCCCTAAACCGTTGTCAATTACTGAAATTCGATATTGTTGTGCGGTTATTTTTGTGGTATTAATGGTAATTATAGGATCGCAATGTGGCGATTTATATTTAATTGCATTAGTAACAAGATTAAAAATAATACTTTCAAAATATGAGGGAATTGTTCGTATAAATATATCCTCGGCAATATTTACGTTTACAAGAACGCGTTGATTGCGAATAATTACATTTATTCCTATCAGACTTTTTTCGATAATGGATTTTAGGTTTACGACTACTTTTTGCTGTTTTACATTCAGTTTTAAACTTATGGTGTCGTTAAGATATTGAATGGTTTCCGAAAGTTTGTAGTTACTTTCTTTCAATAATTCAAAATACTCTTTTTTCTCAACTTCATCAGTCGTATCCGCCATGAGTTCAATAATCATAGCCATATTACTAGTATTAGATCTAATATTATGCGAAATGATATGCGTGAAATCCAGTAGTTTTTTGTTCTGAATTTTAGAAATCGAATACAATTTTTGAATTTTTATTTCGGCGTTTTTTTGAGCTGTAATATCTCTAGAAATGAGAATGTATTTAGTATATTGCCCGTGCTCATAAAGGACACTTGCGGTATCTTCTCGCCAAAAATATTTATCTAATTTTCCTTTAATTCTAAACTCATACTTAAAATTGGCCGCTTGTTTAGCTAAATGTTCATTTATAAATTCCCTGACCCCTTCTACTTCATCAGGATGAATATGGGAATATACTTCTTGCAAGGAAAAATGCTGTAATTCATTCTCGCTATAGCCTAATAATTTCCTGTAGGAAGGCGAAATATAAGTCACAATACTGTTTTCAAACACAACAAACCCATCAGTAGAATTATCCGTAATTAAGCTTAATTTGCGCTCACTATCAATAAGTTTAAGTTCGGTTTTGCGGCGCTTATATTGCGCAATCATAACAATTAAAATATCCGCAATTGCTTTTGCAAAAGCCAAATCAGATTCGCTCCAATTTCGTGTTTGATCCCGATGCTCACAGCACAAAACTCCTGTAATACTACCATTTTCACGAATGGGCAAATCAAGCATATCCGTTATTCCGTTAGGGATCAAATAACTGTATTTGAGTTCTTTGGTGTAATCGTTAGTTCGAGCATCATCAGCAACAATTGCAATTCCGTTATTCAAAGCCTGAAAATAGTTGGGTAAATCTCTGGCTTGAATATCATTAGACAAACTATGACAGCCTTTATTTTTATCGAATAAATTAATACAAACCAGCCTGTCCTCCAGAAGTTCCCAATAACTAGCTCGGTCTATTGATAAACCGTCGACTAATGTTTCAGTTATTATGTTATAAAAATCAGCAACTAAAACAGTATCTACAAACGAATTTTGATACAATTGTACCAATAAATCAAAGTGTTTTTGTGTAAATAATAAGTTTTTACTGATGTTGCTTTTTTTCATAAAAATATACAAATAGGCGTGTCTTTGTTTTTATTTTATAAAAGTATGTTATTTTTTTAACATTTAAAAAAAATAAAACTATTTATAATCAATTACTAATCAATTGCTTTTATAATTTTAATATTCCTTATTGTACAATTACAAAAAACAATACAAAAACAGTTCTTTATAAACCACTTTTAAGCAACATCAATACGTTAAGCTTTTTTTGTAATCCTTTTTTTAGAATTAAAATTCACAACCTATTGAAAATTAAGCTCTAAAAACCCCATAAAAATAACGTAGCTTTGTTAAAAAAATCAAGCAAATAAAGAGTATTGAAACATTCCATTATTTAAAATCCCTACAACTAAAGGGATAGTTTAGCTATTAAGCCTTTGATTGTAGCAAACTTTCGAGTAATTATGTTCCTGAAATAGTATAATTTAGTGATTCTTTTTTACCAAATACTTCCTCAAAAACAATCAATGAATACTAAATTCATACATTTTGTCACACCATTTTTTTTACTTTTTTTAAGTACTTTAACCATGGCACAATCTCAAATTGTCATCAACGCAAAAAATGCAATTAGCATCTCCTCAAATAAACTAAAGCCAGAAGCAATAGTATTAAAAACCTATTTGGATAAAGGATTTTCAAGCCCTTTTGTCATTCAATTGGAGAAGGAAATTAAAGATAAAAAAACAGTAATTCGGCTTGAGCTTTCCAATCATAATAACACCATTCCCAATAATGGATTCCTTATAAAAAGTGATTCGAAAAACATATTCCTAATAGCTCCAAACGAAAAATTGTTGCGTTATGCCATCTATACGTTATTAGAAAACTGGGGTTTTAGAAAATTTACTGCCCAAGTAGATTACATTCCTAATTTAAAAACGGTTGAATTCCCAAAAAAAACTTTGCAAATCAACAAACCCTCATTTGAATACCGAGTCCTCCTGTACCCAGATGCTTATGATGAAGACTTTAGAGACTGGCATAAATTAGATTGGTATCAAGATGATTTTAGTATTTGGGGACATTCCTTTGATATGCTTGTGCCTCCAAAAACCTATTTTAAATCAAATCCAACTTTTTTTGCCTTATACGAAGGTCATCGAAATGCCGAATCATTATGTATGAGTAATGATAGTGTTGTGCCTATCATCCTAGAAAAGATGAAGCAAATTATTGCCGATAATCCTAATGCTACCTTTTGTTCCGTGAGTCAAAACGATAGCATGATTTATTGTGAATGTGAAAAATGTAAAGCTTTGAACGAAAAACTGGGTGGTTCACAGGGATCTCTTTATGTTTTTTTGAATAAAATTGCTGCTCATTTTCCAAAAACAAAAATTACCACATTAGCCTATTTACATACTTACAAAGCACCCGAAAACTTAAAAATCGCACCTAATATCTACACGTTTTTTTGTCCAATTGAATTAAACCGAGGGATTTCGCTAATAAACGATCCAAATACTTCATTTATAAAAACACTTCAAAAATGGAGTGCAACAACTTCACATCTTTATTTATGGGATTATACGGTGCAATTCTCAAACTATTTATCGCCCTTTCCCAATATTCAAACTTTTTCAGATAATTATAAACTATTCAAGAAAAATAAGGTAAAAGGAATATTTTCGCAAGGTTATGCGGATGTGCCCGGCGATTTTACAGAATTAAGGCAGTATGTATTAGCTAAATTAATGTGGAATACAAACATTGATTGTGACGCCACGACCAATGATTTCTTGAGAGGTTTTTATGGAAAAGCGGCAGTAATAATCAAAAAATATTTGAATCTTTTGGCACAAAACCAGCAAGAATCAAATTCTTATTTAGACATTTATTCTGGTCCAGTTCAAAGTAGAGCTACTTTTTTGACACCAAATGCCATGAATCAGTACGATCAATTACTAGACGAAGCTTTTGACAAAATTAGTCCTGATTCTGTTTTGGCAGCACGAGTTCAAAAATTACGATTAGCATTAGAATATGCCTATTTTGAGCAATCAAAATTTTATGGAAAAGA
Source organism: Flavobacterium restrictum (assembly GCF_007097245.1). GTDB lineage: Bacteria > Bacteroidota > Bacteroidia > Flavobacteriales > Flavobacteriaceae > Flavobacterium > Flavobacterium restrictum. The sequence continues at coordinate 52,684 of NZ_VJZT01000004.1, read as the reverse complement.
CCAACACGGTATGTTCATTTATACCGAAAACGGACATAAAGTAGTAAAAGCGGGACTTACCGAAAGAGTGTTTGATTTTACACAACAATGCACCAAAAACGGAATTTATGAATTAAGTGAAGGGGGTTTATCGCCTGAAAAGTATTACGAGCAATGGTTAGCGATTGCCAATAATCCAGCAGAACATCTTGGCGAAAATATGGAAACAACTTTTTTGACCCCTCCTGCTGATGACTACAAAGGAAAAGGAAGCTATGGACTCGTTGATGGCACCCGAGGCTACAAAAATTACAATAGCAACTGGATTGGCTGGTATGGAAACAATCCCGAAATAGAACTAAAAACGAATCAATTGCAATTCAATCAATTAAAAATAAATTTTTTAAATGACCAACGCCATTGGATTTTTATTCCAAAAAAAGTAACAGTATGTGGATTGAAAAATGAAAAATGGGTAGTCTTAAATGAAAGCGTTTGCGCACCAATAGAGGAAAAAAATACTATTGAAACTAAAACAATTGTAATAGAAAATCCACTTTTTAAAGATTTTGAAATCCTTAAGATAACGGTTGAAAACCAAGACGAATTACCACCATGGCGAAAAAGAAAAAACAAGAAACCAATGGTAATGCTAGACGAAATTGAATTTTATAGTCCAAAAAGCAATTAAATCGTATAAAAATCGATAAATTATTAAAAATAACAATGCGATATGGTTTTTAAAGTTTTTATTTCGCAAAAATGGTCGTTCTTTAGCAATTAATTCGGTTTTAGTGCATTAAGAGTTAACTTTGTGTTCACCAAAAATAAAAAAAGCAGTCTTTTTTTTGATACTCAATTGTAAAAACCGAATAAATAAAATTAAAAAATGATTGATTTTCTATGCTTTTTGATAAAAAATAAAACTGCATTTACTGGTTTTATCTTATCAAAATTAAATAATTCACTTTATTCGAGTTCCCTAAAAACAACACTAACAGCAAATTTCAACACTGTTTTCAGTTCAGAATTTTTATATCCATTATTTAAGTACTATGTCAATCCTTTTTTACTATTTATAGTTATAGTTCTTGTTGTTTTATTAATTGCAAATCGATACGGTTTTGAGAAAAAAATCCAAATCAAAAAAGAAGTAGAACAAAAAATAAATGATTTTCTGACTGAAATTATTTTTTCTAATTGTACTACGGAGGAAATTAAAGAAAAAATCAAAGCGTTTATAACCGTAGAAGTTCCGTTTAACAAAAAATGGTGCCGAGAAATTATTCTAAAAAACATTATTACCGTAAAACGAAACATTAATGGTGTTAATCCAAACCAAATGCTATTGATTTATAAGTATTTTGGATTTAATATTTACAGCGATAAACTCATAAAAAGTCGCAGTTGGGAGAAAAAATTATTGGGAATTTACCACTATCAAATTTTAGATTATAAAATTAAAAAAGGACGAATTAGACCCAATATTTATGTAAAAAACAAATTTTTGAAATCAAATGCTTTAGTAGCCGTTATTTCGCTTTCTGACGAAAAATTTGAATTTTTAAACAATTATGAAAAAAAAATAGCAACAGCAGATGAACTGAAAATTCTAGATATCATTCATCAAAAAAAAGCAGAGTTACCCAAAAATATCAACAACTGGATTTATAATAAAAATAGTTCTATTGTTACATTGGCTATAAAATTAATGATTCGGTATCGAGAATCATTGACCAAAGAGCAAATTCGCTATCTTTTGAAAAATGAAAATCCGCAAGTTCGCAAGGAAACATTACTAGCCATACGGACTTTGTATATAATTGAAACTAGTGCCATTTTAATCGATTATTACAAAACAGAAACCGATAAAAGATGTCAGATTTCGGCATTAAAAACAATTGGTAGTGTTGGCGATCTAGAGGCAAAACAATTCATAGTGAGTATTTTTAAGGATGAAAAAGATTTAGAAATAAAATTTGAAATCGTAAAAAGTATCATCAAACTAGACGAACACTTTTTTGACACTTACCAAACTCAAGACGCTACCGAAAAAGAAATTATATCCAAAATCATTTTACACGTAAATACACCCTATTTAAATTGAATATTCTAAAAGACATACTGACAGGCTACGAAAAATTAATATCATTTTATGCGATCCTATACATTTTTGTGTATTTAATTTTGGCCATTCTATCGTGGGTTGCCATCAAAAGATATTACAAATCAAAGTATTATTTGCTGAAGGAAATATTGGTAAAATCAAATCATGTTGTTGGCGTTTCTATTGTTGCACCAGCATTCAATGAGGCAACGACTATTGTGTACAACGTTAAATCATTACTTTTTCAAGAGTATCCAAAATTTGAAGTAGTTATTGTAAACGATGGTAGCACGGATCAAACGCTCGATAAATTAATAGCCGAATTTAGTTTGATAAAAGTGGACTTTTTTTATCAAGAAAAAATCCCCACACAACCCGTAAGAGGTCATTATAAGTCAACTAATCCAATCTATTCTAAACTATTAGTAGTTGATAAAGAAAATGGAAAAAGCAAAGCCGATGCCTCAAATGCAGGCATTAACTCGGCAAAATACGGACTATTTTTATGTACTGATGTGGACTGTATTTTACGAAAAGACACCATCGCAATGCTAGCAAAACCCTTTATGGAAAATACTGAAAAAGTGATTGCAACTGGTGCTGCAATCCGGATTTCTAATTCCTGTGAGTTCAAAGATGGTATGCTGTATCAATCTCATTTTCCAGATAATTTTTTTGCACGATTTCAAGAATTAGAATACATACGCTCGTTTTTATTTGGTCGAATGGCATGGAGTAAAGTAAACGGTTTATTATTGGTTTCTGGTGGATTAGGAATGTTCGACAAGGAAACCGTTATCGAAGCGGGCGGTTATTGGCATAAATCACTCGGCGAAGATATGGAACTCATTACCCGAATGAGAAAATTAATGCACACCAAAAAAGAAAAATTCCTAATCATTTATATTCCAGAATCACTCTGCTGGACAGAAGTTCCTTCGAGTATGACTATCTTTTTAAGACAAAGAGTTCGCTGGGCAAGAGGATTAATTCAAACTTTATATTTACACAAAACGACCGTTTTTAATCCTAAATATGGCGCAACAGGTTTTCTTGTTTTGCCTTATTATATCTTTTTTGAGTTTGCAGTGCCCATTTTAGAAGTAATTGGTTTGCTGGTATTACTTGTTGATTTTTTCTTTTTTAATATTAACTTCCCTTTTCTATTGGTAGCAAGCGGATTTGTTTACCTTTTTTATATTACAATCACCTTAATTTCGGTGTTATTAGACCAATTAATTTACAAACACTACTCCGGAATTAAAGAAATAATTATTCTAATTGCTATGGTTTTTATAGAACCTCTCGTTTTTCATCCCATAAATGTTTTTGCCTCGATAAAAGGTTATTTTCATTTCTTGAGGCAAAAAGAACAACATTGGGGCGTTATGGTACGGCAAGGTTTTAATAATGTTCAAAAATAAAATAGTCAAAATCATGAAAAAAATATTAATAATAGAAGACGATAATTTAATTGTAAAAATTCTTGATTTTATATTGAAACGAGAAGGATACGAAACATTTATAGCCAAAGATGGTAATGATGGAATTGCAAAAATTAGCGAAATCCTTCCTGATTTAATAATCACGGATGTGATGATGCCGTATAAATCAGGATTAGAAATAACGGGCTATGCCAAAAAGAATTTCCCGAAAATACCAGTTATCATTGTTTCGGCTTTAGGAAAAGAAGATTCAACGGTAATAGAAGGCTTCAAGTTAGGTGTTGATGATTTTATAGCCAAACCGTTTAATCCTATTGAATTGGTTTTAAGAGTAAAACGGTTTGTTTAAATTCCATACGGAATGGGCATAATACAGTAGATAACAAAACGATAAATCAGTATCCTTATAAAAAACGTATCTTTGCACAAAATATACGTTTTATGACTTCTTTCGAAAAATTCAATCTCCCAAAATCCGTACAAAAAGCAATTGATGATTTAGGCTTTGTAACCCCAACACCTATTCAACAAAAATCATTTTCGGTAATTATGTCGGGTCGTGACATGATGGGAATTGCGCAAACAGGTACAGGGAAAACCTTTGCTTACCTTTTGCCTTTATTGAAACTTTACAAATTTACACTTGGACATACACCCAAAATTGTTATCCTAGTTCCCACACGAGAATTAGTAGTTCAAGTGGTCGAAGAAGTGGAGAAACTGACTAAATACATGTCTGTTCGAACCATTGGAATCTTTGGTGGTGTGAACATAAATACTCAAAAAACGACTGTTTATCAAGGCTGCGATATCCTTGTAGGAACTCCAGGACGCATCATGGATTTAACATTAGACAATGTAATCCGGTTTGAAGAAATGCAAAAACTGGTTATCGATGAGTTTGACGAAATGCTCAATTTAGGTTTTAGAACTCAACTTACTGCAATTTTGGCCATGATGCCAAAAAAACGCCAAAACATCCTTTTTTCGGCAACCATGACTGATGAAGTTGATGCTATTTTGAACGACTTTTTTGATTATCCAGAGGAAGTTACCCTTTCGGCATCAGGAACACCACTCGAAAACATCAAACAAGTTACCTTTCCAGTTCCGAATTTTAACACCAAAATAAATTTACTAAAACACCTTTTGGATACCAACGAAGACATGAGTCGCATATTGGTTTTTGTCAATAACAAAAAAATTTCGGATATGGTTCACGAGCGTATCGAGGAAGATTTTGAAGGACAATTTGGTGTTATCCACTCTAATAAATCCCAAAATTATCGATTGAGCACGATGGCTGAATTCCAAGAAGGAAATCTTCGCGGATTAATCACAACCGATATTATGGCTCGAGGATTAGACATTTCGAATATTACCCATGTAATCAATTTTGAAATGCCCGAAATGCCCGAATTATACATGCACCGCATTGGTCGGACAGGGCGTGCAGATGCCACTGGGACAGCAATTAGCTTTATAACGCCGCGTGAGGAAGAATCTAAAGTGGAGATTGAAGTCCTCATGAATAAAGAACTTCCTTATGAAATTTTTCCAGAAACGGTCGAAGTTTCGGCCAAACTTATCGAACCTGAAAAAGACCGACAAGCCATTAAATTTTTGATGAAAAAACAAAAATTGGAGGGAGATGGCGCTTTTCACGAAAAAAGCAAAAAGAATAAAAAAGTAAACCTTGGTGGTCCTGGTGTTACCAAGAAAAAAACCCACGGTTCAGTCAATAGAAATATGTTGAAAAACCAAGCCAAGAAACGTAAGGACAAAAAATAGTCTTTTCAATTACTTGTTCTATAATAATCCTTTAAATTTTCCACTGATTAATACCAAACCAATCAGTCGAAAATTTAAAGGATTTATTATTTCAAATCAAGTAGCAGTTTACTTTTAGCTATAAATTTCGTTACGATTTATGGATATAAGTAAGTCGAAAGTTTAAATGTCATAAAGTCAAAAGAAGCAATTGCAATGAAAACAATTATAAATGAGCTAATTAAAAAACATCATCTGATTTCAAAACACACCATTATACCATGGCTATTACTTAAATCTACAAAAATCGGCTAATAGGCGGTTGAATTGTTTAAGAAGACACAAAGATTATAGCGATTTATTTTTCGGCTAGTAATGCTTTTTTTATTTCGTTTAATTCAGCTATTTTATCAGCATTTACTTTTGGATATTCTAAATTCAAATCGTCGAGCGCATGAATAATCGCCGAGGCAATTACAATTCGTGCATACGATTTATTATCGGCTGGAACCACATACCAAGGTGCGTTTTTGGTAGCTGTATTTTGAATTAAATTTTCATAAGCAGCCATATAATCGTCCCAATAACCGCGTTCTTTGGCATCAGCGGCACTAAATTTCCAGTTTTTATCTGGATTTTCAATTCGTTCTATAAAGCGTTTTTTTTGTTCCTCTTTGGAAACATTTAAGAAAAATTTCAACACAATAGTGCCATTGCGATGCAGGTATTTTTCAAAATTCCGAATGTCTTCAAAACGTTCTTCCCAAATATTTTTGGTTATCAATTCTTCGGGGAGTTTTTGTCCTAGCAAAATTTGTTGGTGCACGCGCACCACCAAAACTTCCTCATAATAGGAACGATTAAAAATACCAATCCTACCTCGTTCTGGCAAATGTTTTTGGCAACGCCACAAAAAATCGTGGTCTATTTCCTCTGGACTCGGCGCTTTGAAGGACGAAACTTGACAACCTTGCGGATTTACACCTGACATCACATGCTTAATAGCACCATCTTTTCCAGCGGCATCCATGGCCTGAAAAATTAAAAGTACCGACCATTTATCCTGTGCATACAAAATATCTTGCATGCCAGATAAGGCTTCGACTCCCAATTGCAAGGTTTCAGCAAGAAGCATTTTGTTTTCGGGATCGATATCAAATGAGGCGGAAGTATCGTAGTTTTTTAAAGCAAAATTTTTAGATTCCATAACACGAAATTGCTTCGAAAAATCTTTGGTTTTCTTCATTTTTTCACTTTTACTCAAGGTTTTGAAAAGATGAAAATCAGGAATTGATTTTTCGTTTTTAGAATTCTTGTCTTCGGATGATTTGGATTTTCCCATTGTTTTCGTTTTTTAGAGGCAATCGTTAGGGTTTAAAAACACAAAATGGTCTTGTTTTCTAATCAAATTTAATAAAATACCTATAAATTAGGAATAAAAGAAGCTTTTTTTTGTGAGTTCCCATTTTATGGTGCTGCTAGTTGTACTAAATTCAAAAATCCCTTTTTTTAGACTAAATCGCTAGGAATAGGGTTAATTTATAACATTTTATGATATATTTGTTTTTTTTAGTTCTCTCTTTTAATTGTCATGAATTTTGTAATAATAGTAATTCCTTCTCGTATGAAAAAAATAATTTTTGCCTTCTTTCTCTTCTTTACTTTCTTAAGTTCGAACTATTCACAAGTACAAAGTCCTTCGGAATTTTTGCCAAATTACGGAAAACAAATCACCCATTACCATCAAGTGGAAGCTTATTTTAAGCAACTTACCGAGCAATCGACTTTTATAAAAAAACAAAAATACGGGCAAACCAATGAACAACGGGATTTGAATGTGTACTTCATTTCGACTCCAGAAAATTTAGCCCATTTAGAGCAAATTAGAACTAATAATCTAGCAGCTATTGGTATGTCGAGTCAGAAAACGCAAACTACTGGAGATAAAGTAATTGTTTGGTTGAGTTTTAATGTTCATGGAAACGAATTCGCAGGTACCGAAAGTGCTATGACGGTTGCCTATGAGCTAGTTAATCCCTCGAATGTTACCACTAAAGAATGGCTTAAAAATACGATTGTAATTTTGGATCCTTGCATTAATCCAGATGGCTATTCTCGATATGGAAATTGGTTAAGAGAAATTTCAGGCAAGAATACCCATCCAGGATTGACTGATAGGGAGCATATGGAGGTGTGGCCGGGCGGGCGTTACAATCATTATATTTTTGATTTAAACAGAGATTGGGCGTGGCAAACTCAAACCGAAACCCAACAACGCATTGCATTATACAACCAATGGATGCCACAAGTACATACCGATGTGCATGAAATGGGGTATAATTCTCCTTATTTTTTTCCTCCTTCAGCGGAGCCTTTGCATGAGTTTATAGAAAAATACCAAAGAGATTTCCATACCCTTTTAGGCAAAAATATTTCCGCCAAGTTTGACAAGGAAAATTGGATGTACAATACTAGAGAACGCTACGATTTGTTTTACCCTAGTTATGGCGATACATATCCTACTTATAATGGGGCTGTTGGCATGACATTAGAGCAAGGAGGTATTGGGGCGGGACGCGAAATTACAATGTCGAATGGGACTAATTTAACCATCAAAGATCGCTTGACGCATCATGCCACAACGGTTTTGACGGTTGTAGAAACTGCCGCTTCGCAATCCGAGCAATTGCTTAAAGGATTTAGAAGTTTCATGACTGATTTTAGAAAAAATACCAAAGGAAAATACGCTACTTATGTCATGAAAAGCAATCCAAAGTTGGATCAAATGACGCAATTATTACAAAAAAACGGAATCGAATACAGCTACGCCGATGCCAAACAAAATGCTTTTGGTTACGATTATCAAACCCAAAAAGAGCATCCTTTTGCTATAGAACCTAATGATTTAATTATAAAAGTCGACCAACCAAGAGCTGTTATGACCCAAGTGCTTTTGGAACCAAATCAGAAATTAAATGATAGCTTATCCTACGATATTACCGCTTGGACACTACCACTGGCTTATGGAGTTAAAGGATATGCTGTAAAAAATAGCATTGGAATTAAAACAAAATCCGCAATTGCTATTCCTGAAGTAAACGTTCCAGCAACGGTCTACGCTTTTCATATTCCTTGGAACAATAGAACCTCTGCTCAAGTTTTATCGCAGTTGCATCAAAATAATATCAAAGTGCGATCTGCCATGAAGGAAGCTATTTTTGGGAGTACGACTATTGCGCCGGGAAGTTTAATTGTTACCAAAGGTGATAATCCAAAAATTGTTGATTTCGAAAAAACAGTTAGTGCTATTATCAAAATAAAATCTGATTATACGGTAATAACTACTGGTTTTTCGGCAAATTCTAAAGATTTAGGAGGCGAAAATTTTGTGTTATTGCCAGCACCCAAAATTATTTTGTTTTCAGGAAAAGGAGTTGGATCTACAGAGTTTGGTTCGGTTTGGTTTTATCTGGATCAAATATTGGGATATCCAGTAAGCATAGTTGATGTAGATAAATTTAAACGAATTAAACTTCACGAATACAACACGCTAATTTTGGCCGATGGGTATTACGATTTTACGGAAGCCGAGCAAAAAGAACTTTCCGAATGGGTAAAAAATGGAGGTAAAATTATAGCCATGAACGGTGCTTTGAGTCTTTTTGAAGGAAAAGAAGGATTTGCGTTGAATTCGTATGCCAGTGATGACGAAAAAGTAAAAGCCGAAAAAGATGCCGCTGATTTAGAGCTAAAAGCACGATTTTTGGATTATGGAAACGAAGAGCGACGCGCCATTTCGGCTTCAATTCCTGGAGCTATTATAGAGAACATTCTTGATAAATCCCATCCTATGGCTTTTGGTCTAGGGGATACTTACTTTAGTTTAAAAACAGATGATAGGCATTATTCGCTTCTCAAAAATGCTTCCAATGTAGTTTATGTACCCAAAAATTTCAAAAGTTATGGTTTTGTTGGACATGAAATCAAGAAAAAATTAAATGAAACCGTAAGTTTTGCCGTTGATAGTAAAGGAGACGGAAAGTTAATTTATATGGTTGATAACCCTTTATTTAGATGCTTTTGGGAAAACGGAATTTTATTGTTTAGCAACGCCTTGTTTTTGGTTAACTAAAAACACATACCGAAATCAATAAAAAACTAATCTGATTTTAACCAAATCAGTATGGAATCAAAGTCCATAGATTTGGTTTGGGAGACTTATTGAAAGCTTAATTTTAAACCCAAATTGCACCAATTAATTGTTGGAAATTGGTGCAATTTGTGGTTAAAAAAGTTTTAGATACAGAAAAACGAAATATAGCCAAGCACATAGTTTTAACCTATTTTTGAGCCCCATAAATTTCATTTTTGTGTTCAAGAGGTCAGCATATCCGTTTTTGGAAACGGAAAGGCTAATCTGTAAAAGGTATTAATTGTGTTGCTCTTGAAAAACGTGTAACAAAATCTTGGGATCCACCATAGCGTTTGGTGCTTCTTTCATCATTTGCAGTACCCGCTTTGTGGCAACAGGATTTAGTCCCATATCAATGGCAATTTGAGAAATAGCAACTGCTTCTTTGGCGTGCAAAACGCCATCGCAATACATTAACAAGGCCAATCTATAGAACTGTTGAATACGTTGAAATTCGGATTTTATGTTCAAAATAGGCAATTCTTGATGAAATAAATCATTGAAAACCGCTTTTTCGATTCCTAATTCGGTAGCGACAATTTTTAAAAACTGGTATTCTCTCCCATGCAACCTCCCATCAACGGTAGAGAAAGCGATCATTTCTAAAAGTAAACTTCTTTTTTCTTCAAAGCTATTCATCAATTTATTATTTTTAGCTAAAATATCGTTTTTAAAGTTAAAATACAAAAAGCCAACCCATGATTCGACCATTGTTACTTTTTTTTCTTTTTTGGGCAACAATTCCCATTTGCATAGCGCAAGAAAGTACTGCTTCCAAGCAAGTATCCACTTTTACAATTGCTGCTCCACAACTGGGTACTGCCAAAAAAATATGGTTGTATTTGCCTTTAGATTATGCTAAAACGACCAAAAAATATCCTGTAATTTACATGCACGATGCCCAAAACTTGTTTGATGCCAAAACTTCTTTTGTAGGCGAATGGAATATCGATGAAAAATTAGACAGTTTGAAAGCACAAGTTATTATTGTGGGGATTGAACATGGTAACGAAAATAGATTGGCTGAATTAACACCTTTTAAAAACGAAAAATACGGCGGCGGAAAAGGCGATTTGTATTTGGATTTCATTGTCAATACCCTAAAACCGCAAATTGACGCCACGTATAGAACTAAACCTGACAAGAAACATACGGGCATTATGGGAAGTTCCCTAGGCGGGTTGACGTCTTTTTATGCAACGCTCCAATATCCTGCTGTTTTTGGTAAAGCGGGTGTGTTTTCGCCTTCTTTTTGGATTAATCGGAATGCTATTTTTGAATTGGCGGAAAACACTAAAAAAATGCAAACCAAGTATTATTTCCTTTGCGGAGATTCCGAAGGGGATGAAGATATGGTTCGTGATCTCAACAAAATGGAATACCTCATAAATACCAAACGCTGTTACTGCCTCAATTTAAACCGAAAAGTAATTGTAAAAGGGGGACAGCACAACGAAAAACTCTGGCGTGACGGATTTGTAAAAGCAATTTTATGGTTGGGATATTAACGGAATGTTTTTACTATGAATGAAGTGATGGAACAAACTTAATTATACTTTTTTTGAACCTAAAATAAATTAGCATGCAACTCATCATACGAACCTATAATCTTAAACTCAAGCATACGTTTACCATTTCAAGAAAATCAATAGATGTACAACCTTCGTTGATTGTGGAGCTACAAAGTGATGGCTTTTCGGGCTTTGGGGAAGCAACATCCAATCCGTATTACCACATAACTGTGCCCATGATGGTGCAGGATTTAGAAAAAATTAGGACTCTAATTGAAACTATTACTGATGAAACGCCAGCAGTTTTTTGGTTAAAAATACACCCTTATTTAAAAGAAAATACATTCGCCTTGTGTGCATTAGACATTGCTTACAACGATTTATATGCTCGTAAAAAAGGAAAAAAACTATACGAATTGTGGCAGTATAACCCTCAAAATAATCCAGTAACCGATTATACGATTGGTATTGCTTCTGTCGAAAAAATGGTCGAAAAAATGAAAGAATTGCCGTGGCCTATTTATAAAATAAAATTAGGAACGCCCCAAGATATTGCCATTGTTACCGAATTGCGAAAACATACAAACGCCATTTTTAGAATCGATGCCAATTGCGGTTGGAATGTTGATGAAACCATTACAAATGCTATTGCGCTCCAAAAACTGGGTGTCGAATTCCTAGAGCAACCCCTAAAAGCAGATGATTGGCACGCTCATGCCGAAGTTTTTAAACATTCGGTATTGCCTATCATTGCCGATGAAAGTTGTATTATCGAAACCGATGTAGCCAAATGCCATCCGTGTTTTCATGGTGTAAACATCAAATTAGCCAAATGTGGCGGACTAACTCCCGCCAAACGAATGATTGAAGAAGCCAAGAAATTAGGGCTAAAAACCATGGTGGGCTGCATGACAGAATCTACCGTTGGGATTTCGGCAATTGCACATTTGCTGCCTCAATTGGATTATGTGGATATGGACGGTTCGCTGCTATTAGCGCAAGATATTGCTAGCGGAATCACCATAGATTATGGTAAAATCAGGTACGCTACCGAAAACGGAACAGGCGTAAAACTACTCTAATGGTTTTAAAAAAATCCAAATCCGCTAAAGAACAACCAATTCTAAATCTAAAAACGTGTACCAATTGCTTTTTAGTCTTACCTTTGTAAAAAAATAAATAAAATGACAAATAACGATATTTTCAAAAAACTTCGTGTAGCACTCATGTTGCGTGATGACCAAATAGTTGAAATTTTAGAATTAGTAGATTTTAGAATCACAAAATCAGAATTGGGTGCTTTTTTTAGAGACGAAAAGCATGAAAATTATATGGAATGTGGCGATCAAGTATTGCGAAATTTCCTTAATGGATTGGTTATTCACTTGCGTGGAACCAAAGAAAACCCAAAAAATCCAAACGCCGTTTTAGCCAAACATAAAGCCGAAATCCCGGTAAAAGATGGCGATGCTAAAAGAGCAGAGTTCAAGCCAAAACCCAAAGACGAAGAACGATCAAGAGGCGACGAAAGTCCTTCAAAATCAAAACCTGCTGCAAAGAAAATCTCAAAAAAAGAGTTCCCAAAAGGAAATAATAAAATACAAGTTGTCGAAAAAGTAAAGTTTAATTTCGGGAAAAATAAAAAATAAAAAATTAACCTAATATCAAAAAATCCTGAATATTTTCAGGATTTTTTAGTTTAAAACAAGTCTTAAGAGCTGCAACTTAACATTGAGCAACCTACTTTATTTCTTGCCCAATCGGGTCTTTTGGCAAACCATTTTTCATAATTGGGCTGCTCTGCGTAGGGATTTTTAAGCATTTCAAAAAGGGCGTTCAGTAGAGCGTAATCGCCTTTGTCAGCGTCATCAATACAGAGTTGCGCCATATAATTGCGTAAAACATATTTGGGATTTACAGCATTCATTACTGCTTTTCTTTCGGTATCCAATAGCGATTCTTCTTGAAGTCGAAGGCAATAGGTTGCGAGCCAATCGTGCCAGTTTTTCAAGACCGTTTCGTTGATCTCTTCGTTATAAAAGGCGTATTTTATTTTGTCGAAAGCGGTAGCTGCTGCATCGTCCTTGGTTACATTGGCTAAATTCCGAAAGAAAATCGTCATATCTGTTTCTACAACTGGCAGCAGTTGCGTTAGGTTTTGTATTAGAATCGCATCTGATTCTTTTGGGATATGCAAACCCAATTTTTCCTGCATCATCAACAAATACTTTTTTTCATAACGGGTGCTAAACGCATTTAGAATTGCTTCGAGTGGTTTGGCATCGTTTATCAGTGGGTACAATGCATTTGCCAATTGGTATAAATTCCAAAGTGCCATTTCAGGTTGGTTCCCAAAACGGTATCTTTTGTATTGATTATCAGTAGTATTGGGTGTCCAGTCAGGATTGTAATCCTCCAGCCAGCCGTAGGGACCATAGTCAATGGTGATGCCGTGAATAGACATATTATCCGTATTCATTACGCCATGAACAAAGCCTACTCGTTGCCAATGGAGAATCATTTCGAGAGTTGTTTGGGTTACTTCTTCAAAGAAAGCTAGGTATTTTGCTGTTCCTGTTGCGGTTATATGCTGAAAATGATGTTTGATAGAAAAATCAGCCAATAACTTGAGATTGGCATCGTCATTGCGTGAAGCAAACAATTCGAAACTGCCAAAACGAATAAACGATGGCGCAACTCTGCATACAATTGCCCCTTTTTCGTAAGCAGGATTACCATTATACAAAACATCACGTAAAACGGGATCACCAGAAAGGATAAGCGAGAGCGACCGAGTGGTAGGAATCCCCAGATAATGCATGGCTTCGGCACACAAATGCTCCCTGATCGAAGAACGCAAAACGGCAAAACCATCAGCAGTTCGAGAATAGGGTGTTGAGCCTGCACCTTTTAGTTGTAAAATATAGGATTGGTTATTATGAGTAACTTCGGTTAAATTAATCGCACGTCCATCGCCGAGTTGTCCCGCCCAATTCCCAAATTGATGTCCCGCATACGCTAATGCAAAAGGCTTCGTGCCCGGATACACCTTTTTTCCCGAAAAAATAGTCAAAAAATCGGCTGAAAAAATAGCGTCTTGCTCAAGTCCTATTAATGCAGCTACTTCCTTCGAAGCATGCATCAAAGAAGGATTGGAAGGCTGTTTGGGTTCTACGTAAGAAAAACAAGCTTGCTCCACCTGTCTCGGTATATTGATTTCGATAGGATCAGCGGGTAATTGGGATATAAAATTATGTTGTATTTGAAGTTTCATGTCTTGAAAGGATGCTAATGTTCAAAAAAAAACAGCAATTGTTTGAGGTAAAGGTATTCGATATAATTCCTAAAAACAAAAAATCCTGTTCACTAGAGCGAACAGGATTTTTGAATATATTATTTTTCTAATTAAGAAAGTGCCACTTTTACTTGGTCAGCAGCTTCTTGGAATTCTGTAGCTGATAAAATTGGCATCCCAGAATTTTCAATAATTTGTTTTGCTTCAACAGCATTAGTTCCTTGTAAACGAACAATGATTGGCACTTTTATAGCGTCACCCATGTTTTTATAAGCATCAACAACTCCTTGTGCCACACGGTCACAACGAACGATTCCTCCAAAAATATTGATCAAAATTGCTTTTACGTTTGGATCTTTTAAGATAATACGGAAAGCCGTTTCTACACGTTTTGCATCGGCAGTTCCACCTACGTCTAGGAAATTTGCAGGTTCAAAACCAGCATATTTAATTAAATCCATAGTTGCCATGGCTAGACCTGCACCATTTACCATACATCCTACACTTCCGTCAAGATCTACGTAGTTCAATCCTACTTCTTTTGCTTCTACTTCGATTGGATTTTCCTCACGAATGTCACGCATATCAGCATATTTCTTTTGTCTGTACAACGCATTATCATCGATATTTACTTTGGCATCAACTGCCAAAATTTTATTGTCAGATGTTTTCAAAACGGGGTTGATTTCAAACATGGAAGCATCTGAACCAATATACGCATTGTATAATGAATCAATAAATTTCACCATTTCTTTGAAAGCATTTCCGGAAAGACCTAAATTAAAGGCAATTCGTCTAGCTTGAAAACCTTGTAATCCTACTGAAGGATCTACTTCTTCGGTAAAAATTAAATGAGGTGTATGTTCCGCCACTTCTTCGATATCCATACCACCTTCGGTAGAATACATGATCATATTTCGTCCTGTACCTCTATTTAAAAGGACAGAAACATAAAATTCTGAAGTTTCGCTTTCACCTGGATAATACACATCCTCGGCGATTAAAACTTTATGTACTTTTTTACCCTCTGCAGATGTTTGAGGCGTAATCAATTGCATACCAATAATTTGTTCTGAAATTTCCTCTACTTGTTGCAAGTTTTTGGCTAATTTCACACCACCACCTTTTCCACGACCACCGGCGTGTACTTGTGCTTTCACAACGTACCAGCTGGTACCTGTTTCAGTAGTTAATTGTTTTGCAGCGGCTACTGCTTCTACTGGACTATTAGCTACAATGCCGCGTTGAATGCGAACGCCATAGCTAGCTAGAATCTCTTTTCCTTGATATTCGTGTATGTTCATAATAAAAGAATTTGTCTGGTTTCTGAATTTATTTCAGAATAAAAGTGGCACAAAAATAGCAAAATTAAACGGAACTGTATTTTTTTTTTGAAATTTAATGACAACGCAAAACTATTATATAAAATGAGCTTCAAAGTACTGTTTTAAAGAAAAAATATAAAGAATCTATAAAATTTTGTTATAAATTTCAAACCCAAACTTATAACAGAATAAATAGTACAAAAACCACTTTTGCTAGGACTTAATTTTTGATTTTATTATTGATTTTACAATTCAAACCTACTTAATTGAGATTATTATCATTTATTTAAGCTTATTTTACTTTTATAGCAAAAATGGGGCTTAAAAGTCATTTCCATTCGTTATATGTTATGAAATCTTTAATTTTGTAAAAAAATTATCAGCATGAGAGTTAAAGAACAAGGTCTTTATTTGCCCGAATTTGAACACGACAACTGTGGCGCAGGATTTATATGTAATTTGAATGGAATCAAGTCGAACGACATCATTCACAAGGCTCTAGATATCCTTATAAAGTTAGAACATAGAGGAGCAGTAAGCTCGGATGGTAGAACTGGAGATGGTGCCGGAATTTTATTTGATATTCCCCATGCTTTTTTTAAGAAAGTATGTGATTTCGAAATACCTGAAGCGAGAGAATATGCAGTTGGGATGGCTTTTATGCCAAAAAGTCAAAATCAAGTCACTTTTTGTAAAACTACTTTTGAAAAAGCGATAAAAGATCAAAATCTTGCCGTTTTAGGATGGAGAGATGTTCCTGTTGATGTTTCTAATTTAGGTCAAATTGCTGCCGAAAAAGAACCAACGGTTAAACAAGTATTTGTGGGCAAAAATGGTTTGGATATTACCGAACAACAATTCAATGCCAAATTATTCTTGGCTCGAAAAATTGCCGAACACACGATTCGCAACTCAAGAACTTCCGAAAGTCACATGTTTTACTTTTCAAGTTGTTCTACTACTACTATAATATACAAAGGATTGTTGATGCCAGAAGACATCAGCCGTTACTATACTGATTTATTAGATAGCGATTTGGTCACCAGATTAGCTTTGGTTCACCAACGTTTCTCTACCAATACATTCCCGTCTTGGGATTTGGCACAACCGTTTAGATACATGTGTCACAATGGTGAAATCAATACTTTGAGAGGAAACGTAAGCAGAATGCGTGCTCGTGAGGAATTGATGAAAAGTGATGTTTTTGGTGACGACTTAAAAAAATTATTCCCAATCATTTTAGAAGGAAAATCAGATTCTGCTTCTATGGATATGGTGGTGGAGTTGTTATTAATGACTGGTCGTTCACTTCCAGAAGTGATGATGATGGTGGTTCCAGAAGCTTGGGAAAAACACCAAACGATGTCGGACGAAAAGAAAGCGTTCTACGAATACAATGCTTGTATCATGGAACCTTGGGATGGTCCAGCTTCGATTCCTTTTACTGATGGAAACGTTATTGGTGCCTTGTTAGATAGAAACGGATTGCGTCCATCGCGTTATACGTTGACCAAAAGCGGTTTTGTAATCATGTCGTCAGAAATTGGTGTTCTTGACGTTAAGCCAGAAGATGTAATACAACACGGAAGATTAGAACCAGGGAAAATGTTCCTTGTTGATATGAATGAAGGACGTATTATTGAAGATGACGAAATAAAACACGCTATCGTAACTAAACGTCCTTACAGAGAATGGTTGGACAACAATTTGTTGCAATTAGCCAAAATCCCGTATACCAATAATCAAATTCCAACTGAAAAAATTGATTTTGAAACCAGACAACGTTTGTTTGGTTACACTATAGAAGATTTAAAAACGATCATCAACCCAATGGGAGCACAAGGAAACGAAGCCTTGAGTTCAATGGGTAACGATACGCCTCTTGCTGTATTGTCAGACCAACCGCAACTGTTGTATAACTATTTCAAACAATTATTTGCTCAAGTGACCAATCCGCCTTTGGATGGTATTCGGGAAGAAATAATTACCGATACTAGTTTGGCAATTGGTGGTGACCACAACGTTTTTGACATTACTGATCAACATTGTAAGAAAATAAAAATTCAAAATCCGGTTATTTCTAATGAGGATTTGGATAAAATAAGACATATCGATCACGCCGATTTCAAGTCCGTAACTATTTCTACTTTATATAAAATAGAAAAAGGAGTAAACGGATTGGAACGCGCTTTAGAAAAATGTGTACAAGCTACCTTCAAAGCAGTTTCTGAAGGATGCAATATTGTGATTCTTTCTGATAGAGGAGTGAGCGAAGAAATGGCGCCAATCCCAATGTTGTTAGCTACCTCCTATATTCATCATTCTTTGAACATTCTAAAAGTTCGTTCAAAATTTGGAATCATAATCGAATCGGCAGAGCCACGTGAGCCACACCATTTTGCATTATTATTTGGTTACGGAGCGAGTGCTATCAACCCGTATATGGTCAATGAGATTATTCACGACCAAGTAAATCAAGGTTTTATTACTGGTGTAAAAGCAGATTATGCTATTGGTAATTACAACAAAGCGATTGCAAAAGGGATTCTGAAAATCATGAACAAAATTGGTATCTCTACGTTACATTCGTATAGGGCGGCACAAATTTTTGAGATTTTAGGTTTAAATAAAACATTCACCTCTAAATATTTTCCATACACGCCTTCTAGAATTGAAGGTATTGGACTAATGGAAATTGAAAGAGAAGTTAAGAAAAGATACCAAAACGCGTTTCCAAAATCGGAAATTGCAAACTTATTGCCACTAGAAATAGGCGGAATTTACAGATGGAGACGAAACGGTGAAAAACACATGTTTAATCCAACGACTATTTCAAAACTGCAACAAGCCGTTCGATTGAACAGCCCAGAAAGCTATAAGGAATACTCCAAAATGGTCAACGATCAAAGTGAAAACTTAATGACTATTAGAGGTTTGTTTGAATTCAACAACTTGGATCCAATTTCAATTGATGAAGTAGAACCTTGGACCGAAATTGTAAAAAAATTCAAAACGGGTGCCATGTCTTATGGTTCAATCAGTTCAGAAGCGCATGAGAATCTTGCGATTGCCATGAACAGAATTGGTGGAAAAAGTAACTCTGGAGAAGGAGGAGAAGATCCAAAACGTTTTCAAAAAGAATTGAATGGGGATTCTAGAAATAGTGCCATCAAGCAAGTAGCCTCTGGACGATTTGGAGTTTCGATCAATTATTTGACCAATGCCAAAGAGATTCAAATAAAAATGGCTCAAGGTGCAAAACCAGGAGAAGGTGGACAATTACCAGGCGAAAAAGTAGTGCCTTGGATTGCCGAAACAAGAAATTCTACCCCTTATGTAGGACTTATTTCACCACCACCTCACCACGATATTTATTCTATTGAGGATTTATCACAATTGATTTTTGATTTAAAAAATGCCAATCGTGAAGCAAGAGTGAATGTAAAATTAGTTTCGGAAGTGGGAGTTGGTACTATTGCTGCTGGTGTTGCCAAAGCAAAAGCCGATGTGATTTTGATTTCTGGATACGATGGAGGAACAGGTGCTGCACCTTTAACTTCGCTACAACATACAGGTATTCCTTGGGAATTGGGTCTTGCCGAAGCACAACAAACGTTAATCTTAAATGATTTAAGAAGTCGTGTGGTTCTAGAATGTGACGGTCAATTAAAAACAGGTCGTGACGTAGCTATTGCTGCCTTGCTTGGAGCCGAGGAATTTGGTTTTGCCACTGCACCGCTAGTTGCATCTGGTTGTATCATGATGCGTGCGTGTCACTTGAATACCTGCCCCGTAGGTATTGCTACACAAGATCCTGAATTAAGAAAAAATTTCAAAGGAACGCCAGAACACATTATCAATTTTATGTATTTTATCGCCGAAGAGTTAAGAGAAATTATGGCTCAACTTGGTTTTAGAACCTTAAAAGAAATGGTGGGACAATCACAAAAACTGAATGTCAACAAAGCAATCAAACATTATAAAGCGAGTGGATTGGATTTGTCAATGATATTATACAAACCAGAAAAAGCCAAAACAGTTCCTAATCACAATACAACAACGCAAGATCACGCATTAGAAAACGTATTGGATTTTGCCATCATCAAAGCGGCTATTCCATCTATTTATAGAAAAGAAAAAACAAGAGTTACTTTTGATATCAAAAACACAGATCGTTCCGTAGGTGCGATTTTGAGTAATGAGATTTCAAAAATTTACGGAGCACAAGGATTACCAGAAGACACTATTCTTGTTGACTTTACAGGTTCAGCGGGACAAAGTTTTGGAGCATTTGCTACTAATGGATTGTCGTTTAAAATTCACGGAAACTGTAATGACTATTTAGGAAAAGGACTTTCAGGTGGGAAATTAATTATCAAAGTCCCTCCTACTGCTACCTTTAGTCCAGAAGACAACATTATCATAGGAAACGTGGCCCTTTATGGCGCAATTACTGGAGAGGCTTACATTAACGGTATGGCTGGAGAGCGTTTTGCGGTACGAAATTCTGGTGCAACAGCAGTTGTAGAAGGAATTGGAGACCACGGTTGTGAGTACATGACTGGAGGAACGGTAGTAGTTCTAGGTAAAACAGGTCGAAACTTCGCTGCAGGTATGAGTGGTGGTGTTGCGTATGTGTATGATGCCAAAAAGAAATTTGAAAACGGTTTGTGCAACATGGAAATGGTAGCATTAGAAACATTAGAAGAGGAAGATTTGACTAAATTAAGACGTTTAATTAGAAATCATTCCATGTATACCAATAGCCCTTTAGCCAAAAGAATTTTGACTGATTGGGAAAATGAAAGCAAACATTTCATTAAAGTGATGCCAACAGATTACAAAAAAGCATTGCAAAGATTGGCAAATGAAAAGCAAGTTGAAGAATTAATAGCTTTGTAAAATAACAATTTCAATGGCAATTAAGAAAAGGAATAGTCAAATTGAAATTTGAAATTTAATAAAAAAATCATGGGTAAAATAGGTGGATTTAAAGAATATAATAGAGCCGACGAAAGTAACGTTGCTGTTCTAGAAAGAGTGTCGAATTATAATGAATTTACAGTTCCATTAACCAAAGACAAAATCAAAGAACAAGGTTCTAGATGTATGGATTGTGGTATTCCTTTTTGTCATAGCTCCTGTCCGTTAGGAAATTTAATTCCTGATTTTAATGACATGGTGCACCAAGAAGAATGGGAAAGTGCCTTGAAGATTCTACAATCTACAAACAATTTTCCGGAATTCACAGGTCGTTTATGTCCTGCTCCTTGCGAAAAATCATGTGTGTTGGGCATCATCAGCGAACCAGTTGCTATCGAAAATATTGAAAAAAATATTATCGAGAGAGGTTTTGCCGAAGGCTGGATCAAACCACAAACCCCAGAAGTAAGAACAGGAAAAACGGTTGCCGTTATTGGCTCTGGCCCTGCTGGACTTGCCGCTGCTCAACAATTGAATCGCGCAGGTCATACCGTTACTGTTTTTGAAAGAGATAACGCTATTGGTGGATTATTACGTTACGGAATTCCAAATTTCAAATTAGAAAAAGGAATTATCGACAGACGTGTAAAAGTTTTAGAAGCTGAAGGTGTTATTTTCAAAACCAATGTAAACGTAGGGGTTAATTATAGTGTAGAAGAGTTGAATTCTTTTGATTCTATCGTATTATGCGGTGGAGCGACCGAAAGAAGAGGTTTGCCTACCAAAGGTGCCGATAGCAAAGGTGTTGTTCAAGCCATGGACTTTTTGTCACAACAAACCAAAGCGTTGTACGGAGAAACCATTGCGGATCAAGTAATGGCTACTGGAAAAGACGTCATCGTAATAGGTGGTGGAGATACTGGATCGGATTGTGTAGGAACATCAAATAGACACGGAGCAAAATCAGTGACTAATTTTGAAATTATGCCAAAACCACCAGTTGGGCGTAGCAAAACCACACCATGGCCTTTCTGGCCATTGCAATTGAAGACTTCTTCTTCACACGAAGAAGGCTGCAACAGAAACTGGTTGATTAACACCAAAGAATTCCTTGCCAACGAAAAAGGGGAACTAGTAGGATTAAAAACCGTTGAAGTGGCTTGGAAAATGACACCAGGTCAAAGACCAGAGTTGATAGAAAAAGAAGGTTCAGAGAAAATATGGCCTTGTGATTTGGCTTTATTAGCACTTGGATTTACAGGGCCTGAAAAAACGTTAAGCGACCAATTAGGATTAGAAACCGACTTTAGAAGCAATTATAAAGCGACCAATTATCAAACGAATGTACCACATATATTTACTGCTGGCGACATGAGAAGAGGACAATCTTTAATCGTTTGGGCAATCTCTGAAGGACGTGAAGCGGCAAGAGAAGTCGATTTATACCTGATGGGTTTTACCAATTTACCCACTAAAGGTACAGGTGATTTGCCAGGCTTGTAGTCTTTTTAAAATATTTTTTTTTAATCCCTTGATACTTTGTCAAGGGATTTTTTTTGTTTTAAAAAACTCATTATAGAGTAGTATCTTTTTAGAAATACAAAAAACAAATCCTTCAAAAATATTTCAGTATCAAGGTATATTATACAACCGAAAAGGATTACTTTTAGTCAATTTTAAAAGATTATAAATCCTCAATTTTAAGCCTAATTTATACAAAATGTCAGAAGACCAAAAGAAACAACTCGAACAACAACTTTGGAATATTGCAAACACCTTAAGAGGAAAAATGAATGCAGATGAGTTTCGTGATTACATTTTAGGATTTATTTTTTATAAATATCTCGCTGAAAAAATGGAGATTTATGCCAACACTATTTTACAACAAGACAAAATACAATTTAGAGATATACAAGAAAATACCGAAGACGGACAACAATATATAGAAGCCATCAAGGAAGCTTCATTGCAAACTTTGGGTTATTTCTTGAAACCTTCTGAATTGTTCAGTGAAGTTGCCAAACGAGGCAATAGCGATACCAATACTTTTATCCTTGAAGATTTACAAAAAATTCTAACCAATATCCAGTTGAGTACCATGGGTACACAAAGTGAAGAGGATTTTGAAGACCTTTTCTCGGATATGGATTTAAACAGTAACAATCTTGGAAAAACTGCCGAAGCACGAAACGCAATTATCGCAAAAGTGTTGATGCACCTTGACCAAATCGATTTCAAGTTAGGCGATACCGAATTGGATGTCTTGGGCGATGCTTACGAATATTTGATTGGACAATTTGCCAGTGGAGCAGGAAAAAAAGCGGGCGAATTTTACACTCCGCAAGAAGTTAGTAAAATATTGGCTAAAATTGTTACCACAGGAAAAACCAGACTAAAATCGGTTTATGATCCTACTTGTGGCTCGGGCTCTTTACTACTTCGTGTGGCAAAAGAGGTAGATGATGTCAACAACTTTTACGGTCAAGAAATGAATCGTACCACGTACAATCTTGCCCGAATGAATATGATTTTACACGGAGTGCATTTCCTAAAATTTGACATTAAGCAAGAAGATACCATTGAGCATCCACAACATTTGGATTTGCGTTTTGAAGCCATCGTTGCCAATCCGCCATTTTCGGCACAATGGAGTGCCAATCCCCTATTCACATCCGATGATCGTTTTAGTCAATATGGAAAATTAGCTCCCAGTAGCAAAGCCGATTTTACTTTCGTACAACACATGATTTACCAATTGGCAGAAAATGGTATTATGGCAATTGTTTTGCCACACGGCGTTTTGTTTCGTGGAGGAGCCGAATTGCACATTCGAAAATATCTGATTGAACAAAAAAATTATCTTGATGCCGTGATTGGTTTACCAGCCAATATCTTTTACGGCACAGGAATTCCTACTTGTATTTTGGTATTCAAAAAATGCAGGGAAACACCCGATGATATTCTATTTATTGATGCCAGCAAAGGATTCGAAAAGGTAAAAAGCCAGAATATGCTTCGTGATGAGCATATTGATAAAATTGTGCAAACCTATCGTGACAGAACCGTCATCGAAAAATACAGTTACAAAGCCACCTTACAGGAAATTGCCAACAACGATTACAACCTAAATATTCCAAGATATGTCGATACTTTTGAAGAACAGGAAGAAATTGATATTCAAGCCGTAATGAGTGGCATAAAAGAATTGGAAGCCAAACGAGCCGATTTAGATGTTCAAATTGAAGTGTATTTCAAAGAATTAGGATTGGTGATTTAAAAAGTGAATTATGAGTAAAAGTGAAATCATTATTTATAATTCAGAAGATGGTTCGGTAAAGATTCAAACCCGACTCGAAAATGAAACTGTTTGGCTTACACAAGCTCAAATGGCAATACTTTTTGGTAAAGACAGAACCGTAATTACCAAACACATTACTAATATTTTTAAAGAAAATGAGCTTGATGAAAAAAGCAATGTGCAAATTTTGCACATTGCAAATTCAGACAAACCCGTAAAAATCTATAACCTGGATGTTATCATATCCGTAGGTTACAGGGTAAAAAGTTTGCAAGGAACAAAGTTTCGGCAATGGGCAACTGCTCGTTTACGAGAATATATTGTAAAAGGTTTTACAATGAATGATGAATTGCTGAAACAAGCAGGTGGAGGCAATTATTTTGAAGAACTTTTGTCTCGTATCAGAGATATCCGTTCGTCTGAAAAAGTTTTTTGGAGAAAAGTGCTTGATATTTATGCTACAAGTATCGATTATGATCCAAAATCAGAAAGCAGTTTGTTATTTTTTCAAATCATACAAAACAAAATGCACTGGGCAGCCCACGGAAATACAGCGGCTGAAATTGTTTATAAAAGAATAGATGCTACCAAACCCAATCTGGGTTTAACCAATTTTAAAGGCAATAAACCGACCAAACAGGAAGCTGAAATAGCCAAAAACTATTTAACCGCTGAAGAACTGAATATTTTAAACCGAATTGTATCGGCTTATTTGGAGTTGGCAGAAATACAGGCGCTCAATCGCAAGCCAATGTATATGAAGAATTGGATAGAAAAGCTAGATGAATTTATAAAAATTTCGGGCAATGAAATTTTACTACACGGCGGCACTATAAGCCACCAACAAGCTATTGATAAAGCACATAATGAATATGAAAAATACAACCAACAAACCCTAAACGACCTTTCTGAAGCCGAAAAACATTTTATCCAACATTTAGAAAATGACACCAAAAAACTAAAGGGCAAATAAAATTAGAAGAAATAATTTGCCATTTTCCTAACATCAGGAAGACGATACAAAAAAAATAAAATCCTTAATGTCTAGCATTAAGAAACACAATAGCCAAGATGCAAGAAAAATATAAGAGTATGAGCAATGTTCCAAATTTAAGATTTCCTGAATTTTCAGATGAATGGGAAGTGAAGAAATTGGGGGATATTGGAGATGTAAAAATGTGTAGAAGAATCTTTAGTGATGAAACTTCATCTATTGGAGATATACCTTTCTTTAAAATCGGTTCATTTGGTAAAGAAGCTGACGCTTTTATTTCTAAAGAATTATATTTAGATTACAGAAAAAGATTTTCATATCCTAAAAAAGGAGATGTTTTAATTTCCGCAGCTGGAACAGTAGGAAGAACAGTTGTATTTACAGGAGAAGATGCTTATTTTCAAGATTCTAATATTGTTTGGATAGACAATGATAATGCAAATGTCAATAATGATTTTTTGTTCTATATTTTAAAAATCGTGAAATACAATACAGAAGGTGGTACTATTCAACGATTGTACAATAGCATTTTAAAATCAACTAAATTTAATAGTCCTAAAATTTCCGAACAAAATAAAATATACAATTTCCTTAATCTAATCGATGATAGAATTCAAACCTAAAACAAAATAATTCTACGATTAGAATCCTTAATTCAAAATCTCAGAGATAAGATATTTAAGCAAAAATTGAGATTTAAAGATGATTATGGGAATGATTTTCCCGAATGGAAGAATAAGAATTTGGGAGAAATTTGCGAAAAAAAATCCTCTAATATTTCTGCAAATAAAATAGAAGATAATTTTGGTAAATATATTATCTATGGTGCATCGGGAGTTTTAAAGAAAGTTGATTTCTATGAAGAAAAAAGCGATTACATAAGTATTGTAAAAGATGGAGCAGGTGTTGGTAGACTTTTTTATTGCAAAGGAAAATCTTCTGTTTTAGGAACGATGGATATTATTAAACCATTGGTAAATACAAATACTCATTTTTTATTTTACCTGTTAAGCAATATTGATTTCACAAAATATATAACAGGCAGTACAATTCCGCATATCTATTTCAAAGATTATAAAAATGAAAATTTTGGAATTCCTTCTTTGGAAGAACAAACTAAAATTGCAGATTTTTTATCCAAAATAGATGAAAAAATTGAAATAGAAAAACAACTATTAATTCAATATAAAAATCAGAAAAAGTATTTGTTACAGAACCTTTTTATATAGTATTTACTCAAAATCAATCTCAAAATATTTTAAAATAGCTTTGTAATTATCTTGTGCGGAAAGGCAAGTATCCATTAAATATTCTTTTACATCATCCCATTGTTGTAATCCACGATAATAGAATAATTTTAACTCATCATCAATAATAAACGGAACAATGTTATTAGTTAGACATTCCTTGAATAGTATTAATCTTCCCACACGACCATTGCCATCTTGAAAAGGATGAATAACTTCAAATTTCTGATGAAAATCAATTATATCTTCAAAAGTTTTTTGTTCTTTATTATGATAATTTAAGAGCAAGTTTTTCATTTTTGCAGCAACTTCTTTAGGCGAACAGGTTTCGTTGCCACCTACTTCATTTGGTAACTTTTTGTAATCGCCAACATTAAACCAATCTTTTCGACTGTCTGATGTTCCTGATTTTAGCAAAAAATGCAATTCTTTTATAAACGATTCTGTGAGTTTAGAATTTGCTTTTTCAATAATCAAATCAATACAGCGAAAATGGTTATTGGTTTCAATAATATCATCGACATTCACACTCTCATCGGTGATGCCAATGGTGTTGGTCTCAAAAATAAAACGGGTTTGTTCTTGGGTAAGCTTGCTTCCTTCGATACGGTTAGAATTATAGGTCAAATCAATTTGAGTACGGTGGTAAATTCCACCTTTCAACTTCATATCTTTTTGCTCTTTGAGTTGATTGAGCAGTATATTATTGCTGAATTTTTTCTTGTTTTCTTTTTCAGGTAAGCCAGCATCTTTCGGAATATTCCAAGTTTTTCCCGTCAAGAAAGCACCTTTTATTTTGCCTTTGGCACAATAGTTTCGCACCGTTCTTTCTGGAATATTCCATTTTTTCGCAAATTCCTTTACTGAAATATAGTTCATTTTTTCTTTGAAGTTGCCTATATCGGCAACAATTAATAAATTAACACTCCAAATTTAGCTATTTATTGCCGATAAAGGCAGGAAATTATATAAAAAGATTATATAGTAAATATTGTTTTTGGTTTTTGTATTGTTCTAAAATTTCATTTTCTGTTTTAATTTTTTCATCAATAGAAGAAAGGAAATCGGCAATTCTGGTTTGTTCGTCAATAGAAGGAACGAGGATTTCAATTGGTGCAAATTTAGAAATCCAATGTCTTTCGTGACCACCTATTTCATAATTCATAAATTGCATAGCTTCAAAAATGAATTTTATATAAACTCCTTTTGTTGCTGTTAAAATTTTCATAGCTGATGATTTTGCTTTAAAAGGAAAATCAACAAATTGTGTTGCTGTTGTGAAATCATCGAATATTATAACAGGTAAATTATTTTCAAATATTCCATTAGTTTCATTTGTATAACCAAGAATAAAAGTCTTTCCTGCCGTGAGAACTGGCGTTTTATATGAATTATCATACTCTGTACTTGAAACCAAATATTTTGTCGGTTGAATATAATCTAAACATTCACCCAACTTCTTTACTTCCCAAACACCAAAATCATTTCCATCATCGCCTTTGAATCGTAACTGTTGAGAAAATAGCTTTTGTGCTAGCGTAGATTTCAGTATTTTCAATTCCTCAATTATTTTGTTTTGGGTTTGAATTCTATCATCGATTAGATTAAGGAAATTGTATATTTTATTTTGTTCGGAAATTTTAGGACTATTAAATTTAGTTGATTTTAAAATGCTATTGTACAATCGTTGAATAGTACCACCTTCTGTATTGTATTTCACGATTTTTAAAATATAGAACAAAAAATCATTATTGACATTTGCATTATCATTGTCTATCCAAACAATATTAGAATCTTGAAAATAAGCATCTTCTCCTGTAAATACAACTGTTCTTCCTACTGTTCCAGCTGCGGAAATTAAAACATCTCCTTTTTTAGGATATGAAAATCTTTTTCTGTAATCTAAATATAATTCTTTAGAAATAAAAGCGTCAGCTTCTTTACCAAATGAACCGATTTTAAAGAAAGGTATATCTCCAATAGATGAAGTTTCATCACTAAAGATTCTTCTACACATTTTTACATCTCCAATATCCCCCAATTTCTTCACTTCCCATTCATCTGAAAATTCAGGAAATCTTAAATTTGGAACCTTAAGATTAAAGATTCCTCGTCCTCATTAGAAAAGATTAAAAATCCGCAATCCTTAATTTATTTCCTTTGAGATTAATAATCTTAAAAATCAAATTATGAACGAACAAAAGAAAATTTCAGAAGTCATCAACCTATGGAAAACAGACAAAAAGCAGTATGTAAAAAAATCGAGTTTCTCGGCCTATGTACTTTTAACAGAAAATCATTTAGTACCTGTTTTTGGGAATCAATACACTATTGAAGAAGCCGAAGTGCAACAATTTGTATTTCAAAAAATAGAACAGGGATTGAGCCACAAAACTATTAAAGATATTTTGATTGTACTGAAAATGGTACTCAAATTTGGTGCTAAAAACAAATGGTTAGAGTATCAAGCCTTTGATATTCAATTCCCGACAGAACGAGAAAAACACGACATTGAAGTTTTGAGTAGAACCAATCAAAAAAAGATAATGAACTACATTCAAGAGCATTTTACTTTTAGGAATTTAGGGATTTTCATTTGCTTGAGTTCTGGCATACACATTGGCGAAGTTTGCGCTCTCACTTGGGAAGACATCGACACCGACAGAGGAATTATAAGCGTAAAAAGAACGATACAACGCATTTATGTCATTGAAGACAACATTCGCAAGACGGAAGTTCTTTTGGACACACCCAAAACCAAGAATTCCATCCGTGATATTCCCATGAGCAGGGATTTATTGCGACTGCTGAAACCCTTCAAAAAAATTGTAAACAGCTCCTTTTTTGTATTGACCAACGACGAAAAACCCACCGAACCCAGAACTTACAGAAGCTATTACAAGAACCTAATGCGAGAATTAAATATGCCCGAACTCAAGTTTCACGGGCTACGCCACAGTTTTGCCACCAGATGCATTGAAAGCAAATGCGATTATAAAACGGTCAGCGTTTTGCTTGGGCATTCGAATATCAGTACGACTTTGAACCTGTATGTTCATCCCAATATGGAACAAAAGAAAAAAGCGATTGACCAAATGTTTAGAGCGCTTAAATAGTTATGAATTATGAGTTATGAGTTATGATTTATGAGTTGTGGATTATGAATTGGAACAGACGAATATTGTTCATTTTATTGTAAGTTTGTAATTGTATCGATTTTATAAATTATGAGTGATAGTATTGTTAAAACAAAGAGTTTTCAATTTGCTTTGCGGATAGTTAATTTATACAAACTACTGACATCTGAACGAAAAGAGTTTGTAATGAGTAAGCAACTGTTACGTTCTGGAACTTCTGTCGGAGCAAATGTTCGGGAAGCTGGTAATGCACAAAGTTCGGCTGATTTTATTCATAAATTATCTATTTCCCAAAAAGAGTGCGATGAAACATTATATTGGTTGGAATTATTAAAAGAGACCTATTATATTACCGAAATAGAGTTTAGTAGTATGTATAGAGATGCTACAGAGGTTTTAAAAATCATTCGAAGTATCATTATTACCACAAAGAAAAAAAACTCATAATTCATAACTCATAATTCCCATTTATTTTGTCCAAACAATCCGAACAAGTTTTAGAAGAGCAACTCATTGAACAATTACAAAAATTAGGCTATCAATATGTGACTATTCCCGACGAAAAATCGTTATTAGCCAATCTGAAAACGCAATTGGAAAAACACAATCGCATTCAGTTTAGCGATTCCGAATTTGAAAAAGTGATTCATATTCTCAACAAAGGTTCGGTGTTTGAAAAAGCAAAAACGTTGCGTCAAAAACAGCATATTGTACGAGATAATGGCGATAATCTATATTTTGAGTTTATCCAAAGTGAACATTGGTGTCAAAATCAGTTTCAGGTTACGCAACAAATAACGATGAAAGGGACTTATGAAAATCGCTATGATGTTACCTTGCTCATCAACGGTTTGCCATTGATACAAATAGAACTCAAACGTCGAGGTTTGGAGATGAAGGAAGCTTTTAACCAAATCAATCGCTATCAAAAACACAGTTTTGGTGCTGGAAAAGGTTTGTTTCATTTTGTCCAATTATTCATTATCAGCAACGGAGTGAACACCAAATATTTTAGCAATTTTGGCTCGAACAAGCAAGAATTTCTGCAAACTTTTCATTGGACAGGCGAAAGCAATAAACCACTCAATAATATTTTAACCGAATTTGCCAATACATTTTTAGAACCTTGCCACATCAGCAAAATGATATGCAAATATATTGTATTGAACGAAACCGAAAAAAAATTAATGGTTTTGCGCCCCTACCAATATTTTGCGGTAGAAAATATCATCAAAAAGGTAACTGAAAACACTATTTTAAACGGTTACGACATCGAGAAAAACGGCTATATCTGGCATACAACAGGTTCTGGAAAAACATTAACCAGCTTTAAAGCAAGCCAGATTTTATCGACTATTCCAGCAATTCAAAAAGTGGTTTTTGTAGTGGATAGAAAAGATTTGGATTATCAAACCAATCAGGAATACGACAAATTTAGCAAAGGTTGCGTGAGTTCTGCAGTAAATACAGATGACCTGATTCAAAAATTTAATGACCCCAATGTAAAAGTTATTGTAACTACGATTCAAAAATTAAACAATACCATTTCTTCGGGTAGAAATAGTTACAAAATGAAGAACATTCAGCACCAACGAATGGTTTTTATTTTTGATGAATGCCATCGTTCACAATTTGGCGAGACGCATAAAAACATAGTGAGTTATTTTACCAATATTCAACTTTTTGGATTTACGGGTACGCCTATTTTGGCAGAAAATGCTAATGGAGAAAAAACAACCACAAGTTTATTTGGCAAATGTTTACACAAATACGTCATTACTGACGCTATTCGGGATGAAAATGTACTGCGTTTTTCGGTAGAATATATTAAAACCTTCAAGCAGAAAGAACAAATAATAGATTTGAAAATTGAGCAAATCAACGAAGCCGAAGTATTTGAAGCACCCGAACGCAAAAATGCCATTGCTGATTATATCTTACAACATCACGTTCAAAAGACACAAAACAAAAACTTTTCGGCTATGATGTGTGTTCAAGATATTGATGCTGTGATTCAATATTACGAAATTTTTAAAGCCAAGAAATTACGAGACGAACACGATTTAAAAATAATTACCATTTTTAGTTTTGCACAAAACGAAGAAGAAATCGAATACAGTATAGAAGAATCACAATTGGATATGGCTGCCGAACCCGAAACGCAATATGGCAATCCCAAGCCACATCGTTGCGAAATATTAGACAATTATATAGTCGATTTTAACAACACATTTGGCACCGCTCATAGCACTAAAGACAGCCAGAGTTTTTATAATTATTACAATGATGTAGCCAAAAAAGCAAAGAATAAAGAAGCCGATATATTGCTAGTTGCCAATATGTTTTTGACTGGTTTTGACAGCAAATTTGTAAATACTTTATATGTGGATAAAAACCTTCAATACCACGGACTGATTCAAGCTTTCAGTCGCACCAACCGTACTTTCGACAAAAACAAAACACAAGGAAACATTGTGTGTTTTCGAAATTTAAAGGATAAAACCGATGAAGCGATAACACTTTTTAGCAACAAAGAAGCCATTGACGAAATCATTGTAGAACCTTATGAGCAATATGTGGCAAAATTTAATGAGGCGACACAAAAAATGCTGGAATTAGTCCCCGAAATACGTTCTGTTGATGATTTGCTGACGGAAGAAGACAAAATGCAATTTATCATCGCCTTTAGAAATCTGATGAGATTGTATAAAAAAATGAGTCATTATACAGAATTTACTTGGGATGATTTGGCTATTGACGAACAACTTTTTGCCGATTATAGTAGTAAATATCAAGATTTAAAACCGCCTACACATCTTGTCACCGAAAAAACATCAATATTGAATGATATTGATTTTGAATTAGAATTGATACAAAGAGACACCATCAATGTAACTTACATCATTCAATTATTGATGAAATTAAGGTCTAAAAACACTACAGCAGATAAAGAAGCTATCGAAAAAGAAGTGGCTAATTTATTGAACAGCCAAGTTACCTTAAGAAGCAAACGAGAATTAATTGATAAATTCATTCAGGAGCATTTACCCGCAATAAACGACACCGACACCATTCCAGACGAGTTTGAAAAATTTTGGAACCAAGAACAAATAAAAGCATTCAAAACATTAGTGACCGAAGAAAACCTTTCGGAAGAAAAAACAGAAAAGTTACTCGAAAATTACCTTTTCGCAGAAAGAGAGCCATTACTAGATGAAATTTTAGGACTTCGAATAGAAGGAAGACCAAGCGTTTTGAAATATAAAGAAATCGGGAATCGAATTTTGAGTAAGATTATAAATTTTGCAGATACTTTTGTTAACGGGGTAACAGGAAGTTAAAATAGGAATATCTATTTTGGTTTTACCACGAATTGTGTGGGCAAAAATTTTCGCCACGACTCGAGCGATAGCGAATAAGCGAGGCAATTATACGAATTTTAATGATTTTAATTGGATTTGTGTAATTAAAAACTATATTTTTTTGTGAAAATTCGTAAAATTCGAAGTGTTTTTTTTAAATAATACCAAACACTCTTGCAATATAGTCCAATCCTATTTTTGTCACATCGAGCCTTTCGACTTCGCTCGAGACAGCCAAAAGTCGAGATGCTCAAATGGTTTGCGACTGCGCTCGAACATACAAAATGGACTCTCATACATAAATTATTGGTATGACTTTTAGAAATCCACTCAATTCGTGGTAGAACTTCTATTTTTAATAAAAAGTTGCTTTTTGCTATATTTCACGTTAAAAAAACACAAAAACAATTTAAATATTTATTTTTTAAACATTTTGTTATATTTTGTTAAAAAGATATTTTTATTTGTTTCTCTTGATAAAGAACAATAAATTTGTTGAAAATTAATTCAAAATGCAAGGAAAAGATTTATTACAATTAGCCGAAAAATTTGGAAGTCCATTATACGTTTATGATGCCGAAAAAATCCAATCTCAATATACCCGATTAACCAAAGCTTTTTCTAAAGTTGACAATCTACGCATCAATTATGCGATGAAGGCATTGTCTAACATTGCTATCCTTCAATTGTTGAAAGAGATGGGATCTGGTCTAGATACCGTTTCTATTCAAGAAGTTTTATTAGGTCTTCATGCAGGGTATGCACCCGAAAAAATATTTTTTACCCCAAACGGTGTTTCTTTAGAGGAAATCGAAGAGGTTTCGGAGATGGGTGTTCAAATTAATATTGATAATTTATCGATACTAGAGCAATTTGGTGCAAAACATCCTAATGTTCCGGTTTGCATCCGCATAAATCCTCACGTGATGGCAGGTGGAAATGCTAACATTTCGGTTGGTCATATTGATAGTAAATTTGGTATTTCGGTCCATCAATTGCCGCATTTGGTGCGTATTGTTGAGAATACGAAAATGAATATTGTTGGGATTCACATGCACACTGGGTCGGATATTTTAGACATTGAAGTATTTTTATATGCTGCCGAAATCTTATTTGATGCTGCAAAAAACTTCAAAAATTTAGAATTTTTAGATTTTGGAAGCGGTTTCAAAGTGCCGTATAGAAAAGACGATATCGAAACGAATATCGAAGAATTAGGAAAAAAACTTTCTAAAAGATTCAATGCTTTTTGTGCTGAATATGGCAAGGAATTGACATTGATTTTTGAACCAGGAAAATTTTTGGTTAGTGAAGCAGGATTCTTTTTGGCAAAAGTAAATGTTGTCAAACAAACTACTTCTACCGTTTTTGCTGGAGTTGATAGTGGTTTTAATCATTTAATTCGTCCCATGTTATATGGCTCACAACATTATATAGAGAACATTTCTAACCCAAAAGGGAAAGAGCGTTTTTACTCCGTGGTGGGATATATTTGTGAAACAGATACGTTTGCAACCAACAGAAGAATTTCGGAAATTAAAGAAGGAGATATTTTGTCCTTCCGTAATGCAGGAGCGTATTGTTTCTCTATGTCGTCTAATTATAACTCGCGCTACAAACCCGCCGAAGTGCTTTGGTGGAAAGGCGAAGGGCATTTGATTCGGGCACATGAAAAATTCGAAGATTTACTTCAAAATCAGATTCCGTTGCCAGTTGAGGCAGTCGTATAAAAATAAATCCCATTTCATATCTATTTTGAAATGGGATTTTTTTGTTTTGGCTGACTGGAAAGTATTTATAGTATTAGCTGTTCGCTAAACGGACTCCTAATGCACGAATCGCCTTCAGATCAAACAAATTAGGCAAACTTTCACTGATTTTATAATATCGTTTTATAGTTTAAATTCGTGTGATTCGTGTACTATGTTAGGGCGTTATAATTCTAACATTTTCATTAGTTACAACAACAAAATTGTTTTCTAATTTATCTGGATAATTGGATAATAATTTAGTCAAAACAACTATTTTTTGTTTGAAATTATTAGGTGCGAATCGTATTAATATTATTCCTTTGTGTAGTTTTTTATTTTTAAAAATCATTTCTCCAAAATCTTTATCAGAGGTAATTAGAATATAATTTTCAGCATAACTTTTGGCTAACAATTCATCATCAGATGCACCTCTTGATTCCTCAAATACCGAAAACACAGTATGGTTTTTTGATTTTAAGAATGTTGCAACAGTAGTTCCTACACATTCATCCACCAAGAAACGCATTAGGAAGCCATTTTATCTAAATCAAAAGTGGTGGTTTTTTCTAAAATATTTTCGGCATATTGCAAACAAGCCAAAATTTGCTGTTTTTCTAATCCCTTATATTCAGTTAAAATTTCTGGTATACTAATATCTTGAGAGAGTAAAGAAAGAATGTGCTCAACAGTAATTCTTGTGCCTTTTATTACAGGTTTTCCAGCCATTATTTTAGCGTTTATTTCTATAAATTCGATGATTTCTGTATCTTTAAGTAACAAATTTACAAAAAAAGTTGCTATATCTTTTCCTGCAATGCCTTAATTTCGTCTCGCAACTTGGCGGCTTGCATAAAATCTAGCTCTTTGGCGGCTTTCTCCATCGCTTTTCGTTTTTCGCGAATGCGTTTTTCGATTTCTGGTTTTGCTAAATATTCCGTTATGGGTTCCGCAGCGGTGTTTAAAGTGTGCCCTAATTCGTATTCGACCAAAGGATTTTTGGTAAAAGCGCTTTCTATTTTTTTGTTCAAAGCAACAGGAACTTGGTTGTTTTGGGTATTGTAATTGATTTGCTTGGTTCGGCGGTAATTGGTTTCGTCAATGGTTTTTTGCATACTTGCCGTAATTTTGTCAGCATACATAATGGCTTTTCCGTTGAGATTTCTGGCCGCACGACCTATGGTTTGAGTCAGTGACCGATGGCTTCGCAAGAATCCTTCCTTGTCAGCATCAAGAATAGCAACCAACGAAACTTCAGGTAAATCCAATCCTTCTCGTAATAAATTCACACCAATTAGGACATCAAAAATTCCTTTTCGCAAATCCTGCATGATTTCAATGCGTTCTAAAGTGTCCACATCCGAATGTATATAACGGCAACGAATGCCTACTTTATCTAAATATTTAGCCAATTCCTCGGCCATTCTTTTGGTTAAAGTGGTAACCAAAACACGCTCGTCCATTTCGGCTCGGGTTTGGATTTCTTCAATTAAATCATCAATTTGGTTCAAGCTCGGCCGAATTTCGATAATTGGATCCAATAATCCCGTGGGACGAATCACTTGTTCAATATAGACGCCGTCGCATTTTTGCAATTCGTAATCAGCCGGTGTTGCCGAAACGTAAATGACTTGATTTTGCATCGCCTCAAATTCATCAAATTTCAACGGGCGGTTGTCCATTGCGGCAGGAAGTCGGAAACCGTATTCCACCAAATTTTCTTTTCGACTGCGGTCGCCACCATACATAGCGTGGACTTGCGAGAGTGTGACGTGGCTTTCGTCAACGACCATTAAATAATCGTTGGGGAAATAATCCAATAAACAAAACGGTCTTGTACCTGCTTCTCGCCCGTCAAGGTAACGGGAATAATTTTCGATTCCAGAGCAATAGCCCAATTCCCGAATCATTTCCAAATCAAAATTAGTGCGTTCTTCCAGCCTTTTGGCTTCGAGATGTTTGCCAGTTTCCTTGAAATAATCCACTTGTTTGACCAAATCTTGCTGGATTTCCCAAATGGCATTTTGCAACACATCAGGCGAAGTCACAAACATATTGGCGGGATAAATAGTGAGTTTTTCAAAACGTTCGATAACTTTGGATGTTTTTAAATCAAAGCTTTCGATTT
Organism: Flavobacterium restrictum; assembly: GCF_007097245.1. GTDB lineage: Bacteria > Bacteroidota > Bacteroidia > Flavobacteriales > Flavobacteriaceae > Flavobacterium > Flavobacterium restrictum. The sequence continues at coordinate 16,223 of NZ_VJZT01000004.1, read as the reverse complement.
CTTCTATTTCGTCACCAAAAAAATGGATTCTGTAGGCATCATCGGCATAACTGGGATAGACTTCAAGCGTGTCGCCTTTGATGCGGAAATTGCCGGGAGTAAATTCCGCTTCGGTTCTGGAATACAAACTTTGCACCAAACTATGCAGTAATTTGGTACGAGAAATAATTTGATCTTTCTCTATGGCAATCACATTTTTTTGAAATTCTACGGGGTTTCCAATACCATATATGCACGAAACCGAGGCTACCACAATAATATCCCGTCGCCCAGAAAGTAGGGACGATGTGGTGCTTAAGCGCATTTTTTCTAACTCCTCATTGATGGATAAATCCTTCTCGATAAACACACCCGAAACAGGCATAAAAGCCTCGGGCTGGTAATAATCATAGTAGGAAACAAAATATTCTACGGCATTGTTGGGAAAAAACTGCTTAAATTCCGAGTACAATTGCGCCGCCAAAGTTTTGTTGTGTGCCAAAATCAAAGTGGGTTTTTGGACTTCTTGAATCACATTGGCCACCGTAAAGGTTTTTCCAGAACCCGTAACTCCCAACAACGTTTGGTATTGCTCGCCTGTTGTGATGCCTTGTGCTAATTTAGCAATGGCTTGGGGTTGGTCGCCTTTGGGCTGGTAATCAGATACTACTTGGAATTTCATTTAACGTTTTTCAGAAGCACAAAGTTATACCATTTAACCGTAAAATTTACTGTGAAGAAAATTAAGATTTTTTTCTTTAATCCGAAAAGAAAAATCTAGCATAGCATCGCAACGGTATCTTTTTATTTTGAAAAGAAAAGAAAAAAAGAACATTTTATTGCGGTAAATTCTATGGGTAAATAGTCTTACAAAGGAAATCCTGAAAAGTGAGTTTAGAAAATGATACAATTTAAGGATTGATAGTCTTTGGCTTTGTGGGTATGATTGTAAGTAATGCGTTTTTTTTGTAAAGAAAGCGGGGATTCACAATTGTGTATTGTTGTGTTTCCTGTTTTTTATACTCTTTCTTCGAAATGGTAAAAAAATCAGTATCAAAATTTAGTTTTTCTTTTCAATAATGTAATTAATTGTATTTTTTACATATTCAACTAGTAACTATTACTTCACATTATTTGTGTAAATATCCAGTTCAAAAAATACCTATTTTATTTACAAAAAATAAACAAAAAACAAAAAGACAACTTTTTAACGGTAAAAACCGTATTTAGTCGATAAAAATTTGTTTTTTACCCATATAATATAGTATATTTGTACATTAAATTCGCCTCTATAAATACTGTAATATCCTGATCGTAAGTCGTAAAACATAAAAAAAACTTACCCAACAAAAAACACTATATCAAGAAACGATTTTACATAACGAATAGCTTTAACCTTGGAACAATATGAGAAATTTTACTCTTTTTACTAAAATACTGCTGACCCTTTCTTTTTTATTACTAACTGCGTTTGGGTTTGGGCAATCTCAAACTTATGCAGGTACTGGCACATTCGTAGTTCCTACTGGAGTAACCTCCTTAACTGTAGAAGCTTGGGGTGCTGGTGGTCGAGGTAGTTCAAGAAATAATGGAACAAGTGGTGCTGGTGGTGGTGGTGGTGCTTATGCACAAAAAATCATAGCCGTTACTGCGGGTACCAACTATACGGTTACTGTCGGTACTGGGAGTACTTCAACTGCCGCTGGAGGTGACTCTTGGTTTGGGACAGCAACAACAGTACTAGCTAAAGGAGGTAGTAGTGCTGCAGATAATAGTTTAGTAGGGGGCACTGGTGGTTCAGCAGCAGCGAGTATTGGAACGTTTACTAATTCGGGAGGTGCAGGAGCGACTGTAGTAGTATCGACATTTGGTGGTGGAGGTGGTTCTTCTGGTGGTACTTCTTCTACTACTGGAACTGGAACCACAGCATTAACAGCAACTGGAGCTATAGCACCTACTGGAGGTGGTAATGGTGGTAACGGTAAAGCTGGTGGATCCAACGGAAGTGGTGTAGTAGGCGTTATTCCTGGCGGCGGCGGCGGCGGTTGTTACAGAGTTAGTGGTACCCAAATAGGTGGAGCTGGAGCAAATGGATGGGTAAAAATATCTTGGACTGCACCACAGCTTTATACTTTATTCTATGAAGACTTTGATGCTGGTAGTAATGGCTGGACCGATCAGACGGCAACAAATGTTAATGGCTCATGGCTTTTAACCACAGCATTTCCATCATTAACAATCAACGAAATTGGAGAAAATTCTTTTTGGAGAATCAATAATTACAATGATTACGCAAACAATGCGACTATTGAAATAATTAGTAAAGAATATGATTTTACTGGATTTCAAAACCTATCATTCGATATAGACATAAGACGAGATACTGAAAAAGATGTTGATGGAATGCGTATTTTGTATTCTATAAACAACGCAGCATACTTACAACTAGGAGCAAATGGAACTGGAGACAATTGGTATAACTCTACAACAGTTAGTGCATTAGGGTCAAATGGCTGGAGCGACAACAATGTTGACACAACAAATCCACTAGGTTTCGGACCCGCAAATAGATTTTTTAGAGCATCAACTCCATTAAATGATGCCGTTTTTAAGAATCAATCCAAAGTGCGGTTTAAAATACAATTTAAGTCAAATAACTCTAATACTGATGATGGAGTTGCATTTGATAATGTTTCCGTAAAAGGAGAACCAATTGTAGCTATTGTGGCATCGCCTGTAGCACCCGCTAAAGTAAACCAAAACTTAAGTTTATGGTTCAAAACCAATGCAGGAATTGCAGTAACTGACGGTACTGCTTTAACAACATGGGATGACCAAGCCTATGACACTACAAGAAGTGATTTGGTTAACCAAGAAAGCGTCAAAGCATTAGCTACTGACGCTCCTACTTATCGAGATAATGCCACCAAAAATATCAACTTTAACCCTGTAGCTGATTTTAGTCTAACAACTGTAGATTACATGAAAGGAAAAGGGGGATTGTATTCTCAAGATTACTTTGTAGTCGTTTATTCAAATGATGTAGTCGATAATAGTACAGGAGCAAATGGAAGACAAATTCCTTTGGGTGGAAAAACTTCTCACGATCAATTTCACGAAGACCCTACAGGTTTAGGTCTAGGTGCTACCTCATCTAGATATACAGATGAAGTTATCTCTCATGCAATAGGGAGCTTTGCTGGAGCAAATGCTACTGACGCAATACCAGGCACAGACTCTTACGGTAGAGCCTATACCTCAACAACACAATCATTCAGCGAGCCTTTAATCATTAATGTAAAAAATAATAGTACCAGTACGCAAACTGAAATTTATAAAAATGGTATTAAAATAGATAATACAACAGCAAAAACGGGTACAGGTGGAGACGTTACCCCACTAAACTTTAGCGACTATTACGACCTTCCTTTTTATCTAGGAACTGGACGAAGCGGAATTAGTGGTAGAACAAATTCATGTCTAAACGGAAGACTTTCAGAGGTTGTGGTATATACAGCTCCCAACAGTGCGCTTAACCAGCAAAAAATTCAAAGTTATTTAGGCTTAAAATACGGTATAACACTACATGCAACTACGGGTTCACTAGCAACTACTAGACTCAATGATGTTAATTATATAGATTCGGCAGGAAATATTATATGGGATACTGCAGCTAATTCTGGTTTTGATTATGATATTACAGGAATCGGTAAAGACGATGATTCACAACTCAACCAAAAGCAGTCAAAAAGTGTTAACCCACATACTAGTACCGCATTTGATGATGACATAACCATTGGATTAACCGATATAGCTACAACCAATAATTTAAACACGAATACATTTGGTATCAATAAAAACTTTTTGTGTTGGGGTAATAATGATGGCAGTTTAAACGCACAACCCGCAGTTACCGTAAACATAAGCTCTGGTATTACTAGTCCTTCAGCACTAACAACTAATGTTGATTTTATTTCCATTGGTAGAACATGGAAAGTAGTAGAAACTGGCGGAAATATGCCCGCAACCAAGGTATCCATCCCAACCACTATGTTGACCAATACCATTACTCCTCCTGGAGATTTCTTGATGTTTATTTCGACTACCCCAACCTTTAGCCCAACAGCTGATTATCGTGTTATGACAGTAAACGGGTCAAACCTAGAAACTACTTATGATTTTGACGGTACTAAATACATTACTTTTGGCTATGCCCCAGAACGAACCTTTGTTCGCTGTATTAACTTTGATGGTACAAACGATTATTTAGATGCAGGTAAGGTTTTGGATTTAAACACCTCTTTTACAGTTTCGGCATGGATCAATAGAGATGCTACAACGCTTGACAAAAGCATCTTGTCCAAAAAAGATGCTGCTTTTACCTCGGGTTATGATTTTAAAATAAACAGCACGGGTAAAGTTGAAATGAGCTGGAAAAACGGAACCACTCAAACCATAACTTCTAACGCAACAATTCCGTCAGGAATATGGCATAATGTTGGAGTAATTTATGATGGTACCAATGCTAAATTATATATTGATGGCGTTCTGGACAAAACGGTTGCATTAAGCAATGTACTTGCAGCCAGTACCCAATCCTTTTTAATTGGTGCTGCTGATGGCCTTTCAACTGCTACAACAGCTTTTTTCAAAGGGTCTATAGATGAAGTTCGTGTTTGGAAAGTAGCCCTAACCGAAGCACAATTTCGATATGTTATGAATCAAGAAATTTTGAAAAACAGCACCTTGACTAATGGTGTAACTATACCAAATACCATAACCCTAAATGATATTAGTAGCATTTTATGGACTAATTTGAATGCCTACTACCCTATGTCAACCTATGCGTATACCAATGCCAAAGATGTTTCAGGATATGGCTATACAGCCGCTTTGCGTAATTTGACTACCGTAGACAGACAAACTGCTCCACTACCTTATGAATCACAAGCCAGCGGTTTATGGCAAACATCAGGAACTTGGCTAAACAATACCGTACAAGATTTACCTAATAGTATGTCTATTGTAACACCATCGGTACCTGTGAATTGGAATATTGTAGTAGCAACACACGACATTACTTCAGAGGGAGACAAAACCGTTTTGGGATTGTATGTAGGGGTTACCCCATTGGGGGTTACCACAGCTAGCAAACTTACCGCAACTACCGCTTCTCCATCTCAAACTACGGGTTCCAAAATAGAAGTGTCGCATTACCTAAAACTAAACGGGAAATTAGACCTTGTAGGTCGTTCCCAACTAGTACAATCATTAGGTAGTGATCTAGAAATAACCAGTTCTGGATCTGTAGAAAGAGACCAACAAGGGCAAAGCAATAAATACAATTACAATTACTGGAGTTCACCTGTAGGAACATTGAGCACTACGGCTAACAATGTAGCGTATACTGTGGGTGGCGTTTTAAAGGACGGTACCACTCCTGCAACTCCTGCAGCAATAACCTGGGTTACAGGAAATGATGGTTCGCCAACAACACCTATTAGTTTAGCAAGCAAATGGATTTTTAAGTTTGATAATGCCATAAACGATTATGCCAATTGGCAACGCATTTACGAAACGGGAACTGTTCCTGTAGGACAAGGATTTACCCTAAAAGGAAGCGGAGCAGCATCGGCCACACAAAACCTAACCTTTGTAGGTAAGCCTAATAACGGTAACATAACCAGTACGGTAGGTGCTGCTCAATTATTGCTCGTAGGCAACCCCTACCCATCAGCTCTGGATGCCAGTGCGTTCATAGCGGATAATGCCACAAGCATAGACACAACAACACCTGCTTCTACGGATGGTGCGTTGTATTTCTGGGAGCATTATGCAGCAAATAATTCGCATAATTTGAGTGCTTATCAGGGTGGCTATGCCGTACGCAATGCTGCTAGTGGTGTGCCTCCAAGTTCTGTAGGAGTCGATTTTATTAATACTTCTGGTGCGACTACACGCTTGGCACCCAACCGATATATTCCTGTAGGGCAAGGATTCTTTGTAATAGGCGATGCAGATGGAGGCACTGTAACCTTCAAAAACAGCCAACGTGCGTTTGTGAAAGAGGACAATGCCGCTTCGCAAATTACCTACCGCATCCCTACAAAACCCAAAGGACTAGACCATTGGACAGATACAACTGATGATATCACCGCAAAAGACACCTACAAACGAGTGCGTTTAGGGTTTAATAATAGAAATGAAATTTTTCACCGTCAAGTGGTCGTGGCCTTCATGGACGAAAGAGCCAATGGCGAAATCAATCCTGGCTATGATGCCGAGAATATAGACGATGTTCCTAATGATATGTTCCTTATCAATAGCGATAAAGAACTAATCATAGAAGGAGAAGGCTACTTTGATGAAACCGCCTCCTACCCAATAGGCGTTCGATCAGATTCCGAGGGGGTTGTTACCTTTATAGTAGATGGGCTAGAAAACTTTGATGCCAACCAACCCGTATTTATATACGATGACGAGACGCAAACCTATCACGACATTAGAACCGAGCCGTATGAAGTAACCCTTCCCGAAGGAGAGAACACGACCCGTTTTGCCCTTCGTTTTACCGACAAAGCATTAGGTCTCTTGGACAACAATCCTGACGACATTAAAGTTAGTTATGCCCGTGCGAGCAGTATCCTGTCTATAAACAACAACATCACGGCTATTACTGTCGAGAAAGTGATTCTTTATAACCTATTAGGGCAATCCTTGGCTACCTACAAAGTAGAAAACCAAGAGCAATCCAACATCAAAATCCCAATCAAAGGTATGCCTGCTGGTGTGTATATCGCCAAAGTAAAAACCTCAAAAGGAGTCTTGAACAAAAAGTTTATTGTAAAATAAGGCTCAATTAAATAGTGTTAAAAAAGCTTTCCAGCAATGGGAAGCTTTTTTTTGGTGGTTACTCTGTCAGGGATGAGAAGGGTGTTTTTTGGCTTTTGGCTTTTGGCTTTTGTTTTTTGACTTTTGTTTTTTGTCTTTTGTTTTTTGTCTTTTGTCTTTTGGCTTTTGACTTTTGTCTTTTGTCTTTTGACTTTTGACTTTGAAAGCAACTTCGCAAAAAAACCTCTTTCTATGACTTGAAAAACTTATTTTAAGCAACTCAATTTTTAAAACCTACAACTTACACCCCAAAAAAAACCTCGTATAAATTGCTTTAAACGAGGTTATTTTTATGGTTTAATGTAACTATTAAATTCTTGGAGGGATTGCACAACAGCTACCCAGTTGTGCGATATAATACTATTTACAAAAATGTTAATCCAATCCTTTTATTAAAACCTAACTCAAAAAGTCTGATTAATGTAGAAAGTTGAATATTTCCTTTTCCGTTTTCAATTCTTGAAATATAACTTTTTTTAGTTCCTGTTTTTTCTGCTAGCTGTACTTGAGTTATTTTGGCTTCTTTTCTGGCATCTTTTAGCATTTCACTTATGATAAACATTTGTGAGTTTTGTTCGTATGTATTTCTGCTTTCAGTTCCAATTTTTCCGTGTTCAACTTCAATAAGTTGATTGAAATTACTTATGTTGTTATCCTTTTTCATTATCCTAATTTTTTGTTTTCAAAATATTCATTTTTTAATTTTATCGCTTTTTCCAATTCATTAATTGGTGTTTTTTGCGTCTTTTTATGTAATCCGTTGAATAAAACGACTAAATTTCCTTTATCAAAACAGCAAAATATTCTATAAATATTCGACTGATATTCAATTCTTATTTCATAAAGTCCCTCTGTTCCTGTCAAATGTTTTAAGAATTTTTCGGGAACTTTTTCAACTTGTTTAACAAGCTCTAAAACATATTTTATTTTCTCTTTTACCTTTTCGTCTTGTTTTTGGTAAAATGCTACAAAATGGTTTTCATAAAAAATTATTTCTCTATTCATTTTACAAAGTTATCTTAAAAGTTAACATTTAACAAATTTTTATCGAATTTTTAGGAAAGTTTCTTTTTAGTAGAATGTTTAAAAAATCATGTAAAACAACAATTGTACAATCATTGTAGTTGCATAATTAACCTACCTGATTTTATCCTGAAAAAGATGTAATATTATTTTTTTGCTTTTTGAAGATGTCCCTTTTGAAATTTGAAAATTTGAAATTTGATTTTCCTCTTTCCGCTTTTATAACATTTTACCACACCCTCAACTCCTCTCCAAAGGAGAGGGGTGCTATTGTAGTACCAAGTGTTTAAAAAAGAATACCACAGATTGTTTTTTGTCTTTTGTTTTTTATAACATTTAACCTCACCCCCACCCCCTCTCCAAAGGAGAGGGGGTGCTATTGTAGTACCATGTGTTTAAAAAAAAAAAATATAGATTGTTTTCTGTCTTTTGAAATATGAAGTTTCTCTTTTGTTTATTGGCTTTTGACTTTTGTTTTTTGTTTTTTGGCTTTTGGCTTTTGGCTTTTGGCTTTTGGCTTTTGGCTTTTGTTTATCAAAAAAAACACCCCTTCCCCAAAAGTGTTATTGGAATTAAACTACTTGATTTTTTTTGGATGCTACATTCGTATTTCTCTATATACCCCAATTTTTATTTCTAATTCTTTGAGTAAAGCCTCTTTTTGTTCCAATAGTTTTTGGAGTGCTGCCGTTTCGGGGGTAGTGTAGCTCACGCCTATTTGTTGCCCTACAATAGCCACGAAATTATAGTGTAAGGCTTGGCTAATTTTGCAAAGAATACCCAACTGTATCGAGGGATTCGTAAGATACCCCCTTACTGTATTGGGCGAAACATCCAGTTGTTTGGCCAGATAAGTTTGGGTAATCTTGTGCTCCTTCATATAAAATTGTATCAGCTGCCCACAATGCGGATAATGGCTCGGGGTGTCAATCAAGTGTTTCTTGCGTCGATCTATCATAACTATCTCTTTTAAAATTAAACCAAATATACTCTTATTTCATCAAAAACGATGTTTATACTATAATAAACAAGTATTATACTATTTTATTATAGTATAAACATTAAATAACCGAGTATTATACTCCAATATATGTAGTATTAAACTATAATTAATTAGGATTAAACTATAATAAAATAGGTTTATACTAATTAATTATAGTTTAAAAATCCTAAATTATAGTTTAAAACTACAATAAACGAGCCTTATACTATAATTATAATTTTACTAACCATAAACAGGAGAACAGTTCGCTAAACGAATTAGCAATTCAATAATAGCACACCAATCAAAAATATTTTCGTTGATTTAAGTAACAATCATTGTATGATGACGTATTTTAAAAATTAGAAAAAATGTGTTAATAGATTGATTTTGAACTATTATTGACAATATTACTTCTTTTGACTTTACGACATTAAAACTTTCGACTTACTTATCATTTCGTCAGATTTTAAAAAACGACATTAAATTGTGCTTATTATTTAGCTTCAGGGTGTTCGCTTTTAAAACAATAGTATATAAAAATAGCCCTCACTACGGAATTGTTTTTTGAGGAAGTATTGGAGAAAAGAAAGGGTAGATTGGACTTTCTTATGTACGATATTAGTGCAAGACGTAAACACTTCTTGAAATTCTCTTTAATAACTTTACGATAACTTCATAGTGTTAACTGCAGGTACTTGGGCTCCGTTCAACACGGGTTTCATTCATGGTGCTATGCACCAAATGAAACCCTAGCTATTAGGTGAAGGTAAATTAGCAGTTTTATTTTTCGTTTGCAAGTTTTAGTGCGTTTTCAATGAAACTATCACTTAACCAAACGTTTTTTGTTCTTAATTCAAAAAGCAAAGGTTTTAGTTCCTTTATATGTCCAAGTTGTTTCGCTTTTAAAAGTATTCCAATTGTTCCTGTAACTTTTAATCCAGTATGTTTAGCGTGAAATCGTCCTAAAGATTCATCAAGAATTAGTAAGTCAGCTTCTTTTTCAGTTGCTAAAACAATTGCTTCGGCTTCTCCCTTATCTAAATCTAAAAAATAGGACAATGACTTTTCATTATTTATTTTTTCGATTTTAATCCAATCGATTTTAGATAAATCGGTATAGAATTCTTTATGCTGCCCTGCTTCGATTTCATTAAATACTTCTTGAGGAATTAAAATTTCTCCGTACAAATCTTTAAATATTTTCAGTTTTCCAATTTTTAAAAGTGAAATAATAGGAGTGGTGTTTGAAACAACTTTAAGCATTTTGTAAATCTTCATTTAAGTCTTCAACATTTAAAAAGCCAACATTATATTTGGCTAATAATTCTAAAAACTCAATTCTAGACAATTGTAAAACTTTCGAGGCAGTTCCAGATGAAATTTTACCCAATTCAAAAAGTTTTACAAGACCAGAAATTTTAATTTCTCGTCCAAATTCGCTTTTATTCATTCGCATGGAGTTTGCCAAATAGTCCGGATATTCTATCGATATGATTTGTGACATCTTTTTATATTTAATATTCCAAATTTACTGAAATTTTTCATTGATTAAGCTTTAAGTTCGTGAATTCTCCATTTTCGTGGCTGCTGTCGCACATTATAAATACAATAGAACAATCCGCTAGATAGTCTAACAATGCAATAATGACACACAGGTAACACCAATCAAAAATATTTTCATTGATTTAAGTAACAATCATTGTATGATGACGTATTTTAAAAATTAGAAAAAATGTTAATAGATTGATTTTGAACTGTTATTGACAATATTGCTTCTTTTGACTTTACGACATTAAAACTTTCGACTTACTTATCATTTCGTCAGATTTTAAAAAACGACATTAAATTGTGCTTATCATTTAGCTTCAAAGTATTCGCTTTTAAAACAATTGTATATAAAAATAGCCCTCACTACGAAATTATTTTTTGAGGAAGTATTGGAGGAAAAGAAAGAGTAGATTGGACTATTCTATAAACAGCTTTGGTATTACCACAAACAAAAAAAAACGAGTACAAAACACAAAAAGTGTGCTGTACTCGTTGAACCATTTTAAAATAAAATAGTAGCTTCAAAAATAATTAAAGCGTTGGCGTGGGAGTTACCGGTGTTGGGGTTGTCGTTGCCGTTTGCGTAAAACGCTCTTTGAGGTGATCTACAATAGCATCGGCACCAGGAACACCCGCATCGGCGGCGGCACCAAAAAGACGGTACAAAGCCAAAGCCGAAACATACGCCTCGCTACCTGCCAAGATTCTAGTGTCTTGAATACGCTCACACAATTGATTTGCAATACCCTCTAATTCGTCTAATTGATTAAAAAGGATGTTGTCGTTTTGCATAGGAGGAACGGACAAATAGGACGGAATAAGTGCTACATTGTTAATTCCCGCATTGATGGCATCTTCAACAAAAGCCTTGTTGTTGACATTCATTTTAGGCAAACTCGAACGCTCGTCGATAGTGAGTCCTATCAAAAAAGGCAAGTTGGTCAAAATGGTTTGAAAAGCCGCTTTTACAGCGGTGATTTGGGCTGCAGTAGCCGTAACATTAATGCGATTGTTGGTTAAATTTGACATAAATAAATAATTAAAGGGTTAAAAATGAATATTGTTAGTTTCAAAGCTACCAATAAAATAGTTTCAAAAACATCACTACAAATGGGTATTTTTCATTTTTTTTCAAAGCACTAAAAAAGTACGCTTTTTATGCTTAAAAACCTGTATTTCAAAACAATAACACACAAAAAAAGTATTTTTTAAATGATAGCTCCTAAAAAACCAATTTTATTTTGCCGCTAGGTTTATTCTTTTCAGATCCGTTTTCCAAGTTTTTTTTCTTCTAGAACTTCGTGACAATTGCAATAACTATCTTGGTGGTGAAACTGGGGTGTTACTTGCTGCCAAAAAGACACAAAGTACAAACAGGATGTTGAATGCAATCGCTAATTGGTGCTACCACAAATTGTGTAGATTTTTATAGAATCACTAAATTAGGATGCCACAAGTTGCGCTAATTTGTACCAAAGAACCATGTCTACAAATGACACAAATCCAATTAAACCTCTTTAGAATTCGTGCTATTAAATTTTGATACTTATTTGTGTTAATTCGTGCCATTCGTGGCTAAATCCTTTACTAAACAAAAAACATCCGTGCTAATCTTTTAAATCCGTTTCGTCCGTAGATAAATTTTATATAATGCTAAATGTTTGGAGTTAAAAGCGAATACCCTACGAATCAAGTCTATTCTCTCGAGCGTATTTTTTCTTGGGGACTTGGTAACTTTGGGGCAATTTTAACGAACCTCAACGGGGCAAAAACAACAGAAATAGCTTTAATTATTTCAAAACAAATGCTTTTCACCGAAAATATATGCGTTTTATCGGTTTTTAGTGTTGTTTTTTTAAAAAATAAATTTTAAATTTGGTGTTCCAAAATTAAATTTTATGAAAAAAATTACCCTTTGTTTGTTACTACTTTTTTTCTCTTCCTCTTTTTTGTTTGCGCAAACTGTAGCCAAACAAGTAGCTACAAAAAAAGTAGCGAATGAAATCTATAGAAAAATCAAGATTAGCAGTCCATCACCCGATTTGATGAATAAATTAGCCAAATGCGGATTAGATTTAGATTGTGGTGCACAATTTGATTCGAACGGGGATTTCTTGATAGAAGTTTCTGAACACGAAGAAGAAAAAATTAAAAAAGTAACTTCGTATCAAGTTGTAATTGATAATTTAGAGCAATTTTACGCCAAAAGAGCGGTAAAAAATCTATCTACTGCTAAATCAAATTTATCACTTTTAAAGATAAAAAAAGCGGCAAGCAAAAATAGTAGCTTAAAAACAACAACATACGGAAACATAACACACCGATTTGAAAGTGCCGAAATAGATTGGGCTGTTCCCTCCCATTACCAACTTGGAGCTTCTTTTGGAGGGTGTTTAACGGTAGACGAGGCAAATGCACAATTAGATTTAATGCATTCTTTGTATCCAAACTTAATTACGGTAAAGGCAAATGCATCCCCTACAAATCAATTAACACTCGAGGGCAGAACAGTATATGTAGTTAAAATTTCAAATTCAGCTATTTCAGGAACCAAACCAGAAACTTTATATACTGGAATGACACACTCAAGAGAAGTTGCTAGTTTGATGAATCTTAACTTTTACATGTGGTATCTTTTAGAAAACTATGCAACCGACCCTGATGTCAAAAATTTAGTTGATAACCATGACCTCTACTTTATACCTATCGTCAATCCTGATGGTTTAGCTTACAATCAAGCGCAATCTCCTGCGGGAGGAGGAATGCAAAGAAAAAATAGAAGAGAAACAGGTACCGCATGTACAACTTATTATGACGGAATCGATTTGAACAGAAACTGGGGAACCTATTGGGGGTATGATGACACAGGATCATCTCCAGATGGGTGCAGTGACACGTATAGAGGCACAGCAGGATTCTCTGAAGCAGAAACAAGTGCTATCAGGGATTTTTTCTTGCTTCATGATATCAAAACATCCGTCAATCACCATGCCTACAAAAACGCTGCACTCCATGGAAGAGCCGCATTTTACAGAACAGACAATATAGAAACAAATGCTGCAGTTCCAACTGGAAGAGAAGATGAATATTACCAGTATTCGCATGATATGACGCAATATAGCAGATATGCCTATGGTTCTAGTCCAAACATTAGCTATTGGAACAATGGTAATTGCAATGACTGGATGTCTGGAGGGTCAGGAAAAACGACTTTGTGTTGGACACCTGAAAATGGGGCATTAAGCGAGTCAACATCTGCTTACTTAAACAATGGTTTTTGGCCAGACCCAGTAAACATTACGGCTATTTCAAAAAGAGCCATGAGAATGAATTTTATAGCTGGATTTTACAGTGGCGTATATGCTAAATTACACGATTTAACTAAATCCGATATAACAACTACAACTGGGTCTTTGAACTTTGGTTTGGAAAGAATGGGACAAACTACAGGTGATTTTACGCTAACAGTTACACCCGTTTCGTCTAACATAACCTCGGTAACAAATGTAGCCACTCAAACTGGAATGACAGTTCTAGAACAACGAAATCTTAATGTGGGCTATGTCCTCAATGCTGGAATTACTGCCAAAGAAAAAATTGTATTCGATGTAACTTTATCTAATGGTACTTATATCATTTATAAAACAAGATTAGAAAAGTACTATAATCCTACCAGTTTATTTACTTCATTAGCAGACCCAACCACACTTGCATTGGCAGGATGGACTGCAGCGGGAACAACATCTTGGGCTATAACTACTACAGATGGTTTTGGAGCAACTGCGGGTATTACTACAAATACCGCAGCTTCTTATGCAAGTGCCATTACAACCGCAAATTTGACACAAACCACAGCAATTTCATTAGCAAGTAAACAACAAGTTGTAATTCAATTTAATTCCAAATGGGATTTAGAAAGAAGTTTTGATTATGTGCAATTACAAGGATCCCCAGATGGTGGTACTACTTGGATTCCAATGAATGGAAAATACACAAAACCGGGAACAACAACAGATGTGACAGATTATTCAACAACGTTAGCGTCAACATCCAAAAGTACTGCTGACAAAGCATTCCAGCCCGATGGGCAACCAATATACGACGGAAATAAATTCGACAAATGGGTTTTAGAAGAGTACTTTATTAATGCTACTGAAAATTCAGGATTATTTAATAAAGCTAGTGTCAAATTTAGATTTATTTTAAGAACTGACTCTAACAATCGTACTCATGGGTACAACACCACTTTCAAAGGATTTAGATTTGATAACTTTAAGGTACTTGAAATAAAATCATCACCACCTGTAGCCATTTGTAAAGATGCTACCCTAACTATAAATAGCGCAGGAACATTAACCGTACTACCTGCCGATGTAAACAATGGTTCAACAGATGATATTGCAATTACAACACTAACGGTTTCACCTAACACTTTTTCTTGCACCGATGTTGGTACAGTTAAAGCAGTAACACTAACCGTAAAAGATGCTGATGGACAAACAAGTACTTGCTCATCTAATGTTACCATTACTGATACGATTGCACCAGTTGCGAATGCTGCTTCGCTAACCACCGTAACCGCTCAATGTAGTGTAGCGTCAATCACTGCACCAACAGCAACCGACAATTGTTCAGGAACCATAACCGGCACAACGACTACTACGTTCCCTATTACAACTCAAGGGACGACTACTGTAGTATGGAAGTATACTGATGCTAAAGGAAATACAAGTACTCAAAATCAAACTGTAACCATTACCGATACTGTTGCGCCTGTGGCCAATGTGGCAACACTAACCACCGTTACCGCTCAATGTAGCGTAGCGTCTATCACTGCGCCAACAGCAACCGACAATTGTTCAGGGACTATTACGGGTACAACCACCACTACGTTCCCTATTACCACTCAAGGTACTACCACTGTAGTCTGGACGTATGCTGATGCTAAAGGAAATACAAGTACTCAAAATCAAACCGTAACCATTACCGATACCGTTGCGCCTGTGGCTAATGCGGCGACACTAACCACCGTAACGGCTCAATGTAGCGTAGTGTCAATCACTGCGCCTACTGCAACCGACAATTGTTCGGGAACCATAACCGGTACAACCACCACCACGTTCCCTATTACAACTCAAGGGACGACTACTGTTACTTGGACATATACTGATGCGAAAGGGAATACTGCTACGCAAAATCAAACCGTAACCATTACTGATACTGTTGCGCCTGTAGCCAATGTGGCAACACTAACTACCGTGACCGCTCAATGTAGCGTAGCTTCAATCACTGCGCCAACAGCAACCGACAATTGTTCAGGAACCATTACTGGTACAACAACCACTACGTTCCCTATTGCAACTCAAGGTACAACTACTGTGATATGGACGTATGCTGATGCTAAAGGAAATACTGCTACGCAAAATCAAACCGTAACCATTACCGATACCGTTGCGCCGGTTGCCAATGCTGCGACACTAACCACTGTAACTGCTCAATGTAGCGTAGCGTCCATCACTGCGCCAACAGCAACCGACAATTGTTCGGGAACCATAACGGGTACAACAACTACTACCTTCCCTATTACAACTCAAGGGACAACTACTGTGATATGGACGTATGCTGATGCTAAAGGAAATACTGCTACGCAAAATCAAACCGTAACCATTACCGATACCGTTGCGCCGGTTGCCAATGCTGCGACACTAACCACCGTAACCGCTCAATGTAGCGTAGCGTCCATCACTGCGCCAACAGCAACCGACAATTGTTCGGGAACCATAACCGGCACAACAAC
>NZ_VJZT01000049.1 GCF_007097245.1 Flavobacterium restrictum | reverse complement strand
ATAAAAACTCATGGACGAAGAGCTGTAAGTGTAGTTAAATATGGATTAGACTACTTGTCAAAATTTCTTTTGACTGGGGTTAAGTCTTTGGAAATATGCTTGTTTAGCTTTTTTGTCATGTACTGAATCGATTTACATGTAATTCGAGTTGCTCCAAGAATTGGACTTATACCAGTAAGACCAGTAAGCACAGAAGGTAATAAAATAGAAAAACAATTGATGGAATTGCTTCCAAAACGAATTTGGGGCGAAATAGGCATGGCGATTTCGTTTTTAGGAAGGGAAACTTGCAAACCAACTCCCAAATGTGGGGAGTGTGTAATTGCGAGTTGTTGCGCCTATTATGAAAATTTATAAAAAAACCGATTGTTTAAAATCAATTGGTACAAATATCCATTTGCTTTACAAAAAAGATTTTTTAAATTCGGGTTTCACTCTGTTTTTGGAAGCCTGTTCATAAGCATATGATATTCCAATCAGTTTTGGCTCGGAATAAGCAGTCCCAAAAAAAGACAATCCAACTGGTAAATCATAAACTTTTCCACAAGGAACTGTAATATGAGGAAAGCCACTAACTGCTGCGGGTGTTGTCAAGGAATTTCCCCAACGATCTCCATAAATCATATCAATACTGCAGGCTGGTCCCATAGTAATCCCACAAATTGCATCTAATTTATTTACTTCAAATACCGAGTTCAAAAATTCCTTGCAGCCGTCATGACTTTTGGCTAAAGCAGCTAAATATTTTTTATCAGTTAAGATCTCTTTTAAATCAGAACTTTCTAAAGTTTCTTGCTTGAAATACGGCATCACTTTGTCTTCATTATTTGTGTTAAAAGCAATGACGTCTTTAAGGGATTTAACTTTTGCATTAGAATTGGCTAAATAACTATTGAGTCCTGCTTTGAATTCGTATTGTAAAACTTCAAATTCAGCTGCGCCTAATTCATTTATTTTATCTTGATAATCAATTGGAACAAGAATTGCACCTTGATTTTCTAAAACAGCAAGTGCCTTTTGAAAAAGAGAATTAATAAACTGATTTTTTTCTAAAGTCTTTTTTTCTATACCAATTCTTTTTCCTTTCAAAGCATTCAAATCCAAAAACGAAGTGTAGTCAATTATATTTTTATCAATATTCTTTGTCGTAATAACATCTTTATCATCGACTCCAACAAGAATTCCTAATAAAATAGCAGCATCTTTTACCGTTCTTGCCATTGGTCCTGCAGTATCTTGCGTTTTAGATATGGGTATAATTCCAGAACGACTTACCAAACCTACGGTAGGTTTAATACCCACAATTCCATTAACTGATGCTGGGCAAACTATAGAACCATCGGTTTCAGTACCAACCGCTACGACGCATAAATTTGCTGCAACAGCCACTCCAGACCCAGCACTAGACCCACAAGGATTATGATCTAAAATATAAGGGTTTTTAGTTTGACCACCTCGACTACTCCAACCTGAACATGATTGTGTAGATCTAAAATTTGCCCATTCACTTAAATTAGTTTTTCCAATAATTACGGCTCCAGCTGCTCTTAATTTGTTTACAATAAAAGCATCGTTGGCGGCAATATTGCCCTCCAAAGCGAGTGAACCTGCTGTTGTTTGCATTTTATCGGCGGTATCAATATTATCTTTAATTACAATGGGAATACCATGAAGAACGCCTCTATTTTTACCAGATTTAAGTTCATCGTCCATTAATTTAGCTATACTTAAAGCTTCCAGATTAATTTCTATAATGGCATTTAGTTTGATTCCGTTTTTATCAATATCAGCAATCCGATTAAGATAAAATTCAACCAATTGTTGAGAGGTATATTTCCCAGAAATAAGTTTTTCTCTTAAACTACTTATAGTTTCTTCATCAAGTTCAAATGAATTAGGATTAACTTCGATAACTTCTGCTTTATCATTACCAACTATTGTATTACAACCAGTTATTAATAATGTTGAAATTCCTGCTGATGCAAGTGTTGTTGTGGTCAAAAAGGTTCTACGTTTCATAAAGTCTAGTCTAAATTATAAAAAAAAGTAAATCTAAACTTTAGTTTTTTTTTATGAAAAAAAAATCACAATTTATATTGTTACTAAATAAAGCTATACAATATCAAATCCGATTGATCCGTAGTACGCAGCAATCCGCTTGCCGGTCATAGCTATAAAACAAAAAAACCCTCATCATTTGATGAGGGGTTTTTCTAAAGAAAGGCGACGACATACTCTCCC
>NZ_VJZT01000048.1 GCF_007097245.1 Flavobacterium restrictum | reverse complement strand
TTGTACTTGGAAGTTGGTTTTTTAATCGATACATTTGGCTAACCAAATCCCCAACTGACGCCAAGCCACGAAACGTTGGCAGTAATCGCAAAAAAAAAATCGAAATTCACATTTATTACGTCCTGAATTCATATATTTGTACGTATAAATATTTTGCGCTATGGATACTAAACTCACATTGAAGCTTGACCAAGAGATAATAGAAAAAGCTAAACATTATGCGTCTGAAAAAAAATTAAGCTTATCTCGAATTATAGAAAACTACCTTAATTCTTTGACTTCAGATAAAACGAATAATGACATACAAATTTCGCCGTTTGTAAAAAGTCTTTCATCAGGAATTAAAATTCCAGCTGATTATGATTATAAAAAAGATCGTGCTGATTATTTAGAACAAAAATACAAATGAGCAGAATTTTTTTAGATACTAACGTTATATTAGATTTGTTGGGAGAAAGAGTTCCTTTTTTTGATTCTATTGCTAAAGTTGCTACTTTGGCAGATCAAAAAAAACTTGCTATAATTGTCTCACCTCTTTCATTCACGACAATAGATTATGTTTTGAATAAATATGAAAGTTCCGAATCTGTTCTGAATAAACTTCGAAAGTTTAAAATAATCTGTGAGGTTTGTGAGGTTAATGAGGAAACAATTGACAAAGCGTTGAATTCGAATTTCAAAGATTTTGAAGATGCTGTTCAATATTTTACTGCCATACAAACTAACTGCTCAATAATTATAACTAGAAACGGAAAAGATTTTAAGAATTCTACAATTCCAATTATGACGGCTGAAGAATATTTAAGTAGTATTTTATAAAGCGACTACTGCCAACACACGCTACAAGCAATTTGGGCATTAGGCTTAATGGAAAGTTGGTTTTGTATTTGGGAATATTTGGCAAATCCGAAGAATAGGCTTAATTTAGTCCCAAACTGCTCGTAGCGCGGGGACGTTAGCAGGCATTTTACCGCAGAAAACTAAAAACCACTAAAAACCAAATGAAAAAAGGACTTCTAATTCTAGCTTTATTGTTTAGCCTAAAATCTATTTCCCAACAGAAAAATGACATCAAACTTTCCGAAATAAAATTGTGCGAACTAACTTTAGACAATTTAAAGCAAAATGATGTTGAATTAAAACAAATCAATTTGGAAGAAATGGATTTGTGTTCAGATGGTTTTGTACAAGATGGAAGGTTTGAAAATAGAATTGGATATACTTCAAAATTATATCCAGGTGTTATCTTCCAGAAATATCGTAAAGATTTAAATTCAATTGGGAAAATTCATTTAACAAAAGATTTCAAGGGATATTTACCTGACGGAAAATATGTTGACTTAAAGAACATTAAAGCTGGGGAACTTATCGCAAAATATGATAGTTTAGACATTTGGACTTCTCGTGGTTGTACTGATTATTTAGGAATAAATAGAAACAAAGAAATTTATTTATATGTAAAATTAAATTAGAAAAAAGAACCTCGTTATCCAATAGATGATAAATATTATTCCGAACAACAAATAGAAGGAATTGATATTGTTTCTGATTGTTATTCAACTCAACAAAATACTCAAGAAAACAAACCTTTATACATCGTCGAAGGTAAAGAAGTGACCGAAGAAATTATCGCCGAAATAAAACCTGATGACGTAGAATCGATAAATGTCTTAAAAGATATAAGTGCAACCAAAAAATACGGCGAAAAAGGAAAAAATGGAGTTATAGAAATTTACTTGAAAAAGAAGTAGAAAAAACGCCTGCTAACACACGCTACAAGCAATTTGGGTATTAGGCTTAATTTGAAATTGGTTTTGTATTTGGATGATTTGGCAAATCCGAAAAATAGGCTTAATTTAGTCCCAAACTGCTTGTAGCGCGGGAACGTTGGGGGGCAGTTGTGCCGAAATTTCGCAGACGAACTGGGTCTGAAAAACAAGCGTTTATTTGCATAAAAACTTACAAAGCAGAAGCGTGAAAGTTGGGTTTTGCCAGCAGAAACGTGAAAAGCAGAAACTTGAAAAGCATTGCGCTTAAAATTGAAAACGCAGAAGCAGAAGCGTGAAAGTTGGATTTTGCCAGCAGAAGCGTGAAAAGCAGAAACTTGAAAAGCATTACGCTTAAAATTGAAAAACGCAAAAAGCAGAAACTTAAAAACTTTGCGGAAATTCGTAATTTCGACAAAACAACCGCCCCCCAACAGCCGCTACAATCAAGCTGGGCATTTGGCTAAATTTGAAGTTGGTTTTGTATCAGCCGAGATTAGTTTTTAACCGAAAGTTTTTGGCTTTTTTAACCCCAGCCTGCTTGTAGCGCCAAGACGTTGGTGGCAAGTTGAGCCGAAATTACGCAGGTAATTCCGATTTGGAAATAAAGTTCACAGCTCGCAGAAACTAAAAAAACAGAAGGGTGAAA
>NZ_VJZT01000047.1 GCF_007097245.1 Flavobacterium restrictum | reverse complement strand
AAATTACCTGCGTAATTTCGGCATAACTAGCCAGTAACGTTCCCGCGCTACAAGCAGTTTGGGACTAAATTAAGCCCTATTTTCGGATTTGCCTAATCTTCCAAATACAAAACCAATTTCAAATTAAGCCTAAAACCCAAATTGCTTGTAGCGTGTGTTGGCAGATGTAGCTTTATATTTCGATTTGGATTTTTACTTTTCCTCCAAGTCCTTTTTCAACTATGTCATATAAAGTTTTAAGAGTTAAATTACTTCCGTTATTTTCAATTCTAGAAATATATTCTCTTTTTTTTGAAACTAAATCGCCCAATTCAGTTTGTGTCAAATGCTTTTCTTCACGAGCTTTTTTCAAAAGCAAACCAATTTTAAAACCTTGAAATTCTCTTTCAAGTTCATCACGTCTTACAGTTCCTTTTTCGCCGTAAACTTCATTTTTAATTTCTTTCCAACTTTTAGTTTCCATAATTATTTAGATTTTTCGTTGTAATATTTTGTCATTAAACGCAAAGCTTTTTCAATTTCATTTTTTGAAGTTTTCTGCGTTTTCTTTTGAAAGCCATTTAATAGAATTACAAGTTTTCCATTATCAAAGAAACAAAACACTCTCCAAATATTAGAACCAAGTTGGATTCGTGCTTCATATAAGCCGTTTGTTCCTTCCATTGATTTCAAATAGTTTGAAGGAACTCTTTCTAAAGTTTCAATAGCTTCAATTATTTTGAATATTTTATCTTGAACTTTTTTTGGTTGTTCCAAGAGAAAACTTTCAAAGTGATTTTCATATGCTATAACTTCACGTACTTTCATTTTTCAAAGGTAACTTAAAAGTTACTTTATTTGCAAATTTTTCGTTGTTTATTTTCGGCGCGGGGCTATATCTGCCAACGTCTCGTGGCTTGGCGTCAGTTGGGGATTTGGTTAGCCAAATGTATAAATTAAAGACCGAACTTCCAAGTACAAAACCAACTTTAAAGTTTGCCTAAAACCCCAATTGCGCCAAACCGCTGTTGTGCGATCGGCAGTTTATTTATTAATAATTTCCTCAATTTTGTTGTGTAAATTTTCTTTGATCCATTTATTCATTTCTTCTTTATCTTTTCCTTTACAACTTGTCCAAGGACTTTCGTTGTTAATTATTAATTTATTGTTTTTCAAATCGTATAAAGTGTGATATAAATTTCCTCTTTCCATTACTAAAAAGTTATTTTTTATAAAAATTTTCACATCGTTCAGGTTTTTCGGACCTTCATCATAATTAAATGCAATTGGTGTGAAATTACATTCTTTTGAAGTTTCGTTGTCCTCAAATTTGAACTTGCAATTTTCAACTAACTTTTTATCAATTTTATCATTTTTATTCCATTCTTCTTTTTTCCACTTCAAAATTTGCCATTCAGTATCGTCAAAACCAGCCATTGAAAAATATAAAATATAAACATCGTTTTCATATTCTATAAATTGTTGAAATAAATAGTATTTGAAAATTGATTGTAGTACTTTCGTTTTTATGTCGAAGTATTTATCTCTTCCAATTTTGTTAAAACTTTCTTTGCCTTTTTCTTTGAACTTTTCAGTAATTTTTAAACTGTCATTTAGTATTCCAACTTTTTTAAGTTCTTCAAATTCAGATTTCTTTACAATATCAAAATAATATTCTACACCTCGATATTTTAATTCTTGCGAAAAGAGATTTAGAGTTGTAAATATTAAAAATATGAATGTAATTATTCTTCTCATTTTTCGATTTTTGTCTCGTTTCTATTCGGTTTTTCTCTGCTGTCGCACAACGTCTCGTGGCTTGGCGTCAGTTGGGGATTTGGTTAGCCAAATGTATAAATTAAAGACCGAATTTCCAAGTACAAAACCAACTTTAAAGTTTGCCGAAAACCCCAATTGCGCCAAACCGCTGTTGTGTGCTGTACTTGTTTTAGTTTTTCATTGAAATATTTTCGTGAACCCACTTTGCTTCATCTTCTGCTTTTACATTTTCAAATTTACTACTTAATCTACTAAATGTTGCGCCTGGAAAATCATAAGGTTCACTATCTTCAAAATATGGTCCAACTACACCTAACATCCATCCGTCTTTTGATGCCCAATGAGGTTCATTTGTTCTAAATTTGAAGACGTAATAATAAACATTATTTTTGTCAAAGTCAATTGTAACTCTTTTCACGAGTTCCATTTCATCAGGACATCCATCAAGTTCCGTTGGAAATTCCAGCCAATTTGCTAAATTACTTTCCGCACCTTTTTCAATTGAATAAAATTCTTTTGGAAACAATTCTGTTTTTTTATGTTCGGCTAATAATTGGAAAGTTGCTTCACGTGTCAATATATTTTTGGCAAATGGAATTATTTCGGATTCAGTAATACTTTCACCGTTTTCTAATTTCTGATAAATTGGCTTTATTCTCTCGAATCTAGTTTCGTTTATTTTCTTTGATTGATTATTTACCGTTATATTTCTGTAAACAACAAAAATTATTATTGCTAAAATAAATACTCCGATAACTATAAATAATATTTTCATTTGATTTAATTTTCTGTTTTTTTATCCGTTTTTTGGGTATAGCACACAACGTCCCCGCGCTACAAGCAGTTTGGGACTAAATTAAGCCCATTCTTCGGATTTGCCAAATCTTCCAAATACAAAC
>NZ_VJZT01000046.1 GCF_007097245.1 Flavobacterium restrictum | reverse complement strand
AATTTTCTGCGAGTTGTGAACGTTATTTCCAAATCGAAATTACCTGCGTAATTTCGGCATAACTAGCCAGTAACGTTTCGCGGCTTCATGAAGTGGCGATGAACCAAGACCAAGCCTTCACAAATATAAACAAAACTTTTAATTAAAAACCTTTCCAATTTCAGATAAATCCCGTGCCTCGCCATTTCTTGAAACCGCTGTTACCTGCTGGTTTTATTTTCTGTTATTTTGTAATTGAAATTATATAGTCTTCTGCAATTTTTAGTGCTAACTTTTTTAGCTCTTCCATCGTGAAAATCACTTCAAAATCTTTAGTTTTTTCATTATTTGTATTCCAAAGTTTTATTCCAATCCATAAATCATTTTCATTTATTCCTTCAATATTTTGATGAGCTATTCCATTTCTTATTTTATTTACAAACCATAATTTTTCAAATTTTGTTAAATCATTTCTATGTCCAACTTCTGTTTGTATATTTGTTAATTCAATTTCTGTTAGGTCTTTTTTGTGTTGACTTTTAATTAAGAAACCAATTTTTTGAGGAATAAAATTTAAAAAAGATTCATCAATTTTACCTTTCAAACTTTTGTTTCCATTTTTTTCATTTTCAGAAACAACAACTATTAAACCTAATAAACAATTAAGTAATAAAGTTGATTCCAAATCTCTATTTTTGAAATCTTCAAAATTTTCGGATAATAGTTTTTTTGTTCTATTAACAAAATCTATTTGATAATTTTTTATTGAACTCATTTAGATATTTTTTTTAATTGTTTCAATAACATTTTCCATCCTTTCTCTAATTTCTTTTCCTGTAAATCGTAAAACAATAAATCCTAGATTTTGCAATTCTCTGTCAATGTTTCTGTCTCTCAATGCTTGTTCTTCGGTTCTTTCGTGATAAGTATGACCATCTGCGTATATGCAAATTCTCTTATTTCCAAATTCGATGTAAAAGTCTGGAATTGTCATAATTTTTGTTTTGTCAATAGGAAAAACGTTTTCAAACGTTTCACCATTTTTATTTATACGCCTTTGTAGTTGAGCATTAATTTTTTCTTTTTTTAATGCTAAAAAAAGAGCTTGTTCCAGAGGACTTTGACAAATATTGATACAAATTAGACATTCTATATATTTGAATTCACAGTTTCTGCATAAATTATTAGTTTTGTGATAATCTTGTAGCTTTTCAACTTCTTCAATCGAACATTTCAAATTTTCAGAAGCTGAAGTTAAACCTAACACAATATTAATTTCATTTCTTAAGGTAATTAATTCATCTCTGTCAAAGATTTTAGAAATTTCCCAATTAGATTGTTTTTCATTAATTTGAATTAAATATTCTTCTCGTTTGTAATTTGATAAAGTTCTTAAGTTTTCTTTTTCAACTAATTTTCTAATTGTGATTGGTATATTTCTTGCCATATAATTTTTAATTCAATTTTCAATTTTCATTTTTTGTTTTTAGCAGAATTTTGCGGTAAACTAGCAGGTAACGTTCCCGCGCTACAAGCAGTTTGGGGTTAAACAAGCGTTATCTTTCGGATTTGCCAAAGCTTCCAAATACAAACCAATTTTTCCATTAAGCCAAATACCCAAATTGCTTGTAGCGTGTGTTAGCGGATGGCTTTATCTTTTTATTTCAATCAATGTGTTTCTTTCACTTTTATATGTCGCAAATATTTTTTCTGGTTTATATTTCATTTCTACTTCACAATTTTTATCAAATGCCTTTTGCACAAAATGCTTTTTGTAATAAATAATTTCATTTGGAAATAAAACTATACAATTTGCTAATGTTATGTCAAAAGCATTTCTAAATTCTCCAATTTCTATATTGTTTTTTTGTACCAATTCAGTAGAAAATTTTGAGGCTAAAGTGTTTTTTATGTTTTCTATTTCTGGGCATCTTGCAATTCTAGGTCTTACAAATGGAGTTGCAATTCCATAGTCAATAATTTCTTCTTTAATTTCTTTTGTATTTTTGTAGACTTTAATATTTAGATTTTCTTCCGAAATATAAATTGTGTCATTAGTTAAGTTTCGTATTTCAAATTCTAATTCGGCTTTGTTCTTATTTGATTTGTCAATGTAAAAGCCAATATAATTTGTCGAAATCTCTTTCTGAGCTTCAGCTTTGAATACAAACAATAATAAAAATAAGATATTTAGATATTTCATTTTCTCGTTAATTTCAGTTTTTTCGCAAGCTATCCGCTAACGTTCTCGCGCTACAAGCAGTTTGGGTCTAAATTAAGCCTATTCTTCGGATTTGCCAAATCTTCCAAATACAAACTAATTTTTCCATTAAGCCAAATCCCCAAATTGCTTGTAGCGTGTGTTACTGGCTGGTTATTTTGTCGAAATTACAATTAAACCCCAAATTTTCACGCTTCTGTTGGCAAAATCCAACTTTCACGTTTATGATTTTCGGCTCGTAATTTTCAACGTTTTATTTTCAATTATTCGCTTTTTTAATTTTTACGCAAAACTTTTCAAGTTTCTGCTTTTCAAGTTCCGACTTTCACGCTTCTGCTTTTCAGATTCCAATTTTTAAGTTTCTGTTGGCAAGTTTCCATTTTCACGCTTCCGCTTTTCAGGTTTCAACTTTTCAAGTTACTGCTGGCAAGATCCACTTTCACGCTTCTGCTTTGTAATCTTTTTGCGGAAACAAATGTATATTCCAAATCGGATTTACCTGCGTAATTTCGGCACAAGTCACCAGTAACGTTCTGGTACTACAGCGGGTTTGGGACTAAATTAAGCCCTATTTTCGGATTTGCCAAATCATCCCAAATACAAA
>NZ_VJZT01000045.1 GCF_007097245.1 Flavobacterium restrictum | reverse complement strand
TCTGGCACTACAGCGGGTTTGGGACTAAATTAAGCCTATTCTTCGGATTTGCCAAATCATCCCAAATACAAAACCATCATTCCATTAAACCCAATGCCCAAATCCGTTGTAGTGGCTGTTGGCAGTAGCAATTTTATTTAGTTTTAAGAGAACTTACAATTTCATCTGCTGACTTTTCCCAATTAATTTGCAGTTTTTCTATGCAATTAAAAGTGAATAATAAAATTTTTCCATCAACAATTGTGAAAAAATAGTAATTAAAAACTTTTTGGTCAATTGCTTGTGTTATAAATTTAAAATATCCAACTTTCTTTCCATTAATAACTTTTACGCCACCATTCAAAACATTTAAATCAGGTCTGTTTCTTTTTAACTGTTGGATTTGGAAATCTTTAAATGAGTCCAATTGGCTTTCAGATGCAGGTTGGTTTGTCATATCCGCAATAAAATTGACCTCTCCATTTTTATCTGATAATACAAGTGTTGGTTTCGGTCTATTTTGATATTTTAATGTCCACATTTCATCAGTCATTTTAGTTAATTCCGTTGGGGAATTAAATTCGACTTTTCCATTTAGTAAATTCAATTTTTCCATTTTAATTTGGGCAAAACTTATAAATGGAATTAATACTGCAACTGATAAAATTGTTTTTAAATTGTTTTTTCTCATTCTGTTTTATTTACGATATTTTTGTTATTGTTACTGCCAACGTTCTCGCGCTACAGCGGGTTTGGGACTAAATTAAGCCCTGTTTTCGGATTTGCCAAATCATCACAAATACAAAACCAACTTTCCATTAAGCCAATTGCCCAAATCCGTTGTAGCGTGTGTTGGCAGAAGTGTTTTTATTTTTTCCCCGTTTTTATAGTAATTAATTGTTTTATACTTCCATCTTCAATTGACAATTTTAAACGTTCAAAATCTATATTTTTACCGCTCATTACGCTCACGTTTTGTAAAGAATCATTTGGCCCTTCAATTTTCAAGTCTTCAACCAATAATATTTTTCCGCGTTCTAAACTTTTATCTACTAATTCTAGATTTTTTGTGAACGAATGTGTGTAATTTTTTCCAACTTCGGTTTCGTACTTTTTTAAGAGTTCTTCTTCAAAATTTAATTCCGCAAACTCCTTTGGATTTATTATTCCAGTCATATCTTCTCTGTATAGAACTCTGACAGCATTTTTTAATCCTTTTTTATTATCAAAACCAATTACATTTCTGTCAATAAACTTATATACATCATCGTAGAAATTTACTGTTAAAAGTTTATCGTTATTATTAGAGGTAAACCCTAAAAATTTATCATAAAAATATTCTGCTAAATCTCTTTTACCTCGACTGAAATTATCGTCATACATAAAAGATGAATATTTATTATTTGGGAATTTACCAACATTAGTATCTTCAATAATATATCCAATTTTATAAAATTCTTTTGCAGGTGATAGAAATAAATCGTTAATTAACTCAACGATTTTTTTATCATTTATTTCATTAATTGTAAAAGCCTCTTGCAATTCTGCTTTTATAACTAATGTGAAATGTTTTGTTTTTTCATAATATCCATCCATAACCAGTAACAAACCACTTGGTATTGTTCTACGGTCGTGACTTATTGCAAGTAAATCTGCAATATTTTTAGATTTTTCTATGAATTCTATATTAGTTGCACCTTTTAATTTACTTGAATTACCAAAAAAACTTTCTTTTTCAAATGATGTAATTTCAAGTTTAAAAAATCTTTTAGACTTTGAAAATGCAGAACAAATTCTATCTTTTAGAGTATCGAGTTCAGTTTCACCAAAATAAAAAATTTCATCAGTGTGTTCTGCAAAACCGTGTTCTCCATTTTCCTTTTTTTTAAGAACTTTATGAATAATTATTCGATCAATTTGTAATTTTTCAGCATCTATCATATTTAATAATCGTTTAAAGGGTCAATGTTTTCAGATTTAATTTCAAAAATTTGTTGCATATAATCAAGCATATTTGGATAACCCAATACACAAGTGTTTAGATGCTCTAAAATTATATAATATAGAGTTCCAAGTGAACTCCTTTTTTTATCGTATGATAAAAGAACCCACTGATTTTCTGATTTATTTTCTATGAATTCTGGATAAATATTTACTTTAAAAGTATTATTATCTAAACACTTTTTATTTATGTTAACTATAATTCCTTTATCAAATAGGCAAATTATGTTTGGTAGAAATTTCCAGTCTGTTTTGTTGTATATTTCTTTAATATGTTCGAATGTGAAATTATCAGAATTCCCAATAAACATAAAAGTAAATAACGGATTTTTACTTGAATTTGTGGTTGTTTCAATGTCAAGTTCAATTCCTTTTCCTCCCGTATCAATAAAATTTGGACTTACATTTTCTCTTTCCAAAAATTGTTGCATTCTTTCTCTGGTTAATATAAAATCAGTTATGTGTTTTTTATTCCAACTTGATTTAATTTCTGCATAAGAATAAATTGATTCGTAAGTTAAATATTCACTTTTATCCAAAGTTGTATAAAGTACAGGTGTCTTAAAATTATCTGCAATAATTAAATCAAGTTGAGGACTGGTATTAAGATATTTGTCTATAATGTGTCCATTGCTTACATAATATTTATTAGGTAATTTAATTTTAAAAAACTCTCTAACTGCATTCTCAAATTGATTACCAGATGAATAAATATCTCCACTATTGTGAATAAGTTTTACCTGTTTATATGCAATATCTATGTGGTCTGCTTCAAAATTGAAGAAACTATCAATTGACAACTTTCTAAATTCGGTATCTTTTTCTGTACTCATTTTTTTAACATTTCTGCCAACGTTCTCGCGCTACAAGCAGTTTGGGGCTAAATTAAGCCTATTCTTCGGATTTGCCAAAACTTCCAAATACAAACCCAACTTCAAATTAAGCCAAATCCCCAAA
>NZ_VJZT01000044.1 GCF_007097245.1 Flavobacterium restrictum | reverse complement strand
AAACGCTCCTTGCAAGCACCGCTTTTTTTGCTTCACTTGGGGTGTTTATTGTAGAACCGCATAGTTCAATCGCCACAAGGCTATGCTCATTTTTTTAGAAGATTGCCAAGGGAAATTTATCTAAAAAACAACATTTACGTTTTGGCAATCTTCCAAAAAAATCGAGCGCACAACTAAAGCTAATCAGCCGAATTGATTTTTTAATTTATAGATTTTGGCTTTTTTGGTTGGTTTATCGATTAAAAAAACACGCTCTTTTTTTTCAATTGAAAATAAAAATTACCAAATCCAATCTTACTTTTTTTTCAACTGAAAAAAAGACTATTTTTGAAAAAGTAATACACGTTCTTACAAAAAAGGTTTTGTTCGCGGGAGTGCATAAACAAAGGCTCGGGCGAGGCAGATATTGAGCAGGCGCATACAAGTATAAGTTTAATGGGATGGAAGAATCTCAAGAACTTGGACTTAATTTATTACATCCAACCAAATTTAGGACATATGACCCTGCAATAGCTAGATTTAATGGTATTGATCCATTGGCTGAAAAGTCAAATAATATAACGCCATATTCTTTTGTTATGAATAATCCTATTCTATATAGTGATTTAACAGGTGCAGATACAACAAAATTGCGTGAGGTAGTAATTTATACAAAGAAACAAGTTCAAAATGCTTATAGTTGGTTTACAGGCGCAAATGTTGGATATACAGGCTCTGGTTGGGGACATGGTTTAAGAAGATCTCTTTCGAACCAGATAGGTATTGGTAATAGGGCTAATAATATTTTTGAACTAGGTTTACAATCTCAACTTCAAGCAGAACAAGTTAATTTAGGTGGTTCACTATTAGATAAGATTAAAGAAGATGAAGGTATGATAAAGTTTCAGAATGACATCATTAAAATTTTAAAGACAGATCCAAGATTTAAAAAATTACAGTTTATAATGAAAGGGAAGGGTGTTGTTGAATTTGGAGGAAAAAGATGGAGTAGTAAAAATGAAGATTGGGGAGCATTAAATAATAGTAATCCTATAGCTCATGGAGAAACTTGGGCGGTTGGTGGTAATCAATTAACATGGGCCACTAGACATGCTTCTGTTGGTTATAATGCTACTGTAAAATCCGACGGAACTGTTGTTATAGATTTTCAACTTAATGATAGATTGGATTTAAGTCCGAGTGAAGGAAGATCAGATGCTTACAATAACATTAGTGAGGTAACAGGTTTTCTATATCATGATGCAGTGGGAGGAAACAGTGAAATGCAAATAAATGCAAATTGGCAAATAGAAAATAAAAATTAAATAAGTTATGCGAAATTATTTTAATATTACAATTGTTTTTTTTTCCCTAATTTCTTGTAATAAGATTGAAAATAGTGAAACTCTTGACAAGAAAGATATAGAGTATATTAAGAGCTTAAAACTGTTAGAAAACGACGAGACTATATATGGTTTTTATAGCGAATACAAGAACAGTGTTGCTGGCAATTTTTTTACTAACCGAAGAATTGCTTCTTACTGGATAGATGAAAGAAATTCGAAAAGAAACAAAGTGAAATTTGCTTATTATAGTGAAATTATAAAAATTGACACAATTTATAATGCAGGTGTAACGTATAGTCCATATATGCTTGTTACTAAAGACAATGATAGTATTTTTAAAGTTAGTGTTGATGGTAAAAAAGAGGAGATTAAGGCTTTCTTTGAGGGTGCGCTTAGTGAATGGAAAAAAAAGAAGTCCAGCCTTTGAAGGCAATCCCGATCGCTCGGATATGAATAAATTTCCTCTTGTGGATAGCGCGGATTTGCAATCCGTGCCCACACAGTTAATCCCCGATCGCTCGGATATGAATAAACATCCTCGTAAGGATAGCGCGGATTTGCAATCCGTGCCCACACAGTTAAGCAAGTAATATAAATCAAAAAAGCTGTATCAAAAAATGGTATAGCTTTTTTGTGTTTAAAAGAAATGATTTCTACTACAAATTGTATTAGTTTTGTGGCTCATTGGAGTGGGCACAGAATGCAATTCTGCGCTATCCATACAAGGGACTATTTTGCATAACCGAGCGATCGGGTCTATTTTGCATAACCGAGCGATCGGGTTATACCCAAACCGACAGCAATTTTGATTTTGCAGGCAAACCCCAATATACCGAAACCAAGCACAAACGCACCAATGCCGACCCCGAATTGTTGGTCAAGGAAGAATACACTTATAGCAACCAAGGGCGATTGCTTACCCACTCCCACCAAATAAACGGCGGCAGCAAAGAACTCTTGACACAAAACAAATACGACGACCTAGGACAACTCCAAACCAAAAAAGTAGGTGGCACCACAGGACTTCAAAAAGTAGACTACAGCTACAACATTCGAGGCTGGCTCAAAGAAATTAACAAATACGATAATTTGAGTATTGACCCAGTTCTACCCGATTTATTTGGTTTTAAAATCAATTATAACGACAATGCTACCACCGCCTCACTAGGCGAAACCGTAGTCAACCAATTGTACAATGGCAATATCTCCGAAACCTATTGGAAAGTATTAGGTGCAAGCAGTGCTCAAAAATACGGCTACGAATACGACAATCTCAACCGATTGAGCAACGCCAAATATCAAGATCCTGGAAACGCAGTAGTAACCAATGCCTACAACGAAAACCTAACCTACGACAAAAACGGAAACATACAAACCCTTGTACGCAATGATGCCCTCCTGGCTCCATACTACAACACAGTGATAGATAATTTGATCTATACCTACAAAAACAACAACCCAAATCAGTTACTAAAAGTAACCGACAACAGCTTAATTAGCAAAGGCTTTTTGGATGTGTCAGGCGACGATTACACCTACGATGCTAACGGGAATATGACCACTGACAACAACAAAGGCATAAACACCCCAATACAATACAACCACCTCAACCTACCCACAAAAATAGATTTTGGCACAAAAGGAAATATTACTTACATTTACAATGCGCTAGGGCAAAAAGTAAGTAAAACGGTAGCCGAAACTGCAAAACCAGCAGAAACCACCGATTATTTGAGTGGTTTTCAGTACAAAAACAATACTTTACAGTATTTCCCCACAGCAGAAGGCTATGCAAACAACACCGCAGGGGTGTATAATTATGTTTACAATTACACCGATCACCTAGGCAATGTACGAGTGAGTTATACTCAACAAAGCGGCTCTTTGAAAATTTTAGAAGAAAATAATTATTACCCCTTTGGGTTGAAACACCAAATTTCGGGTCCAATTAGTGCACAACCAGAGTACAAGTATAAGTACAACGGTAAAGAACTGCAAGACGAGCTGGGGCTGAATATGTATGATTATGGAGCGAGGAATTATGACCCTGCATTAGGACGTTGGATGAATATTGATCCATTGGCTGAAATTTATAGAAGATGGTCTCCTTACAA
>NZ_VJZT01000043.1 GCF_007097245.1 Flavobacterium restrictum | reverse complement strand
ATTAAAAAATTTGGCTATTTTAGCTATTATTAGTGAAGCGGTAGAAAGAAGGCACTTCGCATAGCCGCAAACGTTGGTGGCAAGCAATCCGAAAAAATCTAGAATCTAATGTAATAAACAAAAAATATGAACTTTTCTAATTTTTTTAATTTCTTCAAATCTAAAAAAGAACATAATAATAATTTTAAATCAAACGAAAATCAAGAAATTCGAACCAAACTTCATTATGAATTAACAGAAACTACTTCAATAAATGACGTAATAAACTTTATAGATAAAAATAAAGCAAAACTTGGGTTTGAACTTAATGCAAAAGCAACTGAAAATGAAATAGCAAATTTTGAAAAAAATAAAATTCATTTACCTGACGATTTGAAAATATTTTACAGCTTTAGTAATGGTCTTGAAACAGATGAAGATTTATTTCGGATTATTCCGTTAGAAGAAATTACTAAAAATGGAGATGATGAATACTTAATTAATCCAACTTCATTTCATATTGCTGAATATCTAATTTATTGTGAAATGTGGACAATTGACATTGATTTAGAAAATAGAAACAATTACAGAATTTACAATAAATCCGAAGAAATTGTAATATTGACAAATTCATTTGCTGAATTTTTAGTTAGGTTTATTAACGGAGGAATTTATGACGGATTATACAAATGGCAAGTGGAAATAAGAAAAGATAAAAATACGGAATAAAATTTGCCAGCCACCAACAGCCACTACAACGGATTTGGGCATTTGGCTTAATGGAAAAATGGTTTTGTATTTGGATGATTTGGCAAATCCGAATAATGGGCTTAATTTAATCCCAAACCCGCTGTAGTGCCAAGACGTTATGGGGCAGTTGTGCCGAAATTACGCAGGTAATTCCGATTTGAAAATGAAGTTTGTAACTCGCAGAAAATTTACAAAGCAGAAGCGTGAAAATTGGAATCGCCAGCAGAAATCGAAAAGTTGGAATCTGACAATAAACAGACGAAAAACTGAAGCGTGAAAGTCGGAATCTTCTAACTGAAACTTGAAAAGTTTTGCGCAGAAATTAAAAAGTGAATAATTGAAAATAATACGCCGAAATTAGGAGCTGAAAAACGGAAACGTGAAAATTGGATTTTGCTAACAGAAGCGTGAAAACTTTGTGTGACAATCGTAATTTCGACAAAACAACCGCCCCATAACACACGCTACAAGCAATTTGGGGATGGGGCTTAATTTGAAGTTGGTTTTGTATTTGGATGATTTGGCAAAACAGAATAATGGGCTTAATTTAGTCCCAAACTGCTTGTAGCGCGGGAACGTTATGAGCAAGCTTAAAGAAACGAAGTGAGAGAAGTTAAACAACTACTAAAAGAACTTATTCCACCTGATGATTACCAACATCGGAATGGATTTAGTAACGAGCATATTATTCTTTCACTTTCAGAAGTCGAAAAAGTGGAAGTTGAGCAAAACTTAATTGAAATGCTTAAAAAGAATGGTGACACTTTAATCGGTGAAACCCTTGCAATTATGAAGTCCAAAAATTCATTGCCGACTTTGAAAAAGACGTTGGAATTAACCAAAAACCCATCGGCGAAAATAATTTGGGCGAGTTATATAAATGAAATAAAAGGCGGTGATGAAGAAATGAAAAATATTGCGTTGAATGAGTTTGAAAATGTCAAAGAAAAATATACTTTGATTTCTACTTTTCATTATTTATCAAGCTTAAATAGCCCTGAAATAAAGGAAAAAATTCGAACCTATATAAATCACAAAGATTATTTAATTGCCTATAATGCTCGAACTTCACTTGGAATTGATACTAAAGATTTAATTGCACGAGAAAGAGAAAGAGAAAAAAACAAATCGAAATGGTGGCAATTTTGGAAACACTAAAAAGCCTGCTCATAACAGCCACTACAACGGATTTGGGCAATAGGCTTAATGGAAAAATGGTTTTGTATTTGGGATGATTTGGCAAATCCGAAAATAGGGCTTAATTTAGTCCCAAACCCGCTGTAGTGCCAAGACGTTGGCGAACAGTTTAAGAGAACCGAAACACCGAAAATAATATGGAAAACATAAATGAACTTATTGATATAAATTTAGACTTGTTAAGTAAAGAAGATAATAATTCTATGTTTTATGAAGAATTTAAAGATATTCAAGGAAATGAATTACACGGCACTTTTCATATTCAATCATTTGCTTTAGAAATGGAAAAAAGAGGCTTAATAAGTATAAATGGTTCTTGCTGTTTGATAACAGAATTTGGATTGAAAATTGCAAAAAATAAAGGATGGTTAAATTATTTAATTGATTTAGAATCCCAAAAAAAGAACCAAGAGAATAAAAATAACTTAAAAGAAAAGTTAGAGATTGAAAACATTCAACTTCAAAACGAGGCTTCCAAATATCAAAAGACAATAAGGGATAAAGAAGAATTAATCCGCAACTTAACAAGCGACAATTTAAGGCTTGGAAATTGGGATATTCGGTTAAGATGGTATCTTGCCGTTTTGGGGTTTATTATGGGTTTTGTAACAAAATATTTTATTGGCAAGTGACCAAGTATTTTATAACAAACAATATATTTACCACAACAGCAATATAAAAAAGAAATTGAGCAACTTTACTTAATAAATATTCTATTAAGTAAAATTCATCTGATTTTAAAAACGGTTTTTTTGTTTTCATAAACATATATTTATTCCGATGCTTAATGATATTGAAAATAATAAGCTTTAACTCTTTCATAGTTGTCTTTTGTTTCGATTCCGTATTTTAACATAAAACCATATTTTTCATCGAAAGAGTCTATATCTTTTTCCTTTTTATAAAACAAGCGAATAAAAAATTTAAACATAATGGATGAATACTTTAAAAATGTGGATTTAATTATACAAAACAAGATTAACAAAATGCCCTTGAAAAGGGATACGTTAGATAAAGCGGTTGCTTATTTAAAAACTTATAACGAATGTATATTTGAAATTCAAGATGAATTAAGAGATTTTTTTAATGAATACACAAAAACAAAACCATTTTCAGAAACTGAAATATCAGCGTTTAACATCTATAATCGTAAATCAATAGAGGCTTTTGTAGAGATGTTTATGAAAAAATGATCTAAATTTATTTCAATTGTCACACCTAATTCTTTGAGTTTTTTTTCAATAGGAATTAACTCTTTCAACAATGACTGAACTTCATTTATCCTGTCAATAGTAGGTTGAATATTTAAAGGAATGAAACCGTTTGAATTTTCTATATCGCTAAATAAAAAACCGATTCGCCAACACACGCTACAAGCAATTTGGGTATTCGGATTTGGTTAAAATGGTTTTGTACTGGGCTTTCCAGTCTTGAACCGATGCTTTATTTTTACTTTTCCCAAACTACGTGTAGCGTGGGAACGTTGGTGGCAAGTTGTGCCGAAATTACGCAGGTAATTCCGATTTGGAAATAAAGTTCACAGCTCGCAGAAACTA
>NZ_VJZT01000042.1 GCF_007097245.1 Flavobacterium restrictum | reverse complement strand
GGAACGAAATATATTTAGTAGATTTTATTATTCGGAGTTTGTCAGCTATTCGGTTTCTCCAAAATAGCCCATAACGTCCCCGCGCTACAAGCAGTTTGGGATTAAATTAAGCCCATTCTTCGGATTTGCCAAATTCTTCCAAATACAAACCAATTCTTCCATTAAACCAAATGCCCAAATTGCTTGTAGCGTGTGTTGGTGGCAGTTTATTTATGGAAGTATATAAAATTCATTTCACTATTTACATTTATTCCTTTAAATTTAGCAGGAATCCATTTTGTTTTTTTTACAAATTTTTACAGTTTCATTTTTAAAATATTCTGCAAACTTATTGTTTTCAGTATCTGTAAAACTACAATCAGTTTCAATGTTGCTTATTTTTCCGTTTTTATCCAAAATAAAACTTATTTGTGTGCTCGAATAATATTTTCCTGATTTAAATTTATAATCTTTTGGATAAGTAAACTGTTTTTCAAAGTCTTCTTTGGGCTTTTTAAAATAATCTGAATAATTTTTTGTGTTCGGATACCTTGAAGTTGTATCGCACTCTTCAAATTTGAATACTAGATTTGGATTATTTAATACAAATTGAATTTCAGCTAAATTTCTTAATGTGTTTATAAATTCATTGCCATATTTTTTTTTAATAGCAATTTCCATTTTAGAAGCGTAGCAATTTCTTTTAAATCCGTTTAGGTCAGGAATACAAAATACTAAAGCAGAATCAATTTCTATATTATAAGCGGAAAGTAACGTTTTCATTTCTTTATTGCTTCTATACATTTTTGTCTTTCCCCGAAAATAGAAATAAACTAATTTACCACTTTGTATATCTTTTTCTGCTTGTTTTTCTTCATTTAGACAAACGGTATCTTCTTTTTTAGTCTGATTTTGGTTGTAAACATAAATTGAATCATTTGATTTATCAATATCATTTTGTTCGTGTTTTTTGTTGCAAGAAAACAAAAAGCAAATAGTAATTAATAGAATGACTTTTAAAATTTTCATAGATTCTTGTTTTCTCCCATTTTGCGGTTAAATTGCCACCAACGTTCTCGCGCTACAGCGGGTTTGGGACTAAATTAAGCCCTATTTTCGGATTTGCCAAATCTTCCAAATACAAAACCATTTTTCCATTAAGCCAAATGCCCAAATCCGTTGTAGCGTGTGTTGGTGGCTGGTTGTTTTGTCGAAATTACGAATTTCCTCAAAGATTTCACTTTTTTGTTTCTCAATTTACTATATTTTGCTTTTCACGCTTCAATTTTTCGGTTCGTAATTTTCAACTTATTGTTTTAAATTTCCATTTTATTTTCTGCGCAAAACTTTGCAAGTTTCTGCTGATAAAAATCCGACTTTCACGCTTCTGCTTTTCAGTTTCCAACTTTCCAATTTTCTGTGGATAAAAATCCAACTTTCACACTTCTGCTTTTCAGATTCCAATTTTCAAGTTTCTGTTGGCAAATCCAATTTTCACACTTCTACTTTTTCAGTTTTCTGCTTTTTCAATTTCTGCTGATAAAATCCAACTTTCACCCTTCTGTTTTTTTAGTTTCTGCGAGCTGTGAACTTTATTTCCAAATCGGAATTACCTGCGTAATTTCGGCACAACTTGCCACCAACGTTTTGCAGCTTGGCGAAGTGGCGGATTTAGAAGCACTTACTTTTAATTTAGCACTAATGTTTATTAGAAAACCGAATGTTCAATTTAGCACTGAACCCGCCATTTTGCCAAACTGCTGTTATGTGCCGTTCTTATTCTTCGTCCTCTTCGTCAGTGTAGTTAAATTCCACTTTACTTTGTACTACAATTTCGTCAAGTATGTTCTTTAAGTAACCTTGTTTTACAGCTTCATTAAATCTTACATTCAACATCGGAATATTTATAACCTCTTCAATGCAAGCCATATATTTTTCAACTATTGCTTTTATTAAATATGTTTTATCCGCATTGTCTTGAATTTTCTTTTTCAGAGGTTCAACTTCTTCGTCTGATTTGATTACAAAAGTTATCGGATATTTTTGAATTTTGTCAATGTCAAGAAAATATTTTTTGAAGTCCAATGTTTCGGTTACTTGAAAAAATCTACCTAATGGTTTCATTACAAAATCAATACCTCCATCATTTGCATTGGTTCGTCCTGTTTTGTAAAGTTTTAAATTTTCTGTGTTAAGTTTGTCCATCTCATAACCCCAAATAATAGTTTGGTCGTGGTAGTAAAATTTGAGAATAGAATAACTTACAATTTCAAAAAGTCGAGCATCTACATTTGGTGCAAGTAAACCGATTATAAACTCTTCAACCTTTTCGGGTGTAGTGTTTTCAATATCTTGAAGTGCTTCACACTGTTTCACAAAACGCTGAAACGCATCTTGTTTTGTTCTAGTGTACTCATTAATTATTTCAATGATTGCGGTTGCAATATTGAAGTTGGCATCGCCAACTTTTATATTCAACAAATTTTCATTTATCCAATATCTGTTTGTCGCTTGGTCTCTTAAAATTGGTTTGTATTCAGAAGTTGGAAAATACTTTTCAAACTCTGAATTCATACGATTATTCAAGGCGTGATTTTGCAATTTGTTTCCAAATGGCAACTCTCTTTGTCTTGCAAAAAGTTTGTTGAATAATGCACCTTCATATTTTGAATAGTCGACTTTTGTGTCAAATCCATTGGCTATGTAATCTTCTATAATTACATAAATTGCGTAAAGATTAGCAAAACTACCTCTTGCTTTTGAGCCTCTTCCTGCTGAACGAGTTTTCTCGTTTATGTATTGAATGAGTTGGCTTTTATCAAAAATATCATCTGCATTTTTGTCAAAGTTTCTTTGTAAAATCTCTTTAATATTAGCCGTGAATATATGTTCCATTGGGTTCAAATAAGGTTAAATTTTGTTGTGTTGCAATTTTTTCGGTTTCAAAAGTCCGTATTTCTTTTTCTAATTTTTCGCCTTTGAATTCTTCGGCTAATTGTAATCTTCTCAAACCGATTTTAACATATTCGTCTTGCAACTCGATACCAATGGAATTTCTATTTAATTCTTTTGCTACATAACAAGTTGTAAAAGTTCCAGAAAATGGGTCTAAAACTAAATCGCCTTCGTTTGAACTTGCTTTTATTATTCTTTCAAGTAACGAAATTGGCTTTTGAGTTGGGTGGTTTTCATACTCGTCCATTCTGTAACGAACTCTTGAAAATTCCCACACATTTCCTGGTACTTTTTCTGAATTATAAACAGTCGGTACAGCCTTACGATAATCAATAAGTTTGCGTTTTGCACCTGTTTTTGCTTCTACTAAAATGTCGTTTGTATTGAAAGTATAATTATTTTTGTCCTTTACGCAAAACAAGATAGGTTCGTACATAGAACCATAGTATTTTTTAGCTTGAACGCCTGAACTATCATAAGACCAAACAAGTCTTGACAGAATTGTTAGTTTTTTGCGTAAATGAATGTCAAAATAAGGCATAAATTGAGTGGCTGTCATTACATAAAAACTTCCACTTGGTTTTAGTTTTTGAACACACAAGTCAAGCCATTCATAGCACCATTCTAAATAACTTTCTTCTGTGTCCCATTTTTCAATTTTTCCGTTGAAATTTTTTCCAATATTGTAAGGTGGGTCAGCAAAAATCAAGTCCACAGAATTGTCTGGTAGCGTTTTTAATGCTTCCAAAGCGTCCGCATAGATTATCTTATGTTTGTCGTTACCTAATATTTCCATTTTATCAAAATTATTGCTTCAAATTTACGTCTTTTTTTTGGAATGTTTGTCGTTGGTACGCTGTCTCACAGAATGGCACATAACGTTTCGCGGCTTCAAGAAGTGGCGATGAACCAAGACCAAGCCTTCACAAATATAACAAAAACTTTTAATTAAAAACCTTTCCAATTTCTGATAAATCCCGTGCCTCGCCATTTCTTGAAACCGCTGTTGTGCGATCGCTTTAATCTATTAACTGTAATATTCCTTCAATAAGATATTCCCAAATTATTCCACTTTCAAAAACTTGCGAACCATTAATTGTTGGCAATTCCATTTTTATATTTCCAATTCCGTTCCAATATGAAGCCCAAATTTTTTGTTGCGTTTCTGCATCTAAACTTGAAAAAGTATTAGCATAACGTTCTAATGATACAATTTCCATATTCACTTTTGCGACTCTATTATGTTCGTATGGAATTAGTCTAAATTTTTTCACACTATTTAAGTTCCATCTATATTTTTCGCTAACTATTTTACAAGATTCATAATCGCCAAAAGCATAACAACTCGATAATCTAGAAGGATATTTAGGGAAATAAAGTTTTCTAAAATGTTCACAATTATATTCTGTTCTATATTCTGAAGTAATATGATTATTAAACATTGACATCAAATTCACGTTACATTTCGGATTATGTTCAAATGGTAAATATTCTAATTTACCATTTATATAGTCTTCTTTGATGTTTTTGTTTAACTCATTATGTGGAGAAAATGCAGAAATTGAGCCTTTTAAATATTTTGATGCAAATTCTTTGTCCGAATCAGTTATGAATTGGAAAAATGCTGATGATGAAATACATTTAGTATTTTCTAAATTTAGTTTTGTTACGTTATTTAATAAATTTACAAAAATGTAAAATTCTGTTGGTATTTCGGATTCTGGAGAATTTGATAACTTCATTTGTTGTTTTTTATGTTTCGGTTTTCCGTCGCTCAAAAGTGTCGCACAACGTTCTGGTACTACAGCGGGTTTGGGACTAAATTAAGCCCTATTTTCGGATTTGCCAAATCATCCCAAATACAA
>NZ_VJZT01000041.1 GCF_007097245.1 Flavobacterium restrictum | reverse complement strand
GAATTTTGTTTATCTCTCGCAGGAGACCATAAACAAACGCTCGGGCGGAGAAAAAAGCGAGCAGGGACGTACAAGTACAGGCTAAACTCTAAAGAATACCAAGACGAGCTGGAGCTAAACGTATACGATATGGATATGCGCCAATACGACCCCGCAATTGGGCGTTGGGCAGTGATTGACCCCGTTGTACATTATGAGGAATCTCCATATACTGGTTTTGGTAACAACCCCGTGTTTTATGCAGACCCCAGTGGCGCTGATCCTTACGAATCGCAAGCGGATAGGTCTGGAGAAATGAGTAATGATGAGTGGACAGCCCAAAACCGTAGAGACATAGACAAGCAACTTGGAGGAGATGGTGTGGATGTTGCTACAGGAACGTACAGCACCGCCGAGGAAAGAATCCAGAACGAACAGGAAAATAATAACAGTACCGATGGAGGAGATTCTGAACCAACAGTAGGCGGTATACCGCATTCGTCTGATTCAAACAATGATTACTATTGGAATTCGGTAACTAACTCCTATGAGGTTTACCCTAAATTTATAAAGGGTTTTGATACCATTAAAAACGAAAGTAATTTAACTGATCAAGAACGTCTCTTAAGATTGCGGGGTTCAGAAGGAATTACACCAATGGAATTCAGCTCTCCTTTTTTTCCAATGGCTTGGGTTGGTAAATTGTTTGGTGCTATTGGTGGCTCAGTGGTTGCTAAAGGTATAACTGCTGAAGGAGCGGTTTGGGCACAAAAAACATTTAGTAACACATTTAGTACAGTTGGGAAATTTGCAGGAAAAACAGTTGAAAGCGTTGCAGGTGCATTAAGACGCGGTACTTTGTCTGTTTCTGATGTTCCTATTAATGTAGTTGTAAGAAATGGACAAACGTTTATTTTGAATACTAGATCTTCAGCGGCACTAATGCAAGCTGGTATACCAAGAAGCGCTTGGAATGTGATAAATCAAACAGGTGTTTCTTCATTTGAAAGTATGCTTACAAATCAATTAGGTAGAAATGGTTTGATTAATGGTACAAGTACGATAAGACAATCAGGTACTCTATTAATACTTTCTCATTAGTGAATTCAATTGATTTTATACAACTTAGCAAGACTGTATCTCAAGCCTTAAGGCACGAACCGCAGTCATATAATCTCACTTTAGATTCTCAAGGTTGGGTGTTAATTTCTAATTTAGTTTTTGCATTGAACCTTAAGGGGGTACAGGTTAATGAAAGTGAAATTTGTAAAATGGTTGAGTTGTCAGAAAAGAAAAGACATCAAATATTAAATGGAAAAATCAAGGCTTATTATGGACATTCTATAGTAAATAAGATTTTAAAGCGCCATATTGAACCACCTGCTTTTTTATATCACGGAACAATAAAAAGTAGTTTAAATAGTATTTTAGAAAAAGGATTGCTTCCTATGGAAAGGCAATATATTCACTTGTCCTTTGATGAAAAAACAGCAGTAATTGTAGGAAACAGAAGAAAGGGAGAGTTAGTTATATTGAAAGTAAAAGCGAAGGAAGCATTTTTTAACAATATAAAATTTTATAAAGAAGAAAATGGTATTTGGTTATCCGATCTAATACCATCAAAATATATAATAATAATATAAAATAATGGAATTAATAGAAATAAAAGGGCTTTTTGAAATGGACTATGGTGCACCTTCACCAACAATATTATCAAATGACAATGAATTATTTGTTGCGTTTTATGCAGATAAAAAAAAATCATCTGTTGTACCGCAAGAACGTAATATTATCTATGATACAGGAATTTTTGCCTTAAAATTTAAGCGATATTTAAAATACACTTTTGGAATACCTAGTAATGAAACAATAAATAGTCATCCATATAGTAAACTTGGAATGGAGTCATGTTCGTTTTATGAGCTTATAGATTCAGACTACATTAAATCACTACAAGATATAGAAAAAATGCATCCCGGGTATAATCCTAAAAAATGGAATATGTATAAACATTACATATTAACCTTTCACGATAATATGTTTGAGTGTATTGCTGAAGGTTTTGAAATAAGAGAAGAAAATACATCTCTTTACAATCAAGCTACTGTTCTGCTTAATGAATTATCCGTAAAATATTTTTAAGCGATATTTAAAACGCTGGCGAAACTTATTTTACAAAAAATATTTATAAATCTGCGGCAAAAGCTTCTCAACGATTAGGCTTGGAAAACACGCCCCCGCTAGTCCGAGCATTAGGTTTCATTGGGCTAGTGCGAGCTTCAAGCTCGTACCCACAATCAAAATCAGGCAAAACAAAACTACAACCCTAAAAAATTTGTAGTTTTTTATTTATATTTACCAAAAAGACAAATGAGTAGAAAATATAAATTCCACGAAAAAGAAGGGGCATATTTTGTAAGTTTCGCTACCGTTAATTGGATAGATGTATTTACGAGAGATTTGTATTTTTCAATACTGATAGAATCATTAGACCATTGCAGGAAAAATAAGGGTATGGAAATTTATGGTCATTGTATTATGCCAAGTCACGTGCATTTGATTTTTAGGTCGTAACTTGGTGATCCATCAGGATTAATGCGGGATTTGAAAGGGTTTACATCTAGAAAAATATTGAAAACAATTCAAGACAATCCGCAAGAAAGCCGACGAGAATGGATGCTTTAAATGT
This sequence comes from Flavobacterium restrictum, assembly GCF_007097245.1. Taxonomy (GTDB): domain Bacteria; phylum Bacteroidota; class Bacteroidia; order Flavobacteriales; family Flavobacteriaceae; genus Flavobacterium; species Flavobacterium restrictum. The sequence goes on along the minus strand of NZ_VJZT01000041.1, from coordinate 2,154 downwards.
TTGAAAGAGCTGGAAAGAAAAACAGCAATGTCAAGGAAAAACAGTTTTGGCAACAAAACAATCAGCCAATACAAATTTGGAGTTTGAAAGTGTTTGAACAAAAACTAAATTACATTCATAACAATCCTGTAGAATCTGGTTTTGTAACTGACTCTATAGATTGGAAGTATAGTAGTGCAAGGAATTACGGAAATAACGACCAAACTATTTTAGAGATAGATTTGAATTGATTGTGTTTGTGGGCACGAGCCGGAGGCGTCGCGCTAGCCGTTGAACTTATTTCTGCTCGCGCCATCGGGGCGACCCGCTAGCGGAATTATCAAGACGCTATTCTCCCTACGTATATTGTGTTAATAATCCAGTATTTTTTATAGATCCAGATGGCATGATGCACCAACAAGGTCAAGGTGCTGGAGACCCAAGCATTGATTATGGGATGATTATGGATGCAGAAGATATGCGGAAAAATGATTTAAGGGGATTTGCATCTCCAATTTTTGATAATAAGACTGGCTCGTATTTAGGAAATGATAGCAAAGGTTTTTTAAATGGAGAGGTGCTTTTTATGGATAAAGATAAATTTACGAGTTTAACTAACGAATCTAAAGAAGGTATCATAGATCACAATGTCGCTGTTGACAATAAGAATAGTCAATCAATAGCAGATTTGAAACCTACGGAAGCGAATATGATTTTATTTAATCAAGCAACTGATTTTATAGATAAAACACTTTACAAAGCTTTTTATGGTATTAATCCAAGTAAAGAATTATTTTCTGGACGTGTACAAACAGGATCCGTACAATTGGGCAAAGGTACAGAAAGCGCAAGACCAATGGGTACTGAATATGGTAATTATCATAATGTTGGTGGAAATATTGACATAATAACCCAAAGTTTTGATAATAGAAAAGAGTTAAATACCGCAGCAAATATCTTTAGTAATTTTGAACACGAATTCAGAGGACACGGTGGAAGAGGCGGTTTTGGTAATAATCCGGATCATAAAGCAATTTATAATATGCAAATAACTAGTCCAAATTTTAAATTTACAACAGGGCTTTATAGACAACACATTATAAATGCAAATAAAAATTAACAAATATGAAATTAAATAGGAAATGGATATTCTTTATTATTGCTTCAACGATTATATTTTTGTCTTGTAAACAGGATTTACGTAGTTATGAAACTAATGAAATAAAACTTGTAAAAATGGAAATACAGGAAGATTTAGAGACTTATATCTCTCATCCAGCAAGTAATGATAAAATATGCTTAATTGAAATTGAAAAAGCAAAACAGGATATTAGTCGTGGAAAAATTTCGTTTTGTATGCCTTCAGGAGAAGGTAACCATGAATTAAGGCAAGAGAAATATATAAAAATATTATGCGAAAAACACGGTATTTTTTTTAAATACGAAGAAATGAATGATGCGATAAACAAAAGTGGAAGACAAGGCTGTTATAAAGCATATATGGATAGTTTTTTGGCAAAAAAATATGGTAAAAATTTTAAAAAATCAGTTTTAGAAAATGCTGACCAAATTTTAATAAAATCAAATGATACTATTAATTCATATTTTTGTGACATAAAACCAGTAATAAAAGGGATAGACTTACAAGACGAATCTATAGAAGTAAAGATAAATAGCACCTTGAAAAATCAATTAGTAAAAGATAATTTGGGGTATTTACCAACAATAAATTTGATTTTTTTTATTGATAAAAAAGGAAGTTTAAGCGATTTTTATTTAGATTCGTTTAACGACAATAAGAAAAATTCAAATATAAAATTCAAAAATCAGCTTTTAATAACTGCAATTGAAGAGTTGAAAAAGTATAAAAAAAGTGAACCTGGCAAAATAAAAGATAAAAATGTCATAACTAAAAACAGTGTGAGGATAATTTTTTATTAGCCAGATGGCTCGGATATGTCGCCTGAACGATTGTCTTGTCCTGAAATAGGTTTACACAAAAGTGTAAAAAAATGGAAAGATATTCAAGAGTAAGTAGTTCAAAATGGCAATCCCCCGCTAGTTTCATTGGGCTAGTGCGAGCTTCAAGCTCGTACCCCCCCCGCTAGTCCGAGCATTAGGTTTCATTGGGCTAGTGCGAGCTTCAAGCTCGTACCCACAATCAAAATCAGGCAA
>NZ_VJZT01000040.1 GCF_007097245.1 Flavobacterium restrictum | reverse complement strand
TTTGCCAAATCTTCCAAATACAAACCAATTTTTCCATTAAGCCAAATCCCCAAATTGCTTGTAGCGTGTGTTACTGGCTGGTTATTTAGTCGAAATTACAATTAAACCGCAAATTTTTTCAAGCTTCTATGGCAAAATCCAACTTTTAAGTTTCGGTTTTCGGTTTGCAATTTTCTACGTATTATTTTTAATTATTCGCTTTTTAATTTCTGCGCAAAAACTTTTCAAGTTTCTGCTTTTCAAGTTCCAATTATCACGCTTCTGTTTTCAGATTTCAATTTTCAAGTTTCTGTTGGCAAGTTTCAATTTTCACACTTCCGCTTTTCAGGTTTCAACTTTTCAAGTTTCTGTTGGCGATTCCAATTTTCACGCTTCTGCTTTGTAAGTTTCTGCGAGTTGCAAACTTTATTTTCAAATCGAAATTACCTGCGTAATTTCGGCATAACTAGCCAGTAACGTTTCGCGGCTTGCAGAAGTGGCGGATTAAGGAAGCATAAACTTTCGGTTAAACACTAACTTTACAAGTACAAAACCAATTTTAAATTAAGCCCAAAACCCGCCATTTTTGCAAACCGCTGTTAGTGGCTGGCAAAATATTTTTACTGTTTTCTTGATAATTATTTCGGAATACTTTCTTTAAATTTTTCTATTGCAACATTTGTTCTTTCTTCTGAAATGATATAATTAGCAAATGCGTAAAGGAAGATTACAATACCAACAATTATTGCAATTGTTTTATATATATATGTTTTTTTAATTGTTATTTCAGAATTATTCGAACTTTGATTTTTTGATGTCATCTTATTTTTTTATTTTTAATATTCTGGAAATAATCTCGTTGTAAAATTATCATATGTAAAATCTTTCAAATCAGGAAGTGGATTCATTTTCACGATTTTTTTTGTAAAACTAATTATTGCATCTGTATCCTGATCTTGAACTTTAATTGTTCGTAAACCTGTAATTGCGTTGTAGGATTGAGTTTCACATCCTGAATTGTCGCAACCATTGCTGTCGTAACCAATTAATACAAATTTACCATTTTGAAGTCTAAATTTAGTTGAATAGTTACCTCTCGTTAAATCGGTTCTAATTGTGATTACACCCTTGACTATTGTTATATCCCCAAATCCACTACCACTTCCCATATTAGATGAGTCAATTGCTTTATTTGTTGATAAAACTTTTGTAAAAGTTCCATCAGATTTTGTTATAAAAATCTGTAAACTGTAAACTGTTTCTTCGCTACTCTTTTTGTATTCCGAAACAATTACATAATCTGCAATATTGTCCTTGTTCAAATCTCCAGTTGCTTGTTTTGCGACTTTCCATTTATTTTGTGATTGTGCAACTAATGTTGTTAATAATAATAACGAAATAATTAATTTTAGGTTTCTTTTCATTTTTTTTAAATTTTTATATTTTACGTTTTTTTGTGTGGTGCGGATTGCTTGCCACTAACGTTCTGGCACTACAGCGGGTTTGGGACTAAATTAAGCCTATTCTTCGGATTTGCCAAATCATCCCAAATACAAAACCATTTTCCTATTAAGCCAAATGCCCAAATCCGTTGTAGTGGCTGTTATAAGGCGGTTTTATTGTCGGTTTCGTGTTTCCACCGATATTAAGTGAAACACATTTTTAAATTTAATTATTTATGAGAAAAATATATAACTATTTATGTTCAAAAGATTTTTGGCTTTCTGTTTTAGGTGGGCTTACTGGAGCTTTACTATATGCTTTAACTTCTTGAATCATTAAACCGCCAATGTAACCAATAATACCACCGATTATATATTTTAAAATATCTTTTTTCATATCTTCCGACTGTAATATCCATTTTTCCATTGCATATTTCAAACGAATATATTGTAATAAGTTTAGTTTAAAGAAAATAATATGTTGATTTTTATAGCCTCCTTTATATCGTATAAAATAATTACTTTTAAATGGAGCTTTTTCAGGACAATAATGTTTTTCAAACGTGTAGTCTGTAGAGACTTCAATTTGATAAGATGTTAAAATTAATGGACTCACATCAATAAGATTCAGCCCATTGATTTTGCCATATCTTACATTGATTATACAATCATAGTATTCTAGTAAACCAGCTTGTAGTTTTCCTTTAATTATCATATATCTTTTGATTCGTTTAATATAAAAATTTTTAAATATTATGAAAACATTACATCTTTTTTCGCACTTCGGCTCTTCCAAACTGCCTTATAACGTCCCCGCGCTACAAGCAGTTTGGGACTAAATCAGCGTTATCTTTCGGATTTGCCAAATCTTCCAAATACAAACCAATTTTTCCATTAAAGCCAAATCCCCAAATTGCTTGTAGCGTGTGTTACTGGAGGCTTGTTTTTGTCGAAATTACGATTAAATCGCAAACTTTTCACGCTTCTGTTGGCAAAATCCAACTTTCACGTTTATGATTTTCGGTTAGTAATTTTAACGTTTTACTTTCAATTATTTACTTTTCGCTTTAAAATTCTGGGCAAAAAAAATCAATTTTCTGCTTTTCAATTTTCTGTTGGCAGATTCCAATTTTAAACGCTTCCGCTTTTCAAGTTTCTATTAGCAAATTCCAATTTTCACGCTTCAGTTTTTCAGGTTTCAAATTTTCAAGTTTCTGCCGTTACAGTCCAATTTTGACGCTTCTGTTTTTTAAGTTCCTGCGAGCTATGAAAGTTATTTCCAAATCGAATTTACCTGCGTAATTTCGGCACAAGTCTCCAGTAACGTCCCCGCGCTACAAGCAGTTTGGGACTAAATTAAGCCCTATTTTCGGATTTGCCAAATCTTCCAAATACAAAACCAATTTCAAATTAAGCCTAATACCCAAATTGCTTGTAGCGTGTGTTGGCGGTTGTTTTTTATTTATCTATTCCGAGTTGTTTTCTAAAATCCATATTTAGACTATATTGTTCTTCGATAGGAACTTCTTTTCTTGAATTTTTATTTATTTCTTTACCTTCTTTTGTCCAAAGAAAAGGCACGAAGTTATAGACTTTATCTCCATTTAACTTTTCAACATCTTCTTTCCAATTTGTCCATCTAAAACCTTTGTAGAATTTTTCTAAATCATTGTTGAAGCAAAAATCTAAAAATTCCGAATAAGACAAATCTAAAGGTTCAAATTCTAAAGTGTCAGGTGCAAAATAATAAATCTTACCAACGTCTTTTCCTAATCCACCGCCATTTAATAAAAAAAATCCACCAATTGCATCGTCGGCAATCAATAAAAAAGGAGTTGGCTTTCCAAATTCGGTTATAGTTTTTCCAAAATTCCAATCTGGAAGTGTTCGGTTCAGTTTTTCGTTTCCGGAACCTAAAATTCTAATCCAACCATTATCGACTAGTATTCCGCCCGTTTGATAAACAATCGCTCCCATCGGTGAACGAGTTGTAATTTGAGTTTTGAATAATGCTTCTTTTGCTTTTTCGTTATCGACTTTCAGTATTTCAATTTTATTTTTTGCTGAACTTATCCATTCACTTACCAATTCCCAACCTGGTTCCGTTTCATTTATTAATTCTTCAACTTTTCTCATTTTGTCTTGTGAATAAACATTCAAATTCACGATAATTAATAATATAAATAGAATTTGTTGTTTCATTTTAGTTCTGTTTTTCGACAAAATAACCGCCAACGTCCCCGCGCTACAAGTAGTTTGGGACTAAATTAAGCCCTATTTTCGGATTTGCCAAATCATCCCAAATACAAGACCATTTTCAAATTAAGCCAAATCCCCAAATTGCTTGTAGCGTGTGTTATGGGGCGGTTGTTTTGTCGAAATTACGATTATCACAAAAAGTTTTCACGCTTCTGTTGGCAAAATCCAATTTTCACGTTTCCGTTTTTCTGCTCCTAATTTCGGCGTATTATTTTTCAATTATTCACTTTTTAATTTCTCCGCAAAACTTTTCAAGTTACTGCGGGCAAATTCCGGCTTTCACGCTTCTGCTTTTCAGATTCCAATTTTCAAGTTTCTGTTGGCAAATTCCAATTTTCACGCTTCTGCATTTCAGATTCCAACTTTCCGGCTTCTGCTGGCGATTCCAATTTTTACGCTTCTGCTTTGTAAACTTCTTGCGTAAAAAAATTCATATTTTCGAATTGTTTTTATCTGCGTAATTTCGGCACAACTGCCCCATAACGTCTTGCCGCTTTGAGATGGTGTGTGCTTCGTAACCTTTCAATTTTCGGCTTTGCAGAAAATATGATGCGAAACGGTAATTCCACTAAATCACACACTAGCTCAAAACGGCTGTTACTGGCTGGTTGTTTCTAGCCGATATTCCAATTAATAACTGATTTTAATCCTATTTTTGGCAGACTAAAATCCTAATTCTTTCCAAAATATTAGCTAAATTGTATTCCCTTTTAAAATCGATTTTCAGACTATTTTTGGCAGACTTAAATCCCAATTCTAGTACAAATCTTCACTAAATTGTATTCTATTTTTTTTATTTCCATTAGAAAACCGTAAAATTTACGGTTCTGTTTTTTCCAGTTAGAAACTCCGAAATTCAAATTTTGCTTTTCAGATTCAGTTTAGAAACTCCAATATTCAAGTTCTGCTTTTCAAGTTCTGCTTTTCAAGTTCTGCTTTTCAGATTCAGTTTAGAAACTCCAATATTCAAGTTCTGCTTTTCAGATTCAAAACATCAAACTTTAATATTCTGGTTTTAAACTTCCGATTAAAAACTCCAATTTTCAAGTTTCTGTATTTCGATTTTCTGCGCAACTAAATGGCTTTTGAAAACCTGATGTTAACTGTAAAGCTCTTTCTCAACTTGCCAGTAACGTTCCCGCGCTACAAGCAGTTTGGGACTAAATTAAGCCCATTATTCGGATTTGCGAAATCTTCCAAATACAAA
>NZ_VJZT01000003.1:258180-372919 GCF_007097245.1 Flavobacterium restrictum | reverse complement strand
TCTTTGCTGGTGGAGACCCTGCCAAAGTCTTTAAAACTTGAAATAAAAATGGTCGGAATTTCTTCCGACCATGACTACTCTTAACGGAGTCTTTTTTTATGAAATAATTAAAATGTAGCCATCCAAAAATTAATATCTTTGTCACACTAAAAAATAAAAAATATGTTTGGTATAGGAGGAGGCGAATTAGTTTTTATCATGTTTATTGTACTTATGCTTTTTGGATCGGATAAAATCCCCGAAATTGCTCGCACTATGGGCAAAGCAATGGCGCAGCTAAAACATGCAACCAACGACATCAAAAGCGAAATTCAAAAAGGCGTTGACGATACTGGTTTTGACCAAAAAACACTATCGGATTTGACGGGAAGTATTAGCTCACAAATCAACAAAGCCAAAGACAACCTTCTAGGCGAAACCGAAACCACTTTTTCAGGCATTTCACAAACCGTGACAGCTGCATTAAACACCGATTCCGAAAAAATTGTGGCAGCTGCAAACACGCCCGTAGAGCAAATAAAAACCGAGCTTGAAGACATTACTGGCCCTATAAAACGCCAAATGTAATGCTAGAAAAACTTCAATCGCTAGATACCCAAGCCTTCATTTACCTCAACGGATTAGGCTCCCCAACCTATGACGGACTTTGGCTTATTATAACCAAACAAGTCTATTGGCTGCCCTTGTTCTTGCTTTTGGCCTATTTTATTTTCAAAAAATTAGGCACCAAACAAACCCTTTATTTACTGTTGTTTGTAGCGATTTTATTAACCTTAACCGATCAAATTACCAATCTTTTTAAATTCAGTTTTCAGCGGTTACGCCCTTGCAACAACCCCGAAATCAATACTTTTATTCGTGTAGTACAAGTGCGCACCTCGTATAGTTTTTTCTCGGGACATGCCGCAAATACGATGGCGGTAGCAACTTTTTTATATCTGAATTTCAAACGAGAATTCCGTTATTTGGGATTTCTATTTGTATGGCCGCTCGTATTTGCGTACAGCCGGATTTATCTGGGATTGCATTACCCAATCGACATTATTTGTGGGTATTTGTGCGGTGGAATTACTGGCTTTTTTATGTTTAAAATGTATAAAATCGCCCAAAAAAAATATTTTTCAGTATAAAAACTTGTTTTTTAAGGCGCTAATTCTGCTGTCTTTTTTCGTACCATTTTTTTAGGTTTTGTAAAATGCTAAAACAAAAAAGTACCGTTCGCCGTTAAACTTTTGGAACACTTTTTACCATTAGTAATAAGTAAAAAATTCAAAAATATAAGAGCAAAATGCCTTATTCGATTTTATCAAATTTTGCACGATAAACGGTAGTGTCCTTGTTGGAAAAATAAACCTTTCTATTGTCTTTGTCTTTCAATTCAAAATTACCGTTGATTGTAAATTTTACAGTTGTGAATTTGTAACCTGTTTTATCCGTTAACGTTGCTTTGTAAACACTGTCTTTATCGAGTTGCATATCGTAATCATAATCCCAACTCAATGGTTTGTCATTGCCACGAATGCCTACTTTTTTGACATTCTTTATGCCTTTCACATCCAAATAAAAAACTACCGTTTTGGTATATGATTTTTGCACACAACTTGCATTCATTAGTACCAAAAAAACTATTATAAATATACTTTGCTTTTTCATTTTACTGTTTTTTTGAAATTAAATAATCCACCCCAAATCGTCCTGACCCTACAATCAAGCTAAACAATGCCACCCAAAGAAAACCCATTGCTGGCAAGCAGTTCCACAACCCATTTTGAATTTGTTGCATAAAAATTGCAACAAGCATCGTGCTCATAATCAAAAAAGAAGCAATCCTAGTTTGAAAACCTAGCAATAAGAAAATACCTCCTACAGCTTCGCTAAAAGCACCCATCCAAGCAAAAAAAACAGAAAATGTAGCAAATATGCCCCCATACCCGGCAACATCATTAGGAAACCAAAAAGCGACTTCAAACAATCCTAAATTATTGTCGGGTGGTGACCATGGTAAACCAAATTTGGCAGCACCAAAATTCGCTGTTAATAAATACCCACAAACTATTCTGGGTAGTGCAAACAATACATCTTGCCACCAAAACGGCATTACAATTGGCTGAATTAATCGTAAAATTGTTTTCATAATTAATCGATTGAATAGGTTACTATTAAATCTTCGTTGCTGAAATTTTTAAAGAAAATGTGAGCATTTTTTGGCACATTAAAATCTAATTTCCCTTGGGCAAGCAGTGAGGGTGAAATCCATTTTTCTTGCCCATTTTTTACAATATAGACTTCGCAGGAATTGATTTTGCTTGGATTAGACAAGTGGATTCTAAAGGAGCTGTGCGCCACTCCTTTCCAAAAACTAATCTCGCTTTTGTCCTTAATTGTTAGCATCCCTACTTTTGGAATTGCACTTTGTTGCGTCCCATTTTGAAAAGAAAAAATGAAGAAGCTAAGTACCAAAATGGCGGCGTATTGTATTGTTTTTTGCATTTGGATTGTATTTTAATTGTTTGTTAAACTGATTTTTGATTATTTGATTATGATTGAAACCCAATCTAAAGGCTGACTGCCTGACCGCAATTGCTAATATTTCCGTTTCCAGATTGCTTTCCTGATATAGTTTGTGATACATTTACACGAACGTTTCCGTTTCCTCTACAAATTACAGTTGCTTTTTTGGCTAATAAATGTACTGCATTCAAATTGCCATTTCCTTTGTCTATAACTTCCAAATTATCAACAATTCCTGACAAAGTCGTACTGCCATTTACAGGATTTTGTACTTTAAAATTTTTGCTGTTAATATTGGTAACTGTCAAGCCAGAATTGCCATTATTGCTCACCGCTAAAAGAAAAGGCATAGTAATTACCACTTTTATTTTAGTATCTTCTATATACAACTTATTGTTGGTATTGCCTTTTAAGGAAATAGTCAAATTGTTGTATTTTGAGTTTTCAACAACTGCTAATAAGTCAAGTAAATTATCATCAATTGTGATGGAAATACTAAATGGTTTTCCCACTTCTATTTGCAGTTTCCCGTCTAAATCATCAAAATTAACTGTATTAAAATTGTTGTAATCGTAGGTTTTGGTTATGGTTATTCCGGAACCTCGAAGTTGTGCTGATGCAACTATAGATGCCAATAGCATTGTAATTGCGATGATAATTTTTGTCATGTTTTTTTGAGCTTTAATTGTTTTTATATCCCATACTCAATCCCAAATCCCCTGTTACTTTTAAGTCAACTGATGCGTATTCATTCGATTTATTCTCAATAACAAGCACTGTATTGTTCGCTACTTTTGTAGATACCACTTCGCCTATAGCAATGGTTTGATAGGAATAGGATCCGCCATTTATTGGAGCTAAATGAATTTCTATTGGATGATTGGAAACATTTTTTAAGGTAACATGAAACTTGCCATGTTCATTATTTCCTAATAAAAATTGCTCATTGGGTTTAATAGAAGTATTCGAATTTAAGGAACTGAATACATTACAAGAAGTAAGAAGTAAGGCTACTGCGATTGATAATACAATTGTTTTCATAATTTTTTAAAGTTTAAAAATGGATACTGATTGCGCTGGTCGTTAACAACATAGCAAAGATGCGACAGCGGTAACTGGCAAACGTTTCAAATCATAATTTGAGCCTAATTAAATAGGCCTCAAATCATAAACTTTAAAAAAAGACTGGAATTACTGGGTTTGTGAGCCGCTTTATCAAAAGGGTCTCAAATTGTGTTTAAAAACTCTTTGGGCGAATAACTGGTATTTTTCTTGAAGGCGCGATTAAAAGTAGCTTTCGAATTGAACCCACAATCATAAGCAATGCCCAATAAAGTAGCTTTTTTATGTTCGCCATTGGCAAATTTTAGCTTTACGGCTTCAATCCGATAGGTATTGATGAAGTCGTTAAAATTCATTGCAAAGCCTTGGTTGATAGTTTTAGAAATGATAGCAGTATTAGTTCGCATCTTTATAGCGACATCGGTCAATGATAATTCGGGGTTTTCGTATAGTTTTTCGGTTTGAATGAGGGTTTCGAGTTGTTGTTTCCAAAGTTCAATATCAGCAAGTCTGGCACTTCCAACCGCTTCATACGCTATTTCGATTGCATTTTCGACTTCTTCTAAATCTTGGAATGAATCCAAAAGCAACATCGGTTTTGAATCCAAAACAGACACTTTAAAGCCAATTTTTGTGTTCACCGCATTAGCATATCCGGTTATCGCAATGTAATAAAGTACTAACGAAAAAGCGAGATAAAACCACCAACTGCCTTGATAGGATTGAATTGCGGGGACTATTTTTGCAATAATATCAAATATTGAGGGGAGCAACAGCATGATTAAAAAACAAATTAAATAGTTTTTTATCCATCGGAATAAAATGGCATCGGCATTACTAGCGACTTGAACAATCAGTTTTTTGTATAAATTGTAATACCGTATGGATAATATAAAATAAATTACCATCGAAATTTGTCCCGCCGTTTGGTACCAAGGGTCAAAATCCTTGTCCATACCGTTCTCGTAAAAATAGTATTTCTTGAGAATTTGCTTATCATAAATCCAAATAATCAAATTATAAAAAAGGTACAAAAGACCCGGAATAAGGTGTAGCGCTTGATTTTTTGTAAATTTAAAAGATTGATTTAAAAGGCTTTTCGTGTAAAAAAAAATAATAGGCCCAATAAAAAATAAATGTTGAAATGGCGTATAAAACATAAAATCTCGATACGGTTGATTGTCATACCATCCCGCAAAACCAAGCATCCAAGGTGCCACATACAAACTGCATAGGAACACAAAAAAACTCAACCAATAATTGGATTTATTTTGAGTTTCAAGACCCTTTTTTAGCAACAAAAAACTATAAATAATTCCTTGCGTGAACGTGATTAGCAAAAGGGAACTGTAAAAATTAAAATTGTAAAGCATCTTCTTTTGAATATTATTTAAACGGATTGCGTTCTTGCCAAATCGTTTCGGGTTCTAAATACCCAAATAATTGTGCTATATTTTTGTTAATTATAGGATTACTATGCTCCATTAAACCATACATTTTTTGGGGTTTTGCCCCTACTGAACTTTTTATCTCCAGTGCCGTTCTGGCAAAAATAATCTCGGAATATCCTTTGTTAATCGAATAACCAATCATGTCATAAAGCATGTTTAAATAGAGCATTTTGTCTCTTTGAATGCTTTCATCATAACCCAAAAAATAAGTATCCATGGTATTTCCGTTTTTGATCAACGTATTAAAACCTATTAACTTATCGTCAATAAAATAGCCGTAAAAAAGAAAGGTATCCTGAAGCACTTCTTTAAAAATTCTGAAATGATTTTTGTTTAAAAAAAAAGTGTTGAAAGGCGCATTCTGGGCAACATGATAATACAAATTGTAAATAGTATCTTCATGGGCAATAACATCAGACAAGCTCATTTTTCGTTTGACAATTCCAGTTGCCTTTTTGCGGGCACGCTTGTATTGATCTCGGTATTTTTTGGACAAAGCATCAATATAATCTTGCTCGGATTGCCACTGTTCTGGAATGTCAAAATGCATGTTGGGTTGGGTCGAAAATTGAAATATTGATGCAAAATCAGGAGTTGCAAATTTTTGAATATCGGCCTCCAAAAAATCTTTATACGTAGTAATGTGAATTTTGATTCCCTTTGATTTAAAATCAGCTATCAACTTTTTGCAAGCCATTTTCAAGGCTTTCAAAGCAGCATCGGTATTGGTTGATTCCAACACTGAAAACGCATTTTGCCCCGTCAACATATTGTTCCCAATAACCAGAACATTAGAAGACAGTTTTTTGAATAAAAAATTCCTAACAGCAGATTTAATACATTTATCGCGCTCTCCAAAAGAGGCCAAGGCATTCAAATCTAAAAATTGGGATAGGGCAACACCTACTAATTGGTCGTTTTCAAAAATGCCTATGTAATGGCAAACCATATTTGCGGGCGCCGATTGCTCCAAAACAAACAAATAATCTCGCGACAAAAAAACATTGTGTGCTGCTACATCATTCCATTTGTCAGGAAGTTGGGCAGTTTGGGTATAAATTCTAAAAGAAAAAAGAGGTTTCAATCTGTTAGCTGATTTGTATTTGACACCAAATTTAACCAATAAAGTTAAAGTATTAGCGGGATGTGATTATTTATCTAACTTTATAAAAAAAAGTATGAAAACGTATGATAATGAATCGGCCGAAGTTTTTTTAGAGCAACTCGACCAATGGCGGTTTAGCAATAACGGCATTGAGAAAAAATTTCAATTCAAAAATTTTTCGCAAGCATTGGGATTCCTCGTTCAAGTGGGGATTCAAGCCGAAATCGCCAATCACCACCCTGAATTATTCAATGTTTACAACAAAGTTACCCTCCGGCTGACTACCCATGACGCACAAGGAGTTACCCAAAAAGATTTTGATTTGGCTCAAAAAATAGATGACTTATACTAATACTGTTGTATAAGTACTATTCCATAAAAAAACGGCAATCAAAATAATTTTTGAATGCCGTTTTTATAAGTTATGGTTGTTTGCTCTCGTTTATGGGTATGGATTGCAAATCACGCACTACACTAAACGAGGGGTTTAGTATATATCCGAGCAATCAAGTTTATAGCACTTCTAGCTCCAACCACAAATGATAGCACCCATGATGGTAAAACATACTATCCAAAAACCGCCTGTTACCATTGTATATTTAAAACTGCGTCTTTCATACAAAGCATTCGTGCCTATAACGGGTAAAATCATAAGCAATCCTGTCATGAAACCGTGTAATGCGCCATGTTTAAAGGTTCTAAACGCCGTGCCATAATCGTCCAAAAAAGCATTGTAGGAAGGGAGTGCTTTTGTAGCATCGCCACCTACCATTCCTAATGCACCCGTTTGATGAATGACCAAAAAACGCAATATAAATGCCATAAAAAAGGCATATATAATCGAACAAAGCAGCATCTTTACCCTATTTACTCCTTTCATTTTATCCTCTGTTAAGCCGGATTCTCTCATCCAAATACCACCAAAAACTTTGGGATGGTACCATACAAATCCCACTACTACTGTTGACACTGCTGCTACTAGAATAGCTAAAAAATTGATTTCCATAGGTTTGATTTTAAAATTGTGTTTCAAATATACTGTTTTTTTTGAAAAAGTATGTTTTCATTTTTTTGTAAGTTATTTATCTTTTAAAAATAATAAAAAGTGTATTTCATCGATTAAATTTGCGTATCATCCGATATTTTAATTATTTTGTACTCTGCTATAATAGCATTTCAACGCTTATGAAAGTAATTACTACTTCGTTTTTGGTTTTTTTCTGTTCTCTTTTTACATTTGCTTCTGTTTCTAGTTCAGAGCGTGACGCTTTGGTTCAATTGTACAACGCTACCAACGGAAATCAATGGACAACAAAATGGGATCTTTCGGCTCCTATAAGTTCTTGGTATGGTATTACGTTACAGGACGATAAGGTAATTGCGATACATTTATCAGAAAATAATTTAGACGGATTTTTGCCAAATGAAATTCAGAATCTCGTGTACCTCCAAGAATTAGATTTGCATAAAAACCAACTCAACGGTGTTATTCCTACCACGATTGGTCGGTTGCAGTCCTTACAAAAAATCGACATTTCGTTCAATCAATTGTCAGGCGCAATTCCTAACTCCATTTGTTGCCTTACCAGCCTTAAAGCAATTGAACTTTATAGCAATGCCATTAGCGGTGAATTACCAGCTGCATTGGGTAATTTAACACAGTTAGAAACTTTGGCTTTGTACAACAATGACATTCAGGGCGGATTACCAAATTCGATTTATAAAATTAGAACCTTAAAAAATTTACTCTTAAGTAGCAATAAACTGAATGGCAATTTGAGTAGTGAAATTATAAATTTCAAATCGCTAGAAAACTTAAGTTTGTTTGATAATGCGATGCAGGGTCAAGTTCCTGCCGAAATCGAGCAATTAGTAAATCTAAAAGAAATGAATATTTCATACAACAACTTTAGCGGTACGGTTTCTAGAAATTTAGCCGCTTTAGACACGTTGAATATGACGATGATCAACAACCAAGGAAGTGTTGTTTTATTGGATATTTTTTCCGAAAAAAGCAAAACAGTCGTATCCGAAGATTAGATTTTCTATTTTAAACATTCCAAAATTACCTGCTATTTAGTTGAATCAAAAGCGCTTACTGCTTGTGGATTCTTCTAAATTTTTTTGTTAAAAAGAAGAACTAAATATAAGTAGATCGTATGCGTCCAATATTACTGGTCAAACTTACTTTCAATTTATTATAATCATTAATGGTCACTTTGATTTCCTCCAAATCCATCTCCGGGTTGTTCTTAAAATTGTTCATCAAATCCAAAATCAATTTGTTAATCAAGAACTCGCGAATAGACAAAATCGTTTCGGTGGTGTGCTGACTAATGGTTTCTGATTTTTGTTTTACAAATATATTTTGACCTTCCCAATTGTGCAAAGCAATGCGTTCGTCTTCCATCAAAACATCGGTAACTTCTTGAGCAAATTCAGGCTGCAAGTGCATTAAATATTGATCCATGGAGAAGTTGTCATTTTGAAGATAATACGTAATCAAGTTATTGAACAAATCCCGAAATAAAGGATTTGCCAACTCCACTTCATCTTCTTGCAAACTCAAATAAATGCGTTGGTAGACTTTGTATTCTTTTTTTTCGACCACTTGCACAATTTCTCCCTGCTCATTCGTTTTTAACAAAACATCTTCAAAAACTTCGGTTTTGGTACCATACAACAATAGTATTTCGATAATTTTTCGTTCTAATTGATAGAGAATATCAATTTTTTCGGTAGTTGCTGGATTTTCATTTTTTACAATTTCGAATGCTTTTTGCTCTTGTTTTTGCTTTTTACCAACTTCCGAAATGTCTTTTTGAACCAGTTGCGCTAATGTGCTCACCAGAACCTGCTCTGAAATATCCATAATGCGAGAGCATTCCTGAATGTAAATTTCACGCTGAATTCGGTCTGGAATTTTAGAAATACTAGTGACCATATCCCGAATCAAATCGGCTTTTTTGATAGGATCATTCTTGGCATCATTCATCAATAGTGATGCTTTGAACTGGATAAAATCCTTGGCATTTTCTTCTAAATAGCACACTAAATCCTCGTAGGATGTTTTTTTGGCAAAGCTATCCGGGTCTTCGCCATCAGGAAATGAACATACTTTTACATTCATTCCTTCCTCAAGGATCAAATCGATTCCGCGAATGGAGGCTCGTAAACCCGCAGCATCCCCGTCAAAAAGCACAGTAATATTTTTGGTCAATCTATTAATCAACCGTATTTGATCTGGTGTCAAAGCCGTTCCAGAGGAAGCAACCACATTCTCAATTCCCGCTTGATTAAACTGGATCACATCTGTGTAGCCTTCGACCAAGTAACAATTGTTTAATTTGGCAATGGCTTGCTTGGCTTGAAAAATACCGTACAAGACTTTGCTTTTATGATACAATTCGCTTTCGGGCGAGTTGAGGTATTTAGCAGCTTTTTTATCATTGGTCAAAATGCGTCCTCCAAAACCAAGTACGCGTCCTGACATGCTTTGTATAGGAAACATTACCCTGCCTTTAAAGCGGTCAAATGGGCGATCTTCTCTAGGAATTGTGAGGCCCGTGCTTTCTAAAAATTCTAATTTATACCCTTTTCCTAATGCTTCTTTGGTAAACGCATCCCAAGTTTCGGGCGAATATCCCAAGGCAAATTTCTTGATGGTTTCATTAGTAAATCCTCTTTCTTTAAAATAGGAATACCCAATGGCTTTGCCTTCTTCGGTGTTTAAAAGTGTGGTGTGAAAATAGGTTTTGGCAAATTCTGATACTAGATACATGCTTTCTCTAGCATCTGTATTGGCTTTTTCGGCATCGGTTTGCTCTGTCTCCTCAATCTCGATGGTATATTTTTTGGCCAAATACCGTATGGCTTCGGGATAGGTAAAATGCGAATGCTCCATCAAGAAAGCTACAGCATTACCGCCTTTTCCGGAGCTAAAATCTTTCCAAATCCCTTTGGCTGGCGACACCATAAACGAAGGAGAACGCTCATCCGAAAACGGACTTAATCCCTTGAAGTTACTTCCTGCTCGTTTTAATTGTACAAAATCGCCAATAACTTCCTCTACTCGAGCGGTTTCGTAAACGGTATCTATGGTGGCTTTTGAAATCAAACTATTATTATT
This sequence comes from Flavobacterium restrictum, assembly GCF_007097245.1. GTDB lineage: Bacteria > Bacteroidota > Bacteroidia > Flavobacteriales > Flavobacteriaceae > Flavobacterium > Flavobacterium restrictum. Next base: position 362,661 of record NZ_VJZT01000003.1, on the reverse strand, counting down.
TTTGGAAGTTCAAAGTTACAACGTTTAGTTTGACTAAGTACCGTTGGTGGCAATAAAATTAACTGTAATAAAAAAACAAAATCTGCTGTTTACCACTAAAAAATATGGCATACTAATCTAAAAAACGTCCTTTTTGTAGCTTGAATTCTAATCCATTTTTTTTTAATTTTTGGACAAACTTTTATTTATCATTAAATAAGCGTTATTTTGTAATTATATCTCCCCAATATACATTTTTCAATTTACTGCTGTATAAACAATTACTTGAAAAAAAAGATGCCTTCAACACCGAATACAAAAAAAACAGTACCCATATTTAATACCATCGCTCTTGAGCAAGAATTCCATAGTACGCTATCATTTGTAGCCGCACTATGTGAAGTTTCCTTTGCCTTTATAGCATTACTTAATAAAAATGGGGCCACTATCAAAACAAAAATAGGTTTTGAGGACGAGTCCATTCCGCCAAGTTTAGTAGCACTTCACGAGACTGTTATCAAGCAAAATAAAATTAAAATTGTTCCAAGTTTTAATACCGAGGGTTTTAATCCATCAGAAAATATTTCTTTTTTTGCTGGGCTACCAATGTCCTGTACTGACAATCAAGTCATTGGAACGCTGTGTATTATGGATGCTAAACCTAAAGCACTTTCGCCACTAGAATTACACGCTTTGCATCATGCCGTACAGCAAATTCAATCTCTATTGAAAGTACACCTTGAGAACCAGAAATTAAGAAAGCGCATCAAAAAACAAGAAAAAAAGTATCAATTATTTATTGTTAATCCAAAGGAAATTGCCTTTGGACTCGATTTAGACGGGATAATTAGTGATGCTTCAAGCAATTGGTTTGATCATTTGGGGTACGAGATTCATGATGTTGTAGGCAAAAGCACGACTTCCTTTTTGCATCCTGAAGATGTAGAAAATTGCATTCAATCTTTAAATGAAGTAATTAGAACTGGAAAAAATCAAGGCGAGTTTACCTATAGAATTTTGCACAAAAAAGGACACTATATTTGGCATGCTACACGATTTAAATTAGCTCAAAAAGAGGGTCACCCCATTTTTATAGGAAACGCTAGAGACATTACGGCTTATATGGAGATTCAACAAAAGCTAGTACAACAGAAAGAATTTTATGAAAAAATATTAGATAGGTTGCCTACAGATGTTGCCGTTTTTGACCACCACCACCGATACACGTATTTGAATCCGGCAGCCATTAAAAATGAGGAACTGCGAAAATTCATTATTGGTAAAACGGATTTTGAATATGCAATACATACGGGTAGAAACGATGCTTTTGCAAAAGGAAGGAATGCCAAGTTTTTGCAAGCATTAGAATCTAGAAATACCCTTGAATGGGAAGACACCATTGAAGGGCTAGATGGCAAAAAAAAATACCACACTCGAAAATTCACCCCCGTTTTTGGCGAAGATGACACGCTAGAAATGATGGTAGGTTTTGGAGTAGACATCACTGAAAGTAAGGAAATTCAGGAAGAAATCCTTAAAAATCGCCAACTCACCAAAAGTATTATCCAGAATGTTGCGGTTGGAATTTTAGTGCAAGAACCACAATCCGAAATAGTAGCATACAATAAAGCGGCCTGCGAAATGCTAGGTCTTACCGAAGATCAATTACTTGGCAAGAACTCTTATGATGCCGATTGGAAATTAATTCATCTAGACGGCACAACTTTCAAACCCGAAGAATTTCCAGTTCCGCTAGCGATACAAAAATTGAAACCCATAAATAATAGTGTAATGGGGGTTCAAAGCGCAAAGAACCAAGATTTGGTTTGGTTATTAGTTGATGCCATACCCGTTTTTGGGGATAGCCATGAATTGCTCTATGTAATATGCTCTTTTAATGATATTACCGCACAAAAAAATGCCGAAGACGCCTTGAAAATCAGCAATGAACGATTTACGTATTCCAGCAAAGCCACCTCGGATGCCATTTGGGACTGGAATATGATTACGGATAAAATAGTGGTTGGTGCCAGTTATTCTATCCTTTTTGGGCATCAATTTGAAAACAACATCATAACGGGACAAGAATGTGAAGATTTTATACATCCAGATGACAAAGTAGCCTACCTAAAAAGTATGGATGAGTTCATCAACGGAACAGACGATAAATGGTCTATGGAATACCTTTATTTAAAATCCGATGGCACTTATGCGTGCGTAAATGACAAGGCTATTATTATTCGAGATGAAGCAGGAAAAGCTACCCGAATGATTGGAGCCATGCAGGATGCCACGTTAGAGAAAAAATTGAAGGATGAATTGCAGCAAAGTGAAGCGCAGTTCAAGGGCGCATTTGAAAATTCGGCAGTGGGAATGGCACTTATAAATACCGAAGGATTCTATATTGAAGTCAATGACAGACTTTGTGAAATGATTGGCTACTCCAATCAAGAAATGAAATTTTTGAAATTACAAGAAATAACTCACACCGAAGACTTGGCCATTGATTTAGAATATAAAGAGCAGTTAGATTCTGGAAAAATAACCAATTTCAGTTCAGAAAAAAGATTCATCCATAAAAATAATTCTATCGTTTGGGCGCACATGTCCGTTTCCTTATCCATCAACAATACCAATGAAATCAAGTATTATATTGTTCAAATAATAGACATTACAGAAAGAAAAAAAATCGAAGCGGAAAACAAATTATTAACCGATGAAAACAACAGGAATAAAACGATTCAATTAAATGAAGCACAGAATTTGTATCGCCTTTTGGCTGATAATACAATTGACCTTGTTTGTTTGCATAATTTAGACAGCTCCTTTCTATATGTTTCGCCATCCATAGAAAAACTATTGGGATATACTCCGGATGAGCTACTTGGTAAATTTCCTCAAGAATATGTTCACCCAGAAGATATTGTAATGCTACAAAATAGCGTACATGGTTTTATAAATGAAGCAGCTGATATTGCTGTCCAAATTAGATTTAGAAACAACTCTGGCGATTATTTGTGGTTAGAAACGAAAGCCATTTTAGTCAAAGAAAATGGTATTCCAATACGTTTTCAATCGAGCACTCGGGATATAACACAAAGAAAAGAAGCCGAAAAAATTGTAGAAAACACCTTAATTCGAGAGCGAGAATTAAATGAATTGCGCATCAATTTAGTCTCCACAATTTCTCATGAGTTTCGAACACCCATGACTACCATTAGAACCAGTGCCGAATTGATGGCCATGTACATCGAGAATCAAGAATTAGTAAATGGGGATCGTTTACTAAAAAGAGTTGCAATTATTACCGAAGAAATTGACCGAATTGTTGAGTTAATGAATGCCGTATTAACTATTTCTAAAGATGACTCTGGAAAAACAACTTTCAAACCCATCCTTTTTGATTTGAAAGAATATTGTCTAGAACTCATTGACAATAACTTTATAAATAGTGCAAACATTCCTACGATAACTACAAATTTTACAGGCGATTTTTATACCATTCTTGCAGATAAAAATCTAATAAAAAATGCCGTTTTGAATATTTTAAATAATGCTTTTAAATATTCTAAAAATTCCAAAAATGTACTTCTTTTCCTTACTTCTACTCAAAATACTGTAGTTTTAGAAATCATTGATTTTGGGATAGGCATTCCTGAACAAGACCAAGTTAAATTATTCAACACTTTTTATAGAGCAAGTAATACCGATGGGTTTCAAGGGACTGGTTTGGGATTATACATTGCAAAAACATTTGTCGAAAAAAATTCAGGGACAATAACATTAGAAAGCGAATTGGGAAAAGGCACTAAAGTAACCCTGAAATTTCCTTTGCCAAAACAAGCAAAACGATAATTAAAATATTCATTATGAGCATAAAGTAACACTCAAAGAAACCATTTTGTAAATTACTTACTAGTTGACTAATTTTAAGTTCCCGTAAGCAATTGGAATTCCGCTGGACGATTATTTTTAGTTGCAACAAAGGCAGGGAATTTAGACAGAAATAGTTTGGCAAAGTGGAGATTTTCTTCGTCAATACTTATTTCGTTAAAACAATATCCACTTTTATTAATCAGCAATTTATACGAATAGTATTTTTTACGAAACGCTACAATTATAAAAAGTTGAATTACGGCTAATGTTATTCCTTGAAATAGTATATTAGATTCTACTAGTGGTAATACTATTCCCAAAAGCAATCCTGAAAATACGAGTTGTATAACATTAGTTGTTATATTTCTATTTGTTACCAACCTACAATTTGAAATTTGATTTAAATTGACAATTGCATCATGATTTTTAAAAATCACTTTTGAACCTGAAACTACATACAGCGAATTTTCTTCTGTGACAGTTTCAATTTTTGTTTCGGTGGAATAATTTGTTATCATATTCTTTTATGAATTAAATTAAAAAAATCTTACCAGAACAGCTTACATCAACTAAATTATAATGTATTGCCCCCAATAAACATTAGTAAGCTGTCTGGTAAGAGTAACCCTAAATCATATCATAAAAGTATATTCTTAATTTAGATAAAACCCCTTTTGTAGCAATAGCTTAAAAAAAAGTACTAATAATTTATATCCCAAAAAAATTAGTTGTACAAAAAACTTTTTATGAAAAAAAGCATACATTTTGTATTGTTATTCATACAAATACTAACCTTTTAATCGCAATTACAAACAAGTACGATAAAAACAACAACCAATAATCCAACACCAATAAGAAATAAAGCTATTAAGACCGCATCACTCTCAACTATTGATTGTTTAGAATTAGGTAATAAATCCTTTAAATAATCCCAAACAGACTCTGAATTATTTATTTTGACCCACAAATCATTAAAAATTTTAAACATTTTTATTATTTTCTTGTAAAATAATCTATTCGTTTTGATTGTTTTAATTTATTCCGTTAGATTTAAAAAAAAGAATTAATAATTTAAAGTCATAAAAAAAACACTCTTTTAAAAGTGTTTCATACAACCTGAAGAATTTTCAACAGTATATCAACTCAAATTTAAACTGGGTTTATTTACTTATAGAAGGGAAATAATTTTTTCGTTTTGGATTAATTTTATGTAGTCTCTGGGAGTTACATTAAGATAGGATTTAAAGCTTGTAGAAAAATAAGACAAGGAATTGAATCCTGTTTCATCAGTCAAAAATTGAATATTTCTCTCTCCTAACTCAATTAGCTTGATGGCGTATTCTAATTTAAACTCTCTAATATATTGACTTCCATTTTTATTCGTAAGTTTCCTAATCCTTTTGTCTAATGTCGAGTTGCTTATAAAAAGCAGACTCGATAATTCATTCATATCTATCTTTGATTTTAAATTTTTTACAAGAATTTCATTCAACGAGGTGATGAAATCTTTTTCAGACAATTTAATGGTCACTTTAGAAAACGGATCGGGAATGTATTTTTTTTCTATATTGTTTTTGAACGCAATCACATTTTTTATTTTATAAATCAATTCCTTCACTTTAAAGGGTTTCATTATAAAATCATTAACGCCATTTTCTAACTGCCGGAATTTGACTTCATCGTCCATATTGGCGGTAATTACAATAAATGGAATGCTTTTAAATTTACTGTCTTTTCTAATTTTCAAAAAAAGCTCTTCGCCTCCCATAACAGGCATCATTAAATCACTTATGATAATGTCTGGGATGTTTTTTTGCAAATATTTCAAAGCTTTGGCTCCATCTTTTAGCCAATTTACCTCAAAATCACTCAAGATTAATAACTCTAAAATGGAGCTTCCTAAAGCCAAATCATCTTCGATTAAAACGATTTTTAATTTTTGTTTTCCCATTTTACTAAATTACCAATTTCTATTTTAATCAAACCTCATTTTATTTTAAACTATCAGTAAATAAAACCTTTTAGTAATTAATTAAAATACTTTTATGAAGTATTAAAAATTTTGTTAAAAGGCAAAAAAAAAGAAATCTAAATACTACACAAAAAATGATAAATTATTACATCGAATTATCGGAAAGATTTCTGGCAGAAACTATTTTAGGAAACGATACCGCTTCCTTGAAGAGGGAACTTTATTATATGAAATTATCGAGTTTAGAACGAAGATTAGATACAGATGATTTAAAAAAAACATTTTGGATAAATATTTACAATGCGTTCTCGATTATAATTCAAAATGAGCCAAAACCAAAAGGATCCATTTTAAAGTACAAAAGGATTAAAATAGCTTACAACCTTTTCTCCTTGAATGATATCGAACTTGGAATATTAAAAAAACAAAAATATAAAGTTGGATTCTTATATGTAACAAACCCATTTTTGCCCAAACATGTTTTACGCCTATCCATAAACAATACTGATGATTCTATTTTATTAAAATTAAACACAAAAAAAGCTACCGTAAAGTAGAGACTTCCTTTAAAATTTTTGCTTTTTAATAATTAGTATTAAACTCCCTCTAATGTCCTACTTCATTTTAAAAAGTTGGTTACAACGCGTATTCAAACAACGAATTAATAAGTCTTATTATAGTAAAGCAACTGTTTTTTCAATTTAAGCAGCTCATAACAAGCAAATAAAGGATTTTCATGCCCTATACCACCTCCACAACAAAAAATCATTTATTGGGAATTTCAATTGCTAATAGCGCTCTTTTGAAAGAACATTCAATTGAAGCTACGCTAAATACGTGCCTCAAAGCACTTGGCGAAAGTCATAACGTAGATCGCTGTTATATTTTAAAAATCGAAAAAGATACTATTCAGTATTGCAACGAATGGTGTCATGCAGGAATACATTCTTTCCTAAACAACTCCAATTTAAAAAGTGAAATCTGCGACGATTTTCCTGAAATGTATGCCAAATTAGCTAATGATGAACCGCTATATGGAGCTGTAAAAGAATGTAACAATCACTCTTTTACTAAAATCATGAGTGACCGCAGTGTTCAAACCTATTTATTAACTCCCATTTTCTCAAAATCAAAATTGTGGGGCTGGGTTGGATATGAAAACTGCTCCCAAGAAAAAAATTGGGATGACGAACAAGTATATTCACTTCATTTACTGGCAAAAAATATTGGAATTAGAATCAATCAGAATAAAATATTCGCAAAATTATGCGATAATTTGGACTATTTTAATTTTTATATTCAAAGATCAAAACGTAGTATTTGGGAATTAGATTTAAAAACAAATACGGTTAGATTCTCTCCTAATTGGGGCAAGATGATTGGTTACAATACTATAGAAATAACCCATACGTATGATTTCTGGAAAAAAAACGTCCATTTGGAGGATATCGTTCGAGTAGAAGAAGAGCTTAAAAATTACATTTTAAACACCTCCGATTGCTACGAAGGGGTTTATAGAATGAAACATAAAAACGGACACTTCATTTGGATAAAATACAACGGGTTACTTAAAAAAAATAGCAATGGAAAACCTATCAAAATTATAGGAACCCACATCGATGTCAATGAACTTAAAGAAAAAGAGAGACAATTACAGTTGTCCGAAGAAAAATTTAAATTTATTGCTGACAATACCTCCGATGTTATTTGTCAACATAGCATTGACGGAAAATACAGCTATGTTTCAAATTCTATAAAAGAAATTTTAGGCTATGAACCCATCGAAATGATTGACAAAAAAGCTTTTGATTTTATCCATCCTGATGATTACAAAGTTATATTCGATGCGCACGCCGAATTTATTAAAGGGCAAAAAACTGGAACATCAACCTATCGATTCAAAAAAAAAGACACTACCTACATTTGGTTAGAAACTGCTGCCAAGCACATTTTAAATGAGCACAATGAAGTAGTGGGAATTCAAACTTCGAGCAGGGATGTAAGTGAGCGAATTAAGGCCGAAGAAGAAATCAAAACGGCGCTATTGAAAGAAAGAGAACTTAATAAAATGAAATCAAGATTTGTTGCCATGGCATCTCATCAGTTTAGAACACCGTTGACAGTTATCTATTCTAATGCGGAACTTATGGAACTCAAAACAAATCATTTTGACAAAAAAACAATCCATTCTATTGAGAATATTACTTCCAGAATAAAAAAAGAAGTAGATAGAATGACGGAGTTGATGAATAATATTTTGATTTTTGGTAAATATGAATCCAAGAAAATTAAAAAAGAAATCAAAACAATTAATTTCAATACCTACATCAAAACACTAATCAATACCTATTTCAATAATGCGCTGCATGAAGGTAGTATTCAATTAAAAATAAAGGGCAAAAAACAAGTTTTTCATACCGATGAAACTTTATTGACCCATATTTTAACCAATTTAATCAGTAATGCGTTCAAATATTCTGTTGGTAAATCTAATCCAATTGTAACCCTAACCTATTTAGAGCACGAAATTATAATAGAAATAATTGATTTTGGAATTGGAATTCCAGAAAACGAGACGCAATATCTTTTTACCTCTTTTTTTAGAGCCTCAAATACAAATACCATCATAGGTTCTGGTTTGGGGTTAGCTATTGTAAAACAATTTACTGATTTTTTAAACGGAAAAATTGAAATACAAACCAAAGAAAACATCGGAACAAAAATAAAATTAATTTTTCCTTATGAACAAAATTAAAATTCTGTTAGTCGATGACGAAGTGAATTTAAGAGAAACTATTTGCGAGCTACTTATCTATCAAAACTACACCGTTAAACTAGCTTGTAATGGTCAAGAAGCGCTAAATTTATTAGAACATTGGACACCAGACTTAATTATATGCGACATCATGATGCCCGTTATGGACGGCAGTACCTTACACAGAATCATTAAAGATATTCATTCCTTAAACTCCATTCCTTTTATTTTTTTGACTGCCAAGAAAGAGAATAACATCATGAGAAAATGTTTGTTAGAGGGTGCTGATGATTTTATAGCTAAACCATTCCGAATAAAAGAATTAATAGCCATTATAAAATCAAAAGTAGCACGATTTGAAAGAATAAAAAATACTCAAAATCATTTATATCCTGGCGACAATAATTTTTTATTACACGAAATTAACACGCCACTCAATGGCATTCTAGGCTCCATTGAATTGCTTATAGAAAACCAACAAGGGCTTGACAAAAAAGAAATTGCAACATTTTACAAATCGATAAAAGCATCAGGTGAACGATTGAATAGAACGATGCAAAATATAATTTTGTATCAAAATCTTAAAAATAATTTCGTAGAGTTCAATGATAATGCAACTGCCGAAATAGAAACTACTTTTCTAATTGCAAAAGAAGAAATTTTTAAAAGCTATGAAGGTCAAGAAAAAAGAATCGATTTTGAAATTGAAACTGCACTAATTAAAATCAGCCAAGAACATGTGCAATTCATTTTATTTGAATTAATAGATAACGCCTTAAAGTTTTCTGCTAATAACAAAGTCATCATTGTTTCAGGCCAAAAGTTCAATGAGTCCTATTACGAACTAGTAATTACCGATTTTGGGATAGGTTTTAGCGAAGAGGAATTAAATAAAATTGGTGCAGGTCAACAATTCAATCGAGAAGAAAGAGAACAGCAAGGTTTAGGATTAGGACTGTTTTTAAGCAAAATAATTATAAAAAAATCAAATGGTGTTTTTACAATTGTTTCAAAAGAAAATGAGGGGACAACTATCAAAATATTTTTTCCGCTACACAATCCCACAATTCTGGACTAAAAGACAAAAAAAGTGCTTCATCCCTGAAGCACTTTTGACAACTAACTAACCCTAAAAATCTAATTTAAATCGAAACGCAATCCTAACGAAATGTTATTTTGCTTCACTGCATTGTCTTTGAACAAGGGATTCAAATCGTATTTTAAGTACAAACTCGTTTCTTTGTAGCCAATATAAGTACTCAAACCGTAAATAAAATCACTGGTATTGAAATCGCCTTTGGTTTTTTGTTGCGCTTTGAAATCACTATCCTCGTATTTCAAAATCTGTTTGGATTTTAGATTAATTCCCGCATAACCGCCTAAACCCAAACGAAAACTTTGGTGGGTTTTGAAAACCGTTTTGCCATCATGGTCACTTTTTCCAGAAAAATCAAATTCTAAATGAACGGGTACCACTAAATACACATTTCTAAATCGTGAATCTTTTAATTGTTTGGGGCTAACTTCCAGATTTGTTTGATTGCCGTTGATCACAAAAGTACGATTATCAGTAGGACGTAAATTATTGTACATCAAGGATAAGCCGTATTTGGCATGCAATAAATTGCTGTTTTTGGCCAATCGAGAATTGTAACTCAATCCCCATTCGTAAAAATGAGAACCTAAAAAACGATAATCGGAATGGTCTATTTTGCCATCAGTAACCAAGTTATGGAGCCCCGCTGCAAACACGAATTGTGTCGTTGTTCGTTTTTCGCCTTTATTTTTATCCTCCGAGTTGAATTTACCATCCCAATGAATGACGATGGTACGAGAGGAATCGCGTTCTTTAATTTTGCCATCCACTTTTTCTTGCACCAAGATTTTTAATTTTTCCTGTTCTTGTGCCACTTTCGATTCAATGTTAATGGCTCGGGCTTCGGCCAAGACTTTCTTTTTGGCATCGGCTTCTTCTCTGGTTATTGTCCCTTTTGACAATTGCTCGTTTACGGCTTCGACTTCGGTTTTTAAGGCTTCTTTTTCTTGTTTGGTAATGGATTCTATTTGGGACGCAATTTTTTTGGCTTGCCCTTCAAAGGATTCTTGACCTAACATTTTGCTCGCCAATAGGCATAGTAAAGCCGCTACATAAATAGTAAAATTTTTCATAATGATTTGATTTTAATGGTGATTGATGATTGTTACTCCTGATTTCTGTTGACCAAAGCCACTTTTACGGTTTGGTAATTTTTATTTACTTTGGCGATCATTTTTTCTCGAAAGGACAAATCCAATTCGCCATCAACTTGCGAAAGTAAATTGACCGCATTTACTTTTATTTGCGTTGATGATGTGGTTTTGTCTTTGAAAGAAGTGACAGGAACGCTTGCCAAAAGCGCTCTTGGTTGGACTGTTTGCATAGGATTAATATTGAGTTCTTGCTCTGTTTTTGGGGTGGTATTAACAAGAATATTTTCGGCATTTGCAAGTGACTTTTGTGGTTTTAGATTGTTATCCTTCTGGATTTGTTTGGGTGTGTTTTTGTCACGAACCACAACAACAGCACTTTTTGAAGTTAAAACAGGAGTCAAATTGGCTGGTTCATTATTTTTTAAAGTACTTGTTGCCGTATCTTTTTCCTGAACGACAACTTGTTTTTGTAGCGTTATTATTTTTTTGTTTTGATTAAAAAAAGCAGTTCCCACCAACAGCAAACCAACAACACTTGCAGCAATATACCATCTAGAAATACTACGTTTTGGTTTTTCGGCAACGGTCAACATAGCGTCCAAACGATCCCAAGCAGCAGCCGAAGGTTTTATTTCCCGCTGGTTTAGCTTTTCTCTAAATTGTTTTTCTATTTTATTCGGTTCCATTTTCTTGTTTTTTTAACGTATTGATTTGTTGTTGCAGTAGCCGCCGAGCATGAGACAATTGCGATTTTGAAGTTCCCTCGTTAATGCCTAGCATTTTGGCAATTTCCTGATGTTTATATCCTTCAATGGCGTATAAATTAAAAACCATTTTGTACCCATCTGGTAGCGTATCTATCAAAAACTGAATGTCCGCTATCGAAAATTGACTGTCGTTATTGCCGTCACTTGGCTCCAAATACCTTTCGTCCTCAACGAAATGTACTTTTTGTCGCACTCGGAGGTACGAGATGCATTCGTTGACCATAATCCGCCTAATCCAACCTTCGAAATTCCCTTTGTGTTCAAAATTTTTAAGATTCAAAAACATTTTCATAAAAGCAGTAATCATCACATCTTCGGCTTGTTGCACATCTTTGATATACTGCCTACAAACTCCCAACATTTTTGAAGAAAATCTCGTGTACAATTCCTGCTGTGCAAATCGATTGTTTTCGATGGCAAGCTGGATGCACTTTTGTTCTTCTTGATGTAGCTTAATTACTTTCATTTTCAAATTTAAAAAAAGGGGGGTTCAATTTCAATCTCAATTTCAATTTCAATATCAAATATCAATTTCAGTAGCAAACCTCCTTCTATTAACATAGACGAGAATTGATTCTAAAAGGTTGCATGTAGTTGTAGTTTTTTTTAAATAAAAAAGAAAAAAAAGCCGTGAACACTAGGTAATTCGGGCTTTTTGATTGCAATTAAATTTTAAAATTAGTCTGAAAAAATTATTTTTTTCGTTCAATAACATAGTTGACCATGAGCACCAAAGCAGCTTTGAACTCGGAATTGGGATAATTTTCTAAAAGTAGTAAGGCTTCTTCTTGAAATTCGATCATTTTATTTTCGGCGTAACGCAAACCGTCTTGCTCTTTTACAAAAGCAATGACTTCTTTGACACGTTTCTTGTCTTTGTTGTGGTTTTTGATGGAATTGATGAGCCAGCTTTTTTCTTTGGAACTGCAATTGTTTAAAACATGAATCAAAGGCAATGTCATTTTTTGTTCCTTGATGTCAATTCCCGTGGGTTTCCCTATGGCATCATCGGTGTAATCAAATAAGTCATCTTTTATCTGGAAAGCCATCCCTATCAGTTCGCCAAACTTGCGCATGTTCTCGACTTGAACCTCATCCTCAATAACGGATTTGGCTCCAAGAGCACAGCAAGCGGCAATAAGAGTAGCCGTTTTTTTTCGAATGATTTCGTAATAAATGGCTTCGGTAATGTCGAGTCTTCGGGCTTTTTCTATTTGTAATAATTCGCCTTCGCTCATTTCACGAACGGCTACCGATATAATACGGAGGAGGTCAAAATCGCCATTATCTATAGAAAGTAACAAACCTTTTGACAGTAAATAATCGCCCACTAATACGGCAATTTTATTTTTCCAAAGTGCATTTATCGAGAAAAAACCCCGTCGGCGGTTGCTATCATCCACCACATCATCGTGCACCAAAGTCGCGGTATGAATTAGCTCGATGACACAAGCACCGCGATACGTTCGCTCGTTGACAATTCCTGCAGAAACCATTTTGGAGGTCAAAAAAACAAACATCGGACGCATTTGTTTTCCTTTTCGATTCACAATATAATAGGTGATTCGGTTGAGCAAAGCCACTTTGGAAGTCATGGATTCGTAGAACTTTTTCTCGAAAAGTTCCATCTCGTCAAAAATGGGTTTCTTTATTTGTGTAGTAATGTTCATTGCGATTTCAAATATACTATTTTATCTAAAAAATCGGTACTCAATTAGCATTATGTTTACTGATTTTAAATAAAAAAAACAATTAAACCTTTTTGATTTTCTCCAATCTAAAAGTAAACCTAAAAACCCAAATGAACATGAAAACAAAAATTTTATCCTGTGGAGCCGCCCTTGCTTTGGCACTTTTAAGTAGTTGCAGTTCTAACGAAAGTGCACCAGCAACAACGACCGTCACAACAGCTGCCATTACCGTTGATGCCAAAATTGACGCATCGGTTGATGATGTTGCTAACATTGTCGAAGATCAATATACCGTTCAGCAAGGACTAACCAATAAATCAACTGGAACGATTAAAAGTATGTTGCCTTTGTGCGCAACAATTACAACAGTTTTGACTAATGGCACTTGGACTAGAACTATTGATTTTGGCACGCAAGGCTGTGCGCTCCCAAACGGGAATACTGTAAAAGGTAAAATCACCATTAGTTTTGTGAATAATTTTACCAGTTTATCACAAACGATTACCTACACTTTGGACGGATTTTATCATAATGACAAAAAGATAGAAGGAACCAAAACCATTATTAGAACCTTAAAAAGCAGTGATTTATTGGTCGCTGTACATCCGATTTCTACATGCACATTAGACCTAACCATTACTTTTGCCGACGGAAAAGTGTACAAAAGAACAGGAACAAGAGTCAAAGAAATGACCGAAGGATTCGATACTAAATCCAATTGGGAAGACAATGTTTTCTTGGTTTGGGGAACTGGAAACACTACATTTCCTGACGGTAGCGTGTATACGGCAACCATAAAAACACCTTTGCGATTTGTTATGACGTGCCACTTGCCTTTTCCAGTTTTAGGAAGCGTTTCGATTACAAAAAATCAAAGTGAGGCAGTAATCGATTTTGGAACTGGAATCTGCGACAATCTAGCTACAGTAACCATTTTAGCAGTAACTAAAGAAATTACATTAGAAAAATAACCGTTTACATTACTACAAAAAAGCCTTACAATATAAATTAAAATTTTCTTTTGTAAGGCTTTTGTAATGTTATTACGCTTCTTTATTGGCAAGTTGCCCGCAAGCGGCATCAATATCTTTTCCGCGGCTTCTTCGCACTTTTACTACAATTCCGTTGGACTCCAAGGCTTTTATATAGGCTTCAATAGCCGCTTGAGAAGCTTGTTGGAATTCGCCATCATCAATAGGATTGTATTCGATTAAGTTGACTTTGCAGGGTACGTATTTACAAAATTTTACTAACGCATCAATCGAAGCTTGGTCATCATTAATTCCCTCCCAAACTACATATTCATAGGAGATTTTGCTTTTGGTTTTTCGGTACCAGTATTCTAATGATTCCCGTAAATCAGCCAAAGGGAAATTAGCACTAAAAGGCATAATCCGAGCCCTAATTTCATCAATAGCCGAATGTAAGGAAACTGCCAATTTGAATTTCACATCGTCATCGGCTAGTTTTTTAATCATTTTGGGCACCCCAGATGTTGAAACCATAATGCGTTTAGGAGACATTCCCAAACCTTCTGGCGAAGTAATCATTTCAATCGCTTTCAGCACATTGTTATAGTTCATAAGCGGTTCGCCCATTCCCATAAAAACAATATTCGACAGCGGATGGTTGTGATACAAGCGACTTTCTTTGTCGATGGCAATAACTTGGTCATAGATTTCGGCTGGCTCCAAGTTGCGCATTCTTTTGAGTCGTGCAGTTGCACAAAAATTGCAATCTAAACTACAGCCCACTTGACTCGAAACACAAGCTGTCGTGCGAGTGAGCGTAGGAATCAAAACGGATTCGACCACTAACCCATCATGCAAACGAACGGCGTTTTTGACCGTTCCATCTTCGCTGCGTTGCATCGTATCGACTTTGATGTGATTGATTACAAAGTTGGTTTCTAGCATCAATCGAGTTGTTTTGGATAGATTGGTCATATCCTCAAAACTATGTGCGCCTTTGCTCCACAACCATTCGTACACTTGATTGCCACGAAAAGCTTTGTCGCCATGGGCCACAAAAAAATCTCGTAATTGCTCTTTGGATACTGCTCGTATGTCTTTTTTCTCGATTTGCATGGCGCAAAGTTAAGGACTATTTTGAATTATACTGAATTTTTATACCCTTCAAAATTATATTTTGTAACTTTGTTTTTCTCTAAACAGCAATAGTATGGGACTTCCGGAATTAAAACAAAAAATCCAAATGCAAATCGAAAATGCAGATGAGCGCGTCCTTCAAATGGTAGCATCGTTTTTTGATACGTATTTGAATGAAGAGGCGTCAGATAATACTCCTTTTAATTCGATGACATTACTTGAAAAAAAAGGAATTGATGAGGCACTTAAACAAGTGGCTAACAAGCAAACTATTTCGCACGAATTAGTAATGGAAGCAACTAAAAAAAGATACCCCAACTATTTTAATAATGAAAATTGAATGGACATTTGCTGCCAAAAATGATTATTGGCAAAATATTGAATACTTGGAAAACCAATGGTCCGAAAAAGAAGTCTTGAATTTCATTAACGAAGTTGATTATTCTCTTCATTTATTAGCAAAAGGAAATGTTATTTTTACAAAATCTGATTATAATAATACTCACAAAATGGTAATCATAAAGCAAATTACGCTTTATTATTCCATTGAAAACGAAACCATTTACTTGTTACGATTTTGGAATAATTACCAAGATTTGAGTAATTTTAAATTAAAATAATGCATTTCATCTCCCAAGAACTAGAGGATTATATTGAGCAACATTCTGAAAAAGAACCAGAATTATTGGTGGCTTTAAACAAGGAAACCTATCAAAAAATATTGTTACCCAGAATGTTAAGCGGTCATTTTCAAGGGCGTGTTTTGAGCATGCTGGCCAAACTGATTCGTCCCACAACTATCCTCGAAATTGGTACTTACACGGGATATTCGGCGTTGTGTTTGTGCGAAGGCATGCAAGAAAACGGGCAGTTGCACACGATTGATATTAAGGAGGAATTAGTTGATTTTCAGCGCAAACATTTTGACAAATCGCCTTGGGGCAAGCAAATCATCCAGTATTTAGGTGAGGCGACAACCATTATTCCTAGTTTGGATTTGAAATTTGACTTGGTTTTTATAGATGCTGATAAAGAGAATTACCTAAATTATTTTGAATTAATTGTTCCAAAGATGAATAAAGGCGGTATCATTTTGTCGGATAATGTTTTATGGAGTGGCAAAGTTTTGGAACCGCTGGATAAAAAAGATAAAAGTACCAAAATACTGCTGGAATACAACCTATTGTTAAAAAATGATCCTCGTGTAGAAACCGTTTTGTTGCCTATTCGTGATGGATTAACCGTAAGTCGGGTGCTGTAAATACAACACAAACACCCCGCCTTTTTTGGATTAACAACCATTTTATGAAAATAAAAATTGTTGTAAAGCACGGATTACTTGACATAATTTTTATTTTAATCGGAGTTCAATGAACTTCGTTTGAAGTATAAATTGTTTTTTATTTTTTTGATTAAAAACAAAAAAGATTGCTTCACTATGCTTCTGTTTTTATTGGTGTTCAGTGAATTTCGTTTTTAACGGATAGCGGCACGACTGCTGATTGAAAAAACGGCAATTACTGCTCCTGAAAAATCTAAAACCTAGACTCAAAAATCTGCAATCAATTCGTTATCTTTGCACTCTTAAAAATAAGAACAAAATGGCATTATCCGAACAAGAAATCATTCGTAGAGAAAAACTACAAGGCATACGTAATTTGGGAATTAATCCTTATCCGGCACAACTTTTTCCCGTAAATCATACTTCAAAACAAATAAAGGAGAATTTCGAGGAAGGTAAGACGGTCATTGTTGCTGGGCGTTTGATGAGTGTGAGAGATCAAGGAAAAGCTTGTTTTGCGGAATTACAGGACAGCGAAGGACGCATACAATTATACGTAAATCGCGATGTTTTATGTCCAGAAGAAGATAAAACGGTGTACAATCAGGTTTTCAAGAAATTGACCGATTTGGGTGATTTTATTGGTATTGAAGGCGAATTATTCACTACAAAAGTAGGTGCGCAATGTATTCGTGTGGATAAATTTACTTTCTTGAGTAAAACGTTGCGTCCGTTGCCATTGCCAAAAGTGGATGAAGAAGGGAAAATTCACGATGCTTTTAACGATGCTGAATTGCGTTATAGAATGCGTTATGTGGATTTGACGGTAAACCAAAATGTAAAAGATACGTTTATCAAAAGAACCAAATTGTTCAACGCAATGCGTGGTTTCTTTAACGATGCGGGTTATCTTGAGGTTGAAACTCCTGTTTTGCAATCGATTCCTGGTGGTGCTGCCGCGCGTCCGTTTATCACGCATCACAACTCGCTTGATATGCCATTGTATATGCGTATTGCGAATGAATTGTATTTGAAAAGATTGATTGTTGGTGGTTTCGACGGTGTATATGAATTTTCGAAAAACTTCCGTAACGAAGGAATGGACAGAACGCACAACCCAGAATTTACCGCAATGGAAATATATGTAGCCTACAAAGACTACAACTGGATGATGGATTTTACCGAAAACTTGCTAGAACATTGCGCTATTGGTGTCAATGGAACAAGTGAAGCTACTTTTGGCGAACATAAAATCAACTTCAAAGCGCCTTATGCTCGTGTGACGATGACGGATTCGATCAAATATTTTACAGGTTTTGATATTTCTGGCAAAAGCGAAGCCGAACTTTTTGAAGCGGCTCTCGGCATGGGAATTGACGTAGATGCTACAATGGGTAAAGGAAAACTGATTGATGAGATTTTTGGTGCAAAATGCGAAGGAAATTATATTCAGCCAACGTTTATTACGGATTATCCAAAGGAAATGTCGCCGCTTTGTAAAGAGCACCGTGACAATCCGGATTTGACAGAGCGTTTCGAATTGATGGTTTGCGGTAAAGAAGTTGCCAATGCATATTCGGAATTGAATGACCCAATTGACCAACGGAGCCGTTTTGAAGACCAAATGCGTTTGGCTGAAAAAGGCGATGATGAAGCGACAGGAATTATTGACGAAGATTTCTTGAGAGCCTTGGAATACGGTATGCCACCCACTTCTGGTTTAGGAATTGGAATGGATCGTTTGATGATGTTCTTGACTAATAATGCTTCGATTCAAGAAGTATTGTTCTTCCCGCAAATGCGTCCAGAGAAAAAACAAGTTCAACTAGAAGAAGATGAAAAACTAATTGTTTCCATCTTGCAAGCTAACGGCAATCAAATGGAATTTGGTTCACTAAAAATCAAATCGGAGTTGAGCGGCAAGAAATGGGACAAAGCAATGAAGAATCTTTCGGGTCTTAAACTGACCGAAGTGGTTGTTGAGGGGGATGTGAAGGCTTGTCGATTGAAGGAGTAAATTTAATTCTAAATATATTTAAAGGAGTTTCAATTCGAAGCTCCTTTTTTTATGACCTTTGGTTTTCTAAAAATAATACTAATTCATCAACATTAGTAAACGGATTTAAATTGAAAATTTCAACTCCATAGTTATTTTCGAGAACAGATAATCTAACGTTTTCAGTATTTGATTTTGCAAAATTCAACCTACCTTTTAATATTGAATAATGTTTAAAATCGTTTTTCTCATACTTTTCCATTCCAACACATTTCTTTAATTCTTTTTCTAATGCTTCGTCAGAATCAAAAGCTCTAGTAGAATTTTTAAAATGAAACAGATACCAAGACTCAAAACAAATACTAGAAAAAATCACTTTAATCTTTTTATCGGATGCCAATTTGAAAGCTTCATCTCTTTTGGCTTGATTATCGTGATCGAAAACCACAAATATTTCTTGAAATCCTTCACGTTTAGCTTTCTTAATTGCTTCTTCAGCCACCCCTTTGCAATCTACTTTATTACTCTGAAAAACATCCACACCAATAGTTTTTGGCAATCGAAAATCTTCCTTCATTGCAGTAAAATAATTCTTCTCGGTTAATCCTTAACAAAGAATCAACACTTTAGATTGAAAAATTCTATTTTTAAAAGTATTATTGGGTCTTTTAGCCATAATTATGAATTTATAAAATCTATCAATTCATGTCTAAAAGTTTCTCTAGCGATATGTGGCACCGCTCCTAACCTACCTTCCAAATACCATTTTTCATAATTTCCCTCTCGAATTCCTTTAATATCAGATACTGCAAACATTTCTGTTTCACCTTTTTCATTTTTCTCAACCAAATTGATTTGGTCTCTTCTTAATTTATTTTCCGGGCTTAATAAAGTGGTGTCATGAGTAGCAAAAATAAATTGCGCTCCTTTTGTATTCACTTCTGGATCATTAAATAAGTGTAAAATATATTGTGCAATTTCTGGATGTAAACTTCTTTCGAATTCATCTACAACTATAGTCCAACCTAGTTTTAATCCCACAAAAATTAAAGGCGAAAACGATATAATTCTTTGAGTGCCTGATGACTCATCGGAAAACTCAAATTCTATCCTTTCGAATTTATCGTTCAAATGAATAGTTTTAATCTCTCCTTCATGCTCTTCAAAATCAACAACTTGAGTGTCAATTTTTTGGATTAAAGATTTTGACAACTTCAAAACTTGTCCATGATCTTCTAAATTATTAAAAATAAATTCACTTACAACTTTATTGAAATTTTCAGAATGAAAAAAATGAGTAGGAAATACAAGCATTGCAGTAATACTTTCATAAACATTTTTAGCAATTTCAACATTTTCGAGTGCAGCCTTACCTATAAACAATTGATTTTCAGTAGTTCTTTGTTTTATAGTTTCAAAAATCCCCTCATAACCATTCCCTTTGTGAAATTCTTGTCTATATCTTTCAAACACTTTAACTTTCAGTCCTTTTGGATGAAAATAGAGAGACTCATTTATAATTTCTCTTTGGTGGACTTCAAGAGAATAAACATATAAAACATTTTCAATTAATATGTCAATTGAAAAAGAAGATGGTTTTTTTATGTTCTCTTTACTTAATTTAAAAGGAACAAATAAATCTATAATGTCATTTGGCTTATTATCCGTTGAATTAAGAACAAAAAATCTAAAATCAGATAAAGCACGAATCACATTACTCTTTCCACTTGCATTTGGTCCATAAATAGCAGCAGAAGTCAATCCGTAATAGTCTTTATTTTTTGTTGCATTGGGATTTGTCTTTATGATTCTGTTGACTGGATTTTTCAAATCGCTAGGAATCATAGACAATTCAACCATTTCGTTAATTGACCTGAAATTTGTTATTCTGAAGTTTAACAACATCACTTAAAACGTTTATTTGTAAATATATTACAAATATACATATTAATTGGGTTTTAAACATTGAAATTGTTGTAAAAAAATCATCCCCCAATCTTAATCATACTCCTATTCTGGGAAAACAATTCTGGGTTTTGAAATTTTGCATCATCATCCATTCCGCCTCGCATGGCATGTTTGGATTTTATGTTTTGAAAGAGGAGCGGTTCGATGGATTCGCCTGCTCTCAAAGTATCCAGCAATGAAGTTTCTGAATTCGAAAACAAACAGTTTTTTAGTTTTCCGTCAGCTGTTAAACGGATGCGATTGCACGTACTACAAAATGGATTGGTAACGGAACTAATTACCGAAAAACTTCCTTTATAAGACTCAATTTTGTGGTTTTTTGCCGTGTCGTTGGGTTTGTCTTGAATACGTAATACATTTTCATTAGAATAAAAACCTTCCACTTGATCCATAATTTCGGCATAGGAAACTAATTTTTCTTTATTCCATTGATTGCCATCAAAAGGCATAAATTCAATAAAACGAATTTGAATGTTTCGGTCTTTTGTTAATTCAATAAAATCGATAATTTCGTTATCGTTAAAACCTTTAATCACTACAACATTCAATTTTACATAAAAACCATTACCATCAAGCAAATCCAAATTCTCCCATAATTTATCGAAATAATTTCTACGGGTAATGGTATTGAATTTATCTTTTTCTAAACTATCAATACTGACATTCAAAGTCGTAATTCTGGCCTCTTTGAACGTGTCTATAAAATCGTGAACTAAAATTCCGTTGGTTGTCAAGGTCAGTTCAACCCCTAATTTCCCTAATCGTTGAATAATAGCTGCGGCATCTTTTCTAACCAAAGGTTCACCTCCCGTCAATCGAATTTTAGTGACGCCGAGATTGACAAAAGTTTGGGCAATAGTCACAATTTCGTCGGCAGTCATTAGGTGTGCTCTTGGCGTAAGCGCAATTCCCTCGGCGGGCATACAATAGGTACACCTCAAATTACAGTGTTCTGTAATCGAAATGCGTAAATAATTGTGATTTCTGCCTTGTGTGTCTTGCATTTTGTTTTTATTTTCCGTGGTTGAAACCGTTTAATATTTTGAATAAATGCAATATTGATGGAAAAACGGCATCCATAGATTCGCTCGCACCTGCTGCGGAACCTGGCAAAGCCATTATCAACGTATTCCCCTTGAAACCGATTACGGATCTTGACAACATGGCATAAGGTGTTCTCTCTTGACCATAGGCACGAATGGCTTCTTCGATGCCAGGAATGCGGCGATCCAACAACGGAATCACCGCTTCGGGCGTAACGTCTCTGTTAGACAAACCTGTTCCGCCCGTGATGATTACTAAATCTTTATTACTGTCACAAAACTTGTTTATTGTTTCTTGAATATCCGAAACCTCATCAGGAATTACCGTATAACTCGACACGCTTAATCCTAAATTTTTAATTTTTTCGGTAATCACTTTTCCTGCGCGATCTTCCTTTTTGCCTGAAGCCACAGAATCGGAACAAACCATCACAGCAACCGATAAATCCATTTTTTCTTTGACACCAAAATCCGATTTCCCTCCTTTTTTGTGCAGCAATTTAATGGTCGAAATTTCGACTTGCTTGTCAATGGGTTTTAGCATATCGTACATTGTCAAGGCTACTATTGATGCGCCGTGCATGGCCTCGACCTCAACGCCTGTGCGGTAAATGGCTTTTACGGTTACTTCTATTAAAACCGAATCTTCCTGTAATTTAAACTCAATTCCTGTAAATTCAATCGGCATTGGATGGCAATCCGGAATGGAATTAGAGGTATTTTTTACGGCAAACAAACCCGCTGTTCTGGATACTTCCAGCACGTTTCCCTTTGGAACGGTATTGTTTAAAATGGCCTTCATCGTTGCTGACGAACCTACTTTGACAATGGCTTGTGCCGTTGCGGTACGTTGGGTAATGATTTTATGGGTGATATCTACCATAGGGATTTTAGATTGGGGATTAACGATTTTTGATTTCAGATTTGATGTTGTTAAACATTGGATTGTCGATTTCAGAAGTTCTACTAATTCTGAAATCAAAAATCGTTAATAAAAAATCAGCAATCATTTTATTTCTTAATTATATCTGTGCAATTTTTTTATGTATTTTTTTTCCAAGTATACGATTCGTCTTCAAAAATCTCTTTACCAAAAACGGGGGCTTTTTCTTTGATGGCTTCTACCAAAAATTCTAAAGCTTCGTAAACTACTTTGCGTCTAGGTGCCGAAACAAAAACAAACAAGCAAATTTCTCCTGTTTTTACCAAACCTAAACTGTGATAAATGTGCAAACAAGTCAAATCGAATTTAGCGAAAGCGGCTTCACGGATTTCGTAGAAACTTTGCTCTGCCATTTCTTCGTAAGCGGTGTATTCAATCGCTGCAACGGTTTTTCCTTCGATCACATCGGCGCGAACTTGGCCTAGAAAAATATTATGCGCTCCAATAGTAGTTTTGCTTTGGTGTTTAGCGATGGAATTCCCAATAAATTCTGATGTGATTTCTCCTTGTATAAAGGAACTTTTCTTCCCCACCCCAGCCCTCCCCGAAGGGGAGGGAGCCGAAACTGGGAGTATGTTTGTTTGTTTATCTGACATGTTTTGTTTTTTTGGCCACAGATGACACGGATTAAACGGATTTTCGCCGATTACTTTTTAATTGATTTATAATCCGTATTATCTAAAACCTGTTTTATTATTTTATTGAAATTGTCATTGCTATTGACATTGTTATTGCAATTTATTTTTCAAAGATTCGATACCTTTTGCTAAATGAAAAACTCCGATAAATCCTGAATTTTGAAGGTAATTCATCGCGGCTTCACTGCGTTGACCGGTTTGGCAAAACAAAACGATTTCTTTATTTTTATCTAATTTCTTACTGTATTCTTCCAATTCTTTTAAAGGAATTTGAATACTATTTTCTCTTTTAAATTCTGGCGTTTCCTCCAATTCTCGAACGTCGATAACGATTATTCCTGCCTGATTGCATTTTTCTAAAAAGGCTTCGGGACTTAAATTTTTTATTGTTTTTTTGCTATTCAAAAGCTGACTTCCGTTGATAAAACCTTTTTCGATTGCTTTTGGATTTCTGGCAAACTCGATAATTTGGGTTTGAAAATGCAAAGCATCATAGACCAATAATTTCCCTGATAAAACTTCTCCAATTTCTAATATTATTTTCAAAACTTCGGTGGCTTGAAATGCACCTAAAGTATTTGGTAAAACTCCCAAAACTCCTGATTCGACACAATTTGGAACAACTTTTAAACTTTCCTGCTCGGGAAACAAACAACGATAACTCGGTCCGTTTTTATAATTAAAAACCGAAACCTGTCCTTGGAATTTATAAATGGAAGCATAAACAACGGGGATTTTTTTAAACACAGCCACATCATTTATCAAATAACGAACGGCAATTGTATCGGTGCAATCGATAATAATTTGGTAATCTTGAACAATTCTGAAAGCATTTTCAGTTGTGAAAAAATCCCGAAATACGTTTACGTTGATTTCTGGATTTAATTCTAAAATGGTTTTTTTAGCTGTTTCGGCTTTGCTGTTGCCACAATCTTTTAAGGTGTACAGCAATTGACGGTGCAAATTGGTCTCGTCCACCACATCGCCATCAACAATTCCGAGGCTTCCAACTCCAGCGGCGGCTAAATTTTGTAAAACAGGACAACCCAAACCACCCGCTCCAATGACCAAAACACGTGCGTTTAGCAATTTTAGCTGCCCTTGTTCCCCAATTTCTGGAAGAGTGATTTGTCTGGAATATCTGGTTTTGTTAGTCATTTTTTTATTTATACCCGTTGTTTGCGTGAGGGATAGCAGTGGAGCTCTTTTTTTGACTACCCTGTCAGGGTTTTGAACCCTGACAGGGTAGTCAAAAAAAAGCGGGAACGTACAGCCCGACCCGACCTTTTCGGGAGGGGCACGCCCAAAGGAATTTTAGCGTATCGATTTTAACCCCCAGCAAAAGGAGGCAAAAACGCAACCACATCTTGGTCTTTTACAATATAATCCAGACTAGCCATTGCTTGATTTACCGCAATAGCATAGTTGGTATTTTTTAGTTCTTGGTACGTGTTTTCTACTTTTGATTTCAAAAGAGAAACAGCAATAGTGCTTTCCTCCAACAAAAAAAATTCCTCTTTCTTGTTAGTTATATCGGCAAGCAAACCAAAATATTTCAAAGCAATTTTCATTACTGTATGTTTTTATACTCCTCTTGTGTGTTAATATTTTGCACTTGAATGGCCCATTTTTCGGGTACTTCAATAGTTTGATGGCTAACATCCTCAATTACTTCTCGCAATTTCAATTGGTTTCCGGCCAAATGCTCCCCAAAAACAATACGCATCGAACGATCATAAACTGCTACGAGTGGACTCGTTTTGTTATGTACTTGAACCTGCGTCACCATATAAGAATCCTCGTGTTTTGACAAAATCCATTGCAACAATTCGGTGGTAACCAAAGGAACATCTACACTCAAAACAAAATTTATTTTGGTTTTAGAAAATTTCAAAGCCGAGTACAAGCCGCTAACAGGTCCTTTGTTGGAAATCAAATCTTCAATTCGGGTGTAGCCCAGGGTATCATAAGCGGGATTCGAGGAAACAATCACAATATTGTCGCCTACAATAGGCTGTAATGCGGCACAAATATGAGCCACAAAGGTTTTGTCCCGAAGCAACAACAACCCTTTATCTACTCCCATGCGCTGACTTTTGCCGCCAGCCAAAATAATTCCTGTAATCATATTATTCTCTTTCATATCTTTTTTTTCTCCCCATGGGGTGTTTGAAAATTATGCTGTCGTATATAATTTAAAAATAGCAATGCCAATGACCAAAGCCAAAACATAGCGCAATTGAGCCGAATTAAATTTCTTACTACCGTAAAAAGCACCAAACAATCCGCCTATAAAAACAATCAAAATCAAAACTCCTGATGAAGCTGGCAAGCTCCCGCCCTGCGAAACAAAACCTACTAGCCCTGAAACTGAATTAACCAAAATAAACAAAGCCGAAACTGCCGCCGTTTGTTTCATCGTAGCCCAACCCAGCAAGAGCAGTATAGGACTTAAAATAATGCCCCCGCCAATGCCTAATAAGCCTGACAAAAAGCCAATTACAGCCCCAAAACCCAACGCCAAAGGAATATTTATAGGCTGAATTACCGTTTTTTCTTTACCAAAAAAACCTAGCAATTTCGCAACTGCAAATACCAAAACACTTGCCAAAATAACCTTATAATAAAATGTATCCACCGTCAAGAAACCCCCAATGAACGAAAAAGGAATCGATGTAATGGCAAACGGATAAAACAAATGCCACTTAAAATTATGCTCCCGATAATAAAAATAAAACGACACCGAAGCCACAAATAAATTCAGCACCAGTGCCGTAGGTTTCATTACCGCTATAGGAAAAGCAAAAACGCTCATCAAGGCTAGATAACCACTCGCACCACCATGTCCCACGCTCGCATACAAGAACGCAACTATGGGCAACAAAAGCAACAAAAGCGGCATATTAAACAAATCCGTAACCGTCATCATAAATGTTTTTTAAGTTCTAAATCCAGAAAATCCCAACACGCCAAATTAATCGCTTCAAACGCCACAATCAGCTTTTTTCCATAAGGCGTAAGCACCGTCCCACCGCCTTTATTGCCGCCAACTTGCGACTCAATAAGCGGTATTCCCGACGCTTTATTCGAAGCGTCCACCAGTTTCCATGCCTTTTGATAGGAAATATTCATCGCCTTGGCCGCCTTATTTAGCGATCCCGTGGCATCAATGAGCTGCAACAACTGCACCCGACCCTCACTGATGAGAATACCCTCCTCGGTTTCAATCCAAATTTTGCTTTTAATTTTCAAGAGATAGAATTTCGTTATACTTTTGCAAATATAACGAAAAGATAGTTAAAATAAATCACTACAAAAACTCTTTTTGTTACACCAAGAATCCTGTAAAGCCCTTGCCTGACAACAATTTGGGCGTGCCACCAGTATAAAAAGGGGCTATTCTCATTACGTGCTAGCGGCCCCTTTTTATACTGCTGTCGGGCTATCCGCACCGCTTTGGCGGTTTGCTACTATCCCTCACGCAAGAAAAAACACAGTAAGAATATAAAAAACGAAAGGGATTTACACGCTTTATTTCATACATTTGACAATGCTATTTTACTTAAAATCACAAGTAAATCCTTAAAAAAAACAGCCATCCACGACCATCACACCATGAACGAAAACCACCATAAAGACCCGCACCATGGACATTCGCACAGTAATGCTCCCGAAATAAAAAGTCTGAAAAAAGCCTTTGTCATTGGCATCATTTTAAACATGGCCTATGTTATTATCCAAATAATCATTGGTTTGAAAATCAATTCGTTGTCATTACTTTCGGATGCAGGGCATAATTTCCTGGATGTGGCAGGTTTGGCTTTAGCATTATTGGCTTTCAAATTATCCAACTCTAAATCGACCGCAAAATACACTTATGGGTACAAAAAATCATCTATTTTAATCTCCCTTCTCAATGCCGTAATCCTGCTTATTTCCATTGGAGCAATTGGCTACCAAGCCCTTTTTAGATTTCAAAATCCAGAACCCCTACCTGGAAAAATTATTGCCGTTGTTGCCGGAATTGGAATAGTCATAAACGGCATTTCGGCGTTTCTGTTTTTTAACGATAAAGAAAGAGATATAAATGTAAAATCGGCTTTCTTGCATTTGGCTTCGGATGCCATGGTTTCATTAGGACTTGTAGTAGGTGGAATCCTCATGTATTATACCCATTTGTATTGGATAGATCCTGTTTTGAGCTTACTTATTTGTGTGATAATTATAGCCAGCACTTGGAATTTACTCAAAAAGAGTTTGCGCCTTTCGCTTGATGGCGTGCCCGATACCATTGATTTGGAAAAAATAAAAACCGAAATCCTGAAAATAAATGGCGTAGTCGATTTCCAGCACGTACATGTTTGGGCAATTAGCACCACCAATAATGCACTAACGGGACATGTAATCGTTGGGCCTGAATTATCAAATACCGAAATCGAAATCCTCAAAAACAAAATCAAACACGAATTGCTCCACCTCAACGTGCACCATACTACTATTGAAACCGATAGTAAAACAACCCAAAATTGCTAATACCATTACGCTTATAAAACCAAATATACGGCTACCGCATCCCCTTTTTTCAACTCATAGGTACCATTGGGCACATAAATCAATCCACTGGCAATGGCAAACGAATTGAGCATTGATGAGGCTTGATGCGACAAAACACTAGCAATATTTCCTGTAATAGTAGCTTTCAAAAACTGACAACGGCTATTGTGAACGCTGTAATCGTGTGCTAGTGGCAAAAATACGCTTTGATTATAATTGGCTTTTTGCCCCGAAAGAACAGCAAGCGTTGGCAGTACATACACGTAAAAACAAGTCATACAAGCCGCAGGATTTCCGGGTAAAGCAAAAACAATTTTATCCTCCAGCTTTCCAGCAAAAAGTGGTTTCCCCGGTTTTTGATTGACTTTATAAAATAGGGTTGCCACTTGTAATTCTCGCAAAGCTTGCGCCACAAAATCATAATCCCCCACCGAAATTCCTCCAGAAACCAGCACAACATCATTGACCGTTAAGGCTTCCTCTAGTGTATTTTTGGTGTTTTCAAAATCATCGTTGACTTCATATAGTGTAGTATTTTCTATAAAAGCGTCTTGCAAAGCCGTTGCCAGCATAATGCCATTGCTTTCATACACTTTTCCGTATTCGAGCGGCGTTCCTGGTTTTGACAATTCGTTGCCCGTAACTACAATTCCAACTTTGGGTTTCTGGAATACTTCTACAGAGGTAAACCCTAGCCCTGCCAAAAAGCCAATAGCAGCAGCATTGAGCAACGTTCCTTTGGTCAAAGCCAAATCGCCAGCTGCAATTTGCTCGCCAATTGGTCTTATATTTTGTGCCATTCTGGGTGTTTCTTGCAGTTGCAAAACACCATTTGCGGCAGTTACTTTCTCGATTTGAATTACCGCTTGCGCCGAGTCTGGAACGGCTGCTCCCGTAAATATTTTTACGGCTTGACCAGCCAAAAGCGCTACTTGATGCCCATCGCCCGCTTTTATTTCGCCAATGATTTCATACGTTAAGGAATCGTGAAGAGCAACTGCAAAACCATCCATTGCGGATTGGCGAAAAGGTGGCATGTTGATTGTGGAAAAAACCGTTTCGGATAAAACGTGTTTTCTGGCTTGCGCCAATGGCAAATCGATTGGCGGCATGACCCGCACCATATCTTGCAATACCGAAAAAGCGTCTTGAACTGAAATCATGTGAAGTGTAGTTTTTTTTGAAATCAAAAATACAATTCCAAAGTGGTTATATCCTTTAGTTTTTCAAAAAAAAAATTAGCCTTTTATCCTTTGATAGTGGCTTTAAAATCCTTCTCGTTTTCGATAATTTTATCTTCGTATTGCAATTTCCAACCCATAGAATTTGTTAAAATCAAAATTTTAGAAAGCTCGCTAACCAAGCGGTTTTGAGCATTGAATTTCAAGGATGATTTTTCTATTTTTTTGGCTAAATTAGCCTTTACTGATTTGTTTATTTTGTTGTAATCGTCGCCCGTAAACGGATTTAATTTACTTTGCTCCACATCATAAAACTGTATATCGGGACTTATTTTTATTTCTTCTTTGGGGATGCTTATTATGGTAATGGTTTTGTTTTTTTCGTCGATATCGTATTTCATTTGATGCAAATCATAGGCAACTGTCACATCGGCATTGACTACAATGAGTGCTTTTTTCTCGAATGAGAGCATGTCCATCATGTATTTTTGTTGATTTTTATAAGTAATCACTTCCGAGAAATGCCCTTCGGTAACGACTAATTTTCCAACATTTACAATTTGTTGCTGAATGAGATTGGTGTTGTAACTCACATCCGTATCGGGTGCTTTCTTGAAATCACAAAACTTGAATAATAGCACTACTACCCCAACTAGTACAACTCCAATTACAATTCGCTTTAGCATTTCTTTTTTTTATAAAAGTAAAAAAAATAATGGAATAGTATCTAAATCCTGTCCTAAATCAAATTATTATTCTTGGCTTTCTGGATGGCTTCGAGTTTGTTGTGGACTTGCAATTTGGTATAAATATTCTCGATATGCTTGCGAATTGTCCCTACCGAAAGAAAGAGATTATCGGCAATGAGATTGTATTTCAGTCCTTTGCTCAATTGCTCTAAAACTTCGATTTCACGAGTGGTAAGCTTGATATCTTCGCAATTGGCAACTACTGCAAAATCAATAGGATTCCGAAACAATTTCAAGGTTTTCATAGCGATAGAAGGCGTCATAGTAGCACCACCATTCATAGTATCTAGTATGCCTTGATGCAACTCTTTGGGGTTGACTTCCTTGAGCAAATACCCATCGGCGCCGGCTTTTATGGCATTAAAAATATTCTCGTCATTGTCAAAAACGGTAAGCATAATGATTTTTATTTGCGGGTATTTTTGTTTCACAAAACAAGTAGCGTCAATTCCGTTCATTTTTGGCATTTCGATATCCATCAAAATCAAATCGACATTGTGATTTTTCTCCAGTTTTTCGACCAAATCAAAGCCGTTATCAGCGGAGAATTTTAACGAAAAATCTTCAAAAAAAGATAATTTTTCTTGTGCCGCTTTGATCAAAAAAGAATTGTCATCGACTATGGCTATTTTTATCATTGGATTGGATTTTGAATACTCTAAAATTACTTTTTATTTAGAACTAAAAAATACGACAAATGCCGTATTTTGTGATTTAGATTTGTTTTTAAAAAAAACACTAAATAGCGTGCAAGAAGTCCAAAAAAAGCTCTTTAAGCATTCAAAAGTAGTGTGACTTTTGTTCCAAATGTGGCACTTTGAATATTGAATTGTCCACCAATGTCTTCCATCCTTTTTTGCATATTTCGCAAGCCATTTCCTTTGACGATTGTGTCTTGATCAAAACCAATTCCGTTGTCTTGAATAGTGATTTCAATTTGAGTTTCGGTTTTATTTATGGCAATGGCAATGGTGGTTGCTTGGGCATATTTTATGGCATTGTTGACGGCTTCTTGAATGGTTCGGTACATATTCATACCTTCTACCGAAGTTAATTTTTTCATTTTTACATCCGCAGCAATAGCAAACGAAAACTGGATTTCATCTTTAGCTTCTTTGGCTTTTTCGATAAAATTATGGATGCGAGATTCCAGATCTTCAAAAGTAATTTCGTTGCTATTCATAGCCCAAATCGTATCCCGAAGTTCGACTATCGTTTCCTTGGCAAAGGAACTGATATTGGTTAATTTATCGTCTAGTTTTTTATTATCAATATCAAAAGCGTATTTTACATTATCGACCGATGAGATTATAAAAGTCAATTGTGAACCTATATTATCATGCAAATCTCGTGAAATATTCAAGCGTTGTTCTTGCAACTTGTTTTGAGTTTCGATTTGCGAAATGGCCGTTTTTAACTCGAATTCTTGTTCTTGTTGCTTGTTTTTGAATTTTTGTTGGCGGTAAATTAAAAAACCAAGCAAGGCTATTAACAATGCTACAAGTACAAGCCCTATTAAGTATGTGGTTT
This sequence comes from Flavobacterium restrictum, assembly GCF_007097245.1. GTDB lineage: Bacteria > Bacteroidota > Bacteroidia > Flavobacteriales > Flavobacteriaceae > Flavobacterium > Flavobacterium restrictum. The sequence goes on along the minus strand of NZ_VJZT01000003.1, from coordinate 331,439 downwards.
TCTGTTTTGACTCGGCTTCTTTTTGGAGTAATAATTTTTCTTTTTTGGTGGTTTCAAACTTTATATCAAGCTCTGCAACTTTAGAATTGGTGTCTTTATTTATTAGACTATCGCTGTATTTTTTAAAAAGTTTAAAGTTGACCAAAGCTTCTTTTTGATTTCCTAAATGTTCCTGTGTTTGCGCTATTATTTCATGGCAATTTGATATTAAATCCAAGTACCCATTTTTTTTTGCAATTTCAAGTGCCTTATTATAGTACGTAATTGCTTGTAAAAAACTATTTTGATTGAAATTTAAATCTCCTAAATAAAAGTTATTTTCAGCTATTCCAATTTGATCATTCAATTTGTAGCGAATTCTTAAGGAACGATTTAATAAAATTTCAGCTGCTTTGAATTGTTTTTTTTGAATATAAATCAATGCAATATTATTAAGACTATAAGGTATACCTAAACTATCTTTAATTCTTTCTTTTATTTTCAATCCTTTTTTATAGTAATACAAGGCACTATCTTGCTCCTTTTGCAATTCTTTCAAGTAGCCATAATTATTATAAATGCTTAAAAGTGGTTTTTGAATATTATTTTTTTCAGAAATATTTTTTGCTTTTTGCATATAATATAATGCTTTAGCCATATTTCTTTTTTTCATTCGATATCCTAATTCCCCATATTCTAAAGCTAACTTTTCTTTGTTTCCAATAGCTTCGTAAATATGTATTGCAAGTAAAGAATAATACAAATCCTTTTCGAATTTTCCTTGATAGTAATAAATCAAACTCAAATTACTAAAACTTTCAGCTTCACCAAGTTTATAGCTTATTTTTTGTGCATTCTTTGCATTTTGCAAATAATTATCGGTTAGTTGAACTGCTTTTGCTAATCTGATCTCAAAAGAAATTGCGTTCAATGAATCTATTTCTTTTTTGGATTGCGAAAAAAAAAGTTGAAAAGTCAGTAAAAAGGAAATTAAAAAAACTACAGTTTTCCTCATAAAATTAATTTTAAGTCCCTAAAGGTAAAACAAATACGTTAAATTTTAACATTTCAGCTCTTTTTTTTAGGAAACAACTGGCCCAACAAATCCGAATTTATGTCTAAAATCGAGTTACTCAAAACGAGATTTGATTTTTTTAATTGTTGCGACAACCCATCCGAAAGCTGCAACCGATTGGATTGCAATCGCTGGGATTGTTGGAGTGCCGTTATAACATCCTCCAAGGCTGTAATGCTCGTTTCGAATGTTTTTTTTTGTTGGTAAAAATCAAAATACAAACGAACAATAAGTAGCAAAAGCAGAACTATAATCAGCAGTAAGACAACTATCATAAGGATATTCTTTAATTCACAATTAGCTTTTTGGTGATTTTACCACCCTCTTTTTCTATTTCAAGAAACAAATTTATGGCTACACTATTTTCTCCAGTCGCAATCCTATTTTGCTCAACGGAGTCGATTCGGTTTTTACTTTCTCTCCTATATTAAATAGTGTGCCTCCAGTAATTACATAACTTTTAGCATCCACTTTATAGCCAATGTCCAAAAGGGTATATATTTCGGCAATTACATCTACGGTTATTTCTTTAAAACCGTTTTCAAGATCTTTTTGTATGTTTTTAAAACCAATTCGGTAGTGATAACCGAGTATAAAAAAGAGTGAATTAACTACAAAAAGCACCAAAGTCGTTTCACAAAATCCATTTTCACAAGAAAAAAAAACCAAAGTTGGTACCAGAAAAAACAAACCTGCAAAAAACAAGCAGTACGTATACTGTTTTTTTTGGGCTTTTTTTTCTAAAAAAAGAATGTCATCTGGCGAGAGTTTTGCTGTCTTTTTCATTGGGAATCGTTTTTAAAATGAAATCAATTTAAAAAAAGGGCTGCCAAAACTACGCAACAGCCCTTGTCAAGAAAACTAAAAACCTAATTATTCACCTTTACTTTCTCTACTTTTTTGCCTTTAAAAGTAAAAATATATTCGCCATCCTCTGTAATATCTATACCATCGCCATACTTTGGACTTCCCCCTTTTCCTTTTGACTGAACAGATCCTTTGGTTTCTCCATTGGTCATATCAATACCGTAAATAATGTTTTTGCTATTGCGCTGGTCTCTCAAAAAATAATTATCCCCAATGTGATAAAAATAATCAACTCCTTTTATTTTTTCGGTGGCATACACTCGCGAGCCATCTTTTTTATTGTAGGCGGCCAATCCTTTTTCGGAAAGCACCACTACTTTGTCCCCAAAATCGATAACATCCATTGCTTTTCCTACATTGGCATCACTATGTTTCACATCAAATAATTGTGTTCCAGCAGCGATATCATAGCCATAAAATTCATCGCCATCGCCTACAAAAAGCGTTTTATCATCATTAATAACAAAATCAGTAATGCGTTTGTCAAACTTCTCTGATCGCCAAGCCGTTGTTCCTGTGGCATCGTCAAGTGCCATTGCACTACTTTTTTGAGCTTTGTAATCCCAATAAATATAAGGAACCCATTGCTTGGTTGCTCCACCACCAAAACCTGTTAAGGCACCTACAGCCCCCGCAGTGGCATTATACACTTCCTCATAACGAAGTTCCTGAACTTGCACTTTACCACCCACTTGTACCAAAATTTTATTTCCAACTTTGTAAATGTGTGGCATGCACAATGCACCTGTTATTTTTTCTGATGCCCATAGTAATTTTCCAGATTCTAAATCGTGCTTCTCTACATATTTAGTTCGGTCTCTGGTTCCTAACATTATTAAATAAACCGATTTTTCAGTAAACAATGGTTCGGCTAATGTTTTGTATATTTTAGTTTGCTTTTTGCCGCCAATCAAGCTATTGCCACTAGAACCTTGCATATCATTTTCGTAGGTAGCCGACCATAATTTTTGTCCATTTTCTAAATTGTACACCTGTAAACCATCCAGATACATGAATAATTTATCTCCTTTAATCCAAAGATCTATAATAGCTCGTCTCGTAACAAGTTCTTTTTCAATTGTTCCCATAAAGGTAGCGTCCCATACAACATCACCGTTTATTGCATTTATTTTTACCAATTGGTTTTTGAAACCTGCAAACAAAGCTCCCAAAGCCGTTGGTTTAAAATTGACCATAATGATTTCATTTCGCTTTTCATCATAAATATATTTCCCAACACCTCCCTTAAAACGGTTGGTTTCCCAAATTTTTTCACCAGTATTGGCTTTGACCATAATGACTGACCCTTTTTGAGAAATCAAAAAAGCGTCTAACTCATCAATGTATTTTACGGTTTCTAATTCGCCTTGATCAGTTCCTTCTTCAGCCTTTGTACCTTTTTGAATGAGGTTTTGATAGGACTCCGAGTTCCATAATTCCTTACCCGTTGTGATGTCTAAACACGCCACGCGATCAGTGCCAAATTTGCGTTCGTCAAAAAGAAAAAGATAACCGCCCTCTTTTTTCCAAACGGTATATTGGTACTCGGATTTATTGGTTTTATTGGTAGTCAACTTTTTATAATCGCCGTTCCAGATTGCCTTGCCCTCTTTGTCTAATACTGATGCCGAATTATCGTCAGTTCCTACCACATAACTACCGTCACCATTGACAACAGCAACTCTTGTGGCTTTGTTTTCGAATTCTGATTCCCAAACGGTAGTGAAATTTCCTGACTTTTTACCCGCACCTGATTTTCCTTTTACTTTATCTAATAATTTCCCAAATTGTGCCGAAGCGGGTGTTGCCCCATAAAGAAAAAGGACAAGTGTTACTGTGGTTAATAGTTTTTTCATTTTTTTAGTTTTTAAGGTTTTGGTTTTCAAAAAGTAGCGGTATACCTGATTTTATACCGCTGTTGTTTTTGTAGTTTGAAATAAAATTTATGATCTAATATATATTCCGAAAGGAAATTTGTGAAATTTGGATTATTGATATCGCTATCCACTTTGAAGAGTGTGGACACTTTGCCGCTTTGAACCACGCCAATATCAACAACTATAGTTCCCGTAACGGTGGGAAACTTTTTGTTTTTTTGTTTTATAAAACTATCAGAATGGAAGACTTCGTCCATTTCCTTACTAACCATTCCCGAAACCTCATCTTCATCTGTTAAGACTTTTTTTTGAGAAAAAGAGGCTGTAGAAAATGATAGTAGTACTAGTACACTGAAAAAAAGAATAAGGGTTGGTTTCATAATACGCGCTTTGTTAGTTCTCACTTTACAAAGCTGCGGTTATTACAAAAAAGGTACAATACGAAGAATTACGTATTTTTTTTCAGAAACGAATATGCGGGAATTCGTGCTGAATTGTCGCAATCTTTGCCTGAAGTTTGGCTAAAAATTGCTGGTGATTTTGGGAGTCAGGATGAAAAGGTTTATGCAAAAATCCTTTTTGTACAGTGCAAACGTCATTCATGATGGGGTAAATTGCCGGCGTTATTTGGGTTAAAAAGAACTGTTCCCAAATATAATCAATCGCTACCGGACTAGGATGCAACATGTCTTGCCCATAAAAACGATAATCACGCAACTCATCCATCATGATTTCGTAGCTTGGAAAATAATTTATTTTGGGGTCATTTTTTGACTGCAACACATTTTGGATTGCAGCAATCAAATGTGATTTGCTTCTTTGGTTTTCTACAAAACCATCCTTAATGTGCCTTACTGGCGAAACGGTAATAATAAAATGACAGTTTGGATTTCTTTTTCGGATTAAATCCAAGGAGTTTTCAATGGCGATTTGAATCGTTTCTACTGATAAAATCTCCTTCGAAAATTGCTTTTGAGGCACTTTATGACAATTAGCAACGATGGCATTATTTTCAATATTGCGATACACCCACGAACTGCCATAAGTGATTATAATATGAGTAGCTTGCAGGATTTGATTGTGAAAATCTTGAAGTATTGCGTTCAAATTATCCAGCAATTCAGCTTTGGAACCACCACTCCATTCAGAGTGTACTTCGAAAGAATGCCAACGCTCATTGTAGAAAAAAACATCCTCCTCCTTAAAAAAAACTTGGTTAACAGCACGAAAAATCATTTTTTCGATTGACACTGGATTGAAAATAATTCCAAAAGGATTTACCGTATTCTGAAACTTAAAATAGTCAAGTTTTTCGCTCATGTTTTCGGCAAAACAAGAACCCAAAGAGATTATTTTGGAGGTATACGCTATTGGAAACTGGGCTTGCGGAATGGGTATTTTGGTCGTGAAGTTCATTATAAATCAGCTAATCCCGAAATACTAATTTCAGTTAAAAATTCTTGAATTTCTTCTTCAGTCGGTGGATTTGGAATCAAAAAAGTAACTTCCTCATCGTAATTTATCCCTTTGAAATAGCCTAATTGAGCTATAAATTGCTTCTCAATAAATTCGTCTTTAAAAACATCTTTGGCTTTTTTGGCAATTAACGAAAAACTGAAATGAAATTTTATAATAAAATACAAATCAACATAATCTTTCCATTTAGAACGTCTTCCTAGAGCAAAAGCTTTCATTGCCGCAAGTGTCAACAAATCAGGCATTTTTAAAACACCTTTTAATTCTGAATCTAATGGCACTGCATAAGGAAACGAAAAAAAAGTGATTTTAACACCATTCGACAACATATTTATTTGGTTATAATCCGCAAACGAAACTTTATAATCAACATTTTTTAACTTGGTATAAACATCTTTTTTACGAATACTTTTTTGTTTAAACAAATCAAAATCTATAGATTCCCTATGCCCAATATGCAACGCAATGGCAGTACCACCAACCAAATAATACTCCCGTTTGAATTGAGATAAAACGGGAAGTAATTCAGTTTGTTCGTTACTTAAAATTTCAAGATGCATATTTTCTAGTTATTCTGCCCATTAGATCTAACATCTCTGGCAAATAATTCCCTATTTTTCTATCAGTAATTCCTTCATAAACTTTTTTTAGCTCCTGATAACCAATAATTTTTATAAGTTCCTTGACATCCTCCCAAGTGCCATAATTAAAAATAAATTCCACCAACACTTCATTCCCGATTTTAGGAATAGCCTCTTTCTTGATGTACCAAAAAAGATAGGCGTTTTTAGCTATGAATTCATCTCTTGTCATGATACTATAAAGATACAAAAAATTACTTCACGAAATCAATTGCTTTTTCTAATGCTTCCTTAATTCCAGCAACATTCCTACCTCCTGCGGTCGCAAAAAACGGTTGTCCGCCTCCGCCACCTTGAATGTATTTCCCTAATTCCTTAACTACCGCTCCCGCATTTAGCTTTTTATCGGCTACTAATTCCTTTGAGATATAACAGGTTAATAGTGGTTTCTCTTCATTGGCTGTGGCCAAAACCAAGAACATATTTGTGCCTAAATTCCCCAATTCATAAGCCAAATCCTTTGCCCCATCGGGATTCAAATCCACTTGTTTTGCTAGGAATTGCATGCCGTTAATCACTTGTATTTCTTGTGCTAATTCGGTTTTCATGTTTTTGGCTTTATCTTTCAACAACGCCTCTAACTGTTTTTTCAAAGCGGCATTTTCGTCCTGTAATCCTTGAATGGCTTTGATGGGATCTTGTGGGTTTTTCAACACTTCTTTAATCTCATAAAAAGACAACAATTGCGATTCGAAAAAGTCCTTTGCAGCATCGCTTGTAATGGCTTCAATCCTACGAATACCGGACGCAACAGCACCTTCGGAAACAATCTTGAAATGCCAAATTTCGCTTGTATTGGCTACATGCGTTCCGCCACACAATTCAACTGAATCGCCAAATTTTATCATACGAACCAAATCGCCGTATTTTTCGCCAAACAATGCAATGGCGCCTTCCTCTATGGCTTGCTCTTTTGGAATGGCTCTTTTTTCGATTAAAGGCAAACTCTGACGAATACGGGCATTGACAAAATTCTCTACCTCTTTCAACTCTTCCTCTGTAACTTTGGCAAAATGCGAAAAGTCAAAACGCAAGGAAGCATTACGAACCATAGACCCTTTTTGTTCAATGTGCGTTCCTAAAACCTTGAGCAACCCTTGCTGCAATAAATGGGTTGCGGTGTGGTTAGAGGACGTTCTCGCTCTTTGTTTTTCATCGACAATTGCGGTAAAATTATCCGTAAGATTGTCAGGCAACGATTTAGTGAGATGTATGGTTTGATTGTTCTCTTTTTTGGTATCAATAATGTATGTAATATCGCCATTAGACGCTTCTAAATACCCTTTGTCACCAGTTTGTCCGCCGCTTTCTCCATAAAAAGGGGTGGCATTAAAAACCAATTGAAAAATTTCGCCCTCCTTAACGCTTTCTACACGACGGTATTTTGCTATTTTAACTTGGTGTTTCAAGCGGTCGTACCCCACAAACTCTTGAATATCATCTTCAAAAACGACATTCCAATCGCCAGCAACGACTTTGGAAGCGGCACGAGAACGCTCTTTTTGTAACTGTAACTGTACTTGAAATCCTTTTTCGTCTAGCTCTAATCCTTTTTCGGACAAGATTAAAGCCGTTAAATCGATAGGAAAACCATAGGTGTCATACAATTCAAATGCTTTTTTGCCATCGATTACAGTTCCTGAAGTGTTCAAAATTACGGCATCTAAAAGTACCAAACCTTGATCCAAAGTTCTTAAAAAAGAACTCTCCTCCTCCCGAATCACATTGGCACAAAGTGCTTTTTGGGTTCTAATTTCGGGAAACGATCCACTCATTTGAGCACTTAACGTTTCGACTAATTTGTATATAAAAGGCTCTTTGGTATCCAAGAAAGTAAAGCCGTATCGAATAGCACGACGCAAAATCCTACGAATTACATATCCCGCTCCTGTGTTTGACGGCAACTGCCCATCGGCAATAGCAAAGGCTACGGCACGAACGTGATCCGCAATAACACGAATGGCAATATTTACTTTTTCTTCGGCTTCGTCTTTGGCTTTTATGGTATATTTTGTACCTGTAATGGTTTCGATTTCTCGAATTAAAGGTGTGAAAACATCGGTGTCATAATTAGACTGAACACCTTGCAAAACCATACACAAGCGTTCAAATCCCATTCCGGTATCTACGTGTTGCGCTGGTAATTTCTCCAGTGAGCCATCGGCTTTGCGATTGAATTCCATGAATACATTATTCCAAATTTCAACTACATGTGGGTGGTCGTTATTGACTAAATCTTTTCCTGAAACAAGCGCTTTCTCTTCGGCAGAGCGAATGTCTACGTGAATTTCGGAACACGGGCCACAGGGACCTTGATCGCCCATTTCCCAGAAATTATCTTTTTTGTTGCCTAATAAAATGCGGTCTTCGGCAATTAAGGTTTTCCAAATATCGTAAGCTTCTTGATCAAAAGGAACGTTTTCCTCAACGCTGCCTTCAAAAACGGTTACGTAGAGAATATCCTTGTCTATTTTATAGACTTTGGTCAACAATTCCCATGCCCAATTGATGGCTTCTTTCTTGAAATAATCGCCAAAAGACCAGTTTCCAAGCATTTCGAACATGGTGTGGTGGTAGGTATCAATTCCTACTTCCTCGAGGTCGTTGTGTTTTCCGGATACCCGAAGGCATTTTTGCGTATCGGCAATTCGTTGACTTTTTGGGGTTCCAAGTCCAAGGAAATATTCTTTGAACTGCGCCATACCCGAGTTGTTAAACATCAAGGTTGGGTCGTCCTTGAGAACAATTGGAGCTGATGGCACAATTAAATGGCCTTTACTTTCAAAAAAATCTAAAAATTGTTTGCGTACGTCTTGTGATTTCATTTGTTTGATTTAAAATTTAAAAAATTAAAGATTTACTGGAATTGAATTTTTCAATCTTTCAATTATTTAATTTCTTTTTTGCCCCAGATAGTAGTGAAAAGCTTCGAGGAGTAGAAGGCTTTTTTTTCTTGAGGGTGCAGAGCGACCAGCGGAAGCTCCTGCAGTCTCATTAGAAAAAAAGACTTGTAACCGAGAACTTGTAACGGATAGCTGGATTGGGCACATTAAAATTATTTATTATTAAAAAAAGGAGGGAACAACTGAAACATTTATTAAATTTGTTCGACTTACCTGTAACTAATTTGCAAAAATAGGGTATTTTAAAATATGGCGAAAGTAAAATATTATTACGATTCGGAAAAATTAGCTTACCAAAAAATAAGAACGAGAAAAACAAAGAAATTTGGTTTTTTAATGCTATTTTTATTGGCTTCAGCGTTATTTGGTTTTTTGAGTTTCATCGTTTTATTGAACACGCCTTATTTTGAAACACCAAAAGACCGATTGCAGGCGCGTGAAATTGAAAATTTGAAGTTGAATTACGCCATTTTGGACAAAAAAATGGAGCAAGTAGCGGATGTTGTTGATGATATTGAGGACAGAGACAATAATGTGTATCGGGTTTATTTTAATACCGCCGCTATTCCAGAAGAGAAACGGAAAGAAGGATTTACGCTAAAAAACAGGTACAAAGCCCTTGAAGGCTATAACAATTCGCAATTAGTGGTGAACTCGACCAAGAAAATGGATGTTTTGAGTAAGGAATTAGCGATTCAATCCCAATCATTGGATGAAATTTTGAAATTGGCCAAAGCCAAAAGTAATTTGCTGGCTGCCATTCCTGCGATTCAGCCTGTGAGGAATGAAAATTTAAAACGAATGGCGTCTGGTTTTGGATACCGAACGGATCCGTTTACCAAGGTGCGAAAAATGCACGAAGGGATGGATTTTACAGCGACAATTGGGACACCTATTTATGCTACTGGCGATGGTGTTGTGGAAAGGGCAGACAATACGGCATCTGGTTTTGGGAATCATATTGTGATACGTCACGGGTATGGATACGAGACTTTGTATGGGCATTTGAGCAAGTACAAATGTCGCGCCGGACAGCATGTGAAAAGAGGTGACATTATAGGATATGTAGGAAGTACAGGCCGATCCGAAGGGCCACATTTGCATTATGAAGTCCACAAGGATGGCAATGTGGTGAATCCGCTGAATTTTTATTATGGTAATATTTCGGCTATTGAGTATGTCGCCATTTCAAAATTAGCAAACCAAGAAAATCAATCGCTGGATTAGGGGGAATCAGTGGTCAGTTCTACGATTGTTGACATTATAATTTAGCAACAGCTTGTAAAAAGTATTTAGAAAAAAAGAAAAAATATGCACATCGATTTATCACCAGACAAAAGATATTACAGCATTGGCGAAGTAGCCAAAGCGTTTGATGTAAATGCATCGCTAATTCGGTTTTGGGATAATGAATTTGACATTCTAAAACCCAAAAAAAACGCCAAAGGAAACCGAATGTTTACTCCCGAAGACATTAAAAACTTGCAATTGATTTTTCACTTGGTCAAAGAAAGAGGTTTTACGCTTGAAGGTGCCAAGACCCATTTGAAAGAAGGACAAAAGAAAACGTTGGACAAATTTGAGATTATTAGTAAATTAGAGCGCATCAAATTGCAATTGACGAATATTAAAAATGAACTTTGAAATACCCATTTCAAGGGCAATAACAATGAAAATTAAAAACAAATAGTAAACTTTAAATTAAACAAAAATGGATTTTAAAAAATTTTTACCTTGGATTATTGTAGCAGTTGTGATTTTTGGAATTTATAGCTGGGTTAAAGGGATCAATAATACTGCCGTGACTTTGAGCCAAGACGTAGAGCAATCTTGGGGTGATGTTCAAACTGCCTATCAAAGACGAAATGACCTTATTGGCAATTTAGTCAATACCGTAAAAGGCGCTGCCGATTTTGAAAAAGGAACGTTGACAGCTGTTATTGAAGCACGTGCAAAAGCAACTTCAACAACAATTGACCCAACAAACATTACACCTGAAAAATTAGCAGAATTTAACAAAGCACAAAGCGGAGTAAGTAGTTCTTTATCCCGATTATTAGTTACTGTTGAGCAATATCCTGATTTGAAAGCAAACCAAAATTTCTTGAAATTACAAGACGAATTATCTAGCACCGAAAATCAAATATTGACTGCTAGAACACGTTTTAATGAAGCTGTAAAACCCTACAACTCCCATATCAAAACGTTCCCAAACTCTATGTTTGCAGGTGTATTTGGATTTAAAGAGAAAGCCTACTTTAATGCCGTAGAAGGTGCTGACAAACCTGTTGAAGTAAAATTTTAATACTCCCCAACCCCTCCAAAGGAGAGGCTTAAAAAATAAAATCAATGTCAAAAGTAGAAGAATTTTTAACCCAAGAAGAAGAAAGCGCCATAGTCGAAGCCATTCGCCTAGCCGAAAAAAACACTTCGGGAGAGATTAGAGTTCACCTAGAAAAAACGACTTCTAAAAGCCCTTATGATAGGGCTTTGGAAGTTTTTTTTGAATTAAACATGAATGAAACACAACTTCAAAATGGGGTTTTGTTTTACTTTGCCGTTGCGGATAAAAAATTTGCCATTTGTGGCGACAAAGGCATTAATGATGTTGTTGATTCGAATTTTTGGGACACTACCAAAGAAATGATGACTGCACAATTCAAACAAAATCAATACAAACAAGGTTTGGTTGACGGCATTTTGATGGCTGGCGAACAACTAAAAAAGTATTTCCCGTGGCAAGAAGGCGACACCAATGAATTATCAAACGAAATCTCTAAAGGATAAATAATGGAAATTTCCAAAAAAAGAAAATCAAATTCCAAAGGAGTTTTTCAATTAGTCGTTATACTGCTAGCCTTTTTTGCAAGTACTAGCCTTTTTTCGCAATTTACTATTCCTGAAAAACCAAGTTTGCAAACATCGGTTTATGATTATGCTTCTATTTTAAGCGCTACTGAAAAATCACAATTAGAAGAAAAACTCATTCGGTATTCGGATTCAACCACAACTCAAATAGTGGTGATTACTATCGAAAGTTTGAAGAATGAAGATGTAAGTTTATTAGCTACCAAATGGGCCACGACTTGGGGAATTGGCGGAAGCGAAAAAACCGATAATGGCGTTATTATTTTAGTTGCCAAAGACGAAAGAAAAATAGCCATAAATCCTGGTTACGGACTCGAAGACCGATTAACCGCAGGAATTGGAGGCGAAATCATTAGAAATACCATTATTCCCGAATTTAAAGCGGGAAGTTATTACCAAGGACTCGACAAAGGAGCTGATGCCTTGTTTGATGTTTTTAAAGGCAAATACAAGGGCGAACGCAAACAAAATAAAAATAAAGATTTCCCAGTTGTTCCTTTTATTGTTATCCTTGTTGTGTTGTTTTTTTTATTTTCAAGAAACAAAAATGGTGGCGGAAACTCGGGTAATTCTGGAGGCGGCCCCAGTTTATTGGATGTGATTATATTAAGCAACCTAGGTAGAGGTAGCGGAGGCGGTTTTGGTGGTGGTTTTGGCGGATCTTCTGGTGGCGGAGGCGGTTTTGGTGGTGGTTTTGGTGGCGGAGGCTTTTCTGGTGGTGGATCTAGCGGAAGTTGGTAAAACAATAGCAATGTTGCCTAAATAATGAATTCAGCACCTTCAAATAATACCTATTCACAAAGGATTTTAGTTTCCTAAAATTAATCAAGTTATAGAAAAATGTTGTCACAAAAAACCAAATATGCCCTTAAAGCATTACTCTATTTAGCCCAACAAGAGACGAATCACATTTCTAAAACAATAGAAATAGCAGAAGCAGCTACTATTCCTAAAAAATTTTTAGAACAAATTCTTTTGGATCTAAAAAGAGGGCATTTAGTAGGGAGCAAGCAAGGCAAATTGGGTGGTTATTATCTTTTAAAATCAAAAGATGACATCACTTTGGCGGATATTCATCGGTTATTTGATGGGGCTATTGCGTTACTTCCTTGTGCTTCTTTAAACTTTTATGAGCCCTGTTCCGATTGCACTAGCGAAGATAGTTGCTTACTACGACACGGTTTAATGACTATTCGAGACGAAACTTTGAAAGCCATGCAAGGTATTACTATAGCCTCATTGGTAAAAAAATAAAAAAATATTTTTTAAACTCTACTAATTTTATAGAATTAATTATATATTTGCATCAGAATTAATTTTTTTAAAATTAATCAATACACTTTAAGTAAACTAAAAGAGCAAATTATTAATTATACTAAATTGATATAATTTATATACTTTATTTAATTACCAAACCAATGAAAACCCAAAAACACGTATTTCCTTTTTTAAATTTCAATTTTAAAAATAGCCTACACATTATGTGCCCTCGGGCATAGTAAACAATATTGGATTATTTGTTTGTACAACAAGTTTCCAGCAGCTATAGAAAACAAATTAAAAATTGAAAAAATGAAAATATGAAAACTAAAATTATACTCATAGCCTTTATTACCTTATTTACAGTAGGAATTACAGCAGCACAATCATCAGACGATGTGCTGAATTTATTGATCCAAAAAGGGGTTGTGAAACAAAACGAAGCCGATTCCATAAGAGCTGACTATGCTTTAAACCAGCAAACGATAAAAGAAAAACAAAAATTATTCAACGTACTTTCTAGCCGAAACATAACTATGGGCGGCTACACCCAAGTGCGTTACCAATCCTTGCAAGAACAAGGAAAAGCGGATGGTTTTGATATTAGAAGAGCGAGATTTGACCTAAAAGGCAATTTTTCTCCGGAATGGGAATACCGTTTGCAAACTGACTTTGCGGTCAATACAAAAATAATTGATGCTTATTTTGCTTACAAACCTTATGAATTTTTGAAAATAACTGGAGGACAATTTTTGATTCCTAATTCGCTAGAAAGTACTACACCAGATAGCAATTTAGAAACCATTGATAGAGCACAAATAAGTGGTTTAGTTGGTCGAAATAAAGATGCCATTGGCGATCAAAACGGTCGAGACATAGGACTTCAAGCGAGCGGAAGTTTATTAAAAACAGCTTCAAATCGGTTTCTTTTAGACTATTACTTGGCTTATTTTAATGGTCAAGGCATTAACATTACAGGCGATAAAAATGAATCAAAAGATATAGCAGCTCGACTGGTGGCACATCCCTACTCTTTTTTGGATTTTGGTTTATCCTATTCGAACGGGCATGACACATGGACTACGGTAGCAAAAAACCAAGATGAAATTAGAATAGAAGCAGATCTTGCTTTTAATTATAATGATTTGTCATTTAGAGCCGAATATTTGCAAGCCCAACAAGGAACTTATGTAGTAAATGGTAGTACAAAAGACCTCCTCAAAGACGGTTGGTATGCACAAGTAGGCTATTTTGCACTGCCCAAGAAACTACAATTTGTGGTAAAATACGACACTTTTGACCCTACAAAAGACAATGCTATTAATGACATTTCTACGTTCTATACGCTTGGTACCAATTTATATCCCAATAGTTTTGTAAAATTCCAAATCAACTACAAACACAAAAGCGAACAAAGAACGGCAATCAATAAAGATGAAATTGTAGCGCAATTGCAAATAAAATTCTAAATCCAATAATTAAAAAATTAAATCAAATTAAAATGAAAACATACAAATCATCACTAGTAGCCTTACTTCTTTTAGTATTGGCAAATGTAAACACGACAAAAGTTGTTGCTCAAGAATTAAAAGGAAACATTAGTATTTCTGGTGCTTTTGCCTTGTATCCAATCACCGTGAAATGGGCCGAAGAGTTCAAAAAACTACATCCTGCTGTCAAAATCGATATTCAAGCCGGTGGAGCTGGAAAAGGAATAACCGATGTATTGTCTAAAGTTACGGATATTGGATTGGTATCTCGCGACCTGAATCCTGCGGAATTCAAAAAAGAAGCCTTTGCCGTGGCGGTTACTAAAGATGCCGTAATTCCGACCATAAGTGCCACCAGTCCGTATAGAAAAGTATTGTATGAAAGAGGGGTACGAAAAGACGCTTTTAACAACATCTTCATTACTGGAAAATACAAATCGTGGAACGCTTTGGGTTTCAAAAGCGAGGCGCCAATTCACGTTTACACCCGATCTGATGCATCTGGAGCTGCTGAAACTTGGGCGAAATATTTCAATAAAAAACAAGAAGATTTGCTTGGAGTTGCGGTTTTTGGCGACCCAGGTTTGGCACAAGCTGTAAAAAGAGACCCAAACGGAATTGGTTTTAACAACATTGTTTACATCTATGATACCAAAACCAACAAAGCAACTAACGGCGTAGTTCCCTTGCCAATTGACTTAAATAACAACGGGAAATTAGATCCAGATGAAAATTTTTATGACAATTTAGACCTCTTAATTGCCGCAATTGTTGCTGGAAAATACCCTTCGCCACCAGCAAGAGATTTATATTATGTAACGGTTGGAAAACCAAAAAATCCAATCGTAAAAGAATTCATAAAATACATTTTAACTGATGGACAAAAATTTGTTACCGAAGCTGGTTATATCAAATTCTCAAAAGAAAAATTGACCAAGGAATTAGAAAAAGTGAAATAAAAAAACAAATACTTTTTGCCACAGATTTCACAGATTTCACCGATTAACACAGATTAAAAAATTAAATCTGTGGCAAAAATACAACCCACTTACGTAAAACATCAATGATGAATATAAGATTACTAAAAGATAGCATTTTTAGCAAAGTTTTCTTTACGCTGACCATTCTTTCCATATCTACGGTGGTATTGTTGGGATTGGGATTGTATTACAAATCCATCCCAATATTAGACAGCAGTTCGTTATCGAAATTGTTGTTTTCTTCAGAATGGAAACCCTTTAAGGAAGCTTTTGGGTTTTATCCTTTTATAATGGGAACGCTGTGGGTAACGGTAATTTCAATTGTAATTGCTTTGCCATTGTCGCTTCTTACAGCAATTTACCTTTCGGAATATGCGCATTTTCGGGTTCGGAAACTAGTCCTGCCATTGATAGAATTATTGTCGGGGATTCCGCCTGTTCTTTTTGGAGTTTGGGGCGTTTTGGTGATTGTTCCCTTAATCCAAGATTATATCGCACCTCATTTTGTAGAATTTACCACAGGATATTCCGTTTTGGCGGGAGGAGTTGTTTTGGCGATTATGATTTTCCCACTCATTATCAGCATTTTGATCGAAGTTTTTGATAATGTTCCTCAAGAGTTGCGAGATGCATCCTTATCTGTTGGAGCAACACAATGGCAAACTGTCAAAAAAGTATTACTGCGAAAATCAGTTGCTGGAATTATTGCAGCGACAGTTTTGGCCATTTCTAGGGCTTTTGGTGAAACGATAGCCGTGTTGATGGTCTGCGGAAATTTGGCTCAAATCCCTCATAGTCTTTTCGATTCGGGTTATCCTTTACCAGCGCTTATTGCCAATAATTACGGCGAAATGATGTCGATTCCAATGTATGATTCGGCCTTAATGTTTGCCGCTTTATTATTATTTGTAATCATCTTTTTGTTTAATGCTATTTCGAGAATTATTTTATTCCGAATCGAAAAAAGTACCACCTAAACCAACTCCAAATGAGAAAAATAGAAGAAAATATTTTTAAAGTTTTAATGATAATGAGTACGGTTTTAATCAGTAGTACTTTGTTTTGGATTATCTACACGATATTTTCAAAAGGTTTGGGTTCTTTGAATTGGGATATGGTTTCCAAAATACCCGAAGGAGGATTTTACATTGGCAAAGGAGGCGGAATTCTTAATGCTATTATTGGTTCGCTTTATATCACTGTTGGTTCCACTCTATTGGGGCTTTTGGTAAGTATTCCAATTGTGATTTACATTAATATTTATGCGAAGAATAATTCGTTTTTGGCCAATATTACCCGATTGAGTTATGATATTTTATTTGGCATTCCATCCATAGTTTATGGAGCTTTTGGATTTGCGATTATGGTTTATATGGGATTAAAAACTTCGTTATTGGCAGGAATTATAACCGTAACTTTAATGATAATTCCCATATTAGTCCGAGCAATGGATGAAGCCATACGAGTCGTTCCCGAAGATATGAAAAACTCGGTTTATGCTCTTGGAGCCACTCGTTATGAAACCGCAAAAATAGTTTTGAGACAATCTATTCCAGGAATTTTTACAGCAATATTATTATCGTTTGGAAGAGCCATTGGCGATGCCGCTTGCGTACTTTTTACGGCAGGATTTACAGATAGTATTCCAACATCATTAGACCAACCTGCGGCAACACTGCCCTTATCGATATTTTTTCAATTGAGTAGTCCCATTCAAGAAGTACAAAACCGAGCTTATGCCGCAGCAGTAGTACTTACCATAATCGTTTTAATCATTAGCATAACTGCAAAAATAATTAGCAAAAACCTTTCAAAAAACAAAATATGATCCTTCAACCTCATATCAGCATACAAAATTTAAACGTTCACATTGGCGAAAACCATATCCTGAAAAACATCAATCTGGACATTCCTGACAAGAAAGTAACCTCATTAATTGGGCCATCAGGTTGTGGAAAAACAACACTTTTAAAAACAATGAACCGATTACTTGACAATCAAACCGATGTTCGAGTGGGAGGAAAAGTCTTGGTCGATGGCGAAAATATTTACGATCCAAAAGCTGAAGTAACCCATATCAGGAAAAAGATGGGATTGCTATCGCAAAGGCCTTTTCCGTTGCCAATGAACATCTACGATAATGTGGCTTATGGTCAGCGCATTCACGGAAACTACAGCAAGGCAGCATTGGATGTAATTGTGGAGAAAAACCTTCGTGATGTGAATCTTTGGGACGAAGTAAAAGACCGATTGAAATCACCCGCCACTCGTCTTTCAATCGGGCAACAACAACGATTGTGCTTGGCTAGAGGACTTGCCATTGAACCTGAAATTATCTTGGGAGACGAGCCCACATCTGCTTTAGATCCAATTTCAACACAAGCTATTGAGGAATTGTTTTTGCAACTCAAAGACAAATACACCATAGTTTTGGTCACCCACATTTTGCGTCAAGCCAGACGAGTTTCGGATTATATTGGTTTTGTGTATATGGGCGAAATAATTGAATTTGGTCCCACCGAGGAAGTTCTTTTGAATCCAAAAGAAAAATTGACCAAGGATTATGTAAAAGGTTTTATGAGTTAATAAAAAAGGTAGAGAAAGCGAATTGTTTAAAAAAAATACAAATCATCTTTTTGGAAGTAAAATGCAAACTATTACAAATCGTTTCTAAATAAAAAAAGCTTCAGAAATGTCTGAAGCTTTTTTAGTAGCGGGAACAGGACTCGAACCTGTGACCTTCGGGTTATGAGCCCGACGAGCTGCCTACTGCTCTATCCCGCGATGTTTCGAGTGCAAATGTACGATGAAATATTGAATTTGCAATACAAACTTTAAAAAATGTTTTATTTCGTCTATTGACTTGATATGCCTACCTTTGCAAAATAAATCACATAATAAATGTCACATAAAGCAGGTTTTGTAAACATCATAGGGAATCCAAACGTCGGGAAATCAACGTTAATGAATGCCTTTGTTGGAGAAAGATTATCCATAATTACGTCAAAAGCACAAACAACTCGTCATAGAATTCTGGGAATTGTAAACGGAGAAGATTTCCAAATGATCTTGTCCGACACACCTGGAATTATCAAACCTGCTTACGAAATGCAGGAATCGATGATGAATTTCGTGAAATCGGCATTTGAGGATGCTGATATCCTGATTTACATGGTGGAAATTGGCGAACAAGAGCTGAAAGACGAAGCTTTTTTTAATAAAATTATTCATTCTACAATTCCTGTTCTATTGTTGTTGAATAAAATTGATACTTCTAATCAAGAACAATTAGAAACCCAAGTGGCTTTTTGGACAGAAAAAGTGCCAAACGCCGAAATATATCCCATTTCAGCTTTGCAAAATTTCAATGTCCCAGAAGTTTTTCAAAGAATAATCGAATTATTACCAGAATCGCCCGCTTATTACCCAAAAGACCAATTGACGGACAAGCCTGAACGGTTCTTTGTAAACGAGACCATTCGTGAGAAAATCTTGTTGAATTACAGCAAAGAAATTCCGTATGCCGTAGAAATTGTAACCGAAGAGTTCTTTGAAGATGAAAATATCATCCGAATTCGCTCCCTAATTATGGTGGAACGAGACACACAAAAAGGAATTATCATTGGTCACAAAGGGGCAGCTTTGAAAAAAGTGGGAATGGAAGCTCGTGCCGATTTAGAGAAATTCTTTGGAAAACAAATACATATTGAATTGTACGTAAAAGTGAATAAAAACTGGAGAAGTAATGCCAATATGCTCAAACGTTTTGGGTATAATCAGTAAGTTGTCCTTTAATTAAAAATACGATTAAATCAGTATTGGGACACGTTTCTAATGCTGATTTTTTAATAACTACGATTTATAAGTTAGCCTAATATGTCTATAAATAACCAGAAATAATGAGGGCTGTTTAAAAATCTAAATTCTACTATTTATCGTTTTAAAGAAAAATGAGAATTAAATTCTTTGCTAATTCCATCTTTAAAATAAACAACCTTAAACCAATAATCACTTGATGGTAAAGGATGACCATTATAGGTACCGTCCCAACCAAGCATTTTAGAATTTATTTGTTTCAATAATTTACCATAACGATCAAAAATATAAATTTTTTCATTTGCATAGGAATCAAATCCATTGATATTCCATGTTTCGTTGACACCATCTCCATTTGGGGTGAAGAATTTAGGATATCCAAGAATAAAAATTTCTTTACTCAAATTGGTGCATCCATTCAAATCTCGAACTCTTACAATATGCAATTCGTTTGATAAATTTGAAAACACATTAGATAATTGAAATGGATTTTCATCAAGTTGGTATTCAAATAATCCTAATAATGAATTTAATTTAGTATTAAAAACAGTTATACTATCAGAATGGAATTATATACAGTACAAATCAAAATCGCTGTACCAAATGCGCAAAGTGTTTCAAAACTAGATGTTTCAAAATTAACTACAGGGAATTATTTCTTAAAAATGAGTACCGACAAAGGAAGTTCAACCATGAAGTTTATAAAAGAATAACCAAAAAAAATCGATTACATATAAACTTAATCTAGAATAAACCAAAAGCTTGATGAACTCAAATTTTCTCATCATCGAGCTCCTAGGTTACGAAATGATTAATTCGTGTTGCTTGCAGTTTCTTTTCAAACAATCATAGTTTTATTATGTATTTTTGTAACCACAAAAAAATATTTATGAAAAAAATACTTTTGCCTTTGCTCTTGGTTAGTTTGTTTACACTTCAAGCTCAAAAACGCCCTAAATTAGTGGTTGGAATTGTAGTCGATCAAATGAAAATGGAATACTTATACCGCTTTTCGGATGATTTTTCTGCCAATGGATTTAAGAGATTACTCAATAATGGCTATACCTTTCACAACATGCACTACAATTATGTGCCTACATACACGGCACCAGGTCACGCCTCCATTTACACCGGTACCACTCCCGCAACTCACGGTATTGTAGGGAACGATTGGTTCAATAAAGCCATTGGAAAATATATGTATTGCACTGATGATGCCACGGTAACGACTCTCGTTGCAGGAACGGAAAAAGAAGGTGCTATGTCTCCAAAAAATTTATTGAGTACCACAATTACGGATGAACTACGAATGGCAACCAATTTTAAAGGAAAAGTAATTGGATTGAGCTTGAAGGATCGTGGAGCGATTTTGCCAGCAGGTCATTTTGCCAATTGGGCTTTCTGGTATACCAAAACGGGAGATTTTATTTCGAGCACTTTTTATGGTCAAAAACTACCAGATTGGGTCACTCAATTCAATCTCGAAAAACACTACATGTCCTACATTGATAAGGGTTGGAGTTTGTTAAAACCTTTAGATACTTATAACGAAAGTCTCCCTGATGACAATAGCTACGAAGGTAAAATAGACAAAACAACAGGCCCCGTTTTCCCGTATAATTTAAGTTCTATTTATAAAGAAAAAGGAGCCGATGTAATCCGGACGACTCCTTTTGGGAATGATCTTTTGGCAGAATTGGCTATGCGAACCATTGATAAAGAAGCGTTGGGTCAAGATGAAATTACGGACTTTTTGACCGTTAGTTTTTCGTCTACAGATTATGTGGGACATACCTTTGGCCCGCGTTCTATGGAGTTACAGGATACCTATTTGCGATTGGATGAAACATTAGCTACTTTCTTGACTTATTTAGATAAAACGGTGGGTAAAGACAATTACCTACTTTTTTTGACTGCGGATCATGCAGGTGCCGAAAACCCTAATTACCTCAAAGACAATAAATACAATGTCAAAAACATTCCTGCAAAGGACATTGTTGATGCCTTAAAAAAGTATTCATTAGACACTTTTGGAGTTAATCTTGTTTTGGATTATTCTAATTTTAATGTTTTTTTTGATACCAAAATCATTCTAGAAAAAGGATTAGAACTGACTAAAGTAAAACAAAGTTTTAAAGACTTCTTGATGACCCAAGAACAAGTAAAAAGAGTCTACACCGAAGAAGAAATTTTGACCTCATCAGGGAGTGATTATTTTTTGAGTTTTATAGCTAGAGGATATGATCCCAAACAAAACGGCGATCTTGTTATTTTAGACAAAGCGGGGTATATGGAATACCAATCCACAGGAACAACTCACGGAACTCCAAATAGTTACGATACGCATGTACCCTTAATTTTTTATGGCTGGCATGTGCCAAAAGGCGAATTACATACTAAAAAATACATTACACAAATTGCCCCTACGCTTTCGCAAATGCTTAAAATTCCATTTCCAAACGGCACCGAATCTGAAGTTTTAGATACTCTTTTGGACAATAAATAAAAAACAGTTTGACACAATTGTTTTAAAAGTTAAAAGTAAATTTCAACCGAACCGAATCTATAGACTTAAAGTCTTCAAGATTGAAAAGCTAAATTTTAACGAAAAAATTGCACCAATTTTCACAAATTAATTGTTGGAAATTTGGTGCAATTTGTTTTTAAAAAAGTTTTAAATGCTATAAACGAGAGGTACTAAAACATATAGTTTTAACCTGTTTTTGAGCTACATAAGGTTGTTTTTATTCGAAACCAGATTTTATAAAATCGAATATACAACATGTTTTAAATCTAAAAAAGAAGGGTTTAATACAATCTTATTGAGTAAATAGTTATTCGAAAAAAAACGTTCTAATTGGCTCTTGTTTTTCAATTTCTTCCTCCGAGTCAACAAACTCAATGACTCCCTATTATACAATTTCAGGTTTTTCAAATGCTTTTGAAAAAACGGTATCATTGAAAAAAATTGTTATAATTAGGAAATCTTATAAATTTTCATAAAGTGCAACCCTTTCGATTCGAGTTTTTAAACCGGCTTCTAATGGATAGCTATATTTTGATTTCATTTCAAATGCAATTCATTTTTTGAAAAGCGATTTTTAGGATCTTAATCTTGCTACATTTTTTAATAAAAAAACACTCTAAAAACGAATTTTTAGAGTGTTTTAATTATTTTGAGAAAGGAGTTCTACAAGTATTCTCCGTGTTGTGAGATATCAAGTCCTAATTCTTCTTTGTCTTCACTAACTCTTAAAGGAGTGATTTTGTTAACAATAAAGAATAAAGCATAGGATACAGAGAAAGCAAATATAGAAACAAGTACAAGCGCTTTTAATTGAATTAAAAACAAAGTAGCATCACCATATATTAATCCTTGGTTGTCACCTACAATTGCATTTACTGATTTTGATGCAAATACACCTGTCAATAACATACCAACCATACCACCTACACCATGACAAGCAAATACATCTAAAGCATCATCAATTTTTCCTTTAGGAAATTTACTCACTACTAGGTTACTTACAATGGCTCCAATGGCTCCAATAGCAATTGCTGATGGAATTGATACGAAACCAGCAGCAGGTGTGATAGCTACTAATCCTACAACGGCACCAATACAAGCACCCATTGCTGATAATTTATGACCTAAAATTTTATCAAGAAATACCCAAGCCATTGCAGCAGCAGCAGCAGCTACAGTAGTTGTTCCTAATGCTTGTGCAGCAAGACTTCCTGCTCCCACAGCAGATCCTGCGTTGAAACCAAACCATCCAAACCATAATAAACCTGTTCCAAGTAACACATAAGTGATACGTGCTGGGTTTACTTTTTGTACTTTTCTTTTTCCTAAAAATATAGCTCCTGCAAGGGCAGCCCAACCTGCACTCATGTGAACTACTGTTCCACCTGCGAAGTCTAATACTCCCATTTTGAAGAATATTCCATCAGGATGCCAAGTCATGTGGCACAATGGTGCGTATACTACTAATATAAATAATACCATGAATAACAAGTATGCCCAAAAACGAACACGCTCTGCAAACGCTCCAGTAATTAAGGCAGGAGTAATAATAGCAAATTTAGCTTGAAAGAAAGCAAACAATAACATTGGAATTGTAGGTGCTAATTCCCAAGCGGTGTTGGCACTTACGCCTTGGAAAAACATATTTGAGGTTGGATCTCCTATAAATCCACCTATTGATGGGCCAAAACACAATCCAAAACCAACTACTACCCACAGCACAGTTACAATAACCATTGCCATGAAACTTTGTAGCATCGTGCTAATAACATTCTTTTTTCCAACCATACCACCGTAAAAGAAACCAAGTCCTGGTGTCATAATAAGTACCAAAGCTGTGGCAACAATCATCCAAGCTGTATCTCCAGTGTCAAGTTTCAAGGCCACAACGTGTGCTCCTAATGTTGTTACTTCCGGAAATAAATAGATTGAAAAAACGGATAGTACCAGAATTGTGATCAATATCACACTTAAAATAATCTTTCGCATAGTTTTTAGTTTTTAGTTTTAAATTTTGATAAAAATATAAAATCATTTCAAACCCCTATAAAAAATCATAAATAAAAATTAATTTTTGCGATATTTCTAATTTACCCCCCTAAATTTTACGGGTATGCTACAAATGGATGTGAAATTTTACAATTTATTAATGTTGGATTTTATTTCAAACTTGTTTTTTGAACTTTTTTTTCAAACTATTAAAAATATGATTTATAATTTTCTTGCCAAAAAAAGCAATTAGGCTATAAACCAAAAGGAGCTAAATAGAATAATACTATTTAGCTCCTTGAAATTTGTTCTTTGCACGATTATTTTAAAATGTGCTGACTTAATATTTTGTAGACTTCGTTGATGTTGTTCCCTCCTTTGCCAAATTGTTTTACAATTGGAGTAGCATCGTGGTTCAGCCATATTTTCAATTCGGCATCTAAATCTAATATACCAGCGCTTTCTTTTGAGAATTTTTTAATACTCGAATACGGAATCGAAAGGTATTCTACTTTTGAGCCAACCAATTGTTTTTCGGCCAAGATTAATCTTTTGTTCGTAAAAACAAACATGTCTTTGATGAGTTTGTATGCTTTTTCGATACTTTCTCCGTCTATTAATATTGGTTCATATTCTTTGGACACGTTTTCTAAAGAAACTTCGGAGGCGTTGCCAAGTATGGCGTTAAATAATCCCATGTTGCAATGTTGTTAAGTTGAGTCCCCAAAATTAAACCAAAAGCAACGTTTTAATGCAACAATTTTAGTAATTTGCCTTAAAATTCGAGTTTTAACAAATCTATTGCTGCATAATTTTAAAACACTCCTGAAATCCGTGCATTCTTTGTTTGAATTAAAATCAAAAATGTACTTATTACAAAATACTTATGAAAACAAAAATTAAGTGGGGAATCATTGGCCTAGGTAAAATTGCGCATCAATTTGCAACTGCATTACAGCTTGTCGAGAACGCCCAATTAGCTGCTGTCGCCTCCAGAAATTTAGATAAAGCAACTGCTTTTGCAACTGAATTTGATTGCCCCAAAGCATACGGTACTTACGACGACTTGATGCAGGACGATGAAATAACTATTATTTATATTGCCACGCCTCACAATTCGCATGCCGAATTCGCCATTAAAGCGATGCAACATAACAAGCACGTTCTTTGTGAAAAACCAATTGCCATGCGGCACCTTGATGCGCTCTTAATGGTTGAAACTTCTAGAAAATATGGTGTATTTTTTATGGAAGCATTTTGGACTCGTTTTAATCCAGCGGTTCGGGAAGCGTTTCATAAAATTGAAAAAGGCGAAATAGGAACAATAAAATACATCAATGCTGATTTTGCTTTTGCGGTCGAAAATCTCGAAAATAACCGCATGACCGATTTGCAATTGGGAGGCGGTGCACTGCTGGACATTGGGGTTTATCCCTTATTTTTGGCGTATTTGATATTGGGAATCCCCAAAGAAATTACGGCAAAAGCACATTTTCATCCCACTGGCGCTGATGTACAAACGACTATTATCCTTGATTATGAGCAGGCACAAGCGGTATTGCATTGTAGTTTTTTGTCGACTTCAAACTTAAAAGCAACCATAAGCGGTAGCGAAGGTAGGATTAATCTCAACTCACCTTGGTTCATGACCCAATCGTATACGGTTGTAAAAGACAATCAAAAGACCAAATTCAAATGGCCAACCAAAGGCAAAGGATATGCTTATGAAATAGAAGAATGCCATACTTGCATTGCTCAAAACAGAATAGAAAGCACGCTTTGGTCACACCAAAATAGTTTGGAACTTATGGCAATTGTTGATGCTGTACGCAATCAAATAGGTTTGGTTTTTCCATCGGATAAAAAGGAATACCCACTTTAATAGCTGCTGTTTTTTTTAAGTATTGCAAAAGGATTTTTTCGAAAGAAATGAATTAATAAGACAATTGACGTTATCGTTTTGTTTTTTGTCTTACTTTTATTCCAAAAATAATTACTATGCTAGTTAAAGTTTTTGGAAGTGCCGTTTTTGGAGTTGAAGCCACCACGATTACCGTAGAGGTGAATATGGATAAAGGGATTGGTTACCATTTAGTTGGTTTACCTGACAATGCTATTAAAGAAAGTAGTTATCGCATTGCAGCGGCACTCAAGAATAATGGCTACGGCATGCCCGGTAAAAAAATCACTATCAACATGGCACCAGCCGATTTACGCAAAGAAGGTTCCGCCTATGATTTGACCCTTGCCATAGGCATTCTCGCTGCTTCAGCACAAATCAAATCGGATGAGGTTGGCAAGTATATAATAATGGGAGAGTTATCTCTCGACGGAAGTTTGCAACCTATAAAAGGAGCACTTCCTATTGCTATTAAAGCCAAAGAAGAAGGTTTTAAAGGTTTTTTCTTGCCCAAACAAAACGTAAAAGAAGCGGCTATTGTAGCAGGTCTTGACGTTTACGGAGTGGAAAATGTATTAGAAGTCATTGATTTTTTTGAAGGAAAAGGGACAATTGAACCCACGATAATTAATACAAGGGATGAATTTTATAAAACTTTGGATTTTCCAGAGTTCGATTTTTCCGAGGTTCGCGGGCAAGAATCCATAAAGCGTTGTATGGAAATTGCGGCTGCTGGTGGACATAATATTATTTTGATAGGCCCACCAGGTTCCGGAAAAACTATGATAGCCAAACGATTACCGAGTATTTTGCCACCAATGACTTTGCGAGAAGCATTAGAAACTACCAAAATTCACAGTGTTGCAGGAAAAGTAAAAGATGCAGGATTAATGAACCAGCGACCGTTTCGTAGTCCGCATCATACGGCTTCGTCGGTGGCGCTTGTGGGAGGCGGCAGTTATCCACAACCTGGAGAAATTTCGTTAGCACACAATGGTGTTTTGTTTTTGGATGAATTGCCCGAATTTAAACGAGAAGTGTTGGAGGTAATGCGACAACCATTAGAAGATCGGGAAGTAACCATTTCGAGAGCGAAATTTACCATAACCTATCCTTCGTCATTTATGTTGGTAGCGAGTATGAACCCGAGTCCAAGTGGTTTTTTTAACGATCCCGATTCGCCACAAACTTCTTCACCACATGAAATGACCCGTTATTTGAGTAAAATTTCGGGACCATTATTAGATAGGATTGATATTCATATTGAAGTAACGCCTGTTCCTTTTGATAAATTAACCGAAAAAAGAAATGGAGAAAGTAGCGTAGAAATAAGAAAACGAGTTACCGCAGCCCGAGAAATTCAAACGCAACGATTTGAACTTTTTGATACTATTCATTACAATGCGCAAATGAGTTCGAAACAAATTCGGGAGTACTGCGCACTAGATGACGATTCCTTGCAACTACTAAAAACCGCCATGGAACGCCTGAATCTTTCCGCTCGTGCTTTTGATAGAATACTGAAAGTAGCCCGAACTATTGCAGATTTAGAAGCAGCTCCTATCGTAGTTTCAGGACATATTGCAGAAGCGATTCAGTATAGAAGCTTGGATCGTGATGGATGGTTGGGGTAGTATTATTTGTTATGCGCTCCGCAAAGTCTCCGACTTTGAGGTGGTGATTTTTGGTGTTCAACCGATTTTATTTTGGATTGTTTAATTTTATGTCAGTCACAGACTGACGAACGCATCCTCAAAGTCGGAGACTTTGCGGAGCGGGCAAGAATTACTGTTTAAATATATAATACGCTCCGCAAAGTCTCCGACTTTGAGGTGGTGATTTTCAGTCTCTGACTGACCTTAAAAAAGACAAAATGAAAGAGAAAGAAGGATTCCTAATTCGAGATCAATCCAAAGCGCATTTTATAACTGCAACGGTTGTGGACTGGGTTGATGTTTTTTCTAGAAAAAATTATAAAGATAGCATTATCGAAAGTCTAGATTTTTGTATCAAAAACAAAGGAATGATTTTGTATGGATTTGTAATTATGTCCAATCACATTCATTTAATCATTCAGTCAGAAAACAGTAAGTTATCCGATTTGATTCGGGATTTCAAGAAGTTTACGGCAAAGACCATTTTGAATAAAATTGAAACTGAACCAGAAAGCAGAGCGGATTGGATGCTGAAACGTTTTGAATTTGCTTGTAAAAGTCATAGCCGAAATGAAAAATATCAGTTTTGGCAATATGGAAATCATCCCGAAGAAATTTTTTCAGAAAAGTTCTTTTGGTCGAAATTGGATTATATTCATTTGAATCCTGTTCGTGCAGGAATTGTTGCCAAAGCTTCTCATTATATCTATTCCAGTGCTTCTAATTATGTTGAAGATAATGGAATTATAGCCATTACAAAAGTAGACAATCCAGTAATAGCTGTTTTGAAACCACAATCGATTAATACTATTTATAATTGGTAACGAAGGTCGGAGACCTTTTTTCACATCCTCAAAGTCGGAGACTTTGCGGAGCGTATTATATATTTAAATAGTAATTCTTGCCAGCTCGGCAAAGTCTCTGACTTTGAGGATGCGTTCGTCAGTCTGTGACTGGGATATAAATTAAACAATCCAAAATAAAATCGGTTGAAAACCGAAAATCACTACATCAAAGTCGGAGACTTTGCGGAGCTGTTATCCCTCTTTATTCTTTAGTTTTCTTCCTCTAGGTTGGTCGGCTTCTTGAAGCACTATTTCGGAATGTAGGAACTGGGCGGCGGAGGCGGAATCTTTTACTTTAGTAGCTGTTCGTTCTAACATATCGGTTTCAAATTGTTTTAAAACAGTCTCTCGAAGACCTCTTTTTTGCCATTGCGATTTAGAACCACATCCTTTGCTAATACTTCTAGCGAGTTGAATAGCATCCAGTAGTGCTTGGTTTGCTCCTTGCCCTTTGAAGGGACTCATGGGGTGAGCTGCATCTCCAATTAGGGTGGCTTGTCCTGCGTTTTCTAATAATTCGGAAGGAAGTAATTCTCGGTCATAAACGGGATAACCCGAAATATGATTTTCTGGTGTAGCCGCTACAATTTGTGGTACTGGAGTGTGCCAGAGTGTTCTCTTACTGGCTTCTTCCTTGAGTTTTTGAGTACCTTGAGCACTTAATTCCTTGGCGTCGTTTTCGGACATTGGAAAACTCAATTGCCACATTACCGAGTTGGCTGTAAAAGGCATAATGTAGATTCGTTCCTTGCCATTGGCAGTTTGAAATACGGTAGCCGAATCAAGGAGCGAACTGCTAACGTCTTCCAGCGATTTCAAAGGGCAAATCCCTAATATAACGATGCAATCCAGATAACGTAACGGTGTTTTTTCTTCGCCAATGAGCAATCTGCGTACGGTACTTCGAATGCCATCGGCACCAACGATAAGGTCAGCCTTTGCCGATTTAATATCGCCATTCACATTAAAGTTGATGGCAATACCATTCTCTTTAGACTCCTTAAAATCGACCAACTGATGTCCCCATTGCACGGCTTTATGTCCGCCTAGTTGCTCTAACATTGCGAATCGCAAAGCCTGCCTCGCTATGTGTATATTACTCCGTTTTGTAAGCGATTTTTTATCCTCGGTCAACCATTTTCGTACTCCCCATTCGCCTATTACCTTTCCTTCAGTAGTATGAACCAAATGTTTTGTTGAGAAAACGCCTCCCTCTGGATTAAAAATCCCTAATCCTTCAATGGCTTTACTGGCTTGTTGCAACGTGAGTCCATAACCTTGAGATCTTGCATCAAAGTTGGGGTCGCGTTCATAAAGTGTAAAGGGAATTCCTCGGTGCAAACAGGCTACTGCCAATGCCACACCACCAATGCCACCGCCAATGATAGCAATATGGGGGTAGTTTTCGTCATCGGGTTTAGGAGGGCTAGTTGCTGGTACTAAACCACATCCGTGACAGTACAAACAGCTGTATAAATGTCCCTTTGGGTAAACAGGAGCAGTTCCCTCTCCATTTGATTTCTCGAATTGATCGAGTTCTATCTGGTAGCGGTCTCTAGTTTTTTTACTGATACCTCTATTTTTTTTGCCAAGTCCTTTACATTTGGGACAACTAGCCCATATTTTCTCTTTATTTTCCACTTTTTATAGCTGTTTTTAACAGAAAATACGGAACCGTGTTTTACTACCAATTACGAATTACACTGGTTTCAAGTAGGTTCACATCAAAATCATGTTTATCAAACTACAATTACTTACTAGAACGTCTGTCATTATTTTGTTGCGGACGTCTTGGTCCAAAACTATTGTTACTGCTTCTAATGGTAGTATCGGTTTTGGGTTTTTTGGGGGTCGAATTACGTTGCACTCTGCCTTGACCTTGTTTAATAGGTTCAGTAGAAGCGTTGGGATCAGGTTCAAAACCTTTACTGTTTTCTTTGGGCAATTTCAAGCCAACTAATTTTTCTATATCTCGTAAAAAAATCGTTTCGTCTGGACTAAATAACGAAATAGCTTCTCCACTTGCCCCTGCGCGACCGGTTCTACCAATTCGATGCACATAATCCTCTGGAATATTAGGCAATTCAAAATTAATAACATGCGGCAATAACGGAATGTCCAAACCTCGAGCGGCAATATCTGTAGCTACCAAAGCGGTTAGGCTTCCGTTTTTAAAACCAGCTAAAGCTTTGGTTCGTGCACCTTGTCCTTTATTTCCGTGAATAGCTGCTGCTTTAATACCAGCACTAATCATGCTTTCGGTCAACTTATTGGCGCCTTGTTTGGTACGCGTAAAAACTAAAATTTGTTTCCAGTTGCCTTCGGTAATCAATTTAATGATTAATTCTGTTTTTTTCTCTTTGGCGCAAGGATATACTTTTTGGATAATGGCATCCACGGTTGTATTTTCTGGGGTGGCTTCCACTTGGACTGGATGGTGCAAAATCCCCATTGCTAATTTCTTTATGTCTTTTGAAAAGGTTGCCGAAAATAACAAGTTTTGTCTTTTTGCAGGCAATACTTTCATAACACGTTCAATATCTCGTAAAAATCCCATATCGAGCATTCGATCGGCTTCGTCCAAAACTAGGATTTCTACTTTAGATAAAGTTAGTAAACCTTGATTTTGCAAATCGATTAATCGACCTGGAGTGGCTACCAAAATATCTACACCTTGACGCAATTGAGCCACTTGTGGATTTTGGTTTACACCGCCAAAAATTACAGCAGAGCGTAAATCTACAAACTCACTGTATTCCTTTATATTAGCTAGTATTTGAGCTGCCAATTCTCGAGTTGGTGTTAATATTAAGGCACGAATAGGCCTGTGACTCAAGTGTTTTCCTTGCGATAATAATTGCAATATAGGTAGTGTGAAACCTGCTGTTTTTCCTGTTCCTGTTTGTGCAGATGCGAGTACATCTTTTCCTTCTAGAATGGGTGGAATTGCTTTTTGTTGAATTGGAGAAGGGGTTGTGTATCCTTTTTTGCTGATGGCTTTTAATAAAGCATCCGATAATCCTAATGAGTTAAATGACATAAATGGTGTTGCTGAAGTAAACACTATCTATTTCGAGTGCTTCTTTAATTGGGTACAAAGATACTTCTAATTTTTATGGATGTGATTTTGATTGTTGGATTTTGTTTCACAAATAGCCATTATGCAAGTACTTTCTCATAAGCTCGTCGTGGACTTCCTCTAAAATGTACTATACCACAGAAAGTAAAACCTGATTTTTCAAAGATTTTCATCATTGCAAAATTATCGTGATTGGTGTCTGCTTTTAAACTTTTAATATTCATTTTAAGAGCAAAATCTTCGATAAATTCAATGATTTTTTTAGATAAATGTTGCCCTAAATACTTTTCGGAAATTGCCACTCGGTGAAAAACAACAAAATCGGTATTGGTGAGCCAGTTTCCTTCAATTTTTAGGTATTCAGGTTCATCATTGATTAGGATAGCACAATATCCAATGGTATTTTCTCCTTTGGTCAAAACATAGCCATGACCATTTTCAATATCCTTATTTATAACTTCGAGGTTTGGATAGCCATCTTGCCATTGCGTGCTACCGTCATTTCTTCTTCTTATAATAGCTTGTTGCAAAATAGCCCAAATTTCAGGAATATCTATGGCATCTGCTTTTCGAAAATGATAATACATAATTATTTAAATATTATTTTTGAAGCTTAATTTACTTTATTAAAAAAGCTCCGCAAACGTATCCCCTTTTTTGATATCACCCGTTTCAAAACCACGATTAAACCAATACATTCTTTGCTCGGAAGTGCCGTGTGTAAAGGAATCTGGTACTACTTGTCCTTGCATTTTTTTCTGAATGGCATCGTCGCCTACCGCATTTGCGGCACTTAAGGCCTCTTCTATATCGCCTGATTCGAGCATGTGATTTTGCTTTTCGTTGTAGTGTGTCCAAAGTCCCGCATAAAAATCAGCTTGCAACTCGAGTGCTACTGATAATTTATTGGCTTCGGCTTCACTTTTTCCTTCTTGCGCTTGACGCATTTTGCTTGAAGTTCCCAATAAAGTTTGAATGTGATGTCCAAACTCGTGAGCCAAAACATAAGCCACTGCAAAATCACCACCTTGAGCACCAAATTTGGTTCGGAGTTCCTCAAAGAAAGTCATATCCATATAGATTATTTTGTCGCCAGGACAATAAAAAGGCCCCGATGCGGAACTCGCGCCACCGCAAGCTGTTTGTACTTGACCGCTAAACAAGACTAACTTTGGGGCTTCAAAAGTGAGATTATTTTCGGCAAATATTTTGGTCCACACATCTTCATTGTCTGCCAAAAGCGTTTTTACAAATTCGCCTTCTTTGATTTCTTCGGGTGTTAGGGCTGTTGCTTCGGTTGGTGTGGTTTGTTGCCCTTGGGTTTGCTGTAGGATATTGCCAATCATTTGTCCGTTTTCGCCACCAAAAACGTTTAATAACAAAACAATAATTCCTATTATTCCACCACCAATTACGGCTTTCCCGCCTGACATGCCTCTACGATCGTCAACGTTATCACTTTGTCTTCTTCCTATCCATTTCATAATTTTATATTTTAATGTTAATTATTTTTTAAAATTTTAGTTAATCCATTTTTGAAGCGTATCTTCAATTATACCTTTTATTATAGGTTTGGGAATGTAATCACTCATTCCTGCGGCTATACATTTTTCTTTTTCCTCTTTTTCGGTGCCTGCTGTAATGGCTATAATGGGAATTGTAGCACCATTTGTCATAGAACGAATTGCTTTTGTGGCTTCGTAGCCATTCATTACAGGCATTTGTATGTCCATAAAAATAAGGTTTGGTACTTCCATCTCAAATTGTTCTACCGCTTCTTTCCCATTCAAACATTCCATTATTTGAACATCGCTATACAAGTTTTTCAAAATTGTTTTTAGCAATAAAAGGTTTATTTTATTGTCCTCCACTACCATTATTTTCAATTTTTGAATCGAATGATTGGTTTCTAATTCTTTGTTTTTTTCGATACTTTTGGCTGCATGAATTTGCTTCTGAACAGGTGTATGCTTATTTGAGGTTTTTAAATCAACATCAAAATAAAAGGTGCTTCCGCTACCAATTTCGCTTTCTAGTTGCAACTTACTGTTCATTAATCCTAAAAGCTGATTTGAGATTGTTAATCCCAAACCGGTACCTCCAAATTTTTTGGTGGTAGAACTGTCTTCTTGCGAAAAAGCTTGAAATATTTTTATTTTATTTTTTTCCAAAATCCCAATACCAGTATCAATCACCGCAAAACGAATCGTTTCTTTGCCATTATTATCTGTATTCACAACGGAAACTTCTAGTTTTATAGTTCCTTGATCCGTAAATTTTATCGCATTCGATAATAAATTAATTAATATTTGTTTGATACGTACAATGTCTATCCAAAAATATTTCGGAACATTGGAGGCTATTTTTAATTCAAAGTTTAGCTTCTTTTGGTTGGATTCGTAAAGGATTAAATCTATAATTTGACTTAAAACTTCTTTAACGTCATGTTCTTCTATAAATAAATCGAGTTTTCCGGCTTCTATTTTTGAAAAATCAAGAATATCGTTAATAATGTCCAGCAGGGAATGTGCGGATTGATTGACGGTAATCATGTATTTTTGTTGTGTACGTCCTAAACTCGTTTTCATTAACAAATCAGTAAATCCTATAATTCCGTTCAAAGGTGTTCTAATTTCATGGCTCATGTTTGCCAAAAAGTCGGATTTTGCTTTGTTTGCAGCTTCGGCTAACTGTTTTTCTTTAACAATTTCTTCGGTTTCTTTTTGCTTTGTAATATCAAAATATACACCCCCAACATATTCGATAACGCCTTCTTTCTTGATAGCATCACCAAACTCTTCTACCCAAATGTACTCGCCAGTTTTTCGTTTGATGCGGTATTTTGTATGTATGGGTTTTCCACTCAATAAGTCATTTTGTTGGTCTTCTATGGTGTGTTTTTTATCGTCGGGATGAATTAGTGATAGGAATGAGAGCTTATTGGTTATAAATTCCTGCTTGGTATAGCCTGTCAGTTTTTCTATTTCATCGTTAAGGTATACTTTGGTAGAAAAAGCATCAAATTTTGACAAGTAAACGGTACCAGGAATTGTTTTAGCAATTAACTTAAATTTCTCTTCGCTTTCATGAATAATTTGTTCATTTCTATTTCTTTCTAAAGCCGATGAAATATTGGAAGCCAAGGTCTGAAGAATGAATATTTCTTCCTCGGACCATTTTTTTTCATTTTCACAATCATCCATTCCTATAAATCCCGAAAATTTACCCTTGAAATAAATGGGTACAATTAAAATAGATTTGATTTCGTTTGCAACCAATAATTGTTTCAAGAACGAATCTTTTTGTTTGCGAACAATAGTCTTGAATGCTTTTTTCTTGTTGGCTTGTAATACAATTTCTCTTAAATTATCATCGGTAAAATTCTGCAAAGGAGTGATTTGCAGGGTTACTCCATTTTTGGACCATTTGTATTTTTGGCTTATCAAATTGGTTTCAAAATCTTTTTCATAATAATATAA
This sequence comes from Flavobacterium restrictum, assembly GCF_007097245.1. Taxonomy (GTDB): domain Bacteria; phylum Bacteroidota; class Bacteroidia; order Flavobacteriales; family Flavobacteriaceae; genus Flavobacterium; species Flavobacterium restrictum. Next base: position 296,733 of record NZ_VJZT01000003.1, on the reverse strand, counting down.
ATGATCAGATTTTGTTGCTTTTCCCATTATTTCAAAAGTCTCAATGAACATTTCATGGATGTTTTTGCTCAATAAAAAAACTTCGGTACACAATGCCATTTCGGCTAATAAGTCGCTTTTGGTTTTTAATTTTTTCTCAACATCAAGTTGCATTTGTGAGGCTATCGCTAACGAAATAATGTCGGCTATTGATCTAGCAAAATTAATATCTTCGTTATCCCATTTCCTTTTGGCAAACGTAGCTTCAAAACTGATAATTCCAGTTATATTGCCATTTATAAAAATGGGAATATCAAGCATAGATTTGACATTGTTTATCAAAAAATAGTTTCCAGTAAATTCAGATATTTCCCATTGATTAAAAACATCTGGAGCACTAATTTGCGGTTGTGTTTTTATTGATTCAAAATAAATAGGAAATTTTTCTTTCTTTAAAATAATTTTTTTAGCGTATTCATTGGTGTCAAGCTGGTATAAGTTTTCGCATGAAATAATAGTTTCAGAGTAATTCCAGTAACTCACTCTATTGCATTTAGTCGTTTTTGCTGCAGCTTCAATGATCAATTGAATGACGCTGTTTATACTATCATATTTTTTAAAGTTGGTAAGGGATAATTTTTTTGTTGTGGCATTATAGGCTTCAATTTTTTCTTGACGAATACTGTTTTGAAATTCAACATTTTTGAGTTTGGTTACATCTCGTCCTATTCCGGAGTAACCTATGACTTTGCCTAAATCGTTTCGACGAATAATTACTTTTAGGGAAAGCCATAATTCTTTGCCCGATTTTTTTACCAACGGAATTTCAATGATAGGGAAATCATTTTCTACCGCTTCCAAGTTTTGATAAAAAACCATCATTTCGGCGATGTAATCCTCTTGAATGAATTCCGAATAATTTCTAGTAATAATTTCCTCCTCTTGATAGCCTAAAACCTTAACGGTAAAGTTATTAACGAATGTAAAATTGCCATCATCGTCCACTTCAAATATAAGATCATTGGCGTTTTGAACTAAATGTTTGTATTTATCTTTTACTAGAATTTGTTCCGTAACATCTTGTCCAATGCCAATAACCAAATCTTCTGAAAACTTTTTATCCTTCCATTGAATGTATTTGAATTCCCCATTTTTACATTTTAATTTCCGAATATACATTCGATTATCAATATAGTCGTTGTGGTAACTTTCGCCAATAAATTCAGCATCTTCGGTCAATTTCCAAAACCCATTTCCCATAACATCATTAGGTTTATAGCCTAAAATGTCGGTTATGGTTTCGCTACAAAAAACAATTTCTCCTTTTCGATTCGAAGCAATAGTTAGCGAATTTCCTTTGTTTACAATCTCATAAGCAAATTTTGATTCTTTGGAAACTTTTCGAGAGGTGATGTTTTTTATGTAATTCATTGACATGATGATGGCTGTGAAAACAAATAGTAACAACACCGTTTTTGAGTCAATGAAATCAAAAAAGACCATTATTATTATAAAATACGTCAAAATAGCAATGGCGAATAACCAGTACAATTTATTAGGACGAATTAAATCATAAGAAAAGAAAAACAGGATAAAAAAAGCAACCAAATATAAAATGTCATTCTCAAAAAATACCAAGTAAAAGATGACATAAAAAAAGAAAATGATATAGGATGTACTAAAAATAAACTGTGTTTTGTGGTAAATACATTTTAGTTTTTTTGATAAAAAATAACAAATTATCAAAAAAACACCAAACAATACATTGGGTGAGACTAAATTTTGAGGTCTAAATTTAAAAAGTTGAAAAACAAGTTCTGCAATAGGAATCAGGAGCCCAAAAACCAATAAATACAACTGGTATTCCTTATTGTACGTATTGATTTTTTGATCTATAAAATCACTATTCAGTTGAATTCTAATCCTCAAGAAATGATAAACTAATAAAAAACCAAGTACTAAAAGTACAAAAAACAAAACCACCGAATTGTTGAAAATCAATCTCGTTATTAACTGGAAATTGCCAGCATACAACCATTGCATCGACCCATGTGAAAAGGCGAATTCAGCAAATAAATCAAGTAAAATACTATAGCACAATACCATAGAAAATAGTTTGAAATTAAATAAGGAATAATTTGATTTGTTTCAAGCAACAAGATACTGTTAATTTTTTGTAAAATCAAATTCTTCTTGGTTTTGTGCTTCTTCAAATCCAACGATTTCGCTGTACAAAGCATAATTCATGGAATATATAAAAGGAATTGTAAATAAGATACCAATACAACACCCAATAAATCCAAGACAAGCTCCAATAATAGCAACAATAATAAGAGACAGAATCACCATGGGTTGTTTAGCAATTATCATAAAACTGTTTTTTATGGCATCAAGCGCTTTTAAGTTTCCAAAAATTACTAACGGAATGGTTAACATCGTGAAAAAGTTAATTGGCAAATTGAGTAATGCCCCTAAAAGTGGGTGCCCTGTTTTATTGCAAAACAACGAGATCCCTGTGGTAAAAAACGTAATCAAAAAAGTAGTAGCAAAAATCCGAACAAAATAAGCAGGTTTATAAAACTCAAAAAAGGTAGCAACATGAAATTCCGAATCCTCATCTGCGCAATGTGCCATCTTAAAAAAACCTGCTGTAAACGGGCTCAATAGACTTGTAAACAGCACTGAACCCAAGAAATAAACAGCAATATTATCATTAGAAAGTAATCGTAATTCATAATTTTTAGCCCAATTTTCGTTCATGTTTTCGGCTCCATAAGCATATACAAAACCAAATCCAGCCGTGAAACCCAGTATAATTGTAAAAACCAATAGCACCAATCCAGCGTAAAGTGCAATTTTTTTATAGTTTTCGAAAGCATGAGTAAAAACTTTTGAAAAGTCTAGTGTGTAGCCAATCGTTTTTATTTCTTGAATTCTTTCTTCTGTTGTCATTTGTTGTTGGGTTTTAGTTTTTAAAGTTTATTTATGGGATTTCAAAAAGAATTTTACACTTTTTAGAACTGCTTTTTAAAGCCAGTTTAGTATTTTTTTGATGCTTTTTAGTTTTCCATTATACGGGGCATACCGCAATGGAATGTCGAGCCAGGTTGCTTTTTTGACAATGCTTTTTTTATGCGAAAAAGTATCAAAACTCAAGCGTCCGTGATACGCTCCCATGCCACTATGACCCACACCGCCAAAAGGCAATCGATTGTTTGAAAAATGCACGACCGTATCATTGATACAACCACCACCAAAAGAAAAATTCCGAATTATTTTTTTGGCAAAAGTTTTACTGTCTGTAAAAACATAAAGCGCCAATGGTTTTTCATATTTAGAAAGTATCGTTTCGATTTCAGATTCCTTTTCATAGGTTAAAATGGGCAAGATGGGGCCAAAAATCTCCTCTTCCATCAGCAAGCTTTCAAGGTCATTTTCCTCGATAATCGTAGGCGCAATATAGCAATCCTCAATATCCGACTGACCTCCAAAAACTACTTTTTCAGGCGTAATTCTATTGACCAATCGAAGCCAGTTTTTCTCATTCACAATTCGAGCAAAATCAGGTGATAGTTTTGGATTTTCGCCATAGGCTTTGGTAATTTCGTTTTGTAAATACGATATGAAATGGCTTTTCATATTTTTTTGAATCAAAATATAATCGGGTGCAATACAGGTTTGTCCTGCATTGATAAATTTTCCCCAAACAATACGTTTGGCTGCTAATTTTAGATTGGCTGTTTCATCAATGATACAGGGGTTTTTGCCCCCAAGTTCTAGCGTTACAGGTGTCAAATGCACTGCCGCCGCTGCCGCCACAATTTTGCCAACGGCTACACTTCCTGTAAAAAAAATATAATCCCAACGCTGTGAAAGTAATTTTTGAGCCACTTCAATGCCGCCTTCTTGCACTTCAACATGATTGATATGGAACACTTTTTCGATTATAGTGGTGATGATTGCAGCGGTTTTTGGAGTTAGCTCCGATGGTTTCAAAACCACTTGATTTCCTGCTGCCACGGCTGCCACCAGCGGGCATAGCGCCAGTTGAAACGGATAATTCCAAGGCGCAATAATCAACACTTTCCCGTAAGGCTCGCTGTGAATGTAATCCGTAGAAGGAAAATTAAGCAGCGAAGGCATTACTCTTTTGGGTTGTGTCCACTTTCGTAATTTTTTTATAGTGGCTTTTAGTTCGGTGATGACATAATTGGTTTCGGTTAAAACGGCTTCAAATGCTGGTTTTTTAAAATCATCCTGCAAGGCTTGAATAATTTCAGTTTCCTGCATAATTATTGCATTCAAAAGCTTTGTTAAGGTTTCTTTTCTAAAACTGATACTGGTTTTATAATTCATTTGATGCTGTGTTTATTTATCCAATACTTTTACCCACTCCCTTTCGTTCGGGGAACAAATTCGAATTAGTTTTATAGGAACCCACTTTAGTTCCTACTTTTTTTCATTTGCTACATGAAACAACTGTACTGCAAGTTAATTTTTATAATTAACATTTTGAATTATTCTTTGAAAAAAATCAATGTTGTACTGAATTCGAAATTTTAGGGATACTTGATTTTTTTTAAAGGCGTGATTTTGCCCTGTGCAAACCGCATAAAGAATGGTATCTTTGCGACTTTTATATCCATTATGAGTTTCACTTTACTTTCTTCACCTTTACAAGGATTTACCGATTTTCGTTTTCGTAATGCCCAAAATAAATACTTTGGAGGAATCGATACTTTTTATTCCCCGTACATTCGGTTGAACGGAAAGTTAGTCATTAAATCCTCCTACGAGCGGGACTTACTTCCGGAAAACAATACGGATTTAGAAGTAATTCCGCAAGTGATTACCAATGATGCCGAGGAGTTTTTGTTTGTCGCTAATTACGTCAAACAACTAGGATACAAAGAGTTGAACTGGAATTTAGGATGTCCGTATCCTATGGTTACAAAGTCAGGTATGGGATCTGGATTGATTGGAAGTCCGGATAAAATCAATGCTGTTCTAGAAAAAGCCCATTCCCAATCGGATATTATTGTATCGATGAAAATGCGATTGGGATACGAAAATAGCCAAGAAATACTGGATGTTTTACCCGTTTTAGATCAATATCCTATAAAAAACATTGCCATTCACGCCCGATTGGGCAAGCAACTCTACAAAGGTGGCGTGCATCTAGATGCGTTTCAAGCTTGTATTGACAACACCAAACATAAATTGTATTACAATGGCGACATTACATCGGTGGCTAAATTTAAGGAAATGCAAGAGCGTTTTCCCTCCATTGACCATTGGATGATAGGACGGGGATTGATTGCAGATCCTTTTTTGCCTAGCATGATCAAAAACGATACGGTGGCGTATCCCCAAAATAAAATGGAAGTTTTTAGTGCATTTCACGATACCTTGTACGAAGGATACAGCGAATCTTTATCAGGATCGACGCATATTTTATTAAAAATGCATCATTTATGGGAGTATTTCTCGGCTACGTTTTCTAATCCGCATAAGGTGCATAAAAACATCAAAAAAGCAAAAAGCATTCGCAACTACGAAGCCACCGTTAAAGAGATTATTGCAAAAGGATAACGGTTTGTTACCCCACAGAAAGTGTGTTCCCGTAAACCCATAAAAAAAGAGTTTGATGTACAAACTCTTTTTTTATAGACTACATTTTGTAATACTAACTTTTTACCCAATTCACAATTTTGTCATCGGTTGGTGTTACTCCTGACAGGTATACTTGCTCGAGTTCTCCTTTTTCGTTGATTAAATATTTTTGAAAATTCCATTCTACTTTAGAATCTTTCAACCCGTTTTTGGCTTTTTGAGTCAAAAATTGATAAATAGGCGCCATATCCGATCCTTTTACAGATACTTTGCTCATCATAGGGAATGAAACCCCATAATTTAATTTACAAAAAGTGGCTATTTCAGCATTGGTGCCAGGCTCTTGGGAGGCAAAATTATTGGCGGGAAAGCCTACTATTACAAAACCTTTGTCTTTGTATTGTTTGTACAAAGCTTCTAATTGCTCGTATTGTGGGGTATAACCACACTTGGAAGCGGTATTGACAATCAAGACTTTTTTGCCTTTTAAGGAAGCGAAATCAAATGTTTTTCCGGATAAATCTTCTACTTTGAACTGATAAATGGTTTGTTTCATTTGTGCTTGAATTGAAATGGCAAAAAGGAAAAGGGCGCAACTTGCGAGTACTACTTTTTTCATCGTGTTTTTTTTATAAAATTAAACAAAAACAGGTAGGTATCACTTTTTTTTAAGAAAAAGTTAGGTTTAAACGATAGTTAAATAAAAGCTAACTATTCAGCATTTCAATAATTTTGAATTGTTTTCTGCTTTACCTTCAGCTAAAGTTGGACGTTAATAAAAACACTAAAAATTTGTGTCTTTGCGTCTTTGTAGCTACACAAAATACGCCAATCCAATGCCTAAAATAATCATCGAAACCTTGGCAATATTAAACTTATGTCCTTCGCTACTTTCAAAGATTATGGTTGACGAAATATGAAATAAAATCCCAATGACAACAGCAGTAATTTGACCGTAATACGCATTTAATTGTGGCAAATAATTAGAAGCAAGTGTTCCTAGAGGCGTCATGATGGCAAAGGTAATCATGAAGGCAAAAATGGCTTTTTTGTCTAAACCAGCATGGCTAAAAAAGGTTGTCAAAATAATCGCAATAGGCAAGTGATGAATAGCAATTCCTATGGCTAAATCGTGATGATGTCCCACCGGAAAACCTTCTAAAAACGCATGAATACAAAGACTTATAAAAAGCAACCACGGAATTTGATTCATTTTTTGGCTTCCGTGTACGTGTCCGTGTTCCGCTCCTTTCGAGAAAAACTCTAGTACTATTTGGAACAAAATTCCAAGCATGATAAAAAGTCCTATATTGGGCTGCTGTTTCTCGTAAACGTCCGGTAATAAGTGCATCACCGTTAAGGATAACAGGAAGGAACCACTAAAAGCCAGTAGTAATTTCAGGTTTGTTTTGTCTTTTGGTTGCACCACCAAGGCGATGATGTATCCCAAAAGAACCGATAAGAATGGTAAAATATAATTCATTTTTGTGTATTCGTTTAACCGTTGAATTGGTTAGTAAATGTTTCAAAATAAACCAGACAATTTTTCTCGTTCTTTTGCCCTTTTCTGTCTGGTTTATTTCAAAACCTTTACTTATTTAAAAATCAGAATCAATCGTTCGCTGTCGGTTTTATGGAATTTTTTTAGTTTGTAATCCCCAAAAATATCGAGTAAATAAATCCCCGCTTCATCCATCATTTGTTGAAAATCGGCCAGAGTTAGGGCTCTTACTTTTTCGGTGAAGTGAAATTGTTGTCCATTGTCCTCAAAGTCAATTTCTTTGTAAATATGTCCGTCTTTTAGATAGCGTTTGATATGAAAAACAATTGCATCAACGGTTTTGGTTTCCTCGGGAACGAGTGTATCTATGACTTGATTGACGTTCATAAAATCGATTACGGCAAACCCATATTCAGTCAAACTCTCTTTGATGGCTTTTAGGGTTGTTAGATTATCAGCCTCGTTTTCGAAATAGCCAAAACTGGTAAATAAATTAAAAATGGCATCGTATTTTTTATCAAATGGTTCCCGCATATCGTGCACTTCAAAATGCAAAGTGGCATTGTTGTTTTTTGACGCTTCGGCAATGCTGTTTTCGGACAAATCAGCTCCCAAAACATCAAATCCCAATTGATTCAAATAAATCGAATGCCTCCCTTTGCCACAAGCCAAATCCAATACTTTTGCTTTTTCGGGAAGGTTGAGGTAATGGGTAAGCGTGTCCATAAACAGTTGGGCTTCCCTGTAATTGCGTTCTTTATAAAGGATGTGGTAGTAAGGCGAATCGAACCAAGAAGTGAACCAACTCTGGGTTATGGGTTGCTGGTTGTCGTTTGGTGTATTTTCTATTTCAGACATTTATTCTTTTTCAATTAATTCAAGTCCCGCAAATTTAGTGTATTTTTGCAACGAATACTTGATTTTACAATGGAAAATAATTTTAAAATGGTTGCCAAAACCTTTTTTGGTTTTGAAGAAATTCTAGCAAAAGAATTGCAGATGTTGGGGGCACAAAACGTGGAGCAAGGCGTACGAATGGTAAGTTTTAAAGGCGACAAAGGCTTTATGTATAAGGCAAATTTGTCCTTGCGTACCGCTTTGAAAATCTTAAAACCTATTTATTTTTTTAAAGCCAATAACGAACAAGCGTTATACAAAGGGATTTCGGGTGTGAATTGGTCTAAATTATTGAATGCCAATCAAACCTTTGTGATTGATGCCACCGTACACTCGGAGTATTTTAATCACTCGGAATTTGTCTCGCAAAAATGTAAAGATGCCATTGCGGATCAGTTTAGAGAACGCACCGGACAACGACCAAGTATTGATAAAATTCATCCTGATTTGCGAATAAATATTCATATCGACAAAGACCAAGTTTCGGTAGCTTTAGACACTTCTGGGAATTCATTGCACCAGCGTGGGTATCGTACGGCTACCAATATTGCTCCTATCAACGAGGTTTTGGCAGCAGGAATCCTATTGCTTTCGGGCTGGGATGGTCAAGGTGATTTCTTGGATCCTATGTGTGGCTCTGGAACGTTCCTTGCCGAAGCGGCGATGATTGCCTGTAATATTCCTGCAAACATCAACCGTAAGGAATTTGCTTTCGAAAAATGGAACGATTGGGACAACACCTTATTTGACAATATTACTGATAGTTTACTCAAACGCGTTCGCGAGTTTCATTACACTATTCAGGGTTTTGACAAAGCGCCATCTGCGATTCAAAAAGCCAAGGATAACATCAAAAATGCCAATCTTGACGAATACATTTCGATAACCGAAAAGAACTTTTTTGACACCGAAAAAACAACACAAGGCAAATTACATATGGTTTTCAATCCGCCGTATGATGAGCGTTTGGATATCCACATGGAAGAATTTTACAAGAATATTGGCGATACTTTAAAGAAAAATTATCCCGGTACCAATGCCTGGTTTATTACCGCCAATCTCGAAGCTTTGAAATATGTAGGTCTAAAACCTTCCCGAAAAATCAAACTTTTTAACGCCAGTTTAGAAGCCAGATTGGTAAAATACGAGATGTATGAAGGAAGCAAGAGAACCAAATTTTCTTTGCCACGACTTGACGATTCAAGTCAAGTAGTTCCTGAAGAAGACGAATTGAGTTACGATTAAAATCTAAAATGAAACACAATGACTAAATTACAAATACGCGCTTTTTTATTCAATATGGGCTGTTTTGCCATATTATTTATTTCGTTTCGCTACCTAGTTGGGACTTACACGAATGTAACAGGAATTTGGATTTCTATGACTGCCTTTGTTGTGGGTACACTTTTGTCGCCCAAATTTCAATCAGTTAAAACCAAAGAGGGTGAAAAACTATTTATGAAATGGATTTTTATAAAAGAAGTAAAAGAAATAGGATAAAAATTTTGTTCTAATCCAAAAAAAAGAGGCAAATAACTAGTACTGTTATGTGCCTCTTTTTTTATTTTTTGATTGGAGTTTTGGGTGTTTCTGTTTTTACTTTCTTCTTGTAAATAGGAATTAAATAGGAAACGGTGTAATTAAATCCCGCTCCAAAATTTCCATTGTAAGTGCGATTAAATCCGGGAATGTATAAGTTTTCGAAATTACTGCTGGGCTGTTTATTGGTAACCAAAACATTCATCCTGAAACTAAATCCCATAAAAACATTATTAAAAACCCTGGCTTTTACTCCCGTAACAATTTCGACCCAACTGGCCGATAAGCCACTGTATTTTTGACCTTCGGTTAAGGCGGGAACTTCTACCCAATACGGATTAGGATTGTATATTTTGTAGCTATTAAGCTCTTGACTAAAACTGCTAAAACCATAACGCATCCCAATCGAAATGACATTTTCCATATCCAACCAGTTTTCATACGCATTGTAATCAAACCCTACTTTTAGATAGGAACCTTTGGCAGTTGTGTTCAAACGATCATCATCGGTGGTTTTATTTTCGCTTCCTATTTCGGCAGCCAAATAGTATTTTTTGGTCAACCGATAATCGCCTGTAAATTCAATTCCTTTATAATTTTTATCATATAAAGCCCTTGTCAATTTGAATAAATCAACACCAACTCGAACTCCATAACGATCTGTTTTGGGTGGGATTTCAACTGCTTTTTTGGCTTCAGGAAGTTTTTCGATTTCTTGTTTTGGCTTTAGCGGCAGTAATTCTTGGGTTCTAGTGGTTTCTAGTGTTGGCTTTTCTTGGGCTTGCGCCAAAAACAAAGACAATATTAGGCAAATACTAAAAAAATACTTTAAGATGTGTTTCATTTTCGGTGTCTATATTGCTTTTTTCTACTGATATGTATTTTATCCATTTTTGATCTGGCACAGCCCCATCGGTAAGTGTGATAGGATTTATGGGATTCAAAGTAAATACCGTTTTGAAACCACAGGCTCTAGAAACATACACATTGGTTCTGGTATACTCGATTTTGATATTGTCCAGATTTATCAAAGCGGTATTGGTATTTCCTGAATTTAAGGTAAAACTATAGCTGGTAGCATCGGCATCTATTTTTAGCGGAATCGAAATGGTGTTGCCGCTAGTGAGGTATTTTGTAATCGCTGTACCGCTGGTATTAAAAATAATGCCATCTGTCATACCTGCGCCAACTACTTTTAAATTAGTCACACTTTTTTTGGAAGACGGGATATTGATGTCATAAAAGTCAATCACCAACCGTGGAGTTGTTGGTGTGTTGGCATCGCAAATGTCGTCTTTCTCGCAACTGGAAAACGAAAGGGCTGCTATAAAAACAAGTAAGACTATTTTTTTCATATTTTTTTTTAAAATGGAACGATGGCAATTTCAATGGCAATTTCAATGGCAATTTCAATATCAATTTCAATATCAATGGCAATTTCAATGGCAATTTCAATAGTTAAAATCTGCAATCAAAAAATCCTATCTTCTTTCCAAAAGGACTACATTTTCTACGTGATGTGTTTGCGGAAACATATCCACAGGACGCACCCGAGTAACTTTGTATTTTTCGTCCATTAAAGCTAAATCCCGTGCTTGTGTAGCCGAGTTACAGCTTACATATACCACTCTTGCGGGTTCAATTTTCAGGATTTGGTCAATTACGTCTTTGTGCATTCCGTCTCTTGGTGGATCGGTAATAATCACATCGGGTTTGCCGTGTTGTGCGATGAAACTTTCGTTAAAAACCACTTTCATATCTCCTACATAAAACTCGCAATTGGTAATATTGTTGCGTTGCGCATTAGCTTTGGCATCCAGAATCGCTTCAGGTACACTTTCTACACCAATTACTTTTTTCGCTTTTTTGGACACAAATTGGGCAATAGTGCCTGTTCCAGTATATAAATCATACACGGTTTCAGTACCTGTTAATCCAGCAAAATCTCGAGTAATTTTATATAATTCGTATGCTTGATCCGAGTTGGTTTGGTAAAAAGATTTGGCGTTAATGCTAAATTTCAAGCCTTCCATTTCTTCGAGAATATAATCTCTGCCTTTGTATAATTTAATATTGGTGTCGTAAAGCGTATCGTTTGCCTTATTATTTACCACATATTGTAGTGAGGTAATTTGTGGAAATTTCTCGTAAAGATGGTCTAAAAGCAACTCTCTACTGGCTTTATCATTTTCGAAAAACTGAATCAAAACCATAATTTCGCCCGTTGAAGCGGTGCGCAACATTAAGGTGCGCAACAACCCTTCGTGCGCTCTTGGATTGAAAAATGTCAAATTATTGGCATTGGCAAAAGCCCGAACTTCATTCCGAATGGCATTTGAAGGGTCTTCCTGCAAATGGCATTTGTTGATGTCCAAAATCTTGTCCCACATTTTTGGAATGTGGAAACCAAGCGCATTTCTATTGCCTAAATCGGCTTCGCTTCCTATTTCTTCCTCGGTCAACCAACGGCTGTTTGAGAACGAAAATTCCATTTTGTTTCTATAAAAAAACTGTTTCTCGGAACCCAAAATAGGTTCAAATTCAGGGATTTCTATTTTTCCAATGCGTTGCAAATGATTTTTTACCTCATTTTGCTTATAGAATAATTGCTGATTGTAGTTCATATTTTGCCATTTGCAACCACCACAAACCCCAAAATGCTCGCAAATAGGATCCACTCGATGCGTTGATAGTTCATGAAAGTGAACCGCTTTTCCTTCGTAATACGCTTTTCGTTTCTTGAAAGTTTGCACATCTACCACATCCCCAGGAACAACATTTGGGATAAAAACTACTTTTCCGTCGGGAGCTTTTGCAACCGATACGCCTTTTGCACCAGCATCAAGGACTTTTATTTGATGAAAGACAACTTTGTCTGTATTTTTCTTTGCCATAGCGCAAAAATAAGACTTTGGTTTTATTTATGGATTTTAATTCTTTTTTTTTTAAGACAAAGTGATTTTATTTGCACGCCATTTTGATTTTTACTTTAAATCATGTTATTGAAAACGGTATTAAAAAAGGCTTACTTAATGAACGACATCAAAAATTAATGTTGGTTTTCTGTTTACACAATCAACGCCTGTAGGAGGAGCAATTATATGACAAGTGGAAACAATTCCCCATTTAGCATTGAATTCTTGAGTTGCTTTGGTGTAATTTTCTATTTTTTTTAAAAAATCAGCAACGTTAATTTTTAATGAATACAGAATATATCCCCCATTTGCACCACAAGCATTGCTGGTTGCGACTACAAAATTTCATTCGGCTGGATTCGTGCATGGAGTTGCATTGACCATAGAATCCGAAATGATAGCGGCATACATTTTATCGAGATTTTGCTGTTCTTTTTCTTGTGTGCTATCGTCATTGGAACAACTCAAAAAGAGGCAACTCATACAAAGGAAAACAAGGTATACTTTTTTCATAACTAGTTTAGTTTCTTGTAAGAGAACTGTTTTTGTAAAAGGTTGCGTCTGTTCAAAAAAAAAGCAACAATATTACCAAAGCTGATGTACTTGGGGCTTAATGTATTTTTGATAGATTGCGTTCATGGCATTAATTTGTTCGGGAGTCAAAGGCGCAGCATCGTACATTGACACATTAGACAACACCTGATTAGGACTTGATGCGCCGGGGATTATGCAACTTATTTCTGGATGACTCAAAATCCATTGCAAAGCAATTGGAGCCAGATTGGTGGTTTCTGGAAACAAGTCTTTCAGGGCTTGAACAGCTTTTAGACCCAAATCGTAATTGATTCCAGAAAAGGTTTCGCCTTTGTCAAAAGCGGCGCCTTCTCTATTAAAATTCCGATGATCTTGTGGTTCAAAAGTAGTTTTGGCATCAAATAATCCGGTTAATAAGCCACTGGCCAAAGGGACTCTCGCTATTATCCCAATGTTTCGTTTTGCAGCTTCTTTAAAAAATAATTCGGCTGGACGTTGTCTAAAAAGGTTGAAAATAATTTGGACGGTGGTTACATTTTCATATTCGATAGCTTTCAAGGCTTCTTCCACTTTTTCGACACTTACGCCTAAATTTAAAATCTTGCCTTCGGTTTTTAAACGGTCAAACAATTCAAAAATTTCGGGTCTGTAAAAAACAGCATTGGGAGGGCAGTGCAGTTGCACTAAATCTAATGTTTCGAGTCCTGTTCTTTGCAAACTATCTTCTATAAATTTTCGGAGTACTTGAGGTTGGTAGCCTTCATTTACGTGCGGATTAATGTGTCGTCCGCATTTTGTGGCCACATAAATTCGTTCTGAACGGGAGCGAACCACTCGACCTACGGCGGTTTCGCTCAAACCGTTTTCATAAACATCGGCGGTGTCTATAAAGTTCACGCCGTTGTCTATTGCAGTATTCAGCAAAGCATCGGCAGTTGTGTTATTAAAGGGAGATCCCCATTTTCCGCCTACTTGCCAGGTGCCAAGTGCAATCTCGGAGATATTAAAATTTGTTTTTCCTAGTTGACGATACTCCATTTTTGGTTGTTTTTTTTGATGAGTTAGTTTAGTTCTAAAACGCGGGTAATTGCTTTTTCGACCAAAGGTTCCATAACACGATAACCCTTTGTATTGGGATGCACACCATCATTAGAAAAATGGGCTTGCAATCCTTTTTGTTCGTTTACCATAGCCGAATAATAGTCAACATATTCGATTTGGTTGGTTTTTGCGTAAGCGTAAATGCTTTGGTTCAAAGCGATTATTTTGGGAATAGGATGTTGATTGGGTCTCCAAGGGAAATCAAAAGCGGGCAGTACAGCACACAAAATGACTCTGATCCCATTGGTCCGAGCGATTTCCGCCATTGCAAAGAGATTATCAGTAATCATAGTCAGCGTTGACGGGCCAGTATTTCCTGCAATATCATTAATTCCTGCCAAAAGGACGACAATTTTGGGCTGTAAAGCAATGACATCTGCTTTGAAACGTGCCACCATTTGAGGGGTGGTTTGACCGCTAATACCTCTATTGATGTATGGTTTTCCTTCAAAAAAATCAGGATTGATTGTCGACCAAAATTCGGTTATCGAATCGCCCATAAACACAATTTTGTTGGGATTATTAGGCGAAAGTACTTCTTTTAGATTCTCTTTTTGGTATTTGCTTTCGCTGGACCAATGGTGCATATTCCTCAATTTTATTGGGAACAAAAAGTACCGTAAGCAGCTTTTAAATCCCTTTATCATTTTCAATTAATCAAATAAATCCGAAGACAAATAACGGTCGCCTCGATCACAAATGATAGCAACAATGACTCCTGATTCTATTTGGTTGGCAATTTTTAAGGCTGCCGCAACAGATCCTCCACTGCTCATTCCTGCAAAAACACCTTCTTCTTGCGCCAATCGTTTAGTCATTATTCGGGCTTCGGCCTCGGTAACTTCAATGATGGTGTCTACTTTTGAGGCATCAAAAATTTTGGGCAGATATTCTTGAGGCCATTTTCGGATTCCCGGTATTTGAGAGCCATCGCTAGGTTGTGCACCAATGATTTGAATGGCTGGGTTTTGTTCTTTCAAATAGGTAGAAGTACCCATAATTGTTCCTGTAGTTCCCATTGCCGATACAAAATGGGTAACGCGCCCCCCGGTATCATTCCATATTTCGGGTCCTGTGGTTTTGTAATGCGCTTTCCAATTGTCGGCATTAGCAAATTGGTTCAACATGATATAGCCTTCTTCGGTCACTTTTTTATCGGCATAATCTCGTGAGCCTATGATGCCCACATTTGCAGGCGTTAGCGTTACCGTTGCGCCATAGGCTCGCATGGTTTGGGTGCGCTCTATGGTGGAATCTTCGGGCAGTACGAGCTCGATTTCTAGGTCAAATAATTGGGCAATCATAGCTAATGCAATTCCGGTGTTACCGCTGGTTGCTTCTATTAGTTTGTCGCCTTTTTTGATGTCACCTCTTGCTACTGCAGCGGCAATCATGTTGTATGCTGCACGATCTTTTACACTGCCACCCGGATTATTTCCTTCGAGTTTTAGCAAAAGGGTTACGTTTTTATTGGTATTCAAATGAATGCTTTCGACCAATGGTGTGTTGCCTATTAGGTCAAGTAATCGATATGATTTCATGCTTTAGTGCTTTTCTTTAATTTTGACTTCGGTTGTGGTGGTATTGAGAACAATCGAATCTGCAGGAATTGATTTGGTCACCCACGCATTACCACCTACAATACTGTTTTTACCTATTACGGTGGCGCCACCTAGAATGGTAGCATTTGCATAAAGGCATACATTTTTCTCGACCGTTGGATGTCTTTTGGCGTTTTTCATGTCTTTGCTCACGCTCAAAGCACCCAGCGTTACGCCTTGGTATATTTTTACATTTTTCTCGATTACGGTAGTTTCACCTATGACGATTCCTGTGGCATGATCAATAAAAAATGGCGAAGCTATTGTTGCACCAGCATGAATATCAGTTCCCGTAATGCGATGTGCATATTCGCTCATTAACCTAGAAAACAAGAGTAAATCGAGTACATACAATTCGTGACTCAATCTATAAATAGCTATGGCGTAAAAACCAGGGTAGGCCAAATAAACCTCTTCGATTCCGTTTGAAGCGGGATCATTGGCTAGGATATAAGCGGCATCTTGGTTTAATTTTTCTAGTACCGAAGGCAGTTTTTCTAAAAAATTATCCCAAGCACATTCGCATAAATCCTCGGGTTTTTTGCAAGCGATTTTTGCAATTTCTTTAAATTGTTTTTCTATTTCGTCAATGCTTTCACTCAAGGACGCATTCGAATCGAATAGCGCGTAGAATAACTTTTCGGTAAAGGCTTCGGTTTTGGTCTTGATTCCATAATTGATGGTCAAGTGGCTCTTGTGGACTCGAATATTTTGGATAATCTGATCTTTGGTCACGATTATAAAATTTTAATTAGTAAATCAAAGCTGTAAAAGTAAGGCGTTTTTTTTAGAAAAAATGCTCTAATTGTGGAAAGAAATTTTGAAGATTCAGAATCAAAAGGGACTCTTGTGGTAGTTATTTTTTTTTAAACCTACCGAAAGAAATTAATTGCGTAGTTTAGCCATAAATACATCAAAATGAAAACCAATACTACTTTTAAAAGCGCCCTTTCGGGGATTGAATTTCCTATTGCCGAAAAAATTGCTGGAAGCGCAATTCAAAATCCTATTTTAGGGCTGTTGATGGCTGATCATCCTGATTTTAAAAGTAACTCATTTATTGCCATTCGGGAATTGAATATTTACCGTGAAAAATACATTTCGAACTATTTACTGGCCGAAATTGACGAACTTTCCAGTTTAGAACAACACGTTGTAGGGTCTTTGAACGAAGATTCGTCCTTGGTTAGCAAAATTGAAGACGAACCTGAAACGAGAACTTACGGACAAAAAGTAGCCGATCAAGTAGCCGCTTTTGGCGGAAGCTGGAAATTTATAATCCTTTTTGGCATTTTTATTTTGTTGTGGATTTTGGCTAATATTTATTTGTTACTCAACAAAGGCTTTGATCCGTATCCTTTTATTTTATTGAACTTGATTTTGTCCTGCCTTGCCGCTTTGCAAGCTCCTGTTATTATGATGAGTCAAAACCGACAAGAAGAAAAAGACCGGGATCGTGCCAAAAAAGATTATATGATTAACCTTAAATCCGAATTGGAAATTAGAATGCTCCACGACAAATTAGATCATTTAATCCAGCACCAACAACACGAATTAATCGAAATTCAGAAAGTACAAATCGAGATGATGAACGATATTTTGAATCGAATCAACAAATAATACTACTATTTTATAAACAATAGTAGCGTTACCCAATCCGCAATCCGTTCGCAATTTTAAAATCGGGAGCGAGTAAAATCACATCACTGCCCTCGCCTACTGCGCCAAGAACTAAACATTCGCTCCTAAACTTCCCAATTTGTTTTTTCGGGAAATTAACAACGGCTATAATTTGGCGTCCTACTAAATCGGCTTTGGTGTAGCGTTGGGTAATTTGTGCCGATGTTTTCCTAGTGCCAATTTCAGTTCCAAAATCGATTGTCAATTGATAGGCTGGCTTTCGAGCTTCGGGAAAATCATGAACTTCAAGTACGGTTCCTACTCGCATTTCGACTCTTTCGAATTCTTGCCACGTTAACGAAGCGGTTTCATTTGTATTCATAAAACAGTAGGGTTTGATTTCATTTGTAAATATAAAAAAATCCCAAAACGATACCGTTCTGGGATTCTCTTTTATTTCAATAGGCTTCTAGAAGCATTGAAAATTTTATTTTACGTCCATTAATTCAACGTCAAAAATCAAAGTAGCGTTGGGTGGGATAACACCTCCAGCACCGCTTGGCCCGTAAGCTAAATCAGATGGAATCACAAAACGGGCTTTATCTCCCACTTTCAATAGTGCAATACCTTCGTCCCAACCTTCGATTACTTGTCCTTGACCCAAACGAAATTCGATTGGTTTTTTGCGTGGATAAGACGAATCAAATACTTTTCCATTTTCTAATGAACCCTCGTAGTGAACAGCAACTGTTTTACCACTTTCGGCCTGCTTACCGTCACCACGTTGAATGAATTGGTAACGCAAACCACTTTCTGTTTTCTCGAAACCAGCGGCTAATTGTTCCATTTTGGCTTCCGATTCGGCTTTTAAAGCGGCTTGTTTTTTCAAACGTGCTCCTTTTAAACCTACAAAAGCTTCGATTGCATTCCATTTTTGAGCTTCTTCACCTACTCTAATGATTTCAAGAGTTTCAAGAACATCGTTTCCTTCAACGGCATCAACCACATCTTGTCCTTCAATAACGTGACCAAAAACAGTGTGTTTATTATCCAACCAATCCGTTGGAATGTGTGTGATAAAGAATTGAGAACCATTAGAACCTGGCCCAGAATTTGCCATAGAAAGTACTCCTGGGCGATCATGTTTTAATGAAGGATGGAATTCATCATCAAATTTATACCCTGGATCTCCAGTTCCTGTACCTTGAGGACAACCACCTTGAATCATAAAATTAGGGATTACTCTATGAAATTTCAACCCATCATAGAATTTAGTTCCTTGAGGTTTTACTTTGTTTTCCATATTTCCTTCTGCAAGTGCTACAAAATTCCCTACAGTTCCTGGTGTCAAATCGTGTGTTAGTTTTACTAAAATCGACCCTTTGGCGGTGTTGAATTTAGCGTATATTCCGTTTTCCATTGTAATTGTTTTTTATTGAAGTGCAAATTTAATACATAATTTACAGAAAGAATACAGTATAATTGTATTTTTGAGTTAAATCAAAATTAAAAAAAGGATGAGTTCTATTTACAACAAAACCGATAATGCAAAAATAATTGCTAGAATCCATTCATTAACACCCGAAAGCAAAGCCATTTGGGGAAAAATGAATGCAGCACAAATGTGTAAACATTGTACATTAGCAAGTGATCTTGCTTTTGGAAAAATAGATATAAAAATCAATTTCCTGATGAAATTATTAGGCAAAATACTTAAAAAAAAGGTGCTTTATGGTGGAGAAATGGGCAAGAGCTCGCCAACTGCAAAAGAATTCATTAGTACTACTAACGAAGCACTTGAGAAAACCAAATTAGAATTTATTGCCAATATTAGCCGCTTTGCCACCGAAGGAAAAACGGCAATAACAGTTATGGATCATCCGTTTTGGGGAAAAATGACTTATGAAGATTGGGATGCTTTGATGTGGAAGCACGCCGATCATCACTTGCGACAATTTGGAGTTTAACAAAAAAAAAAAATGACATTCATAACGGAATGTCATTTTTTTTACAGCAAAAACCAGCGAATTTAATTCTTATTAGACAAACCAGAAATTCGCAAATAAGGTTCAATTTGCATGTCGTGACCAATAAAATCCTTGAAGGCTTTATTCAAATCAACACTGTTTCCTACTGATAAAATGTATTTACGAAAACGCTCCCCGTTGGCTCTGGTCATACCGCCATGAGTTTGCATCCAATCAAAAGCATTGTAATCTAATGTTTTAGACCAAGTATAAGCATAATATCCTGCTGAATATCCACCGCCCCAAATGTGAGCAAAATACGGCGTATGGTAGCGTGTAGGAACGGCGTCAACCAAAAGTCCGTAATGCTGTAATGCTTCTTTTTCGAATGCTAATGTGGGTTTAAAATCAGATTCTTTCTCGACACTGTGCCACGCCATATCTAATGTTGCAGCAGCTAACAACTCGGTTACTTGATAGCCTTTGTTAAAGGTTTCGGCATTTTTTATTTTGTCAATCAAAGCTTGCGGAATCGCTTCTTTGGTTTGGTAATGAATGGCATAATTTTTTAAAACTGTAGGGTCTAAAGCAGCATGCTCATTGATTTGCGAAGGAAATTCGACATAATCTCTTGGCACTGAAGTTCCTGAAAGTGTAACATAATTTTGGTTGGCAAACAAGCCGTGTAAGGTATGCCCAAATTCGTGAAACATAGTGGTAACATCATCAAAACTAATGAGCGATGGATTGCCATTTATAGGTTTGGCAAAATTATAAACGTTGACAATTACTGGTTTTTGTTTTAAATAATGGGATTGATTGACAAAATTGCTCATCCAAGCCCCACCGTTTTTATTATCACGCGTATAAAAATCCAAATAATAAATCGCAATCGACGCACCATCATTGTCGAATACTTCATACACTTTTACATCGGGATTGTACACGGGTAAATCGTGACGCTCTTGGAAAGTAATCCCATACATTTGTTGGGCAGCAAAAAAAACACCTTTTTCTAAAACGGCTGTAATTTCAAAATATGGTTTGATTTGACTTTCGTCCAAATCGTATTTGGCTTTACGAACT
Organism: Flavobacterium restrictum; assembly: GCF_007097245.1. Lineage (GTDB taxonomy): Bacteria > Bacteroidota > Bacteroidia > Flavobacteriales > Flavobacteriaceae > Flavobacterium > Flavobacterium restrictum. Next base: position 276,380 of record NZ_VJZT01000003.1, on the reverse strand, counting down.
TGCTCCGAGTAAAAATCCCAATCCCAAGGTTCCAATTTAAAACCTCCTTTTTGAGCATCAATTATAGCTTGAATTTCTTGCGCTTCGATTTTGGCTTTGGCGACAGCGGGTACAGCAATTTTGGCTAATAAGTCCATTGCTGGTGCCGGAGATTGTGCCATTTGATCTTGCAACTTCCATTCGGCAAAGCTTTTTTTACCCATCAAAATGGCTTTTTGCAAACGCAAGCGAGCCATTTTTTCGAGCACTTCTCGAGTGTCTCCATCGTCATTTTTTTCGGCACGATACCATGATGCTTTGAATATTTTTTCTCTAGTAGCTCTGTTGGTCAAACTTTGCAAAACGGGTTGTTGGGTCGTATTTTGCAATCCTATCACGTATTTTCCGTCGTGACCAGTCTCCGTCGCTTTGGCTTTTGCGGCAGCGATTTCCTCAAGACTCAATCCCTCTAAATCAGCAGCAGTATCAAATAGTACCGCTCCATTTTTACGAGCAATTAGTAATTTATTGCTGTACAACGTGCTCAAAGTGGCTAATTCTTCGTTTATTTTTTTCATCTTCACCTTATCAGCATCGGATAAATTGGCTCCTGCTAATTCAAATTGTTGCAAATAATACTGCGTTAAGCGTTTGTCTTCACCATGCAAACTATTCAAATTCAAAGACTTAAACCGTTTATACAAAGTACTGTTTAGATAAATCTTATCCGTATGTGCCGAAAAAATGGGAGCATATTCTGCCTCGACCGCTTGCAAGGTTGAATTGGTATTGGATCCTGTTAAATTATAAAAAATAGTTTGCGCTCGAACCAAATCTACTCCAGCAGTTTCTAATGCCAAAACGGTATTTTGAAAAGTTGGTTTTGCAGGATTACTAGCCATTTTTTGAATTTCTTGGTCGTGAATTTTTAAACCATATTCAAAAGCTGGTTTAAAATGTTCGTCTTTAATAGTATTAAAAGGCGGTGCTTGGTACTGTAAGGTACTTTTTTGTAAAAGTGGATTTGTCATTTTAATAGCATTCTTTTGAGCAAAAAGAGTTTCTGTTGGCCATGAAGCGATCAAAAACACAGAAGTTGCCATGATGATTTTTGAAAAATGGTGCATGATACTGGTGTTTGTATTTAAGGGTATAAATGTACTTTAAAAAAGCAAAGTACACTTGTTGTGCCTCATAATTAACATTTTCTCCATTGCGATTTAAAACGCTATACCAGTCCGCTACTTGTATCAATTTTAGGAAATGAAAATGGATTTAGACCGAAAAAAACAGATTTTTCTAGTAAAAGTCTGTTTACCGTTATTGTAGTGTTAATAGTATTTGTGGATAGTCATATAAAAAGAATACCAATACTTGTTTATAAAACTGCTCCAAGAAAAAACTTTGTACATTTGCATCTTATAAAATAAAAAAATGAGAATTGATATTGTTACCGTTTTGCCCGAATTATTACGAAGTCCATTTGAAGCTTCGATTATGAAACGCGCCATAGACAAAGGAATTGTGGAAGTTCATTTTCATAATTTACGGGATTATACGACCAATAAACAAAAGAGTGTTGATGATTATCCTTTTGGCGGAGGCGCAGGAATGGTCATGACGGTGCAACCCATAGATGCTTGTATCACCCACTTGAAAAGCGAGAGAACCTACGACGAAATCATATATATGTCACCTGATGGCGAAACATTGAACCAGAAAATGGCCAACACGATGTCCATGTACGAAAATATTATTATTTTGTGTGGGCATTATAAAGGAGTAGATCAGCGGGTTCGGGATCATTTTATTACCAAAGAAATATCCATTGGCGATTATGTTTTATCGGGTGGCGAATTGGGTGCTTTGGTTTTATCCGATGCCTTAATCCGATTGATTCCGGGTGTTTTAAGTGACGAAACATCGGCGTTGACGGATAGTTTTCAAGACGGATTGCTTTCTGGTCCCATATATACAAGACCTGCCGATTACAAAGGATGGAAAGTCCCCGATGTTTTATTGAGCGGTCATTTTGCCAAAATTGACAAATGGCGAGAAGACACGGCTTATGAACACACCAAGAATAGAAGACCGGATTTACTTGAAGATTAAAAATTTATTTTAAATGTTGCATTTTAAATTTTAAAAGCCTTGTCAGAAGCTAATAAAAAATTTATAATTTATATCATAACTCAAAATTATTCTCTACTTTTGCACCCAAATTAGACCAACCTCTGGCGAAAACCGTGAATGTTGCTCTATTACAACCATATTAAAGTAATTATCATGGCAGATTTAATGAAATTCGTTAAAGACGAATTTGTAACAAGAAAAGATTTCCCTGTATTTGGAGCCGGAGACACAATAACTGTGTACTACGAAATTAAAGAGGGCGAAAAAACAAGAACACAGTTTTTTAAAGGAGTTGTAATTCAAAGAAGAGGTTCTGCTAATACAGAAACTTTTACAATCCGTAAAATGTCAGGTGCAATTGGAGTAGAGCGTATCTTCCCAGTAAACTTGCCAGCGTTACAAAAAGTTGAAATCAACAAAAAAGGTGCTGTTCGTAGAGCTAGAATTTTCTATTTTAGAGAACTTACTGGTAAAAAAGCAAAAATTAAAGATAAAAGAAGATAGTAATTCCTCTTTTTATTATAAAAGTCCTGACATTGTCGGGACTTTTTTTTTGGAATTTAGTTCCAAAATTCACGATTTGTGATTTTAAGGCTTATAAAAATAACAAATTCCGAATAACACGTTATTAATCTTAAAATTCGTGTTTTTCTTAAGGAATCAGCATCCTTTTAGAACTGATTTTCATATCTTTGTTCGCCTTATTTTTTTATAAAAAACTAAAATAAGATACTATTAACCTTGATTTAGATTATAAAAATAAAAAAATGACACAAAAAGCAAAAATTTTTTACACCCTTACTGATGAAGCGCCTTTATTGGCAACTTATTCTTTTTTACCAATCGTTCAAGCCTTTACAGCCACTTCGGATATAGAAATTGAAACCCGAGATATTTCTCTTGCAGGACGTATTATTGCTAACTTTCCTGAATTTTTAAAAGAAGACCAACGAACAGGAGATTCCTTATTAGAATTAGGACAACTGGCTACAACTCCAGAAGCAAATATTATAAAATTACCCAATGTTTCGGCATCGGTACCGCAATTAAAAGCTGCTATTGCCGAGTTACAATCGCACGGTTACGCATTGCCTAATTACCCTGAAGAACCACAAAATGACGAAGAAAAAAGTATCAAAAATAAGTATTCTAAAATTTTAGGTTCCGCTGTAAATCCCGTTTTACGCGAAGGAAACTCGGATCGAAGAGCTCCAAAAGCGGTAAAAAATTATGCTAAAGCAAACCCACATTCCATGGGAGCATGGTCAGCTGATTCCAAAACATACGTAGCGTCTATGGAAAGCGGGGATTTTTACGGAAGCGAAAAATCGATTACTGTAGCAGAACCTACTGATGTAAAAATTGAATTCGTAGCGAAAGATGGTACGACAACAGTTCTTAAAGCTAGCACACCATTAAAAGCCGAAGAAATTATCGACAGCTCTGTAATGAACTTGAACGCTTTGAAAAGTTTTGTTGCAAAAACCATTGCTGCTGCCAAGGAAAAAAACATATTACTTTCGGTTCACTTGAAAGCAACCATGATGAAGGTATCGGATCCTATTATTTTTGGAGCTATTGTTGAAGTCTATTTTGCCGCAGTTTTCGAAAAATATGCCGCTTTATTTACCGAATTAAATATCGACACCCGAAATGGTTTAGGCGATATTTATGCCAAAATTGCTGGAAATCCTTTGCAAGCAGCTGTAGAAGCAGCCATTAACCAAGCCATCGAAAATGGCCCTGCATTAGCCATGGTAAATTCGGATAAAGGAATTACCAATTTGCAAGTTCCATCGGATGTGATTGTAGATGCGTCAATGCCTGCCATGATTCGCACATCCGGGCAAATGTATAATAAAGACGGAAAGCAACAAGATACTGTAGCTATTATTCCAGACCGTTGTTATGCTGGAGTGTATACCGCAACAATTGATTTTTGTAAAAAACACGGTGCTTTTGACCCAACAACTATGGGAAGTGTTCCTAACGTAGGTTTGATGGCTCAAAAAGCCGAAGAATACGGTTCTCATGACAAAACATTCCAAATGAAAGCAGACGGAGTGGTGCGTGTGGTTGACACCAATGGCACTATCCTTATGGAACAAACCGTTGAAGCCAAAGATATTTTTAGAATGTGTCAAGCCAAAGATGCTCCTATTCAGGACTGGGTAAAACTTGCTGTAAACAGAGCTCGTTTGTCTGACACTCCTGCCGTTTTTTGGTTAGACGACCAAAGAGCGCATGACAGAGAGCTAATCATTAAAGTAAAAAAATACCTGAACGATTATGATACAACTGGTTTAGACATTCAGATTTTAAATCCTATCGAAGCCACAAATTATACATTAGAGCGTATCATCAAAGGATTAGACACCATATCCGTAACAGGAAATGTATTGCGTGATTATTTGACGGATTTATTCCCAATTCTTGAAGTGGGAACCTCTGCCAAAATGTTGTCTATCGTTCCGTTAATGAATGGTGGTGGATTGTTCGAAACTGGCGCTGGTGGATCCGCTCCAAAACACGTAGAACAATTTTCGGCAGAAGGCTATTTGCGTTGGGATTCGTTAGGCGAATTTCTTGCTTTAGGGGCTTCATTAGAACATTTAGGACAAACGTTAAACAACGCCAAAGCCCTTATTCTAGCCGAAACGCTAGATGTAGCTACCGAAAAATTCTTGGCAAACGATAAATCTCCAGCCCGTAAAATAGGTGAAATTGACAATCGTGGTTCTCATTTCTATTTAACAATGTACTGGGCCGAAGCCTTGGCTGCACAAGACAAAAATGCTGATTTGAAAGCTATTTTCATACCAATCGCTACTGATTTTGAACAAAATGAAACAAAAATAAATGCGGAATTAATTGGCGCCCAAGGCAAACCGCAAGCCATAGGTGGTCATTACCAACCTAATCCTGAATTGACCGAAAAAGCAATGCGTCCGAGTGCTACTTTTAAAGCCATTTTAGCTAAAATAGCTTAATTCAAATAATACTATACTTATGAAGACAACTGGAAACGGTTGTCTTTTTTTTTGGGGGAATTCTATTTTGAAACTTTATTGTTGGAGGCAAACTAGAATTTCTAAAATTATGATTTATCCTTTTAAATTAAGAAATACAAGCATTATATGATTCATTTAATTATCATTCCATTTGCAATCAAAAAAAATACATTTACAATTAAAAAACCAAACACTATGAATTTTAAAACCACACGTGTCACGAGCATACTGCTCTTTTTTTCAATTTTCGCTTTGGCGCAATCAACAAATCCAGTTCTCGATTTGTTTCCACAAGGCACAATTTTGCACAGCAACATTGCATATGTCCATGATACTTTGCAAAAACACAAGCTAGATATTTATTTGCCAGCTAACGCCAAAGCAAACCTACCACTCATCATTTGGGTACATGGAGGCGCATGGATGATGAACGATAAATATGCCGATATGAATTATATGAAAAACACCATTCAAGCCCTTTTGAAAAGTGGTTTCGCAATAGCTTCTATTGATTATAGACAAAGTACACAAGCCATTTTTCCGGCTCAAATTCAAGATTGTAATCTGGCAGTTGAGTATTTGTACCAAAATGCCAATACCTACCATCTTGACCGAAACAAATTTGGAATCATAGGATTTTCGGCAGGCGGGCATTTGGCTTCGCTATTGGCACTTTCGCAAAACAATGGAATCACCACTTTCATCACTCCAAATGCTAAAAAATCATTCAAAATAAAAGCGGTTGTTGATTTTTATGGTCCATCCGAATTAATAAGTCAAGCAATGGCAAAAGGCGGAATAGACAACTCTAAATCCCCCGAAGCAGTCCTATTAGGTGCCTCGCCAATAGCAAGACCTGATTTAGCAAAAATTGCCAATCCCGTAACCTATGTAGATAAAAATGATCCCCCTTTTTTAATTATTCATGGCGAAAAAGACGAATCCGTTCCGCCTAATGAATCGATATTATTAAGTTCTTGGCTAACACTTTCTGGCGTATCAAACGAAGTTATTATTGTTAAGGACGCTCCTCATTATGGCGTTTTGTTCGATGCAGAACCCATTCGATTAAAGGTAATTACTTTTTTAACAAAAACGTTACAATAAAAAAATTAGAATTATCAATTGATTTATACCAATACTAATTGTTCGCATTTAAAAATTTAGACGGCATTCCATAAATCTCAAAAACTTTTTTGCCAAATGACAAATACAGTAAAAAAAACTTTAAATACCTTTCCAAAATGAAAACACTTATAGAATACTTACTGCAATTTGGAAATTTAAACCCACAACAAATCGACTTAATTGCAAAGAAAGCAACAGAATTAAACCTTCAAAAAGACGAGTACTTTTCGGAAGCCGGCAAAATTTCTCGACAAGTAGGCTTTGTTATAGACGGAATAACCCGTGTTTGCTACTACAATAACAAAGGCGAGGAAGTCACCAAATATTTCATCGAAGAAAACAATCTTGTCGTAGATTTTGAGAGTTTTGACAATGAGATTTGCTCCTCGGCTTATGTGCAAGCCGTTACGGATTGCAGGCTACTAGTTTTTTCAAAAACCGATTGGCAGGAACTGCTCGATACTATCGTGGGCTGGGATACGATTGTACATAAAATCATTTCAAAAGCTTTGATGCAAAAAGTAGCACGAAGAAGTCCATTGGTTACCGAAGATGCTACGGAGCGTTATTTAAAATTTCTGGAAATATATCCCAATGTTGTCAATCGGGTTCCGCTTTCTTACGTGTCGTCGTATCTCGGAATTACGCAATCATCGTTGAGCCGAATTAGAAAAAACATTCGATAAATTGCTTTTTGCCAAATGACAAATGATTTGCTTATTAAAGGTTGCAATTTTGCCTCATTAATTTTAAAATGATAAAAATGAAAACCGTATTAATTACAGGAGCCAATAGAAGCATTGGCTTGGAAACAGCAAAACAACTTTCAGAAAAAGGATTATTCGTTTATTTAGGTACTCGTGACCTTGAAAAAGGCGAAGCAGTTGTAAAAGAATTAACCGAAAATGGGTATAAAAACATCAAAGCAATTCAAATTGATGTGACTAGTATTGATTCTATTTTGTCTGCCAAAACCATAGTGGAAAAAGAGCAAAGCAAATTGGATATTTTAATCAACAATGCGGGAATTCTTGGCACAAACCCACAACACACATTGGACACCTCCATTGAAGACATTCAAAAAGTATTCGATATTAATTTTTTTGGCGTAATCAGTGTTACACAAGCATTTTTAGAATTGCTCAAAAAGTCCGATAGCCCAAGAATCAGCAATATCACATCGGGATTGGGCTCATTGACCTTACACAGCGACCCAAATTGGAAGTACTATCCTTTTAAAACCGCAAGCTACGGAACTTCAAAGGCCGCTTTGAACGCTTACACTATTGTATTGTCGTATGAACTTAAAGATTTGGGGTTCAAAGTAAATGCAATCGACCCAGGTTACACCGCAACCGATTTTAACCATTTTAGTGGTCCTGGAACAGTCGAAAGTGCAGCAAGCTTCATCATTAAACATACCCTTACGGGCGAAAATGATCCAACTGGAAAATATTTCAGCAACGACATTGAGGATGAAACAGGAATAAGCCCATGGTAAAAAAGCAGTTTAACATACTTTTATAAACCATAATAAATGCGCAACAAAATTTGTTTCTGTTGCGCATTTGGCGAACCAATACTATTATAAAGGACAAACGCCTTTATAGATTTTTAGTCCCGAATTTCACAAATAATCACGAATTTGATTGTAATTAAAATTAAATTACACGAATTTCTTCCTCTGTTGCTGAATTTGTGCAGTTTTTGAGGTTGTGAAATTCGTGGCTAACTTTTTGTTTTAAAGCATTTGTACTGAACGATTCCCCCCTATCTTTCTTAAAATTAAATTATTTTTTTATAAATAAACGAACATTCATTTATAATTATTATTTTTGTCTCGTTTAAAATAAAAACCATGCGAACAAGAGATACCAACAAAGAGGAGATTGTAAAACAAAAAGCTATTGAAATACTTGTAAAACTGGGCATTGAAGGATTTGGAATGAATCGCTTGGCCAAAGAAAGCGGTGTATCTGTAGCCACTCTGTACATTTATTATACGGATAAAGACGACTTGATAAAAAAAATAGGAATCGAAATTGGACATAGTTTCTTTAGTGAAATGGGAAAAGATTTTTCGCCAACTATGCCTTTTAAAGAAGGTTTACGCAAACAGTGGGAAAACAGAGCACGATTTGCATTAAAATACCCGTTGCATGTAGCTTGTTGGGAACTCTTGAGTCACTCGAGTTACAGAGACTACATTCTGGAAGAAAGCTTATCCGATTTCAAAATCATAATGAATTCCTTTTTTAAAAATGCAATTGCCAAGAAAGAATTACTTCCCGTATCAGTAGAAGTATTTTGGAGTATTGCCTATGGCCCTTTGTACTCATTATTGCGTTTTGAAAACGAAGGCAAGAATTTTGGCGGAGGCCCCTTTAAACTCACTCAAACAATAGCAGACGAAACATTCGAATTGGTACTAAAAGCATTGACTCCCTAAAAAAATCAACTATGGAAAAATCTTTAGAGAACATATTGGTATTTGTGACCAATATAAAAACAGAAACGGACAAGCAAAAAATAATGTCCCCATTGGATAAAAATCCAGCAGTTTTAGAATGGAATATTGACCAAGAAGACATCGATTGTGTGTTACGAATTGTAAGCGAAACCCTATCCGAAGAACAAATAATAACACTCCTAAATCTTCACGATTTTGAGTGTAAACCTTTACAATAATCATACAAAAAATGAAAGAACAAAAACCACAAGCAATCCCATTTACAGGCTATCAAAAATTTGCTGTTTTTATACTAGCCGTAACGCAATTTACTGTAATACTGGATTTTATGGTCATGTCCCCATTGGGCGATATTTTAATGAAAACACTCGATTTAAAACCCTCCAGTTTTGGTTTAGTGGTTTCGGCTTATGCGTTTAGCGCTGGAATTTCGGGATTACTCACAGCAGGATTCGCTGATAAATTTGACCGAAAAAAACTCTTATTGTTTTTCTATATTGGTTTTATCTCTGGTACAATTCTATGTGGCATAGTCACTTCCTATCCTTTATTATTGATTGCACGAATCGTCACAGGATTATTTGGCGGTGTAATTGGTTCGATTTCTATGGCTATAGTTGCTGATTTGTTTACAATTCATCAACGAGGTCGGGTTATGGGTTTTGTGCAAATGGGTTTTGGTGCAAGCCAAATTTTAGGCATCCCAATTGGGCTATATCTTGCCAATGCTTGGGGTTGGCACGCCCCGTTTTTATGGGTAGCCGCAATGGCAGGAATTGTTGCGGTTGCAATTGCCCTTAAATTAAAACCTATTACTGCACATCTCGCTATTCAACAAGAAAAATCAGCGTTTACCCATTTGATGCACACTATTGCCAAAAAGGAATACCGAATTGGGTTTACAGCTACCGCTTTACTCTCGATTGGTGGCTTTATGATGATGCCTTTTGGTAGTGCATTTGCCATTAATAATTTGCACATTACCCAACAACAATTGCCTATAATATTTATGATTGCGGGCTTGTCCTCATTGATTGTAATGCCGTTAATAGGGAAATTAAGCGATACAATAGACAAGTTCAAAATATTTGCATTTGCCTCCATTTGGGCAATGGTTATGATAGGTATTTATACTAATCTTGGGGAGACGCCACTATGGTTAGTTGCCATTTTAAATGTACTAATGATGATGGGAATTATGAGTCGTATGGTACCGTCTACAGCACTAGTAACCGCAATTCCTGTTGCCGAAGATAGAGGTGCTTTTATGAGTATTAACTCCTCATTGCAACAAATAGCAGGAGGTATTGCAGCTGCTTTTGCAGGAACAATTGTGGTACAAAAAAACAAATGGAGCCCACTAGAACATTACGATACATTGGGAATTATTATTATTTTTATCTCGCTACTATCCATCTTTTTATTGTATCGTGTGAGTGGCGTTCTAAAAAAGAAAAACGCTACCGAAAAATTATAATATCAAATTAATTGCTTAAAGTTTCCATACTTCTATTGCATACTATTTTAAAGACCAAATAAAAAAAAACATTCCAAAAAAAATAACTATTGGTAGAAAGTAATTGGATGGCAATCTCATAACATCTTTAAAAAAAGTACCTTTGAGTTCCTCTTTGAATGCATTAACCTTACCTTAACATTTGTTTTTGTAACAAATCTAGCAAAGAATCGTTTACTTTATAAATTAATAAAAATGGCATGAATTTGAAACCAAAATACATTTACGCAACCTTTTTGTCATTAATTTTTACAGTTCTTTTTTCGCAAGAAAAAAATACTGCCGAAATAAACAAGCAAAAAACAACCTTAAGCGGAACAATTACCGACAAGAACAGCAACGAAACCCTGATAGGAGTCAACGTTTTTATTCCCAAATTAAAATCAGGTGTAACCACCAATGAATATGGTTTTTATTCGATTACGGTTCCAAAAGATAGTTACGAAATTGAAATTTCCGCATTGGGTTTTCAAACGATAAAACAGATTGTCGATTTGAATCAAAATACCAAATACAACTTCCAATTAAATAGCGAGGAAAATGTATTGAAAGAAGTCATAGTTACCAATGATCGGACAAAAACGGACATCCGAAAACCAGAAATGAGCGTCAATAAACTCTCGATTGCGACTATCAAAAAAATGCCAGTTGTCCTTGGCGAAGTCGATGTAATCAAATCTATTTTATTGCTTCCAGGAGTTACTAATGCTGGCGAAGGCGCTTCGGGATTTAATGTTCGAGGTGGCGGTGCCGATCAAAATTTAATTTTATTAGATGAGGCTACCATTTTTAATTCCTCACACGTTTTTGGGTTTTTCTCGGTTTTTAATCCAGATGCTATTAAGGATTTAAAACTATACAAAGGCGGTATTCCAGCTCGTTTTGGTGGAAGAGCGTCCTCTGTTTTAGACATTTATCAAAAAGATGGTAATAGCAAAGGTTTTCATGTAAATGGTGGTATCGGACTCATCACCAGTAGAATCCTAGCCGAAGGCCCATTGGTCAAGGATAAAGGATCATTCTTAATTGGCGGACGAGCCTCTTATGCGCATTTATTCCTGAAATTATCCAAAGACCAAAAAGACAATTCTGCCTATTTTTATGATCTGAATACGAAATTAAGCTACAAACTCAATCCAAATAATAATTTGTATTTATCGGGTTATTTTGGTCGAGATGTTTTTAGTCTCAACAAAAGTTTTACCAACATTTATGGGAATGCAACGCTAAACTTACGTTGGAATCACCTATTTTCGGAAAAGCTATTTTCAAATTTATCCTTAATTTATAGCGATTATTATTATGGTTTGGATTTAGATTTTGTTGGATTCAAATGGGATTCAGGCATCAAAAACTACAATATTAAATACGATTTTAAGCATTATCTTTCGGATAAATTCAAACTCAATTATGGTGTCAATGCCATTTATTATGATTTTAATCCAGGAACAATTGTCCCTTCTACTGCTGAATCGGGAATTAATGCCGATCAATTGGACAAAAAATACGCTTTTGAACCCGCCTTGTATATTAGTGCCGATCAAGATATTTCAAAAAAAATAACACTTTCCTATGGTCTTCGTTACAGTATGTTTTATCGTTTGGGTGCTTCAACAGTAAATAGTTACGAGAACAACAATCCTGTCACATTCAATTCGGATTTGCAACTTTATGAAAAAGCAACACCCACGAGCACACAATTTTATGATAAAAACAAAGTAATCAAAAGTTTCAATTACCTAGAACCCCGCTTTTCGGCAGTGTATCAATTCAATGATGACCAATCCGTAAAAGCCAGTTACAACCGCTTGGTACAATATTTACAATTAATTTCGAATACTTCCTCGCCTACTCCACTCGATGTTTGGACTCCAAGCGACAAGTATATTCAACCTCAAATAGGAGATCAGGTAGCATTGGGTTATTTCAAAAATTTCAAAGAAGGCGCCTATTCCTTGGAAGTAGAAACCTATTACAAAAAAATAAAGAACAGACTCGATTATATTGATGGGGCAAATTTGATTGCTAACAAAGCGATTGAGCAAGTAATTTTAAACGGAAGAATGCGTGCTTACGGTCTCGAAATCATACTCAAGAAAAACGAAGGCAAACTCAACGGTTGGATTTCGTACACCTTATCCAAATCACAACAACAAACCCCAGGTAGAACACCAATAGAATCGGGGATTAACAACGGACAATGGTACAATTCCGTTTACGATAAATTGCACAATATTGCTATTACCAGTTCCTATACGTTGAACGAAAAATGGTCTTTTGGTGCTAATTTTGCCCTTCAAACGGGGCAGCCAGTAACCTATCCAGAGGGACAATACGAGTACTTGGGAATAACAGTTCCTAGTTATGGTTTGCGAAACGAAAATCGCCTTCCCACTTACCACCACCTTGACATTGCTGCCACATTAACGCCTCGAAAAAATGCAAATCGAAACTGCAAAGGCGAATGGGTTTTTAGTATTTACAACATTTATAATCGTAAAAACGCAGCTTCAATCAATTTCAGACAAAATGTAGATACCGGCAGTAACGAAGCTGTAAAAACATCCATTTTTGGTATTGTACCCGCAGTTAGTTATAATTTTAAATTTTAATTTACATGAAAAAAATAACAGTATTACTCATCAGTATACTTGCCTTAATGCTCTTTAGTTGCGAAGAAGTAATTCCTTTGGATTTAGATACAGCCGCACCAAAACTAGTGGTTGAGGCAGCTATCAACTGGCAAAAAGGTACTTCTGGAAGCAAACAGAAGATTAAATTAACCACCACAACAGATTTTTATAGCACGGAAGTTCCAAAAGTTTCTGGAGCAATCGTTCGGGTTACCAACAGTAGTAATACCGTTTTTACATTTGTAGAAATTCCAAAAACGGGCGAATACGTATGTTCTAATTTTAAGCCTGTACTTAACGAAACTTACACCTTAACTATCATCAATAAAAACGAAACCTACACCGCTACCGAAACATTAAAAGCAGTAACACCAATAACCAAAATTGTACAAAATAATCAAGGTGGTTTTACAGGTAAAGACATAGAAATCAAAGCTTTTTATAATGACCCCGCTAGTGAGGCTAACTATTATTTGTACAAATATGTCTATTCTAATCAGTTAAAATCTAATTATTATACGGATGAAGATGCTTTTTTTGATGGCAATGAATTTTTCAGTATTTCGCAGAATGACAATTTAAAAGCAGGCGATAAACTCGAAATCACCCATTTTGGGATATCTAAACAATACTTTAATTACATGAGCGTATTAGTCAGCATTGCAGGAAATACAGGCGGGAGTCCATTTCAATCTCCACCAGCAACTGTTCGAGGAAATATAATTAATACCACGACGACAACCAATTATCCGCTAGGTTATTTTTCATTAAGCGAAATAGATACAAAAAACTATACAATTGAATAATAAATAATTAATCTAATCACTGTCTGATTTAATTTTACAAACCAAATACTAAAATAAAGAACTTATTTATTTAAAAAATCAATGCATTCCAAGAAAATGATTGCAATGCCATAAGCTCATTCTATGGTATTAGCAGTAAAAATTTACAAAATCAATACAAGGATTTTTAGGCGATTTTAAAATTTGGTATTAAAAAAATAGGCAAAAAAATGGCAGCTTTCCTCTAGAAATATTGAAAATGTTCATCAATAGACAAAACCTCCTTATACAATGGAATATACCATTTTAACAAACAAAGTTGCCAAAGATAGAAAAAGAGCTAAAGTAGCAATGGTTACAACTTACACCGAAACGGTAATTGCAATCATTGAAAAAGCCTCTTTTAAAAAAAAACTAGTCACACAAATCACTCTAAATATGGCAGAAAATATGTGACTAATTGCCAAGAAATATTTACCAAACGCAACTCATGTTACCAATCGTTTTACTGATTAGTTTTATTTAATTTTGGAATTCGTAATACTTCTTTACTAAATTCACGTTTAAAAACAGCTACAGCAGTGTTTAAAAAAATAAGAACCAAATACCAGTGGAAAGCAATAGATCAGGAAAATGAAGCTATGGAAAAAGTCAAGAAAAACAATCAAAGGTTTCAAATCCAAAGTCTTTACCAATAGGGATACTCTTATTCCATTACTGGCTAGAAGTCGTCATTTCTTGTACAACCATAATGAATCATCCCCAAACCATATTAAATTATTTTGATGACAGGAGTACAAATACATCGTAAGTAATCATTCAATACTAAAATAAAAGCATTTAGATCTCAATTTAGAGGAGTCAGAAATATAGAATTCTTCCTTTTTAGATTAACTACTATTTATGCTTAATTTTTATCGCTCCACAGGTTTTGGGATTGATACGAAGTACACAACGATCCGGTTGCCAGTCATAGCTATAAAACAAAAAAACCCTCATCATTTGATGAGGGGTTTTTCTAAAGAAAGGCGACGACATACTCTCCCACATAACTGCAGTACCATCTGCGCAGGCGGGCTTAACTACTCTGTTCGGGATGGGAAGAGGTGAGCCCCGCCGCAATAACCACCTTAAGAGGTTATAATTGCTTTGGGCAATCATTTGCAAGTCGTAATTCGTAATTTCGAACTCGTAATTGCAATAATATCTTAACATATTGAGATAAAGAATATAAATTGTCATCCTGTAAGGATCTAGAAAGTTTCTCCCCCACACCGTAATGTGGGGAAAAGGGTGTACATAAGCTTACGGATTATTAGTACTACTCGACTATGACATTACTGCCTTTACATCTATAGCCTATCAACGTGGTCATCTCCCACGATCCTTAAAAGAAATCTCATCTTGTGGTGGGTTTCGCGCTTATATGCTTTCAGCGCTTATCCCTTCCAAACGTAGCTACTCTGCCATGCTCCTGGCGGAACAACAGATACACCAGAGGTTTGTCCAATTCGGTCCTCTCGTACTAGAATCAGATCCACTCAAATTTCTTGCGCCCACAGTAGATAGAGACCGAACTGTCTCACGACGTTCTGAACCCAGCTCGCGTGCCACTTTAATGGGCGAACAGCCCAACCCTTGGGACCTTCTCCAGCCCCAGGATGTGACGAGCCGACATCGAGGTGCCAAACCCCCCCGTCGATATGAGCTCTTGGGGGAGATCAGCCTGTTATCCCCGGCGTACCTTTTATCCTTTGAGCGATGGCCCTTCCATGCGGAACCACCGGATCACTATGCTCTACTTTCGTACCTGATCGACCTGTATGTCTCTCAGTCAAGCTCCCTTATGCCATTGCACTCTACGCACGGTTACCAAGCGTACTGAGGGAACCTTTAGAAGCCTCCGTTACTCTTTTGGAGGCGACCACCCCAGTCAAACTACCCACCAAGCAATGTCCCCCACAAAATGGGGTTAGGCCTCAGATAAACAAAGGGTTGTATTTCAACAATGACTCCACAACGCCTAGCGACGCCACTTCACAGTCTCCAACCTATCCTACACATCATTTATCCAAGGTCAATACTAAGCTATAGTAAAGGTGCACAGGGTCTTTTCGTCCCACTGCGGGTAAACGGCATCTTCACCGTTACTACAATTTCACCGAGCTCATGGCTGAGACAGTGTCCAGATCGTTACACCATTCGTGCAGGTCGGAACTTACCCGACAAGGAATTTCGCTACCTTAGGACCGTTATAGTTACGGCCGCCGTTTACTGGGGCTTCATTTCAATGCTTCTGGTTGCCCATAACATCTCCACTTAACCTTCCAGCACCGGGCAGGTGTCAGGCCCTATACTTCATCTTACGATTTTGCAGAGCCCTGTGTTTTTGATAAACAGTCGCCTGGACCTCTTCACTGCGGCCAGCATTGCTGCTGGCGACCCTTCTCCCGAAGTTACGGGTCTATTTTGCCTAATTCCTTAGCCATGAATCTCTCGAGCACCTTAGGATTCTCTCCTCGACTACCTGTGTCGGTTTGCGGTACGGGTACTTATAATCTGAAGTTTAGAGGTTTTTCTTGGAAGCCCTTAGGCGCACTATCTCTTTAACCGAAGTCTCCGAGTACTATCGTATTTCCCCAAAACCCGTGGATTTGCCTGCGGGTCTTATAGGTAGGTACTTCAACGAACTATTCCGTCAGTTCGCGGCGCTTTCATCACTCCGTCACCCCATCACAATTATAACTAGTACGGGAATATTAACCCGTTGTCCATCGACTGTCCCTTTCGGGTTCGCCTTAGGTCCCGACTAACCCACAGCTGATTAGCATAGCTGTGGAAACCTTAGTCTTTCGGTGTGCGGGTTTCTCGCCCGCATTATCGTTACTTATGCCTACATTTTCTTTTCTATCCAGTCCAGCTCTCCTTACGAAAAACCTTCTACCCTGATAGAATGCTCCCCTACCACTTTGTAAATAAATACAAAATCCATAGCTTCGGTAATATGTTTATGCCCGATTATTATCCATGCTCGTCCGCTCGACTAGTGAGCTGTTACGCACTCTTTAAATGAATGGCTGCTTCCAAGCCAACATCCTAGCTGTCTGGGCAGACAAACCTCGTTCTTTCAACTTAACATATATTTGGGGACCTTAGCTGATGGTCTGGGTTCTTTCCCTCTCGGACTTGGACCTTAGCACCCAAGCCCTCACTGTCGTGTATATTATATAGCATTCGGAGTTTGTCAGGAATTGGTAGGCGGTGAAGCCCCCGCATCCAATCAGTAGCTCTACCTCTATATAACTAAACCACGACGCTGCACCTAAATGCATTTCGGGGAGTACGAGCTATTTCCGAGTTTGATTGGCCTTTCACCCCTACCCACAGGTCATCCGAAGACTTTTCAACGTCAACCGGTTCGGACCTCCACACTGTGTTACCAGCGCTTCATCCTGCCCATGGGTAGATCACACGGTTTCGCGTCTAACACTACTGACTAAAGCGCCCTATTCAGACTCGCTTTCGCTACGGATCCGTGGCTTAACCACTTAACCTTGCCAGCAACGTTAACTCGTAGGCTCATTATGCAAAAGGCACGCCGTCACCCCACGAAAGGGCTCCGACCGCTTGTAAGCGTATGGTTTCAGGATCTATTTCACTCCGTTATTCACGGTTCTTTTCACCTTTCCCTCACGGTACTGGTTCACTATCGGTCTCTCAGGAGTATTTAGCCTTAGCGGATGGTCCCGCCAAATTCAGACAGGATTTCTCGTGTCCCGCCCTACTCAGGATACCACTATCTATTACACTTATTACTTATACGAGGCTATCACTCTCTTTGGCTCTACTTTCCAGTAGATTCTAATTCTTTGTGCATAAAATGTCGTGGTCCTACAACCCCAAAATTGCCGTAACAACTCTGGTTTGGGCTAATCCGCGTTCGCTCGCCACTACTTACGGAATCACTTTTGTTTTCTTCTCCTCCGCCTACTTAGATGTTTCAGTTCAGCGGGTTTGCCCACCTATCGGTGTACTATGTCTTCAACATAGTGGGTTGCCCCATTCAGGTATCTACGGATCAATCGGTGTGTGCCCGTCCCCGTAGCTTTTCGCAGCTTATCACGCCTTTCATCGCCTCTGAGAGCCAAGGCATCCCCCATACGCCCTTATTTTGCTTATTGTACAGCTCTTGGCTATTGGCTATTCGCCTCTAGCTTCCAAGCTAATTGCTAATAGCCAATGGCTAAAAACAATGCTTTCTACTTTTTATTATTTCTTATCTCAATATGTCAATGAACTTTATTTTAGCTATTGGCTTTTGGCACTTGGCTTTGGCTTTTTGCTAAATACTAAAAGCCAATGGCTAATAGCGTTTGTGGAGAATAACGGAGTCGAACCGTTGACCTCCTGCGTGCAAGGCAGGCGCTCTAGCCAGCTGAGCTAATCCCCCAATTTATTATGAATTGTGAATTATGAATTATGAATTGTTGTAATTCCTAACCTTTCAACCCTAGTATTTCCTTTCAATCTATTTTTATGAACGTG